>JAEWJZ010000012.1 GCA_023386315.1 Bacillota bacterium | reverse complement strand
CCATTATTCCTTCTCTGATTGTATTCTTCTGTGCGCAGGATTCCTTCATTGATGGTATTGCTGCAGGCGGAGTAAAAGGTTAAAGATCAAAAAGAGGGCGTGGTATGTAATTGCTGCGCTCTTTTTCAATAGAAAAAACAATAACACAGGAAAACTTACAGGTGAGGTTTAACAGTATGGAATTAAGAGTTGTATTTCAGACAGCACGTTCTGTAACCATAGAGACAATCACAGAAACTATCTATGAATTTGATACTCCGGGCCAGATTCTGGTAAACGGAGAAAACCGGGGAGAGACAAAGCAGGTTGTATTTACATTGTTTGACTTAAAGCCGGATATGGACTATAATATTTCTCTGGAAAGAAATGGAGAAAAGGCAGAAGTAAACTTCCATACGGATTATGAATTTGTCACAATCAATGTCAGGGAAGCTGGTGCTCTTGGAGACGGAATCCAGAACGACACCGCTTTCATTCAGGCTGCGATCATGGCATGTCCAAAAGACGGAAGAGTGCTGATTCCCGCAGGAAAATACAGAATTACCAGTCTCTTTTTAAAGAGCCATATAAAGATTGAACTTTCCGAAGGAGCAGAACTCCTTGCAGTGACTGACCGGTATCAGTTTCCAAAGTTCCCCGGAATGATCGAAAGCTATGATGAAAAAGAAGATTATAATCTGGGAACCTGGGAGGGGAATCCCCTGCCCATGTTTGCAGGCATCATAACCGGCATTGATGTGGAAGATGTTGTAATCTATGGCAGAGGGACCATCAACGGACAGGCTTCCTTTGACAACTGGTGGGACAATGTAAGAGTGATGAAGGGAGCATTCCGCCCCCGCATGGTTTTCCTGGAGAGATGCAGGAAGATCACTCTTCAGGGCTTTTCTTTGAAAAACAGTCCGACCTGGGTTCTTCATCCCTACTTCAGTGAAGACTTAAAGTTTTTAAATTTAAGCATCAGCAATCCGGCAGATTCTCCCAATACAGACGGTCTGGATCCGGAATCCTGTAAGGACGTGGAGATACTTGGACTTCATTTTTCGCTGGGTGATGACTGTATTGCCATCAAGTCAGGTAAAATTTATATGGGACGCAGATATAAGAAACCTTCTGAGAACATCACCATTCGTCAGTGCCTGATGGAAAACGGTCACGGAGCTGTTACCATAGGAAGCGAAGTAGGAGCCGGTGTGAAAAACATCCGGGTAGAACGCTGTCTGTTCCGTCACACGGACAGAGGCCTGCGGATCAAGACCAGAAGAGGAAGAGGAAAGGACTCCGTTCTTACGGATATTACCTTTGACCACATTGACATGGATCATGTGATGACTCCCTTTGTAGTCAACGGATTTTATTTCTGTGATCCCGATGGCAAATCAGAATACGTTCAGTGCAGGGAGCCGCTTCCGGTTGACGACAGAACGCCTGAGATCGGCCGATTCCGCTTTACCAATATAAAGGCAGTTAACTGTCACGTAGCAGCATCCTTTCTCTATGGCCTTCCGGAAAAGAAGATTGAACGCATTGAATTTAAGAACGTTGATATCTCCTTTGCAAAAGAGGCGAAGTCAGGAGCTCCCGCCATGTTAAGCGGAGTGGGAGAGTGCACCAGAAAAGGCTTTTGTATCAGCAATGTGGATACCCTGATCTGTGAAAATGTTCATATTTCCGGACAGGAAGGGGAAGCATTTGAATTAAGCAATATCAATCATTACGAAACGATCTAAAGGAGAAGAGCATAATGCAGATTGGAATTCGATTACACGATGTGGCACCAGGTACCATAGAGGAACGTATTAAAATAGCCAGCGAACAGGGGTTTTCCTGTGTACACCTGGCGCTGACAAAGACAATTGAGGATCATTCGGTGGATAATTCCGCCCTGACACCGGGATTTGCTTCTTATCTGCGCAGCAAATTTGCGGAGTATCATATGGACATCGCTGTTCTGGGCTGCTATTTAAACCTGGCACATCCCGATCCGGAAGAGATTAAGAAGATTCAGGAGCGTTATTTTGCCCACCTTCGTTTTGCCTCCATCTTAGGCTGCAGCGTGGTGGGAACAGAGACAGGCAACCCCAATGCAGAATACCGTTTTGAGCCTGCATCCCATACAGAAGAAGCTCTTCAGACATTTATTACCAATCTTCGTCCGGTAGTGGAATGTGCAGAGAAATTCGGTGTAATCATGGCAATCGAACCGGTATGGAGCCATATCGTATACAATTCTAAACAGGCTCTTAAAGTGTTAAAAGCTATCAATTCCCCTAATTTAAGAATCATTCTTGATCCGGTTAATTTACTGTCTGTGGAGAACAGCAGTGAATATGACAAGGTAATAAAAGAAGCCATTGAGGATCTGGGAGAGTATACCGATGTTCTCCATATGAAGGATTTTGTAATTGAAGGCGATAAGGTGGTTTCCGGAGCACCTGGAACCGGAGTTATGAAATATGATACAATCCTGAATTTTGCAAAGAAAGACAAGCCTTATATTCAGATGACAATCGAGGACAGTACGCCGGATAATGCAGAATGGTCAAGAAAGTTTCTTGAAAATTACAGCTGCAGCTAAGCAGAAATTCCTGACAGAAACGTTATTAACAGATTGAAATATAAAAAAGAGCTTTGACTGGTTTTTTCATGTTAAACCATATCAAAGCTCTTTTATTTTCACCGATATGGGCGGGCATTAACGGGTACAAATCATCTCAAACCCTCCATTATCCCACCACTGTTAAAAGTGATGATAAAATGATTTTGTAACAATGCAAAGTAATATACATCATCATCAGGAGGAGATATCTATGGAAACAAAATTCCTAAACTATATGGATCATAAAATCCATTACGAGATCCGAGGCAGCGCACAGAGGAGTGTGTTTTTGATTCATGGCTGGACTGGCAGCATCCGAACATGGAAATACCAGCTTGACGCTTTTGCTGATTACAAAGTAGTGGCGATTGACTTACCAGGGAATGGGAACAGCAGCAAAGATGAAAAGAAAGACTATTCTATGGAATTATTTGCGGATTGTATTTATCAGGTAATGAAAGAGGAGGAGATTTCGGAAGGATTTTTAGTCGGACATAGTATGGGGTTTGCAATATGTGAAATTTTTATACAAAAATATCCGCATATGTGTACGGGTATTTGCAGTATGGATGGAGCGCATTTTGAATTGCCTGAAGATTTGCAGGAAAAAGAAGACTGGTTAAAATACAATCGGGATTTCGCCCGGAGTATGGATGAAGAGACTGGGCGTGAAGCGTTTTTAAATATGCTGTTTCTGCCGGACACACCGCAAATGCTGAAAAATGAAGTATTACAAATCAGCAAAGAGGTACCATTGGCAATTGGAAAATCAATTATATCAAGCGTTGAAAAAGATCAGAAGTATTGGGCAAAAAACCGGCAGACCGCCCTGCCATGTCTGGCAATTTATTCACCTGCCTATCAATTGCCGCCTGATTATGAATTAGAATTAAAAAGAATATATCCGGCCATTGAATATCATTCCATTGCAGACGTATGCCACTATTTAATGATGGAGATTCCCTATCGGATTAATCAGATTATGCTGGATTTCCTAACCAAAAACTACAGATGATCAGAGTAAGACAACCAGCACACCACTGCCTTGAATCAGCAATGGTATACTGGTTTGTTTTATGAAAGAGAAACAAATTTGCATGCAGGGACAGTTTCCCTGATTATAAACATTCCTTCATGACTTCGTAAGCGCCTTTTTCTTCGATATCTTTTAAATAACCGGAGACAGCTTCTTCAAAGCCTGCAATTGCACTTAAATCTTCGCCCCAGAACTCTGTATTTGTGCAGACAGAGTGGGTGAGAGCAGCAGCGTTCTCATCCTTGTGGTCATAGAAGAACTGAAGAATCTGCCTGTCATCTTTTACTGTATAAGTATCACCGGCAGGGCGCACAGCGGTCAGACCGTCCTCTGTCAGTGTTGTTCCGTGGTAGAATGCAATATAGAATGCAAAGGAAGCTGTAATGCAGCTTGGAAGCGCATGATCCTTCTCTACATATCCCTTTAAAGACGGCATAACACGGGCTTTCCACTTGGAAGTGGAGTTTAAGGAAATAGCTAACAGTGCATGGTCAATAAATGGATTTTTAAAACGCTCTGTTACAGAAGCTGCAAAGCTTTTTAATTCTTCTTCCGGAAGAGTTAAGGTAGGTATGATTTCATCGTAAATGGTCTTGTTCATGAATCCACAGATTACTTCGTCATCCATACAGTTGCGGACAATATCCTGACCAGCCAGATAAGCGCCTAATACAAAAGAGGTATGGGCGCCGTTTAAGATACGGACCTTTCTCTGCTTGTATGGCTTGTGATCTCCACAGATAATAACAGGAAGACCTGCTTCTTCAAATGGAAGTTCTTTCTTTAAGCTGTCCGGTCCTTCAATTACCCAGAAGCCAAATACTTCACCGGTATCAATGATGTTATCCTGATATCCTAATTCTTCACAGATCGCAGCAGCTTCGTTTCTTGGATATCCGGTTACGATCCGGTCAACCAGTGTGGAGCAGAAGATGTTCTCTGCCTTAATCCAGTTTAAGAATTCATCGCCTAAATTCCACTGTTTTGCATAACTTAATACGCATTTTTCCAGTTCTTTTCCGTTGTTGTCAATGAGCTCGCAGGAAAGAATGACAAACCCTTTTCCAGCTTCCTTACCGAACTTCTCAAAACGTCTGTATAAGAACTGAGTCAGCTTTCCGGGATAGCTGTCAGCCGGTACATCTGTAAACTGGCAGGAAGGATCATAGGTAATTCCGGCCTCTGTTGTGTTGCAGGCAATAAACCTAAGATCCGGGTTTTCTGCGCAGGCAAGAACAGTTTCATACTCTTTGTATGGATTTAAGCATCTGCTAACGCAGGAAATGACGCGCTTTGCATTCACTTTCTGGCCATTTTCAAAGCCGCGGAGGAAGAGGGTATAAAGACCTTCCTGATCATTGATCATATCGGCCAGACCAGGAGCGATCGGCTGACATAAAACAACCTTGGAATTAAATCCGGTCTTTTCATTAAGAACATCAATAAAGTAATCAACAAAAGCTCTTAAGAAGTTTCCTTCGCCGAACTGCAGTACACGTTCCGGTGCTTCTTTTAATAAATATCCGTCATAACCCAGCTTTTCCAGTGTTTGGTAGCTTAACTTTTCCATTCCGTTTGTCTCCTTATATGTTGTCAGAAATATTTTATAATGTTACGCCCTGCTTGAAGATGGCCATGTCGTGGAAACCTGCTTCTTCCGATTTCACCATCTTGCCGGAGGCAACTTCGATTACAAAGTCAAAGAACTGATTCTTTAAAGTCTCCATATCGGTTCCTTCCACTAATACTCCGCAATTGAAATCAATCCAGTTATTCTTTTTCTGGCTGAGAGCGGAATTGGTGGAAATCTTCATGGTTGGTACGGGACATGCAAACGGAGTTCCCCGTCCGGTTGTAAATAAAACGATATGGGCGCCTGAGGCAGCAAGGGCTGTGGAAGCTACCAGATCGTTGCCAGGAGCGCTTAAAAGGTTCAGTCCCTTATTGCGTACCGGCTCTCCGTATTTTAATACATCGACCACAGGCATTCTGCCGGATTTTTGAACGCACCCTAAAGACTTGTCCTCAAGAGTGGAAATACCGCCTTTTTTATTGCCTGGAGAGGGGTTCTCGTAAATGGTCTGGTTGTGGCTGGTAAAATAATTCTTAAAGTCATTTATTAAATCAACGGTTTTTCCGAAGGTTTCTTCGTTCTGGCACCGGTTCATAAGAAGGGTTTCCGCACCGAACATCTCAGGAACTTCTGTGAGGATGGTAGTTCCTCCCTTTGAAACCAGCATATCTGAAAATTCACCTACAGTAGGATTGGCTGTAATTCCGGATAATCCGTCTGAACCGCCGCACTTCATTCCGATCACCAGCTCGCTGCAGCTGAGTGGCTCTCTGTGAAATGTTCCCGCATATTCTGCCAGCTGATCGATTAATTCAAGAGAATCCGATATTTCATCATCTGACTCCTGAGCCACTAAGAATTTCACTCTGCGCTCATCGTAGTCGCCGATATAGCGTTTTAATTCGGTAACATTGCTGTTCTCACAGCCAAGTCCCAGCACCAGAACGCCGCCTGCATTTGGATGATTGATTAAATCTGCCAGAATGGTTCTTGTATATTCCTGATCATCACCCATCTGGGAACAGCCGTAAGGGTGAGGGAAAGCAGCAACCGCATCGATGCTTCCTTTTACATATTTTAAAGACGCACGTTCAATGGCTGTTGCAATTTTATTCACGCAGCCAACGGTTGGAATAATCCAGATTTCGTTGCGCACGCCCACACGTCCGTCGGGTCTGCGGTATCCGTTGAAAAAGCGTTCTTCTGTGGGAGTAACTTCAATTTCCTGTTTGTTGTACGTGTAAGTCAGTAAATCCCCTAAACCTGTTTTTAAATTGTGTGTGTGAATCCAGGCCCCTGTCCCAATATTCTCCTTTGCTATGCCGATGGCACAGCCGTATTTGATGACGGATGAGCCGGCAGGTATATCTGTCAGGGCGAATTTATGACCCTGCGGGATATCTTCCAGAAGAGTAACCGCTGTGCCGTCTACGTCTAAGGCACTGCCGGAAGCAAGCGGCTTTAATGCGACTGCCACGTTGTCTTCGGAATTGATTTTGATAAAGTCCTGCATAAGCTTCCTTTCCTTTCTTAGTACCAGTTTCAATATTCAGATGCAATGTAAGTACTTACATAAAACATACACCATTTTTTTCTCTTAGTCAATAGGGAAACATAAAAGAAACATATTTCTTTTAATTATGGGAACAATACAGAAAAAACATACATGATTTTTCGTGATTCCCTTGCATTAACAGTTGCGCATTACAAAAATATTATGTATAATGAATCAAGATAAGTGTAAGCGCTTACGCTCCCCGCTGCAACGGCTATACAGAGCGGCTGAAAACGCAGACACAGGAAAAGGGGAAACGTCTGTCTGAATCCGTATTCAGACGGTGAATAATGAAGACGTCAGAGGGACACCAGGATGAACATATATGATATCGCAGAACTTGCAGGAGTTTCCATTGCTACCGTATCCAGGGTGGTAAACGACAGCCCCCGCGTAAGTGAAAAGACAAAACAGAAAGTCAGGGCAATTATGGAGGAGAACGGTTATACCCCCAACGTGTTTGCCAGGGGATTAGGCCTTGATTCCATGAAAACCATCGGAATTTTATGTCCGGATGTTTCCGATGCCTATATGGCAACTGCAGTTGCCCATTTAGAGAGCCGTATGCATGAGCATGGTTACGACTGTATCCTGTGCTGCAGCGGTTTTGAACAGTCAATAAAGGAGAAGTACGTAAGTCTTCTGTTAGCCAAACGCATTGATGCGTTAATTATGGTTGGTTCCACCTATGCAGGTGCCGAGGGAGAGGAAAGCCGTGTGCAGTATATATTTGATGCAGCCAGACAGGTCCCGGTATTTTTAATTAACGGATATTTAGACGGTGAGAATATATACTGTGCCTATGGAGACGATTATCAGGCTACGTATGACGTGACCAGCCAGATGATCGAATCAGGCCGCCGCAGAATCCTGTTTCTGTGCGATTCCCATTCCTACAGTGCCGCAAGGAAGCTGACCGGTTACGAGTCAGCCTTAAAAAGCCACGGCCTGCCGGTGCTCGGCGACTTAAAGCTGTATGTGAAAAACCGGATTCACACCGTGCGAGATATACTTCTGGAACGGAGGGATTTACGGTTTGACAGCGTGATTGCCACAGACGATGGTCTTGCGGTAGGAGCGATTAAATATGCAAATGCCAAGCTTTTAAAGATACCGGAGGATTTATGCATTACAGGCTTTAATAATTCCGCCCTGTCAATCTGCAGCGATCCGGAGTTGTCTTCCGTAGATAACCGGGTAGAAGAACTGTGTAATATCACCATCAGCAACATGATGAAGATCCTTCAGGAGAAGGATCCGGATATCAGCCGGAACTGCAAGGTACCCTGCAGGCTGGTAAAACGCTGTACAACTGATTTTTAGGCTATTGTCAATTCTTTTTTTGTATGGTACAATTAGAATCCGATAAACATAACGACATCAGAAAGCATGCTCTGTATCCGAAGGGGGACAGAACATGCTTGAATGCGTGGTCGGGCAGAAAGAACGGTGACAGATATGGAGCTGGCTGAAGAGAAAGTGGTGCTGTGCGGTGCCAATTCTTATGAACAGAAATATTATTTTAATGAACAGTTTAAAAGTCTCCCGGAAAGCATCCGGCAGGAGCTTCAGATCATGTGTGTACTCTACACCGAAGACATAGGCGGAGTTCTGGTTCTGGAGTTTGACGAGGATGGAACCCTGGAATTTAAAGTAACGGCATCCGAAGAGGACTACTTATTTGATGAAATCGGAAGTGTGTTAAAGATAAAGCAGTACCAGCGGGAAAAACGGGAGCTTTTGGAGTCCCTTGAGATGTACTACCGTGTTTTTTATCTGGGAGAAGAATTAGAAGACGGAGAAAAAGACAGTTGAAACTTAGAATAGGAAATGTAACGTTTGACAATAATCTGATACTGGCGCCGATGGCAGGGGTTACGGACCTGCCATTTCGTTTTCTATGCAGGGAGCAGGGCTGCGGACTGTCGGTCACAGAGATGGTCAGTGCCAAAGCCATTTTATATAAGAACAAGAACACCAATGAGCTGTTAAGCATATCTGATCAGGAAGGGCCGGTGAGTGTACAGCTTTTCGGTTCCGACCCGGCGATCATGGCAGATATGGCAGCTGCCATAGAATCCCGGCCGTTTGCCCTGATCGATGTGAACATGGGCTGTCCTGTGCCGAAGATTGTAAATAACGGCGAAGGCTCCGCGCTGATGAAAGACATAAAGCTGGCGGAGAAGATCCTGACTGCCATGGTAAAGGCAGTGAAAAAGCCGGTCACTGTAAAATTCAGAAAAGGCTTTACAGAGGAAGACTGCAATGCAGTGGAATTCGCCCGTATGGCGGAAAGCTGCGGTGTGGCAGCGATTGCTGTCCACGGCAGAACCAGGGAGCAGTACTATTCCGGGACTGCTGACTGGAATATCATCAGGCAGGTGAAGGAAGCTGTCTCCATTCCTGTCATCGGCAACGGCGATGTCTTTAAGCCGGAAGATGCCAAAGCCTTAATCGATCAGACCGGCTGTGACGGAGTCATGATCGCCCGGGGCGCAAAAGGAAATCCCTGGATCTTTTCCAGGACGCTGCATTACTTAGAGACAGGAGAACTGTTAAAACCGCCGACTCCGGCTGAGATCAGCGAGATGATTCTGCGTCATGGAACCATGCAGGCAGAGCACAAAGGAGAGACGGTTGCCATGCGTGAGATGAGAAAACACATGGCATGGTATACTGCCGGACTTCCCCATTCAGCCAAATTGAGAAACGATATCAATCAGGTGGAAACAATGGAAGAATTAAGGCAGTTTGTAAGAGAAAGAATTGGCGCATTATAATCAGAAAAAGGGACTCGAATCTTGACAATTACAGATGTTTAAGCTATAATATCTGGAATGTGATTTAGCGAGTAGAAACCAGGAGGAAGTAAAAAACCATGGTAGACAAGAAGAATATTTTAACCTATGAAGGTCTTAAGAGATACGAAGATGAGCTTCAGAACTTAAAAGTAGTGAAAAGAAAAGAAGTTGCCCAGAAAATTAAGGAAGCCAGAGAACAGGGTGACTTATCCGAGAATGCAGAGTACGATGCTGCCAAAGATGAGCAGAGAGACATCGAGCTGCGTATCGAAGAGCTGGAAAAGCTGCTTAAGAATGCAGAAGTAGTCGTAGAAGATGAGATAGACTTAGATAAGATTAATATTGGCTGTAAGGTAAAAGTCTACGATGTGGATGAAGACGAAGAGATGGAATTTAAAATTGTCGGTTCCACCGAAGCAAACAGCCTTCAGAATAAGATTTCCAATGAATCTCCGGTAGGTCAGGCGCTGATTGGCAAAAAAGTGGGAGACGTTGTTGAGGTTGAAACACAGTCGGGAGTCATTCAGTATAAGGTACTTGAGATCCAGAGAGTGTCTTAAGAGTACTTCCTTAACATAGTTCACAAAGGAGTGGAAACAAGTGGCAGAACAGCAGAATCAAAACCAGAATCAGGTTGTAGAAGAGGATTTAAACCATTTACTTAAGGTTCGCCGGGAGAAGCTGGCTGAGCTTCAGGAATCAGGAAAGGATCCGTTTAAGGTTACAAAGTACGATGTTACCGTACACAGCAGTGAGATCAAAGAAAATTATGAAGTCTGGGAAGGCAAAGAAGTCTCCATCGCAGGACGTCTGATGTCCAAGCGGGTTATGGGAAAGGCCTCTTTTTGTAATGTCCAGGATTTAAAGGGTAATATTCAGTCCTATGTAGCAAGAGACAGCATTGGCGAAGAATCCTATAAAGAATTTAAAAAGCTTGATATCGGTGATATCGTTGGAATCAAGGGAACCGCATTTACAACAAAGACAGGAGAGGTTTCCATCCATGCGGAAAGCGTGGAGCTGCTGACCAAGAGTCTGCAGATTCTGCCTGAGAAGTTCCATGGCCTTACCAATACCGATCTTCGTTACAGACAGAGATATGTTGATTTGATTATGAATCCGGAAGTACGTGATACGTTTGTAAAGCGTTCCCAGATTATAAAGGAGATCCGCAACCATTTGGATGCCCAGGGCTTTATGGAGGTTGAGACTCCTATGCTGGTGGCCAATGCAGGCGGAGCAGCAGCAAGACCTTTTGATACCCATTATAACGCCCTTGATGAGGACGTAAAGCTGCGTATTTCTCTGGAACTTTATTTAAAGAGACTGATTGTCGGCGGTTTAGAGCGGGTTTATGAAATTGGTCGTGTTTTCCGTAATGAGGGTGTGGATACCAGACATAACCCTGAATTTACTTTGATGGAGCTCTATCAGGCATATACCGATTACCACGGCATGATGGATCTGGTGGAGAATTTATTCCGTGAGGTTGCATTAAAGGTGCTTGGCACTGCGGTTGTGACCTATGATGGAGTAGAGATTGATTTGTCTAAACCATTCGAGCGTATTTCCATGGTTGACGCTCTGAAGAAATATAAGGATATTGATTTTACTGTTATTCATACAGATGAAGAAGCGAAAGCTCTTGCGGATCAGTACCATGTGGCTTATGAAGCAAGACATAAAAAGGGCGATATCTTAAGCCTTCTGTTTGAAGAGTTTGTAGAGGAGCATTTGATTCAGCCTACGTTTATTATTGACCATCCGGTTGAGATTTCACCTCTTACAAAGAAAAAGCCGAGTGATCCGGAATATACAGAGCGTTTCGAGCTGTTTATTACAAGGCGTGAGATGGCAAATGCGTATTCCGAGTTGAATGATCCGCTGGATCAGATTGAGAGATTTAAGGCTCAGGAAGCACTTCTGGCAGCGGGGGATGATGAAGCGAACTCGATGGATGAGGATTTCGTCAATGCGCTGATGATCGGTATGCCTCCTACGGGCGGTATTGGGATTGGGATTGACCGGTTTGTGATGCTGCTTACGGATAGTTATGCGATCAGGGATGTGTTGTTGTTCCCGACGATGAAGAGTTTGGAAAAATAGACCACGCAAGAATACTTGATTTAAGTGAATATCTAGGAAAAAGCAGAATATAAAAGTTTTTTACACTCGGGTTATGACGATGAAAAATGAGGAGATTGCAGATTGCAGTCTCCTTTTTTCATATTCTCTTTTATTAGTTTTACTATCTAAGGACAATAGAAAAGGCTTTTGTGAAGTTTTTAATAAAGATTTTAATTGACAAGAGAGTAAAACCGATTTATTATGGAGGTATCAAATGATACCTTGGGCGGGAGAATGAAATTGGCGAAAGAAACAAAAGAAAGAATTGAAAGTGAATTAGATGTAAAGTCTTATCTCCAGGATTTGAAATATGCGCTTGAAAATGGTGCTCAGATTAATTTTCAGGCACGCAGGCGTGTAGATGACCAAAGAGATGAAAAATTTACGAATCAATACACGGTAAATACTTTATTTCCGAATGAGAATCCAGTGGACGCTCTGAAAAAAGAATTGAAAATGCTTACTGTGGGGGAATATATGAGGACTGTAACAGATTTTAAGTTCCCCAATAGGAGTGAGATGAGGGAATTTGGAAAGGTCTATAATGGTAAGGACGATGTATATATTAAGATAAGAGTGGAGCTGTTTGGTATGTATGGGAATTCCACAACTTTTGTTATGTCATTTCATTTTGCTGAGAGAGCATTTATACCAGAGCTGTTTCCATATAGGTATAAATAAGGGAGGTGTTTTGGTGAACATGAAAGAGATTCGCAGTGAAAAACGTTTATGTACCTGCTGTATGGAAGAGCATGAAGTGAAAACAGTTCGTGTAATGGAACATACAAGTTTTAAGAAAGTGCCTGTAGACTATGAGGCTACTTACTTTTATTGTGATGCTGCAGATGAATTGTATATGGATGAGTCCCAAATTCAGGAGAATGATGTGGCAATAAAAGATGCTTATAGAAGAAAACAAAGACTTCTTACTTCTAAGGATATTAATGCTATTCGTGGAAAGTATGGCATTAGCCAGAGTGACCTTTGTGTTCTCTTAGGGTGGGGTATTAAAACCATTACCAGATATGAAAGTCATCAGGTGCAGGACAAAGCGCATGATACTATTTTAAAAAAACTTAATCAGGATCCACAATGGTTTCTCGATTTACTTGTGGAGGCAAAGAATAATTTATTGGCTGAGTCCTATCGCAGATATCTCGAGACGGCTACTATTCTCTATGAGAATGATCAAGACCGTTATCTGCGGAAAGCGATTGAAGCTAAATATGCGAGATTTCAGAGTAATCAAATGTTACAGGGGAAAGCAGTTCTCTCTTTAGATAAGGTAGTGGATGTGATTCGCTATTTTGCAGCATCAACCATGGTCACCAGCTTGTATAAAGTAAAACTCATGAAGTTAATGTGGTATTCAGATGCGCTTTCTTATAAGGAGAGAGGGAGTGCTATCACAGGCCTGGTATATCAGGCCTTGCCGATGGGAGCAGTGCCAATCGAACATAATTCCATTATCGATCTCAAAGGTGTTCCATGTGAGGAAGTGAATATGGGTGAGACTTGTGCGTATTATTTCAACTTACAGGTAGGCTCAGATTACCCGGCACTTGATGCAGAGGATAAGCGTATTTTGGATACTGTCATAGCAAGACTTGGAAGGATGACCAAAGATGAGATTGTGACATTCATGCATCAAGAGCAAGCATATACCAAAACGGCTCCCAAGGATATTATCCTGTTTAAATATGCGGAGAGTTTACAGATATAATATGATTGAACAGGGCCGTGCGTGAAGCACGGCTATTTTTGGTAGCCCACATGAGCAAACTCGTGTGGGTGAAATGTTCCTTTTTGGACTAACTGTTCAATGAGGATTTATTTAGTTTGGTTATATAATTAAGATATAGATTGGAAAAGCTCAAAAACTTTGATGTATCGAAGTGTATTCCTGCGGAAGATGTATATAAGGAGATATCAGAGCGAACAACTACTAATATATGTAAGGAAGGGAAAAAATAAAAGAGAAAAAGGCGAAGCCAATGCCAAATTAAGAAATTACACCAGTTCTCAAGAGTAAAATATAAAAGATGGCTAATATGTTATCTATATATTGATATTTTTGATGATTTGGGTTAATATATTATCTATAGAAATAGATTAGGAGTGAAGCATTTATATGGATACATTTGCCTTTTTAAAATCACCGAATCAAGTAAATAAGGATCTTGCAGCGAGAATAAAAGATAGAAGAAAAGAGCAAAATCTTACACAGGTGCAGCTGAGCAAACGTTCTGAAGTGAGTTTGGGCTCCATTAAACGTTTTGAGAATACCGGAGAAATATCATTAACTTCTCTGATTAAAATTGCATTTGCGTTAGGATTGGAGAATGATTTTGAGTTACTGTTTGTAAAGAAAGGATATTCATCTATCCAGGAGGTAATTAATGACAGATCGTAAGACTCTCGAAGTATATATGAAAAATGTGCATGTTGGCACTTTGGCAGAGACAAGAGAGCATTTGGTTGCATTTGAATACTCTGATGAGTGGGTCCGGAGAGGATTTTCTATTAATCTAATTTCATTACCGCTTAATAAAGGCGTGTTTATTCCAAGAAAGTACGATCCCTTTGACGGATTATTTGGGGTATTTGCAGATAGTCTGCCAGATGGCTGGGGGCGACTATTGGTGGATCGTCTTTTATTGAAGAATGGAATAAATCCAGCTACAGTAAATGCGCTCACTAGATTGGCAATAGTTGGCGATAGTGGAATGGGAGGATTGGAGTACCATCCATCCAATGAAATGAAAGTCCAAATGTCTGAAATGTCTCTTGATGAACTGGCAACAGAAAGTTCCAAAATGTTTGAAACAGAAAATACAGAGTGCTTAGATGAATTGTTTCGCCTGGGAGGTTCTTCTGGTGGTGCCAGACCTAAGGTTAATTATGAATTGAATGGAGAGGAATGGATTGTAAAGTTTCCTTCTTCCATTGATAGGAACGGCATTGGCAGGGAGGAATATGATTATTCTTTATGTGCTAAAAAATGCAAGATTCCGATGGCTGACACGAAGCTCTTACCATCAGACTTATATGATGGATATTTTGCTACAAAGAGATTTGACAGAGAAAATGGACAAAAGACTCATATGATTTCTGTGAGTGCCTTGCTGGAAACTTCACATCGCATCCCGAATCTGGATTACAACATTCTGATGCAACTAACATTAAAACTGACACATAGTTATGAAGAAGTGGAAAAGCTATTTCGACTTATGTGCTTCAATGTGTTTGCTCATAATAGGGATGATCATTCCAAAAATTTTTCCTATTTATATCAGGATGGAGTTTGGAAACTGTCTCCGGCCTATGATTTGACATATAGTAATTCTATCGGAGGAGAACATGCTACTACAGTAAATGGAAATGGTATGAATCCGGGAATCAAAGATATTCTTGAGGTTGCGAAAAAGGCAAATATGGACGAGCAGAAGGCAAGACTGATTGCCGATGAAATAAAGGAAACCGTAGCTGAGAATTTGGGTAAGTATTTAAGAAAGATTTGGTGAAATTGGCGAAGGGAATTCTGCACTGGGTCAGGCTCTTATCACGGGGGTACGGGTCGGAAAATGTATGGCATGGACGCATGAGAAAGAAACTAGTTAAGGACTGGTCTCTCTCATTGCGTCCATATGTCTTAACAATACCAAGATTCACAGTTTATTTGAAGATTAAGCTCTTCTTCTGTCATTTGAGCTAAAGCTGTTTTTTCTGCGTCCAGAACATAAATAATTAAGTTCCAGTCGTCCTTTTCTGGCCAAGGGGATGCCTCTTGTATCTGGTGGTACAGAACCGCATTATTCCGAATTGTTTAATTGGAAGTTGTAACTGTCGCCGTGCATCGAGGAAATGAGGAAGGTTTCCTGAGGAAGTAGCAAATTATAAGTTGTCCGGATAATCTAGAAGTTGTGAGATCTGAAACAGGAAAATTATTTGAGCTCTTCGTTTTTGAAAGATTTATGATGGAGGATGCGTAAAACATTCAGAAAAAGGCTCGATAAGGCGCTAGGCGCTATAATCGACGATATTCGTTGAAAATATTTAAATATAAGAATATAATAATGTAGTATATGCCAGACGGTAGGGCAATTATGGAGTATTTATTAGAGTTAATAGAAAAATGGCATATTTCTTAGAAAAGAGTGGCTATTTATTAAAGGAAGATTTTAAGGAGTAACTGACTGGTTCTTAAAATTATTTGTGGCTGTATATAGATGTGGTGGAGGAAAAAATGAATGACACAAGACACAATAAATAAGATTTTACGATTCCGAGACGACCGAAATTGGAAGCAGTTTCATAATCCGAAAGATTTAGCGATATCCATTTCACTGGAGTCGGCTGAATTACTGGAAATTTTTCAGTGGAGTGCGGAAGATGTGAACTGCACAGAGAAAATGGACAAGATTAGGGAAGAACTTGCAGATGTTATAAATTACTGTGTGCTTATGGCTGATGCATGTGGTCTTGATTTAGATGAGATTGTTCAGGCGAAGATTAAAAAAAATAATAAAAAGTATCCAGTAGAATTAGCTAAGGGCAGTAAGGAAAAATATGATCAACTGAAAAAGAGTTGATGCAGAAAACCGATTGGTAACAGCATACATAAGACAAGGCAGGGATGAAGATAAATGGCTCAATTTGATTTTGAGAAAATCGGCTATCAATTAAATATTGATGGCAAATATTATAACAGTCTTGATATAGACGCATTTTCTCTTATGATGAAGAATCCGTCATACTGTTATAAGTTTTATTGGCTTGAGGCAATCGTTCATCTGATTTTAGAAGGTGTAAAAGAGACCAGCTTCAATGAAATAATTGATGAGATGATTGCAAATGCATGGTATACAGTTTTAGAATTTCATATTCATCTCAGCGGTATGATTGAAGGTCGGGTAAAAGATGGATTGGAAAGATCCGTTCTTACGCTGCAGGAGTTGAGTCAGCTTCCGGGAAATGCTTATAAGGTAGAAATTAAGAATAAAATAAAAGAATATGATAAAGAACTGGCACTTTATAAAGAACAACTAACCCATATGGTTCCGTATAGAGCGCTTTCAGGATTTTTCGATAAATGTCAGGAAAGAGCGGATTGGGGCAGCACTCAAAGAATGGTTTCTTATATGGAAAGAGTCAATCAGATATCATTACTGCCATATACACTTGGAACAGGAAGTTCACTTAAGAAGGAAGTCTTTTTTAATGAAGCCTGGATAAAGATGATACAGGATAATACAGTATCCATTCTAGGCTGGATACAATATGAAAAGGTTAAGTGGCTTCAAAACAATAATCCTGAAGTCCCTGGACTTATATATAAGCTTACGCCAATGAATGAAAAAATGCGCAAACTAAACAACGTTAGAAAACTGTGGAAAGCAGTTATGGATAATCAGTCTATTGTAGATGTATTTAAAAATGCACCTATTGTAAAAGGTAATTATGATGTCGATCATTTTATTCCTTGGTCCTTTGTTATGAACGATGAATTGTGGAATTTAATGCCTATGGATTCGGCGTTAAATTCTTCAAAAAGTAATAAGCTTCCCCAATGGGATCCTTTTTTTAAACGATTTGCAAGTAACCAGTTCATTTTGTATAGTATGATTCATGATGAGAGAAAGCCAGAGATTAGAAAAAAATATGAGTCTTGCTATCGAGACAATTTACATTCCATATGGGCCAATCAGGAACTCTATAGAAAAGGAAATTCAAAAGAGGAATTCTATAATATTCTTGAGAAAAACATGCAGCCGGTCTATGATTCGGCAAGAAGACAAGGTTACCAAATTTGGTAAAAGGGGAATGGGTACATGACAAAAGAGAAGTTAACTGAAATAAGGAATGGATTTGAGACAGCATACGTTGATGAAACGTTTTCATCTAATTTGGCTTATAAGCCGCAGTTTGTTTCAAATAATCATAAAGAAGGGAAAAAAGTACTCTCGACCATTGAGAATGAGCTTTTAGTATGCGATCAGTTCCAGATAAGTGTTGCGTTTATTACAATGGGCGGAATTACTCCTCTTCTTCAGACACTGAAAGAACTTGAGAAGAAAAATATTCCTGGAGAGATTCTTACAACCAATTATTTGAATTTTAGTGAACCTAAAGCATTAAAAAAATTAAATGAACTAAACAATATTACTATTAAAATGTTTAATGTGGAGGCCGCTGATGAAGGATTTCATACGAAGGGATATATATTTAAAAAGGAAGAAATCTATCGTATTATAATTGGTAGTTCCAATATTACAAGCGCAGCACTAACAATTAACCGTGAATGGAATACAAAAGTTGTATCTACTGAGCAGGGAGAGATGGCACAGGAGATTATTGCAGAATTTTATGAGCTTTGGGAATCCAGGTACTCACTTGGGTTTGATGAATTTTATGAGAATTATAAAGAACGATATAATACTATTAAGCGTCAACGTAAGATAGCGAAGCAAGATGATATTACATCTATTGAAAAATACCGATTACAGCCCAATAATATGCAGGTTGGTTTTATTACGAACCTTAGAAAGATATTAGCTGCTGGCGAGGAAAGAGCACTTCTGATTTCAGCAACAGGAACAGGAAAGACTTATGCGTCAGCATTCGCAATGCGCGAACTTAAGTTTAAGAGAGTATTATTTTTAGTTCATAGAGGACAGCTTGCACGTCAGTCCAAGAAATCTTATGAAAAGGTATTTGCGAAGTCAGTTTCAATGGGATTAGTTGGGGCCGGGTATCATGAATATGATCGTGATTATGTGTTTGCGACAGTTCAAACTTTGAATAGAGATGAGCATTTACTAAAATATAATTCTGAGGAATTTGATTGTATTATACTAGATGAAGCTCATCATATATCTGCAGATACTTATCAAAAAGTAATGAATTATTTCAATCCTAGGCTTTGGCTTGGTATGACGGCAACCCCTGATAAGCGAAATGATAATATTGTGGAGAAAAATATCTACGAAATATTTAATTACCAAATTGCTTATGAGATTCGTCTTCAGCAGGCTATGGAAGAAAATTTGCTCTGTCCGTTTCATTATTTTGGAATCAGTGATATTTCAATGATCGATGATAAGCAGATTGGAGCCAAAAATATTTCTGAAAGAGATTTTAATCAGCTAACAGGGGGTGAGCGAGTACGGCATATTATCGAACAAGCTAATTATTACGGTTATAGTGGTGATAGGGTAAAGGGATTAATATTCTGCAGCCGAATAGAGGAATCAGAAAAACTATCAGCAAAATTTAATCAGATTATAAATCCAGTAACTGGAAAATTATATAGAACAATAGCCTTAAATGGCGATGCATCTGAAGAGGATCGGCAAGAAGCATTTGAAAGATTAGCAATGGACGAGGATGAGGCTCTTGAAGATATGCAGCCATTAGATTACATATTTTCAGTAGAAATTTTGAATGAAGGTGTAGATATCGTAGAAGTTAATCAGGTAATTATGCTTCGTCCTACCCAGTCCCCCATTGTATTTATTCAGCAGTTAGGAAGAGGTCTTAGAAAAGCAGAGGGAAAAGAGTATGTAGTTATCCTGGATTTTATTGGTAATTATAATAATAACTTTATGATCCCAATTGCATTATCAGGAGATCGTTCTTATAATCCAGACACCATTCGTAAATATATTATTAGTGGAAACAGTACAATACCGGGAGCTTCTACGGTTCATTTTGATGAGATTGCAAAAGATAAGATTTTTTCGTCAATTGATAAAATTAAAGGAATGAAATCAATCATTAAAGATAGCTATATTTCTTTGAAAAATCGTCTGGGCAGAGTTCCTTATCTTTTAGATTTCTATGAAAATGGAGAAATAGATCCACTTGTAATTATCAGAGAATATAAGACCTATCAAAGTTTCTTGGTGTCTGTAGAGAAAGAACTTTATATGGGAAAAATAACGGAACAGGAAATGATTACTCTAGAGTATTTGTCAAAGACAATACTTAGTGGTACAAGACCATACGAACTTGAAATATTAAAACGCTTTTTAAATCGTGAAGTAATCTATGTTGATCACATAAGACAAGAGTTTCAGCAGACTTATGGTTATGAGCTTGACTTGACGTCCTTTAAAAATGCAATAGAAGTTCTACAAGGAAAATTTGTAAGCAAAGAGGAAGAGTACAAAAAGTACTGTCATATTGATATTGTAAATTACGATGAAAAGAGAACTTTAAAAAGGCTTAAGGGGTTTGCAGAACGTCTTCATCATATGGAGTTCAACAAACAGGTCAATGATATTATTGAAGTGGGGCTTAGAAGATATAAGGAAAAGTATTTAATTAAACAGGAGGTTGGAACGCCATTTGTTTTGTATGAAAAATATTCAAGGCGTGATGTGAGTCTTTTGATGAACTGTGGTAAGGATTTATCGTCAATAATGTACGGAATGAAGCGAATAGATGAAGATGTATTTATTTTTGTAACATATCATAAAGAGGAAAGTTCTGATGATAAAAATTATATAGATGGAAAACCTGATTATGCAGATGCTTTTGAAAATAATATGATTTTTCGCTGGGATTCCCAAATAGGAAGAGGAATTAATAGCTCTTATGTAGCGGACGTAATGACAGCACGGAGAAAACATCTTTTAGTTAAGAAAAGTGATGCAGAAACAGATTTTTATTATGTAGGACAGTTTGAAATAATAGATGCTAAACCAGCTCGAAAGAACGACAATTATGGAAAAGAACGTGACATCGCAAAATTCCAAATGAAGATGCATCATGCGGTTAGAGAGGATCTATTACGTTATTTGCAAAGTAATATTAAAAAAGAGGAAGTGAAGGCAGGATGAAAATAGTTAGAGTAGTGGCTGCAGTGATTAAAGATTTGAACGAAAAGGGAGAACCAATCATTTTTGCTACCCAACGTGGATATGGAGATCTAAAAGGTGGTTGGGAATTTCCTGGTGGAAAAATTGAATTAGGTGAGACTCCTCAAGAAGCACTAAAAAGAGAAATTAAGGAAGAATTAGAGACAGAGATTTCAGTTGGAGAATTGATTCATACCATCGAATATGATTATCCCACATTTCATCTTTCTATGGATTGCTTTTGGGCAAAGATCGTTGCTGGCGATTTAGTCTTGAAAGAACATGAGGACGCAAAATGGTTGACGAAGGATGAGATGAATTCTGTGGGCTGGTTACCTGCGGATATAACTCTGGTAGATAAAATTCGTTTGTCGATATAGTTTTCCCTTCTCGCTTCAGGACGATTGTGTAATGTTGATATAAAATAACTTCTTGGATGATATTTGAGTGAATAATTGTTTAAAGCAGGTGATAGTTATGAAAGAACGTTCAGAAGTAATAGCCATATGCATAAAATTAAAGGAAGTCTATGAGGATTATCCGTTTCACGATACAAACTGGACTTTAATGCGTCATAAAAAGAATAAAAAAGCGTTTGCCTGGATCTTTGAAAGAGAAGGCAACATCTGGATCAATGTAAAATGTGATCCGGAGTGGAGAGATTTCTGGAGAAGCACATATGCGTCTGTGATCCCGGCATATCACCAGAACAAAGAACACTGGAGTTCTATTATTCTGGATGGAACAATTCCAGATACCGATATTATCAGAATGATTGGGGAGAGTTATGAACTTACAAATGACAAAAAGAAATCAGTTAAGAATTAAGTATGCGGTTACGTTTGTACTGATTCTATTTGTGGAAGTGATGATAGCATTATATGTACATGATGCTTTTATACGGCCATATGTAGGAGATATGCTGGTAGTGATTTTGGTGTATAGCTTTACGAGAATCTTTATTCCGGAGAGATGCAGATTACTTCCCTTGTATGTCTTCCTGTTTGCAGCAGGAGTAGAGGCGCTGCAATATTTCAAATTAGTACAGATACTTGGACTGGAAAATAACAGGTTTCTGCGGATCGTGTTAGGTTCGGTGTTTGATATAAAAGATATTGCCTGTTATGGTGTTGGGTCTATATTGCTTGAAGCATTCGAGAGGATAAAAAGCATAAATAGACTTTCAGAATAAAAGTTCATGCATTCTGAACACAAAAAATATTACCCCCGCGATGATCAGCTCTGATATGTACCCCCTTTACTGGACACCAGTAAAGGGGGTTTTTACGTGAAATATGATTTTGTATTTAAATTAAATTGTGTCGAGCTATACAGAAATGGTCAATGGCCTGAAACACCAGCAGGAATTG
>JAEWJZ010000024.1 GCA_023386315.1 Bacillota bacterium | reverse complement strand
CACAGGCGGAAACCACGCAGGCGGAAACCACACAGGTTGAAACCACACAGGCCGAAGTTACACAGGTTGAAACTACGCAGGCCGAATCCACGCAGGCTTCTGTAGACCGGAAATCGGCAGAGACAGTTTCTGGAGTGGCTTCCCCATCGGAGAGTAAGCCGGCGGCAGAGACGCCCAAATCAGAAACCGGGACTTCTGCAGCAGGAACAGCCGATTTGGTAGGAATGGGATATTGCTCTACAGCCAAGGCTTATACGGTTACAATTAATCAATTAAAAGCTTTTGAGGACTATGATGGATATAAGATTTCGTATACTGTCTATCCTGAAGCCAGTGCCCGTATCATTGAAGGACCAAGGGGTGTTGAGGAAGGTCAGGAATTGACCTTTGGCGTTAAGAATCAGATTGGATATGCGATTGAGAGTGTGACGGCTAATACACAAACACTTAATCCTGATTCTGTGACAGATAATAATGATGGTTCGCAGACCAGTTGGTATTCTGTTCCAGAGATTTATGAAGATCAGGAAGTTGAAGTCTTTATGACGGAGACTGGAGAACATCCTGAATTCGCATCCGAGCTTGCTATGAAGGATGGCACTGTTATTCGTTTGTATGCACCTGAAGGAGTTTTACCAAAAGGCGTAAAAGCAACAGCAAACGTTGTTACCGGCATCGGGGATGCAGTTAAAGAAAAGGTTGAGGCTGAGGCAGCAGCGAAAGGAGAGGATAAAGAAGTAATTAGTTCTTTATCTTATAACATTGATCTTCTTGACTACAACGGCAACAAGCTGGATAACCAAATTTGGAATGGTGTTGTACAGGTGACGTTTTCCGGGACTCCAATGGAGGAGCACAGTAAGGAAGCTGATACGGTTGAGGTGGTATATGTTGCCACGACTAAAGAAGAGGAACCACAGGCAGATGTAACAGCTTCGGATGTGACTTATGTGGAGCCTGTCTCAGAAGAATTGAATGTAGAGAAAAGTAAAAGCATTCATGAGATTACGTTTGAGGCAGAACATTTTTCAACTTATACAATCGTTTTTTATAATTTTTTTGGAAATAAAGTTGTTCCATTAAATATTGTAAAATACGACAATGGAGTGGTGGAACCTATTGGAACAGATGCTAAGCGTTATGCAGCTTTTGATAGTAATAAACCTGTATCTATTAAAGACATTGCACCGGACGTAAGTGGATACACATTTGAAAAAGCTACAATCGGAAGTAATTACGTTAGTGGTGACGTGATTCAGGAACTCAAAAATGAAGCTGATTTTCTGTGGAATACTTTAAAATATAAAACTTCATCATCTGGTTGGATAGATGTGAATGAAAACAATATTTATTTATGGTATAAGGAGGCTGGTATAACAGTCCAGTTTAATGCCAATGGTGGTCAGGGAACCGTCTCTTCACAAAATGTAAAACCCGGAGATTCTATAGAATTACCTGATGGCAGCGGCCTTAAGAAAGCGGATTACCAATTTATAGGCTGGAGCGAATCTCCAGACGGAGGTAAAATTACTGCTAAAGGTAATGCAGGGTATAATGAAGTTTATACAGACACATTTACAATAAATGCCAGCGAAACTGCTAAAACCAAAACTTTATATGCGGTTTGGGCACAAACAGGAGGGAACGCGACTGGACGATTATGGGTAGCGGTTTTAAATGATGGCGGCGATTTGCCGGCAGAGCCAAGAAACCAGACTAGTCGCAGCTATGAGTTTATTTATAAGGATTATGGGCAATTTTACAAAACGATAGGATTTGGGGATAATCTATTAAATTATATCAACCCTTTAATAACTGTGACTGGAAAGGATAATGTACAGGCAAATTTAAACAGTAAATTTTACCAGGTTACTGATGACTGGACAAAAAGAAATCTAAAAGATAATGAGTATATTGAATGGTATGTTATAAAATATGAGTCAGCAGCTTGTGGAACGGAAGGATGGCATGTGGATGGCATCATTAGAAATAATGAGAGCTATTATGTTGACTATGATGGAAATGGTAATACTGGCGGATTAACTCCGGATGGTCAAGGGTACGATCTGGATGAAAATGTTACGGTAGCTAAAGCAGGCGGGTATGAAAGCGGGACCTGGCTTCCATTAAAGAAAGATGGATACGTATTTAATGGTTGGAATACCCGGTCTGATGGAAGCGGTGTAGCTTTTAACGAAGGGGGCTCATTCAGGCTTACAGAGGAATTTATTGCTGCGAATCATTCCGGGACGGCGAATACAGTAACTTTATATGCACAATGGAGGTTAAAAAACAGTGTTCAGATTAAGTTCCAGGCAGTAGGAGGAGGTAAAGTATCTCCCGCGAATGAATATTTAAATCCAGACATTGGAGTTTCTAAAGGGGCTGCAGCAACTGCAAACACGGGATATAAGCTTAGCGGTTGGTATAGTGATGCAGCGTGTACTGTTCCAGTATCTACTGCTGATAAATATGCACCAGCACGTCCGGCTGATGGCTGGGCAGACGGTACAACTTTCTATGCTAAGTTTGTAGTAGATGATGCTCAGAAGTTCGGGTATACAGTGAATTATTATATCAAGGGTACCACAGCTGCGGTACCAGGTCTTGCGTCACTGACAGGAAGTGCACCGATAGGGGAGTTTACCTGGAGAAATGTACCCAAAACAACAACGGGCTATAAGCTGGTGACCAGTCCAGCACAGCCGGTGAGTATGACAATCACAGCCGCAGGTCCAAACGAAAAGACAGTGTATTATGAAGTAGATGGTACGCAGAAGTTTGACTATACGGTAAACTATTATATCAAAGGTACCACAGCCACGGTACCGGGTCTTGCGTCACTGACTGGAAGTGCGCCGATAGGGGAGTTCACCTGGAGAAATGTACCCAAAACAACAACGGGTTATAAGCTGGTGACCAATCCAGCACAGCCGGTGAGTATGACAATCACAGCCGCCGGTCCGAACGAAAAGACAGTGTATTATGAAGTAGATGGTACGCAGAAGTTTGACTATAAAGTAAACTATTATATCAAAGGTACCACAGCTGCGGTACCGGGACTTACGTCACTGACAGGAAGTGCACCGATAGGGGAGTTTACCTGGAGAAATGTACCCAAAACAACAACGGGCTATAAGCTGGTTACCAGTCCAGCACAGCCGGTGAGTATGACAATCACAGCAGCAGGTCCAAACGAAAAGATAGTGTACTATGAGATTGATGATACGCAGAAGTTCGGCTACACGGTAAACTATTATATCAAAGGTACCACAGCTGCGGTGCCGGGTCTTACACCACTGGTAGGAAGTGCGCCAGCAGGAACATTTACCTGGAGCAATGTATCTAAAACAACAACTGGCTATAAGCTGGTGACCAGTCCAGCACAGCCGGCGAGTATGACAATCACAGCCGCAGGTCCAAACGAAAAGATAGTGTACTATGAGATTGATGATACGCAGAAGTTCGGCTACACGGTAAACTATTATATCAAAGGTACTACAACAGCAGTACCAGGTCTTGCGCCACTGACCGGAAATGCACCGGTAGGGGAGTTCACCTGGAGCAATGCGCCGAAGACAGCAACGGGCTATAAGCTGGTGACCAGTCCAGCACAGCCGGTGAGTATGACAATCACAGCAGCAGGTCCGAACGAAAAGACTGTCTATTATGAGATTGATAATAAGCAGAAGTTTGGCTATACAGTAAACTACTATATCAAAGATACTACAACTGTTGTACCAGGTCTTCCGCCACTGACAGGAAGTGAACCGGTAGGAACATTTAACTGGAAAAATGAATCTAAGACCGCAACTGGCTATAAGCTGGTAGATGGTCAGCCGGAAAGCATGACAATCACCGCCACTGGTCCTAACGAGAAAACGGTATACTATGAGATTGATGAAGCGCAGAAGTTTGGTTATACGGTAAATTACTATATCAAAGATACTACCATTGGGGTACCAGGTCTTACTCCACTGACAGGAAGTAAACCAGTAGGAACATTTACCTGGAAAAATGACCCGAAGACTGTAACCGGATATAAGCTGGCAGCCGATCAGCCAACCAGCATGACAATCACCTCAGGAGGCCCCAACGAGAAGACCGTATATTATGAGATTGATGAAACACAGAATTTTGATTATAGTGTGAATTACTATATCAAAGATACCACAACCGGGGTACCCGGTCTTGAAGCTCTGGCAGGAAAGAAACCGGTAGGGGAATTTACCTGGACTAATAAGTCAAAGACCCCAACCGGCTATAAGCTGATGGCTGACCAGCCAACCAGCATGACAATCACTTCAGATGGTCCTAACGAGAAGACGGTGTATTATGAGATCGATGATACCCAGAAGTTTGGCTATACGGTGAATTACTTTATTAAAGATACCACAACAGCAGTGCCAGGTCTTAAGTCCATGACAGGAAGTAAACCGGTAGGGGAAATAACCTGGAGGAATGAGCCAAAGACCACAACTGGCTATAAACTGATGGCAAAACAGCCGGAAAGCATGACAATCACAGCAGCAGGTCCCAACGAAAAGACGGTGTATTATGAGATTGATGAAACTCAGAAATTTAATTTTAGAGTCAATTACTATATCAAAGACACCACAACTGCGGTACCAGATCTTGATGCTCTGACAGGAAGTGAACCAGTAGGGGAATTTACCTGGAGCAATGCTTCAAAGACGACAACCGGTTACAAGCTGATGGCCGATCAGCCAGCCAGCATGACAATCACCTCAGAAGGCCCCAACGAGAAGACAGTATATTATGAGATTGATGAAACCCAGAATTTTGATTATAGTGTGAATTACTATATCAAAGATACCACAACTGAGGTACCCGGACTTGAAGCTCTGACAGGAAAGAAACCGGTAGGGGAATTTACCTGGAGGAATGAGCCAAAGACCAAAACTGGCTATAAACTGATGGCGGAACAGCCGGAAAGCATGACAATCACCTCAGCAGGTCCCAACGAGAAGACGGTGTATTATGAGATTGATGATACCCAGAAGTTTGATTATAGGGTCAATTACTATATCAAAGATACTACAACTGAGGTGCCCGGTCTTGAGTCTCTGACAGCAAGTGCACCCGTAGGAGAAGTAACCTGGATCAATCCGCAAAAAACCACAACCGGGTATAAGCTGATGGCAGAGCAGCCAGAAAGCATGACAATCACCTCAGAAGGCCCTAACGAAAAAACTGTATATTATGAAATAGATGAGGATCAGACACTGAATTACAAAATCAGATATTTCTATAATAACAGTGAGGATGCAGGGGCAGAAGAAAATCAAAAAGTATTGGTAGCTAAGCCAACAGTAAATCAGGTAACTTTAAAGGAAAAGGCTGGATACAAATTATCAGATAAGCCATACAATCCGGAACTGCCTACGGTTATAACCGGAGAAAACAATGTAATAAATGTTTATTATGATCCGGTGCAGGTTAATTATATTGTAGACCTGTATTATCAGGTAAATGGAGAATATGCAGAGCAGCCAACGTATTCGTATACCAGAAATGGTTATACGGAATCTGAGGCTGAGGTGACTGCTGATGACAGGCAAATAAAGAAACCAGGTTACGTGTTTGACGAAGCCAGAGAAAATGTATTGGGTGGAACAATCGCCGGAGATGGAAGTCTGGTTCTTAAGGTTTACTTCAAACAGCAGTTCACAGTAACTTATGCGCCCGGTACCCAGGGAACCTTTGCAATTCAGAAGGCGGAAGGTCTGGATTACAGCACAGTAACTCCGGAATATGACGGGACGCCCATGGGTAAGCCAGGATATGTATTCGCAGGCTGGAGTCCAAAACCTGAGCCGGTTGTTACTACAGACAACACTTATGTTGCACAATGGATTTCTTCAACCAGCACCAAATATACAGTGGAATTCTATTACGAGAGTAAAGGAAAGTATCCGGAGAAGGCTAATAATTCTTCATTGAGAGCAGGAACAACGGATGCGCTGGCAGCCGTAACCGATTCTGATAAGGCAGCATTGAGCGGATATATACTCGATTCAAATGCAGCCAATGTATTTGAGGCAGCAGTGGCAGGCGATGGCGGTATGGTGCTCCGGGTTTACTTTAAGCAGCAGTTTGCAATAACCTATAATCCAGGAGAGCATGGCTCATTTAATGCACAGACTAACACAGGTCTCAGCTATGGAGATGCGGTTCCTGCATTTGAAGGGCAGACTACAGCAAACGGTAACTACAGTTTTATCGGCTGGAATAAAGATATCGCAAAGACCGTATCAGAAAATGTAGTTTATACCGCATTATGGAGATACAACGGCGG
>JAEWJZ010000005.1 GCA_023386315.1 Bacillota bacterium | reverse complement strand
CAAAACATGATACAGTAGATGTACCTTCATCTAAGATGAAATTAGCTATTGCTGATATCCTTGTAAAAGAGGGCTACATTAAGAAATACGATCTCGTAGAAGACGGTGCATTCCAGACAATCCGGATCACCTTAAAATACGGTAAAGATAAAAACGAGAAAATCATTACAGGTATTAAGAGAATCTCTAAACCAGGTTTACGTGTATACGCAAACAAGGAAGAGTTACCGAGAGTACTTGGCGGTTTAGGAACTGCTATCATCTCCACCAACCAGGGCGTTATTACCGATAAGGAAGCACGCACCAACGGCATCGGCGGAGAAGTACTTGCATTTGTTTGGTAACTAACAAAGCATCTGAAAACAGAGGGAACGCACAGATTCCCTCCGAAAATTTAAGGAGGTAAACGGCATGTCACGTATAGGAAGAATGCCTATCGCGATTCCAGCAGGCGTAACTGTTGTAATTGCAGAAAATAATAAAGTGACTGTAAAAGGTCCTAAGGGAACTCTTGAGAGAGTATTACCCACAGAGATGACAATCAAAGAAGAAGATGGTCATATCGTTGTAACAAGACCAAACGATTTAAAGAAGATGAAATCTTTACACGGTCTTACAAGAACCTTAATCAACAACATGATCGTTGGTGTTACTGCAGGATATGAGAAAAAACTTGAGATCAACGGTGTTGGTTACAGAGCTCAGAAGCAGGGCAAGAAGCTTGTTCTTTCCCTTGGCTATTCTCATCCGGTAGAAATGGAAGATCCAGAAGGTATTGAGTCTACCATGGAAGGTCAGAACATCATCTTCGTTAAAGGTATTGATAAAGAAAAAGTTGGCCAGTACGCTGCTGAAATCAGAGATAAGAGAAGACCTGAGCCGTATAAGGGCAAGGGTATCAAGTATGCTGATGAAGTGATCAGACGTAAAGTTGGTAAGACTGGTAAGAAATAATTAAGGAGAGTGTAAAGATGGTTAGCAAACAGTCAAAAAGCGAAATCCGCGTTAAGAAGCACAACAGATTACGTAATCGTCTTGCAGGTACTGCAGAGAGACCACGTTTAGCTGTGTTTAGAAGTAATAATCATATGTATGCTCAAATTATTGACGATACAGTTGGTAAGACTTTAGTTGCTGCTTCTTCAGTAGAAAAAGAAGTAAAGGCAGAATTAGAGAAAACTAACAACGTTGATGCTGCAGCATATGTAGGTACCGTAGTTGCCAAGAGAGCAATGGAAAAAGGTATTAAAGAAGTTGTCTTTGACAGAGGCGGATTTATATATCAGGGTAAGATTCAGGCATTAGCAGACGCAGCCAGAGAAGCTGGTCTGGAATTCTAGTAGAGAGGAGAACACAGCGTGAAACATACAATTATTGATGCAAATCAGTTAGAATTAAACGACAAGGTGGTTGCTATCAAACGTGTATCTAAAACCGTTAAGGGTGGACGTACCATGAGATTCTCTGCTTTAGTAGTCGTAGGCGATGGCAACGGCCATGTTGGTGCTGGTCTTGGCAAAGCCGGAGAAGTTCCAGAAGCAATCCGTAAAGGAAAAGAGGCTGCTGTTAAGAATATGGTTACTGTTCCGATCGATGAGAACAACAGTATCCCTCATGATCTGGTTGGTAACTTTGGAAGTGCTTCCGTACTTCTTAAGAGAGCTACCGAAGGTACAGGAGTTATCGCGGGAGGTCCTGCCCGTGCAGTTGTAGAGCTTGCAGGTATTAAGAATATCCGTACAAAATCCTTAGGTTCCAATAATAAAACGAATGTAGTATTAGCTACAATCGAAGGATTAACTCAGTTAAAGACTCCTGAGGAAGTTGCAAGGCTTCGCGGCAAATCTGTTGAAGAGATTTTAGGCTAAGGAGGATAAGAAGATGGCAGATAAATTAAAAATCACATTGGTGAAATCCCCGATCGGCGCTATACCGAAGCAGAAAGCAACCGTTTTAGCATTAGGCTTAAAGAAGCTTCACAAAACAGTTGAGATGCCGGACAATGGTGCAGTCAGAGGTATGATCGCCAACGTGCGTCATTTAGTAAAAGTTGAAGAGATTTAAGAGAAAACAGTAAGGAGGTGCAAGCGATGGATTTATCAAATTTACAGCCTGCGTTAGGTTCCAAACACAGCGATAACTTCAGAAGAGGCCGCGGTCACGGTTCAGGTAACGGTAAGACAGCAGGTAAAGGTCATAAAGGACAGAAGGCTCGTTCCGGAGCTACCAGACCAGGTTTCGAAGGTGGTCAGATGCCTTTATACAGACGTATTCCGAAGAGAGGCTTTAAAAATAGAAATACAAAAGAAATCATTGGCATTAATGTAGGCGCTTTAGAAGCATTCGAAAACGGCACAGTAGTGACTGTTGAGACTTTATTAGAGAGCGGTATTGTTAAGAATCCGCGTGATGGAGTTAAGATCCTTGGAAATGGAGAATTAACCAAAAAGCTTACAGTAAAGGTAGGTGCTTTCAGCGAAGGCGCAAAAACCAAAATCGAGGCTTTAGGTGGAACCTGCGAGGTGATCTAATATGTTAAAAACACTCCGTAATGCATTCAAGATCAAGGACGTAAGAACGAAACTCATCTATACGTTCCTGATGCTGGTGGTTACCAGAATCGGCTCACAGCTGCCGATTCCAGGAGTTGAAACAAGCTTTTTCAAAGATTTTTTCGCTCAGAATAATAACGATGCGTTCGGATTTTTTAACGCAGTGACAGGAAGTTCCTTTACCAACATGTCCGTATTTGCACTGAGCATTACCCCCTACATCACATCTTCCATTATCATGCAGCTTCTTACTATTGCAATTCCCAAACTTGAGGAAATGCAGCAGGACGGTGAAGATGGAAGAAAGAAGATTGCAGAATACACCCGCTACGTAACAGTTGCTCTGGCTTTAATCGAGTCCGTCGCTATGGCGATCGGATTCGGAGGCCAGGGACTGTTAAAAGAATATAATGCGTTAAGCGTTATCATTGCAGTAGTTACCATGACAGCAGGAAGTGCGCTCCTTATGTGGATCGGTGAGCGGATTACGGAAAATGGTGTGGGTAATGGTATCTCCATTGTCCTTTTATTTAACATCATTTCCAGCTTCCCTTCCGACGCATTTACACTTTATACCAGATTTATGTCTGGAAAATCTGTTGCAGTAGCTGCAGTAGCAGCGATCATAATTTTTGCAGTGATTGTCGCAATCGTTGTATTCGTCATCATCCTTCAGGATGGTGAAAGAAGAATTCCTGTGCAGTACTCCAAAAAGATGCAGGGACGCAAGATGGTAGGCGGACAAGCAACCAACATTCCGCTGAAGGTAAATACCGCCGGCGTTATCCCGGTTATTTTCGCTTCTTCCATCATGTCATTCCCGGTAGTGATCTCCCAGTTTTTTGGAAGCAGGATCAACTACGACAGCATTGGCGGACATATTTTAACCGCACTCAGTTCTTCCAACTGGTTTAAGCCGGAAAGACCGGTGTACACAATTGGTCTTGTGGTTTATATCGCACTTATCATCGTGTTTGCATATTTCTATACTTCAATTACATTTAATCCCCTTGAAGTCGCAAATAATATGAAAAAGTCCGGCGGTTTTATCCCGGGTATCCGCCCAGGTAAGCCAACCAGTGATTACCTTAATTCAATTTTAAACTATATCGTATTTATAGGAGCATGCGGTCTGACTATCATCTGTATCATTCCGATTATGGTTTCCGGTTTATTTAATGTAAGCCGTCTTTCCTTTGGCGGTACATCCCTGATTATTATTGTCAGCGTTGTGCTGGAGACATTAAAGGCGATTGAGTCCCAGATGCTTGTGCGTTACTATAAAGGATTTTTAAACGATTAGAAAGCAAACCAAGGGAGGCACGCCGTGGCGTGTTTTTCCTTGGGATTTGTGCTATTTAAACCTTATGTTAATGGAGGGACTGTTGATGAAAATCATCATGTTAGGTGCCCCTGGTGCCGGCAAAGGTACCCAGGCTAAAAAAATTGCTGAGAAATATCAGATTCCTCATGTTTCTACCGGAGATATCTTCCGTTCCAACATAAAAGAAGGAACGCAGCTGGGACGAAAAGCAAAGGAATATATGGATCAGGGAGCTCTTGTACCGGATGAACTTACCATCGGTATGCTGATGGACCGTATACAGCAGGAAGACTGCAAAAACGGTTACGTACTGGACGGATTTCCAAGAACCATTCCCCAGGCAGAAAGCCTTCAGAAAGCCATTACTGAAATGGGACAGAAGATAGACTTTGCGATAAACGTTGACGTTCCTGATGAGAATATTATCAACAGAATGTCAGGAAGACGTGCCTGTATATCCTGCGGAGCTACATATCACATTGTATATAATCCAAGCAAGATTTCCGGAGTATGCGATGTCTGTGGTTCAGAACTTGTCTTAAGAGATGATGATAAGCCGGAAACCGTAAAAAAACGTCTGGCGGTTTACCATGATCAGACCAGACCATTGATTGATTATTATAAAGAAGCCGGCGTGCTGGTGAATGTTGATGGGACACAGGAATTAAACAAAGTGTTCTCCGATATCACTGACATCCTAGGAGCATAGTTTATGTCAGTTACGATTAAATCTGCAAGAGAAATAGAACTTATGAGAGAGGCTGGAAGAATTCTTTGCATCACTCATGAAGAACTGAAGAAGGCCTTGAAGCCAGGAATGACAACCTGGGATATTGACCATCTGGGTGAAGAGATCATAAGAAGCTATGGCTGTACGCCTTCTTTCTTAAATTATAACGGATATCCTGCTTCCATCTGCGTATCAGTCAATGATGAGGTGGTTCACGGAATTCCTGATAAGAAGCGCGTACTGAGAGAAGGAGACATTGTGAGCCTTGATGCAGGAGTGATTTATAAAGGCTATCATTCTGACGCAGCAAGAACTTACGGGATCGGCGAGATCACTCCTGAAGCGGGACAACTCATGGAAGTGACAAAACAATGTTTCTTCGAAGGGATTAAATATGCAAAATCTGGCAATCATTTAGGTGAAATATCTGCGGCAATCCAGAAATATGCAGAAAAGTTCGGGTATGGCGTTGTCCGGGATTTAGTAGGTCACGGAATCGGTTCTCATCTGCATGAGGATCCTGAAATACCGAATTTTTCCACAAGAAGACGGGGAATCAGGTTAAGACCAGGCATGACGCTGGCCATCGAACCCATGATAAACGAGGGAACACTGGAAGTGGTCTGGCTCGATGATGACTGGACCGTTGTAACAGAGGACGGAAAACTTTCCGCTCATTATGAGAATACAGTTCTGATCACAGAAGGTAAGCCGGAGATATTAAGTCTGGTTTCCGCTGTCTGCGGGGAATAGACCGATGAATGAATACGCCGGTTTATTCGTAAGATCCACGGCAGGACACGACAAAGGAGAATATTTCTTCATATTGCGTGAGGAAGGCGAATATATATATCTGGTGGACGGAAAAATAAGACGTCTTGACTGCCCCAAGAAAAAAAAGAAAAAGCATGTAATCCCCCTGTTGTGGGAGAAACAGTCACCGGGAAATAAAATCCGGGAAAATAAAAATGTCACTGATGAAGAGATCAAACATTTCATCCGATGTTTCAAAAGAGAAGATCAGGTTGTTAGGAGGTAAGCTTTATGTCAAAAGCAGATGTTATTGAAATTGAAGGCACCGTTGTGGAGAAGCTTCCCAATGCCATGTTCCAGGTTGAACTGGAAAACGGGCATCAGGTATTAGCTCACATAAGCGGAAAGCTTCGCATGAACTACATTCGTATTTTACCAGGTGATAAGGTAACCATTGAGATGTCCCCTTATGATTTAAGCAAGGGAAGAATCATCTGGCGAGATAAATAAAGCGTCCGGGTCCGGCGCGTTCCAGATCAGGAACGCGACACGCCAGGGCAAAGGGTTAAGAAAAATATAGGAAAAAGCGCTTGCATTTTAAAATAAACAGTGTTATAATGCTATAGCGACTTTGTTGAAATACTGGGTGTATTATGCCCATGAGGGCAGCACTGGTTTTAAGATAAAAACACACTGCGGGTATACTCAGAAAGCTCTTTTGGAAGGAGACTCCTTTGCCGCCGGATTTATATTAAGAAGAAATCGGGTGCGGAGGATTATCTTTGCACGTAAGCGTCTTATAGCGGATGCAAAGTGTTTCATGTGAAAGGGCGCATAACGGAAAGGAGAATTGCTGTGAAGGTTAGATCATCAGTCAAGCCGATTTGCGAAAAATGCAAAATCATCAAAAGAAAAGGCAGTATCAGAGTAATCTGTGAAAATCCTAAGCATAAGCAGAGACAAGGTTAAAATAATTAATGGAGGTGTACTACACACATGGCTCGTATTTCAGGTGTTGATTTACCAAGAGAAAAACGTGTTGAGATCGGTTTAACTTACATCTACGGTATCGGTAGAACCAGTTCAAACCGCATTCTTACAACTGCTGGCGTTAATCCTGACACTCGTGTTAAGGACTTAACCGATGACGAAGTAAAGAGAATTGCAGAAGTGATTACTGAATCTCAGACTGTAGAAGGTGATTTACGTAGAGAAATCGCTATGAACATCAAGAGACTTCAGGAAATCGGATGCTATCGCGGAATCCGTCACAGAAAGAGTCTTCCGGTTCGTGGTCAGAAAACTAAGACCAACGCAAGAACTCGTAAGGGTCCAAGAAAGACTGTAGCAAACAAGAAAAAGTAAGATACTAAATTTAACAGCGAATCACGTTACATGTTTTAAAAACAGGAATAACAGGATTCAGATTTCGTACCCTGCGTTACGCGGCTGCGGGCAGGGCGGAGCAACTATAAAGAAAGTAGGTTAGTTTAAAATGGCTAAAAAAGTGTCCACTACTAAAAAAGTGACAAAAAAGCGCGTAAAGAAAAACGTTGAACGCGGACAAGCACATATCCAGTCATCTTTTAATAACACAATTGTGACATTAACGGATACACAGGGTAATGCATTATCCTGGGCAAGTGCTGGTGGTCTGGGATTTAGAGGTTCAAGGAAATCTACTCCATATGCAGCTCAGATGGCGGCAGAAACTGCTACTAAAGCAGCTCTTGTACATGGTTTAAAATCAGTAGACGTTATGGTTAAAGGTCCTGGTTCAGGCCGTGAAGCAGCTATTCGTGCACTTCAGGCATGCGGTTTAGAAGTAACCAGCATCAAGGACGTAACTCCTGTACCACATAACGGATGTCGTCCACCAAAACGTAGAAGAGTCTAATTAGGAGGTAATTACAGTGGCAGTTGATAGAGTTCCTGTTCTTAAAAGATGTAGATCCCTTGGTCTTGATCCAATCTATTTAGGAATAGATAAAAAATCAAA
>JAEWJZ010000020.1 GCA_023386315.1 Bacillota bacterium | reverse complement strand
CTGACCCTGCGGTCTTCCTTCACGGTTTCCCTGGTAGCCGCCCTGACCCTGCGGTCTTCCTTCACGGTTTCCCTGGTAACCGCCCTGACCCTGCGGTCTTCCTTCGCGGTTTCCCTGATAACTTCCCTGTGGTCTTTCCTCACGGTTACCCTGATAGCCGCCCTGCGGTCTTTCTTCGCGGTTTCCTGCACTGTGCTCTCTCACTGCGCCTTCTGATGTCTGCTCATTCCCCTGACGGGTTCTTTGCATGTCATCTCTCTGTCCCATATTCTGGGCAGGTTTCTGGGCAGGTCTTGCTGTTCCCTGTCCCTGTGGTTTCATCTGTGCATTCTGCGGTCTGAATACAGCCGCAATTTTTTTCTTTGGTGCTTCAGAATCATCACTGTTTGCTGCCTCAGGACGTGCAGGTGAAGTTCCCCTGCTGCCTGCTACTTCCTTTTTTACAATTGATGCCTGTTCATCGGTGATGTTTGAAGAGCTTTTTAAATTTATATTATGTTTTTCCAATATGTCCAGTATCTCCTTACTCGTGTCTTTTCCCAGTTCTTTTGCCAGATCATAAACTCTCATGCTTTCCTCCATTCTGTGCACATTCATCAGCACATACCGGTAGATGTGAAGGATCATTCTCACACTGACTACCTGCATTCGTATTCATTAGTTTCCCGATTGCCTTTGCAAACCCATTATCCACGACAGCAAGAGACGTCCTCATCTCCTTACCCATAGCGTGACCCAGTTCTTCCTTTCCTGCAAAGAAATAAATTGGTACCTTATAGTAAGTACACATATTGGTAAACATCTTCCTTGTATTGTCTGAGGCTTCCTCAGAAACGATCACTAACGATGCTTTTCCTGCCTTAACGGATTTCTCAGTCATGAACTCTCCGCTCGAAATCTTCCCGGCCTTTGTGGCCAGGCCGATCAGATTCAGGATCTTCTGTCTGTTATCCAAACTGCTCCATCTCCCTTTCCAACGCTTCGTAAACTTCTTTTGGAATCGACATTTTAAAGGAACGCTCCAGCCCCTTACCCTTTACTGCTTTTTTGAAGCATTCCATGGAAGGACAAATATAAGCTCCCCGTCCATTCTTACGCCCGGTTCCATCAAGAACAAAGCTGTCTTCCGAAGTTTTTAAAACACGTATCATCTCTTTTTTATTTTTCATCTCACCGCAGCCGATACACTGTCTGAGCGGTACCTTTTTTGTACTCACGTCTCCATCACATCCTAATTATTATTCCTGATAGCTGTTTTCGGACTCTTCTTCCTGATATTCGCTTTGAAACTCTTCCTCATAGTCACTGCTGCTGTTTGCACTGTCCTGATATTCAAGACCAAGCTCTTCAAAGAGACCAAGCTCTCTCGCCTGTGTTTCACTCTTTATATCAATCTTATAACCGGTAAGCCGTGCTGCAAGTCTTGCATTCTGGCCTTCCTTGCCAATTGCCAGTGACAGCTGGTAATCCGGTACAATTACCTGTGCCTCTTTGGATACTTCATCAGCCACAACGCAGATTACCTTTGCCGGACTGAGTGCATTCTCAATTAAGTAAGCTGGATTGTCATCCCAGTTAATAATATCGATTTTTTCTCCCCTTAACTCATTGACGATGGAATTTACTCTGGCTCCGTTTAAACCAACACATGCACCTACCGGATCAACATTGGTATCGTTGGATTTTACGGCGATCTTGGTTCTGGAACCGGCTTCTCTTGCGATTGCCTTAATCTCTACTGTTCCGTCCTTCACTTCCGTTACTTCAGACTCAAACAGGCGTTTTACCAGGTCCGGGTGTGTTCTTGATACGGAAATTCTTGGTCCCTTGGGGGTATCCTTCACTTCCAGAACAAAAACCTTGATTCGTTCGGTCGCCTTGAATACTTCTCCCTTTACCATCTCCGTTTCATTTAAAATGGCGTCTACCTTGCCTAAGTTGATGCTGACGTTTCTTCCCAGATATCTCTGTACAATACCAGTAACGACTTCCCGTTCCTGACAGTACCAGTCATTAAACAGTGATTTTCTGCCTTCCTCACGAATCTTCTGAAGAATCACGTTCTTAGCATTCTGTGTAGCAATTCTTCCGAACTTTTTCGAGTCTATAGGACAATGAATCACATCTCCGATATCGTATTTAGGATCTGTCATCTTTGCCTCTGCCAGGCTGATCTGCAGCAGAGGATCTTCAACTGTCTCCACCACTTCTTTTTCTGCGGAAACGTTAAAATCACAGGTATCGCGGTTGATGCTGACTTTAATATTATCCGCTTTTCCAAAGTGGTTCTTGCACGCAGTAAGGAGAGAATTCTCAATTGCTTCCAACAGGGTCTCCTTGCTGATACTGTTCTCCTTTTCCAGAATATTCAGTGCTTCTAACAGTTCCTTATTCATTTTTTTATCCTCCTAATATCTCTTACTGTTTAGAAATCAAATGCCAGCCGGATGAGTGCGATCTCCGGTCGGTTGAGCGTAAGCTCTGATCCATCTTCCTGGGCAATGGTTACAGTATCCCTGTCATAGGACAGCAGCGTACCAGTGAAATCCTTTTGTTTGTTCAAAGGCTTATACAGCTTAATGTCCACATCTTCTCCGATGCTTCTGTCAAAATCCTTATCTTTTTTTAAGGGTCTGCCAAGTCCCGGGGAACTGACCTCCAGAATGTAGCTGTCTGCAATAAAATCCTTTTCATCCAGCCAGTCTCCCAGCTTTCTGCTTATAATTTCACAGTCATCAACTGTAATTCCGCCTTTTTTATCAATATAAGCCCGTAAATACCAGTTTCCCGCTTCTTTTACATATTCCACGTCAACCAGTTCAAAATCGTTCTCCTTCATAAGGGGCATTAAAAAGCTCTCTGTCTTTGCCTCATACTCTTCTCTTTTAGCCATTTTCTTCCCACCTTTCCAAACAAAATGGAAAGAGTGGACTTGCGCCCACTCTCTATCAGTCAAACATGCTTGTTATCTTGAATAGTATAACACCCTTTTCCTGGCATTGCAAGGGCTTTTTCTCATTTTTTCTGATATTTCCATCTATTATTTGAATTTCTTAAATTGTTTCTATTCCATGATAGGACAAAGTTTTCTTCACACTCCTTTTTTTTGTACATATTATAACACTATATCAGAGTTAATTCTGTCAAATAAGGAGGACCCATGAAACCAAAACTGGAAGTTCGCGGGCTCAGTTACTCCTATCATTCCCTTGAGGGTGAGACACTGGCCCTTTCCAATATATCCTTTACTGCTGACAACGGGGAATTCCTTGCTGTGGTCGGTCCCTCCGGCTGCGGGAAATCAACCCTGTTATCACTTTTATGCGGACTGCTGATTCCCGATGAGGGGGAGATCTTAATCGACGGCGTGCCAAAAGCCGAATCGGTTGTTAATATAGGTTATATGCTGCAGCGTGACCATCTCTTTGAATGGCGCACCATAATGGGAAATGCTGAGCTTGGACTGGAAATTCAGAAAAAGCGAAACAGCAGCTCCAGAGAAAAGCTTCATAATATGCTTCATACTTACGGTCTTGGCAGTTTTGAAAATGCAAGACCGTCCGAATTGTCCGGCGGTATGCGCCAGCGTGCTGCTCTGGTCCGCACCCTGGCACTGGAACCGGACCTTCTTTTATTAGATGAACCGTTCTCCGCTCTGGACTATCAGACCAGACTTTCTGTCTGCGACGATATCAGTTCTATTATAAAAAGCACTCATAAAACCGCTATCCTGATTACCCATGACCTCTCTGAAGCCATCAGTGTGGCGGACAGGGTGATTGTCCTGACAAAGAGACCTGGCAGAATCAAGGCCGTTGTTCCCATCTCCTTCGGCAGCCAGGACATCCGGCCTCTGGACCGCAGAAATATGCCGGAATTCTCCGTTTATTTTAATCAGGTATGGAAGGAGCTGCAAAATCATGATTGAGACACACCCAACCTTAGCCCAGCAGGCATTTATTGAGAAAGAGAAAATACACCGCCGGAACGTAAGAGTCTGGCGCTTTATGCTGCTGGTCCTTCTGCTCTCCGTCTGGGAATTATGTGCCAGACTGGGCATCATCAACGACTTTATTTTCAGCTCTCCTTCCAGAGTTACCATCTGCTTTTTTGAAATGGTAAAGGATAAAAGCATCTTCATGCACATAGGAGTCACCGTCATGGAAACACTGGTCAGCTTTGTACTGGTGGTCCTGTGCGGCTTCCTGATTGCCGTTCTCCTCTGGTCAAGCCGCAGCATATCGGAAGTTCTGGAGCCGTACCTGGTCATGTTAAACAGTCTTCCAAAATCTGCACTTGCCCCTATTTTAATCGTATGGCTGGGCAATAACATCAAAACGATTATCGTAGCCTCCATCTCTGTTGCTGTATTCGGGTGCATTATGACACTCCATACCGGATTTTCACAGACAGATCCGGATAAAATCAAGCTGATTTATTCCCTGGGAGGTAATAAAAAGGATGTGCTGCTAAAAGTGCTGCTTCCGGGATCGGTACCGCTGATCATAAGTAATATGAAGGTGAACATCGGACTTTGTCTGGTTGGGGTGATTATCGGAGAATTCCTGGCGGCGAATAAGGGGCTGGGATATTTAATTATTTACGGAAGCCAGGTATTTAAGATGGATCTGGTTGTTATGAGCATTGTAATTCTCTGTATTGTTTCTGCTATTTTGTATCAGGGAATTACTTTGCTGGAGAAGCGAATTAATTTTTAACTGTTTCATCTGAAAAAAGGAGCTTTTTTCGTATATGAATCACATACGGTAAAAGCTCCTTTTATCTATCCGACTATTTTGCGAAGCTGATGCTTATACAAGACTTATTCTGCCTGCTGTAAATTATTTTTTTACCACACTTCCATCCGGGTAACGGGCGAATCTTCCCATCTCCCTTTCATGTACCGGCTCATCATCAGGCCATGGCCAGCCTCCAAACCCAGTCTTCTGATAATCCTCATATGCCTTTCGTATTTCCTGTTCGGAATTCATTACAAAGGGACCAAATTGCGCAACCGGCTCGTTAATCGGTTCTCCTTCCAGGAGTAAAATATAACTGGTTGTATCTCCATTAACCACCGTAACCGGATCTTCTCCGGAAAGTTTGATCCGGGAAGAGGGGGCAATGTTTTTACCATCTATGGTAATGTGACTGCTTCCCTTATAAAAATACAGGTTACGGTTTAAGGTCTTAGAACCTGCAGCGATATGAAACTCTGCCTCAGGCTCCAGTATGACAAGCTGGATTCCCACATGATTTTCTTCCTTTGCTGCCCATGAATTTTTCGTTGGCTCCAGGCTCTTTTTGTCTCCATATTTTCCGGCAATTAATCGGATGTCTGCTGTCTTTCCCTTTTCATTTGTATGCCTGATCACCGGAATATCTTCTGCCCAGAGCATCTTGTAATCCGGTTCTGTAAATTTACTCTTTGCCGGTAAATTCAGCCAGATTTGAAATAATTCCAAAGGATTTTCCTGATCCTGATGAACCAGCGGAAACATCTCTACATGCTGGCAGCCTGCTCCGGTAGTCAGCCACTGGACGTCTCCATTTCCATAACGTCCTTCCGCTCCCTTGGAATCAAAATGATCAACAATCCCTTCCAGTACAACAGTGACAGTCTCAAAACCACGGTGAGGGTGAACCGGGAATCCCGGAACTTTTTCTCCATGATACATACTAAAGCCATCTTTCCCGGAAAAATCATTTCCCATATTTCTTCCTGCTAAAGAAACCGCAGGTCCCTGTACCTCATTCCCTGCCGGGAATTGATCTTTATGATGCATGCATGCCAGAAACGGGCTGTCCATTCCCCATTGAAATCCTATTTTTTCAATTGCCTTTATCTTTTTACTCATTTGATTCACTCCTTTTGTTTATTTTTTTCAACAGATGCACCAGCATTTCCTTTTCCGCTTCATTCAGTCCGGTAAAACTCTCTGCTAAATCTTCCACATGCCTGGGGAAGATCTCTTCGATTTTATCTCTCCCTTTTTGCGTGATTGCAATGATACAGGACCTTTTATCATTTGGATTGGGCTGTCTTTCTATCATGGCATCTTTTTCTAAGTTGTTAATTACCACCGTCATATTACCGGAGGTAGAAAGAATACTGTCAATGATCTCGTTAATTGTTAAATCGCCTTTGTGGTACAAGGCCTCCAGCACAGCAAATTGTGCTGATGTAAGACCTCCCTGGCTAAAGATGGCACCCGCTCTTCTGTGAAGCGCCTGGGTTGTTCTGCTAAGTCCAATGAATGCTTTTAAATTGGTATCATTTTCTTTTCCATAAGATATAGTGTTCTTTTTCATAATTTCAATATATCACTAATTAGTGATATTGTCCAGACTAATTTTAAAACATAGAAATATATATCTTGGATTGTCACAAGTCGTCTGATAAAATCGAATCACTGGAACTTTAACTTTTAGTTGGAAATATGAATCGATATGATTCTGTATTTATATGAATTAATAGATTATCTGATCAAAAGATTTTATTCTGTTTATAATAGACTGCCAATGCATCCTGTCTTTTATCTCTACAATATCATTTCTTGCATCAGATGTCAGGCATACTTTATAATTTGTTGAATTTTCCATACATTCTCCTAAATCGCGTCAATTTCTTCCCATGCTTCTTCAATTGTATACAGGGAACCACGCTCCATACTTTCAACTCCTTTTTCCAGCTCTGATCTTAATGCCTGTATTGCTTCAGCTTCTGTGTAATTTATCTTTTCAGATACTTGAACCAGATTTGATTTTGCCATTATATTTGCCTCCTCTCACGTTTTAATTTAATATTAATTATACTTTAATCCATCATTAAAAACAAGCCAAACCCCATGTTCTTTACTGAAATAAGATGCCCGTAATATCCTGATACCTGTCAATCACACGATAGATTTCCACGAAATCCTGTCTTATCCGGTACAACACAATATAGTTTTCATGCGCCAGATATTTGTAATCTGTTTTGAAGCTTACCCGCTTAGGCAGACTGGCTCCAATGTTTGGAAACTGCTGAATATTTTCAAGGCTTTTGTAAATTTCATAAACAGTTTTTTCTGCTGTTTCTTCATTGTCCTCAGCTATATGATCCCGGATTTCCTTCAAATCATCTGCCACGCGAGGATTAATCCGTAATTTCATCAATTGTTATTCCTCCACAGCAGCCTTCAATTCATCAAGACTCATCCAGCCAGTTCCATCTGCAACTGCTTCTTCAGCTTCCTGTAATTTAGCTAATAATTTTTTTTCAGCCCGATCTCTTTCGTAATCTTCAATATCAAGAACCACGAATCTTCCTCTTCCATTCTTTGTTAAAAAGACTGGTTCCCCAACACGGCAATTTTTTAACACTTCGTTATAATTCCTCAAATCAGATACTGGTAAAATGCTGGGCATATCATCAACTCCTTCTTTAAATAATATTTTCGTTTATATTTAATTATACGTTACAACGCTGTAAAATTCAACTTAAAATTTTACAGCACTATATCATTTATATTATTTCGTACTCACGGCTCTTTATGATGGAATACATCAGGAAATTTCTTTATTAGAAAAAAAGAATAAGTTTTAGTTTGACTTTCCATTTCCTCAAGAGTATATTTTAAATTTGTACGGTACTGACCAAAAACTCTACCGCAAATCTACTAAATCAGGTGAACCGACATGAAGTCAAACTTTTTAAAGCAAAGCACCGAGCAGCGGCGTGATTTAATTCTTAACGGCTCCGTCTTTGCAACCATATTATTTCTTTCCGTTCCCACCCTTATGATGGGTCTCATCCAATCCGCTATACCGGTCATCGATGGCTTGTTTCTTAACAACCTTGTAGGAACCAGTGCGGCAAGCGCCGTCACCTACTGCACCCCCATTGTAAACATGGTCTCTGCTCTGGCACAGGGAATAAGTGTAGCTGGAATGGCCATTATCGGCCAGTCCAATGGAAACGGGGATTTTAAGAACAGCCGGAAGATATCCACTCAGATCATCGTTTTTACTTTTTTATTGGGTTTTCTCCTTGCACCAATTCTGATTGCCCTTGCCTTTCCCATATCCGCCCATGTAAATAAAGAAATTTCCCACAACGTTTTTCTCTATCTTGCATTGAACGCCTGTGTGACACCCTTTTCCTTTATGGAATCTATTTATAATTCCATAAAGAATGCCAACGGCAAGCCAGAGGATACGTTTGTCCGAATGGTGATCATGCTGATTTTAAAAATTTTATTTAATGCCGTCTTTATTGCAGTATTCCGCTGGGGTCTTGTTGGCTCTGTTATGGCCTCCCTGGCATCGAACTTTTTAATTACGGGATGGATGTATTTTGAACTATTCATAAAAAAAACGGGAGAGCGCTTTGTTCTGACCGGCTTTCGCTTTGACTGGACCATCATTCACACCTTACTGCGAATCGGTTTTCCTGCCATGCTTTCCAGCCTGATGCTCAATTTAGGCTTCTTCCTGATCAACAATGAAGTGGAAAAATACGGGGCTGTTGTTTTAAACGGGCAGGGCATTGCCAATAACATTACATCCATATGCTTTATACTTCCCTCATCCTTCGGTTCCGCAGTCACCACCATGGTCAGCATGAATATCGGAGCGAAACAGCCGGAGAAGGCAAAAAAAGCCTGTCTGGCTGGTTGTATCATAAGTGCCATTACTGCTGCTCTTTTAATCGCTCTGGTGGTACCTCTGTCATCAAAACTTACGGTGCTGTTTACCAGAGATGCTTCCGTCCTCGCCGTGGCAAACCAGGCGCTTCATATTTATACTTATTCCGTAATCGGCTTTGGTATCTGTATGGTTCAGCAGGGAGCCTTTATCGGTCTTGGAAAAACGCGGATTACTCTCTTCATCAGCCTGCTGCGGGTATGGCTTCTGCGATACATATTTATATTGGCAACCGAACATTTTCTCAGCTTTTATTCTGTGTTTTGGGGAAACCTGTTTTCCAATTACATGGCTGCCCTCATTACCACCATCCTGATTTTGAGGGTAAAATGGATTTCCGACATAAACTACTGACAATCTGATAAAAGGAGCTTCTGCCGCATATCCAACATGCCGCAAAAGCTCCTATTTCCAATTCCGGTGATTAATGGTTTAACATAAATAAAATCTCATCTATTATGCATCCATATAACAAAATAATAATACTCATGATACCGATTGTTACTCTGTATGAAAATATTTTAAATCTCTTTTTCCACTCGTACCAGTCTTTTTCTTTTTCCCTGTCTCTTTTTAAGATAGATACAGCAGCAATCAGAAGTCCTATGCTTCCGGATGCGAATAAAACTGCTTTTATGCTTTCCAGAACAGTGATCAGACTTCCTCCTGATATAATAAAACTGCACACACCACTAACCAACACTAATATAATGCTTACAATACTACTGTACTTCAGACATTTATAAAAATCCACTCCGGCAGCCTTTAAACGTTCCATAATATTCAACCTATTTATTATATAAGTGGCAGGCAACATAATGACCCTCTTCCACTTCTGTTAATCCTGGGACTTCGCATCTGCACTGATCGGTTACTTTCCGGCATCTGCCCTGGAACTTACAGCCCGGCGGCGTGTTAATGGGGCTTGGCACATCACCTTCTAACATAATTCTCTGCCTGGAATCTTCAACTTTAGGGTCAGCAATGGGAATAGCTGACATTAACGCTTCCGTATAAGGATGAAATGGATGGCGGTAAAGAGTTTCCGATTCTGCAAGCTCCACAATAGACCCCAGATACATCACTGCAATACGGTCAGATATATGTTTGACCATTGCTAAATCATGGGCAATAAATAAATAAGTCAGTTTCATTTCCTGTTGAAATTGAATAAGCATATTAGCAATCTGCGCCTGTATGGATACATCTAATGCTGAAATAGGCTCATCACACATAATAAATTTAGGTTCAACTGCAAGTGCTCTCGCAATCCCGATCCTCTGCCTCTGTCCGCCTGAAAATTCGTGGATGAAACGGTTGGCATGTTCTTTATTCAGACCAACTAATTCCAGCAGATGAGCAATCTTTTCATCTTTTTCCTGCTTTGTTTTGGCAAGACCATGAATTTCAATCCCTTCACCAATAATCTCTGCTACTGTCATTCGGGGATCTAAAGAAGCATAAGGGTCCTGAAAAATGATTTGGACGTCTTTGTTAAAAGCTTTTTTTTCTTTTCCTTTTAATTTATGTACATTCTGTCCCTTATAGTATACTTCCCCCTCCGTTGCACGGTACATTCCAACAACCGTACGGCCGCAGGTTGTCTTTCCACAGCCGGATTCACCTACAAGTCCTAAGGTTTCACCTTCTTTAATGCGGAAAGAAACATCATCAACCGCTTTTAAAAGCTCATGTTTTCCAACATTAAAATATTTCTTTAAATGTTTTACTTCTAAAATATCCTGACTACTCATTTTTTTCACCCTCAGCTGCTTCAAAACCAGTTTCATTTACAGTTATTATCGTTCTGTCATCAAGGAACATTTTTTTAACAGATGCTGGTACTTCCTTGTGATGCAGCCAGCAGCGCGTATGATGACCAGTCTCAAAATCAGTTATTTCAGGCATTTCTTCCAAGCAGACATTCATACAATAATTACAGCGTTTGGCAAATGCACAGCCTTTTGGAGGGGAAATAAGATCAGGAGGAGTCCCTTTAATGGTCTGCAAAAGCTGCTTGTTTTTCCACTCTAATTTGGGTACACTGCCAAGCAGCGCTAACGTGTACGGGTGCTGTGGATGATAGAAAATCTCTTCTCTTGATCCGCTTTCAACAACCTGTCCTGCATACATAACAGCGACTTTATTCGCAGAACCTGCTACAACGCCAAAATCATGAGTAATTAAGATAACAGCAGTATTCAATTTCTCTTTCAGACTTTTTATAAGCTCCATAATCTGTGCCTGAATCGTTACATCAAGAGCCGTAGTCGGCTCATCCGCAATCAGGATCTTAGGATCACAGGCAATCGCTATTGCTATCATTGCCCTCTGCCTCATACCGCCTGAAAATTCAAATGGGTACTGGTCAATCCTCTTTTCCGGGTTGGGAATCCCCACTGCTTCTAATAATTTTATGGCCTCCTGTCTTGCTTCTTTTCTGCTGATCTGTCTATGCTGGACAATATTTTCTACGATCTGTTTTCCGATTTTCATGGTTGGATTTAAAGAAACCATGGCATCCTGAAAAATCATGGAGCATTCGCCGCCCCGAAAGGCCCTTTGCTCTTTTTTACTCATTTCTATTACGTTCTTTCCTTCATAGATAATCTTGCTGCCCTTTTTGATTTCTCCCTGGGGAGCCTTCACAAGAGACATAATGGCTCTGGAGGTTACACTTTTGCCACATCCTGATTCACCAATAATAGCTAACACTTCACCGGCTTTTACATCAAAGGAAACGCCTCGTACAGCCTGTACTTCTCCAGCATAGGTGTGAAAAGAAACTTTTAAATCCTCAACTTTTAATAAGGTTTCCTGACTCATAATGATTCCCTCCTAGTCTCTAAGCTGCGGGTCAAGCGCATCCCTTAAACCGTCACCTAAAATATTAAATGCCAATACAAGCAAACATAAAAGTAAGCTGGGATATAATAAATGAGCAGGATAAAATGCCATGGCTTCCTGACCTGCTGAAAGTAATGTTCCCAAACTGAAAGCAGGCGGCTGGAGACCGACTCCTAAAAAAGAAAGCACGGTTTCGTCAAAAATAATATAAGGAATCGATGTGGCCAGATCCAGAATTAATAAACTTAACGTATTGGGAATTAAATGTTTCACAATTACTCTTGCGGAAGATGCTCCTAAAGCCGCTGATGCCATTATGTATTCACTTTCTCTGAGCTTTAAAATCTGACCTCTTACCATTCGGGCTGTACTGGTCCAGTTGGTGATACATAATGCAAATAATAAGGGGAGATAACCATTTCCTAATACAACCAGAATGATTAATGTAACAATCAGATAGGGAATACTATTTAATACCTCTACCATACGCATCATGATATCATCAACAAAACCGCCCAGGTATGCCATAACCGCTCCGTAAATACAACCAATAATCACCTTAAGACTTGCAGCGACAACAGCAACAATAATAGAAAATCTTAAGCCTTTCCATAAACGGGAAAAAAGGTCTCTTCCTAAATAATCAGTTCCCAGCCAATAGGTACTGCCCGGCGGCAGATTCTTAATTTCCGGCATTAATGTTGTATAATTCTGACCGCTTAAGCCAGGTCCGATCACAGACATAACAAAAAGAATCATGAGTACAGCCATTGATATCATGGCTAATTTATTTTTCTTTAATCGGCGCCATGCATCCTGCCAGTAACTGATATTGGGTCTGACGACCTCATCCGCATTAAACTGAGTCTGGTCAGCGAGTTCAAATCTTTTATCTGCCATTGAATTCATACTAGTTCTCCTCTCCGTTATTTCCCGGCACCGATTTTAATTCGGGGATCCACAATAACATATAAAATATCTGTTATCAACATTGTTATAACCGTAATAATGGCATAAAATGTTGTTCCTGCCAGGACAATCGGAATATCTCTTCCCTGAACAGCTTCTATATAATATCGTCCCATTCCCGGAATGGAGAAAACGCGTTCGATGAACAGAGAACCCGTCAGTATACCTGCCACAGTTGTGGGCAGTACGGTGATAATCGGAATAAATGAATTTCGTACAACATGATTTTTTACTATCTGCATTTCAGAAAGACCTTTTGCTCTTGCTGTAAGGGTATATTCCTGGTTAATGCTTTCCAGCATACTGGTTTTCGTCAGTCTTGAATAATAGGCAATAAAACTGCAGGAACCTGCTATGGTTGGAAGAATCGTAAACTTCCAGCCCCCAAACCACAAATCTTTTCCTTTCGGCCAGCCAATAATAGGCAGCTTCAGAAGCTCTCCATTTGCACAATATTTTTGAAGCAGAAGTGATACAACCAGCGAAGGCATGGATACTAGAATCATAGCTCCGACTAATATGACCTTATCCCAGAAACTTCCTCTCTTCATGGCTGCTATAATACCAAGTAAAATACCTAAGGTCACACCTAATAAAATCTGCTGAATACTAAGCCTCACTGTCACCGGAAGCTTTGCCTTTAAATTTTTGTTAAAGGTTTCCCCTGGTCTGATGATGGATTCTCCAAAGTCTCCATTGATAATCAGTCCCTTCATGGTAATCACATAACGCTCTGCGACCGGTTTATCATACCCGTATTTTTCTATAATCTTCGTCTGCACCGTTTGCGGTAATTTGGCAATCTTTGAAGTCAGTGCATTTCCAGGAATTGCTGACAGTAAGAAGAAAGTAGCTGTCACAATCAAAAACAGGGTAACGAGCATTTCCATTACTCTCCGGACGATGTATTTTGCCATATTCATCATTCTCCTAATCTATAAAGGATACCACACAGACACATAGGCTTCTGTCGATGCGCTATGTGGTATAACCTTTCAATCTATTTATTCCTCCACAATATAAGCATATTTGAATTCATATTTTCCACCAAACACAGGATACTGAAAACCATGAAGACGATTATTAATATAGCTGTGTTTATCACGATAAAGGAGAGGTTTGATTGCTGCGTCATCTTTGATCAGGATGCTTTCTGCTTCCCCATATAGTTTTAACCGTTTATCATTATCCTGTTCTTTTGCTAACTGATCCAGGATCTGATCATATTTTTCGCTTGAATACTTACCATAATTACTGCCTCCGCCGGTTCTGAAGATATCAATAAATGTCATAGGATCATTATAATCTGCTCCCCATACCTGCATACAGATGTCAAACTCACCAGCAAGCTGAGCTGCATTTGCAAGTCCAAAGTCACCAACAATATTAAGGTCTACCTTAATGCCTAAATTGTCCTGTATCCGCTGTACTACATACTGCTCAATGTCTTTTTCTATTGTTGATTCGCCATAGCCTAAGAATTGGATCGTAATCGTACTTAAATCATCTGTATCTTTTCCAAGTTCTTTTAATCCTTCATGAAATAACGCCTGCAATTTTTCCGGATTATTGGCATATTCGTTATATTCTTCTTTAATCGGCTCTGCTACTTCTGTCCGGTATTCTTTATCCCCAACTTTAATATTGGGTGTTACAAGTCCATAAGCCGCGGTATATCTGCTATTATAAACAGAATCAATAAATGTCTGGCTGTCTAACGAATAAGCCACTGCCTTTCTTACTTTTGCATTCTGCATCAAACCACTTGGACATGATTCCTGTGTATTAAATTCGAAAAACTGTGAAGCAACATCCCCATCCGTATAAAGCTGGCATTTACCTTCACTTGCTGCCTGATCCCATTTTTTTAAGTAATCACCGGAAGCTGCTACAAAATCCAATTGACCTGCTTCAAATAGCTGGAACTGGGTAGCGGTTTCATCTACCTGCTGTAAGTCGATTTCATCTAAGAATACATTTTCTGCATCCCAATACTCCGGATTTTTTACTAAAACAGTACTTTGACTGGCTGTATATTCCTGTACCATATACGGACCGCAGGATAAAGTCTGCATTGCATCCGTACCATATGTATCACCATATTTTTCAATATTATCAACACGGATCGGATTAAACATTGTATAAGCTAATTTATCAACAAAATACGGTTCTGGTGCTCCCAGCGTAAACTTTAAAGTATAATCATCAACAGCTTCTACACCAACTTCATCAAAACCACATTTACCATTGTAATAGTCCTCTGCATTTTTAATCGGAAATGCAAAAAAAGCATATGGACATGCTAAGTCCACATTTAAGACTCTTTCTACCGCATCTTTATACTGGCTGGCAACTACTTCTTTCCCATCTGACCATTTGTTTTTTCTTAGATGAAATGTATAGGTAAGACCATCTTCAGAAATTTCGTATTTTTCACATCCTGTATTTTCCAGAACCCCATTATTTTCTCTGAATAAACCTTCGCATGTCGCTAAGAAAAACGAACCTGACTCAGAATCACCAACCTGTGCAGTGTCAAAGGTAACCACATGAAATTGCATACCGTGAGCAATCTGTTCGGATGCAAGTGTCTCTCCGTTTGGTCCTTTTTTCTCATTTTCTGATGTTTTCTGAGTACCTGCAGCATCTCCGCCTGCAGTTTTACCAGCAGAACCGCATCCTGCTAAACTGGATGCAACCAGTCCTGATACAATTAACATACTAAAAAATTTTCTTAATTTCATTAATATCCATCCCTTTCGTTTCAATTTTATAATAGATACAAAACTTTTGTATTACCACATTGCTTTGTAAGCGCTTATGGGAATGAATCATCTCTATTATTCTTTTTCATCCTGACCCTCCTTAAAAATTTTTATAGATTTAACGATCAGCTGACAGCTTCCCGCATTCTATACGGTTATGACATGGTAATATATAATCTTTCCAGTTTCTCAACGATTTTCTTCACACAGCCATCTTCAAACGGGCTGTCTAACCCTGCTTCTTTCAGCATATTTGTAAAGAAATCACCGGCTGATAAAGTACAAAGTTTTAAGTAACTGTTCCAGGCCTCCTGGTAATTTTCATCCATTCTTATTTTGTACTGGAATGCGCAAATCTGGGCAATACAGTAATCAATATAATAGAAGGGGTCGTCATAGATGTGTGGCTGTTTTTGCCAGAATCCCCCTTTTTCAAAGTATAGAAATCCCGAATAATCCAAATGCGGCCGATATTCCTTTTCTAGCTGCTTCCAGGCATTATGCCTTTCCACCGGTGTCATGCCAGGATTTTCATATACCATGTGCTGAAATTCATCTACCATACACCCATAGGGGATAAATATGGCAGCGTCTTCTAAATGCATGGAAAGGTAATCATCGGTTCGCCCCCCAAAGAATTGATTCATCCATGGTTCAGTAAAGAATTCCATTGACATGGAGTGAATTTCTGCTGTTTCCATAGTGATATCAGCATGTTCTCTGATCGGATCCTTTCCTGAAAGAAATCCCTGGAACGCATGACCGCATTCATGGGTAATTACGTTGATATCTCCGCTCGTTCCATTAAAATTTGCAAAAATGAAGGGGGAATTATAAACAGGAAGGTAGGTCATGTATCCTCCCGCCCGTTTTTTCTTTCTGCCCAGCACGTCAAATAATTCATTCTCAGACATAAAATCAAAGAATTCCTTTGTTTCTCTGGAAAGTTCTCCATACATATTCCGGGCATTAGCCATGATCTCTTCCGGAGAGCAAATTGGCTCCGGATTACCATCAGCAAAGAAAACACCTTCATCCATACAGGATAATTTATCCAGTCCCAGCCGCTTTTTTCTTCTTTCATGAAGCTTTTCTGCAAATGGGACAAAATATTCCTTTACCTGCTTTCTGAAATTTTCTACCATATCTTTGCCATAGCAATTTCTTTTTACACGATCATAACCTAATTCTACAAAATTAACATGACCTAATTCCTGCGCCTGTTTTGTACGGTTTTTCACCAGCTTATCATAGATGGAATCAAGTTCCTCCCCGTTGGCTTCAAAAAAGGCGCAATATTTTGTATATGCTTTCTGCCGTACTTCTTTATCCTTATGGGTTAAATATTTTCTTAATAACGAAAGGTTCAGTGTCTCACCATCCCAGTCAATCTCTGCACTGGCAATCAGCTTATCGTATGCAGTTGTCAGGGCATTTTCTTCCTGTTTAAGCGGAATCAGCTTTTTATCAAATGATCTTATACTCAGCTCAATATTCTTAAATGCTACAGCTCCTGTTTTTTCTTCTAAATAGGTTCTATATGGAGATTCATACATCTGCCGTTCATAGTTTACAATCATATCAAGAAGTTCAGGCTCTGTTTCATCATAATAAGCCTGTTCTTTTTCATAGAAATCATCTGTTGTATCAATGTCATGTCTGATTTTTGCAATTGTAATCATTGTTTCAATTTCATCTTTGAATTTATAATACTTTTTATGAACCTCGAACTGGGCTTCACCACTTTCTGCTGATGCGAATTCTTTCATAAGTTCTTCAAACTGAACCTTTTTTTCTTCTAAATTAACTCTTTGATATGGCATTTCTTTAAACTTCATTTCATTCCTCCAATAATTTATTTTTTGTAACTTCTAATAAATAATTGACAGCTTCCTTGTTCATTTGATAATAAACTCTGTTATCTGATTTTTCTATATTAATAAGACCCATCTTCATAAGCGTATTCATATGATGGGAAATCGTTGCAGTGGTAAGCTTCAGTTCTGCTGCAATTTCCTGTCCGTATGCTTTTTGGTTCCGTATAAACCGTAAAATCTCAAATTTACTGGGATCAGATAACAGCTTTAATCCATTGCTCAGTTCCTGATTTGTCAATTGTCTTTTTGTAACCTGATAATTACAGTCAAACAGTATTCCCACATCTAATATATGGTAATCTCCCATATTCTCATCATTGCCATAAAAAATGACCCGGTTGCAGCACATAATTTGTGTTCGGATAAACGTTGGCTTGCTGGGATAACTGTCTTCACTGATGTTATAAAAACTATTCATTAACTTATGAAAATTATGCTGCTCAAAATATTCCACCCAATACTCAGTGGCTGCTTCTTTTAATTCCACTAATGTTTCTTCATGCTTTTTTAAAGCTGCAACCGTCTGATCAAGGATTTCATAAAGAATATCCAGGTGCCTGCCGGAATGCTCTATTAATTCTAATAATTGCCACTTTTGTGCTGGTTCGCATTCCAGGCTGCCGATTCTGTCTGTAAATGAAACCTTCTGACCATTTTCATAAACGGAAGTCTTCAAATCCACATCATCAAATGAAAGTTCTAAGGTATTATCATTTTTTATAGAATCAAATGATTGTTCAATATAACTTTTTATATCATTCTTGCTGCCGGATAATATGGAGTGTCTCATACATTGATATAATATTTTTGCCATACATATATGATCTGATATGAACTTGGTAAAATAGAACTTAATATCAGGGTTGTTCATATCTGTATGTTTCTCAATGTCTTCCTGAATAAAGATTAATTTATCCAATTGATAGCAAATCTTTGCATGCTTCTCTTCATCTTTGCGTTTCAGAAGATCAATTTTTAAATTTTGATATGAATTTTTATTAACTATTCGAAACAATAATTCAATACTTTCTGTATAATAATCAATTTCTTTTATTACCGTACACTCTATGCTCATTTACAACCTCATCGCTTTAAAAGTATAATCCATCAACATGATGCATAAATAAAGTCTAATTTTTTTTATTATAGCATCAATTAGAAGGTTGTCAATGAATATGTTAGATAAGCATCAAATATGATACAATTAACTTTATTTATGAAAGTATTTTGTTTATTTATGCATTCCTTTCGTTAAGAATAGTCAGATGCTCTGAAATTGTGCTGTGAAAGCCAGCATTTTTGTGGTATAAAGGAATTTGACTGGCAGCGCCAAGGCATGTAAGTTCAGATATGGCGAAAGGAATTAATAAAAATATGAAAGATATTATATATAAAAACGTCCCAATTATAACTAAAAGATTATGTATTAAAAAAATCACTGCAGAAGAGTTAATTCTGATCAGAGGTGAAACAAGTGAAGATTTTTATAAAATGACATGCAGGCCAGTCATTAAAAGGGAAAAAAATGAGTTGGAGGAATTATATAAGAATATGATTCAAAGAGATAATACTGTTATCTTTTCAATAATCAGAAAAAAGGATGGGGCTTTAATTGGTAAAGTATCATTAAGCGACTATAATCCCAGAAACAGCAGTATGGAATTAGGATATAATATAATCCCCCGATATAGAAAAAACGGATATATGAGTGAAGCACTTACAAATCTTTTTGATGTCTTATTCGGGATAATCGGGTTAAACAAAATATATGCCCAGACTGCCAGCTTTAATGCAGAATCAATCGGATTATTGAAAAAGATGAATTTTAAGAAAGATGCTATTTTAAGAGAACATCATGAATTAGATGGAAAACTTTATGATGATTATATTTTTTCAATGCTGTGTAAAGAATGGGAGTGTTTACATAATTCAAAATAAAGTGCTTTATAATGTGTCCTTACCATTATGCAACACTTACCCTAATTAAAATACAAGAAAAAGATTTTTCAGTCAGATACTGGTATTTGTATTTCTGTCACAAACTTTTTTGTATCATCAGTTATCCCGTAATCAATCATCGTAATTTCTTTGGAAAATCCCGTAATATGATATTTATGTTCGGAAATAAAATCGGCCATCTTTTCATACTGTACGGCAGAGTTCATATGGCTTCCGCAAAACCGCAGCGTCACACAGGTTTCTTCTGGCAGTTCTTCGATTGGTCCTGAATAAGCATCTTCTTTGTCTAAAAGCAGAAAAACCATATCGTATCTGTCATATTGCCCCTTTAATAGTCTGTCCTTTGCTATTCCTACACCGACTTTTCCCAGAAAAACAACCGTATCCCGCTGATCCTGCTCCAGCCGCCGAATCGAAGATTCCAAATCAAGATACGATTCTATGGATAACGTACTCTCAATCCATGCAATCCGCCGTGGAGCAATGTGCTTCACCTTAATGGTATCAAGTTCAGAGGAAAGAGCATCCTCAATCTGTCTTAACCGGTGCTCTATCTTCCTCTCAATTATTTTTAATTCTTTTTGTTTGTTAATAACAGCTTCCTTTTGCTGCCGTAACATCATCTGCATTTTATCAATATCACGGTTATTTAAGAAATCTGCAATTTGTTCTAATGGCATGTCCAGTACACGTAAATACCGGATTGTGTTAAGGCACTCAAACTGACGTGTACTGTAATAGCGGTAACCTGTTTCATCATCTGTATATTCCGGCTGCAATAGACCCGCCTTCTCGTAGTGGCGCAGGGTACCTACACTTAAATGAAACAGCTTTGCTACATCGCCAATTCTAAAAAGCCCGCCTTTTTCCATCTGCTCTCTCCTCCAACATTCATATGGGACCGGTTAATTTGCCAGGATGCTTACTCATCCAGATAAAAACACTGACACAGATAATAACTGACAGAATTGATCCTGCGGGAGCTGCAATTCCCATTGGATACAGTGTATCCGCAAAATAAACTGATGCCAGATATGCAAGCGGTATACGTGCACAAATAATTGAAACTAAATTGTGTATGAACGATATTCCGGACAAACCATATGCACAAAAATACCCGCTGAAACAAAAATGAACCCCTGCAAAAATGCAATCCCAGACATAACTGCTCATGTACTGCCCGCCCAGCAAAATCACTTTGGCATTATCTGTAAACAGCCCGATTGCCGGTTCAGCCAATAATTGCATCATAACTGCCGAAATTGTGCCGAAAGTAACCGTTGTTACTATTCCAACCCAAAGCGTCTGACGGGCACGTTCATGCTTGCCTGCACCTGCATTTTGTGCGGAAAGCACAGAAACGGTGGACAGCATAGAGGAGGGAACCAGAAACAAAATGCCGATAATTTTTTCCACAATCCCCACCGCTGCTGCATCATTTAATCCCCTGTTATTTGCAATTACAGTAATTACGATAAATGCGATCTGAATAAACCCATCCTGTAATGCCACGGGAATACCAACTTTAAGTAAATTTCGCATTACTGCTGTTATCGGTTTCAAATCCTTCAGAGAAAGACTTACCATTTTCCGTTTTTTAATAAAGACCATCGAAACAATAACGCTGATCGTCTGCGATAATGTTGTCCCCAGTGCCGCACCAGCTGCTCCAAGTTTTAATATACCGATAAACAGATAATCCAGTACGATGTTAGCCGCACAGGCTACTGCGATAAAACACATAGGGCTTTTGGAATCACCCATTCCGCGAAAAATAGAACTGATGATGTTATATCCAGTAATAAATGGTATACCAATCATGCAAATTGTAAGATATGTAACCGTCTCTGAATAAGCTTCGGCAGGTGTTAACATAATGGCAGCGATTGGTTTTACTGCCATGAGCAATACTATCATGACTATGACTGATAAAGCCATAAACAGAGTAATTGTGTTCCCGATGGCAGCAGATGTCTGTTCATGATTTCCTGCACCCACGGAACGTCCAATCATCACGGTTGCCCCCATTGCCAGTCCGACAATCATAACCGTCACCATATGCATAACCTGACTTGCTATGGAAACTGCGGTAATACTATCCACCCCATTAAACTGCCCGATAATAAACAAATCAGCCATTCCGTACAACGTTTGAAGAAAATATGATAATAAATACGGGAATGAGAAATATATAACGGTCTTAAATACACTGCCTGTGGTTAAATTCTTTTCCATAAATAAATTCGCATCCTTCACTTGATTAATATAAGTATATCATAATGTCTACAATCGTTGTAGAGTCAATACACAAAATAATAACGACATAGCTGTTTTTAAAGTGGTCCCATGTCAAGGACATTTAAATTCCTCATGGGTTCCTATTCCTGCTATGTTCCCTTTCCCATCACACATCTTAGGAGGACAATTTAGCGAATTATTACTCTGCTTGCAAATCACAAAATTCAGGCTTATACTAAAGAAAACAAATCTCTGTTTAGGATAGAGTACAAAGGAGTGTTCGAAATGAATTTAGAAATTTATGATACTGCAGACTCAATCTACGTAGAAAAAGAGAACCGGACAAAAGTCAATTATTTCATTTTTGATGAATATGAAATTCATCTCAATACCCTTCCCCCTCATTCCATTCAGGAATGGCACAGGCACCACAAAATTGAAGAAGTTATATTTGTAATTTCCGGTAAATTAAAAATCTTATGGAAAGAAGCGGAACAGACAGAATGCCGGCTTGTTTCGGAAAATTCAATCGTCAGAGTGAAAGATTCCATTCATACACTGGAAAATGATTCCGATGAGGATGTCCGGTTCCTGGTTTACAGAATGGTACCTGACGGCGTTAATAAGAGAACTATTATAAAAAATGATAAAGAACTCATCATATAGAAATAAAAGGAGTCTCCACCGTACAGACTTCCATACATGCTGCCTGCCCGGCAGAAACTCCTTTTTCATCCCATATTAAATATTCGATGCCACCTCAAATGCATCCCAAATGGCGTACATGATATTGGAAACCTTTCTTGCATCTCCAAGTATGTAAAGATCCCTGACTTCATGCTTTAACTCATTATAAAGTCTGTTTTCCGAATTATAACCCACTGAAAGTACAACAGAATCCGCACTTAATTCCTGTTCCCCTGTACCAGTGTCAATTAAAACCCCCTGGTCAGTCGTCCGGATTGCTTTGGAACCCGTATAAACGGCAATTCCTTTGTTTTGAATCAATGATAAAAGCATGCTGATGTTGGCAAAGCACAGCGGTCCATTTAGTTTTAACAAACCGTCCTGGGCTTCCACAATAGAAACATCTTTTCCGTTATTCTTCAGCCACAAAGCCAGTTCACACCCAACCAGACCTCCGCCTAAAACCACCACACGGCTGCCAGGATCCCTGGTTCCAAGAAGCACTTCTTCGGCTGTGAATACTTTACTGTCATCTCCAAGACTAAAAACCTTGGGTTTTGAACCGGTTGCGACAATTACAGTATCCGGACTGGTTTTGCGTATCATTCCAGGAGTTACCTCCGTATTATAATAGACCGGTACTGAAAGATCTCTCAGCGTGTTTTCATACCATTTTGCCAGTGCATGATCATCTTCTTTAAAGTCCGGTGTTCCTCCGGGAATTAAATTTCCTCCCAGGCGGTCTGTTTTTTCATATATCACCGGCTGATGGCCTCTCATACTCAGCACCCTGGCAGCTTCGCATCCGGCCACTCCTCCACCGATAATCATTACCTTTTTCTTTTTCAGAACAGGTTTTAATTCTGTAATCCGTTCTCTTGCGCAGGAAGGATTGACCGCACAGTTAAGCCAGCCATAATGAACCATGCGGCCCAGGCAGCCCTCATGGCAGGAAAGACATGGGCGGATCAGCTCTGTCTGACCGGAACGCAGTTTGTTTACATAATCAGGATCTGCAAGCAGCGGACGTCCAAGTCCGATTAAATCACAGCTTCCGTCTTCCACAGCGGAAAGTGCCAGATCCGGATTATCCATGCGGCCGGCACAGATAACAGGGCCATTTACCGCTTCCTTAATTGCTTTTGCGTAAGGGATGTAAAGCCCTTTCTTTTGATACATTGGTGGATGATTCCAAAACCAGGCATCGTAACAGCCCACATCCACATCTAAGGAATCATATCCATACTGCTCCAGCAGCTGTGCGGCTTCAATCCCTTCCGGCAGGTCACGTCCTTTTTCTTCAAACACCTCACCAGGAAGAGCGCCGACACGCCAATCCTTAATAAATGATTTGGGACTATAACGGAGCGTAACAGTGAAATCTTCTCCGCAGGTTTTCTTAATTTCCTCCACGATTTCTCTTGCGAAACGAAGGCGGTTTTCCAGGCTCCCGCCATATTCATCCGTTCTGTTGTTGAAAAACGAAATCGCAAACTGGTCAAGGAGATACCCCTCATGGACTGCATGAATCTGAATTCCGTCAAAACCGGCATTTTGGGCAATTGCTGCACCCTCACCAAACCGTTTTACAATGCGGCGGATCTCTTCCTTTGTCAAAGCCCGGCAGGGTATGTCAACCCAACGATTCATAATTTCCGAGGCAGATACCGGTTTTACATCCGGATTAACTGGAGGTGCCACACGTCCAAAGCCTGCACTTAACTGTAGAAATACTTTGGCGTCATAAGCATGAATCCGTTCTGTCATCTCTCTTGCAGTCCGGGTAAAATGCACTGGGTTGATCGTTGGACAGGGAGTGCTTGGCATGGAGTGATGTTCTGCCTCATTATCAACAAAGCATACACCTGTAATGATAAGTCCGGTTCCGCCCTTTGCCCGCTCCACATAATAATCAACCCCTCTCTGGTTAAAGCCTCCCACGCTGTCTCCCAGACCCTGGGGACCCATAGGCGCCATAACAAAGCGGTTTTTCAATGTGACACTGCCGATTTTAACCGGCTCGAAAAGCTTTTCATATTTGTTCTGCATATTCGTCTTCTCCTTTTATTGATACTATAAAAAATAGTATCAAATACAAAAGGAAATGGGTATGTCTGCATCTATAAATTTTTTCCAGTTTCTTGTCCAGTTTAATAACATAGTTTTTGTATTATATAACATTTTTGTATCGTATTTTTGTTTGTTTTGACAATCCAGTATGGAAGCAGTACAAGAACGGTGGTATAATGGTTTTAAATGATAATTAATGAAAAGAGGATGCTATTATGGCAAAACACATGAAAAATCTGGCTGAATTTTTAAAAAAATACACCTGTAATTCTCATATCCGCAACGATTCCATGATCAATTCGTGCCGTTGTCTGGTAGGTGAACTTAAGGTTTTCTGTCCAGATATCATTTACATCGCATATATCTCAGAACTGCCTGATACTCTCCCGCTTTCAGAAGTTATTAATCTTTTACTCATCGGGGATAAAGAGATGCCCCTCCCCTTTATTAAAGAAAACAAATTCAACTGGATTCTCTGTGACTCCAGTCTGGTAACATTGCCCAGGTTGATTAATCTGACAGAAGAATTCTTTCATGAAGACCTGACTCTGTATCAATACAAAGAAGAAATGATCCGCGTATTAGGGGATCCGGACGCGATAAAAAAGATGCTGGAAATAACCTATCGCTATGTAGGAAACCCGCTGAGAGTCATAGATTCCTCCCACAATCCGGTAGTTTCCTGCTGGGATGAGGATCAGTTAGATGAGCCGCAATGGATGGATTATAAGGAAAATCAGATTTTCTCCCAGAAATACAACGATATATGCAACACTGATTACGCATTCCAGCGCCATATGCTCAACTCCTCAACACCTTATATTATGAATTACCCGGAGATCTATAAGCACCGCCAGCGGATTCTGCGAATCAGACAGAGCCATATGAATATTGCTTTTGTCAGCGAACTGGAATACAACCGTCCCTTTACGGAATTTAACAGTGAACTATTACAGGTCTTCGCCCATTTCGCGGGGATCAGACTCTGCAATGATACACATTTTTACTGCTCTTACGATTCTCCCGTATCGGAAGTACTGCTTTATGTCTTAAAGACCCAGCAGCCCAATCCGGATAAGATCAGACAACTCATGAAAAAATCCGGACTTCAATTCAAGAAATACTTATACTTTATTTATATTACAGACATTGAGCTTCCTGACTCCAGGGATAAGATGGTTTATATCTGCACTTTGCTGGATAAGTTCTTTACCAGCGGACTGACTCAGATGATTGAAGGCAAAATAGTGATCCTTCTGGATTCTGACCAGTGTTTAAAGTCTCCTTTTGAGGATGACCGGCTGCAGAACTTTCTTCAGATTTTAAAAGCAAATCATATGTTTGCCGGAGTAAGCCGCGCCTTTTTGGATCTTACGCAGGCGTGCCATGCGTTTGAGCAGGCAAAAAAAGCCCTGGACTTATCAAGGCTTAAGGAATGTCCAGGGCAATTGTTTTTTTATGAAGATTATATTCTGGAAGATCTTGCAGACACCTATCTGCTTCATAACCCACAGATACATATGGTGGAACCGGGTCTTAACCTTCTGATGGAATATGACCGGGTCCATGGTACTTCTTTAATGGAATCACTCACTTGTTATCTGGACAATCAGCTGGATCTGCACACTGCTTCAAAGCGTCTGCATATCCATTTTAACACACTGAAATACCGAATACAAAAGATGAAAGATATCACCGGACTTGATTTAAATAAAATTGATATTATTATCAGAGTCAGGCTCTCCCTGATTGTTCTCAAAGTCACAGAATAGTGAATAAAACTATAGCTGTTCGGCAAACCTCCACCACGCAACTGTTCCGGCAAACCCTATTATTCCAGTAATAGCAAGTATGGCAATGCTGATGAAGCCAAGAGAAACATTTGAAATAATTAATGCCGGAATTGTCCATGGAAAGTAAGCGGCAAGCCCAGCTTGTGCAACGACATTAGAAACAACCACGATAAGGAACGCGAGTCCAATAGGAGCTAAATATCCTTTGCTGACATTTGCAAGGAGGGCGCTTATTGTACTAACTACCATAGTCAGAAGTGATGCTGCCATAAAAGTAAGAAAGCTATTTACTATAAGCAGCCATGTACCGCCATTTAAACCAATCAGAATCCCCATAATGGATACAACCGCAAACATGAAAAAGGCCAGCAACAAATCCCAAAGAAAAATTACGATGAACTTTGAAAGTACCACATAAAGTTTAGATACCGGTTTCACCAGCAATTCACTAATCGTTTTATCTGTATATTCCCGGCCAAAAACCCAGCATGCGGTGAAAGAAAATCCAATCACCAAAAGAGCAGTGCTGGTGCCAAGTAAATCTGTTAAATAAGGATCCCATCCGGCATCTGCAGCATTGATATATGTGACGAAACCAAGCATAATCGGCATGGTGGCAAATGCAGCAACAACAATCCAAAAAACACTTGAACGCAATACTTTAAGAGCTTCGCAATGTATAAATGACAATAGTTTCATTATTATATCCTCCTTGTACTTTGAATCATACGCAAAAAATAACCTTCTAAATCTTCGGTAACAATGTTTAGTTGAGTTGGGGGCTGTCCAGAACGAACTAACAGTTCAGCCAATTTTTCAGGGCTTTCCGTTGCTGGGCCTTCCAATAGCAGCAGTGGTCCATCTGTGCTTTTTTCAAATTTATATCCATGTTCTGCAAGTATATATTCCATTGCATTTTTATTCAGTCCATCCAGAACCAGGTGTTTTTGCAGGGACTGCTCCAAATGTGCCATATTAATTTCCTGGATTAACCGACCTTGATGGATGATTCCAATTCGATCAACCAGTTTTGAAAGTTCTTCCAGCTGGTGACTGGATATAAAAACAGAAACACCAAAATTTTTTGATAAATCCATTAGCATTTTCCTGATTTCCACCACACCGGCGGGATCCAGGCCGTTAATCGGTTCATCTAAGATTAAAATTTGGGGATTATGAATCATTGCTTTCGCTAACCCTAACCGTTGTTTGTTTCCCAGAGAAAGATTTTTCGCTTTCTTATTTTTATGAGCCTCTAAACCCAGCTTTTGTATCACCCTGGTAATGGATTGACGGTCAGATATCATTTGCATCCTGCGGGCAATATCTAAATTTTCTATTACAGTAAGTCCTGGATAATAAGTAGCATCCTCCAAATATCCAACCTGCTCCCATAACTTATGAGTACCGGAGTCAACTTTATTCCCCATCATATAGATACTGCCGGATGAAGGTTTGAGCAGTGACAACATCATTTTAATTGTGGTTGATTTACCTGCTCCGTTTAAACCAAGAAACCCGAATATTTCGCCGCCGTTTATCTCAAGTGAGAGATCACTAACGGCATGATAATCACCAAATTTTTTTGTGAGACGATCTAACTGTATTGCAGCTGAGACATTACCACTTGATTTTCCCATTTTATACACTCCTTTTGTAAATTTCGTTTTGCGTTATTATTTAAATTAACGCTATAATGAACTATAATTATAAAACATCAACTGAACATCAATTTTTACCCAAAAGTCAGTTGATGTTCCGTTTACTTTATGTGTATATAATACTTACCATGGAGGTGATCTATTGTGTTTGATATCTTAATTGTTGAAGATGATATAAATACCCAAAAACTAATGTGCGCTGTACTAAAACACGGCGGCTATAGCACATATACTGCAAAAGACGGCCTTGAGGCGCTTGAAAGGATGGAAACACAGCGATTCGATCTGATTGTCCTGGATTTAATGATGCCCCGCATGGATGGTTATAAATTCTGCGGGCAATTACGGGATGTGGGGGAGAATATTCCAATACTAATGGTAACAGCCAATCATGAGACGAAAGACATGCATAAAGGTTTTCTCGCCGGAACGGATGATTATATGACAAAACCCTTTGACGAACAAGAATTGCTATTCCGAATAAAGGCGCTTTTGCGACGGGCACAAATTGCCAACGAGCACAGAGTTATCATGGGTGAAACCACAGCGGATTACAATTCGCTCACTGTTTCATGGAAAAATGAACAGCATACATTGCCAAAGAAAGAATTTCAGCTTCTTTTTAAACTCATGAGTTATCCCAATGTGATTTTTACGCGTAATCAACTAATGGATGAATTTTGGGGACTGGAGACTGAGACGGACGAACACACTTTAAATGTTCATATAAACAGATTGCGGGATAAATTTAGAAACAACCCCGATTTTGAAATTATTACTGTACGCGGCCTGGGGTATAAAATAGGGAGGCGTGTATGAAGAAGATAAAAAAAAGACTGCCCATAAAAATTAGTCTTGCAGTTTCCCTGGTGGCTCTGGTTTTTGGCGTTATGCTCTTTTCCATTTTGTCGGCTGGCCTGATTGCTTATTTGCTGTACAAATTAGGAATCATGGATTTGGAAGGGAATGCAAGTCCAAGCCGGGCTATCTCCATAATGATATATATTAGTATTTTCCTGGGTGTGGTAATAGCAACATTATTAAGCAGGCGTTCTGTCAAACCAATCCGGGACATGATGAAAGCGACTGAAAAGGTATCCCAGGGTGATTTTTCGGTTATGGTAAACGGCAGCTTTGTCTTCGAATTGGATGCGCTCGCCGGAAGCTTTAATAAGATGGTACAGGAGTTAAAAGGTATCGAAACCCTGCGCAGCGACTTTGTAAGGAACTTCTCCCATGAGTTCAAAACACCAATTACTTCGATTCGTGGATTCGCCAGACTATTGCAGGCGGGGGACGCTGATGACGAAGAAAAGCAGGAATATTTAAATATAATCGTGCAGGAATCAGAGCGGCTTGTTCATCTCTCCACAAACATTCTTAACCTTTCAAAAATAGAAAGCACAGAGATTATCAGTGAAAAAACGATCTATAGTTTGGATGAACAAATCAGACTGGCGATTGTTATGCTAGAACCAAAATGGAGCGATAAAAATCTTCATGTTGACATTTGGCTTGAAGATGGAATTGAAATTCTTGGTGATAAAAATCTAATCCATCAGATATGGGTTAACCTTCTTGACAATGCAATTAAATACACAAATACTGGCGGAATAATAAAAGCAAGACTATGTCGGAGCGGTCAAAAAGCTGTCTTTCGGCTTGAAGATAATGGTTGCGGAATGAATGAGGAGATCCTGCTTCATATATTTGACAAATTCTTTCAGGGAGACACCTCCCACTCATTGGCTGGTAATGGATTGGGTCTGACTTTAGTTAAGAAAATTACAGAGCTATGTGAAGGAACAATTGAAGTGCAAAGTGAGTCTGGGAAAGGCAGTGTTTTTATTGTAAAATTGCCATTAGGCCTAAATGCTGAAATATAGGTTGTGCTGGCTCCTTCACCTTTGGAGGCTGAAAAAATCACAGGGCAGATTACCTCTGTTCCTGTGATTTTTCTATTATCATTCTCCTGATTTGTTCCCCTCTTCGTCCAGAAATAACAGCTCATAGTATTTTTGGGGCCGACCTTTACTGTTATCCCGTTTTTCAAATACCGTTTTTGCATATTTCTTTTCTTCAATTTTGTTAAGAATACGGTTTGCGCCTCTTACGGTAATGGACAGGCATTGAGCAACATCCTCAGACGACAACTTATTAGTTCTCATAATTTCTGCATAGGATATGATTTTCTGTAAGTTGATATTATTTATTCCCATACGTTTGGCCAATGCGATGATTTCCGGGTCCCCCTGTTCGGAGAACTGCATGACATTCATACTGCGCATTGGTCCGATAACCTTCTGATTCTCATTTATAAAAAAGCTGCAGCTACCCCCAAATGCTTTTGCCTGTCTGTGAGCTCTGGTGGCGTTTTCGTTTGCCTGATAATATTCATGCCCCGAGCCCCATCCGATTTTCACTTCGTCGCTCACATACTCATCCAGATATTCCAGCAGGGAGCAGTTTTGCGCGTCAGAGGTAATTTTTATAAAGCTTCCATATGTGGTGTATAGTCTGACAACACCTTCCGAAATCTGAGCCGTGTCTGCGATATTCACGCTGCGCAGAAATTTGCCGACAAGGGCTTTCAGCTCATGAAGCTGCTCTTTAGATGGCGGGTACTCCGTCTCGGCCGATAAGCATGCTACAACCGCCCTCTGGTTCTTAAGCCTGAGGATAGTAATTTCGTTGATGGTCTCTCTTATGGTCTCTTTCACATTTTCCAAAGTGGGGCGTATTAAGATATACCTTACTCCGTGCTTTTTGAGTTCTGGAACAAAGTGACCGAACGCCGTGATAGATAAGTCTGTTTTCTTCTCTTCCCACAAAGTTATATGGTTTTCCAGCATTGTCTCCACCCGTTCCAGCAGATCTCCGCTGTCAACGGGCTTTCCCTCATGAGTCAGATATTTTCTAAATTCACTGAACGAATCGATAACATACGCATAATCCACATAGATCCTGGATATGTCAAGCCCAGGTTCTGTGATTAACAGCCGGAAAAGTTCTCTGTAAAGAAGATTCTCATTATCCTGCAGAATGTGAACAGGTACTTTTTCATCCAGATATTCCTTATCTATTGACTCATAAAGAAACCTTCCACTGACAACAAATCCGTCCACCAATCCCAGGTTTTTCAAATATACGTCTGTTGTTTCCCCGAAGTTACTGATCGTAAGAAAACGAAACTGACAAATCGCTCCCAATTCTTCTTCAATGTCGCGGAAATAATCCATATGAGTCTCAGGCGTGATGATACCCAGCTTTATTTTCATGGTATATTCCTTTCATAAACAATTCAATGTGAAAAATTATATCATATTAAATGTCATATTTCAATCTTCCCTCCCATTCAAAAAATGTTCTTAAAAAGTCTTAAAATACTCTTGACATGGTTTTAGTTTGAAAGTATAATGATTTTGTTCTTAAAAAGTCTTAAATTATTTTGAGCAGCACTTATCACTCTGCTGCTATACTAAATCAATTTGTTTTTAGGAGGTGTTATTTGTGGTTGAAAAAACTGGAGACTTTTTATGCACGGCCAATCAGCTTCAGGAAAGAATGGTCATGTACAGGCATCATCTTCATGGGATTCCAGAACTTGATTTAAGTTTACCAGAGACAACCTCTTACGTAAAGGAGGCCCTGGAGTCCATTGGCCTTAAGCCCGCTCCTGTTGGCGAATCCGGCTTAATGGTTACCATTGGCGGGCAACAGCCCGGGAAGGTGATTCTCCTCCGTGGGGATATGGATGGGCTGCCGATTAAAGAAGAGGCAGATATTCCTTTTGCGTCATTGAACGGAAATATGCATGCATGCGGCCACGACCTGCATACATCAATGCTGCTGGGAGCTGCCCAGATACTAAAAGAAAACGAAGGGCAGCTTCATGGAACGGTTAAGCTTATGTTTCAGCCAGGTGAGGAAACCTTGCACGGAGCAAAGATGATGCTGGAAAATGGGATTCTGGAAAATCCTAAAGTAGATGCAGCAATGATGCTTCATGTATTGACCGGAATGCCGATTCCTGCCGGCGTGTTTGTAATACCAGAGACTGGAGGAGCAATTTCAGCTTCTTCAGATTGGTTCGAAGTAATCATCCACGGAAGAGGCGCACATGGGGCGATGCCCGATGCCGCAGTCGATCCACTAAATGTAGTTTCTCATCTTTATCAGGCGCTGCAGGGCATCATAAGCCGTGAAATTTCACCGATTGACAGCGCAGTCCTTACAATTGGTGTGTTGGAGGGCGGAAGTACAAACAACGTGATTCCCGATACAGCCAGGATAAAAGGAAGTGTACGAACATTTAACGCCGTATTGCGTGATAAAATCGAAACCCGTATCCACGAAATTTCGAAAGGGATTGGAGAAACATTTCATGCAGCGGTAGATGTGATTTATACCAAGGGCTGTCCTGCGGTCAAAATTGACACCGAGCTTAACCATCAGATGAAAACCACTATTGAAAACACCTTTGGCTCCGGTTCTTTTGTCGATATAACACAATTGATACCCGGCGGTAAATTAATGGGATCGGAGGACTTTGCATTTGTTACGCAGGCAGTACCAAGTACCTCAGTATTTCTTAATGCGGGTGATGTCAAAGAAGGTTATAGTTACCCTGTGCACCATCCAAAGGCGAAGTTCTCAGATAATGTGCTTAATAAGGGAGCTGCTGTTTACGCTGCTTTCGCCAGAGACTGGCTTGAGAGTAATAGATAATATCGAAACAAAACAAGGAGGAATTAAAATGACAGAGAGACGTATGATTGGACCAACAAAGTTTGAAGAGTACTCTGAGAAGTACAAAGAATTTCTATTAATGACCCGTCGTGACGGAATAATTGAAGTGCGGCTGCACACCAACGGAGGCCCGTATGAGCATAATTGGGAAGCCCATACTGCATGGTCCCATGCCTGGTCAGATATTGGCCGTGACCCTGAAAATGAAGTCTTGATTATATCAGGAACAGGTGATAAATGGGTTGTTGGCAATCCCGACGTATGGAACACGAAATTTATGGACTGGCCGAAGCAAAAGAAACTGGAACAGTATCATGAATCACTGAGACTGCTTGAAAATATGATATTCTGCATCGACATCCCTACCATCGGCGCGATTAATGGTCCTGGAACGCACTGTGAAATCGCAACGCTCTGCGATATTACTATTTGTACAGAGGACGCGGACTTTTTTGATCCGCATTTTCTGGGAGGAACGCCTCCTGGTGACGGAATGATACTTACACTTCAGAATATGTTAGGTTTTAAGAAAGCAGCATACTATGCATATACTGGTAAGAATATCGATGGTAAGACAGCATTAGATCTTGGAATTGTCAGTGAAGTGCTGCCCCGTGAAAATCTTCTGCCCCGGGCCTGGGCACTTGCAGAAATGATCATGCAGGCGCCTCGTTCCACCAGGCATCTTACCCATTCCATTTTATCCCGTCCGTGGAAACAGGCCTTAGTCAACGATCAGGGATTCCACCTTACTCACCAGATGTACGACATGGCTATTGATGAAGAAGGTGCTCTTGAACGATTGATGAGAATGAAAGGGCGCTTAATGGGCAAATAAAATCACCGGAAGTTAAGAGGGGCCGCTTACCTTTCACTGCACCACGAAAGGTAAGCGGCTTTTTTATTTAGTAGCAAAGGAGGAATTGAAATGTCAGAGAGATGTATGGTGGGACCTACAAGCTTCGAAGAATATTCAGAAAAGTACAAAGACTTACTCTTAATGACCCGCCGTAAGGGCATACTCGAAGTGCGTTTGCACACCCGCGGGGAATCGTTTCAATTTGACTGGCCAGCACTGGCGGCATATGGTAATGCATGGTCAGATATTGGCCGTGATCCGGAAAACGAAGTAATGATTCTCACCGGGACAGGGGATCAATGGCAGGCAGCCAATCCTGATATCTGGAAAACAAAATTTATGGATTGGCCAAAGAAACGGAAACTGGAAATGTATCATGAATCGTTGAGAATGATTGAAAATATGATCTTTTGTATAGACATCCCAACAATCGGAGCGATTAACGGTACCGGATCCCATTGGCAGATGGGAACATTATGCGATATCACAATTTGTACGGAAGGTACAGACTTTTTCGATGCGCATTACCTGGGCGGTGTATCTCCTGGTGATGGAATCGTCTTATCGCTTCAGAATCTGACAGGCATCAAGAGAGCGGCATTTTACGCATATAGCGGAAGGAATATGAATGCCCAGACAGCATTAGACCTGGGTATCGTCAGTGAAGTACTGCCAAAAGAAAAGCTTCTTCCACGTGCCTGGGAACTCGCTGAGATGATCATGCAGGCACCCCGCTCTGCGAGACATCTTACTCATTCGATTTTGTCGCGCTCATGGAAAAAAGCCCTTGTAAACGATCAGGGATTCCAGCTTGCACACCAAATGTACGACATGGCTATTGATGAGGAAGGTATTTTTGAGAGACTGATGAAAATCAGGGAACGTTTTCAAAGGAATGAATGAATGCAGTGAGCCGTTACAAATAAGTAATATCACTTATTTTTGCAACGGCTCACCTTCATACTTATGATTTTTGTGTTAAATATCTCCATGTCGTTTCCGACACCAGTCTTTGTACATCCTGGAACCTGCCTTTCTTAACAGCTTCTCTGACTCTCGAAGCGCTGATGACTTCTTCTCCCTGTGTTTTTCGTTCAATTTCTATGACTTCTATTCCATACTCAGGAAGAATCTGTTTCATTGCGGTATTATAAGAACCGGTTACTCTGCATATAGGCTCTGTTCCTGCAAAGCGTCTGGTTATGCCAAGAGGAGGGGCAATTTTTTCTGCAAACAGTTCCAGATCAAATTCACAATTGGCTTTATTGGCAAACACCTTTTCTTTCAGATAATAAGTGGGAAAAGTGGCAGCAGAAACCATATAATCAGACGCCTGATGAACAATGACTCTCTTTAAATCTTCTGTTCCCCGTAAAACCATCTGATAACGGTCTTTTGCGCTGTAAAAGGTCCGCTTATCCGATAATACAAACACATGCAAATAGTCACACTGTTTCAAAGCTTCTTCTATTAAATACCGGTGTCCAAGTGTAAACGGATTACAGTTGGCTACAACAGCGCCAACTATTTTCCCATAATCTTTGGCATCGATTGGTGTTATTTCCTGTATTGCCCGGATGAATTTTTCAAATCCCTGTTTTTCATTCTCCATAAACAATACAGATTTTGTTCGGAATACGGTATAAAATCCTAAACTTTTAAACATTTCCTCATTCTTTGGTTTTGTATATAGGACAAGCCTGCTTCTTCCATGCTCAAACTCGTACTGAACCAGCTGGGAAACCACGCTGCCGGATAATCCTTCTCCAAGATGAAGAGGATCCACTGCTATGCACTTTAGCACATTCTCTTCCACTGAACCTGCTGCAATGATTTTGTAATCATCATCAAGTACACACGCACTATATTCAATCCCTTCATCATAGTTAAGATCCTGACTGGCTAAAAATTGTTTTAATTCTTCCAGTGCACGGCCCTGAAACGGTCTTCCTTCCAGCATAGTTTACCTGCTCACTTTCCTGCCCACGCATCCTCAATCTCAGATAAAAAGACAGAGGCCGCCAGCAAATCGGCACATCCGCCGCTGCTATAATTTTTGTGAATAAAATAGGTGTCCAATTCCGTCAGCTTCTCTATTGCACCTTTAGAATAGGCACCGCCTGAGAGCAAAAACTCCTGTGACAGCTTCTGCACCTCCTTAAGCCCCTCACTCCTGCACCTGGACAGGATATTTCCATCCTCCACCTGACTCATCAGGGTAAACAGCGCCTGGATTTTCACCAGATTCCAGTTTCTTCCTTCTTTCTTTCCCTGTCTTATAACCGGTAATGCCAGGTTTATCACGGAAGGATAACCATCTGCCGCTTCTCCCCTGATTCCTCTGGAACCATAAGTACATAAATTCTTTTGACCATGGGTATCTTTCCTGTTCTGGATCTGTATGGAGTCAAGTTCATTCAATAAAATATTCTTAACCATTTTTTGTTCCTGCATAATCAGACTGCTTATGGACACCTGACTATACTTTTTAAAACAGCTTCCAGCAGCCGCACATAAGATACCCATGGTAAACACTGCACCTTTATGGGTATTAACCTGGCCGGTGGCTTCATACATCGCATTTTCTGCCTGAATACCAATCTGGCGGATCTTTAGAAAACATCCTTCTGGTTTTTCAGACATTTGAATTCCTGTTTCAGCAAATCTGCAAAAATATGGCAGCAAAGCATCTGCGCTTCTCTTAAATGTAAGCAGATTCATATCCAGGTGTGCTCCATTACTGAACGGATCCACGAGTCCCGGTTTTGGCGCTGTATAAACTTCCTCTAACAGTGCCAATCCCGCCATATTCCCAAGCCAGACGGCATAATTTTCACATTTCTTCTTATCTGTTTCTATCATCTAATTATCCGCGAAAGTATATTCTTTCACCTTACGCACTACATCTAATATGGTTCCATCCCGGCTTTCGATAATCCCTACAACCTTATCATCGAATTCCACTTTTTCCGGTTCTCCTACCATGGAATAGGCAATATCACGGAGTTCCTCAATTGTCTTAAAAGGAAGATCGACTCCTTTCATGCAGTCAATTAAGTCCTGTCGCTTCGGATTGATTGCAATTCCATAATCAGTCACTACTACATCAATACTTTCTCCCGGAGTGGTCACTGCAGTTACTTCCGTACAGACAGCCGGAATTCTTCCCTGTAACAGCGGAACGATGACGATCGAACACTTGGCACCGGCAGCTGTGTCCGGATGTCCTCCCTGCGCTCCGGTTATCTCTCCATCTGATCCAACCACCACATTGCAGTTGAAATTGACATCTACTTCAAGAGCAGCCAGTATTACAAAATCCAGTTTATTCACTACCGCACCTTTATTAAAAGGATTTGCATATTCTCCGGCAGAAATACGGAAATGTTTTAAATCTTTTACCGACTCTACTGCATCAAGGTCAAAATCCTGGGTATCCAGAAGGCAATCCACCTGATTATTTGCTAACAGATCACACATGGGTTTTGTCAGGCCACCAACACCGAAACGCATGCGGATATTGCGTTCCTTCATTATTTTAGCAAGTGAAATGGTAGATGCAATGGATGCCCCGCCTACCCCGGTCTGATAAGAAAATCCATCTTTAAAATAAGGAGTATTTACAACAAACTGGGTGCAGTAATCAGCCATCATCAGCTTTCTCATATCTGTGGTGGGTTTTGCAGCACCTGTGGCAATTTTATCAGGATTGCCAATGGCATCTACCACAACTACATAATCCACTTTTGTCATGCTGATATGTGCAGGAAAATTGGGGAAAGGTACCAGGCAGTCTGTAATTGCCACGACCTGGTCAGCGTAATCTCCATCTACAAGAGCATAAGAAAGGACTCCGCAGTTACTCTTGCCACCGATTCCCCTGCAATTGCCGTAATCGTCACAGGTAGGAGCGCCGATAAATGCTATGTCAATTCTGGTTTCTCCGCTTTCTATGGCACGAACACGGCCTCCATGAGAACGCATGATGGCTAATCCCTTTAATTTACCCGAGGAAATAGCCTGACCGATTTTTCCTCTGACACCTGAGGACTGGATATTCGTTATGGTTCCATCTTCAATATATGGAACGATTGGGTCGTGAGCCTTACCAAGGGAACTGGCGCAAATGGTGATATCTTTAATGCCCAGCCGGTGTACTTCTTCCATTACCATATTAACAATATAGTCACCTTCCCGGAAGTGATGATGAAAGCCAAGAGTCATACCATCTTTAATGTTGCATTTAATCAGTACATCATGAATGCTGTCTACTAATTTACTCTTTGTATTATCACTCACACATCTGGTTACCGGACCATCCTTTTTATAAGTATAACCGTCTCTGTAGTGAATACCCTGGAATACTTCCTTACCAGTGGCTTTTAGAATCTCTTCCGGGATATCCCTTCCAACTGCATTTATCATTTTACAAATCCCCCTTATATACGCCCGACGCTTTAGCCATATAAATGGTACGTATCGCACCGTCATAAAATGCGATATCAATCATCTTTCCATCAACGGTAAATACACCGATTCCCTTTGCCTTCTTATCATCGATTTCCTTAACTACCTTTTCTGCAAAGACAATGTCCTTAAGAGTCGGTGTGAATATCTCATGTACAATACTGATCTGTCTTGGATTTATAATTGATTTTCCGTCAAATCCCATTAAATGAATGGATTCAACCTCTTTGCGGAAGCCTTCCATATCCTCCAAATTCGTATAGACGGTATCAAAGCACTGGACCCCGGCTGCTCTGGCTGCGATGATCATCTGCTGCCTTGCACCCATAAGCTCTACTCCAGTTCCTGTAATATGAGTCTGCAAATCTTTGGTGTAATCACCGCCGGAAAGAGCAATACCAAAAAGTCTTTCTGAGGATTCACAGATATCAAGAACTTTCATTACTCCTCTGGCTGATTCAATGGCCGCCATAATAAGCGTCCTTCCTTCGGGAATATCAAACTCTTTTTCTGCCGCAGCAACCGCTTCCTCAACCAGCTTCACATCCTTTGCCCGCTCTGTTTTCGGAATTCGTATGGAATCACATCCGCCTGCTACCGCACAGCGAATATCTTCCTTCCAGCAAGGGGTATCCAGGGCATTGATGCGGACTACCCGTTCACACCCATGGTAATTGATTTCTTTCAGTGCATGATAAAGGGAAAAACGTGCAGCATCCTTCTGGTTTTCGGCCACTGCATCCTCTAAATCCAGCATAATGGAATCTGGCTTATAAATGTAGGGATCTTTGATTAACCCTGGCTTCTGGGCATTTAAAAACATCATGGTTCTTCTTAATCGTTTCTTCTCCGGATTCATCATCGAACAGCTCCTCCCCATGGAAGATCATCATATTGCCCGATAGAACGGAACAAGGCCCCTTCCACACGCGCTTTTATTGTACAATCCAGTGCTCCTTTGTCTACGATAGAGATTTTCACCTGACTGACTTCCATATTCTTAAGCGTTTCCATCACAACCTTTTTGATCTGATTACCAAACTGGTTAATAACCACACTTTCCAGGTTAAATTCTATGCCATCATTACCAGGTTCTACCGTAACCTGGCAGTCGCTGGATTCCAGTGTTCCGGCCATTGCCGGCTGCACGATTTCCATGTTGCTCCTCCTCTTATTTCCGTTTTCTGTTGTAATTGATCAGGCTTCCCGCTTTTACAATCTCACGTTCTTCCTGAGTCATTTCTGTTATATATAAATGAATTTTTTTGACAGAATCTTCCTTTATCACATAAGCTGTGATATCTGACATATTTCCGCTTTCCAATGCAGTCCGTACTCCAGAAACAAAAATATAATCGCCTGCCTCAAATTCCGGTTCGTCCTTCATCTGAAATGGCAGCATTCCCCAGTTCATTACATTAGAACGATAACGTTTTGTTGCATATTCCCTGGTTATGTTGGCAAGTCCGCCGATGACTCTCTGACAGCTGGCTGCCTGTTCTCTGGCTGAACCATCTCCCGGCTTAATTGCATAAATCATACTTCCGATTTCCGTATCTGATATTTGAATCGTTTCCATGCCAGGAATTTTTTTGATTGAATCATAGATCTTTGTAAGCTTGGGATCCAATTCTGCCGGAGACTTTCCTGCAGTTCTTGCTTTTTCCAGACGGTCAACGCATTTACTTCTTTCCACATAAGCCGGGTCTCTTCTGGATAAGGTAAATTCAGCAAGTCCCAATGGATTGGAGCGGTAAGAAGCTGTCTCACCGGAAGGAATCAGCTCATCTGTAGTAGTAACCTCATCCATAATCTTAGAACACACTTTTAAAAGAATGTTCTCTGTCAAAGCGCTCATTTCCGGCCAGTCTTTAATATTGGGGCCGCATACCAGTTCTTTCTCTTTTTGTTCCTGATTAAATCCCTGGTATATTCTCTTTTTATATGCAGTGCTGTCAAACTGATAATCCGGTATTTTTCCCCAGCAGTCAAACGCTTCTGCAGAAGTAAGCACACCTCCATTTGCCGCAGTAGCTGCAATGGAGCGGGCATCCATCAGTGCAACGGCTGCCATCTGACCATCTCCAGGCTTGGAGCCTTCCCGGTTGGGGAAGTTTCTGGTGGTGTGGCGGATACTCAGACCATTATGAGCAGGGGTATCACCGGCACCAAAGCACGGTCCGCAGAAAGCAGTCTTTAACACGGCTCCAGCTTCCATTAAGTCTGTCACAGCACCTTTTTTCACCAGATCCATGTAAACAGGCTGTGATGACGGATAAACCGACAGGGAGAACTCACCATAGCCGCAGTCATTTCCCTTCAGGGCATTAGCAGCTTCTATGACGTTGGTATAATTGCCTCCGGCGCATCCGGCGATAATTCCCTGCTGGACCTGAAGCTTTCCATTGACAATTTTGTCAGTCAGAGTAAATGGAGCCCGTCCCTTACTTACTTTTTCCGCCTCTATTTCTACCAGTCGCAGGATATCGCCCAAATTTTCATTCAGCTCATCAATTTCATATGTATTGCTGGGATGAAATGGCAGCGCAATCATAGGCTTTACTGTACTTAAATCCACATATACGCAGCCATCATAATAAGCTGCAGCCGCAGGTTTTAATTCCTGATAATCCGCCACTCTGCCATGGGCTGACAAATAACTTTTTGTATCCTCATCCGTACTCCATATGGAGCTTAAGCAGGTGGTTTCCGTTGTCATTACATCAATTCCATTGCGGAAGTCCGTGCTCATAGAGACAATTCCCGGTCCCACAAATTCCATTACTTTATTTTTCACATAACCATTTTTAAACACTGCTCCGATAATTGCCAGCGCAATATCCTGAGGGCCTACTCCCGGATTTGGCTTTCCAGTCAGATAGACGGCAATAATATCAGGATAAGCAAGATCGTAGGTGTCGGAAAGAAGTTGTTTCACCAGCTCACCGCCGCCCTCTCCGACTGCCATGGTTCCTAATGCACCATACCGCGTATGGGAATCAGATCCTAATATCATCTGACCTCCGCCTGCGTGCATTTCCCTCATATACTGATGAATCACTGCAATATGGGGAGGAACATAAATGCCTCCATACTTTTGTGCTGCAGACAGACCAAAAACATGATCATCTTCATTTATGGTACCACCAACTGCGCACAAAGAATTGTGGCAGTTGGTCAGTACGTAAGGAATCGGAAATTTCTCCATTCCAGATGCTTTGGCAGTCTGGATGACTCCTACAAAAGTGAGATCATGGGAGGTCATGGCATCAAATTTTATTTTTAAATGAGACATGTCATCAGAAGTGTTATGCTGTTTTAAAATGCCATAGGAAATTGTCCCCTTTTTTGCTTCTTCCCGATCTGCAGGGGCACCTGTTAAGGCTCCCGCTTTCGAGTATTCTTCTTCAGGAATAAGTTCCCTTTCATTGATCAGATACACACCACTGTCATAAAGTTTTACCACGTCTATATCCTCCTGCTTTTAACAATTAAGCTTTTTCATCATTTCCAATCAGCAATATGTAAATCCTTCCAGTAAAAGATTTGCAGTCCTGAATCCAAATGTATCTTCCACAATTGTTTCATTTCCTTCTACATGAAAATCAACACCTGCTTCCAAAATTCCGCCCGCATGACCAATACGGATAAATTTTGTATCTGCTCCCGGTCTTAAAACCTGATTTACCACACTGCCTGGAATAATGGCAGCAGCAGCTGTACACATGGCACCAGTCATGGCGTAGGTGGGATGAGTCTTCTGCATTGACATCATACGTGATAAAAGATCAATGCTGTCCCCCTTTATGGTCACGCCTGAGGTGGTCTCATACTCATCCGGTTCTGCAACAAACGTCATTTTAGGAACACCCGGCATCTCCCACGCTGATTTCTTATAGTCAGTTATTAATCCCATTTTAACAGCTGCCAGACCTCTTACCGTTTCTAAAAGATCCAGTTTTTCCTGGTCAGCGTCAAGTTTCTTCGGAAGTTCTTTCCCTGTCAGTCCCAGATCAGAGGCCTTTACAAATACCAGGGGATTGGCTGCATCTACAATGGATACTTCTACCTGGCCAATGCCTGGAACTTCCAGCACATCTGCAGCATTTCCTGTTGGCAGAAGCTTTCCTGAAACACTTCCCGCAGGGTCCAGAAACTTCAGCTTAACAGGAGAACCCGTTCCAGGAACCCCGGCAATGGCAAAATCACCATCGTATCTGACTGCTCCGTTTTTAACTTCCACTTCTTCTTCAATAATTTTTCCCGTGTTTGTATTAAACACTTTAACAGTTGTGACTGGCTCTGTGATTTTTACAAGTCCCTGCTCGATTGCAAATGGTCCGACTCCTGAAGAAATATTACCGCAGTTGCCCTTATAGCTTACCAGCGGTTTATCCACAGATACCTGTGCAAAGGTATAATCCACATCCGCATCCCCGCGTTTGGAAACTCCTATGATCGCAACCTTACTGGTAACAGAAGCCGCACCTCCCAGCCCATTAATCTGCTTTATATCGGGACTTCCCATGATTCTCATGAGAAGTTCATTTCTTGCCTGTTCTTCAGAGGGCAGATAATTTTCCAGTATATATACGCCTTTACTGGTACCTCCCCGCAGTATGGAACAGGGAATTCTTTTTCTCTGCTGATCTAACATAATGCTTCCTCCATTTAACAAATAATTCCATAAATTCCGATTGTTGCTAAAATAGCATTTGCTACTACACATACCAGCGCAATGATAAACAGCTTACCAAAAAGTTTATTCTGCTCCTGATCCTTATTCTCAGAATCTGATGCTGTCATGTATGCGGCCAGAATCAGTCCGCCACCGGTGGAAGCCGGGCTGAATGCAGCTGACAAAGAGGAAGTAATTACAACACTGGCTAACTCTGCAAATCCGGCATTACCAGTTCCCAATGACTGGACAATCGGACCAACGGTAGGAATCATGGAAGGCATGACAACACCGGTAGTAGAACTGAAGAATGATAAAATAGAAGAGGTTACACCGATAATCGGTGCAGCTGTTTTTGGTGTCATGATGGATAAAAGTCCCTTAGACATCAGATCCAGTCCACCCAGTTCTATAACAACGTTCATCAGCACACCTACACCACAGATCAGAATAAGTGTTCCCCACGGTACCTTTACCAAAGCTTTCTTTTCATCCGTTACGCCCAATATTACTAATATCGATGCTGCGAAAAAGGAAGCAAGACCCACATTGATATTTAATCCCACAACCATAACAACCATGGCCAGAACACCAAGGATTGTTATCCACTGCTGTTTATTGAGGTGCTCTTTCACTTCCAGTGATGCATTATTTTTATCTGAAGGTTTAATCTTCCATATCTTATAATAAATGGAGAATCCTATCATCAGAATTGTAGACCATATAATACAATTCCACATGACTGGAAGCTCAAATCCGGTAAAACCAGCTTCTGTTCCCAATTTCTCCATCAATACTCCAGGAGGTGTCAGAGGAGATAAGGTAAAACCATTTGCTGCTACTTTGGCAGCCAGTGCAAACAACAGAGGATTTTCTCCCATGCTGACCGCAACGGTTACTGCAACAACTGTCATTAAGTTTCCTACCGGAATATTACCTGGTCCAATAATAGTCAGAATACCAGATACCAGAAAAATGATAACCGGTACCAGATACGTTCTCTTTCCTGCAAGTCCGATTCCCTTTTTTGCAACAAGTTCCAACGTACCGTTAACCTGCGCAACACTAAACAAAAACGATACGCCAACAAGTGTAATAAAAAGTTTTGCATCAAAACCAGCCAGAACCTTACTGTCACTCAACCCTCCCAATCTTGCCAGAATCAATGCTGATCCGATTGCCAAAACACCAATATTGCATTTTTTTACAAATCCAATTGCCACTACAACAAACAAAAATATAATAGATATAATATTTATGTAGTTCATGCCTGTTCCACCTCATTATTTAATTTTTCTTTACGGTTACCATCTCTGAATTATATAATCCTATCGATAAAACCAATATAACATGTTCAAAACTATATGTCTAATTCATGTTTTCCATAAAAACTATAGTTTGTAGCTATATTTTTCTTGTATTTTTTAAAGGTTTCAGGTAAAATTATTACAGAGGTGATACCATGGACTTTAAAGATTTGAATTATGTTTTAGCTGTTGCCAAGCATCAGAATATAACCAAAGCTGCTAATTCCTTATATATTTCCCAGCCTACGCTTACAAAATTCCTGCAAAGCCTGGAAAGCAGCCTTGGACAGAGACTGTTTAAAAAAATTGGAAACCGTTTCATACTCACTTATGCCGGAGAGAGATACGTAAAAAAAGCCGGAGAAATCCTCCAGCTGAAAAAAGAATTAGACAATGAACTGTCAGATATTATTAAAAGCAATATCGGTGTATTAAACATTGCCTTTCCTGTGATGCGGGGAACCTACATGCTTCCATGCACGCTTCCTATCTTCAGAAGCCTGTATCCAAATGTTATTATTAATATTAAGGAATCCGCTTCAGCCACCCTGGAGAATATGATCCTTTCCGGTGAGACAGACCTGGCATTTTTTAACAAACCCGTGAAAAGTCCGGAGGTAGAGTTTGAAGTGATCAGCCATGAAGAGATGCTTCTGATCATGTCAGTCAATCATCCTCTGGCAGACCAGGGGATAACGAAAGAGGGCTGCACCCGTCAATGGTTTGATTTATCACTCCTTCAGGATGAACGTTTCATTCTTCAGGAAACCAACCAGCGTTCACGCCAGACGGTAGACCGTGTTTTTCAGCAGATTGGATTCCAGCCGAATAAGATGCTGATTACAAGCAATATCAGAGCAGGCGCAGAGTTGGTTTCAAAAAACTACGGTGTTGCCTTTGTTACTGATACACATTTAAAACATATGAATTTCCTTGATAAGCTGGTGTGTTTTTCCTTTGGCACGCCTAATACAATGGTGGATTTTGTGGCCGCTTACCGTAAAGGATCGTATCTGAATTACCATGCAAACGAATATATAAAAATTGTAAAAAACTTCACTTAAAGACAAAATCGAAAAGCTGCCAGGCAAACATACCCGACAGCTTTTCGATCTTTTATTTTTATTTTTTTACAATAACTCTTTTCCCAATATCTTCTTTCTCTTTCGCGTCCGGTTCTGCGCCGATGCCGCCAAATGGCATCTCTGCGATGAGCTTCCAGTGATCCGGAATATCAAATAATCTGGCAACCGCCTCATCAATCACCGGATTATAGTGCTGAAGAGATGCTCCGACTCCTGCTTCCCTAAAAGCAGTCCAGATATTGGACTGAAGCATTCCGTTCGCCTGATTGGCCCAGACCGGGAAATTATCAGCATAGAGGGCGAACTGTTCCTGATAGGATTTTATAACCGACTCATCGATAAAATACAGAACCGAACCATATCCGCTCTTAAATGTATTAATCTTTTCCCGGTCTATCTGTCCGCCAAACGCATCATACACACCATCCCACAGCTGATCCTGCTTCTCTCCCAGTGCGACCACTACTCTTGCGCTCTTCATATTGAATGCGTCCGGTGTAGCTTCTGTCACCTTTCTGATTATTTCCAGAACTTCCTCTTCCGATACAGGAAGGTCACGGTTGATATTATAATAAGTTCTTCTCTTCTCAAGGCTCTGAATAAATGACATAATATCTGTTCCTCCTTTATTTTATTTGAAACCACTATGGAAATCATCTCTAATCCTGTGTGTTTTATTCATATAATCTTTTTTGATATTAAAATACTACCACATTATTCCACTGAAGTCAATATGATTTTAATAAATTATATTTAATAAAATTAATTCTCAATAAGAACTGATTTCAATCACTCTGTTAACCCAGTCTCTGTAAAATGATACTTCATGGGAAACCAGCAAAACAGTGCCGGGAAATTCAGATAATGCTGCCTTAAGCGCCAGTTTCGCCTGTACATCCAGATGATTGGTGGGCTCATCCAGGATGAGAAAATTATAAGTTCTTCCTGTCAGCAGGCACAGCTTTACTTTTGCCTGCTCTCCTCCGCTTAAGGTTCTGATGGGCTGAAGCGCATGCTTCCCTGATATTCCATTTAAAGCCAGCTTTTTTCTTACCTCCTTTGTCTCCAGGGAGGGAAAATGATCCGACACGATCTCTATGGGAGTCAGACAGTCATCTTCCCATATCTGATCCTGCTCATAATATCCAATGACCGCTTTTGCAGAAAAACAATACTCACCGCTTAAGGCAGGAATCTCACTCATCAGTGTTTTTAACAGTGTGGATTTGCCTGCTCCGTTAAAGCCCGTTATGACCACTTTTTCTCCCTCTTTCATGGAAAAATTCACGGAGGATAAAACTGGAAAGCTGTAGCCTACCGTCAGATCTGATACTTTCAGTTTTCCTGTCGATGAGAGCGTCCCTTGATCGAACCGGAAAAATGGTCTGATTTCCTTCTGCTCCAGCGCCTCCAGCCGTTCCATATGATCAAGCTGCTTTTGCCTTCCTCTTGCCATTTTCGATTTTCTTCCGGCTATATTTTTGCGGATAAATTCTTCCGTCTTTTTAATTTCTTTCTGCTGTGCAGAATATTGTCTTGTATAATTTTCCCGTAACTGTATTTTCTTTTTCAGAAATTCTCCGTAGGAACCAAAGTATTTTACTATTTTCTGATTATCAATATCACAAATCCAGTTTGTTGTTTTAGTAAGAAACCCTTCGTCATGAGAAACAATGATAAATGCCTGGCCGATACCGCACAGATAATCCTGAAGCCATACAATATGATCGTGATCCAGAAAGTTGGTCGGCTCGTCTAACAGCAATACATCCGGCTTTTCAATCAAGAGTTTTGCCATAATGACTTTTGCCCTCTGGCCTCCGCTCATTTCTCCAATTGGACGGGTAAGCCCAATAGATGAGAGCCCCAGTCCCTGACAAACCAGATCAATCTGTGAATCAATCCGGTAAAAATCACGCTGTTCCAATGTCTCCTGATATCCTGCAGCTGCCTTAAGAGCACCTTCCTGTCCCTCGGCTGCACGGACATACAGCTCATTCATCTTTTTCTCCATGATATATAGTTCTTCAAATGCAGTTTTTAAAAATGCTTTCATTGTCATGGAACCGTCTATACTGGCGTATTGATCCAGGTAACCGGCTTTTGTACCCGGATACCACACCACTCTTCCTTGATCCGGTATGATTTCTTCTGTACAGATTTTAATTAAGGTACTTTTTCCCGTACCGTTCTGACCCGTAATTCCAATATGTTCTCCTTTATTAAGAACCAAATCTGTTTCATGAAACAGCTGATTATCTCCAAATGAATGAGATAAGCCTGTAATCTCCAATAAACTCATGTCTATATTCCTTCTTTCCTGTGTTCATTTCAGATACAGACGTATTTCCTCTTTCTATCCCAATATCCCTGTTGCTGATTTTTTTAATAAAAAAACAGAAGACATGGATAAAATCTCCTCTGCCTTCTGTCCGGATTTTCTACAACAAAAGGCCATGAACAAACAAAACATTGTCCATGACCTTATAGCGCAAAAAGAAGCAGGGAAAACAGGCATCAAAAGAAGAAACAGCCTGTAACGCTGTTCTTATTGCTGCACTGTCTCCCGATGAATTCTATAAGCGTATCAGTAACCGCCATACTCTGTACAATGTTTCACCGGGTTGATTTGTACAGAGCTCATTCGTCTTGTCAATTGATCGCTAATAAAAATACTCATATCTGCTCTCCTTACATTTGATTATCTGACTATATCACCATCTGGTTTTTCTGTCAACCCGGGCGCTTCTATTTTAAGCTTCCCCCTGGCGGGTATCAGCCTCCACACAAGAGCACTGATCACAGCCAGAAATGCAGAACAGACAAAATAAGGTGCCCTGCCGCCAGCCAGTTGAAATACACTTCCTCCGATAAAAGGACCAATGATTCCGCCCAGACTGGTGCCAAACATATACTTTCCGTAAAAATTTCCCATTACCCGTTCCGGAACTCCTTCCACAAACAATGCATCCAGGGAATAATCCTGGGCAGTAAGGGCTAACTCATACAATGTCCAGATAATAGCAAATATCCACAGATCCGGGCTGAAAACCAGAAAAATAATGAGTACAGCAGCAATCAGCGTAAATGAAAGAATGGTTTTCTTATATCCCAGCCTGTCTCCGATTTGTCCGATTCTGGGACTAAGAAAAGCAGAAAGCATTACCGGCAATAGAAACACAACTGCAACAGCTTCCATATCCACATGGTATACTTCCATCATATACGGAATAATCAGCACTCCTGCCATCCTCACCGGTATGCAGTAAAGGAGATTTAAAATCCATATCTTCTGTTCCAGCGGGGTATAAACTGCCTTTTCAGACTGGGAAACCGGTTCTTTCGTGTGTGACGGTCTTTGGGTAAATGTATACACCAGTGAAACCATTGCAAAAGCGGCACTGATTAAAAACAACCTGTTCCATCCTTCTAAAAAATCAGAGCGGCTGAACACGTAAAATGTCAGACCGATTCCTAAGATTCCTCCGAATTGCCGGTTACTACTATATCTTCCAAGTCCCTGTGCAAAGCTGGTTTTCTCTGCCGTGATCAGGCTGACTGCAGAAATTGTTAAGAGAATCCCTGCCGCTCCCTGTACCATTCTTGCAGCCAGTAAGTATCCAAGACTTCCTGCCTTTGCAAATAAAAAATAAGCCAGTCCATACAGGAACAGGGCACAGCATATTACCGTGTAACGGCTGTAACGGTCGGATACCTTTCCAATCAGCAGCCTCATGATCAGTTCTGAAAATGAATAAACAGAATACAGAATGCTTAATTGAAATACGGTATACCCCAGTTCGTTTGTATAAGCAGGCAGCATCGCGTCGAAAACAAGAAAGGGCAGTGACACCAGCACAATGGACAATGCGGCTTTTTCATACTTCATATTTCATTCCCCCTATATCATGATACCAAATGCCTGGTCGATATCTTTTGTAATTACGCTATCCACAAAACCATTACCTGCCATATCAGAAAGAATCTTAATGGCCTGACTGTGCCCCATTCCCTTCCGGTAGGGACGGTCCTCGGTAAGAGCCTGATATACATCAAGACACCCCATCAGACGGGAATTGAAATCCAGTTCATCCCCTGTCTTACCGAAAGGATATCCCTTCCCGTTCAGTTTTTCATGGTGGTTTGCTGCCCATTCCGTAATGTCTTCAAAGCCTCTGATGTTCTCAAGTGCAACTCTTGTATAATACACATGTCTCTTTACTGTCTCAAATTCCTCCGCAGTCAGGGCTCGGGGAACATCAAGAATACTGTTTGGTACAGCCAGCTTTCCTAAATCATGTAAGTCAGCTGCAATGATCAGCCGGGCTGTCTCCTCCTGATCCTTATTATAATATTCCGCCATTCTGGCTGCTTTTTCTGCCAGACCTTTGGAATGGCGTCTGGTAAAACTTGATTTTGAGTCAACAATTCTGGAAAACACACCGGTAACCTGGCGGATTTTATCCAGGGGCACATCCATCTCAAAGGATGGGACCAGAGCCTCAAGAGCCGGTTCAATCCTGTCATTGCTTAGATTTTTCCAGAGAGACTGATCCTCCGCCATCTGATAAAGGATTGCAGCAAGCTGCGGTGAAACCATGCCTGCCTCACAACTGTTCACCCACTTGAGCACCTTTTCGTGGGAATAATCTCCGACTGCATATTTAAAATAGTTTTCAAAGCTGTCAGCTGCAGCTATAATCTGTGAAATAAGCGGTATCTCATCGCCCTTTAACCCGAAAAACCCATTTCCGTCATAGCGCTCATGATGGTAAAGAATCACATTCAGAGGCTCTGTCAGAAACGGGTAGTCTTTTACATTCTTTTCTCCAATCACACAATGACCTCTGGAACCTTCAAATCCTGTCACTGCATGATCCCCTTCCTGGGGAAGCTGTTCATAGAGACTTGATTCACTTAAACCGTTATCATGGAGAATGGAGAGCGCGGCGGCATCGTAAACCTCTTCTTCCGTTAGATCCAGTCTCCTTGCTATGCATAAGGTCAGATAAGCAGTTCTCTTTCCATGATTCGACTGCATTCCTAACCGGTCCATCTCAACAAAGTCCAATGCAAACGAGACAGCGATCAGAAAATCATTTAAGCTGAATTGCATGTTGTATCGGCTCCTTCCATATCCATTCCTGTTGTATTACTGATTTACTGGTAATAATTGCATAATAAGATCATTGTAAATCAGCGTGAAATGTCTGTCAACCGAACTTGCTTATAAAAAAGAAATGTCTTTGCTGATATATAACTATATATCTCACAGAAACATTTCTTTTTTAACTTCTGATTCATGCGTACCTCACGCAGATACGTTTTTATCAGTAATATGGATAAACATACTCCTGCTGTGGTTTCTCCGCTGCCACCATATTTTCTGCATCAATGGTAGGATATCCGTCTTTTACCGACAGCTTTCCGGTAACCGTCACCCAGTCATTTTCTTTAAAGCTCAATCCTTTTGTATCATACGCCATCAGCCCCATAGGCGCCATATCAGCAGAACAGCACCACATAGACAGACGGACCAGGGCGAATTCATTTTCCTGCCGGTTTTCCAGATCCAGAAATACAAACCCCTTCATGGTAACTGTATATCCCTGGTATTTGTCTGCATGAGCTCCAAGCTCTGTCATCCACGCATAATAATCATCGTCTGCAATGGTGATCGTTCTGGCTTTCTCATCAAGCCCATTTAATCCGGCTCCTTTTAAAAGCTCCGGCTGCTGGCTTTGTGTCTGTGCAGCATCATCTGCATTCCCCTCATAGCCGGCACTGTAATCCGGCTGCTCTGCCTCTGTTTCATCTTCATAATAATCAAACCCGGATGTTTCCTGTTCACTGGCACTTCCATAATCGATTCCAGCCCCTTCCGAAGAGGAACCAGGTATACTGGAGCTGGAATAGTTCTTAATCGCCGCACTTCCTGCAGGAGGGGCTGGCGGTACTGTTAAAATCAGAATCGGAATTCCAAGAACCAGACAATGAAACAGCCTGCCCTTATATTTGGGGCGAAAAATCTTCCCTGCCCCCATGGCTGCCCACAGTACCATAAGTGCGGACAGGCCATATAAGTAAGGCTTCATTCTCGGCGTCACATAGGAGAGATAGCCGCCTGTAACAGTCAGCCGGAAAAGCAGAATTCCAAAAAGCAGATAGCAGGCAGACTCTGTCAATGCCTGTACATTGATTCCTTTCCCTTTCAGCTTCATATCCGGATCCCTCCGCTTCCAAGCAATGCAAACATACCCACTACACCAAAACAAATCAGGAATGTTGTAACAAAAAGACGGACAATAAACTTTTTCTCAAATCCGCCAAGAAGCATTGCTCCATTTTTCAAATCAATCATGGGACCAAATACCAGAAATCCCATCAGAGCCCCTGCCGGGAAAACACCTGCCATGGTTCTTGCCACCACCGCATCGGATGAAGAACACAAAGACAGGATAAATGCCATTGCCATCATAAATGCCACCGAACCCAGAATGGGAATTCCCGCTCCCGACCGGGTCATTCCCGGCCAGACTTCCTGCAGTACAGTGGAAACAAAAATACCGGTAAGCAGATATTTCCCAACTGTGAAAAATTCATTCTGGGCGTGACGCATCATGAGAAAAAAGCGGGAAGCTTTCGTCTCATCCGCCGCAGGGATCTCATAATCCCCGTACGTTTCTCCCCCCTGTATGGACGGATCCGCTAACAGTATCTTTTGGGGCGTGGATACAAGATAAGTAAGACCGGTCAGAACTGCGCACAAAATCCCCAGACCGCATCTGGCTGCAATTATCTTAATGTTCCCATTAAAGGCATACCAGGTAGACAAAATCACCACCGGGTTAATCACGGGAGAAACCAGCATAAAGGTAACTGCTGCAGACAGCGGAACTCCCTTTTTTACCAGACCTTTAAACACCGGTACGGAAGCACAGTCACAAACCGGGAGACAAAATCCGGCCGCTATGGCAAAGAGCTGCCCCATGACCACATTCTTTGGAAACTTACTCCGGATCCAGTCTGCAGGCACATAAACCTGTATGGCGGAGGAAAGCAGCACTCCAATAACAAGAAAGGGCACCGCCTGTAAAAACACGCCCAGAAACAACGTGACAAATGATCCCAGAAACGAATTTGCAATCAGATAAATAATAGCCACAGCTGCAGCCAAAAGCAGCAGAAGCTGGGATTTCACTTCATACCGGAACATATTTTTCTTAATACGCTCCCATTTTCCCTCTGTAAATACACGGATATCCGGATTAATACGAAAAAGCGCCTGGGCACTCAGCTCCGCCTTTTTCAAATCCTCTGTTCTTAAATATGCCATATCACTGGCTGCGATCTGGGACATGGAAATCAGCCCGGAGTCTGTGATCCTAAGCTTCAGCTCTTTTTCCTCTCCCACATAAACAACCTTTTCCACATTGACGGCCGGCTTCATGTGAAACTGGAGAAACATCTCCTCAAATTTGTGAAAATGCTCCATTCCATTCCACTCAATCAAGATTAAATCAGCCGGATCAGCCAGAATTTCTTCGCAAATCGAGTCAGCCACCAAAAACGGTGACTCCTCTATTTCTGCCTTAGAATAATAAAGGGAGCGCACGCCTTCCCCTTCGGCAAGGGGTGTATCGCCCCGTTCAAATTGAATCACCAGGACTTCCTGTTCAGAAAGTTCTTCCCGGATTAACCGGTTTATCAGCGTTGTTTTACCGGAATCAAGAAATCCTGTGATTACCCATGCAGGAACCACCATGCGTCATTCTCCTTTAAACAATGTAATAATCTGCTGTTCCTTTATTCCTGTTCCTATGAAACACACACTGTTTCCCTCTCCCCGGTAACTTTGAATCTTAAGCATACCGGGTATGTAATGAAAAGAAATGCTTCCCTCTGGACTTTTCACAATCCCTTTTCCTCTGAGAATCATTCCATCTGCCTGCCCGGTTACCCTGTTGATTTTCATCTTCAGTTCGGCTTCTGACAGAAGTTCATCACACTCAAAGGTAACCGAAGAAAAGATCTCTCTGGCAAAATGAAACAGGGGACGTACGGCAGATTCTCCCTTTCCGCCGGAACGGATCTTCCTGTTCAAAGCGGCGGGCTTTTTAAGCTCTTCCTGTAAGGTCTCTGCCAAAGTTACCCGGTTCCCCTCACGAAATACCTCTGCAGGAATGCTGTCCCAGAAATCCGCTTCAATTCTGGCCTCAGGATTCAGTTTCCTGATTTTCCCCATGACGTCTTCTGTCTCTCCTGCTTTTTCGCTTATATGGCTTAAAAGAATTAAATCACCGAACTGAATCTGGTTGATGAACACTTCTCCGAAATTTTCTCTGTATTTATCAAAATTCATCACATCCACCACAGTAATGCAGCGGCAGATCTTCACAATGTCCTTCCGGTTCATGCATACCTTAATAATATCCGACAGCCGCCCCGCTCCGGACGGCTCCACTAAAATCACATCAGGCCCATATTCCTCTGCAATCTGTCCCATGGCTCTGTTAAAATCTCCGGTCAGACTGCAGCAGATACACCCTGAATTTAAGCTGGTCACAGTTAAACTGTCACCTTTTAAAAGCTCCGCATCGATTCCGGCATCTCCGAAATCATTTTCAATCACTACAACCTTCCGGTTCTGAAAAACAGCGGGGACCATCGTCTGAATCAAAGTGGTCTTACCTGCTCCCAGAAAGCCGGATATGATATACAAATCTATCATCTTATCTACTCCTTATCGTGACCTAGCCTTTCACTCCGAGCAGCTTCTTTCCAATAAATATAAGCAGAAGAAAAACAACCCCCACTAAAACAATGGTTCCTCCCGGTTTTAACCCCAGATAATAGGCCGCAAAAAGGCCGATTATCATAAATATCACATCAAAACCAATGGCATAAAGAACCGTCTGCCTGTAATTTTTTGAAAACTGCATGGAACAGGCTGTGGGAATTACCATCATGGAAGAAACAATTAACGCTCCTACGGTCCTGGCCGCTATGGAGACTGTAACTGCTGTTAACACGGTAAATATAAAATTCACTATTTTCACCGGAACTCCGGCAAGTCTGGCGCTCCTCTCATCAAGCGCGATATAAAACAGCTCTTTATAAAGGAGTAAAAACAGCAGGAGGACCGTTAAGGACACTCCAATCACCAGAAACATTTCCATATCACTGATTGCTACAATACTGCCAAACAGAAAGCTGTTAAAATTTGCAGAATTCTTCACAAAACCGGAAAGCACACCTGCCAGACCGATTCCTGCAGACATGATAATCGCAATGGACATTTCTGAATAACGGGGCAGTTTTCTCCGTATGGCCTCGATTCCAAGGGCGGCCATGATACAGGCGGCCACGGCTCCGGCTACCGGATTGATCCCCATAATAAGCCCGAAGGCAACTCCTGCAAGGGAAGTATGGGAAAGCGCATCTCCAATCATGGAAAGTCTTTTTAATACAATCACGACACCAATGCAGGGAATTACCATTGCAAGCAGGATTCCCACCACAAAGGCCCTCTGCATAAAAGCATAATTAAAGATCTCCATCACAGTCAGCCTCCCCCGGGATTGTTATTTGTCTCATTACTCCATCCTCCAGCCGAAAGATGGTATCTGCCAGTCCAGCCAGCCGTTTCCGGTCATGTGTTACCATAAAAACAGTCATATGATCATCGCGATTGAAATTCTTTATCAGGCGGTAGAACTCTTCCGTATTTTTTTCATCCACACCGGTGGTCGGCTCGTCAAGAATCAGAAGACGGGGCCTGTTAACCAGGGCTCTCGCCAGCAAAACCCGCTGCTGCTGTCCGCCTGAAAGCTTTCCGATCAGGCGCTTTCTGTATGATTCCATTCCCACCTCACAGAGCGCTTCCGTCACTTTTTCCTTCTCTTTTTTTCCTGCAAAATGAAACAGCCCGATCTGACTGTACAAATTCGCCTGAATGATCTCCTCAACGGAGGCCGGAAAGTCCTTATAGGTATCCATTCCGTTCTGGGGAACATAGCCCACTTCTTTCCAGTCACTAAACTGACGGATGTCCTTTCCCAGCAGCTTAAAGCTTCCTGCCTCTCCGGTTAAAGACAGTTCTCCCAAAAGTATCCGGATCAGCGTACTCTTACCCGCTCCATTATCACCGGTGAGTGCGGCAAAACCGCCTTGGGGAACGGTTAGATCCACTCCGTTTAAAATCCGCGTTCCTCCGTAGGAAAATGTCAGTCCTTTCATTTCAATCGCGTTCACATGTTTACTCCTGTTCTTTTTATTCCAGCGCTTCCTTTAATACGGTGAGATTTTTCTCCATAACGGAAAAATAATCATCCCCATTTTTTAACTGTTCATCCGTCAGTCCTTCTAAAGGATTTAAAACTTCTGTTTTTGCGCCGGTTTCTTTTGCTATGGTCTCCGCCACTTTCGGGCTGACCAGATCTTCAAAAAATATGGTTTTCACTTTGTTTTCCTTTACGAAATCTATGACTTCGGCCATTCTTGCAGGATCCGGCTCTGAATCCGGTGTCAGTCCTTCAATTCCCATCTGAGTCAGTCCATAAGCATCGCAAAGATATCCGAATGCCTCATGGGCAACTACCACCGACTTGTTTGGCAGCGGAGACAGGGTGTCTTTAAATTTCTTGTCCAGCTCATCAAATTTACCGGCATAGGTTTCATAATTAGCCTGGTAGTATGCTTCATTCTCAGGGTCTGCCTTTACAAAAGCATCCTTGATATTTTCCATCTCTTTCTTCGCGTTAACCGGGCTCAGCCATACATGAGGATCAAACTCTCCGTGCTCATGTTCCTCACTTTCAGCTTCCTGGCTTTCCCCCTCCTCATGCTCGTGCCCCTTCATCAAAGTGATTCCCGAAGACGCCTCTGTAACAGTCAGATTCTTGTTTTTAAGAGTTTTTAACACATCCTCTGCCCAGTGCTCCATTCCGGCTCCGCTGTATATAAATACATCCGCTTTTTCCAGGCTTGTGATGTCCTTTGTTGCCGGTTCCCAGTCGTGAGGCTCTGTTCCTGCAGGAACCATATTGGTAACATCCACTTTATCGCCGCCTATTTTCACGGCAAAATCATACATTGGATAAAAGCTTGCCATAACACTCAGCTTTCCGCTGTTATCTGCTTCCTTTTTTTGTCCGCAGCCTGATAACAGTGCTGCAGAAACTGCAGCTGTAAAAAGGACTGCTTTCATTGTTCTGTTTGTCTTATTCATTTATAAAATCCTCCGGTTTTTTATTTATCTCTGATCCCTGTATGTATCATCCTGTTCAATTATCCATACGGATCTTTAAATCCACCAGAGAGACCGGACACAGAAAACGTCCTGCAAAATAAGGCAGCACTGTATATTTTGTAATCTGGCAGGAAACAGCCACCACTGCAGCTGTTCCGATTGCCTCAGAAATAACGCTGATTGCCGAAATACATATCTCAAGCTCGTGACAGACTCTGCAATGTCTGCCTGTGCATTCGTGGGAAAGGTGGGTGAATACAAAAAACGATGAGCCCCATAAAACCACTGTGAGGATTAAAGCTGTCACAAGGGCTGCCCATTGTCTGAGATTTAATCTGCCTTTCATAATAAATCCTTTCTTACCTGTCTGTTACTGCTGGCATCCGCTGCAATAGCCATAAAGCACCATGTGCTTCTGGTCCAGCTTAAATCCATGATCTTCATGGATATGGCGGTAAAATTCATCCAGTCTGGAGCATTCTAAGGGAATCATGGATCCGCATTTTAAACAGACCAGCTTTCCCACATTCCGGTTTATTTCCTCACCAATATATCGAAACTGGGCCTTCGACCCGTCAACAGACGGAATTTTCACAACCACTCCATCCTCACATAAACGTTCCAGGGCACGGTATACCGTAGTCTGTCCTACATGAATCCCGTCCTTTCGAAGACTTTCCATAAATTCTTCCACTGTACAGAATATTTCTTTTTGTTTTTTTAAGCAGCTGACAATCATTTCCTGCTGCCTGGTTCGGTATCTTCCACGTTCTGCCATATTCATCCCCTATTTTCGAAATCAGAAATCATTTTCATATTATAGCACTCTTCCCTTAAATGTCAAGGCGAATTCGAAAACCATTTTCTGTTTCCATTGAGAAAATTCATCTTTTACCTCTTTTGGCTCTTGACAATGAGTTTTTAAACTGCTATTATGTTCATAAATTTAGAAATATTTTACTTTTTGAACAAAAAGGAGGAGCCTATGCAAGCAATCATCCTGGCTGCCGGTATGGGACGGCGTCTGAAACAGTTAACCGAGCATCAGCCCAAATGTATGGTACCCGTCAACAAAATTCCACTTATTGAACGAATGTTAAAGCAGCTTGACCAATATGACCTGGAAAAGATCATACTGGTTACTGGTCACAAGGGGGAACTTCTGCGTTCCTTTGTGGAATCTCTTTCCCTTCATACCCCGGTAATTTTTATTGATAATCCGGTTTATGAAACAACAAACAATATCTACTCACTTTATCTGGCCAAAGAGTATCTCCTGGAAGATGACACTCTGCTCCTGGAATCAGACCTGATATTTGAACAGGAGGTATTAACCCAGCTCATTAAAGACCCCCGTCCCAATCTGGCTTTGACCGCTCCCTTTGAAAGCTGGATGGATGGCACGGTGGTACTCATTGACCAGCAGGACAATATCATGAAGTTTTTAACCAGAAAAGACTTCCGCTTTGAAGACATTCATTCCTACTATAAAACGGTTAACATATACAAATTCAGCCAGAACTTCTCCTCCACCCATTATGTTCCCTTCTTAGAGGCATACAGCAAGGCATTAGGAAATAACGCCTACTATGAGCAGGTACTGAAAGTCATCTCCCTTCTGGATGATCACGATTTAAAAGCCTCCCGTTTGGAAAATGGCTTCTGGTACGAAATTGATGACGAACAGGACTTAGATATTGCAGAATCCATTTTCACAGATTCCCAAAGCAGACTGCTCCGCCTGTCTGAGCGGTACGGAGGATACTGGCGCTATCCGGGACTGTTGGATTTCTGCTATCTGGTAAATCCCTATTTCCCTAACAGCCGTCTCATGGGAGAGATCAAGGCCAGTTTTGAAATTCTCACAACCAGCTATCCTTCGGGGTTGGATATTAACAATCTCCTTGCTGCAAAATCTCTGGGACTTGATAAAAACCAGGTATTAACAGGAAATGGAGCCACGGAACTGATCAAGCCCCTACTTCGCAGCTTTAAAAAACCGGTTGGCGTTCTCCGTCCTTCTTTCTCGGAATATGAAAACTGCGCTGATTCTGCTATCCCGTATACCATTCCCACCAGGGATTTCACTTATACGGCACAGGATCTCATGGATTTTTACAGTGATAAGGAAATCGACGCTCTTGTTTTAGTGAATCCGGATAATCCTACGGGAAATTACATAAAAAAAGAAGATGTTCTTAAGCTCGCACGGTTCTGCGATGAAAGAAGCGCTCTGCTGATTCTTGACGAATCATTTCTGGATTTTTCAGATAAGGAAGAATCGCCGTCTCTTATGACACCGGAGCTGTTAAACGCCAACCAGAATCTGGTGCTCATTAAAAGTATATCAAAATCCTATGGTGTACCGGGATTGCGGCTTGGAATCATGGCCTGTGCCAATGCGGATATTATCGCTCTTGTACGCAAAGAGCTTCCCATCTGGAACATCAATTCTCTTGCGGAATATTTTCTTCAGATATTTGAGAAGTATCAGGGGGATTACCTTGATGCATTAAAGCAGTTTCAGGAGACTAGAGATGAGATGTACGGACTGCTGGGTTTCATAAGACAGCTGACTTTATACCCGTCCCAGGCTAATTTCATTCTCTGCGAAGTAAAGGACGGCTGCTCTGCCCATCAGATTTCCGAACTGCTTTTAAACCGCTACAACATTCTTGTGAAGGATCTCTCCCATAAACCGGGAATGGAAGGCAGAGAGTGTATCCGGATCGCAGTCAGAACCAAAGAGGATAATAAACGTCTATGCGACGCTTTAAAACATATATTACGATAATTTCAGGAGGTAATTAAAATGAATGCACAGGAAACAGCAAACGAAACATGGAAACAGATCTGGGTGAGAAAAGGAAAGGCAGAAGGCAACGACTTACTCTCCTTTGACGGCTATGAGGCGACTCAGGTGGATATGGAGGAAGTGGCCCGCCAGATTACAAAACGGCTGGATATTCAAAAAGGTGACAAAGTTCTGGAAGTAGGCTGCGGTGCAGGTGCAATTGCCCAATACTTAGACTGTGACTACACAGGTATCGATTATTCCCACACACTGGTCAAAAAACATATTGAAATACTTCATAATTCCGTATTGACCGGAGAAGCTGCAGATTTACCATTTAAAGATCATTCCTTTGACAAAGTGATCTGCTACGGAGTTTATCTCTATTTTGACGATAAGGAATATGCAAAAAAAGCCACCAGTGAGCTGTTAAGAATTGCCAGAAAGAGCGTGCTCATCGGCGAACTCCCCATTCGTTCCCACCGTAAAGAGCATCTTCTTTTCACAAAGGATGAATTTGATGGCTGGGAAATCAGCGACGGTTTTTACGATCCTTACAGGAGTGACCGTTTTAATGCAATTTACCGCCACATTTAATAATTATAGAAGAAACTGTTTTTATAAGCCCCGTCTGATTAAAGTGAACCCCTTTTGTTAGACAAAAATATGTCTAATGAAAGGGGTTTTATAATGTCTGGAAAAAAGATTTATTCCAACGAGTTAAAACTGCAAGTTGTAGAACGATACTTGAAAGGTAGTGTCT
>JAEWJZ010000027.1 GCA_023386315.1 Bacillota bacterium | reverse complement strand
CTAAGCTCTCGTTGTCTTTAACGATTACATTTGACATAGCTCACACCTAACCTCCCTCCAGTTGTGTACTTGTGCATAATACAACTGTTTGGGTATTTTATAGCACTGATATGATTATAGCATAATTTTGCCATACGTCAAGAAAAATTTTTTATTATTTTTCAATTATTACAGCAATTATCTCAGCTGTTCACCCACAACTTCTGCCACTTTGGATAAGCATTCATCTACTCCTGCCGGATTCTTACCGCCAGCCTGAGCCATGTTTGGACGTCCGCCGCCGCCTCCTCCCACAAGGGAAGCTATGGCCTTAATTAAGTTGCCCGCATGAGCTCCCTTTTTCTGGGCTTCATCGGTAACAGCGGCCATTAAATTGACCTTTCCATCCTGTACAGATGCGATTACGATTACGCCTTCTCCCAGCTTGTCTTTTAACTGGTCACCTAAGTTCCGAAGACCGTTCATATCCACATCCAGAACTTTCACAGCCAGAACTTTCGTGCCCTTTACTTCTGCCACCTGATCCATAACATCGCCAAGAGAATCATTGGCCAGCTTACTCTTTAACTTCTCATTTTCAGAGTGAAGAGTCTTTATCTCCTCGAGGAGAGACTCTATCTTCGCAGTCAGGGAAGAAGGTGTGGTTTTTGCAGCCTTTGCCGCTTCATGCAGAGCCACTTCGGTTTCTTTATAATAATTCATTAATCCGTCACCGGTTAATGCCTCAATTCTGCGGACGCCGGCTGCAATACCGGTCTCAGAAAGGATCTTAAAGGATCCGATGACACCTGTATTGGAAATATGGGTACCTCCGCAAAGTTCTGTGGAGAAATCACCCATTTTTACCACGCGTACACTGTCACCGTATTTTTCACCAAATAATGCCATGGCGCCAGACTTTTTAGCTTCCTCAAGAGACATGATCTCTGTCTGTACCGGGAGGGATTCTTTGATTTTTTCATTAACAAGAGTTTCCACCTTATCAATCTCTTCCTGTGTTAAAGCGGAAAAATGAGTAAAGTCGAAACGGAGTCTGTCACCATCAACGAATGATCCTGCCTGCTCAACATGGCTGCCAAGCACGGTTCTCAATGCTTTCTGGAGAAGATGGGTGGCGCTGTGGTTTTTGCCTGTATTCTGGCGGTTTTTCTCACAGACCTTACAGGTTACCTTATCACCGGTCTGCAGCATACCTTTTACAACCTTTCCCACATGACCGACTTTGCCGCCCTGAAGGTGAATGGTATCCTCAACTTTGAATTCTCCGGTTTCACAGATAATCATACCGGTATCTCCCTGCTGACCGCCCATGGTTCCGTAAAAAGAGGTTTTTTCCGTTACGATCGTTCCGGTCTCTCCGTCTGTCAGGGCTTCCACCAGATCGCTGTCACTGGTAAGTGCAGTGATCACAGTATCACAGATTAAACTTTCATAGCCTGTAAACTCCGTTGTGAGGGACGGATCAATAGACTGGTAAACCGTAACATCCGCGCCCATATAATTCGTGGTCTTTCTGGCATTTCTGGCTGTTTCACGCTGTTTCTGCATGGCTGCCTTAAAGCCTTCTTCGTCCACACCGAACTGTTTTTCTTCCAGAATCTCAAGAGTTAAGTCAAGAGGGAATCCGTAGGTATCATACAGCTTAAAGGCATCTTCACCAGTCAGAATCCGGCTGCCTCTTTTTACCATATCTTCTTCCAGTTCATTTAAAATGGCAAGTCCCTGATCAATGGTCTTATTAAACTTATCTTCTTCCTGAGTAAGGACTTTTAATATCATGGCCTTCTTTTCTTCCAGTTCCGGATAACCGTCCTTTGAAAGTTCAATGACAGTTGTGGATAAATCCGCGAGGAATTTGCCTTCGATTCCCAGAAGCCTTCCATGGCGGGCAGCCCTTCTTAAAAGACGGCGGAGAACATAGCCTCTGCCTTCATTAGACGGCATAATTCCATCGGAAATCATAAAGGTACAGGAACGGACATGATCGGTGATGAGGCGAAGTGATACATCTACGTCTGCATCCTTTTTATATTCTGTATTGGCCAGCTTTGCCACACGGTTTAAAAGTGCTTTAATCGTATCTACATCAAAAATGGAATCCACATCCTGCACAACCACTGCAAGACGCTCCAGACCCATGCCTGTATCAATATTCTTCTGCTTTAATTCTGCATAATTGCCCTGACCATCGTTCTCAAACTGTGTAAATACGTTATTCCATACTTCCATATAACGGTCACAGTCACATCCTACGGTGCAGCCAGGCTTTTTACAGCCATATTTTTCACCCCGGTCATAATAGATCTCAGAACATGGACCGCATGGACCTGCTCCGTGCTCCCAGAAGTTGTCTTCCTTGCCAAACCGGAAAATACGCTCCGGTGCAATGCCGATATCTTTGTTCCAGATTTCGAAGGCTTCGTCATCTTCCAGATATACGGAAGGATACAGCCTGTCCGGATCCAGTCCGACTACCTCTGTTAAAAATTCCCATGACCAGTGAATTGCTTCATTCTTGAAATAATCTCCAAATGAAAAGTTGCCAAGCATTTCAAAAAATGTGCCGTGGCGGGCAGTTTTGCCTACATTCTCAATATCACCGGTTCTAATACACTTCTGGCAGGTTGTTACCCTTCTTCTTGGAGGAAGCTCCTGACCTGTAAAATATGGTTTTAAGGGTGCCATACCCGAGTTGATCAATAACAAGCTGTTATCATTATGTGGAACCAGGGAGAAGCTTTTCATCGCTAAATGTCCCTTGCTCTCAAAGAATTCAAGGTACATTCTCCTCAGTTCATTCACACCGTAGTTATTCACGTTACTGTCCTCCGTTAGTTATTTTGTCTCATCCGCACCAGCTGCGGCACTGGCGGCATCTTTATAATCTCTGTATTTCTTTCCGCATACAATTCCGCCCCAGGAAATAAGCAGGAAAAACAGGAATTTAATAGCGGTTCCCAGGAAACTTGCAAATATTGCTGTCATTATTTTTTCCTCCCGAATGTTATTATAATATCGCTCATTTTATTATCCTATCACAAGGGATTTTATTTAGCAAGATATTCATTTGTTATTTTTTTCATACAAATGAAAAAGTACGGTAAAAACCGTACTTTTTCGTCGTTTCTATGGAGTAAGATATTCCTCATATTCCTCGATCAGGCTGTAAGCCCTTTCTCTCGTGGATTCAGCAAGAGAAGCGGTATATTCAAGTTCTTCCAGGGTTCCCCCGCTGTATTTTTTGGCAGCTTCTCCCGCTTTCATGTCCCTGTCTTTAATCCAGGACTGCTGGGAGGCTTCCAATTGTCTTTTTAAATCTTCAGGCAGGGTTTCAGAAATCGCTTCATATATTGTATTCTGCTCCCGGTTCCAAAGCTTCAGTTCTTTGTCAGCCAGGGCTTTCATGGAATATGTGTTGGAATCAGCCGAATCCTCCCTCATCTTTTTAATCTGGGCATCCAGCTCCTTTAAATGTTTTCTGAAATAATCCGCACCTTCAGACGGAGCTGCCGCCTGGGCTGTCTTGGCCTTGGAATCCGGAGTAATCGGAGTTATCACAGGTTCCGAAACGGCAGACTGTGTTTCACTTTCACCGTATGTATCCGCACCCCCTGCAGCCGGCTCAGATAAAAGCGCTCTTTTCATCATCGGCTCCTGGGTATCCTGTAATACAGCACTTTCGTCGTCCTCTTCTGACTGGGATGTATCTGAAGATGCTTCCGTTTCTTCGGGAACAGATTTCTTCAGTGTTTCTTTTGAAATCATGACATCCGGAGAGATCTGCCTGACAGAACCGCTTCCTGTGTTTTCTTCTTTTAGAAACTGGCTGTCTTCGGAATATCCCGAAACTGCGGAAGAATTCGTTGTGCTGTCTTTTCCCTTTACGAAGCTGAAGGTAGCAAAGGTCACCAATATGCCTATGACCAGTATACTTCCTATTACAATCCAAATTCCTCTGTTTCTATTCATGACGTTTCATCCTAACATGCTTTAATGAAATTACCATATCACAAATAAAAAAGAAAGAAAATAGGAAACTGGATTTAGTAAGAGATTGTAAGAGATATGTAAGTTTTATCCACTCACTTTTCTCTTTAGGAAAGGCCTTCATCTGTAAGCAGATCATGTCCGTCAGCTGCACTGGTAGCCAGCACATCACACCTTTCATTCATGGGATGACCAGCATGTCCTTTTACCCAGTGAAAGGATACCTGGTGCATCTGTATTGCCCTCAGCAGACGCTCCCACAAATCAATGTTCTTTACAGGACCGCTCTTTCCCCTTTTCCAGTCATTCTTTACCCAGTTATCAATCCAGTGCTGGTTAAATGCATCCGTTAAATATTTGGAATCCGAATACAGCTCCACCTGGCAGGGTCTGGTTAGAGCCTCCAGACCTGCAATCGCTGCCATCAGTTCCATGCGGTTATTTGTTGTTTTCACATATCCTGCAGACATTGATTTTTCATGGAGCTGCCCCTTGGAATCTGTAAACTGCAAAATTGCGCCGTAACCTCCCGGTCCGTCAGGATTTCCTCTCGCAGCTCCATCTGTAAATAACTGTACCTTTGTCAATTTCTCATGTTCTCCTTATTTTCATCTGTCCCATTTATCACACAATGAATTAATCTGATCTGCAAATTTGGCAAGATCTTTATTGGCTCCGCCCTCATTATGGCGGATTACCTGCAGGAGCCGTTCTCCTGCTGCAAACAGTCTGGCGTAAACACCAACAGGTTTTTTAGCGGTTTCCGGTGCTCTGACTACTGCGATTCCTTCTGCCTCATCCACCCATTTACCCAGGGCGAGATCGTATATGGAACCAGAATAGGGCGCACTTACCTGGTAAGCATACTCTTTCTTTAAAAGCTGTTCAAAGGAATTGCAGACCAGATCATCACCATGAACCAGAAATACTTGTCGCGGTTTTTCTTCAAATGCATTCAACCAGGCAATCAATCCTTCCATATCTGCATGGGAACTCATCCCACCCATCTGTTCAATATGGGCTTCCACCTGAATGGTTTCACCAAAAAGCCTTACATCGGTGCTGCCATCGATCAGGCTTCTGCCAAGCGTCCCTATGGACTGATAGCCCGTAAAGACAATGGTACACTCCGGGCGCCACAGATTATGCTTTAAATGGTGCCGGATCCGCCCGGCATCGCACATTCCTGCAGCCGATATAATTACTTTGGGCTTTGAATTAAAATTGATGTTTCTTGAATCTTCACTGGTGACCGAGAGCTTCAGGCCCGGGAATGAAATCGGATTAATCCCCTTCATAACCAGCTCCCTGGTTTCTTCATCATAACAGTCTACCAGATTGTCTTTAAAAACTTCCGTTGCTTCAACTGCAAGAGGGCTGTCAACATAAACCTCAAATCCATCATGACCTGTAATCCGGTTTTCGGACTTGATCCGCCGGAACATATAAAGCAGTTCCTGGGTTCTTCCTACTGCGAAAGCAGGAATCACCACATTACCGCCCCGGTCAAGTGTTCTTTGGACAATATCCGCAAGTACACTCACATGATCCGGTATTTTGCCGTGAAGGCGATCTCCGTAGGTACATTCCATCACTACATAATCTGCATCCTTTATGTACTGCGGATCACGGATCAGCGGCTTGTTCTTATTGCCGATATCGCCGGAGAAAACAATTTTCCTGGAACAGTTTTCTTCCCTGATCCAGGTTTCGATGGAGGCGGAACCAAGAAGATGACCCACATCGGTAAATCGGATGGTGAGGCCATCTTCCAGTTCCACTTTTTCATTATACTGATAAGACCGAAACAGCTCCAATACACCCATAGCATCATTCATTCCATAGAGGGGCTCTTCTTCCGGAAGACCTGCACGCCTTGCTTTCCGGTTTTTCCATTCTGCCTCAGACTCCTGAATATGGGCACTGTCCTTAAGCATGATTGCGCATAGATCAGCGGTTGCATCCGTAGAAATCACTTTTCCCCTGAAGCCTCTGGCGTAGATAAAAGGAAGCAATCCTGCATGGTCAATGTGGGCGTGAGTCAGAAGCACATAATCAATCTGGGCGTAGCTGACGGGCAGGCTGGCATTTTCAAACCGGTCAATCCCCTGCTCCATTCCGCAGTCCACAAGAATCCTTAAGCCTGCCGCTTCCAGATAATGACAGCTTCCGGTTACCTCGTGGGCTGCGCCGATGAACGTCAATTTCATAAAAGCCCTCCTTTTGTATTTGTTTTTCCTATTATACCATTAATTTAGATAATAATGCAAATCATACCGCCATTACTATCGTTAATTATTTTTTGGAGGGTGTCCTGCAGCTTCATCTGACAGTCATCTGTAAGCTGCGATATTTTCGTCTGAATTCCGTCTTCCACAATCTGTTCAATGGATTTACCAAAGATATTGGTATTCCAGATACCTTCTTCACTTTCTCTGGCATTTTCCTTTATATAGGCAATTAAATCTTCTGCCTGCTGTTCACTTCCTACGATGGGAGCGATTTCTGTCTGAATATGGGCTTTAATTAAGTTAATGGATGGGGCCTCTGCACGCATTTTTACACCGTACTTATTCCCGTGTTTAATTACTTCCGGCTCATCAAGCATGATTTCAGAACGCTCGGGAGTCACTACGCCATAACCTTTCATTCTGACCTGGCTCATGGCCTGATTGACCTTTTCATATTCCTTTTTCATTTTTGCAAGCTCGCTTAATGTCTGCATCAGCTGATATTCCCCTTCAATCGGGATTCCTACGTAATCGCTTAAAATCTGATAATAAAAGCTGTCATCCACATCCATGTCAACGGATACGCTTCCGTCTGCCATGTTCATGTTCTGAACCTTCACCCCGCGGATGCTCTCTGTTTCCCCGTTAAATAAACCGGAAGATACATCTTTCATCTGGGTTACCTTCTTTACCATGTCCTTGGCTGCCTGAATCACCTGAGCCTTTAACCAGTGTGTGGCAGGAAGTATTTCAAGCCATTTTGGAATGTAAAAATCCATTTCCGTTACAGGGAATTCCTTCAATACACGCTCCAGAATGTTACCCACATCTTCTTTCTTTAACTGCTCACAGTTAATGGGCATAACCGTAACACCATACTTCACATTCATATCCTTTGCCAGGGCAACGGTTTCATCTGAGTATGGTTTTGCAGAATTTAAAAGTATAAGAAATGGTTTTCCAAGATTCTTAAGTTCCTGGACGGTGCGCTCTTCTGCAGCTATGTAATTGGGACGCTTCAGTTCACCGATGGAACCGTCTGTTGTAACAACGACACCGATGGTGGAATGATCATTGATTACTTTTCTCGTACCGATTTCCGCCGCTTTCGTAAATGGAATCTCATAATCAAACCAGGGTGTTTTTACCAGACGCTCTTCCTCATTTTCAATATGCCCCGCTGCGCCGTCCACCATAAAACCAACACAGTCGATAAGGCGGACCTTTGTCTCAATCTCATCTCCCAGCCGGATGGTTGCGGCCTCTTTGGGAATAAATTTAGGTTCCGTCGTCATAATGGTCTTTCCGGCTGCGCTCTGAGGCAGTTCGTCCCTTGTCTGAGTTTTCTGGTGTTCGTCTTCCATGCCCGGCAGTACCATCAATTCCATAAAACGCTTGATAAAGGTGGACTTTCCTGTTCTGACGGGGCCAACCACTCCAATGTAGATTTCTCCGTTGGTCCGGGCTTTGATATCATTGTATACGTTATAATTGTCCATAAAGATTCCCCCTTCTGTGCTGTTACACTATATGCGGGGGTGAAAAGATTATTCCCTTTTCTTTTCGATCCTGTTAAGGATGGATTTACCGGTATTTAATATTTTCCTGTATTCATTTTTTGATATGATTCCCTCATGCAGCGCCTCTTTTAATTCTCCGCTGTTCAGTGTTATTACCCTGCCGTCCGCAGAACACATGATTTCTAAATACAGCAGGGTAAATGTAAGGAAATGATCCTTATGACGGTGTAAGTTCCTGATGATATAGTAATGATCCCTCACCACCTCTTTGCTGCTGTCAAAAACTGTTTTCCGATACCAGTCCTCCCCATCCGGAAAAAACAGATGGTATTCATTTTCAGAGGTTTTCCATCGAACCGGTTCTGTTTCGTCATCAACAGAAAAGAAATAACTCGTTTCTTCACAGGGGATACGGCAGCCAAATCCATGAGTACCCATATGGGATTCCCGGTAAACATGACTGACCTCACCTTTGTAAAGCCCGGAAGCATCATCGCAGCGAAGCTTTAAGGTAGGTAATCCGTCAGGACCGGTAAAGTTGCGGAACAGCCGATTATGGGCCTTTTCTATGGTAAGGTTTAAAATATCAAACAGCTGTTTCGATGTCATTTTCCTGGCAGTAATCTGACTCACTCCTGCAAACATGGATAAGGAAATCTCATTGCCTTTAAAAGTAAATGCGGCACCATTTGCTTCAAGAACCTGTAATGCTGCGTTTCTGGCAGAATGAAATCCTGCTCCTCCTAAATTAACTGCAAACTTATCGCCTGCAAGCCGGTAAATGGAACAGTCTCCCCCCAGGAATTCTTCCATCCGCTGCAGCGCATGTAAGGCCGCGGCCTCCCCCGCCTCTTTCCCAAAGCAGGTTTTTATAAACCTTATGCCGACAATATCAAAACAGACAACTGCTGAACAGTCTCTTGCATTTAATTCTTCTGTCAGACCGGTCAGATCATATCGTCTGCGGAAAACGCCGCATTCATCACAGATAAATTCCTGTCTGGGATAAAGTCCGTAAAAATGCCTTTTTTTTCTATATACACCGGGAGTCTCCTGCCATATTTTATAAAAGGCTCTGGTAAAAACTTCCTGGGAGCTGAAGCCGTAATAAAAGGCTATCTGACAGACCGATTCCTGTGTTTTAATAAGGCGGCATGCTGCTTCAGAAATCTTCCTTCTGTTTACATACTCCATCATCCCATACTGGAATACCTTATGAAATAAGTACTTTAAATTTGATACGGAATAATTGCAGGCAGCTGCAATCTCTTCTGCTGCTATTGTTTCTTTGATATGGTCTTCCACATATTGAATTGCATCATTTAGAATATAATAACTGTCCACTTGTTTCTCCTGGTTGAGAGGTGTATATTTTTCGTACGATCTCATCAATTTCTGGTTTTTTAATTGTAATATCCGTAACCTCAAAGAGTTCCGAAATGCGGCTTAACAGAACGTTCATGGAGACGAGTCTGGGATTTATGCTGTAGGTATGGCAGAAGGGAAGTTCTTTTATAAGCTCTACGCCATCCAAGTATAACGGTTCTTTGCAGCACCGGAATGCGACCTCTGCATAGTACTGGTCTGCCCCCTGTGACTTAAACGTAAGAACCGGCTGATCAAGCACCCGCTTACCATGATCGATCATAATAATCCGGTCGCAGATTTCTTCTATATCAGCCATATCATGAGTTGTAAGAATTACCGTTGTCTTTTTTTCACGGTTTAACTCTCTTACAAATTTTCTTATTTTATCCTTCACCACCACATCAAGTCCGATGGTTGGTTCGTCCAGATACAGAATATCAGGATCATGCAAAAGGGCAATCGCCAGTTCTGCTCTCATTTTCTGCCCCAGACTTAATTGCCTGACCGGTTTATTTAAAAAAGACTGCATCTCTAAAAGTTCCGTGAACATCTCCGTATTTCTTTGAAACCGGACTTTTTCAGTTCCATACATTCTCCGGTACAGCTCAAAGGTATCTTCCATGGGAAGGTCCCAGTTGAGCTGGGATCTCTGACCAAAGACAACACCGATGTGCCTTGCATTTTCTTTTCTGTTTTCCCAGGGGATAATTCCTCCGGTTTTTATTGTCCCGCAGGTAGGCGTAATGATCCCCGTCAGCATTTTTATCGTCGTGGATTTCCCTGCTCCATTCGGTCCGATGTATCCCACCAGCTCCCCTTTCTCTACAGCAAAGGATAAATCATCCACTGCTTTTCTGACCTCATAGCTGCGGTTTAACAGGGAAGAAAGAACATTCTTCAATCCCTCAGGACGTTTAAAGCTCTTAAACTCTCTGGTTACATGATCAACCTCTATATATGACATAATTTCCTCCGCTCTCATTTTATGATCCAGTGCTTTGGTATGCATTAAGCCCCTTTTGCCAGAATCTGTAAGAAATAAAGAATACAAAAGTTCCCACAAAAGGTGTGAGGAACAAAAACAACGGTGACAGCATCCCCTCCTGTCTGTTAATAAAAAACTGGACAGGATAAAAATTAATAAATCCATAAGGCAACAGAAACGTCAGTAAAAAACGGATGCCGCCATGATAAATAGTAAGGGGATATTGCAGAAAGCAGGTCAGATTCTTGTAAAAAAGCCGATACAGACCATCGCTTTTCAAAAACCAGAAAGCAGGTACTGTTGTTACCATAAAACCGGCAGCCTGTATTAACGAAGCGCCGGCTATATCAAGGATCAGCCAGACTATCTGATTAAAAGACAGAGAGATTCCCAGATTGTGCAGGCTGATTCCTATTATTGACCCTGCTATCACATAATTACTGGTATATCCTGCGCTTACTTTGGTGCAGATCAGATAAATAAGAGGATTCACCGGCTTTGTTAGAATTCCATCAAGCTCTCCGCTGCGAATCAGCCTGGGCAGCTTGCCGAAACCTCCCATAAAAAATGTTCCCGCTATGGAATAAGAGAGAACATCAAAGGCGTATAAAAGAAGAATCTCATATAATCCCCACCCCGCCACAGGCCCAACTTTTTTAAGCAGTATGACAAGCAGAAGAAAACCGGAAGACCATCCCAGTATTTTAGCAGTCATTCGCATAAAATACTGTCCCCTGTATTCCAGCTGTGTCAGAAAAGCAACTTTAGCAAATGCACCATACAGACCAAACATAATCTCTCACCCTCCCTGTATTTCTATACCGCTTTTAATCCGCTTCCATATCAGCCGCTCTGCCATAAAAAGTATGAGCACCCAGGAAAGCTGAATGAGCAATAGTTTTTGCCACTGGTCCGCTTCCTGCAATCCAAGCCATATGGCAACCGGCTTATATGCCACATAGGAAAAGGGAAGGAAATCACAAAACGACTTCAGCCAGTCGGGATAAAACCAGAGAGGAATATCGATTCCGGAAAAAAGAAGAAACAGTGCATCTGCTGTCATGCGTGTATAGGTACCGTCTTTCATCCAGAAGACCAATAGTCCTATGGTATATTGGATAGAAAACATAATTAAAATCCCAAAAGTCAGACTGATAAAGAAAATTAAAACAGTTCCCGGTCCCGGTACAGGCAGTTTCCATAGAAAAAATGACACTGCAGCGATGAAGATCCCTTCAAACAAAACATGATATAAATTCTCTCCTAACTGTCCAAAGAAGTAAAACCATTTTAAAGAAATGGGGCGGATAAAATCAATCGCAATCATTCCTGTCCGAAAACGATCCGCCAGTTCCTCGGCTATCCGGGAACGCAGCAAACCGTTTACCATGGCAGCTATCACCGAATAGGAAACCATGGTTTGAAAGCTGATATTCTTTATTCCGCCTGCGTTAAGAATCGCCTGCCAGATACAGATTTTTATGTAGACAGCAAGCCAGTCACCAATAATCTGAAAAAGCAGATTCCATTTATACTGAATTTGCTGCCGAAAGCAGCATTTCATAAGCACCCAGTACATATCCTGCCCCCTTTCATTTTTTAGATTCCGAATGCTATCTTACCATAAACATGCATCGCTTTCTTGATGTTTTGGACAAACTTTTCCATGTAAGACAAAAACAGATACTGCATTCAGCAAGTTTCTGCTGCAGTATCTGTTTCAACCTGTTCGTTATTCGCTTAAATATGCCTTCTTTACAGAATCATCATTCATCAGTTCTTTGGCATCACCGCTTAACACAATGGAGCCGGTTTCTAAAACATAGGCCCTGTTTGCAATGGATAATGCCTTCTTTGCATTCTGTTCCACCAAAAGAACCGTTGTACCCGACTTGTTGATTTCCTGAATAATATCAAAGATTTCATTCACGTAAATAGGGGAAAGTCCCATAGACGGCTCATCAAGGACGATTACCTTGGGGTGGCTCATGAGCGCACGTCCCATGGCAAGCATCTGCTGTTCCCCACCGCTTAATGTACCGGCGGGCTGGTTCTTTCTTTCCAGGAGTCTGGGGAAACGTTTGTAAATCATCTGAAGAGTTTCTTCTATTTCATTTTTATCTTTTCTCGTATAGGCACCAAGCTTCAGATTCTCATACACACTTAAAGCAGCAAAAACTCTTCTTCCTTCCGGAACGTGGGCCATGCCCATACCTACGATTTTATCTCCTCTGATTTTGGTAATATCGTTACCATCAAACTGTATGCTGCCGGATGATGCTTTGATCAGACCGGTTATTGTATGAAGAGTGGTTGTCTTGCCGGCGCCGTTGGCACCGATCAGTGCGACAATCTCCCCTTCCTTTACTTCAAAGGAAATATCTTTTAACGCCTTGATGACGCCATAATATACTTCCAGGTTTTTCACTTCAAGTATTGCCATGTTGAAAGCCTCCTTATTCTCCCAGATATGCCTTGATGACTTCCGGATCATGAAGCACATCCGCTGTTTTACCCTGGGTAAGCACCTGACCGAAATTCAGCACCGTCAAACGCTCACAAATCCCGGAGACAAGCTTCATATCGTGTTCTATTAAAAGAATGGTCATATCAAAATTATCCCGTACGAAACGTATGGTATCCATAAGTTCAGCTGTCTCATTGGGATTCATACCAGCCGCCGGCTCATCAAGAAGCAGGAGTTTGGGACCAGTCGCAAGCGCTCTTGCTATCTCAAGCTTCCGCTGTTTTCCATAAGGCAGATTGGACGCAAGGGTATCCTTCTCCTTATCCAGATCAAAGACCTTTAAAAGCTCTACCGCTTTCTCATCCATCTCTTTCTCAACCTTAAAATATTGGGGAAGTCTTAAGATTCCGGCAATGGTGGAATAAGGATGACTGTTGTGAAGACCGGTTTTAACATTATCCAGAACCGTTAAGTCTTTAAAAAGACGGATGTTCTGGAATGTTCTTGCTATTCCGGCCCGGTTAATATCCACAGTTTTCTTCCCAGTTATATTATCTCCGTCTAAGAGGATCGTTCCGGCATTGGGTTTATAAACACCGGTTAAAAGGTTAAAAATCGTGGTTTTCCCCGCACCGTTTGGACCAATCAGACCGTAAAGCTGTCCCTTTTCAATGGTGATGCTGAAATTATCTACAGCCCGAAGACCGCCAAATGAAATTCCAAGGTTTTTAATTTCCAGTAAAGCCATGATTATACCCTCTCCTTCTTAGCCCTGTTCAAATGAAAATAACGTTTCCTGAAATCGATCAGCTTTGGACTCCAGTTAAATATCATCATGACAATCAGGATAATGGCATAAATCAGCATACGGTAAGCATTTAAACCTCTTAACAGCTCAGGAAGCAGCGTCAATAAAACTGCCGCAATCATGGAGCCCCTGATATTCCCGATTCCTCCAAGTACCACAAACACCAGAATCATAATGGACTGGTTATAGCCGAAATTCTTCTGAGTCGCTGTCAGGGAAGAAAGGTTATGGGAATATAAAACTCCTGCAACTCCTGCAAGGGAGGCGGAGATGGTAAATGCCATAAGTTTGTACTTGGTTATATTAATACCAATGGATTCAGCAGCAATTCTGTTATCGCGGACAGACATAATCGCACGGCCGGATCTGGAATTGATCAGATTGAGGACAATGAACAATGTGATCAGAGTCAGGATTACACCGATCACAAACGTGGAGTTTTTTGGTGTACCGGTAATACCCTGTGCACCATTTAAAATCACGGTTCCGTCCTTTTCCATATTAAGCGCCATGGCATTCTTCATGGAAAAATGAAATCCGCCTGAATCCTTTCCAAGATAAATAACGTTCACAACATTCTTAATAATCTCACCAAAAGCCAGTGTTACAATCGCCAGATAATCACCTCTGAGTCTTAAAACAGGAATTCCCACAACAATACCTGCGGCTGCAGCTGCAGCTGCACCCACTAAAATTGCCAGGAAAAACCGAACTCCGGCACTGGGTATGGAATCCATCATGGAAATAGAGAAAATCGAACTGGAAAATGCTCCCATACACATAAAACCAGCGTGGCCAAGACTCAGTTCTCCCAGAATACCTACCGTCAGGTTTAAGGAAATTGCCATAATACTGTAAATACAAAGAGGTACTAAAAGCCCCTTCATCAGACTGCTGACTTCTCCGGCAGAAATTAAAAGCTGTACAATAATAAATGCAGCAATCACAATGCCGTAAGTAATTAAGTTGGTTTTTAACGTTTTATCGATATGAATCTTTTTTGCTGTACTTTTTTCCATTCCGTCCACCTATACTTTCTCATTGATCTTCTTGCCGAGAATACCGGTAGGCTTTACAAGAAGGACAACGATGAGAACTGCGAAAACAATAGCATCGGAAAGCTGGGATGAGATGTAGGCTTTGCTTAAGTTTTCAATCACGCCCAGAAGCAGGCCTCCGATTAACGCACCCGGAATTGAACCGATTCCTCCAAATACAGCAGCAACGAATGCCTTAATTCCAGGCATGGAACCGGTATATGGGGTAAGGGTCGGGTATGCAGAGCAAAGAAGAGCTCCTGCAATCGCAGCCAGAGCAGAACCAATTGCAAAGGTAAGTGCAATGGTACCATCTACATTAATTCCCATCAGCTGGGCTGCTCCCTTGTCTTCTGACACGGCGAGCATGGCCTGTCCTGCTCTTGTCTTCTTAATGAATGCAGTCAGTCCAATCATAATAATAACACAGCTGATAATTGTAACGATCGTTTCTCCTGAGATCGTCAGCTTTCCTTCTGCCAGCTTTAATGCCGGAATTTTCACAACAGAAGTAAAGGATTTTGGATTGGAACCAAAGACAAGCAGTGCGATGTTTTGAAGCAGGTAGCTCACACCGATTGCCGTAATCAGAACTGCCAGAGGACTTGCCATACGTAAAGGACGATAAGCGACGCCCTCAATGACCACGCCCAGTACAGTACATAGAATAACCGCAAGGAGAATGCCCGCAACAGGACCTAAGCCCATTGTGCTGACAACTGTGAACACCACGTATCCTCCAATCATAATAACATCACCATGAGCAAAGTTAAGCATCTTGGCAATGCCATATACCATGGTATATCCAAGAGCAATGATTGCATAAACACTGCCAAGGCTTAAACCATTAATAAAATAGGATATGAAACTCATCATACCAACGCACCTCATTCGTCTTTATTAAAGAAAATTATATCAAAGAAGAGGGTCGTCCCTTGGACGGCCCTCCAGCGGGTCATATTACATTGCTGTATATACGCCGTTTACAATCTTTACTGCCTTAGGAGCCTTATCCGGTTCTCCGTCTGCAGTCCACTTCATATTTTCACCGGTCAGTCCGTTGATGGAAATCTCGGTCATTGCAGTTTTTAACTTATCGCAGATTGCAGAAGCATCCATATCTGCTGTGACGCCTGCTTTTTCAGCTGCTGCCTTCACTGCGTAAACTGCATCGTAAGCATCTGCTGCAAACTGGTTTGGAGTCTCACCGTACTTCTCTTTGAAAGAGGTTACGAATTTCTGAGTAAGATCATCCTTGGCATCAGCTGCGAAAGGTGTTAAAAGCATTACATTCTCAGCAAGAGCTGTATCGAAATTCTCTACTGTAAGAAGTCCGTCAAGACCATCACAGCCAAAGAACGCAGGTGCATATCCCATCTGTTTTGCCTGGGCAAGAATTAAAGCTGCCTGTGAATAGTAAATAGGAAGGAAAACAAGCTCTGCACCGGAATCCTGTGCTTTCTGAAGCTGTACAGAGAAGTTTGTGTTGTTATCTGCTGTAAAAGCTTCATCAGCTGCAATTTCAATGCCCTGATTTGCAGCTTCGGAAATAAATTTATCATGAATGCCGGATGAGTAAACATCGGAGCTGTCATAAATAACCGCTACTTTGGTAGCCAGTTTGTTTTCACCGATGTACTGTGCTGAAGCGACACCCTGGTTAGGATCTGAGAAACATACACGGAACTGATTTTCAAACTTGGTACAGTCTGCAGCAGATCCGGATGGTGTTAACTGGAACATGTTATCGTTGCTGGATTCTGCACCAACAGCAATACAGGGAGCTGAAGTAACAGTTCCTACCAGTAACTGCATACCCCAGTCTTTTAAGGTATTGTAAGCATTCACTGATTTTTCCGTATCATTTTCGTCATCCTGGAAATTAAATTCGATCTTTGCACCGTTAATACCTCCGTTTGCATTAATCTCATTGACTGCCAGTTCTGCACCATTCTTTACGGCCTGTCCGTAAATAGCAGTGCTTCCGCTGATAGGGCCGATTCCGCCGATCTTAATTGTACCCTCTCCTGCTGCTGCGCCGCCGGCTGCGGTGGTCTGTGCCTCACCCTTTGATTCTGTTCCAGCTGCGGTTGTTCCCTCTGAAGCTTTTCCGCTTCCGCAGGCAGTTAAAGATGCTGCCATGGCAATTGCCAAACCAAGACTCAGTAACTTTTTCATAGATTTTTTCACAATCCATTCCTCCTCATGAAACAATTTTATATACGGCACATTAACGTTGTAACGTATACATAGTCTTTATAATAAAATGGCTTTTAAAAAATGTCAACTAATTTTGTTTCAAAACAACAAAATAAAGTCAGCTTTTGAATTATTCCCACGGAATATCAGAACTTTCAATCGTCTTATCCCGCAGCATTAAATCCCGAACAGCTTCTGACGCTGACTTGCCGTCAAACAGCACTGCGTTCACCTGTTCTACGATAGGCATGGACACCTCATATTTCTGTGATAAGGCCAGCGCTGCTTTTGCAGAGTAGACTCCCTCTACAACCATCTTCACTTCCCTTGTGGCTTCTTCCATCGACTTTCCCTGGCCTATGAGAATTCCGGCTCTTCTGTTCCGGCTGTGCATGCTGGCGCAGGTTACAATTAAGTCACCGATTCCGGATAAACCGCCGAACGTCTGAATCTTTCCTCCCATTGCAGTGCCAAGTCTGGAAATTTCAGCAATGCCTCTGGTAATCAAAGCAGCCTTTGTATTATCTCCATATCCCAGTCCGTCTGCAATACCCGCTGCCAGCGCAATGACATTCTTTAAAGACCCTCCAAGCTCAATCCCCTGAATGTCCGGGCTTGTATAAACCCGGAATACCTCGCTCATAAACATGCTCTGAATGTATTCGGCAGTCTTTCTCGTGGACGCGCCTGCCACACAGGTCGTGGGAAGGCCCTTGCTCACTTCCTCCGCATGACTTGGTCCGGATAATACCGCAACATCTGCCATAGGCAGCTCTTCTTCCAGAATCTCAGACAAAGTCATCAGAGTCGTTTCTTCAATTCCTTTTGCCACATTCACAACCACCTGCCCATAGCGGCAGTATGGATTCATCCGTTTTGCCGTTGACCTGACATAAACAGACGGAACTGCAGTAACTAAAAGATCCTTTCCTGTCATGGCTTCTTCCAGATCTTCCGTATATACCATGTCTTCCGGAAGTATCAGTTCCGGAAGCGTATGATGCCGGTGAATCTGCTCCATCTCTTTAATTTCCTCCGGCAAAGCGGACCAGACCGTCACCTCATGTCCATTATTATATAGAAGTACAGATAATGCCATACCCCAGCTTCCTGATCCGATGATTCCAATTTTAGCCATCTGACTCACCTCATTTTGTTTTTCCTGATCCAAAGGATATTTTATTCTCTTTGCCATGGATCAGCCTGCCGATATTTGCCCTGTGGCGCCAGAATGCCTGACCGCTGATCAATGCCGCAACTATGTAAAATTCCGGCAGAAGATCCTGATTCAGTCCGTATGCGCCCACAGACGCAAACACACACATCCAGATAAGGAATATGGTTGCTACAACCAGCGAACCAAGAGATACATATCTTGTAATCAATACGATTAAAATAAAAGAAATCAGGCACAAAAGGGTCATTCTTAAATCAGTCGCCATAATAAGACCTGCAGTAGCGGCAATTCCCTTTCCGCCCTTGAACTGGAGATAAAACGGATAATTATGACCCAGAATAACACCGAAACCGGTATACAGGATCAGAAGATATATCATCTCCGGCTGGTTCTGAAACACCAGGCGGATTGCCAGGCAGGGAAGAAATGACTTTAAAAAATCACCGAAAAAGACGACTGCTCCCGCTTTAGGCCCCATGACCCTGAGTGCATTAGTGGTACCGGAATTACCGCTTCCGTATTTTCTGATATCAATTTTTTGTGTTTTCCCATAAAAATAACCGGATTGCAACAGTCCGCAAAGATATCCTGCAATAAGGCAGATGATTCGTTCCATAATTATTGTTCCTTTCCGCTCCGCTCTCTATATATAAACTTTAAGGATGTTCCCTTAAAACCAAACGCATCCCGGATCTTGTTCTCTATATACCTGGTATAGGAGAAATGGGTGAGTTCCTTATCGTTTATAAAGATAACAAACGTCGGCGGTTTCACAGCTACCTGGGTGATATAGTAAAGGCGGAGACGCTTGCCCTTGTCAGACGGCGGCTGCTGAAGAGCAACTGCTTCCGTCATAATTTCATTTAAAACTCCGGTTGCAACGCGCAGAGTCTGATTCTCCCTGACCATATCAATCAGTTCAAAAAGCTTATTCATTCTCTGTCCGGTCTTTGCTGAAATAAATATAAATTCCGCATATGGCATAAAGGATAAGGTATCCTTTATTTTCCTGGTGTATTCATAAATGGTCTTGTCATCTTTTTCAATGGCGTCCCACTTATTCACAGCCACAATGATTCCCTTGCCCCGTTCATGGGCAATTCCTGCGATCTTGGCATCCTGCTCAGTAACGCCTTCTTCTGCGTCGATTACCACAACCACCACATCGGCCCGTTCTACTGCTGTCACAGTACGGATAATGCTGTAACGCTCCAGCTCTTCTTTAATTTTACTCTTTCTTCTAAGTCCTGCTGTGTCAATAAATACGTATTCCGTACCATTATGGACGATTTCCGTATCTACGGCATCTCTTGTAGTCCCTGCAATATTGGATACAATGACCCGGTTTTCACCCAGCAGCTGATTAATAATAGAAGATTTACCCACATTGGGTTTTCCAACGATTGCGATTCTTGGACGGTCATCATCTTCCTCTTCTGTCTGAAATGTGCCAAAATGTTTGGCAACTTCATCAAGCAGATCACCTAATCCCAGTCTGGAAGCCGCTGAAACAGGTATGGGATCTCCGATTCCAAGATTATAAAATTCATATACATCATTGCCGAACTTCTGGAAACTGTCCACCTTGTTCACTGCAAGGACAACCGGTTTCTTTGATTTGCGAAGCATGTCTGCAACCTTTGAATCGGCATCTACCAGACCCTGACGTACATCCACAATAAACACGATGACATCTGCTGTAGCAATGGCGATCTCCGCCTGTTCCCGCATCTGGGAAAGGATGATATCACTGCTGTCCGGTTCAATTCCGCCGGTATCAATCAGGGTAAAATTCATATCCAGCCAGGTACAGTCGGCATAAATACGGTCTCTTGTTACTCCCGGTGTGTCTTTTACAATAGAAATAGTCTCACCGGCTAAAACATTAAACAGCGTAGACTTTCCCACATTGGGGCGGCCTACGATGGCAACTACTGGTTTACTCATATATTATATCTCCTTTAATTCATATCCGTCATAAGAAGGTTTCTTTTCCTCAGCGTATCCTAAAACAGCGTAAACGAAATCCTGACCGCTTGATTTTACAATATCTACCTGTACTTGTAAAGCATTTTGTACATCCTGACGGGTCAGGTCATCAAGAAATACCTCTTCTCCGCTACGAAACATGCACTCTGGAAGAAGAAGTCTCTTCCCAAGAGGTTTTCCTTTTAACTGGGCGATTAAATCCTGTCCGGTAATTAAACCGGCAACTGTAATCTGCTCACCAAAGAAATAATTAACGATAGGGTAGACATGAACGGTCCGCCCCGGAAACCTTTCGCAAACCAGCCTTGCATGGTTCTCAATAAATGGCGCTGCAAGCGTTCCTGTTGCAATGGATATCTCCTCTGCGGCATCATCTTCCCATTCTTCTTTCAGGGCTTCTTTTACCTCAGTCTCTAAAAGCCGAAGCATACCCACACCATTTTCCAGCTGAATGTATCCGTCATACCTGTTTTCTTCCGGCATAAGTCTCTTGGCCAAAATATAAAACTCATCGCTCGCATGAATAAAATGGCAGCCATGCTCTTTAAAAAGTGTCTTCTGCCACCGCTCCACAATCTCCAGAACGGATATGGCATCCTCTTTTGTAACAGGGCTTAAGGGGAATAATCCATCCCTGAATTTTGATACACCTACCGGCACCACCGATACACTTTCCATATAAGGGAGATACTTTGATAAATCTCTTATGGTACGTTCCAGTTCATCTTTGTCGTTCACACCTTTGCACAGCACGATCTGTCCGTTCATGGATATCCCTGCCTCATACAGCCGGTCAATTTTTTCAAGGGCTTCACCTGCAAACCGGTTATGAAGCATCTTACACCGCAGTTCAGGGTTTGTGGTGTGAACGGAAATATTAATAGGTGCCAGTTTAAACTCAATAATCCGCTCAATATCGTGTTCACTCATGTTGGTTAAGGTGACATAGTTTCCCTGTAAGAACGAAAGTCTGGAATCGTCATCTTTAAAGTAGAGAGTGTCCCTCATTCCGGGAGGCATCTGATCAATAAAGCAGAAAATGCAGTTATTCCTGCAGGTACGGTACTCACTCATCAGACCGTTCTCAAAAGTAAGTCCTAAATCTTCATATTGGTTCTCTATTTCTAATTCCCACTCTTCCCCGTTTTTTTTTCTTACGGTCATAAGAATGGATTCACTGTTTACGTAATACTCATAATCGAAGATGTCTTCCAGTTCATGTCCGTCGATGGAAAGAACTTCATCTCCTGGTTCCAGTTCCAGTTCTTCTGCAATAGAACCGGTGTCTACAGCTTTAATAACATGTCCTCTTTTGCTCATTTCTATTTTACCTTTCTGCAGCTATCTTTTATATCATAACAAGATTGTCACTCTTTGTAAAGGAAGCGTTTTTTGTTTTTTTCACCGAAATACAGTAAAGACTATTGACGCATTCTGTCATTCAATGGTATAAAAAGATGTAAGATTATAAAACAGGCAGTCTTACGGCTGGCTGTTCATTTATTATGGAGGAATCTTTGTCATGGCAAATGATTATGTATTTAACGACCAGCTACCTGTTGCTCCCTTAAAGATCGCAGCGCTGGAAAGCTGCGGGGAACTGGCCAGGAAGGTAAATGACCATATTGTCGGTTTTCGCAGAAACGATATCGAGGAGTTAAAGCGCCGTGAGGCAGATCTTCACTACCGCGGTTACGATATCGATTCTTATCTTCTAAGCTGTGAGTGTCCTCGCTTTGGAAGCGGCGAAGCAAAAGGAATTGTCAAGGAATCTGTCCGTGGTACCGATGTTTTCGCAATGGTGGATGTCACTAATTACAGCATATCCTATACAGTGAACGGATATACAAACCACATGTCTCCTGACGATCATTTTCAGGATTTAAAGCGTATTCTCGGTGCATGTACAGCTACCGCCCACAGGGTCAGCGTAATTATGCCGTTTCTATATGAAAGCCGCCAGCACAAGAGAACCAAGAGAGAATCTCTTGACTGTGCAATGGCATTAGAAGAACTGGTGAATATGGGAGTAAGCAATATTATAACCTTTGATGCCCATGATCCCAGAGTGCAGAATGCCATCCCGTTAAACGGCTTTGATAATTTCATGCCGACATACCAGTTTATTAAAGCAGTGTTAAGACAATACCCTGATTTAAAGATCGACAAAGAACACATGATGGTTATCAGCCCTGATGAAGGTGCCATGGACCGTGCCGTATACCTTGCCAATAACTTAAGTGTAGATATGGGTATGTTCTACAAGAGAAGAGATTATTCCAAGATTGTAGGCGGACGCAACCCCATCGTAGCTCATGAGTTTCTTGGTGCTTCCGTGGAAGGCAAAACAGTGCTGATTGTAGATGATATGATTTCTTCCGGGGAAAGCATGTTAGATACTGCCAGGGAATTAAAGGAACGCAAGGCGGACAAGGTGATTGTATGCTGTACATTCGGACTGTTCACCAATGGCCTTGAAAAGTTTGATGATTTTTACAGCAAAGGTTATATTGACAGAGTTGTAACTACCAACTTAAATTACCGTCCCAAAGAGCTGTTTAACAGAGAGTGGTATGTAGAAGCCGATATCAGCAAGTACATCGCTGCAATTGTAAATTCCTTAAACCACGATGTCTCCATCAGTACAGCATTATCCTCAACGGATAAGATTCAGCAGCTGCTGAAAAAATACAAAGCATAAGCCACTTATATCAGGCAGTAAAAATCCGGAAGAACGAACGAATTCTTCCGGATTTTTACTGCCTTATTCTTTTAATCCCAGAAATGCTGCCAGATTACCCCTGTCATTTCCGCAGGTGCGGTGGGAAAACAGATAATCGGAATTGCAGTGGGTACAGATATCCGTTATCTGTATGTTCTCCGGTCTCACTCCGGCCTCTGATAGTATGATTTCATTGGCTTTCCATAAATCCAGCATGAACTTGCCATTCTCTTTTTCCCGCAGAATCTTATCCCAGTCTTTTTTTTCAAAAGCCTTTTTAAATTCCAAAGCTACCTCTTCCCCTACTTCATAGCAGTCCCCGCAGATACTGGGACCGATACAGGCAATTAAATCTTCTGCTTTTGTTTTGTATACTTCCTTCATTTTTTCGGCCGTGACTGCTCCCATACGCTTTACCGTGCCTCTCCAGCCCGAATGGCTGAGTCCGATTGCTTTATGCACCGGATCTAAGAAATACAGTGGAACACAGTCCGCATAAAAGGTGACCAGAGTAATTCCCGGGACATTGGTGATAAGCCCGTCAACATCTGTGTAATCTCTTTCCTTTACAATTCCCTTGCCGGCATCCTCTTTCGTAACCAGACGGACATTGGTGGTATGGGTCTGATAAGATAAAACCATCCGTTTTTCGTCGACGCCAAGAGCTGCACCCATTCTTTTGTAATTCTCCATTACATGATCGGGATTGTCTCCTCTGGTAAATGTAAAATTTAGTGTTGCAAATTTACCCTGGCTGACTCCACCCATTTTTGTGGAAAATCCCTGGGTAACCAGTCCTGTTTTTTCCAATATTGGAAAGGATAAATAAGGTACCGGATCTGTCTCAATATAATCCATTCCCAGTTCTTTGCCCTTACGTTTCCATATATCACTCATTCCAGCACCTCCTTTTAAAATGCATCCGGAATCAATCGGATTTCCTGCCCTAAGATAGCTACCACATCAAACCTGCATGGGACGGACTCTCCCAGCCGGTGTCTATATAAATACCGTCTTGCAGTATTCCTTATTTTCAACTGTTTTCTGGCATCCACCGCTTCTGCAGGATCTCCCTTTTTTGCATTCTCCCGGTATTTTACCTCTATAAACACATAATACATTCCATCTTTTGCTATTAAGTCGATTTCTCCTGACCGGTCCCGGTAATTCCGCTCCAGAATTTCATAGCCGGCACGTTCCAGATAATCTGCAGCGATCCCTTCAAACCGGCTTCCGGTCTCTCTGTTATTCATGGTTCTCCCCGGACACGAAATTTTTAATGAAACTCCGCCTGTGAATGGGGCATGGTCCATGTTCTTTCAGTGCTGAAATGTGGGCTCCGGTGCCATATCCCTTGTGTTTTGCAAAACCATACTGGGGAAATAGTTTATCATACTCTTCCATCATATGATCCCTTGTCACTTTTGCCATGATACTGGCAGCTGCGATTGACACGCTTTTTCCATCCCCTTTCACGATGGGGATCTGGGGAATGTCAAGCAATGGAATGGTAACCGCATCATTTAACAGGATTTCAGGTACCATTCCCAGTTTCGAAACCGCAGTTCTCATGGCTTCATAGGTTGCCTGCAATATATTGATTTCGTCAATCCTGTCCGGACCCACTACGCCCAGTCCAACTGCCAGTGCCTTTTCCTGTATTTCCTCAAATAAAGCTTCCCTGCGCTTTTCAGACAGCTTTTTCGAATCATTTAAAAAAAGAATTTCACAATCTCTGGGTAGTATAACCGCTCCTGCAACAACAGGTCCTGCCAAAGGGCCCCTCCCTGCCTCGTCAATCCCGCAGACAAGTACGTGAGCATCATATCTCAGTTCAAATTCCTTCATCACTTCTAACCGTTTTAACTCTTCCAGACGTTTCTCTTCTGTTAATTTTCTCATCCTTTTTCTCCAGTAATATGATTAAAATAAGGACCTGCTCCTGTAAATGAGCCGGCCCATTGATGTATTCTTATGATTGCTGCGGAATCTCCAGGGTCAGACGGCCCAGTTTTCCGCTTCTGAAGTCCTCAATCAGCAGATTAGCCGCTCTGTTTAAATCCAGTTCTCCTCCTCTTGCAAGACAGGCTCTGGCCTTTGCGATCTGCATGAGACCTTCCAGCGGATCTTCTGCTGAAAGCTCATAACGTTCGGATAAAACATGAGGATAGGATTTCATTAAGAAACGGATCAGTTCCATGGCCAGTTCCTCTTTATTTAAAATCTCATCGTTGATGGAACCGATGAGAGCAAGACGGATTCCTACCGTCTGATCTTCAAATCTTGGCCACAATATTCCCGGTGTGTCAAGGAGCTCCAGGCTTTTATTCAGACGGATCCACTGGTTTCCCTTTGTGACACCCGGCTTATTTCCTGTCTTTGCACAGGCTTTCCCTGCGAAAGAATTAATAAATGTGGACTTTCCCACATTGGGAATTCCAACTACCATAGCACGTACCGGGCGGTTTAAGATTCCCCTTCTCCGGTCCCGTTCGATCTTTTCCTTACAGGCTTCCAAAACAACACCGTTAATAGATTTTAAGCCTGCACCGCTTTTTGAATTCACTTTTACAACATGACAGCCCTTTTCTTCAAAATAAGCCGCCCACGCATTATTACACCGTTCATCTGCAAGATCTGATTTATTCAGCAGTATCAGGCGGGCTTTCCCCGCTCCCAGATCATCTATATCCGGATTTCGGCTGCTTAAAGGCACTCTTGCATCTACCAGTTCGATAATCAAATCAATTAATTTGATATCTTCCTTCATTGCCCTTTTGGCTTTGGTCATGTGACCTGGATACCATTGTATATTCATAACATTCCTCTACTTCGAACGAATTAATTCCAGCTTTACAAGGGGCAGCATTCGTAACCATATTTTTCCTTTGATCTGACTGCCGCTTACATTTCCGATATTGGAAAAACGGCTGTCTTCACTGCTGTCCCGGTTATCTCCTAACAAAAAATATTCCTCTTCTCCCAGCTTCATGGGCTTTTCAGCCAGCCCTGCCAGGGATATCCGGCCAAGTCCTGCCGGTTCTTCCAGCTTCTCGCCATTGATATAGATCTCATCGTTTTTGATCTGTACCGTCTCTCCCGGCAGTCCAACGATGCGCTTTACATTCATCTTCTGGTCTTCTCTTTGAAACACAACCACATCAAACCGGTCCGGCTTCCCAAAGTCATAGGACAGGCGATCCATTAAAACCACATCACCGGACGCTAAAAGGGGAAGCATGGAATGCCCTGCAACAACGATCTGAGTTCCATAAGCATAGACCAGAAACCATGCAAATGCAATCACTACAACGATGTCAACAATCCAGTTGACAAAATGGCGGAGCCTGTTATTATCTTCACTATGATAAAAATCCATCTATGACACCCCACCTACTAAAGAAAGGGACAATTTACATTGTCCCCCTCAAATGTTCCGGAATTATTTAACCAGTTCTTTGACCTTAGCAGCCTTACCAACTCTGTCTCTTAAGTAATTCAGTTTTGCTCTTCTTACTTTACCCTTTCTTACAACTTCAACGTTGTCTACGGAAGGGGAATGTAATGGCCAGGTTTTCTCAACGCCGATACCGTTAGAGTTCTTTCTTACAGTAAAGGTTTCTCTTGCGCCGCCGTTCTGTCTCTTGATAACGGTTCCTTCAAAAATCTGGATTCTTTCGCGGGTTCCCTCTTTGATCTTGTTGTATACTTTTACAGTATCGCCAACATGGAAAACCGGTACGGTCTGCTTTAACTGTGCTGCTTCAATATTCTTAATAATTTCGTTCATCGTGTGAACCTCCTTGATTTTATTTGATGTTCTTAATACTTCATCCTGGAATCCGTAACAGAGGACCATCGCCTTTTGATCACAACATTTTGTATTTTATCATAAAGGATTGTCGAATGCAAGCCCTCTCTTTAAAATAACAAGAATAAGTTTGGAATAATCATAGCAATTGCTATAGCATAGATAGCATCTAACCATATAACGGAGCCAAGTGCTCCGATATAAATCAGTCCGATCACAGGGGCTACTATAATTTTGACCAGTACATTGACATTTTTATTGTTCAGTATATTATTTACCAATACCTTAGCATCACCAGTGCTGGGAAAAGCATGCATAAGAGTTGAAAATCCGATCCAGCCAAGTAATAGATTTAATGGATTTGAATAATCTTCAAAAACAATTAATTCTATCGCAGCAGGTGCTAGAATGATCATGCCAATGAGTGTATTGATCAAAAACGGTCCTATGGAAATCAAAAAGGTCTTTAATGGATCCTGTGTTGCTTCATGCACAACATATCCACAGGGATTAGAAAATTGAAAATATTTTACCTCATATACAGGAACCCGCATAATACGGCAAAAAATCTGGTGCGCGAGTTCGTGAATAATAACACCTGGAAATGTGATAATCGATATGATGATACCTGGAACAAAAAACATAGCAAGGCCTCCTCTTTATTCGTCTATATAATACTTATGGAGAGATAAGTTCCCATCCAGATAATTTTTAAGATCTGCATCTAATTCATTTCCTTTAGAAATATACTCCTGAACAAGTGCATCTGCTTCCGTGTTTTTTGTGTTTTCTTTCAGTGCAATTATATAAGTTTCCCAAACATAATCTCCTTGCGGATTTTGGTCATAGGCTTTTAATGCCAGATTAAGACCTTCTTCTTTCTTTCCTTCCAGAAGCCTGATAATTGCAAGCCCCCGCCAAGCCCCACTGTAGCTTTTATCAGCAAGCAGCACTTCGTTATAGCAGCTTTCAGCATATTGTAAATCTCCCTGGCGACGTGACAGAGAGGCTAACTGTATCTTTGCATCTAGTATGTTATCATCTTCATTAATGCATTTTTCAAGACAGTTCCTGGCTTCATCAGCATCCTCTGTAAACATGGACATGTAATAATAAAGCAATGCCTTATCCTGCTCCGGGTCAATCAACTGCTGCATTAGATAATTATACCCCATCATTAATGCTTCTTCATTGGAATTGGCATATTCCATACTGGATTGCATATTTTGAACCGTTTCATAAGTGTTAAAGAAACGGTTGATTTTGTCTATGTATTGATTCATTCTGGCAAGAGTGGTTTCATCTACACTTTTTCCGGATAAATTATTGGAAAGTACATTCGACGCATCGCTATAAAATCCGCCCCCCATAGCAATATCAGTCAATCGGACTGCGGCAGGAATGGAGTCGGGATATTGCTCCACAACAGTTTGCAACCCTTCGACAGCTGCAGCTATATCTCCATTTTCTGCCATGGTTTCTGCTTTTACATATATTTTATAGCTTTTTAAAACTCTAGGAAAACGGCTGAAAGCGAATGCCATTAAAACGACTATAATAACTGAAAAAAATATAAAAAGTTTTGGAACCGGGTAGCGAATGAATCTTTCCCGGCAGGTACTGCATAACACAGAATCTGGATTTTCGGAACGGTCTATCATTGCATGCCCGCATGCCCTGCACCGGTTCTCTGTTTCCCATTGGTCCTCTTGTCCTTTATTTATTTCTGGTACATATGGTTCTTCCTGCATTTTCTGAACTCCTTCATATATTGGTTAAAACTACTCTTATGTTATCGGTTACACATATTGTTTTATTAAGTGTCAACCTGTAATTATTGTAACTCCATTACTTTCCAACCAATCTGGTATTACCAAAATGTCAAAAAAGCGCAGAAACAAGAGAATCCGAAAATGGACTCCTATTCCTACGCCTTTGCATTTAACCATAAAGACCGCCTATATAAACTTAACCGTTTTCCTGCTCTTTTACAAGCTTATTTAAATATTCTTCTTCTTTTTTTGACAGAACCGCTTCTTTTAAAAGATCCGGTCTCCGCTCTAAAGTCCGCTTTATGGATTGCTCCCGTCTCCAGCTTTCAATATTCTTGTGGTGTCCGGATAATAAAACCTCAGGAACCTTTAATCCCCTGTACTCCTCCGGCCTGGTATACTGGGGATACTCAAGCAGATTGTCATGAAAGGATTCAAATTCAGCTGAGGACTCATTATTTAACACGCCCGGTATTAACCGGGAGATGCAGTCAATCATGACCATGGCAGGAAGCTCTCCGCCGGTCAGCACATAGTCTCCAATGGACAGGAAGTCCGTGGCCACAAGATTTAATGCTCTCTCGTCAATTCCCTCGTAGTGGCCGCAAAGAAAAACCAGATCCTCTTCTTTGGCAAGTTCCCCTGCAATCGTCTGATTGAACACAGTTCCCTGGGGTGTCATGTAAATCACACGAGGCTTTTTACCGATCTTCCCGCACAGATCGTCGTAAGCTTCGCATATGGGCATGGGCTGCATCACCATTCCCGCCCCTCCACCGTATGGGTAATCATCCACACTGTGGTGCTTGTCCTTAGAATAGTCTCTGATATCAATTGCTTCTATGGATAAAAGTCCTTTTTCTGCGGCTCTTCCGATAATGCTGGTATTTAAGCCGTTTAAGACCATATCAGGAAACAGCGTCAATATATGATAATTCATTCTTTATTTCCACTCCTATCCTTAATCCAGAAGCCCGTCCATCATATGAACTGTGACTGTCTTCTTTTCCAGATCTACATTCAGAACGCATTCTTTGATTGCGGGCAGTAAAACCTCTCTGCCATCAGTCATCTTAACCTCATAGACATCATTGGCCCCCGTTTTAATCACATCGGTCAATGTCCCCAGTTCTTCCCCATCATCTGTTACCACCAAAAGACCGATGAGGTCAATAATAAAGTTTTCATCAGGGCCCAGTTTCACTGCCAGATCTCTTGTGATCAAAAGATCCTTACCCTTGTATTTTTCAATTTCATCAATGGAATCATATCCTTTAAACTTCAGGATCACCATGTTTTTGAAGAATTTTACTCCCTCAATTTCCAAATCTATCTGTTCCCGGCCTGTATCGAGAATCACTTTCTTTAACTGTTTAAAACGGGCGGAATCATCCGTTGTTGGAAACACCTTCACTTCTCCCTTTACCCCATGGGTGGAAGAAATCACTCCGACTCTTAGCAAATTTTCCATTTGTCTCTCCATATCATATAAAAGAAACCGGATATTACTATCCGGCTTAATTCTCCACATTGTTTCGTAAACCACTGGTTTATGAAAGCAAAAGAAGACCGTCTTCCCGACAGGCCGGCGGTCTTACAAAAGCTACTGGATTTCTACAGTAACTTTTTTATCTTCTTTGGAAGCTGCTGCTTTTACAACAGAGCGGATCGCTTTTGCAATTCGTCCCTGTTTGCCAATTACCTTACCCATATCGGAAGGTTCTACCGTAAGTTCAAGGACGATTTCATCGTCTTTTACAGTCTCAGTAACAGCAACATGATCTGGATTATCAACCAGTGCTCTTGCAATTACTTCTACTAATTCCTTCATATGCTTCACCTCTCACTACTGGATACCGGCGATCTTTAAAAGCTTGCTTACAACTTCTGTTGGCTGAGCACCTGTTGCTAACCACTTTTTAGCGTTCTCTTCGTTAAACTTGATTACGCTTGGTTCTGTGGTAGGATCATAGTATCCAACTTCTTCGATGAATCTGCCATCTCTGGGAGATCTGGAATCTGCAACTACAATTCTATAGAAAGGAGCCTTTTTCTGACCCATTCTTTTTAATCTCATTTTTACTGCCATGTTCTAATTCACCTCCTTAAATCTTAAATTGTGAAACTTATATATAGCGACGCAGGAATCTGCCTTGCTAACATCAAAGTAATATTAAAACGGTAATTTCAGTTTACCAAGAAGTCCTGCGCCTCCACGGCGTTTTCCTCCGCCAAGCATTCCAGGCAGCTGTTTCATCATCTTCTTCATCTGATCAAACTGCTTAACAATCCGGTTTACTTCACTGATATCAACCCCTGCTCCCTGTGCCACACGCTGCTTTCTGGAAGCGTTCTTCATCAGGTCGGGATTGGTCCGTTCTTTGGCAGTCATGGAAAGGATAATCGCTTCCACCCGGTCCATGGCCTTTTCATCAATATCCATATCTTTCATCTGTCCCATGCCAGGCATCATACTCATAATGCTGGCCATGCCGCCCATGTTTTTAACCTGGGTCATCTGGTCCAAGAAATCATTGTAATCAAATTCTGCTTTTTTGAGCTTCTGGGATAATTCTCTGGCTTTCTCTTCGTCCACCTGGGTCTCCGCCTTCTCAATCAGAGAAAGAATATCTCCCATGCCTAAAATTCTGGAAGCCATACGATCCGGATAAAACTGTTCCAGATCAGACAGCTTTTCACCCATACCAACGTAAAGAACCGGTTTTCCGGTGACCGCACGGATGGAAAGTGCGGAACCGCCTCTTGTATCGCCATCCAGCTTTGTAATGATGACACCGTCAATTCCGATCTTTTCATGGAACATACCGGCAACATTCACAGCGTCCTGTCCTGTCATGGCATCAACTACCAGAATCGTCTGATGAACCTCAACACTGTCTTTAATCTCAATCAGCTCATTCATCATGTCTTCATCAATATGAAGACGGCCCGCCGTATCTAAAATCACAACATTCTGGCCATTCTTTGCTGCAGAAGCAAGTGCAGCCCTGGCTATATCAGCAGGCTTCTGGTTCTCTCCCATGGAAAATACCGGAACACCCTGCTTCTCACCGTTGATCTGCAGCTGTTTAATCGCAGCGGGGCGATAGATGTCACAGGCAACCAAAAGGGGATTTCTGCCCTTTGCCTTTAACTTACCGGCAATCTTGGCTGTTGTTGTTGTCTTACCTGCACCCTGCAGACCAGCCATCAGAATCACGGTAATCTCACTGGCAGGTTTTAACTCTATCTCCGTTGTCTCAGAGCCCATTAACTTAACCAGCTCTTCGTTCACAATCTTTATTACCATCTGGCCGGGAGTCAGACTGTTCTGGACATCCTGTCCTATCGCTCTCTCCTGCACAGCACTGATAAACTGTTTTACAACCTTAAAGTTAACGTCTGCTTCCAATAAAGCCATCTTAACTTCTTTTAAGGCTGTCTTCACATCCGCTTCGGACAAACGTCCTTTGCCTCTTAAATTCTTAAATACATTCTGTAACTTATCGGATAAGCTCTCAAAAGCCATCTAACGCCCTCCTAATGAGCTTCCAGCTCGATGATTTCGCCCGATATCTCTTCGATGCGATGGATCAGACTCATGTCCTTTGTTCCGGCAAACTCAGCAGTTAAATTCCGGATTTCTCTTGCCAGTCCCTTGGTTTTTTCAAATTTTTCTACCAGATGAAGCTTCTCTTCATAGCCCTCTAAAATCTTATCACACCGCTTTACCAGATCATGAACACCCTGACGGCTGATTCCCTGTTCCTGCGCGATCTCACTGAGGGATAAATCGTATAATACTACATCTTCATAGATGTTCCTTTGATGCTCTGTCAGCAGAGCTCCGTAGAAATCATACAAAAGTCCCTGTCTTGCAATCTTCTCCATATCATCACCTGTGATATCATACAATACTTTTTTTGTGGTGTCAAGTATTTTTTCTTTACACCCCTAAAAAAATCAGGTTTCAGTTTTACCCGGTACATTTAAAAATTTCTTCATATAAAAATAAAGTTTTCTGCTGTGAATTACATAGCTTCCATGAGTCTCACCGGGCAGAATTCTAAGAAGGCTGTTTTTCATCCTCGATGCCAGATACTGTGTATGGGAAGTAAGAACCATATCTCTTTCGCCGGCCAGTATGAGGGTTGGAACAGTAATCTGTTCCAGTTCCTTACCTGAAATCTGCGGCTCGTTTAGCATCATAAGAACCTTGGGATCATGAAAGAGCAGTCCTAAGAATCCAAACAGAATCAGCCATCTGCGCTTTAGTCCTTCCGGGTATGCATTGGCACCGCAGATCACCATCCTGGAGAAAAGTCCGGGGTATCTGGAAGCTGCCAGTATCCCTATGATACCTCCGTCGCTGAATCCGCAGTAGGCCGGACGATCCAGCTCTAAAAGACGGATAAATTCCGCCACATCCTTTGCCATCTTCTCATAACTGATGTTCTCTTTTCCGGAGCTTTTCCCATGTCCTCTGGAATCCAGGGCGTATACCGTATAATCCTGACCTAGTAAGTCTGCTGTCTCTTTAAATATGCTGTGGTTTTCCCCGTTTCCATGGACCAGAATCACAGCCGGTCCTTTGCCCGTAACTTCATAATAAAGCCGGATTCCGTTCACTGTTATAAACACCTGTTTTCTCCTTATCTGGCAGGAACTATTTCCAGCCAGTATCCATCAGGATCACTGATAAAATAAATTCCCATCCCTGGATTTTCAAAGCAGATCACGCCCATCTCCTTGTGCTTTTTATAGCACTCCTCATATTCATCTGTATGAAATGCAAGATGAAATTCGCATTCTCCAAGATTATAAGGTTCTGTCCGGTGGGTTAAATAAGTCAGTTCCAGAGTGAAATCAGTTTTTCCATCCCCTAAATATACCAGCCGAAAAGAACCGTCAGCCGCTGTCTTCTCCCGTACCGGAAACAGACCAAGAGCTTCTTTATAGAATTTTAAACTTTTTTCCAGATCAAGTACATTAAAATTAAAGTGGTTGAAGGTAATCATGATGGGTTCTCTCCTTTTCAAAAAGAGTCCGACCTGTAAAAAGCCGGACTGAAACGTTATTATTTCTTTGGTACAAGTGCTTTCATGCCGCCCATATATGGCTGCAATGCATCGGGAATCTTCACGGTTCCGTCTGCCTGTAAATTATTCTCCAGGAAAGCAATGAGCATTCTCGGGGGGGCCACAACCGTATTATTCAGGGTGTGTGCAAAATATTTCTGACCATCTTCTCCTGATACACGGATCTTCAGCCTTCTTGCCTGTGCATCTCCTAAATTGGAGCAGCTGCCCACCTCAAAATATTTTTTCTGTCTTGGAGACCATGCCTCTACATCCACAGATTTTACTTTTAAATCAGCAAGGTCACCGGAGCAGCATTCCAGGGTTCTAACCGGAATATCCAGGGTTCTGAATAAGTCTACGGTATTCTGCCATAGTTTATCATACCAGTCCATGCTCTCTTCCGGTTTGCAGACTACAATCATCTCCTGTTTTTCAAACTGATGAATCCGGTAAACACCACGTTCTTCCAGTCCATGAGCTCCTTTTTCCTTTCTGAAGCATGGGGAATAGCTGGTAAGTGTCTGGGGAAGCTTTGCTTCAGGAAGGATTGTATCAATGAATTTTCCGATCATGGAATGTTCACTGGTACCGATTAAGTATAAATCCTCTCCTTCTATCTTATACATCATGGCATCCATCTCTGCAAAGCTCATAACTCCGGTTACTACTTCACTGCGGATCATAAAAGGAGGAATGCAGTAGGTAAAACCTCTTCCGATCATAAAATCTCTTGCATAGGATATGACAGATGAATGAAGTCTTGCAATATCCCCCATAAGATAATAGAAACCGTTGCCTGCAACCTTTCTTGCGCTGTCAAGATCGATACCGTCAAAGCTTTCCATTATTTCAGTGTGATAAGGGATGTCAAAGTCCGGCACTACCGGCTCTCCGTAACGCTGTACTTCTACGTTCTCACTGTCATCCTTACCGATTGGAACACTGGCATCTATAATGTTTGGAATGGTCATCATGATCTTTTTGATTTTTTCTTCCAGTTCGCCTTCCTTTGTTTCCAGTTCAGCCAGATGGTCGGAAGCATCGGTTACCAACCGCTTCAACTCTTCTGCTTCTTCTTTCTTTCCCTGTCCCATCAAGGCACCGATCTGTTTGGAAAGTTTGTTTCGTTCCGCTCTCAAAGCATCTCCTTCCTGCTTTGCTGCACGGTTTTGCTCGTCCAGTTCGATGACTTCATCAACCAGCGCAAGCTTGCTGTCCTGAAATTTATTTTTAATGTTCTGCTTTACAATTTCAGGATTTTCTCTTACAAACTTTAAATCTAACATGGTATTCCTCCTGGTTTTTCCTCAATATTTTCTGCGAATCCAATGCGCATAATAATCTGCCGTTGATTATACTACAAAAAAAGGGCAAAGAAAAGCCCTTTTCCTAAAATTCCCCATCTCTCTTCCTTTTTTACTGACGAATAAGCAAAGATAGGATCTCTTCGAAACAAACTCCATTCTCTGTCGGCACATTCATCTCATCCGAAACCAGAATACTCTGCTTTACAAAACGGGCCGCCTTTTTAACATTCTGCAGCAGAGGCACGCCTTTCACTGCCTGTGCCGCTATGATACTGGCAAACACATCTCCGGTGCCCGGCCTGTCATTTCCTGTTTTTAAAGATCTTAAGAACTTTACCTCAAGGCCCTTTTGAGCCACCACATTGGTTATAAAAGAACCTTCCCTCACTCCGGTAATTACTGCCGAGTCAGGTCCCATACTTATTATTTCTTCCGCTATGGACGCCAGCTCTTTTCTGGTCCAGCCGGTCTGCCGGTACTTCCTTCCGGTAAGGATACAGGCTTCTGTTAAATTGGGAGTCACAATATTACCGGACTCCACCAGTGTTTTCATGCGGCTGCACATCTCTTTTGTATAGGTCTGGTAGGTATTTCCATTATCACCCATAATAGGATCTATAATAACCATGGTTTTTTCTGTTTTAAAATCACGTATCATATCGGCAACAATATCAATCTGATCCCCAGAACCTAAAAAACCGGTAAAAATCCCATCAAAGTCCAGGTTCAGTTTCTTCCACTGTTCCAGGTATAAAGGCATTTTTTCCGTATAGTCATCAAAAAAGCAGGTGGGAAATCCGGTATGATTGGATAATATGGAGGTAGGAACCGGACAGCACTGCACTTTTAATGCAGATATAACAGGAATAGCCACTGTTAATGAACAGCGGCCGTATCCTGAAAGGTCATGAATTACTGCAATTTTTTTCTGTTTTTTTTCTCTTGTCATAAAAGCTCCTAAGATATCCTGGCAAATAATCCGGACCGCACCAGTGCTTTCCGAAGGGGCATATAAACCAGTACTGATACAATCCCCGATGTAACCGCATTGATGGAAGTGGAAGCAACGTTATAAACCAGTGCCAGTTCTGCTGCCGGTTTTCCAAGGATAAGAAGTTTGTAGAAATATCCCACCATAGGATCAAAAATCACATTAAATAAAAGTCCTGCAGCTGCCGCCAATATGGTCCACTTAAGAATATGCCTGCTGTCATTGGATTCATTGATCTTTCCAAGCCTGTGGGCAATCAGTCCTGTGATCAGGCCAATGCATAATTTCAGGACAAATGTTTTGGGGGCATAAATGATGTATACCGGGTCAAATAAATCACCGATGGTCATCCCGATGGCGCCGCCAAGCCCTCCGTATAATCCGCCCAGAAGCAGTGCACCCAGCACGCAGACAGCATTGCCTAAGTGTATGGAAGTGGCATCCCCTCCCGGAAGCGTAATCTTAAACTGAAGAAATGTAAAAACCACATAAGACATTGCGGCAAAAAGTCCGGTCAGCGGGACCTTGTAAATAGTCTGATTTGTTTGATTCATTGATGATTCCTCCCTTACTGCTCTTGTTGTTCTTAATCTTAGCACGCAAGTGGAGTGATATAAATATCCAGTTTTTACTTATTAAGCCATGCCAGTTTAATCATGGGATTCCACACAAATCAGTACACCTGAATCAAATTCAATAGAACCGTCCGCACCTGTCAGTTCGTTGCTGATGCATAGGCTCGTCCCTATGGAGATGTCTTTTTTATGAAGAGGATATTTAAATCCGGAAAGGGTAATTCCCTTTACTTCCATGGTCAGCGGCAGAAATGAAATATAAGTCCCCCACATTTTCTCCGCTTCAAATCCTCTTCCCTTTTCTAAAACGGTAATACGGTTTTTCGGATCTACGATCGAAGCATTCACTCCCTGTTTTAAGCAATAATACAGCAGATGAAGATTCCCCATGAAGTGATCCAGCCTGCCGCCGGTTGCTCCCAGAAGTACAAGATCTGTGCACCCTGAATTCATGGCTGTATAAAGAGCCAGTTCCGTATCTGTCTCATCTTTTTCCGGCTTGTGGATGTCCCATGTGATATCTCCGTATAAATTACGGTATTTTGAAAGAACAGATTCCTCCACTGTATCAAAATCGCCCACAACTGCATCCGGCTCTAAATTCAGCTGTGACAAGGCCGTAAGCCCGCCATCTACCGCAATGATCTTATCAAAGCTTTGATTTGCCAGAAATGCTCTGGCGAAATCAAAATCAATGGTTCCTCCCGTAACGATTAATCCCGTTCGTTCTTTCACCCTTTATATTCCTCAAAAATTTCTAAAAATTTTCTGGTATTGGCTGCTGCGTCACCTTTAAATACAGCAGACCCTGCTACAAATACATTGGCTCCTGCTTCAATCAACTCTCTCACATTGTCGCAGGTAACACCGCCGTCAACTTCAATATCAATATTCAGACCCCTGCATTCTGCCATGGTCCGCAGAGCGCGAACTTTCTCCAGTGTGTATGGAATAAACTTCTGTCCGCCGAATCCCGGGTTCACTGTCATAATCAAAACCATATCAAGCGCCGGTAAGATACATTCAAGTACAGACAATGGCGTTGCAGGATTTAAGGCAACCGCCGCTTTCAGTCCTGCTTCTTTAATCTGATTCACCGTCCTGTCCAAGTGCCTGCATGCCTCCGCATGAATACAGATTAAATCTGCACCGGCCGCCTTGATATCTGAAATATAGCGTCCCGGCTCCTCCACCATCATATGAACATCAAAAATACGGTCCGTGCAGCTTCTAAGGCTGGCAATCACCGGCATGCCAAAAGATATGCTGGGCACAAACGCTCCATCCATCACATCAAGATGAATATACTGAGCTCCTGCATTGGCTGTATCCATCACCTGTTGTCCAAGATTTTTAAAGTCTGCTGCTAAGATTGAGGGGGCAAGTTTAAGCATGTTAGTATCTCCTTTTTTCTTTCAGTTCCTCATACAGAAGCCGGTAATTATCATAACGGCTCTGGCTGATTTTTCCTTCCGTAACGGCATTTTTTATGCCGCAGATCTTCTCGCCGATGTGCACACACCCAAGAAACTTACAGTCTGGCTCATAGGGTTCAAATTCAGGAAAATATTCCTTTAACCGGCCGCACTCCATATCCTCTAAATACATGGAACTAAAACCGGGTGTATCCATCATATATGTCTGGTTCCCAATTCCAAATAACTCCGAATGCCTGGTGGTATGTTTTCCCCTCTGGATCTTTTCACTGATCCGTGCGGTTTCCATCTCCGCTTCCGGATAAAGCAGATTCGTCAGCGATGATTTTCCAACACCGGAAGGTCCGGCCAGAACAGTGGTTTTTCCGGCCAGAATTTTTTTCACACAGTCAATTCCCTGTTTTTCATAAACACTGGTGAAATAAACAGCGTAACCGGCCGCCTCATACATCCGGCGCAGGTTTCCCACCATTTCATCTTCTGAAAGATCAATTTTATTAAAGCAGATATTAACGGGTACATCCTGAGATTCCATCATTACCAGAAAACGATCCAGCAGATTTAAATTAGGTTCCGGATGGGTAATGGAAAACACCACCAGTGCCTGATCTACATTGGCTACAGCAGGGCGCACCAAAGCATTTTTTCTGGGCAGGATCTCTTCAATGTTTCCTTTCCGTTCTGTCTCATCCAGAACGGAGATTTCCACATCATCTCCTACAAGAGGTTTTACATGTCTGTTTCGGAATATTCCTTTGGCCTTACATTCGTAAAGATACCCATCCTTGCTGTGGACATAATAGAATCCAGCAATGCCTTTTAATATTTTTCCTGTCATATACGCTTCCTTAGGATTGTGGAACAGCAACAAAGGTAATTGCGTAAGAATTAACCACCTCACCTGTATCCACATTTACTATTTCTACTGATCCGCTTGTTACATTATAGGCTCCCTCAATATTTTTAAATGAAACCGGAAGCATCTGATCTCCTTTTAACGTTACCGGACCCATCAGTTCTCTTACGGTATCCTGTCCATTAACCGACTGTCTCAGCTGGATTTTTAATGTCAGCTGGGTACTGCCCGATCCAGGACCAATGATATTCTGAAGGGAGAAGGATTTATCAATGGAGGCAAGATACTTATATTTGGATTCCTGTCCGTTTCCGGTGCTGATTACAAAATTGACAGCAGTTCCGGATTCCACCTGGCTTCCTTGGGCGACAGACTGACTGATGATATTGCCTCTTGCAACTGTCTCAGAAGAGGCTTCGGTTACGGTTCCCTGAACCAGACCCACATCTGCAAGCATCTCTACTGCAACCTCCTGTGTCTGTCCTGCCAGATTGGGTACAACAACCGGATTGACCAGTGTTGGACCGCTGCTGGAATACAGGGTAACCGTTTCCCCTTCCTTTGCCTCACCCGGGCTGTAGCTTACCACATTACCGGCAGTTACCGTATCGCTGTTCTTCTGCTCTACATTGACAACCAGTCCCTTGTCTTCCAGTAAGGACTTGGCAGACGCTGTATCCATGGATTCAAGTCCCAGCTTTTTAAGGTCAATGGCTGCCTTCTCCGGACCATTGCTGATTACTACATAGACAGCTGAGTATTTATCAACTACTGTATCAGCTTTTGGATCCTGAGAAATCACATCTCCCTTGTCAACGGTATCTGAATATTCATATTCACTGATTTTCATATACAGATCGCCGCTCTCCTTTAATTTCTTTTCTGCTGTTTCAGAATCCAGTCCGGAAACGTCAGGCATTTTCACTTTTTTATCGCTGAGAGTTTCTTCCGTGGACGCAGCCGTAGTAGAAACCGACTCTTTTCCGGAACCGGAACGGAATAATCCTCCGACTTTGGAAAATACAATTGCCAGAATAATAACAATAATAATGGCAGTCACTACTCCTGCCGCAGTCAGAAGCTTTTCAATCTTGGGATTGATATCCTCGTCTGTATTATTTCTTCTGTTTCTGCCTGGCCCGGGCTGTTCCTCATACTTGGAGGAAGGCTGGTATTTCTGCCCATACTCTTTTCCCTGTGAGGTTCGCTTTGAAGGCTGCTCAGACTGGGGCTTGCGGCCGGACCGGATCTGTTCCAGTTCCGGTTTTCCAATAATTACAGTCTGGGAATCATCCACAGGCGGATGGTTCTGTACAAAATCCCCGTTGGGATTGACCAGAGCCTTGCGCAGATCAGAAATCACTTCGTACATACTCCCATATCTGTATTCCGGTTTTTTCTCTGTGCTCTTCAATATGATGTTTTCCAGTGCGACCGGAATCATCTCATTAAAATAGCTGGGTGGCGTAATCACAGATTCTAAGTGGGCCAGGGCAACCGTTACGGTATTATCTCCCTGAAACGGCACTCTGCCGGCAACCATCTCATATAATGTGATACCCAGAGAATAGATATCACTTCTCACATCGCTGTAACCTCCGCGCGCCTGTTCCGGCGATATGTAGTGAACCGATCCCACAGCAGTTGCACTCATTGTCTGGGAGGAAGCAGCTCTGGCAATTCCGAAATCAGCCACCTTTACTTTCCCGTCTCTTGCAATAATAATATTCTGGGGTTTGATATCGCGGTGAATAATTCCCTGTTCATGAGCTGCTGCAATACCCTGGGCAACCTGCATGGCTATTCCAATGGCTTCCTTAATATCAAGGCAGCCCTTTTTCATAATATAATTTTTTAACGTAATTCCTTCAATTAATTCCATTACAATAAAATGAAGGTCACCCTCATCCACAACGTCATAAATATTGACAATATTCGGATGAGAAAGTCTGGCCGCTGACTGGGCCTCCATTTTAAACTTACCGACAAAATTACTGTCAGAACTGAATTCTTCCTTTAATACCTTTATGGCTACCAGGCGGTTTAATTTATGGCACAGGGCCTTATACACATCTGACATACCTCCGGAACCGATCTGTTCCAGTATTTCGTATCTGTCCTGTAAAAATGTCCCCGGTCTCAAAATCATAAGCTTCCCTCCCTGCCAAGCTGAGGTTCAATCAAAACAACAGCAATATTGTCTTTCCCCCCATTGTCATTGGCTACTGTAATTAATTTTTCTGCCTTCTCCGGCAGCTCCAGTTCCGAGCATATGATTTCCTCTATTTCAGCATCTTCCAGCATATTGCTGAGCCCGTCAGAACACAAAAGGATATAATCTCCCGGTTCCAGGCCGACTTCAAAAAAATCAATCTCCAGCTTATCTTCCGTCCCAACAGCTCTGGTTATAATGTTCTTTTTTTCCCGGTAATCCTTACTCCCCCGCTCCAGCTGACCCAAAGACACCAGTTCTTCCACATAAGAATGGTCTTTTGTGATCTGCTTTAACCGGTCACGGATTAAATAAAGGCGGCTGTCTCCCACATTAGCCACATACATGGTGGAATCTTCAATCACAGCAGTGACCAGCGTGGTGCCCATACCGTTAAATTCCGGCTTTTTCATGGACTCCTGATAAAGAAGCTCATTCACTTTCTCAATTCCGTCTTTCAGTACCGTAACAATTCTGGTATCTTCTGTCATCTTAAAATAAGCCACCAGATTTTCGGCAATAAATCTGGAAGCATAATCTCCGGCCTGATGGCCACCCATGCCGTCTGCAACGAGAAACAGATCAGGCAGCACGCCCACAGGCTCAATTGAGGCAAAAACATAGTCCTGATTCGCCGAACGGACTCTTCCGGTATCCGTCATAGCACAAGCCTTCATCGTAACATTCTCACTTCCTTTTACTCCTGATTTAAAAAACTTTTCCGCAGCTGTCCGCAGGCACCGTTAATATCCCTGCCCATTTCTCTTCTTATAGTAACATTAATTCCGTTTTTTTCAAGGAGATTTTTAAATGCTTCAATTGCTTTCCTGTCCGACTGCACATAATCCCGTTCCTTAATTGGATTGACAGGAATCAGATTGATATGTCCATGTTCCGCTTTTAAAAGAGCTGCCAGCGCTGACGCCTCTTTTAAATTGTCATTTACGCCGCTCACAAGGCTGTATTCAAATGTGATCCTTCTTCCGGTTTTTTCAAAATAAGTATGGCACGCCAAAAGGACTTCGGCAAGAGGATAGCGGTTGGCTACCGGCATCAGGCTTTTACGAACTTCATCATTGGGCGCATGAAGAGAAAGAGCCAGCGTAATTTGCAGTTGCTCCTCTGCCAGTTTTAAAATTCCCGGCACAATTCCGCAGGTGGAAACCGTTACGTTTCTCTGACTGATATTTAAACCATGTTCGTCGGTGATAAGCCGGATAAACTTCACAAGATTATCATAATTATCAAGAGGCTCTCCCGATCCCATAACAACGACGTTGGATACCCGTTCTCCGGTAAGTTTCTGAATCCGGTAAATCTGATCCAGCATCTCGGCAGGGCTTAAATTCCTCTCCAGCCCGTCAAGTGTGGACGCGCAAAAGCGGCAGCCCATGCGGCACCCAACCTGAGAAGAGATGCACACGGAATTGCCGTGCTTGTATTTCATCAGTACGCTTTCAATTACATTTCCATCGGAAAGACCAAATAAATACTTTCTTGTTCCGTCTATCTGTGAGATTTTTTCTTCTACAACAGTAAGGGTTGGAAGATCTGCCCTCCCAATCAGTGTTTCTTTCAGAGATTTTGGAAGATTCGTCATTTCTTCGTAGCTGGCAGCCAGCTTCTGATGGATCCATTCGTACAGCTGTTTTGCCCGAAACGGTTTTTCTCCGGCAGACACCATGAAAGCCGTCAGCTCTTCCAGATTAAGAGACTTAATATCTGTTCTTTCCATTTTATTCTACCTTTTTTCGTAATACACCGATAAAGAATCCGTCACAGGGATGAATACCAGGCAAAAGCTGCATATACCCCTGTTTCATGGTATCTATCTGAAACCGGTCTTTAAACGTTCCTTCCAGGTCAACAGCCTGAAATGGAAAATTCTCTAAAAACCATGCCATGTTCTCTTCATTTTCTTTTTTATCTATGGTACAGGTGCTGAAAACAAGCTTTCCTCCCGGCTTTACATAGGTCTGTACTACCGAAAGAATCTCCCTTTGAAGGGAAGCAAGTTCGTCTAAATTCTCAGGTTTGATCCTGTACTTAATATCAGGCTTGCGACCCATAATCCCGAGACCCGAGCAGGGAAGATCCGCAAGTACGATATCAGCTTTATTGGCAGAATCAGGATCAGGTACCAGCGCATCCCATACTTTAGCCCTAATATTGTCAAAGCCGCACCGGTCAATGTTCTCCTGTATCAGACCTACCTTATACTCTGTTAAATCCCTTACTTCAATCATACCGGTCCCTTTAAGCTTATCTGCCAGATGGATGGCCTTTCCTCCCGGAGCACCGCAAACATCAATGCAAAAATCTCCTTCTTTTGGATCAGCCGCCTCTCCCACAAGGGCAGAGCTTAAATCCTGAACCTGAATATGTCCTTTTTGAAAGGCTTCCAGGCTTTCCAGATAATCATACTTTTCTAAAATCAGTATTTCATCAGAAATTCCCGACTCTGTTACCTGTACATTCTGTTTTCTCAGACTGGAAAGAATCTCTTCTTTCCCCGCCTTTGAACTGTTTAAGCGTATTGTAGTTTTACTGTTTTCCAAAAATGATGCCATAATGGCATCGGCCGTTTCCTTTCCATAATCCTGAGTCCACATGGAAACCATCCATGCAGGAACAGAATAACGAACGGAGTCATCCGGCCAGACAAGACTTTCCTTATTTCTTGAAATGTTTCTTAAAACACCATTTACAAATCCTTTCAGTCCCACGAATTTCCGCCTGGCAGCAAGCTTCACAGCCTCATTGCATACAGCGGAATCCGGAACCCGGTCCATATATAAAATCTGATAAACCGACATCCGCAGAATATTGCGGATGACCGGTTTCATTTTTTTTACTTTCGTTGAAGAGAAAAAGTCAATGACGTAATCAATTTGTATTAAGTACTCTACTGTTCCTTCAACCGTTCTGGTTATAAAGGAACGTTCTGCTTTATCCAGATACTGGTATTTATTTAAGGCCTGACGCAGGATTAAATGGCTGTATGCGGAACGTTCTAATATTTCAGTAAGAACATCCAGTACAAGCTCCCTGCTGTCTGTGTCTTTAGTCATTATCTCTTCTTCCTCCAAATAATATAACAAGTCTCAGCAGCTGAAGCACGGTTGCTGCAAGTGCCGCCACATAGGTAAGAGCCGCAGCCCCAAGCACTTTTCTTGTGTGGGACAGCTCTTCGTCTCCTAAAATCCCTACCTGTCCCAATAAAACAACTGCTCTTCTGGAAGCATTAAACTCAACTGGAAGAGTTACCAGCTGGAACAAAACTGCCAGTGAAAATAAAATCAACCCGATGTTTACCAGAGGTGAACCCGCACCGCTGATAAAAAAGCCCAGTAAAATAATAGGCAGCGCAGCATGGGAGCCGATATTGGCAGCCGGAACAATGGCACCTCTTAACCGCAGCGGTACATATCCCGTATTATCCTGCATGGCATGTCCGCATTCATGGGCTGCCACGCCGATTGCTGCAACTGAAGTTGAGTCATAGACCGAATCGGATAAATTAACGGTCTTTGTCCTGGGATCATAATGATCAGACAATCTTCCGCTGACAGGTCTTACCTGCACATCATAAATTCCCTGGGAATTTAAAAGGCGCTTTGCTGCCTCTGCACCTGTCATTCCTGACATGCTCCTTACTTTGGAATATTTATTAAAAGTACTGGTTACTCTGGCTGATGCCGCCATGGATAACAAAGCGCCAATAATTACAAAAATCCAGGTCGGGTCCATATAATAACCCATCATACCACCATAATACATAATCAGATTCTCCTTTCCCGGGAATACGGTTTGTATTCATTATAAATGTTTAAAAACAGTTCCATTCTCTATCTGGTAACCGCGGAGGAAAGCACCGATGTCCATACGTTTCTTTCCCTGCAACTGCAGTTCTTTGATAGACAATCCGCCTTTTCCGGTCTTCACCACCAGATAATTTTTGCCGGTTTCCACCACCTGGCCGCAGACTCCTTCATATTCCTGATCCACCACATCTGCATCCCAAAGTTTTATCACTTTGCCATCCCAGTCTGTGTAAGCACTTGGCCAGGGGTTTAATCCCCGGATCAGCCGTTCGATGGAGACCGCATCCATGGACCAGTCAATATCACCCATATTTTTTTTGATCATTCCCACATAGCAGGATTCTGCATCATTCTGCTTCTGTAAAACAGCAGTTCCATCTTCTAACTTCTTTAAGGTTTTTACAATGAGATTTCCGCCGATCTTACCGAGCTTATCATGAAGGCTTCCGCCAGTCTCTTTCTTATCCAGGGAAACTGCTTCCTGGTCAATCATCTCTCCGGTATCTATAGTTTCCGCCATCATCATTGTAGTGATACCGCTTACCTCTTCCCCGTTTATAACTGCATACTGGATGGGAGATGCACCACGGTATTTGGGAAGCAGAGATGCGTGAATGTTGACACAGCCAAATTTCGGAATCTCCAAAATGCTTTTGGGAAGAAGCTGTCCAAAAGCCGCAACCACCATCACATCCGGCTTTAAGTCTGTCAGTAATTTTACAAATTCCGGGGCTCTCGCTTTTACAGGCTGATAAACAGGAATTCCATATTCCAGAGCTTTTTCTTTAACCGGTGACACGGAAACTTCCTTCCCTCTTCCCTTTGGCTTGTCCGGCTGGGTCACTACAGCCAGAACTTCATGTCCTGCCTCTACCAGTGAGCAAAGGGCAGGAACAGAAAAGGCAGGAGTGCCCATAAATATAACTTTCATCAATATTCCTCAACCTCCTCGTTCTCTTCTTCCAGAGTCACGTCCTCAATTTCCCCTTCTACCTTATCCACAAAAAGTTCACCGCTTAAATGGTCACATTCATGGCAGATCGCGCGGGCAAGAAGTTCTTCTCCTACCAGCTCAAAGGGCTGCATATCTGCATCATACGCTCTGACTTTCACATGATTGGGTCTGGTTACAGTTCCTGATTTTCCCGGTACACTTAAGCAGCCTTCCGGTCCGGTCTGTTCGCCATCTGTCTCTATAATTTCCGGATTGATGAGGACGTACTGGTTGCCGTCTTCCACATCAATGACTACAATCTGTTTTAATATCCCTACCTGGGGAGCTGCAAGTCCTACGCCATTAGCCTCATACATGGTTTCAAACATGTCTTTAATTAAATCGGTAATTCTTGGGGTGATCTCCTTCACAGGCTTACATTTTTTTCTTAAAATTTCGTCTCCAATGGTTCTAATTTTTCTAATCGCCATTCTCTTTGTCCTCTCATTTACGAAAAATCATACTGGATCATGACTTGTTCAAACAATTCGGGATGATTTTCAGAAAAACCATCAATTTGATCCCTGATTTTAATTAGTATATCATAGTTTTCTTGTTTCAAGTATAAAATTTTTCTATATATATCATTAATTTTGTAGACGGTAGCCTCCACAGGACCGATGATCTGCACCTGCTCCGGCTCTCCCAAAGCTGCCGCAAATGCCCCTGCTGCAGCTGCTGTTTCCCCAAGCACGGATTCACAGCGTGATGAAAACTGAATGGTTAAAAGCCCGCTTGCAGGTGGATATTTCATCAGGCTGCGAAATACCATCTCCTGCTTGTAGAAGGTCTCATAATCCTGGTTTGCGGCAGTAACGATGCTGTAGTGTTCCGGACTGTAGGTCTGAATGATCACATCTCCCGGCTTGGAATCCCTGCCGGCCCTTCCGGCTGCCTGGGTCAGAAGCTGAAAGGTCCGCTCTCCCGACCGGTAATCCGGCGTATTTAAAGACAAATCAGCCGCCAGCACCCCAACCAGTGTCACATCAGGGAAATCATGCCCTTTTACAATCATCTGTGTCCCGATGAGAATATCTCCTTCATGCTCGGAAAATGCAGAAAGTATGGCTTCGTGTCCGCCCTTTTCTTTGGTCGTATCCATATCCATACGAAGAATCCTGGCCTGGGGAAACATCTTCTTTGTCATCTGTTCGATCTTCTGGGTTCCCACGCCAAAGTTTGCAATATAAGGAGAACCGCAGGAGGGGCATTTTGACGGCATGGGAATGGTATGCCCGCAGTAATGACAGACAAGGCGGCTGTTGTTGTGCAGCGTCAGAGTCACATCACAATGGGGGCAGCGGATGGCTTCCCCGCAGGAGCGGCAGGATACAAAATTGGCATAGCCTCTCCGGTTTATAAACAGCATGACCTGTTCTTTTTTCCTTAGCTTTTCTTCCATCAGCGCCTGTAATTTTCTGCTGAATATAGACTTATTTCCATCCTTTAATTCCTGCCTTAAATCCACAATTGATACATTTGCCAGACTGCTGTCTTTTTTTGCTCTTTCTGTCAGACGAAACAACTGATAATCGCCTCTCAGTGCCCTGCTATAGGCTTCTAAAGAAGGAGTTGCCGAGCCCAGCACCAAAGATGCATTCTCCATCTGTGCCCTTTTTGCGGCCACTTCTCTGGCGTGATATCTTGGTACTGTCTCACTTTTGTAGGCGCTCTCATGTTCCTCATCAATGAGAATCAGCCCCAGTCTGGAAAAAGGTGTAAACAATGCGGATCTTGGTCCGATCATAATATCAATATCACCATTTTTAGCGCGTTCAAACTGATCGAAACGTTCTCCTGCAGACAAACGGGAATTGATGATGGAAACCCGGTTTCCGAATCTGCCGTAAAAGCGCATCACGGTCTGATAGGTCAGCGCAATTTCAGGAATCAGAACAATTACCTGTCTGTCATCTTCAATTACCTTCTGGATTAAGTCCATATAAACTTCTGTTTTGCCGCTGCCTGTAATGCCGTGAATGAGATAAGTCTTTCGGATTCCTTTTAAATAATCCTGGCAGAAGGAGTCCACAATCATCTGCTGCTCTTGATTGAGCCGGAGTTTTCTTTCTTCCTGTCCGTCTAACTGAATGGGATTGCGGTAAATCTCTTCTGACTCAAGACAGATCTCACCCTTTTCGATCAGCGGCTTTACTGCCGATGCGGAAAGATTCATCTGGTTTACTGCTATCTCATATGGAATTACCGGGTTGTTAAGCAGTGCCGTAAAAAGCCTGACTCTCGCCTTGTAATTCTTTTTTTCCGCTTCTTTTAATGCGCAGACTAACTGTTCCCGGTCAAGGAGACTTCTTATGATCTTTTTTTCTTTTGGCTTCACTTTCTGCTTTACCGGCAGCACGGTTTTCAGTGCCTGATTCATGGTGGATCCATACTGTTCTTTCAGCCACCATGCAAGAGTAATCAGTCTTGACTCCGCCGATACCCCATCAGTCACAATTCCCCCGATTTCTTTTATCTTATCCGGATCATAACCGGCCTGGGCCGTAATTTCCACCACATATCCCTTGCGCATGGTATTTCCCCTGCCAAAAGGGATCAGAACCCGGGTCCCGACGGAAATATCCTTAAGCAGATTCTCCGGAATCCGGTAATCGAAGGTTCTGTCTACTTTCTCATGAGAAATATCAATAATGATCCTGGCATAGTTTTTTGTCATTCATTTCCTCCAGAGGCACACTGTCAGTGAAACTGTTCTGCTACCTGCCCCAGCTTCATGCTGTTGGAGCCCTTAAACAGTACACAGTCACCTGCCTTTAATACTTCCTTTAAATAAGCAGTTAACGGTTCCTGTTCCATAAATTCCCTTACTGTGATATCAGGGGCATTCTCCCTCACCGCCCTGGCAATTTCTCCTGCCAGCTCTCCCAGTGTCACCACACAGTCAACAGGGTGTGCCGCAATGTATGTGCCGATTTCATAATGAAATTCCAAAGAACGTTCTCCCAGCTCCTTCATGTCAGCCAGTACGGCGATCTTCCTTTTTGCCTTTGTAACGGAACCTAAAACTTCAAGTCCCGCTTTCATGGAGACAGGACTGGCATTATAAGTATCATCAATTACGGTGAAGCTTCCTGTATCGTAGATCTGCTGGCGGTTTTTAAATCCGGTGAAGCTTTCAAGAGACTTTGCCGCCTCTTCCATGGGAATGCCGTTTTCTGCCGCAACTGCCAAAGATACCATAGCATTTAAAATATTATGGCTTCCCATAACAGACAGCCGGACAGGGACTTTCTCCTCTTTATGCACTGCCGTGAACACAGGAAACCCATTATCCAAATGTACATCAACGGCTCTGTAATCACAATTTTCTCCAGTTCCGTAAAAAACCGTTTTGCAGCCTTCTTTAGCTTTTGTATCTTTTAGCATATCGTCATCGCCGTTTAAAAAGAGAATTCCGTTTTCACAAAGGCCATCCTGGATGGTCAGCTTTTCTCTGTATATATTTTCCCTTGAGCCCAGCTGTTCAATATGCGCCACTCCGATATTGGTTATGACAGCCATATGTATTCTGGCGATTCTGGCGATCACGGTAAGCTCTCCCGGTTCGCTCATTCCCAGTTCGATGACGCCGATTTCATCTTCCGGCGTGATTTCACAGAGAGTGATGGGAAGTCCTACCTGGCTGTTGCTGTTGCCAGGAGTCTTATAAACCTGATAACGGGAAGAAAGCGCACATGCCACCATCTCTCTGGTTGTCGTCTTTCCCACGCTTCCTGTTATACCTATGAGGGGCAGGGATAAACGGTTTCTGTAAAAACTCCCCACTGCCTGCAGTGCCTTTTTCGTATCATACACACGTATCCAGGGCTTTTCTGATTCCATGAAATCATGCTCGCTGGTTAAAACGGCTGCTGCTCCATGCTCAAATGCCTGATTGATAAAACGGTGGGCATCCACCTTTTCCCCTATAATCGGCACGAATAAATCATTCCCCTTCATGGTTCTGGAATCAATGCTTATGTGTTCCAGAACAGTATCCTCCCTTCCGCAAAGAAGTGTTCCGCCTGTAGCCGAAAGTATATCCTTCACTGTCATGTCTACCATGTTTCCTCCGTTCCATGTCCGCTCTTAGCGCACATTCCTGCCATCTTTCGTGGAAATGCCGAAAGCCACATTTCCTTTTCGGCCTCCGGCATTCTTTTTCTTATGGCAATTTTAGTTTATTGTCTGTTTATAAATTCAGGACTCTCTACTACGTTTAAAATCTCTTCCCTGTCTGAGAAATGGTGACGTTCCCCATTCACTTCCTGATAGTCTTCGTGGCCTTTGCCGATTACAGCAATCATATCTCCGGGACGGGCATGTAAAATACTGTAGCGGATCGCTTCTCTTCTATCAGGAATCTCAATGAAGGTTCCCTCTGTTTTTGAGATACTGCTTCTGATATCTGCAATAATGTCTTCTGTTTTCTCAAAGCGGGAATTGTCGGCGGTCAGAATCGTAAAATCTGCCAGGCGGCCTGCACTGTCCCCCATGGAATAGCGGCGGTCTTTGGAGCGGTTTCCCCCGCAGCCGAATACGCAGACAAGACGTCTGGGATTATAATCCCTCAGTGTTATTAAAAGGCTTTCCATACTGACTGCATTATGGGCATAATCCACAATAACGGTACACCTTTCAGAAGAATAAACAATCTCCATTCTTCCGTTCACACTTAAATGCTCCAGTCCATGACAGATCTTTTCCTTAGGCAGATTCAAAAAGCTTAAAACACTGACTGCAGCCAGAGCATTGGCAACATTAAATCTGCCGGGTATATTAACCCGGACAGCCAGCTCATAGACTCCCTTTACATCAAATTCAAGACCCACAAAATCGGACTGGGCCACATAGCGGATGTTCTCCGCCTTAAAACTGGTCCCTGCTTTATCAAGGGAAAAGGAATACAGGCGGCAGGAAGCATCTTTGACGGCCTCATCAAAGTGTTCGTCATCCCCATTCATAATGCCCACTCGGGAGCACTGGAATATCTTTGACTTATAAGATAAATACTCTTCAAAATTCTCGTGTTCATCCGGTCCGATATGATCAGGAGAAATATTGGTAAATAAGCCATAGTCGAATATCAGGCCATCTACCCGGTGCATCTTAAATGCCTGGGAGGAAACTTCCATTACCATATACTCACAGCCTTCTTCCGCCATTTGATAAAAAGCTTCATGAAGCTGATAAGATTCCGGCGTTGTATTGGCAGTCGGAGTTACTTTCTCTCCGATTACAATCCCTGTGGTTCCAATCATACCCACTTTTTTCCCGCACGCCTCTAAAATTGCCTTAATCATATGGGTTGTTGTTGTCTTCCCCTTTGTACCGGTTACTCCAATGGTCACCATACGTTTTGCAGGATAATCAAATCTGGCGGCAGACAAAACAGCCAGTGCTTCTCTGGCATTATGTACGAAAATGGCAGTTACTCCTTCCGGCAGGCTCACCCTGCGTTCCAGAACAAGAACAGTCACTCCTTTTTCCACCACTTCCGGTATAAAATTATGGGAATCAACTCTGGTGCCTACAGTACAGACAAAGACAGTACCGCTTCTGGCCTTTCTGGAGTCATAGACCACATCTTCCACTTCTACATCCAGATTCCCCTGCAGTAATTCATACTCCAGATCCTTTAGCCACTGACTAAACTTCATAAAAACCTCCAAATCAGAATAATCCTGTGATTACTCCGTCATTATTTACATCAATATTATCTGCTGCTGGTTTTTTCGGCAGACCAGGCATCGTCATGATAGCCCCTGTTAAAACAACAACAAATCCGGCACCGGCGCTGACATAAGCATCCCGCACATTAATCTCAAAGCCCTGGGGGCGGCCCAGTTTTGTCTGGTCATCGGATAAGGAGTACTGTGTCTTAGCCATGCACACAGGCAGACTGCCAAATCCCATTTCTTCAAACTTTCTGATGGATTTTAAAGCGGAGGGTGCATAAGTTACCCCGTCTGCTCCGTAAATTTCTCTGGCAACTGTGCTGATCTTATCCTCAAGACTCATGTCATCGGGATAAATGGGTGCAAAATTACTCGTTTTGTTCTCCAGTGTTTCAAGGACCTTTTCAGCCAGTTTTACTCCGCCTTCTCCGCCCTTTTCCCATACCTGGGACAAAGCGAATTCGCAGCCTTTTTCCTCACAGAAGTTCTTTACAAACTGGTACTCATTTTCTGTATCTGTCACAAAAGAATTCAGTGTTACAACAACAGGAACGCCGTATTTCTGCATATTTTCGATGTGCTTTTCAAGGTTAACGATTCCCTTTTTCAGTGCCTCTAAATTCTCTTCCTTCAGCTGGTCCTTTGGTACACCGCCGTTATATTTCAATGCTCTGACGGTTGCCACCAGAACAATGGCATCCGGTTTTAAGGAAGCCTTTCTGCATTTGATATCCAGGAACTTCTCAGCACCTAAATCCGCACCAAAACCAGCCTCAGTCACAACGATATCAGCTAACTTCAGTGCTGTTTTTGTGGCACGCACACTGTTACAGCCGTGAGCGATATTTGCAAACGGGCCTCCGTGGACGATGGCACCGGTATGCTCCAGAGTCTGAATCAGATTTGGTTTCAGCGCATCCTTAAGCAGGGCCGCCATGGCTCCTACCGCATTCAACTGGGCTGCAGTCACGGGCTCTCCGGAATAATTATATGCAACAATAATACGTCCCAGCCGTTCTTTTAAATCATTCATGTCGTCTGCAAGGCAGAGAATGGCCATAATTTCAGAAGCCACTGTAATAACAAAGTGATCTTCTCTTACAAATCCTTCTGCTTTTGAACCAAGTCCCACCACGATATTTCTTAAAGCCCTGTCATTCATGTCCAGACATCTCTTCCAAAGGATCTGCCTTGTATCAATTCCAAGAGCGTTGCCCTGGTGGATGTGATTGTCAAGCAGGGCTGAAAGCAGATTGTTTGCTGAGGTAATGGCATGAAAATCTCCGGTAAAATGAAGATTTAAATCTTCCATGGGAACAACCTGGGCATAACCGCCGCCTGCCGCTCCGCCCTTGATTCCAAAGCATGGACCTAAAGAAGGCTCTCTTAAGGCGATGATTGCCTTTTTCCCGATCTTTCCAAATGCCTGTCCTAATCCCACCGTCGTAGTGGTCTTTCCCTCTCCGGCCGGTGTGGGATTAATTGCCGTAACAAGAACCAGTTTTCCATCCGGGCGGTCCTTTACCTGCTCCCACAATTCATCAGAGAGTTTCGCTTTGTATTTACCGTAGAGTTCTAAATCGTCTTCTGCAATCCCATAGGATGCTGCCACTTCCTTAATCGGTATCATCTTCGCTTCCTGTGCGATCTCAATATCTGTTTTCATAAGTATCATCCTCCATATATGTAAGCAATGCTTTTAACCCTTTTCCATGCTAAAACATCTCTTCAAACTCTTCCATGCTCATGAGCACCTTACGGGGCTTGGTACCTTCCTCTTCCCCCACCACACCTGCCTCAGCAAGCTGATCCATGATTCTGGCAGCCCGGTTAAACCCGATTTTATACATTCTCTGCAGCATGCCGATGGATGCTTTGTCTTTTTCAATGATAAATCTGCCTGCCTGCACAAAATATTCATCCCGGTCACTCCCGCCGCCTTTTGAATCTGCAGCTGCCGGAGCAGAGGCAATCATATTTTCCACCTCCGGATTGTAATCCGGTGTCATTCCCTGCTCTGTCAAAAAGTCCACCACACTGGAAACTTCTGTATCAGAAACAAATGCTCCCTGCACACGCATGGGTTTTGGATAACCGGCAGGGTAAAACAGCATATCACCCTTTCCAAGAAGCTTCTCCGCACCATTCATGTCAATGATGGTTCTGGAATCTACACCGGAAGAAACGGCAAAGGCAACTCTTGACGGCACATTTGCTTTAATCAGACCGGTGATGACGTTGACGGACGGACGCTGGGTGGCGATTACAAGATGAATTCCCGCAGCCCTGGCAAGCTGGGCAAGACGGCAGATGGAATCTTCCACTTCACCTGGCGCTACCATCATCAAATCAGCAAGCTCGTCGATTATAATTACAATCTGCGGCATCTTCTGAGGCTTGTTTTCATCATCAATATCCTTTAAGCTCTCTACCTTGGCATTATAGCCTTTAATCTCCCTGACATTGTACTGGGCAAATTTATTATAGCGGTCTGTCATCTCCGCCACTGCCCAGTTTAAGGCTCCCGATGCCTTCTTGGGATCCGTCACAACCGGAAGCAGCAAGTGTGGAATTCCATTATAAACACTTAATTCCACCACCTTCGGATCCACCATAATCAGCTTCACATCATCAGGATCCGCTTTAAAAATAATGCTCATAATCAGTGTGTTGATGCAGACCGACTTACCGGAGCCGGTAGCGCCTGCGATAAGCAGATGGGGCATCTTTGCAATATCTGTTACAACTACCTGTCCTCCGATATCTTTTCCCACTGCAAAGGCGATGCTGGAGGAATGCTTCTGAAAGCTGTCCGCTTCCAGAATATCCCGTAAGAACACCATGTTGTTTTCTTTATTGGGCACTTCAATACCAACTGCGGATTTTCCCGGAATCGGGGCCTCAATACGAATATCTGCTGCTGCAAGACTCAGCTTAATATCATCAGCCAGACTTACAATCTTGCTTACCTTAACTCCCTGCTCCGGATGGAGTTCATATCTGGTCACGGAAGGTCCGCAGCTGATATTGGTAACAGTCACTCCCACACCAAAATTCTGCAGCGTCTTCTGCAGTTTAATGGCTGTTTCTTTGTATTCCCGATCAGAAAAAACCGCTGATTTTCCTTTTTTAAGCAGGGAAAGAGGCGGAAACCTGTATTCCTTCTTCACAATCTCTTTTTTCTGACTGATCTGCTGGCTCACACTGAAGTCGTCATCTTTTTGCGACTCTTCCCGTTTCTTCTCCAGTTTCTTCTGAAGCGCCTCCGTATCCGTCTCTATGATCTTGCCGGAAGCTGTTACAACCTGCTTTGGCTCCTCCGGAATAGAGAATGTCTCTCTGGGAATCATCTCATCAGCTTCCGGCTCTTCGGGATAAAAATCATCTTCCACAACTTCCATTTCCTTTAAAGTTCTGACTTCCTTCTTCATATAGAAAGAAGCCTCATCAGAACCTCTATGATATGGAACTGCTATATCATCCGGTTCAAATGGCACAGAGTCTTCGTCATCCGCCTCCGGTTCCGGAGATATGCTTCCTCTGAATACATCAGCCGGGTTAGACTCTTCCGTCTGGACCGCTGTCACTGCAGTCAGTTCACTGATCTGTGAATCAATCTCATCGGCAATATCACCGATACCGGTATCAGCATCCTCCTCATAAAGATCCCTCTCATAATCGGGTTTATCCGGCTCCTCTTCCTGGACTGCCGAAATTGTGGTGGCATCTAAATTAACCCCCCGCAGTTTCTGTTCTTCTCTCAGCTGTTTTCTAAGTTCCTGCCTCTGGGCATGAATCTCCATATGCATGTCCATGTTTTCTTTCGCATGGTGGTATGCTTTTCCGCTACCGGTCTTTACAATATTAACAAAGGATTTCTCTGTAATGCACACCAGTGATATAATGATTAAAACCAGCGTCACCAGATAAGCTCCCACAACTCCGATTATGGAAACAAGCCCTTCTGCCAGCAGACCGCCGACTAAGCCGCCTCCTTTTCCACTGACAGAAGCCTCCAGATAAATATTCAAAAGTCCGGTTTTTTCACCTGTATTCACACCAAAAAGCAGCTGTAAAAATCCGCACAAAGAAACCAGCGCCAGAACACAGGAGACCAGTTTAAAAACTGCTCTTGGGTTTCCCTGGTTTGAAATATAAAATGCAGTTCCCGCAAACATGAGAACCGGTGCAATATATCCGATGCCGCCGAATATACCAAGCTGCACGCTGCGGAAAAAATCACCTACCATTCCGCACAAATGAAAATTGCTTAAAAACAGAATGGCCGCAGCGGCAAATGATATAATAATTACGACTTCTGAGTGGATAAATTCCGGTTCCGGCAGGACCACATTCTTCCTGGTGCTGGTATTTCTCGCTCTCCCGCTTTTTGGTTTTGTCCCTTTTTTTGCTGTTGTCTTCTTCTTTGTTGTCTCAGGCACAATACTTCCCCCTTCTGTCCATTGGTATCAGTATACAAAAAAAACGGGAGAATTGCAACGACTAAGAGGAAGCAGTTTCCATCAGTTCATATAATTTTTTTAACGCATCCTTAATTCCGCCTACCTCATCAATAAGACCTTCCTTAACAGTTTCCTCTCCTACCAGCACCGTACCCAGATCCCTGGTAAGCATTTCTGTATTAAGCATCAGCCTTTTTAACTGGTCATAGGCGATCTTTGCATGAGAGGAAACAAAGCTTAAGATCCGGTCCTGGATCATTTCAAAATATTCATAAGTCTGGGCAGCTCCGATTACCATGCCGGTCATTCTCACCGGGTGAATCATCATGGTGCCGGTAGGAACAATAAAAGAGTAATCGGTACAGACAGCCAGAGGCACACCGATGGAGTGACTGCCTCCGAGGACCAGTGAAACCGTAGGAATGCTTAAGGATGCGATCATTTCCGCAATGGCTAATCCGGCATCCACATCCCCTCCTGAAGTATTTAAAAGGACTAACAGCCCCTCCACGGAATCATCATCCTCTATCTCTGCCAGCTTTGGAAGAATATGATCGTATTTGGTAGCTTTGCTGTTGCTGGAAAGATTTTCGTGTCCTTCCACTTCTCCGATAATGGTCAGCAGATGGATTTTCCGCTTTCCGGCATTGTCATCCAGCGTAATCTGACCATATTCTTCCAGCTTCTGATCTTCTTTCTGCTCAATATCTTTCTCAGTTTTTTTCTCATCCAGATTTTCTTTTCTGGTTCCCTGCGTATTCTTTGTTTCTTCTTCCTGGCTGTTATTTCTATATTCAGACTCTTTCACTTAAGGAAACCTCCTGTTTGCTGTTTATAATGAATCACTTTCTTATAATGTGAAAAAAACAGTAAAAGTATGCCTTAATTTGTAAACCAAAAATTTAACCGCCCATTTGTATTTTTTTGTTCACAACAACAATATTTTAATTGTGATTGCAACAAGGTATTGACTTTGATGCTTTTACATGATAAACTACGAAACAATAAAAAGTTACATACCATTGCCAATGAGGGCAGCGCCGGAGAAATCCCATCGCGCTGCTTTTCTGTAAAAAAGTCCCTGTGGCTTAATCTGAAAAAAGGAGAAATTATCGCATGAACAATTTTTTCATTGCACAAACGTTTGGCAAATCCTCTAACTTCACGGATATTCCGAACAACTTATTCAAAGAATACAACGTAAAAAAGGGGCTCCGCAATGAAGACGGTACCGGAGTCAGAGTCGGACTTACCCGCGTATCCGATGTAGTTGGCTACGAAATCGAAGATGGAAAAAAAGTTAATGTTCCAGGAAAGCTTTACTACCGCGGAATTGAAATCAGCGATCTTGTAAACGGAAAAGACAATTCCCGGTTCGGCTTTGAGGAAACATCATTTTTACTCCTTTTTGGATATCTGCCCTCGAAAAAGGAATTGCGTGAATATACCTCATTGCTGTGTGAGCATTATTACCTTCCAGATGAATTTCTTGAAAAAAACATGCTTCGCACTCCTTCCCGCGACTTAATGAACAGCCTCCAGAAAAGCATCCTTGCTCTTTACGATTATGATGAAGATGCGGATAACACAGACCCCTACCAGACTCTGTTAAAGGGAATTAATATATTAGCAAAGCTTCCGTCTCTTGCTGTATATGCCTATCAGTGCAAGATCCATCATTACGACCGGGAAAGCCTGATTATCCATTATCCGAAGCCGGAATATTCCATGGCTGAGAACATCCTTTATATGTTAAGAAAAGACGGCTCCTTTACACAGCAGGAAGCGGATCTTTTAGATATCATGCTTATGATTCATGCGGATCACGGCGGCGGCAACAACTCCACATTTACAAACGTTGTCATCTCCTCTACCGGAACCGATATCTATTCCTCCAGCTCTGCATCCATTGGTTCCTTAAAAGGGCCCAAACACGGCGGTGCCAATATCCGCTGCAGCGAGATGATCACTGCGATTGAAAAGGAAATCGGAGTAAAAGCAACCGAAGCCCAGATGAAAACTGTCATCCACAAAATACTGGCTAAGGATTTCTATGACAATTCCGGCCTGGTATACGGACTTGGCCACGCAGTATACACCGTATCCGATCCCCGTGCAGATCTGCTGAAAGTCTGCTGTGAAAAGCTGGCAAAAGAAAAAAACAGAGAAGATGAATATGAATTCCTGACAAAATTTGAAAAGGTTGCCAAATCTTGTCTCGCCGGAAACGGCAAGTCTCTGTCTAACAATGTAGACTTCTACAGCGGCTTCGCTTATAATATGTTACAGATACCCGAAGACATGTATACCCCATTATTTGTGTGCTCACGTATGGCCGGCTGGCTTGCACATAACATTGAGAATAAAATGTATGACGGCAGAATCATGCGTCCGGCTACAAAATACGTGGGGGAAACCATTCCCTATAGAAAGAGAGAGGAACGATAACTTATGGTAAAGTTGTATGACGGAGGAGCATATCTTGTAAACGGTACCCAGCTGATTCCTGAAGCGGAAATGGCTGAAGGAAACGTCCGGAGAAGTACTCCCATTACAAAAGAAGAAGCAAAAAAGGGTACCATTGCATACTCCATTTTAGAAAAACATAATACATCGGGAAACATGGATCACTTAAAACTGCGTTTTGATTCCATGGCATCCCATGACATAACATTTGTAGGAATTATTCAGACAGCACGTGCATCAGGGCTTACCGAATTTCCTATTCCATATGTAATGACCAATTGTCACAACTCCCTTTGTGCCGTTGGCGGAACTATTAATGAAGATGACCATGTATTCGGTCTTTCTGCCGCAAAAAAATACGGTGGCATCTTTGTCCCTCCCCACATTGCAGTCATTCACCAGTATATGAGGGAAATGATGGCAGGCTGCGGACGCATGATACTTGGCTCTGACAGCCATACCCGTTATGGCGCCCTGGGTACCATGGCAATTGGGGAAGGCGGCGGTGAACTGGTAAAGCAGCTTCTTAAGGACACCTATGACGTTGCCTATCCGGGAGTAGTCGCTATCTATTTAACCGGCGCTCCTGCTCCTTTCGTGGGCCCCCATGACGTGGCACTTGCCATTATCGGAGCTGTATTTAAGAACGGTTATGTAAAAAATAAAATCATGGAATTTGTAGGGCCCGGAGTCTCATCCATGGACACCGATTACCGAAACGGTGTGGATGTCATGACAACGGAAACAACCTGCCTCTCCTCTGTCTGGAGAACGGATGAGGATACCAGGGAATATTTAAAACTTCATGGCAGAGAGTCTGACTATGTGGAATTAAACCCAGGTGAAACCGCTTATTATGATGGTGTTGTTTATGTGGATTTAAGCACCATTAAGCCAATGATTGCCCTCCCCTTCCATCCAAGCAACACCTACGAGATTGATGAACTGAATGATAATCTGGCTGACATTTTAAGAACTGTGGAAAAAGAAGCTGCTCACATACTTGGAACTGCCAAAGCAAACCTCTCACTGACCGATAAGATTACAGATGGAAAACTGATGGTTCAGCAGGGCGTAATCGCAGGCTGTGCAGGCGGCAATTACTCCAACGTAATGATGGCTGCGCATATGCTGTCCGGAAAAGACTGCGGAAATGATATCTTTAACCTTTCCGTATATCCATCTTCCCAGCCGGTCTATATGGACCTGGTAAAAAAAGGTGCCATATCCCAGCTGATGGCTGCTGGTGCCACGGTGCGGACCGCATTCTGCGGTCCCTGCTTCGGTGCCGGTGATACTCCGTCAAACAATGCATTAAGCATCCGTCATACCACAAGAAACTTCCCCAACCGGGAAGGCTCCAAGCCTGGTAATGGCCAGATATCCTGTGTGGCACTAATGGATGCCCGCTCCATCGCTGCAACTGCCGCAAATGGCGGATATCTTACTTCTGCCGAGTACTTTGTGGATGATTATACCGTTCCTGCCTATGAATTTGACTCCTCTTCCTATGACAGACGTGTTTATCAGGGATACAAAAAAGCAAGGGAAGACGAATCCTTAATTTTAGGACCAAATATAAAAGACTGGCCCTCCATGAGTGCCCTCACTGACAATATTTTATTACGGGTATGCTCTAAGATCATGGACCCGGTTACAACCACCGATGAGCTGATTCCTTCCGGCGAGACCTCTTCCTATCGTTCCAATCCACTGGGACTTGCGGAATTCACTTTATCCCGCCGGGATCCGGAATACGTAGGCCGTTCCAAGGAAGTAAACGAGTTAGAGAAGGTCAGAAAATCCGGTTCCTGCCCGCTTAAAGCAGATCCGGATCTGGAATCCGCTTTTCATGCTCTGAAGGAATATTTAAAACAGCCGGATCTAAAAGCCGGTGAAACAGAAATCGGCAGTGTGATCTATGCTGTAAAACCAGGAGACGGTTCTGCAAGAGAACAGGCAGCAAGCTGCCAGAGAGTTCTGGGCGGTCTGGCCAATATCGCAAACGAGTATGCTACCAAGCGTTACCGTTCCAATGTAATGAACTGGGGGATGCTGCCATTTTTACTGGATGAAGATCCGGACTTTGAAATAGGTGACTTTATTTATGTTCCTGATATCCGTACCGCACTTGACGGTGCAATGGATCATATACCAGCTTATGTGGTAAAGAATAAAACAGGAAATCCCATACACGAAATCCGGCTCCATATTGCAGATATGACACCGGAAGAACGTGAAATTGTCAAAGCCGGATGTCTGATTAATTACAACAGAAACAAAAGCAGCCAGTTATAATTGATAAAGCCGCTGCTTACAGGTAGAATTCCCCCTGTAAGCAGCGGCTCGTATTTTACAGAAAACAGTCTCCTGTTATTGACAGTACTGAAAAACTGTGTTATATTCAATCTACCAACTGGTAGTTTAATTGTATGGAAAGGATTCAACACATGGGTCAGGGAGCAGATACAAAAGAACGGATTATGCAGGCAGCACTGGAGGAATTCTCTCTTCACGGCTTTGAAGGTGCCCGTATGGAAAAGATCGCGTCAAAAGTTGGCATCAACAAAGCCTCTCTCTATTTTTATTTTAAAAGTAAGGAACAGTTGTTTCGCGAACTGTTCGATATCATTGTAAAAAAACATTATAATTACTTAACAACCATTTTTCTTAAGTATCAGGATCTGCCTGCCAGAGAGCTTCTGTCTTCTGTTTATAAAGACTATCTGGAATATCACTGGGATAATACAGAGATGGACTTCTGGAATATGGTTTATTACTATCCCCCGGAGCAGATGAAAGAGGAAATCATTCATTTTACCCAGGACAGTTTCGATATATTTAATGCCCAACTGACTTCTGTTATGAAGAAAGGGATTGAAAAAAAAGAGCTTCAGCCATTAAATCCGGCAGATATGGCAGCCACTTTTTACTATCTGGTCACCTGTATTACCCTGTCTACGGGTTTAATGAGTATGGAACAGGGGCTCCGCCATATGGATTCCTGTTTTGAAATATTTTGGAATGGAATAAAGGGTGTATAGCCCCTTTATTTTTACAGCATTATCTACCGAACAGTTGGTAAATTATTTAGGAGGTAATTTATAATGGAATACAGATTATTAGGAAGATCCGGTATTAAAGTAAGCCCCATGGGAATCGGCAGCTGGGCGATCGGCGGTCAGTTTTATATGGACGGAAAAATCGACGGCTACGGTCAGACAGACGATGAGACTTCCATCAAAGCCATTCAGACCGCTTTGGATCTTGGAATCAATTTGATTGACACATCAGATGCATACGGAATCGGCCACAGCGAAACTTTGATCGGAAAGGCGATTGAAGGTAAAAGGAATCAGGTTGTTCTTGCAACAAAATTTGGCTACATGGGAAATGAAGCTGCACGGACGCTGAAAGGTTACAATTTAGAGCCCGGATATATAGAAAGAGCCTGTGAGGCCTCCATGCGCCGCTTAAAAACAGATATCATTGATTTGTATCAGCTTCATGTCTGGGAGATAGGTTTGTCAGAGATGGATACAGTTCTGGATACTCTGGAACGAATGACAGAGAAAGGGAAAATCAGAACCTACGGCTGGAGTACCGATCTGGTAAACGGAGCAAAGCTTTTTTCAGAAAACAAAAACTGCAGTGCCATTCAGCATCAGTTAAATATCCTTCAGGATGCCCCCGAAATGATTCAACTCTGCGAGGAAGGTAATCTGGCAAGCATCAACCGCAGCCCTCTCGCCATGGGATTTTTGAGCGGTAAATTTAACCAGGATTCCTTCCTTTCCCCTGATGATGTAAGAGGTGCAGGCCATTCCTGGACAGAAGCAGTCTTTAAAAACGGAAGGCCTGCACCGGAAGTTTTAAAGAAACTTCATGCAGTACGGGATATTCTTACCAGCAGCGGAAGAACCCTGGTACAGGGCTCTCTGGCCTGGATCTGGGCAAGAAGCAGCGTGACCATTCCAATTCCAGGCTTTAAAACCCCACAGCAAATAATGGAAAATGCCGGAGCCATGGAACTTGGAATGCTTACACCTGAACAAATGAAAGAAATTGATCAGCTGTTAAATCTTACTTAACAATATCCTCTGCCTGTGCATCGGTAAGCTGCACATGATAAAATAAATCATAAAATGTTTTGACATCAGCCTTTACATCTTCATGATACTGCTCCGGATAAACCAGGTTGCCAAGCCATAGAATGCCAATCATCCGGTTGACGGAAGGAGGATTGCTCATGAAGCTGTAAGGAGCTGATGGAATCTGATAAACATGTCCTTCTTTCACAGCATTTAATTCAGCCCAGACGGAGTCCGTTGTGATTGTCTGATAGAGAGCTTCAGAATCTGCCAGAATAATATCCGGCTGCCAGAGAAGAAGCTGTTCCATAGACACCTCACTTCCGCCTCCGCTTGATGCCTGATCCACTTTTGCTGCATTCTCCGCTCCGATCTGCTCGATTACGCGGGCATGTATGGAACCTTCCGCATTGGTATGTAATCCATTGTCTCCGATTGCAAAATATACCGACTTCTTTTGATCCGCTCCCAATGAAGCCCTGGCAGTTTCCGCTTTTTTCAAAGTGCTGTCGCAGTAATCAGCCAGCTTTGCAGCCTGCCCTGTCTCCCCTGTAATTTCTCCCAGCATTTTGTATGCAGAGCTCATTGAGTCTAAGTCTGCCTCTACAAACACAACCGGTATCCCAAGCTGTTTGGACAATGCATCCATATCTTCCTTAACGGTCTTTTTTGCCTCGCCGATATCGATGATCACATCAGGTTTTGCAGCAATCAGCGCTTCCATATTCAGATTTGCGTTCTTACCATAAAATTGTCCAAATTTCGGCAGTCCCCAGTATTTTTCATCAATATACTTCTTTGCATCATCTGAAAAATCTGATGCAAGACCTGCCAGCTTATCAGGCGCTACTGTGTAAAGCACGATCTGGGCAAGCGGACCAGAGGGAGCAATTTTTTGAATATCTTCGGGCAGTGTTACCTCCCGTCCTGCAGAGTCGGTAAACACCCGTGTCTTTTCCCCAGTGCTTTCCGAAGAGTTTTTTTCTGTACTCTCCGATGGTGGTACCGTGGTAGTTTCAGACTGTACAGCGGTTGACTCTTTTGTCTCTTTGGTATCTGTCTTTTGACAGCCATAAATCAGAAAAGCAGTGCATAGTGCGGCTGCCAGAACCAATCCCCTCCTGTATTTTCTCATAAATCCTCCATTCTGCCTTTCAGGCAATGTTTATTTTTCGGTGAAACGAACCGGAATACCGGCGCGGATTACCGCTTTTTTCTCTTCGTTCTTTACCAGCCCTTCCAGCTGTATTCTGTCCCGTATTAAAGTTCCCGCAAGCTCGCTGACACCAAATTCAAAGAGCCTGGGAGCCAGGGGGATGCTCGGTCCTACTAAAATGATCTTCGCATTTCTTGCTAAGTTAAGAAGTCTTGGCAATGTTTTATTTATCAGTGTAAAGCCGGTAATAAACACATAGTCCATTTCCTCCAGCAGAAATTCACAGGCGGTGTCAGGATAATCATTTTCTCCCGGATCCCGCTCCAGAATAACACATGTACCCGCTTCCTTTAAAAACTCCTCTGCATAACAGAAATGTCCGATTGTAGCCACTTTTTTTCCCTTAAAATCTGTTTTATGGGCCAAAAATGTATCCTCACTGGACAGCATGGCAATCTGGCCGGCTTTATCAAGCCGTTTCAGAGACTCATATTGATTGTAATAAGCATTAATGGCTGCTGCACCAATACTAGCCTCTGTGAAATTCCAGGATTTTATCAAACCAGCCGCTTCTTTCCAGGACATATCCTTTACATCTTTTTCCCTGCTCTTTACCGTGCATAAAGGATTTGTGGCGGCTGTCCCCAGACAGCCGCCTGCAGTAACCAGTGTGCAGTAAGTTCCGGTAAAATAATCATTTACTTTCACATCATCCGGTATCGGTTCGATTAGACAGTCATACAATTCCCACATATATGGTTCTCCTCCCCTGGCATGCATATCTTTCTTCCGCTGCTTCCCTCCTCGTAAATATCAATCGGGACCTGATAAAGCTTCTGAAGAAGCTCTTTTGTCAGTACTTCCGATGGCTCCCCCAAAGCTGCAACCGCCCCGTCCATCATGACCATGGCCTGATGAGCAAAATAAAATGCATGCTCCGGATTGTGAGTGGACATGACAACCAGATATCCCTTTTGGGATAAATTCTTTAACTCTCTCATAACTCTGATCTGATTTCCGTAATCCAGGCTGGCACAGGGCTCATCAAGCAGAAGAATCCTGGCTTCCTGGGCTATTGCCCTTGCTATGAGGACAAGCTGCTGTTCACCACCGCTTAACTGGCTGTAAATCCGGTCCTTTAACTCTTCAATTCCCATTATTTCCAGCGCCTTTACGGCTTTTTCTCTCTCCTTTTTACCAGGAGATCCAAACAAAGGCAGAGACGCTGCAGTTCCCATCATAACCATATCAATGACTGGAAACGCAAATACAGAATCATGATTCTGCGGAATATATGCAATCTTTTTTGCAAGCTCCCTTTCCGTATAATCTTCCTGTTTCATTTCATCGATGAGGATTGTCCCGTGAAAACCTCTTAATAAACCAAGAATACAGCGAAACAATGTACTCTTTCCCGCCCCGTTTTTTCCAAGAACACAGATTAACTGCCCTCCTTCAAATGTAAAGGAGGTTTTTTTCAAAACCGGATGCCTCTGATAGGAAAATTCCACATTTTTTATCATCAGTTCCATAATGTCTCCCCTTTTAAAGCCTGTTTCCTTCCTTTAAGATCAGATACAGGAAAAATGGTGCTCCCACAAATGCAGTTAAAATACCAATGGGAATCTCACTGGTTGCAATGAGTCTTGCAAAGTTGTCTACAATCAGGAGAAAGCTCCCTCCAAGGAGAAGAGATGCCGGTAAAAGCCTCCTGTAATCGCTGCCAACCAGCATTCGGGCCAAATGGGGTACAACCAGTCCCACCCAGCCGATCAAACCACTTACAGATACAGATGCAGATGTAATCAGGGTAGCTCCAAGCACAACTGCCAGCCTGAGCCTTCCTGTATGTATTCCCATACTTCTTGCCTCTTCATCCCCCAGACTTAATACATTAATTCTCCATCTGAGAAGATATATGGGCATGATTCCTAAAATAATCCATGGAGCGGCAAAGAAAACATCCTTTTGGCGAATAGATGCCAGGCTTCCCATAAGCCAGTAGGTAATGACCGGAAGCGCATTGGTAGGATCTGCTACAAGCTTAATGAAGGAAACAGCCGCGTTGGCAAGAGAACTGACCATAATACCGGATAGTACCAGGCCCAGTACCTGATTATACGGAACACGGCTGCTCACAAGACAGACAATCCCCACAGCAGACAGACCGAAAACAAATGCACACAAAGATACACCGCCATATCCTAACGAAAGGAATAATCCTAAAGCAGCTCCAAATCCGGCGCCTGATGATGCCCCCAGCACATCAGGAGAAACCATTGGGTTTTTAAAAATCCCCTGGTAAGCTGCTCCTGCAAAGGAAAGTCCTGCACCGATTAACGCCGCCATCAGCACTCTTGGAAGCCTGACTTGAAAAACAACAGTTTCAACCTGAGGCGGCCAGGAAGCCTTAATGGGAAACACACGTGACAGCAGGACTTTCAAAAGCGTTGCCGGATAAACAGGATAACGTCCCAAAAGGAAAGAGCCAAAAAAGCAAACCACAAAAAACGTACCTATAATAAAAAGCCGATTGTTATAACGTTTTTCCCTATCTCCCACTTTCTAAATCCCTTCTCTTAAATATTTTAAGATCTTCTCCCTGACCGCATCTTCATCCTTACGCCAAAAGGTCAAAAGCTGATTGTCCTGATTCATTAAAACAGCTTCTTCCAGCTCATCACGAAGATGGGAAGCAGAAGAATTGCATCCATGACGGCTCAACATCATTGAAAAATTTTTCCGGCTCTTAATCACTCCAATACAGGGGTTCGGACCTTTCATGCAGTCATGAACCGCTTCCATAAATTCAGGTATTAAAAGTTCCACTCCGCCAATCTCATCCATCAGTATGAGTTTATTATCTCCATGAGCGGAAAGCAGTTTCCTGCCTTCATTCTGAAATACCTCCGGAAATGATACCATTCCCTCTTTCGTACGTCTTAAGAATATGTTGGTAAGCCCTTCCTGGTAACGGGCTATAGGCTCCCACTCCTCTTTGGCAGAAGCCAGCCGGAAACCAGCTGTTTCCCGGTTTTCATCAATCAGCCGCTGGGAAAAGAATCCGCCTGTAACAGCCCGGAATGGTTTCAGGCACTGAAAAAGAAGTGTGGTCTTTCCCTCTCCTGAATCCCCCGTTAAAAAAAGACTTTTTCCCATTACCTGCGTCTTCCTTCCCGGCCGGCCCTGATGCTGATTAACTCACCCGCCACGCTGATGGCTATCTCAGCCGGTGTTTCCGCATATATTTCCAGGCCGATGGGGCTGTGGCAGCTGTCAATTTTATCACCTGCAATACCGTCCGCCATAAGCTTTTCTCTTATAGATGCCAGTTTTTTTCTGCTTCCTATTACTCCCACGTAGCAGGGATTTCTGGTTAGAATCTGTCTCTGCACAACGTAATCTGACTGATGGCCCCTGGTCATTATGCACACATAGTCACATTCCCTGATCTCCAGATAATCAAAGATGCGTTCAAAGTCTCCTGTAATGGTTTTCTCAGCTGCAGGGAACAGAGTCTGGCTGGAGAACTCAGCACGGTCGTCAAAAATCACGCACCGGAAGCCAATATGAGTGAGAACCGGAACAATCTCCTGAGCAACATGTCCGCCGCCAAAGATATAAACACGGCCGGCACTGACAAGAGGTTCACTGTAATATTTGTGCGCTCCAAAAGAAAGCTGAACCGATTTATTCTTAAGCAGCTCTTCCTTTAAAGCCTGGTCCGGTTTCTCAATTCCAAAAAAACCTGAGGATTCATTATAAAGTCCCATTCCCCACGCCGTTTCGTCAGTGATATCCATGATAAGCCAGCTGTTTTCATCCCGTTCAAATGCTTTTTCTATCTCCCGGCACAGATTCTGAAATCCCAGATTTTCATGATCCAGATATTGAAAATAAACTACCACATCTCCGCCGCAGATCATCCCCAGATCTGCCACCTGTTCCTTTCCCAGTACAAAACCATGGGTGTAGGAAAGCTTGTCTTCCATTGCTTTCAGTGCTCTTTCCACAGACTTAAACTCTACTGCGCCGCCCCCTATAGTCCCTGCAGTCGTCCCGTCTTTGCGGACCAGCATATGGGATCCGGATCCTCTTGGCGTGGAGCCTGAGCTGGCAATAATCGTAACCAGAACAGCATCCTCACCCCGTAATAGTGTGGATAATACTTCATGAAACAGCTGTCTCATCATAAACCCTCCTCAAAGTATTTTTTTAACAGTTCTTCTGCCTTTTCTTTTAATTCCTTCTCAAACGCCATATACTTTACCAATAAATCCAATGCCTTTGGTGTAAGCTGTGAAAATCCCCCTTCTAAACCGCCTGACTGTGTGATCAGTAAAGGATATCCCAGCTGGTTTTCTGCATTCCTTAAAAGCTTAAAACCCTTGCTGTAAGACATATTCATCTGACGGCATGCTGTCTGCATGGACCCTGCATGTTCAATCAGCATTAGAAACTGCGCCATCTCAGGACCGAAAAACACTTCATCAAATTCCAGGGACAGACTGACAGACGGGCGCATGACATGGTGTCCCAGAGCCGGATATACGGCAGTATCCTGATTAGATTCAACCGCTTCGATGATTCCCTTATCATCTACCGGGATCTCTTCGATCAGCGAATCTACCCCTTCCTGCCTTAAGGCACCTCCCAGTCCCCTTTCGCCCCTGTATGAGAGCAGGGATGGAATCAGATCTTTATGGATCATAACCGGATGGCCCCTTCTTCCCTCATACACCGGACAGGAAGCCTTCCCGATGCATTCCATTATCTTTTTAATCGTTTCCGGAAGAAGCAATGGGAATTTTGGGGGAAGAATTAAAATTCTGTCGCACAGATCCTCTATGTAGCGAAGCCCCATTCCAATGCTGTCAAACATCTGGGAGTTCTCATACTCCTCATTTCTTAAGCAGATAACCCTTAATTTGGATATATGCTTTTCTACTTCCTTCGCCTCCCTGCCGGTTATCACCACAATAGGATCGACCCCGCACTGTTTCAGTGTAGTTATAATCCTTCTGATAACTGTAGTATGACCAATTGGCAGCAATGGACTGAATGCATTGGCAGAACTATTATGACCTGCTGCAGTTATGACTGCACCTGTCTTCAAATGAATCCCTCCCACCGTTATGTTTTCAAAAATATAACGCTTCTTAACCTGATTATAATTGATTGGAAAATATTTGTAAACCCATAATAAACGAAAAAACTCCCGGAACGGATAATAATCCGTTCCGGGAGCATGTTAATCTCCAACCATGTTTCTAATCTTTACAGGGGTCCGGTAGTTCCAGGTGGAAATCTTGATTCCGCTTCTCCGGCTCGCTGCATGAACAATCTGCCCATTGCCGATGTACATGGCAACATGATTGATCTTTCCGCCGCTGCTGGCATAAAAGAGCAGATCACCCGGCTTCATCTCTCCTGATTTAACTGCTTTACCCATCCCGGCCTGGGAGCCGGAATAATGAGGCAGGCCTACACCAAACTTACTATAGATTGCCATGGTAAATCCGGAGCAGTCCGCTCCTTTTGTCAGGCTGGTTCCTCCCCATACATAGGGGTTGCCTAAAAACTGGAGCGCGTAGTTTACGATCTGGGTCCTTAAGGAGGACTGGGCATTGGCTTTTTCTTCAAGAGGTGAGAACTTAATGGCTTCCGGCAGCGCATAACGTACATCAATATAATCCGTAGAAACAAATGCACTGCTGTTTTCTTCCAGCTCAATCTCAACCCATCCATCAATCTGCTTTAAAACAGGATATTTCTCATTATTGGATATCTGCGTCCATATTTTGGCATCTGTGGAGGGTTCTGTTCTGGCATTCAGCATATCGGTATTCACAACAGCCATCAGCTCAGCCACCTGCATGGCCTCATCCTTCGCCGCCTGACCAGTGAGTATAAAGTCTGACTTTACATAGCCGGTCACTTTTCCAGACTGGATCTTATACCAGCCGTCATCAGTCGTCTCCAGAATATTACCGGCTGCCTTGCTTGGCATCTTTGCGATAATCTTTCCGTTCTCATTTGGCTCTTCTCTGACATTTAAATAATTATCTACATCAGAAATACCAATATTCTTGTAATAATTAAAAACCATGGCCTTTAAATCCAGCTTCCTGGCTTCGTTCATGGAATATTCAAGTTTAACATAATCCGTAGACAAATATCCGGTGGGAATCTGCACCCAGCCGTCCGTCTGATCCACCACTTCATACCGTTCATCCGTCAATGCCTGACCAACTACATCAGAGTCGGTAGATGGCTCTTTTCTGATATTTAAATTATCAGTCTGGACGATGGCCCTGAGCTTTACCAGATCCTGAGCCTTCTTCTTCGCGTCATCTCCGGTAATAACAAACTCCGAAGTAATATAACCTTCAATTCCGCCGGAGGAAATACGGTACCAGCCCTGTTTCGTATCCTCTAATATGTCACAGGCACTGTCACCCTGCAGCTTTCCGATTACATCCGCATCTGTTCCGGGCTCTTTTCGGACATTTAAATACCCGCTCACCTGTACAATACCCAGGTTTTTATAGGAATTAATAACTTCTTCCTTCGCTTTCAGCTCTGCTTCATTCTCTCCCTTTTCATCTGCATCGCCAGCTGCCTTTGTATCCGCCAAAAGAGCTTCAGAACCTGTAGCTGCTGCCGGCCTGGCATTCTTTTGCCTGCTGGCAGTAATTCCCGCTGCGGCAACAACAGATACCAGAAGAATTGCAGAACCTGTGAGTATCAGAATCTTTTTATAATCATTCTTATTACGATTTTTTTTTGCTTTATCCAAACGGATTATGTAATCTTTTTTCTCGTTGTTGTTTTCCATTCTGTATTTTCTCTCCATCCTCATATATTCATCGGCTGACCGATTCAGATTATGAGCCTATCTGCTACAGTATATCACAATTTATTACATATTGCGACAATTGTATTTCAAAAAATTATTAAGATTATGTTACAAACTAATTAAAAACAGGACCTAAGGCATCTGTTAACGCCCCCGTCCTGTTCCTGAATTTATTTTGCCAGAATCATGCGGTCATTGGAAAATTCCTCTCCGCTGGCTTCTTCAAATTTTTTCAGAAGATCTTCCACTTCCAGTTTTTTCTTTGCCTCCCCTGAAACATCATATATGATACGGCCTTCATGCATCATGATCAGACGGTTGCCGATCTGAATAGCATCTTTCATATTATGGGTAATCATAAGCGTGGTGAGATTCTGCTCAGCCACAATCTCCTGTGTAATATCAAGAACTTTTCTTGCTGTCTTAGGGTCCAGTGCAGCCGTATGCTCATCTAAAAGCAGAAGCTTTGGTTTCTGAAGCGTCGCCATCAAAAGAGTGAGTGCCTGCCTCTGGCCTCCTGAAAGAAGTCCCACCTTATTGGTCATACGGTCCTGCAGTCCAAGTCCAAGCTTCTGAATGGCATCATAATAAAATGTTTTTTCTTCGGATTTAATTCCCCATGACAAGCCTCTTGCTTTCCCTCTTCTGTATGCAAGCGCCATATTCTCCTGTATCTCCATACCGGCAGCTGTTCCCATCATCGGATCCTGAAAAACCCTGCCGATATACTGGGCTCTTTTATATTCCGGATATCTGGAAATATTAATTCCGTCAATCTCAATCTTTCCGGAATCAATGGGGTATACACCGGCAACCATATTTAACATCGTGGATTTCCCGGCTCCGTTTCCGCCGATGACTGTAACAAAGTCTCCTTCATTCAGATGAAGGTTAATGCCATTCAGCGCTTTTTTCTCATTGATTGTATTCTTATTAAAGGTTTTTCTTACATTCTTAATATCAAGCATGATCATTCTCCTCCTTCTGTGTAAGATTTCTTCAGACGAAGCTTTCTCACCACAACAGGTACGCAAAGCGCCACTGCAACAATCACTGCTGACAACAGTTTCATATCATTGGCATTCATACCCATTCTTAATACAACTGCACGGATCACGAAATAAATCACAGAACCCACAACTGCAGAAGTCAGTTTGCTTCCAAAGGAACGAAGTCTGCCCATCAGCACCTCTCCGATTACAATGGCTGCAAGGCCGATGACAATCGCTCCGGTTCCCATACCGATATCCGCATACTTCTGGCTCTGGCAGACAAGACCGCCTGATATTCCAACCAGTCCGTTGCTGATAACCAGCGCAAGAAGCTTCGTCCAGTTGGTATTCACTCCCTGTGCCCGTATCATTGATTCATTGTTTCCTGTAGCACGCATGGCGCTGCCGATTTCTGTTCCGAAAAACCAGTAGAGAAGCGCAATCATGATCACTGCGATTCCAATACCAATCACAAGAGAGGCAACGGGTTTATTCAGTCCGGTAAGATCAATGAATTTTGACATAATTGTATCGGTCTTTAAAAGGGGAACGTTGCTCTTGCCCCCCATAATCCTCAGATTAACGGACCATAATCCGATCTGGGTTAATATTCCCGCCAGAATCGCCGGAATTTCAAAGATTGTATGTAACAATCCTGTCACTGCACCGGCAGCCATTCCTGCAATCGCCGCCACTGCCAGGGCAACCCACGGATCCACATGAAAATTAAGTATCATAACGGCGCAGACACAGCCGCCCAAAGCAAAGCTTCCGTCTACGGTCAAATCCGCAATATCCAACAACTTATAGGTAATATAGACACCTAATACCATAATCCCCCATAAAACTCCCTGAACCACCGCGTCCTGAAGGGATACCAGTAAACCGTTCATCAATCATTCCTCCGCATACTTTCTTTTCACAGGCATAAATGCCTTACATAAAAAATGCCTGATTCATCTTTTATGTAAAGCATCTATGGATTACAGGCGGTCGTTTTCCAGACCGCCTGTTCGTTTCAACCATTTTATTCTTTCTGTTTTTATTTCAGACCGGATAAATCAATACCCAGTGTCTTTGCAGTTTCTTCATTTACAGACAGTTTGCACTTTTCAAGAGGAAGATATTCAATCGGCATTTTAGAAACGTCTCCGCCTTCTGTTAAGATCTTCACTGCCTGCTTGCCGGTTAAATAACCAAGCTCATAATAATCGATCCCATAAGTTGCAAGACCGCCGGCTTTTACCATTCCTTCTTCTCCGCAGATCGTAGGAATTTTATTTTCGTTGGCAATCATCGCTACCGTAGTCATACCTGCTGCAATGGTGTTATCTGTCGGTGCATAGATTGCGTCCACTTTTCCCACCATGGAGGTAACAACTGTCTGGATCTCATTGGAGCTTGAAACGGTATAATCCACGGCTGTCATTCCTTCCGCCTCAATTGCTTCCTTTGCCATCTTTGCCTGAATTTCAGAGTTGGATTCTGCTGTACAGTAAAGAACACCTACTGTTTTTGCATCCGGGAGAATCTTCTTTAATAAGGAGATCTGTTCTTTTACAGGAGTCAGATCGGAGGTACCGCTAATATTGCCTCCTGGTACTTCATTGCTTTCAACCAGATCGGAAGCTGCCGGATCAGTAACTGCCGTTACAAGTACCGGTATCTCGCTGGTTGCGCCTGCTACAGCCTGAGCTGCCGGAGTTGCTATGGCAAGAATTAAATCATCTCCATCATTCACCAGTTTGCTGGCAATCGTCTGACAGGTAGGCTGGTCGCCGGAAGCGTTCTGCTGATCAACCGTATAGTTTAAACCAGCATCATCCAGTGCCTGTATAAATCCTTTATTAGAAGCATCTAAAGCCGTATGCTGAACCAGCTGAAGAACTCCGATTTTATACTGTTTTCCGTCTGCTGTTTTAGCCGCAGTCGTTGCTGCTTCGCTTGCTTTTTCAGAGCTTTGTGCTGCTGTGGTATCCGCAGCTGCCTCCGTCTTTTCAGGCGTCTTGCCGGAGCAAGCAGCAAGGGACAACATCATGACACCTGCAAGTGCCAGGGATAATGCTTTCGCTTTCTTTTTCATAATTTCTCTCCTCTTCCTTCTAAAACTTGTCCTGTTCAGAACTTAATTTGTATCATACTACAAAAAATAACCTCCGTCAATTTTATTGCTTTAAATTTATGTGTTTTTAAAGTGTTAAAGTACATTTTCGTCACTTTTAACTGATTTTGTAATATAAAATCGGTCTTTTTTATGCAAAAAACCGAAGAACAACAGTCCTTCGGTTTTTTTCTATTCTTTAACTGGCAAGAAATCCCTTGCCTATAATTTCGCTTGAATTGGAAATGAGTACAAATGCAGACGGTTCCACACTGCGTATATAATTCCGAAGCTTAAGTGCCTGAGAACGCTTCATGGTTGTCAGAATCACCGTCTTTTTATGGTGGCTGAAAGCACCCTGGGCTTCATATACCGTAGCGCTGCGATTCAGTCCATGAATAATATAATCGCAGATCGGAACGGGATCATCACAAATGATGCTGAAGCATTTACAAAGATTCATGTTCTCAATAACATCATCAATTACCAGTGATTTTGCCATTAATCCCAGGGAAGAAAACAGTCCCGTCTCTGGTCCGAAAACAAAATAAGCGATTATCACTCCAGTTACATCCACTAACAGAAGAACAGTTCCGATATTAAAGCTGGTATACCGTTTTAATATCATCGCAATAATATCCGTGCCTCCGCTTGATGCTCCGATGTTAAACAGAATCGCAGTTCCAACACTTGGCAGAAGTATGGCAAAAATCAGTTCCAGCAACGGCTCTTTTGTCAGTGGTTGGGAAATCGGGCATACCTTTTCCAGAATATATAAGAAAACCGACATCAGGACACTGGCATAGACGGTCTTAACACCAAAACTCCGGCCTAAAAACAGAAATCCAAGCACAAGCAGCACAGTGTTCACAATCGTAGTAAACTGACTAGCTGACCAATGGGTTAATGCGCTGATCACAGTCGCAAGCCCGGTCACACCTCCGAAAGCAAAATTATTGGGAAATTTAAAGAAGTAAATCCCCACCACCATAATCCAGATACTGAACGTAATCAGTCCATACTCCGTAAGCGTTCTCAGTGTTTTATTTTCTATCTGCTTCATGACTGTTAATATGTCCCCCTCCGGCTCATCAGTCCGGTTCCGTATTCAGTAAACGGAGACTTTCCATCCGTTCCCACTAGAATATAACTCAAAGGGAGCATAATTACAAACATGATTCTATCTGATAGTATCACAGTCTTTCTATTGTGGTACCGGTTTAAATCCCATGCTGGTGAGAAAGCGCTTAAATCCGGCCCTTCCTGCCTCATCGTATTTGAATACACCGGCATCTTCAAGCACCCGTTCAAATACAAGACCAACCTCTTTTTTTAATATTTCATCTATATTATCTTTTGTGAAGGATTCATATCCTGTGCGGAAGGAATCAACCCAGTCTCCATGCTTTTCAATTGTTTCATTGCTTCTTAAGTCTCTGCCCTCAATCAGATATTCCGATATAAGATTTAACTCTTCCTTCAGTCTGGATGGAAGAACAGCAAGTCCCATCACTTCAATTAAGCCAATATTTTCTTTCTTTATATGGTGCAGCTCTTCATGGGGATGATAGACTCCATAAGGAAATTCTTTTGTCGTAATATTATTTCTCAGTACAAGATCCAGTTCATATTCATCGCCCCGTTTTCTTGCAATGGGGGTTATGGTATTATGAGGCTGTCCGTCAGTACTTGCAAAAACAAAGACTGATTCATCGGTATAGGCTCTCCAGGATTCCAGTACTTTTGTACCAAGTTCAATTAAATCCTCCGGTTTTTTGCTTCTTGTACGCAGAACAGACATGGGCCATTTCACGATACCGGCTGTCACATGTTCAAACCCCTCTATGGAAAACAGCTCTTCTTCTCTGGCTTTCGCCATTGCAAAATCATAATTTCCTCCCTGAAAATGGTCATGGGATAAGATTGATCCGCCTACAATGGGAAGATCTGCATTAGACCCCAGAAAATAATGAGGAAACTGCTTTACAAAATCAAATAATTTTACAAAGGTATCCCGTTCGATCTTCATAGGGGTATGAGTTCCGTTGAAAACAATACAATGTTCATTATAATAAACATATGGAGAGTATTGAAATCCCCACTGGCTGTTATTGATCTTTAAGCGTATGATTCTGTGATTATTTCTGGCTGGATGATCCGCTCTTCCCGCATACCCCTCGTTCTCCATGCAAAGCTGACATTTGGGATAACCGCTTTGTTTTGCAAGCTTTGCTGCTGCAATGGCTTTTGGATCTTTTTCCGGCTTTGATAAATTAATGGTGATATCCAGATCTCCATATTTGGAAGCAGTGACCCATCTCATATCTTTTTTTATCCGATACCGTCTGATATAATCAGAATCCTGACTCAGTTTATAATAATATTCAGTGGCCGCCTGAGGCGTCTGATGATTGTATAATCCCCAGAATCTGGTTTCTACTTCACTTGGTCTTGGCATCAGACAGTTCATCAGCTTGGTGTCAAGCAGGTCCCTGTATGTAATGCTGTTTTCAGGAATGATTCCAGTTTCAAATGCATAGTCCAGCAATCCGCCTAATACCTCTTCCAAATCTATATCACCCGGCTCATCCTGCGGCTCTTCATACTCGTCCAGCCACAATATGTCGAGAATCTGATTTACTGCATAATAACGGTCTTCCTCACTGATCAGCCCTGTTTCCAGTCCATAAGTTACCAGTTTCTTAATTGCCTTATCAATCATTCTGCTATTCCTCCTGGATTTCATTCCATCTTTTGTCTCTCCCATTATACCTTTGACAAAGCCTTAACACAATATAATATCTTTCTGTTTTAATACAATTTTTTTATAACATCCCTGATTCTGCTGATGATCATGGCTCCCAGTATACCAATGACCAGACCTGCTGCCGTACCGGCTATTAACAGCATCGGAAGATAAAAAAACACTCCCGCCTGCTTCACCACAAAGGCTGCCACAGTAATCTGTCCGATATTATGTCCGATTCCTCCCAGAATACTGATTCCCGAAGTTCCAAACCAGTTCTTTTTTTTGCAAAGAACCATAATGGCAATGCTCAGTCCCCAGCCTGCCAGACTGTACAGCATGGCAAATAAGTTCCCGAACGTAAATCCTGTCAGTATAATTCGAAGAAGAGAGACAACTATGGTTCCGGAGGTTCCCACGGTATAAAGTCCTACAACGGTTACCAGATTTGCCAACCCCAGTTTTACACCCGGTATGCCCAGGGAAATAGGAATGAGACTTTCCACAAAGCTGAGAACAAAGGCAAGTGCAATCAGCATTCCGTATAGTGCGGCCATGTGTGCCGATTTCTTTTTATTCATTTCAAAGCTCCTTTTTTTAACCTGCAGATTCCATCTTATCACACTTACGTACCGGTGTAAAAAGAAAAATCCCGGAAAAGGGCAAATCCTGCCGGTTTCCGGGAATATAAATCCTACTGCTGCTTTGATGCCTGGCTTAAACAGTCTTTCACTCCGTTTACAAATCCCATTAAGTTAATGCTGACAGAAGATACGGAATCTGTATAGCCTTTTTCATTCACAAGACCTTCCAATGACTGGTGTTCCAGTACATAACCGACCACTGCTTCCGCCTGTTCATGCCATTTGGGACCTTTCTCGGTCATTACATACTTTCCGTCCATGGAAAGCTGGCTCTTTTTGGATCCGTCTTCCTTTATGCAGTCCCAGGTAAGAGCTGTAATTGCATTTCCCTTAACGGTCATACTTACCTGATCTTTAAATCCGTTCTCGTCAAACTTGGGGGATTCGTAAGTATAGGTTCCCTCTTTTAACGCTGATGTCTGGCTCTCACCTTCACCGGCGGCCTGGGTTAAGCAGTCTTTCACTCCGTTTACAAATCCCATTAAGTTGATGCTGACAGAGGATACGGAATCGGTATAACCTTTATCATTCACAAGGCCTTCTAAAGACTGGTGTTCCAGCACATAGCCGACTACTGCTTCTGCCTGCTCATGCCACTTGGGACCTTTCTCTGTCATTACATACTTTCCATCCATGGAAAGCTGGCTCTTTTTGGTTCCGTCTTCTTTTATGCAGTCCCAGGTAAGAGCTGTAATTGCATTCCCCTTCACAGTCATACTAACCTGATCTTTGAATCCGTTCTCATCAAACTTGGGGGATTCGTAAGTATAGGTTCCTTCTTTTAACGCTGATGTCTGGCTCTCACCTTCTCCGGCGGCCTGGGTTAAGCAGTCTTTCACTCCGTTTACAAATCCCATTAAGTTGATGCTGACAGAAGATACGGAATCGGTATAGCCTTTTTCATTCACCAATCCGTCCAGGGACTGGTGCTCTAGAACATAACCTACCACTGCTTCTGCCTGTTCATGCCACTTGGGGCCTTTCTCTGTCATTACATACTTTCCATCCATGGAAAGCTGACTCTTTTTGGTTCCATCTTCCTTTATGCAGTCCCAGGTAAGGGCTGTAATTGCATTCCCCTTCACGGTCATACTCACCTGGTCTTTGAATCCGTTCTCATCAAATTCCGGTGATTCATAAGTATAGGTTCCATCCTTTAAAGAAGCGGAAGTCTCAGAAGCCTCTTTCGTTGTCTCCGGTACATCTTCCGGCTTTTCTCCTCTTGCCTTGGCAAGAGCCTGATCCACCGCTTCCTTTATGGCATTGCTGCTAAGCGTTGCCCCGGAAACTGCATCCACCTCTGTGGACTGCTTTCCAAGTATGGAATCCGTCAGCCCCGGCAATACCATATTGAGCAGAGTTTCCTTTTCTCCATTTACAACAATAGAGTCAATGGTCTTTCCTGATACTGTTACATCTGCGGTGACGATCCCGCCGTAGCCTCTCGCAGTACCTGTATAGGTACCCGGAATATAGATTTCCGGTCTAACACTGTTGTCAATCGCCTTATAAAGTGGATCTGTTC
>JAEWJZ010000006.1 GCA_023386315.1 Bacillota bacterium | reverse complement strand
GGTGGAAGCATGGTAACATGTGTAGCTGACTGTCACTAATAGGTCGAGGGCTTAACCAGGTTGGTTTAGGTAAGAGGAAAGAACGGATGAAGATATATAACAATGTGTGGTTTTGAGGGTATATGTATTATATGAAATAATGCTTAAGATAGGAATGCGTAAATCCAGGTGTGGGTTTGCGCTTTTTTGCATTTGAGAAGAACTGTTACTGGCCATTGAAAAGTGAGATAAATATGATGAAAAGAAAAATTAACAGGAAAATGCCTGTAATATTGATTACCGGATATCTTGGTTCAGGAAAAACAACTCTGCTTCAGGGATTGCTTGAGAATGGAGATAACAGTGGTCTTGCATTAATTATAAATGATATGGGAAGCGTAAATGTGGATGGAAAGCTGGTAAAAAGTGTGGATTCTTCACAAGAAACAGCAATGATGGTGGAATTGCAGAATGGGTGTATCTGCTGTTCTCTGCGGGAAGAATTTATGAATCAGATTGAAGAACTTTCGAAAGATCAAAGAGTAGACAGAATATTAGTGGAGGCATCCGGAATCAGCAATCCGGCATCTATCGCGGAAGGTTTTCTGCTATCAGAAGACGGGACGGATGATTTTGGCGTTTATTTACACTCCATTATAACAGTTGTAGATGCAGACCGGATTTATAATGAATTTTTGGGTGGGATGGAGGAGCAGCTTCAGGAAGATGAGGAAGAGGGACCTGATATCATAAACCTGGTTATGGATCAGATAGAATTTTGCAGCACAATTATTTTAAATAAATGTGATTTGCTGCCGCCTTTTAAAATTGAGCAGGTAATAAATACAATAAGGCAGATTCAGCCCGAGGCAGAGATCATTGAAACAAAGTGGGGAAGAGTGGATTCCCGGCTTGTATTTGATGGAAAAGAGTTTGATTATGACAAAGTTATGAATTCATCATCACTGCAGAAAGCACTTGCCAGAGAAAAACAAATGGATGAATCCGGAACAGACGGTTATGGAGTTTCTTCTTTCGTTTACGAAGAAAGAAGGGCATTAGACCGTAAAAAGTTTATGGAATTTCTGGAAAACAATTACCCCGAAACAGTAATACGTGCCAAGGGCTATATCTGGTTCTCAGATGATCTGGTACATGCCCAGCTGTTTGAACAGGCAGGAAGAAATGCTTCTGTTTCAGAAGCTACCAGCTGGGTGGCGGCGCTGCCTGAAGAAGAGAAAGAAGAGATTTTAAGGAATTATCCGGATGTGTTGAAAGATTGGGATGAGATCTATGGTGACCGTATGAACCAGATTGTATTTATTGGAAGGGACTATGACAGAGAAGGGCTGATAACAGTGTTAAATAGCTGTATTTCAGGAGATGAAGGAGTTTAAATATATGATAAAAATATTATTTGTTTGCCTTGGTAATATATGCAGATCACCTATGGCAGAGTTTGTAATGAAAGATTTAATTGACAAGAAGAATCTGACTAAAGAATTTCATATCTCTTCCGCTGCGACCAGTGCAGAAGAGATCGGCAATCCAGTTCATCATGGTACCAGGAATAAGTTAAGGGAATTAGGAATTTCCACAGCAGGCAAGTACGCGGTACAGATGAAGAAAAAAGATTATGGAAATTATGACTATATATTGGGAATGGAACAGAGGAATGTTGCGGGGATTATGAGAATAGTGGGAAGTGATCCAAAGGGGAAGATAAAACGGCTTCTGGATTACAGCCCCAATCCCAGGGATATTGCTGATCCATGGTTTACCGGTGATTTTGATACTACGTATAACGATGTAAAAGAAGGCTGTGAGACATTACTGGATACGATTCTTAAGTCAGAAGGCATCAATTAAAGGTTGAAAACAGGAGGACATTCTACGGAATCTTAGGTGAACGTCCTCCTGTTTATAAAACAATCTTATTAATCATCCATGTCTACGATTGTCATGTTCAGCGCTTCCGAGGATAAATTGATCTCCTTGCCAGCTATGCTGGGAGGATTGATGAAGCGGATAATTGGACGCAGGGAGAACCCTGGGGTATTATCTTTGACAACAGCCGTACTTCCGTCGCTTAATTTGACAATCGTACCGATTGGATAGGCGGAGACGCATTGAAAAAAGGCAGATAACAGTTCCGGGTCAAAATGGGAATTACAGCAGCTTGTGAGATAATCAAATATCTTCCGTGGATTCCAGGCTTTACGGTATGGTCTTGTCGCACTTAAGGCATCATAAACATCAGCTATAGCCAGTATTCGGCCATAAAGAGGAATGTTCTCGCCTGCAAGACCAAAAGGATAACCGCTTCCGTCATATTTCTCATGGTGGGTCTGTATTCCCTGAAGCACTGACTGCGAGATGGAAGTGCAGTCAAACAGCTTGTCATAGGAGAGGCTGGGATGCTGCTTCATAATCTCGTACTCTTCATTTGTCAGAGGACCGGGTTTATTGGTGATTTCAATTGGGATATCTGTTTTTCCGATATCATGGAGCAGGCCGCAGAGGGCTAAATCATTAAGCTTGGAAATAGAGAGCCCGATATACCGCCCAATGAGTACGCTTAAAATTCCTACATACAGGCTGTGGGAATAAGTATAGCTGTCATAGTCTCTGATATCAATCATCTGAAACAGATATTTGTCCATACTTAAAACATTCATAACCACGGTTTTGGCTACGTCAGCAATACTCTCATATATCTGTCTGCTTGTCTGAAAAGTTACTTTTTTCAGACTCTCATTGAAAGTTTCCTGTATGCTGATCAGCATTTTTGCCTTTAATTCAGGTTCTACAATATCTTCCGGCTCAATTCCCTCAGTAAGTTCAGTCTGAATATAGGCACCCTGTATGCCAATACTCATCATTCTGTTAATGGTACGGTCATTTAGGATGTAACCGGTTACGGCGAAAGGCAGCATTGGGTTTAAACCTGGTATGTTGCGGGCTAACTCCATACCTTCAGTCAATTTCTCAATAGGTAGATAAATCAATTCTTTACACCTCAACAGACTAAATGGCAGTCTCTTCTTTCTGTTCAGTAGTTTCCTTTTTATGTTAAAATTTGAAATAATTCCATATTATTATATTAAATTATAGATGGATTTCACAAATGCGTCAATGAAAATTTATTATCTTATCGTTGGATTAATGGAGAAAATTGTGGTTTCATTTTGTACAATTATAGGAAGTGGTGGTAAAATATAGTAATTTTAGTGAAAAATTATTTAATAAGAAATAAATTTTAAGCATTCATACTTGACCGTCATCCTGCATAAGTATGTAAAAACGTCCTAGCAGGGGGATTTTCTTGAAGGAATATATTGAAGAACGCGCGGTTGCGATCGCCAACTACATCATAGACTACCATGCAACCGTAAGGCAGACAGCAAAGAAATTTGGGATATCCAAATCTACGGTACATAAGGATGTGACGGACCGTTTAGAGCACATCAATCCGTCCCTGGCAGCCCGGGCCAGGGTCATCCTGGATATTAACAAGTCCGAGCGCCATATCAGAGGCGGCCTCGCCACCAAAGAGAAGTATCAGCACCGCCTTCAGATGTGCAGCAAAAAAGATTCATAAAACAAATGAGTGGGGAGACAGCCGCTGTTTGAGAAATGGTAGATATTCTCAGATCAGCGGCTGTCATGATTCATGAAAATCAAAATTTTACAAAAAACAGGTTGACATGAATCCGCAAAATATGTTATTCTTTACCCCAGTATGAAGAGACATTATCGTTTTCATGCAAATATTGACCACTTCGTAAGAAGTTAAGCCCAGACGGACAGGCGGGTCAGCTGCCGAACGTGGGAAACCACATTATTGATTGAGTTAGAAGCTCAAATTTTATAAGTTGATTACTTTATAATCAGTGCATCTGCACATCATCTTGTGAAACGATCAATAATAGCAGGGACAGTATATTTGCTATGTAGACTCGAAAATGGTAATTGTCATGAATATAATGCGGACGGAGGCTGATTCCGTTATACGATTCATGAAATTTCAGGCAGGTGATGTACATTCACCTGCTTTTTTTGATTGTAAGGAATTTTATTGCAGAGAGGTAATTTGCCATATGAACAGAGACGATCAGATGAGAGCTCCGATTTATGATGCTCTTGAGACATTTAGAAAAAAAAGAGTAGTGCCCTTTGATGTTCCCGGGCATAAACGGGGAAGAGGAAATCCGGAGCTGGCGCAGCTTCTTGGTGAGCGTTGTGTAGGGCTTGATGTTAATTCCATGAAGCCTCTTGATAATTTGTGTCATCCGGTGTCGGTCATTCGTGATGCGGAACAGCTTGCAGCTGAGGCTTTTGGAGCGGCAGACGCGTTTTTGATGGTGGGAGGAACCACCTCAGCGGTACAGAGCATGATCCTCTCCGTTTGTAAAGCCGGGGACAAGATCATTCTTCCAAGAAATGTCCATAAGAGCGCCATCAACGCGCTGGTGCTTTGTGGTGCAGTTCCTGTATATGTAAATCCAGAGGTTAACAGCATGCTTGGGATTTCCCTGGGCATGGAGATCAGCCAGGTTGAGAAGGCGATTGAGGAAAATCCTGATGCAGTGGCAGTGTTTGTTAACAATCCAACTTATTACGGAATCTGTTCGGATATGCGCTCCATTGTGCGCCTGGCCCATGCCCACGGTATGAAGGTTCTCGCAGATGAAGCCCATGGAACTCATCTTTATTTCGGCAAAAATCTGCCTGTTTCTGCGATGGCGGCAGGAGCGGATATGGCGGCGGTTTCCATGCATAAATCAGGAGGAAGTCTGACACAAAGCTCGCTGCTTCTGCTTAATACCGGTGTGAACGGCGACTATGTGCGGCAGATCATTAACTTAACACAGACTACCAGTGCTTCCTATCTTCTTCTTTCAAGCCTTGACATTTCCAGACGGAATCTGGCACTCAGAGGAGAAGAATCCTTTGCAAAGGTTACGGAAATGGCAGAGTATGCCAGGGAAGAAATCAATTCCATCGGGGGATATTATGCATATGGAAGAGACTTGATAAATGGTACCAGCATCTTCGACTATGACGTGACCAAGCTTTCTGTTTATACGCTGGGTAATGGTCTGGCAGGAATTGAAGTATATGATCTTCTTCGGGATGAGTATGACATTCAGATTGAATTCGGAGATATCTGCAACATTCTTGCCTATATTTCCATCGGTGACAGGATACAGGATATAGAACGTCTGGTGGGTGCGCTTGCTGATGTGGAACGCCTTTATAAAAAAGACAGGACAGGTATGCTCTCGGGAGAGTACATAGCACCAAAAGTGGTGATATCTCCCCAGAAAGCATTCTATTCAAAGAAAGTATCTGTTCCGGTGAAGGAGTCAGCCGGTAAGATCAGCGGAGAGTTTGTTATGTGCTATCCGCCTGGTATTCCCATTCTGGCGCCTGGTGAGATGATTACGGAAGAAATTGTAGAATACATCATTTATGCCAGAGAAAAGGGATGCTCCATGCAGGGAACAGAAGATCCGGCAGTGGAGAATTTAATGGTACTGACAGAGTAATTTCCGGTAAGCGGGAAAGATGGAGGAAAATATGGAGATATGGTTTTCGGAATTGCATACATCCAATGTAAAGCTTTCCGTCCGGATTGACAAGCAGCTTTTTTCCGGCGAAAGCGAATATCAGAGAATCGATGTATTTGAATCCCAGGAATTCGGAAAGTTTGTGGCTCTTGACGGAGACATTGTTTTTTCAGAGAAAGATGAATTTATTTATGATGAAATGGTAACTCATGTGCCGATGGCGGTTCACCCTGATGTCAGGAATGTGCTGATTATCGGTGGTGGGGACGGAGGCGTGGCGAAGGAACTTTTGCAGTATCCTTCCATTGAATCTATTGATGTAGTTGAGACAGATAAGCTGTTTGTTGAGGTATGCAGGGAGATATTTCCTGAGGTGGCATGCGGTCTGGCTGATGAAAGAGTACGGGTCTATTATGATGACGGACTTCGTTTTTTGAGAAATAAAAAAGAGGAATACGATCTGATTATCAATGATTCCACTGATCCCTTCGGTCATACGGAAGGGCTTTTTACCAAAGAGTTTTATGGAAGCTGTTATAAGGCGCTTAAAAGCGACGGAATTATGGTTTACCAGCATGGCAGTCCTTTTTATGATGAAGATGAACTTGCCTGCAGAAGCATGCACAGGAAGGTATACCGTTCCTTCCCCATCAGCCGTGTTTATCAGGCCCATATTCCAACCTGCCCGTCAGGCTACTGGCTGTTTGGCTTTGCTTCAAAAAAATATCACCCGATTAATGATTTTAAACCTGATAAATGGAACAAAATGAAAATAGAAACCTGGTACTATACCACCAATCTTCACACAGGAGCATTTATGCTGCCAAAATATGTGGAAGATTTACTGGAAGAGGAGGAAAAGGAATGAGCAGATTATTAGTGATCGGATGCGGCGGGGTTGCCGCAGTAGCAATCAACAAGTGCTGTCAGAACAGCGAGGTATTTACGGACATCTGCATTGCAAGCAGAACAAAGGAAAAGTGTGATGCTTTAAAGGCAAAGCTGGAAGGTAAGACAAAAACCAGAATCGAGACTGCAAAAGTAGATGCGGATCACACAGAGGAAGTGATTGCCCTGATTAAGAGCTATCAGCCGGATGCGGTGTTAAATGTGGCCCTTCCGTATCAGGATTTGACCATTATGGATGCCTGCCTGGCTGCAGGTGTGGATTACATCGATACAGCAAACTTTGAGCCGGAAGATACCGATGATCCCCAGTGGAGGGCGATCTATGAAAAGCGGTGTGAGGAGCTTGGTTTTACAGCGTATTTTGATTATTCCTGGCAGTGGGATTACAGAGAGAGATTTGAGAAGGCAAACATTACCGCTCTTCTTGGAACCGGCTTTGATCCTGGTGTTACCAGCGTATTTTCTGCTTATGCTCTTAAGCATTATTTTGATGAGATTCATACCATTGATATTTTAGACTGCAACGGGGGAGATCATGGTTATCCATTTGCAACAAACTTTAATCCTGAGATTAATTTAAGGGAAGTATCTGCAAACGGATCTTACTGGGAGGATGGCCGCTGGATTGAAACAAAGCCTATGGAACTGAAATCCAAATATAATTTTCCAGAGGTTGGTGAGAAGGACATGTATCTTCTTCATCATGAAGAGATCGAATCTCTGGCAAAGAACATTCCGGGAGTTAAGAGAATCCGCTTTTTCATGACTTTTGGACAAAGCTATTTAACCCATATGAAATGTCTGGAGAATGTAGGTATGCTCTCCACTTCTCCTATTGAGTTTAATGGCCAGAATATTGTTCCGATCCAGTTTTTAAAAGCCCTTCTTCCGGATCCTGCTTCTCTGGGACCAAGAACAGTTGGAAAGACCAATATTGGATGTATTTTTACAGGAATCAAAGACGGAAAAGAAAAAACGATCTACATCTACAACGTATGCGATCATCAGGAGTGCTATAAAGAGGTGGAATCACAGGCTATATCCTATACAACCGGAGTTCCGGCGATGATCGGTGCCATGATGGTAGTGACAGGACAGTGGAAAAAGCCCGGAGTATACAATGTAGAGGAATTTGATCCGGATCCATATATGGAGGCTTTAAATAAATGGGGCCTTCCATGGGTAGTCTGTGAGGATCCTGAGACTGTAACCGTATGGAGACAGGAATAATCATGAAAATTGAGGAATTAAAGACTCCCTGCTACGTGATTGATGAGGGCAGGCTGACTGAAAATTTAAAGATTTTAAACGGAGTAAGGGAGAGGACCGGATGCAGCATTCTTCTTGCCCAGAAGGCATTTTCCTGTTTTGCAGAGTATCCGTTAATCGGTAAATACATTGATGGAACTACTGCAAGCGGGTTGTATGAGGCCAGACTTGGCAAGGAGGAGATGGGGCTGTCAAACCATGTTTTTGCTCCTGCTTATAAGGAAGCAGATTTTAAAGAACTGACAAAAATCTGCGACCACATTGTATTTAACTCATTTTCACAGCTGAAAAAATATAAGGACTGCCTTATGGGAGTAAAAGCCGGGATCCGGATTAATCCCCAGTGTTCAACCCAGGAGGGGCATGCTATTTATGATCCCTGTGCACCTGGGTCCAGACTGGGTGTGACCCGGGAACAGTTTGAGGAGGAGTATCTGCCTTATATCTCCGGTTTTCATTTTCATACACTCTGCGAGCAGAATGCAGATGCCCTGAAGACGACTCTGGATGCGGTGGAAGATCAGTTTGGCGAATATTTTCACCGGTTATCCTGGATTAATATGGGCGGAGGACATCATATAACCAGAGCGGATTATGATCTGGAACTTTTGGAATCCTGTATTAAGAGAATTCAGGAACGGTACGGGCTTCATGTCTATTTAGAACCCGGTGAGGCAGTTGCTTTAAATGCCGGATATTTAGTGACAGAAGTGATGGACGTGGTGGATAACGGAATCAAAACCTTAATTCTTGATGCATCCGCTGCCTGTCATATGCCGGATGTTCTGGAAATGCCTTACCGCCCGCCATTAAAGGACAGTGCAGATCCGGGAGAGAAGTCTTATACTTACCGTTTGTCGTCCTGTACCTGCCTGGCAGGAGATGTTATCGGTGACTATTCCTTTGATCATGAGATAAAACCTGGAGATAAACTGTATTTTATGGATATGGCTATTTACTCCATGGTTAAAAACAACACATTCAATGGTATGCCGCTTCCTTCCATAGCGATTATGGATCTGGACGGAGAATGCCGTGTAATAAAAGAATTCGGATACGAAGATTTTAAAAACAGGCTGTCGTAATCTGCCTGATATGAGGACTGAACTATGAAAAAGCTATCCACACTCCCGGCAGAAGACGGATTTTTTATGCCGGGAGAATTTGAGCCGCACCGGGGCTGTATTATGATCTGGCCCAGACGGCCGGGATCCTGGCCCTATGAGGCGGCAAACGCCAGAAAGGCCTTTGCAGAAATCGCAGAAGCCATTGCAGACAGTGAACAACTGATCATGCTGGCTGAAGAGGATACTTACGAGAATGCCAGAGCCATGCTTTCAGAGAGAATTGAAGTGATGGTGATAGAATCTGACGACGCGTGGGCGAGAGATGTGGGTCCTACTTTTGTAAAAGATAAAACAGGATGCGTCAGGGGAATTGACTGGCAGTTTAATGCCTGGGGAGGTACCTTTGACGGTTTGTATCAGGACTGGGAGAAGGACAACCTTCTGGCGGGACGTTTTTGTGAAGAACTGGGATATACGGTTTATGATGCAGGGAATTTCGTTCTGGAAGGAGGCTCCATTCATTCGGATGGAGAGGGGACGGTTCTGGTGACGGAAAGCTGCCTCTTAAGCAGGGGAAGAAATCCTCTGCTGACTAAGGATCAGATTGAAGCAAGGTTAAAAGAGTATCTGGGAGCAGAGAAAATTATCTGGCTGAAGTATGGTATCTATCAGGATGAAACCAATGAGCATGTGGATAATGTCTGTGCTTTCGTACGTCCCGGCGAAGTGGTGCTTGCCTGGACTGACGACAGGGAAGATCCCCAGTATGAAATGTCACTGGAGGACTTAAGGATACTTGAAAGAGAGACCGATGCAAAGGGGCGTCATTTTATTGTTCATAAGCTTCCAATTCCCAAGGTTCCTGTCTGCATTACAAAAGAGGAACTGGCAGGCTTTGTTTTCGAACCGGGTGAGGATGAACGGGAGCCTGGCGAGCGGCTGGCTGCAAGCTATGTGAATTTTTATATTTCAAACGGAGGAGTGATTGTACCTCAGTTTGGAGATGAAAATGACAGGGAAGCAGTCCGTATTATTACCGGCTGTTTTCCTGAGAGGAAGATCTACCCGGTTTATGCCAGAGATATTATTGTTGGCGGAGGAAACATCCACTGCATCACTCAGCAGATACCAAAAGGAGGAATTGATGAGAAAGGTAACAGCGGCAGCAGTTCAGATGAAGTGCTGCGAGGACGTTGATAAAAATATTGCTGCTGCGGAAAAACTGGTCAGGCAGGCAGCCGCAGAGGGAGCCGGTATCATACTGCTTCCGGAGCTGTTTGAACGGCCCTATTTCTGCCAGGAGAGACGGTATGAATATTACGGATATGCAAAGCCTGCCGGGGAGAATGATGCAGTCATTCATTTTTCGCGGATTGCAGCAGAGCTTTCGGTGGTGATACCTGTCAGCTTTTATGAGCTGGCTGGAAACACCATGTTTAATTCCGTCGCAGTTCTTGATGCAGACGGGACGAATCTGGGAGTTTACCGAAAGACCCATATACCGGATGACCACTATTATCAGGAGAAGTTTTATTTTACTCCCGGAGATACCGGCTTTCAAGTGTTTGATACCAGATATGGGAAAGTCGGAATCGGAATCTGCTGGGACCAGTGGTTTCCGGAGACAGCCAGATGTCTCGCGCTCATGGGGGCAGAACTGATTTTTTATCCGACTGCAATTGGAAGTGAACCTATACTGGAATGTGACAGTATGGAGCACTGGAGACGATGCATGATGGGGCATTCTGCCTCCAATATTATTCCCGTAATTGCTGCAAACCGGACTGGAGAGGAAACGGTTGCACCCTGTGAGGAAAATGGCAACCAAAGCTCTTCCTTAAAGTTTTATGGCTCATCCTTTATTACAGACAGCACAGGTGCTTTGATTCAGTCCATGGGGCGGGAAGAGGAAGGCGTGATCCTGGCAGAATTTGATTTGGATGAGATCAGCAGGGACCGCAGAAACTGGGGACTTTTCCGGGACAGAAGACCGGAACAGTACGGGAAGATTTCAGGAAAGATCAGACAGTAACTTAATTATCTGCGTTAAAAATAAAAAAATTTCATAAAAATGGCGTACTCCCCATATAAATAGTAATAATCAATAAGTTGGGGAGTGCGCTATGAAGAGACTGTTTAACAGAAAATGGATGATTTTTTTCGGCCTCGCCATGTGGGTGCTGGTAGTTCGTACCCTAAGCGGGTGTACAGTAAACGGAGATAATGGAGACAAAGTACGGGATCTGGATTTTTCTGTGGTAGCAGATACGGATATACCACAGGAACTCAGACAGATAATAGCAGAAAAACAACAGTCACCCTTTAAACTGACTTACAGTGATGATAAAAATCTTTACATAGTAGTTGGATATGGAAAGCAGGCAAGCGGGGGTTACAGCATAGCAGTCAATGATCTTTATCTTACTGACAATTCCATAGTTCTTGATACGGAATTAATTGGTCCGGAAAAGGGTGAAAATACAGGAACGGAACCATCTTATCCATTTATTGTGATTCGGACGGAGATGTCGGAGCTTCCGGTGGTATTTCAATAATTTATGTAAGAAAATAGCTGTTCTGTAAAAATATTGCAGAGCAGCTATTTTAAATTTCTCTTTTTTCTTTTGCCGCCATATGATATACTACATCAAACAGGAGTCGAAAGTAAGGAGAAAAGGAAGGTTCGTATGATATTAAAGGATATATGGCTTGATGTGAAAGCAGTAAAGCAGCGGGATCCGGCAGCCAGGAATGAACTGGAAGTCCTGCTTTTGTATCAGGGTGTTCACGCACTTATCTGGCATCGTTTCGCCCACTGGTTTTATCAGCACAAGATGTTTTTTATTGCAAGACTGATCTCCCAGACAGCCAGATTTTTTACACTGATTGAGATTCACCCCGGCGCAGTAATGGGGCACGGTATACTGATTGACCATGGCTGTGGGGTAGTAATAGGAGAAACTGCAGTTGTGGGGGATAACTGTACTATTTATCAGGGCGTTACCCTTGGAGGTGTGGGACTGAATAAAGGAAAGCGCCACCCCACGCTTGGTAATAATGTGACAGTAGGGGCAGGTGCCAAGATTCTGGGTTCTTTTGAAGTCGGCGATAACTGTACCATAGCAGCTAATGCCGTGCTTTTAAAGCCGTTGGAAAATAATGTAACCGCAGTGGGAATTCCCGCGCGTCCGGTAAAGATCGACGGAGTCCCTATACCAAAGAAAGAAAGCAAGATGGTTACCATGGAGCATTACTGTATGATGGAGGAACGTGTGAAGGAGCTGGAAGAGAAGCTGCTTAAACTGGAGAACCTGCTTTCTGAAAAAGAAACGGAGAATTTAAACGAAGAGGAGAAATCCCCGGAATAAATAAAAAAAGTATATTGGAACATGCACCTGCATACACTTTCTTAAAGGAATAAAAGAAGGTAAGGCAGGTGCTTTTTCATGTTGGAGCTGGTGAAGAAAAACATACATATGAATCGTTGGAAAGGAAACGCCACATCCCAGATTACGCTTGACGATGATTTCATTGTCCCTGACAGCATGGATGATGTGGAGCAGATTATTCTTAGTTCCGGTGAGATTACCATTGATTCCGTCAAGAACCAGGCGGAACGGGTAGTAGTCCGGGGAAAGATGGATTTTACCGTTTTGTATCGGGGAGCAGAAGGCGGACTTTGTACTTTAAGCGGGAGCATTAATTTTGAAGAACCAATTAATGTACCCGGACTGGAAGAAAAGGATATGGTGCAGGTATTCTGCGAATTGGAAGATTTAAATGCAGGAATCATTAATTCCAGGAAATTAAGCGTAAAGGCCATTGTAACGCTGCAGGTAAAGGTTGAGACTATTTGCGACGTAGACGCTGCTGTAGAAGTGGACACGAAACCCGTCGCAGGCGATGCTCCCAATGTAGAGACTCTTCGCAAAAAGGTGGATGTTGCAACGATTGCTCTTCGCCATAAGGACACGTTTCGGATTAAGGATACCATCAGCCTGTCTGGGAATAAGCCTAATATTGATCATATATTGTGGAGCGAAATGATATTAAGAGGCGTAACCACCAGGCCTATGAACGGAAAGATGATGCTTGACGGTGAACTGATGGTTTTTATTATTTATCAGGGAGAAGGGGAAAATGCTCCCATTCAGTGGTTGGAAGAGAGTATTCCATTTTCAGGAGAAATAGAAGTTCAGGATGTAACAGAAGACATGGTACCAATTGTCATGGTGCGGCTGATCCACAAGGATATTGAGGCGAAACCTGATTCAGACGGTGAAATGCGGGAAACAGATGTGGATGCAGTATTGGAACTGGATATGAAGCTTTATAAAGAAGAAAATATGGAGCTGTTAAATGACTTATATTCTACCAACCGTGATCTGGCACTTCAGACAGGAGATGCCTGCTTTGATAAGATACTTACTAAGAATATGAGTAAATGTAAAATTGCGGAGAAAATTACACTGGAACATGCAGACCGGATTCTCCAGATTTGTCACAGTGAGGGAACGGTTAAAATTGATGATACGGAAGTAAAGGAAGACGGACTTCATGTGGAAGGCGTTCTGGAAGTAAAAATCCTGTATATGACGTCTGATGACTCGCAGCCCATTCAGTGTGCAGTGGAAGACATTCCGTTCCATTTTCTGATTGAGGCACCTGGAATTAATGAATCTACCATCTGTCAGCTGAATCCAGGTCTGGAACAGTTAAGTGCAGTTATGATGGGCGGAGGAACCATTGAGGTAAAAGCCACTATTTCCCTGGATCTTCTGGCTTTACAGCCGGTTTGCGAACAGATTATAACCAGTGCGGTGGATTCTCCCATGGATTTAAATAATTTACAAAAACTGCCCGGGATTGTAGGTTATATTGTTCAGCCCGATGATACCCTGTGGAAAATTGCAAAAAAATTCCATACAACAATTGACACGATCATGGCGACCAACGGTCTTACGGAAAGTACTGTAAAGCCAGGAGACCGGTTAATTCTTGTAAAAGAAGTTTCATAAAATCAATGCCAGGCAAAGGTGATATGCTTTTGTCTGGCATTTCTGTCAGTTATCTACTGCATGATTTTATTAAAACAGGGTACTATAAAGATTGCTATTCACATATCGGCAAGTCCTGTTATATAATATATTATAGCTTAAGCTTTGTTCAACCATCGACGGCGCCATAACGCATCCAGCTGGTGCTTAAGATAGATGACAGGTTAGCCTGGGCGGTAGTGACGCGATTGCAAGGCGTTATTACCGTTTACATAGCATCATATTTACAAATGGAGAAGAAAAATGAATTATACTTATTTGGTTAAATGCGCGGATAATACTCTTTACTGCGGTTGGACAAACCATCTGGAAAAAAGAATCGAAGCCCATAACCAGGGAAAGGGTGCCAAATATACAAAGTCAAGAAGACCGGTGGAACTGGTCTATTATGAATCTTATCCAACGAAGGAAGAGGCTATGCGCCGTGAGGTGCAGATAAAGAAGCTTTCCAGAAAGGACAAGCTGTTTCTTATAAAAGATTCTGGAAGTCAGGATTGACTTTTTTACTTTCTTACTTTAGTATATTAAATTATCACATCTTAGGATACAGTATATTGACGGAGGAATCTGGAATGGCTCAGTTTGAACGTGTTACAGTAATAAAGAAAGCAAATGTCTATTATGGCGGTAAGGTAACGAGCCGTACGGTTTTGTTTGAGGACGGCTCCAGGAAAACACTCGGAATAATTTTGCCGGGAGAATATGAGTTTGGTACAGAAGATCAGGAATTGATGGAAATTCTTGCCGGTAAGCTGGAAGCACTGCTGCCGGATAGTGATAACTGGGAAATTTACGAGGCAGGGCAGTCTTTTACAGTACCGTCAAACAGTAAATTTAAAGTTTCAACTGATGAAGTAACGGATTATTGCTGTTCTTATATAAAGGAATAGACAAAAAAGAAGACTGTCGGGCATTCTGCAGGATGCGTTCAGTCTTCTTTTTTTTATCCTAAGCTACGAATTGATACATGAGGATGTAGTGGCAGAAGCTCCCGCCCATTACAAACAGATGAAAAAGCTCATGGTTGCCGAAGCTTTTATGCCTGGATTGAAACAGAGGAAGCTTTAATGCATATATGATGCCTCCGATCGTATAGATCAGTCCGCCTGCCAAAAGCCAGATAAAGGCAGCAGGAGGCAGAGCTAAAACGATCTTACGGAAAGCCAGGACGCAGATCCAGCCCATGGCAATATAAATAACGGAGGAAAACCATCTTGGGCACATCACGAAGAATGCTTTGATTACCATCCCTAATATGGCGATTCCCCAGACAAGAGCAAGGAGGCCCAGACCGGTTTTGTCACCCAGAACAATTAGACAGACCGGAGTGTAGGTTCCCGCAATCAGGATAAATATCATCATGTGATCTAATTTTTTCAACAGCTTATTAATCTTTGGAGAAATATCAAGGGTATGATAGATGGTGCTGGCGGCGTAGAGAAGAACCATGCTGATACTGAATACCGCGAGGGATGCCAGATGAAGTTCTCCGTCTGCAGAAGCTTTGATAAGCAGAGGAGTTGCCGCAATCAGGGCCAGAAGCATGGCTATAAAATGAGTGCCTGCACTGACTGGATCTTTAATTTTTATGTTCATAATGAAACCTCCTTGCATGAGAATTAAAAACTTGTGATGTAGTAATGAAAACTACGTAATGTCTTTTTATATACTATACACTTTTGCGAAAAAGAATGCAAGTATTTTTTGAATTTCAAAGTAAAAATCTTCATTGCTATTATTTGCAGTATGAAATATAATCAATGAAACAAAAGTCATGCAAAGAGAGGGATAATTAAATGAATAAAACGGTGAAGGAACTGATGGAGAGAAAGTCTGTCCGTGTTTATGAAGAGAAGCAGATTGAGCAGGAGAAAAAGGCAGCAATCATTGAAGCGGCCCTGCAGGCACCGACTGCAGGCAATATGACTTTATATTCCATTATAGATGTGACGGATCCGGAATTAAAAAAGAAATTGTCTGTGACTTGTGACAATCAGCCATTTATTGCCCAGGCACCCATGGTACTTGTGTTTGTGGCGGATTATCAAAAATGGTATGACCTGTTTTGCAAGTATGAGGATACAGTCAGGGCACCTGGAATGGGAGATTTTATGCTGGCAGCGGACGATGCGTTAATAGCGGCGCAGAATGCGGTGGTTGCAGCACAATCCATGGGAATCGGCTCCTGTTATATTGGGGATATATTAGAACAGTACGAAACTCACCGGGAATTATTTTCTCTTCCCAGGTATGCAGTGCCTGCGGCAATGTTAGTTTTTGGTTATCCCGTTCAGCAGCAATCAGACAGAGTAAAGCCGAAAAGACTAAGACCAGAAGCGGTAGTTTTTGAAAATTCTTACCGCCGGATGGAGCCGGAAAGATTTGAGTCTGAATTAAATAAAGTTACTGACAGGGGCGAAGATTTTGAACGGTGGATCCGGGCCTTCTGCAGCCGCAAATGGAATTGTGATTTCAGCAGAGAGATGAGCCGATCTGTAAAGGCAATGATGGATCAGTGGGAAAAAGAGGAGCAGCAGACAGATGAAGCTTAATATATTATTTGAAGATGATGAGATTCTTGTGGTGGAAAAACCGGCAGGAATTGAGTCTCAGTCGGGAAAGACTTTTGAACCGGATATGGTTAGTGAAATAAAGAAACATATCAACACACTATCCACAAAGAAAGGGGAGCCATATGTAGGAGTTATCCACAGACTGGACAAGCCGGTTGGGGGAATAATGGTCTATGCAAAATCCCAAATAGCCGCTGAGGCTTTAAGCAGACAGGTTTCTGAGCATCAGATGGAGAAAATTTATTATGCAGTTGTTTGTGGAAAACCTGTGGATAACTTTGGCACCTACGTGGATTATTTGTGGAAAGACGGAAAAAATAATTCTTCCAAAATTGTGGAAAAGGGGATAAAAAGTGCAAAACCTGCAGAGCTGGATTACTGGATTGTGGATTGTATTAATTTGGAAAGCAGAGAACTGAGTCTTCTTAAAATACGGTTAAAGACCGGCCGTCATCACCAGATCCGCGTGCAGATGGCTGGCCATGGCACCCCCCTTTGGGGAGACCGTAAATATAACCCTGAATTTCAGGACTTCAAAGCAAAAGGAAATGTTGCCCTGTTTGCTTCTGGACTTACATTTACACATCCTTTATCGAGAAAGAAAATGACTTTTTCCATAAAACCGAATGAAGGCATGTTTCAATATTTTTCCTGGCAGGCTGCATTTTAAAAGGAATTTTTTACTATTTGAGTTTCTGCATATTTTTCGCCGTTTGATCAATAATAATCCTTGTACAAAAGAAGTACAAATCAGAAACAGGTGAGTCCATGGAGAAACCGAGCAGGAAACTGAAGAAAACAATTTTAATATTGGGAGTTACAGGGGCAGTTTATTTAAGCTTTCGGTTTTTGCTGCCTCTTGTGATTCCCTTTTTGATTGCATATGTATTTGCACTTTCCCTCCGTCCTTCTGCCCTTTGGATTGAGAGAAAAACAAGGTTTAATTATAAAAAAAGAGTGATATCTCTGCCTCTTGCACTGATCGGAGGAGTAGAAATTTTTCTTTTTATGATTGTGCTTGGAGTGTTCCTTTATTTTGCAGGAAGAAAGCTTTTTATGGAAGCAAGGCTGCTGTTAAAAAACCTTCCTCTGATTTTAGACGGTATAAACTCCTGGCTGATGGCAAACTGTTGCTTTGTGGAACGGTTTCTAAAACTCCCGGATGGTTACATGGTGAATGTGGTCAGCGATATATTAACCGGCGGTGAAGCAGCTATAAAAAGCAGGGCAATGCCATTTCTGATGACAAATTCCATGACAGTTTTGAAATGGGTGGTTCAGCTGACTGTCATTCTGGTAATTTTATTGATTGCAACCGTTTTATCCCTTCAGGAGATGGATGATATCCGCACCCGGCGGGATAATTCCATGTTCTGCTATGAGTATGCAATGCTTGGCAACCGCCTGATGACGGTAGGAAGTGCCTGGCTGAAGACTCAGGGAGCCATTATGCTTTTTACGATGATAATCTGCTCTGTCGGGTTGTTTCTTCTGAAAAACCCTTATTTTATTCTGCTGGGAATCATAATCGGATTACTGGATGCCATGCCTATATTTGGTACCGGAACTGTTTTGATACCCTGGGCCCTTATTTCACTGATTGAAAAAAACTGGCTATCAGGAATAGGCCTCATTATTATTTATATTATCTGCTATTTTGTGAGGGAAATCATGGAAGCAAAAATAATGGGAGGTAAAGTGGGGCTGACGCCTTTGGAAACGCTGGTGGCCATGTATGTAGGACTGCAGCTTTTTGGTATTTTAGGATTTATCCTTGGCCCCATCGGACTTTTGATTATCGAAGATATCGTAGAGCTTTATGGAGGAACGTGCTATAATGACCCAAAGAAAGGCAGGAAAGATGAAAGGGGAGATGCACTATGAATCCGGATCAGCTGATAGAATTTTTAGGAATACTGGAAAAATTAAAATGTAATACCCGCCATAACTGGTCGACAAACGGAAGGCAGGAAAGTGTGGCAGAGCACAGCTGGCGGCTGGCTGTGCTGGCTATGCTGATGGAAGAGGATTTTCCGGAGCTTGATATGAATAAGGTTATACGCATGTGCCTGATTCATGACTGGGGAGAGGCTTTGACGGGAGATATTCCGGCTTTTCTTAAAACGGAGGCAGATGAAAAGACAGAAGCCGGTGCCATTGAGACGCTTTTGGAAAAACTGCCCGGTTGCCTCGCTTCGGGTTATCTGGCAATGTTTAAAGAACTGTCGGATCTTACTTCGGAGGAAGCAATTCTTGTAAAGGCGCTTGATAAGACCGAAACGTTAATACAGCATAATGAAGCAGGTCCTGAAACGTGGCTGCCTCTGGAATACGAGCTTAATTTAACCTATGGGAATGAAGTCTGCGGACATTTTGAAAAGACACAGCAGCTCCGTGACAAAGTAAGAGAGCATACGTTAAAGATAATGGAGGAGGAAGTGAGAGGCCAACGTGAAATATAATACATATGAACAGATAATCAGTGAGATAAAAATGTTGAGAAAAGAGCTTCACAGTTGTCCGGAAAAATCGGGAGCAGAGAAGGAAACCATGAAGCGGTTGAAAGAATTTTTAAAAGACCGGACTTCTCTTACCATTGTAGATTGTGATACTTGGTTCTATGCCGTACATGAGGAGGAGGGAGCATGGACCAGCAAGGCATTCCGGGCAGACACGGATGCAGTGATGGGGGAGGATAACCGGCTTTTTCATGGCTGCGGACACGACGGACACAGCGCTGTATTAGCGGGATTGTGCCTTCTTCTGGAGGGGAAAAAGACCGGTAGTAATATATATGCTGTTTTTCAGCCGGCAGAGGAAACCGGACAGGGGGCCAAAGTCTGCAGCAGACTTCTGGAGGAAAAGGGAATCCGTGAGATTTATGGATTTCATAATCTTCCCGGGTATCCCGCCGGAATGGCAGTGGTAATAAAGGGAACCTTTGCATGTGCTTCCAGAGGACTTATTCTCAACTTTGAAGGCAGGCAGTGCCATGCTGCCTATCCGGAGGAGGGAATCAATCCTTCCTGGCTGATCGCTGAGTTAATCAGCAGTCTTCCATCACTGACAGAAAAGGCTGGTTCTCATGGCACAGTGCTTGCAACGATTATAGAAGTGAAGGCAGGGGGAGAGAACTTCGGCGTATCTCCTTCTGACGGGAAGCTGGCAATAACCATTCGCGCAGAACGTCTGTCAGAACTTAACCGGTTTCAGTCTTCCATACTTTCTCTGGCTGAAAAACGTGCGGTTGAGGGCGGATTAAAGTTTCAGTACCGGATTCTTGATGAATTCCCGGATACATACAACGAATCTGATATGGCTGAGGCCTGTAAACGAAGATTTGAGGAAAACAAAGTTCCTTATCTGGAAGAAGATGTGCCGTTTCGGTGGTCTGAAGACTTTGGCTGGTATTTAATGAAATCTCCCGGTATGTTTTTCGGTGTGGGGGCAGGAGAGAACTGTCCGGGTCTTCATACAGCTGCCTATGAATTTCCGGATGGAATTATGGAAGCTGCTGTACGGGCTTTTGAGGCACTTTTATAGGAAATGTCTGGGAAAATGAACTGTCCGCCTCTTGACAAACATTTGTAAATAACGTAAAATCAACCATACGATCTATAAAAACAATAGTAAATACGACGTTGAAGAGGATTAATAAGTGATGATGTATTCCAGAGAGAAGGCCCTTAGCTGAAAAGCCTTTATACCACTCATGACCCAACCTGCCTCGGAGTCCCGCAGTAAACTGCGGCGCTTGTCCGGCGTTATCGGATTAAAAGTGAGCCGCATGAAAGCAGCGGCTAAATTGGGTGGCACCGCCGAGCTGTTCGGTCCCTTTTCTGGGGATTGGATGGCTCTTTTTGTATCCCTCTATGCCCAAAGAACATGGGCAGGAATAATGAAATACCCTTCGGGTATCCCTTTATGCCCAAAAAACATGGGCAGGAATAATGAAATACCCTTCGGGTATCCCTTTATGCCCAAAAAACATGGGCAGGAATAATGAAATACCCTTCGGGTATCCCTCTATGCCCAAAGAACATGGGCAGGAATAATGAAAGGAGTTTTATCATGGCTAAGGACAAGAAATTAGTAGAAGCGATCACATCCATGGATGTTGATTTCGCACAGTGGTACACAGATGTAGTTAAAAAAGCAGAATTAATCGATTACTCCAGTGTAAAAGGCTGTATGGTGATTAAACCTGCAGGCTATGCTATCTGGGAGAACATTCAGAAGGAGCTGGACTCCAGATTCAAGGAGACGGGCGTGGAGAATGTATATATGCCTATGTTCATTCCGGAAAGTTTATTAGAAAAGGAAAAAGACCATGTGGAAGGATTTGCTCCGGAAGTAGCATGGGTTACCCACGGCGGACTTGAGCCATTGCAGGAAAGGCTCTGTGTAAGACCTACATCTGAAACTTTATTCTGTGATTTTTATTCCAGAGAGATTCAGTCTTACCGGGATCTTCCTAAAGTTTATAACCAGTGGTGCTCCGTAGTACGCTGGGAAAAGACAACCAGGCCATTTCTTCGTTCCAGAGAGTTCTTATGGCAGGAAGGGCACACGGCCCATGCCACAGCTGAAGAAGCAGCTGAAAGAACAGAAATGATGCTTAACTTATATGCAGATTTTTGTGAAGAAGTGCTTGCAATGCCAGTTATTCGCGGTCAGAAAACGGATAAGGAGAAATTTGCGGGAGCAGAGGCTACTTATACCATTGAGGCCCTGATGCATGATGGAAAAGCGCTTCAGTCCGGAACCAGCCATAACTTCGGAAGCGGATTTGCAAAGGCTTTTGAGATCCAGTATTCTGATAAGGAAAATAAGCTCCAGTACGTACACCAGACCTCATGGGGATTAAGTACCAGACTGATCGGCGGTATTATTATGGTCCATGGAGATGACAACGGACTTGTGCTTCCTCCAAGAATTGCTCCGGTTCAGGTAATGATCGTTCCTGTGCAGCAGCAGAAGGAAGGCGTTCTGGAGAAAGCATATGAATTAAAGAAAGTTCTTTCTAATTATAAGGTAAAAGTAGATGATTCTGATAAGAGTCCAGGCTGGAAGTTCAGCGAATCCGAGATGCGTGGAATTCCGGTGCGTGTTGAGATCGGACCGAGAGATATTGCTGAAAATCAGGCTGTTCTTGTCCGCCGCGATACTCATGAAAAATTAACAGTATCCTTAGATGAATTAAATGAAAAAGTAGGAGAGCTTTTAAGCTCCATTCAAAGCAACATGCTTGACCGTGCCCGTGCCCACCGGGATGCCCATACTTATGAGGCTGTGGATATGGACACCTTTGTGAAAACCGTGGAAGAAAAGCCAGGCTTTGTAAAGGCTATGTGGTGCGGATGCCAGGAATGCGAGGATAAGATCAAGGAGCTTACAGGCGCAACATCAAGATGTATGCCATTTAAGCAGGACCATCTGTCCGATACCTGTATTTGCTGCGGCAAGCCGGCAGTTAAGATGGTTTACTGGGGCAGAGCATATTAATCAGGAAATAAGAGATGCAGGAGGGAATGCAGTGATAACAATTCAGGTACCAGATGCAGCAGGAAAGATCATAAAACAACTGAATACCCATGGATTTGAAGCCTATGCGGTGGGTGGATGTGTAAGGGACAGCCTGCTTGGACGGGTACCAAAGGACTGGGACATCACCACCTCGGCAAAACCAGAACAGGTAAAGCAAATTTTTTTAAGAACGGTCGATACTGGAATTTTGCACGGTACAGTAACCGTGCTGATGGAGCATGAAGCCTATGAAGTGACGACCTACCGCATTGATGGAGAATATGAGGATGGCAGGCACCCAAAGTCTGTGGAATTTACCGGAAATCTGCTGGAAGATTTAAAACGGAGGGATTTTACTATCAATGCAATGGCATACAGTGAAAGAGATGGGCTGGTAGATGCTTTCGGAGGAGCTATGGATTTAAGCGCAGGAATCATCCGCTGTGTGGGAAATCCCATGGACCGGTTTCATGAAGATGCTTTAAGGATTCTGCGGGCAATCCGTTTTTCTGCACAGCTTGGATTTCGCATTGAAGAAGAAACGAATAAAGCCATTACTGCCATCGCACCGAATATGGAAAAAGTCAGTAAGGAGCGGATTGCTGTGGAACTGACAAAGCTCCTTCTTTCTGACTATCCGGAACAGATGAAGGCTGTATTTGAAAGCGGAATTGCACCTTACGTTTCGGAACATTTTTCCACTGCAGAAAGAGGACTTTTTGAACTTGAAAAGCTTAAGCGGCTGCCTTCCAGCAAGCATGTACGCTGGTCAGGATTCTTACGTTTCTTAGACCAGAAGGAGGCAGCAGAAATTCTTAAGGAACTGAAGCTGGATAATGATACCACGGATCAGGTCAGAATCTTAACCGGACTTTGGAAGACAGAAATTCCCACTTTAAAACCGGAAATCAGAAAGGCTATGAGCAGGATTAAGATTTCCTTATTTGAGGATCTTTTAAGCTTTCAGAATGTATTCTTAAACGGTCCTTATCTGGAACAGTTAAAAACAGTCAGACAGTATGCCGGGGAAATTATCAATGACGGAGACTGCATTCACTTAAAGGACATGGCAGTTACCGGAAGAGATCTGATGGAAGAAGGAATAAAACCCGGTCCTAAAATGGGGGAAATCCTGGAAGCATTATTTGACGAAGTCATAAAAAATCCGGAAAATAACAACCGTGAGTATCTTCTGAATTATTCTAAAGATCTCCCTTGAAAACATGCCCAGGCATGGATAACTTTCCCCTGGAGTTTGCATATTTTTTTCCGCCCCTTCATACCCTAGAAGTAGCTGATTAGCTAAGAGTTGGAGGGGTGGTTGTGAACGAGAAATACACAGAGGTGCTTTCGCAGTATGAGCTTGATATTCTGGATGTGAAACGCGGCCGGGGCGCCTGGCTGTGTGAAACAGATCAGGGGCTTAAGCTGCTGAGGGAATATAAAGGAACCATAAAGCGCCTGGAATTTGAAGATCAGGTATTTTTACAACTGGAAGAAACCGGCCATTTGAGTGTGGATCGCTACGTCAGAAATAAAGAAGGTGAAATTCTCTCCAGTGCCGAGGATGGGACCCGGTGGATCGTTAAAAACTGGTATTCGGACCGGGAATGTAATTTAAAAGATAGCAAAGAGGTGCTTTGCGCCATTGAACGGATTGCTTTATTACATAAAATGCTTCGTAAGGTAAAGTTTAAAGAGGAATGGAACTTAGGGTCCATTCTGGTGCAGCAGCCGGCTGAAGAGATGGAGCGTCACAACAGGGAGCTGATTCGGGCAAGAAGTTTTATCCGCAGTAAAAGAAAGAAGTCTGAGTTTGAACTATGTGTCATGGGGAATTATGACGTATTTTTTGATCAGGCTATGGAAGCCTGTAAAGGACTTGCAGGTTTTTGTGAGGAAAGCGGGATTGGGGAGGGGTATTTGTGTCATGGGGATCTAAACCAGCATCATATTCTGATGTGTTCCCATGATGTTGCGATTGTAGAGTTTAACCGGATGCACAGAGGTATGCAGATGGAGGATCTTTACCATTTTATGAGGAAGGCCATGGAAAAGCATGACTGGAATCTAAAGCTTGGTATGTCCATGCTTGATACTTATACGAAAGTACTTCCTTTATCAGGTGCAGACAGGACCTGCCTGTATTATCTGTTTTTATATCCGGAAAAATACTGGAAGCAGATTAACTTTTATTATAATGCCAATAAGGCCTGGATACCGGCCAGAAATATTGAAAAACTAAGGGATTTAGAGATTCAGCAGCCTATGCGGAATCTTTTCCTGTCGAGAATAAAATAATGGGAATCTGCTTTCTTTTTGCCTTGTTATGATTTATAATAACCGTAACATGAAGTGGAGAGAAGGGAGCATTTTGCTTATGAAAGATTACAGAAGCATCTATGAAGAATGGCTGTCAAATCCATACTTTGATGAGGCAACGAAAAAAGAACTGCAAGGGATCAAAGATGATGACAATGAGATCAAAGAGCGTTTCTACCAGGACCTGGAATTCGGTACCGCTGGTTTAAGAGGTGTGATTGGAGCAGGCATTAACCGCATGAACATCTATGTGGTCAGAAAGGCAACCCAGGGTCTTGCGAATTATATCATAAAACAAGGTGGAGCCAACAAGGGCGTAGCCATAGCATATGACTCCAGACATATGTCTCCGGAATTTGCAGAGGAAGCTGCACTGACACTTGCTGCCAATGGAATCAAAGCGTATAAGTTTGAATCTCTGCGTCCTACTCCGGAGCTTTCGTTTGCTGTGCGGAAACTGGGCTGTATTGCAGGCCTGAATATTACTGCCAGCCATAATCCTCCGGAATATAACGGATATAAGGTTTACTGGGAGGATGGCGCGCAGTTTACCCCTCCTCATGATCAGGGGGTTACTGCAGAGGTTTTAGCGATAACTGATATCTCTACGGTTAAGACTATAACAAGGCAAGAAGCTGTTGCAACAGATAAATATGAAATAATAGGCGCGTCTATGGATGATGCCTACATTGCCCAGGTAAAGGCCCAGGTAATGAATCAGGCTGCAATTGATCAGATGAAGGATGAATTATCCATCGTTTATACCCCTCTCCATGGTACAGGCAATGTTCCGGCAAGAAGAGTCTTAAAGGAGCTTGGTTTTACCCATGTATATGTGGTACCGGAGCAGGAACTGCCAGATGGAGATTTTCCTACTGTCAGCTATCCCAATCCAGAGGCAGAGGAAGCATTTAAACTTGGCCTTTCCCTGGCAAAGGAAAAAGATGCGGATCTGGTTTTAGCTACCGATCCCGATGCAGACCGCCTGGGAGTTTATGTAAAGGATTATAAATCAGGAGAGTACATTCCGCTCACCGGCAATATGTCCGGTTCCCTCCTCTGCGAGTACGTATTAAGCCAGAGACAGGAAAAAGGCAGCATTCCGTCTGACGGCCAGGTGGTAAAGTCAATTGTAACAACCAATCTGGTGGATGCAGTGGCAAAGTCTTATGGGTGCGAACTCATTGAGGTGCTGACCGGGTTTAAATATATCGGACAGCAGATCTTAAAGGAAGAGGCCACCGGCTATGGAACCTATCTGTTTGGGCTGGAAGAAAGCTATGGATGCCTGATCGGCACCTATGCCCGGGATAAAGATGCAATATCTGCAACGGCTGCTCTCTGTGAAGCTGCCGCCTATTATAAGACAAAAGGTATGAGTCTCTGGGATGCCATGATCGCGATGTATGAAAAATATGGATATTATAAAGATGCTGTTAACTCAATCGGGTTAAAAGGCATTGAAGGCCAGGCTAAGATCCGGACGATTATGGAATCCATGAGAAGCAATACGCCTGTAGAGTTTGGAGGATATAAAGTTCTTTCAGCAAGAGATTATAAGGCTGATACGGTAAAGAATATGGAAACAGGAGCGGTGAAGTCCACCGGATTACCGTCTTCTGATGTGCTTTATTATGAACTGGAAGAGGATGCGTGGTTATGCGTCAGACCTTCCGGAACAGAACCCAAGATCAAGTTCTACTATGGTATTAAGGGAACCTCAATGGCTGATGCAGAAGAGAAATCTGCGAGGCTGGGAAAAGCACTTATGGCAATGGTAGATCAGATGGTATAAATAACAAAAAGAAGGATTTCCATTCCGGGAAATCCTTCTTTTTGTGTGCGCCTTGCGGCGCACGTTTCTAATGGGTGAAAGTCCCTAATCCGCCCTAGTAGTGGGAAGGATACAGCCAAGACCAAGGGTGTCCACCGTGAGATGGAATCTGAAGGAAGGTGGAGGCA
>JAEWJZ010000026.1 GCA_023386315.1 Bacillota bacterium | reverse complement strand
CAAAAACAATCGCCGTATGATCCGGTCTTTGTTCTGCCTGCTTCTCAAACAGACCGTGGATGGTCTGATCTTTTGAATATTCCATCACTGTCTGATTAAAATCATGAAGCAGCATCCGCTTTTCTGCTTCTGGGACTACATCGATCTCTTCAATGGCCATATCCGGACGCTTTACAATTTCACTGATTATGGTTTTCATCTGCTCAGCGATCCGGACGAGAAAGCTTTTGCTATAAGCCAGACTGTTGTATCGGAATTTTATCTGCAGATCCTTTCCCGGCATTATAATAATATTTAAATCAAAATTTGTCTGCTCAGATACTTTTGCCGAAAGTACGGTGATATCGTCCTTACCGTTGTCATCTCCCTTAACAGCTTCCTCCATGGGATAATTTTCAAAAGCTATAAGATTTTGAACCAGTTCCCCTCCGCAGGAGATTCTGGACTGGATTTCTGCAAGCGGATAATAACTGTGTTTCTCAGACTCCAGCGCCGCCCTTTGCTGTTTTGCAATAAGAGAGTAAAAGCTTTCACCTTTTTCTGCCCGGACTCTGACTGGAATGGTATTGATAAAAAGCCCTACCATTCGTTCAACCCCCTCTACCTCGGCCGGTCTGCCTGAAACTACTGATCCAAACACTACATCCCGGGTATTGCTGTACCTTTGCAGTAAGATTCCCCATACTGCCTGCATCACCGTACTTAAAGTGGCGGCGTTATCTCTTGCCGTTTTCTCAAGCCTTGTTTTCATTTCTTCCTTTATTGTAAAATCGTATTCCTCCTGAAGATATCCCTGCCCGGCAGTTGTGATTTTCATTCTGGAGAGCTGTTCGGTCTGCTCATATTCCATGAGATACTCATCCCAGTAATCCGATGCTTCCTGGTCATCTCTGTTTTCCAGCCATTGTATATACTGGCTGTATGGGTACACCCTGCCTAACTGGGGGGCGCTGCCTTCCCGAAACGCTTTATAGGATTCCAGAAGCTCCTTAAATACAACAGGCAGACACCAGCCGTCCATGATGATATGATGGAAGCTCCAGATTAAATGGTATATCTCCTCACTCACTTTAATCAGCGTGATCCGGAGCAGCGGCTCATGGGTTAAGTGAAAGCCCTTTTTCCTGTCACCAGCCAGCCATTCTTCCAAATAGGATTTTTTTTGTCCTTCTGATAAAAGGGAAATATCCTTATAGTCCATTTTGGAAGTTCTTTCTTTTAAGACCACCTGGACCGGTTTCTCTACTTTTTCATAAATAAAAGCCGTTCTTAAAATATCATGTCTTAAAATCACCTGCCAAAACGCACGTTCAAACGCGTCTTTATCAACACTGCCCTTTAATGTGATCACTGCCTGCTCAAAATAAGCATTGGAATCTTTTTCCCTGAGGAAATGATACAGCATTCCAGTCTGCATGGGTGTCAGTGAATAAATATCACTGATATTCTGTTTTGATGCTTCCATCACGCGGTATACCGTTTCCACTTCCCGGGCCGTGATCTTTGAAGAGCTTAAATCACCAGGTGTCAGTTCGGTATAATCCTGAGCTACGCAATGTTCAATCATTTGTATCAGGCTGCGTTTAAAATTTTCAGCAATCCGGTTTATTGTGGTCTTTTCATATTCGCCCCTGTGATATGTAAAATGAAGCCCCAGCTTCCCGTTATTAATTCCTCCATAAATATCGAGACAGTATGGCCGCTGCATTTCCGGTGAAATGGTTTCACCTGCTGAAATGTCCGATAAGGTAAAAAAGCCGCTGTCAATATCCTGGTCAAATTGTCCAAGATAGTTGAAACTGATCTCCGGATTTAAATTGAACTTAAGCATTTCTTCATCTGGAAGAATCGTCTGATATTTTAAAATACCATAACCCATTCCCTTCCCCGGTATGGTTCGCAGGCTTTCTTTCACGGATTTAATCCTGGAAGACAAAGACCCTGTCTCTTTCATATCCAAAATCACGGGATACTGGGTAGTAAACCATCCTACGGTTCTGCTGATATCAATATCCCCGGAAATCTCTTCACGGCCATGCCCTTCTAAGTTAATAAGAACTTTATCCTCCCCGGTCCATTCCGAAACCGCCTCTCCCAGCGCCGCCAGAAGAATATCATTAATTTCGGTATGATACGCCTTGTTCACATCCCTGATCAGCCGGGAAGTCCTGATCTCATCAAGCTCCATGAAAACCTGGTCACTGTCCTTATATTTTCTGCTGCTGACAGTATGTTCCTTTGGAAGGGGCTTCACCTCAATCTGTTCCAGCGAACTCCAGTACGGAATTTCCTTTTGAAGTTCCTCACTGCCGGCATACGCATAAAGTTTCTCCGACCATTCCTTAAAGGAGTCTGTTTTTGCCGGGAATTTAATCTCTTCTCCGTTAACCGCCTGCCGGTATCCTGTAGAAAGATCCTCAAAGAGAATTCTCCATGAAATTCCGTCAACCACCAGATGGTGGATGGCAAGGAGCAGATAGTCTCCCTCTTTCGTCTTAAATAAACCTGCATTGACCAGCGGCCCCTGCTTTAAATCCATAGAGGACTGAAGAATCCGGGCCTCCTCTTCCAATGCTTTCTGGTCAGCCTGCATACTTGTGAGATCTTTTACAGCCAGCGGGCAGAGATTGCCTTCCATCCCGCGGTTAAGAAGGACAATCCGCCCCGCTTTTTCCCTCATTACAATCCGCAGCGCATCGTGGTGTTCTGCCACACGGTCAAGTACTTTTCTCAGCGCCTCTTCGTTAAAGCCCTCTTTCCGGTACAGCATAACTGACTGGTTGAAGTGATTTCTGTACTCAGAATACTGTTCAAAAAACCAGCTCTGAATTGGTGTAAGAATTACCTCTCCTTTTACAATCCCCTGAGCAGCGGTACGTTCCGCTGTTTTAGTATAAGCACTCAGCTCTTCGATGAACGGGTGTTCAAAAATGTCCTTCAGCTCAAGCTTCAACTGATAACTGTTCAGTTTGGATAATACCTGTATGGCTTTAATGGAATCACCGCCCAGATTGAAGAAATTGTCTTTGATTCCCACCCGTTCAAGTTCAAGCACCTTTTCCCATACCCGTGCCATTATTTCTTCTGTTTTGTTTCTCGGAGCCGCATACTCCACTGCAGCACACATACCTGTATCTGGTTCAGGAAGGGCCTTCTTATCAATCTTTCCGCTTTGATTCATGGGCATATGCTCCAGCTGTGTAAAGTAAGACGGCACCATATAATCCGGCAGTTCCTTTAAAAGATGTTCCCGCAGTTCATCTGCTTTCAGCGGACTGTCCGACGTATAATACGCAGAAAGATACTTTTCTTTCTTTTTATCCTCTCTGGCGATCACTGCCACATCCCGGATCAGCGGATACTTATGTAAGTTTGCTTCAATCTCCCCCAGCTCAATCCGAAATCCCCGGATCTTTACCTGGTCATCGATTCTTCCTAAATACTCCACATTCCCATCCGGCAGCCAGCGGGCAAGATCTCCTGTCCGGTACATCTTCTCTCCAGCCTCATACGGGTTATTAACAAACTTTTCTGCAGTCAGGGACTGGCGGTTTAAATAGCCTCTGGCTATGCCGTCTCCCGATACGCACATCTCTCCGGCCGCTCCCACCGGTAAAAGCTTCTGGTCCTTATCCAGTATATAGATTCTTGTATTGGACACAGGCTTTCCAAT
>JAEWJZ010000025.1 GCA_023386315.1 Bacillota bacterium | reverse complement strand
GTATAGCTCAGCCGGGATGAGCGTTCGCCTCACACGCGAAAGGTCATGGGTTCGAGCCCCATTACTTCCATTTTTCTATAAACAGCCAAAACACCGGAATCACTTGTATTTACAGGGGATTCCGGTGTTTTTGTTTAGTTCTCATTCTGTTGAAATTATATTTTGTTTTTCTCATTAATTATGTAACAACAATATAAATAACTAATATAATGCTAGTAAAATATGTACTTTAAAAATAGTTGATTTTATAAGGAGTTAAAATTATGAAAATAAAATCTGTTATTGCTTATCGTATTGATGACATTATTAACGTTTTAGTTCTGGCTGACCTACCGCGCCCGTGTGATTATGCCAGAATTTATGGCACATATCCTGGAAATATATATCATGTTGCTGATCCTGGAAAAGCAGAAGTTTTTATTGAATTTTATGAGAGCCCTGAATCATGTTCTACAATCATTCAACCATGGTTATCAAGTGTACAAATAAAAGACACTGCTTATAACGAAGTGGATGTCTTCGTTGATGGTGAAAGCGTAGTATCTGTTCCAATATTTAATTATTCTATGCCTCAACCCATAACTTACAATCTAAGATAAGTTTATCGGCTCAAAATGTCCTGATCAGACATCTCATGGCGATACTGTTTTCTGGTCCGTATAACACATAAGGCGGATCCAGATAGATCAGGACATTGTCATTTCCGTTGGGAATCTTTATTAAATAAAAAAGTAATATTTGTACAATCTATACATATAATTTAATATACCTAGGTAAATAATTAACTTTTAAGGAGAATAGTATTGAAAAGAATATTTAAATTACTTACTGCATTTGTACTTGTTTTATCTTTAATGACTCCATTAACAGCTCATGCAACATCTTCGCAACCTCCCACAAACGTTTTTGATTATTATTTAGATGGCAGCATATATGAAGATCCTTATGGTAATGGTGAATACACTCATTTTATGGTTCCTACAATGGGAGGTGGAACTACACTTCCAGTAAGAATAGATGGTGAATGCGCTTTACCAAAAACCTCAAGGATAAGAGTTGATTGCATTGATAATACAACTAAAAAGGTAGTTTCAAGCAAATCAATATATGCAACAGATCATCAGTACATCACATTCACAAATTTAAATTCTTCTCATTATTATTATTTTTACTTTCAAGGTCCCAGAGACATGGCAGGTAAAATATATATAAGTGAAAATGGATTATACCCATTCTAATTCTACTCGGAGTTGCACCAAGACAGTGCAGCTCCTTTTTTAACAATCACCAGGCAGTCCAAAATGATATAAAAACTAAACTGGCATGTTATGAACATGTAAGACCCGCATATAATTGTATTAATAGTATCTTTTGAGGGAATCCATGATCATACATGTTGTTCAATCCGGTGAGACCATATATTCAATATCCGAATACTATAAGATCTCAGCCGACAGATTAATAATGGAAAACGGAATTACAAACCCGGAAAATTTAGCAATTGGCCAAACCATTGTGATTGTACAGCCTGAAACCACCTACAGAGTCCGTCCTGGTGATTCTTTAGAGAGTATAGCAGAACAGCATAATGTTTCACCTATGGAAATATTAAGAAACAACCCCTTCCTCTCTGATCAGGAAAATCTCTATGCAGGGGAAACCATTGTAATACAATATCAAACAGGCAGATCACGGTCCATAATCACCAGCGGATATACTTTTATTTATATAGACAGATCCGTCTTAATAAAAACACTTCCTTTCCTGTCCTATCTGACGATCTTCAATTACAAGGCTACAGCCGGGGGGGAAATAATTCCTGCTGCTGACGATACGGAACTTATTCAGCTGGCAGTATCTTATGGTGTTTCACCGATTATGTTTGTTTCGACCATTACGGAAGATGGAATGGTTAATCGTGAAGCAAACTATTATATTTTAAATAATCCATCAATTCAGGATATGCTTATTCAAAACTCTCTTCAAGTCATAAAAGAGAAAGGATATCATGGTATAAACATTTATATTGATGACATCAATTACGATAACATTGACAGACTTTCACAGTATTTGAAGAAAGCATATCAGGTTTTTCATTCAGAAGGCTATAGAATGCTGATTACCATTACACCTGTTACAAATGTTGATAACACTGGTATGAGTTTTGATCAGCTGGATTATTCAAAATTATCTGAATATGTTGACGGAATTATATTTGCCTCCTATGAATGGGCCAGAACTTTTGGATATCCAAGCTCAATTTTTCCCGTTAATTTACTCATAGATTTATTAAATTTTGTCGTAACGATTATCCCTCCTGAAAAAATATTTCTGGGAATCACCACCGCTGGTTATGATTGGACACTTCCTTATATTCCAGGAGCCACAGGGGCTACCGTAGTAACCAATAATGATGCGGTACAAATAGCTTCAGAAAACAATATAACAATACAATTTAATGAACCGGCAAAATCTCCTTATTTCTACTATATAGATAGTGATGGGATTTTACATGTCATATGGTTTAAAGACGCAAGAAGCTTTGACGCCCGAGCGATGCTGATTACTGAATTTAATCTCCAGGGCCTGTCTCTTTGGACAATTATGAAATTCGATGCTCAGATGTGGCTTATTATTAATACTCAATACTACATTCAAAAGTTTTAGATTAATTACAGGTAATTCATACTTTATCCAGACCAAATGCTTTGCTGTTTTTCAGATTTTGGCGAAGCATTTCTTTTGCATACCCTTTTTTTCTTTCGTCAGGCTGCCTGCAGGTGATCTTCCGTCCTCTCCTTTCATAATAGTATTTCTGCTGCATAAACTTATCATATATGCCCTCAGTATAAGACGGGAGGACTGTCTTTTGGAAAAGATTCTGGATAACGATTATTATGATCTGATAATTAATAATGTTTCTATTCCCACTTATGGTTCAGAAGATATAACCATGATTAATTTCAGGCATTCCCTGCTCCACATACCTGCGGCTGGTTCAACTCCCTGTCTGCTGGGAGAATATCCATATCACACCTTTCCGACTCTGTATACGCTCAACTCTACCATCAGCATAGAAAAGTCAGGGATTGGTCCTGTGCAGAGAAATCCTTTTCTGAATCTGACAGGCAGAGGAATTATTATAGGAATTATTGATACAGGAATCGATTACAGACACCAGGCATTTCTTTACAATGATAATACTTCCAGGATACTTTCCATCTGGGATCAATCCATCCAGAGCAATAATCCGCCGGCAGGCTTCACATTCGGAACAGAATATAACAGAGAATCCATCAACATTGCCTTAAGATCGGATGATCCCTTATCTATCGTCCCTGCCACGGATACGATCGGACACGGAACCGCTGTTGCAAGCATCATTGCCGGCAGGTACAATCCGGAAAACGCTTTTACGGGTATTGTGCCGGAAGCAGAACTGGTTGTTGTGAAATTAAAAGATCCCAAGCAGAATTTAAGGGATATCAATTTTGTACGGCCGGACGTTATCTGTTATCAGGAATCTGATATTATGCTGGGTTTGCGCTATCTGGAAACATATGCCCAGAATGCAAGCCGTCCGCTGGTCATCTGCATAGCTCTTGGAAGCAGCCAGGGCGGTCATGACGGAACAGACGCATTAAGCAACTATTTAAATTACCTGGCCATACTGCCTGGAATCGGTATATCCGTTTCTGCAGGAAATGAAGGAAATAACAGTCGTCATTATTATAACAATACAACGGCACCACCTTATTATAACAACTTTGAACTAAGAATCGGGGAAAATGAGCCCATGTTTTTTATGGAAATATGGCCTTATGCCCTCGGCCGTGTATCCATTGATGTTTCCACTCCAAACAGGGAATCAACTCAGCCAATTTTCCCAACTATTGGTTCATGCAGAAGGTTTGATTTTATTTTTACCGAAAGTACATTATGGGTAAATAACTTCATATTTGAAGAGGAAACCGGAGATCAGCTGATTCTGCTCCGTTTTCAGGATCCCCTGCCAGGAGTCTGGAATATCCGGGTGCAAAGCATGGAAAATGAACCCATATCATTTCATTCCTGGCTGCCTTCCGGTAACATCATCTCAAACGACACCTTTTTTTTAAACCCGAATCCTGACACTACCATTACCTCCCCCGGGAATGGAACAAACCAGCTGACAGTCACTGCTTATAATCAGTTCACTGACGGCATACTCATTGAATCCAGCAGAGGATATACAAGAAACGGATTAGTGAAGCCGGACATTGCAGCACCGGGATATCAGATTCCCTGTGCAGTTCCCGGCAATCTCTATGGAACCATGACCGGAACCGGAGCGGCAGCGGCTCATACTGCCGGAGCAATCGCCATGATTCTGGAATGGGCAATACCCAGAGGAAATTATACCTCTATGACCGGTAATGATGTGAACCGTCTGCTCATCCGGGGTGCGGCGCGGGAAAGCTCCATCATCTATCCAAACAATATCTGGGGATACGGCCGGCTTGACGTAAATAACCTGTTCCGGAGACTGACCAATATCTGATCCGGCTCAAATTAAAGCGGGCAGTAAGGAGGCCTGATTTTGATCAAAATACTGGATAATGGTTATTACGACTTGATTATTAATAATATTTCAGTCCCCTCTTATGATACAGGAGACAATATCACTCCACTGACAGAGCGAAGCTCCCTGCTTCATGTTCCCACAACAGGGACCGATCCCTGTGATTTAGGAACACATCCCTATCACACGTTTCCCTCTCTCTATACTATCGAATCCACCATCAGTATAGAAAAATCCGGTATTGGTACTGTCCAGAGAAATCCGTTTTTAAACCTGACCGGTCAAAGTGTCTTAATGGGTTTTGTAGATACCGGGATCGACTACCAGCATACCGCTTTTAAAAATAACAACGGAACAACCCGTATCGTTTCCATATGGGATCAGACAATACAGACCGGCGCAGTTCCGGAAGGATTTACCTTCGGCAGTGAGTATAGCAGAGAATCCATTAATCTGGCTTTAGCCTCGGAAGATCCGCTTTCCATTGTTCCGTCTGCAGATACCAATGGCCACGGAACCGCTATGGCAAGCATTGCAGCCGGAAGCTTCAGTTCCGATCAGACATTCTCCGGAGTGGTTCCCGATTCACAGTTAGTCATTGTAAAGCTGAAAGATGCGAAAGAAAACCTTAAAAATGTTTTTTCAATACCTAAGGATACTTACTGTTTTCAGGAATCAGATATCATGCTTGGTGTCAGATATCTTGTTTCAACCGCTCAGAAACTCAATCTTCCTCTTGTGATATGTATTGCCCTGGGCACAAGCCAGGGAAGTCATGACGGTAAAGGAGTATTAAGCAGTTACTTAACCTATCTCGTTCAGCTTCCAGGGATTGGCGTCTCCGTTTCCGCGGGAAATGAAGGAAATAAGCAGAGACACTATTTTAACAGCACAACGGTAGTTCCCTTTTATAATGATTTTGAACTGAGAATCGGGGAAAATGACAAAGAATTCTGGATGGAAATCTGGCCATATGCACCGGAACGGATTTCCATTGATATTTCAACTCCAAACAGAGAATCAACCCAGCGTATTTATCCTTCAATCGCAGACTGCCGGAAATTCAACTTCATTTTTACGCAGAGTATCGTATGGGTAAACAATATCATTTTTGAAGAAGAAACAGGTGATCAGCTTATTTTAATCCGGTTTCAGAATCCCCAGCCCGGAGTGTGGTACTTACGCGCCCAAAGTCTGGAAAATGAGGCATTCTCCTTTCACTGCTGGCTCCCCAACGGGACGATCATTTCAGATAATACATTTTTTCTCATACCAAATCCGGATACTACGATCACCTCTCCGGGTAATGGCGCCAATCCGCTGACGGTTACTGCCTATAATCAGTTTACCGACGGTATCCTTCCTGAATCCAGCAGAGGTTATACCAGAAATGGATTGGTTAAGCCTGATATCGCAGCTCCCGGCTACCAGATTCCATGTGCAGTTCCAGACAATCAGTACGGAACTGCAACAGGCACAGGAGCTGCCAGCGCCCACGCAGCGGGGATTATCGCCATGGTGCTTGAATGGGGAATTCCAAGAGGAAATTATACTTCTCTGACCGGATATGATGTCAATCGCCTGATCATAAGAGGAGCCATGAGAAACACCTCTGAAGTTTACCCCAATAATGTCTGGGGGTACGGACGTATCAATGTTAATAACTTATTTCAACGGCTCACCAATATCTGACCTTATATATTGCCACAGGCACCGGATTTCCTGATATCAGAATAATCCGGTGCCTGTTACTTTTGATCGCAGTTTCAGTAAAAAACAGAAATTCCATATTTAAATTTTCTGTAAAATTTCCAGACGACCACAGCCGGGAAACTTAAAAACAGATAAAGCGTTGTCAGTCCACCAATAACTGCATAAACTGCCATAAGCAAAACAATAATGAACCCCATAAATCATCCCTCCTTTACCCTTCTATTTTAGTAATATCTTCCATAAAAAGATAGAGATTTGGAGGAATTTTAACGCTATTTTAATGAAGTCGGTTATAGTCGAAATCTGTCGATTAAATCCTTTAAAATCTGAGCCTGACCGGAAAGTTCTTCACTGGTAGCCGCACTTTCTTCGGCTGTTGCTGAGTTTGTCTGGACTACGCTTGATATCTGGTCAATGCCCTGGTTTACCTGACTGATGGAAACAGCCTGTTCTCCCGATGCTTCGGATATCGCATTGATGAGAGCTACGGTTCTTTCAGAAGCAGCAGCAATCCGGTCCAGTGATTCTTTTGTTTCCGAAGCAATCACTGTGCCATGCTGTACAGACTGGTAGGAATTTTCAATCAGCACAGATGTATTCTTCGATGCCTCCGCACTCTTGGAAGCTAAGTTTCTCACTTCATCTGCTACTACTGCGAAACCTTTTCCCGCTTCTCCTGCCCTGGCAGCCTCAACTGCCGCATTCAGTGCCAATATATTCGTCTGAAATGCGATATCTTCAATTGTCTTTATTATTTTTCCGATCTCTCCGGAAGTCTGGGAAATCTCAGCCATAGCTTCCGTCATCTTCTGCATCTGCTCTTTTCCGCTTTTCAGCTCTATTGCAGTTTCCTTTGCCTGGAGACTTGCCTCCTGTGCACTCTTTGCATTGCCTTCCACCTGCTTTGCTATGTCACCTATGGTCGCTGCCAGCTCCTCTATGGAGCCTGCCTGTTCCGTGGTTCCCTGAGACAGTGCCTGGGCTCCTGCAGAAACCTGGTCCGCTCCTGCTGCCACTTCACCGGAAGAATGGCTGATGCTTAAAAGTGTATCTCCAAGCTGTACCTTTAACTGGTGCATCGCCTCATGTATCCCTTTAAAGCCGCCTGCGTATGCTAAGTCACAGGTACTGCTGACAGTCAGGTTCCCTGCTGCCATCTCATGAAGAAGGTAATCCACGTCTCCGATAATCAACCCAAGTCTCTGAACCAGATCCCGGGTTGCATCTGCAAGAATACCTGTTTCGTCTCTGTTTTTTATATCCGCTACCGGGGAATCCAGATCACCCTCAGAAAGAAGTTTCAGCCTGCCTGCACATGCGGTAATGGGGCTTGCAATCTTACCTGCCAGTGCAGCTGATACTACAGCTGCAATTACCAGAAACATGGCAATCAGTATCAGAGTAACAGTGCTGGCTGTTTTGGTTGATCCCATAAAATCTGACATAGGAGCACTGATTCCAATGCTCCAGCCATCCGTTCCCGCAACCGGGGCATAGGAAAGAAACATCTTGTGACCATCTCTTTCATAACGGTCGAATCCGCTCTTTCCCTGTGTCATTTTCGATTCTAAGGCCGCCAGCTCTGCCAGCCCGGAGTCCTTTGCAGCACTTTCCTGTACGTTAATGTTGCCTGAAACCTTTTCCATATCCGGATCCGCAATCACCTTTCCGGACTGGTTAAGAAGATAAGTGTTTGAACCCTCACTGATCTGAATGGAGGCAGTAATATCATTTAAAAAAGTCTCTTTGGGGACAAAATAAACCACTCCCACCACTTTCGTTCCGGGAATTCCTTTCTCCCACAGAGGCGCTGATATAATAATGGTCATCTGTCCCGTGACCTTACTGATTAATGGTTCTGATACCGCCATCTCTCCTTTGATGGAGCGTTTAAAATAATCCCTGTCAGAATAGTCTTTTCCATCAAAGATACTGATCCCGTCCGTTCCTATAATATTACCCCTCTGGAACTCGTGAGTCTTGGATCTCTGGTCAATAATGGACTTTTTTTCTTCTATACTTGTCTCCGGATTAGCCAGTCTGGCAATGCTTCCTGCTTCATAAGCAAGGTTCTTATAGATATCTAATTCCTTTGCAACCCGCTCAGATGCAGTCCCTGCCAGTTCCGTCATGGACTGGTTCATGGTCCCGATCATGCTGTAATAATTTAAATAAATACTGATACCGCCAACTGCTGTAAGAGAGAAAAAAACTGTTAAAGCCATGTAAAGAAATATCTTAGCTTTTATGCTCTTCATAGCAATTCCTCCTTTGTGCATTAGCAGATTCTGTCGAAAAATCTGCTTTTTAACTTTCTTTCAGTATACTTCACAAAGGTATAATTGTCCATTCTCTTTTAGAAATGCAGCTATTCCCCCATGCCATCCAGGTAACCATCTGAACTGGTCTATCCGGCAGAATTCTGCCCATAGTATGCACCGGCGCCATGCTTTCTCAAATAGTGTTTGTCTAAAAGGGATGCAGGTGCCGGCTTACAATCCGGATTAATCTGTTCGCACCGTGCCGCCATCTTTGCCACCTCTTCTAAAACAACGCTGTTGTGAACTGCCTCCTTTGCATCCTTCCCCCACACAAAAGGACCATGATTCTTGCAGAGACAGGCAGGTACTGCCATATAATCCTTATCTTTTAAATACTCCCCGATCAGAAGCCCGGTATTCTTTTCATACGCCCCGTTTATCTCTTCTTCGTTCAGGCAGCGCAGACACGGAATCTCCCCATACATATAATCCGCGTGTGTGGTCCCGTAACAGGGAATACCTCTTCCTGCCTGTGCCCAGCTTGTCGCCCAGGAAGAGTGGGTATGGACGATTGCTCCGATCTCTTTGAATGCTTTATAAAGCTCTAAGTGTGTCGGTGTGTCGGAAGACGGATTCAGTCTGCCTTCTATCTGATTCCCCTCCAGATCCATAACCACCATATCCTCCGGCTGCAGCTTATCATATTCCACACCGCTTGGCTTAATTACAAAATACCCCCGCTCTCTGTCTATGGCACTTACATTCCCCCAGGTAAATGTCACAAGGCCGTACCTGGGAAGTTCCAGATTGGCTTCATAAACCTGACGTTTTAATTCCTCCAGCATTGTTCCTTCCTCCTATGATGTAATCCGGTACATGGCGATCTCATCGGTTTCCCGGTTTGCACTGATTAACAAATCTTCCCCGTCTATTTTCATATGCAGAACATTGGCCGGTCCGCAGTCACGGTCAAGTATTTCCCACTGATACTTCTGTTTCTCTTTGTTCCAGGTAAAGCAGAGCAGATTTCGTTCCCCCTGCCGGTGTCCCACCACCAGCGCGGGCTTTGTACACAGGCTGCCGCCGAAAATTGCATGGGAAAATTCTGCTGGCTTCTCATACTCGTATACCTTCTGATAACTGCCCTCTGTTTTTTTGTAAATGGAAATACAGTCACCGTGGAAAGGCGAGAGGACCGCAAGTTCTTTTTCCCCATCCTCATCAAAATCCACTAAAACCGCATCACTGGAAGGGGTGTCAAGAAGCCTGCGTACCTCCCACTTCTCTCCTGGCTGTACAGGCGGAACAAACTGACAGATTCCTCCCTCAAAGGACACCAGCCCTGTATCCATCCCGTTTTCTTCCACCCGGTAATAGCCGTGATTTTTAAGCATCCCATCCTGTATCACTTCAAATTTCAAAGGATTGGACTCACATAGACCGGAAAGATCCTCCGGGAGCACTGCCCCGTAAACCTTGCCGGGACTTGACCAGTCTTCCTTATACTCATGACCGGATTTTAAGGTACAGGCCAGAAGATAACGTACTTTCCCTCTTTTCAGTATGTCAAAGCGGTGAACATGAGGAAGCACTGCGACAGTCCTTACCTGCCATTTATCCGTATCATCAGGAGTTACCAGAACAATGACTGCCTCCTTGGAATCATTGGGTGAATAAAATTTATGAGTTGCAAGAAACTGCCCGTCTGTACCTGGAACCTGCACCATGGACATGGTACCGCCCGGTCCCTCCCAGATCGTATCCACTTTATTTCCATCCATATCAAAGAGCAGACAGGGATCTTCTTTTTCTGCTGCTACCAGAAAATGCTCTTTACCTTTATAAAAAAGAGGAGCAACAGAATAACATTTTGTTAAATGCTCCAACACCTTTTTTTCTGCTTTCATTTTACATACTCCTCCCGGCACTGTTTATCCAATATCTCTGTCATTCGTTTATTGGCATCATAAAGATCTTTCATCCACTGGGTATTTCCTGTGTACCAGAACTCTGCCACATACTTTCTTATTCCCAGCTCCCAGGCCGTCTGAATGGCACTTTCAAAATCCACATGCCCCGTACCAAACGGAATCTCCCGGAATTTTCCAGGTACTGTTTCTTTTAAATGCATGGCGACCAGATGACCTTTCCCTGCACGTAAGTCATCTAATGCATTGATCCCGTATGTTTTTGCGGCGTTGGTGATATTTCCGATATCCGGATAGACGTTTAAATACATAGATGATATCAGCTTTACGTATTCCATGGATTTTTCCACCGTATTCATAAATTCGGTTTCCATGGTTTCAAATCCCAGTATAACTCCGGAGCAGGCTGCGATCTCCGTAGCTTTTTTTAAGTTTTCAAGAAAATACTGTTTCGTCTCTTCGTTTGAATCCTCATAATATACATCATAGCCTGCCAGCTGGATGATCCTGACACCCAGATCATCTGCCAGCTGGATTGCTTTCTTCATAATCTCCATCCCCTTCTCCCGTACAGCGGGATCGTGGCTTCCAAGGGGATATTTGCGGTGCCCGCTTAAGCACATGGTGCGGATGGGCAGTCCCACAATCTTCATCGTATTGATTAATTCCAGCCGTTCCGCCTGTGACATGGATAAACGGCTTAACTTCTCATCGGTTTCATCAATGCTGATTTCCACGAAATCATAACCGGCAGCTTTTGCCGCTTCCAGCTTTTCTTTCCATCCAAGCCACGCAGGCATGGATTTCTCATATAATCCAAGGGTATATGCCTTTTCCATAAATTTGCCTCCAAAAAAGATGCAATCAACATGGAAGCCCGGGCATTGTTCCACTATGATTGGTTCAAAAATCTGACCGGCGGACCACAAAAACTTCCACCCCTTTTTCCCTGATTAAATCCAGAGCTTCTGCAGATGCTTTTTCGTCAGTAATTAAATACTTGATTTTTTCAATGGGGCAGCTCACAAAGCTGCTGTTTTTTCCGATCTTTGTATGATCAGCCAGGACATACACATCCTGGGTTGTATGACCAGCCATCATTTCGTTGATGCTGACCTCGTTAAAGATCTCCGTTGTCATGCCATTTTCCCCGCTGATTCCGGAGCAGCCGATAAATGCCTTCTTTGCGTAGATCGTCTGTAAATTGCGAAGTGCAAAATCTCCCACCATGGCTTCTTTGGGATAGCGCAGTTCACCGCCTGTCAGCACAACGTTTACCTCCGGGGAGTGCTCACAGTGAATGGCTTTTCCGTTATTGGTAATGACAGTTACATTGGAGCAGGTAATGTATTCCAGTATTTTTAATGCATTGCTGCTGGTATTAATAAACAGCGTATCATTATCGGATACAAATTTCGCAGCAAATTCGGCAATCAGCCTCCTGTATAAGGACACCTCGTCTGCAGGGCTGCCGGAAGCAATGGCCCCCCCATGGGTACGTACCAGAAGCTTCTTATCTTCCAGATACTGTAAATCCCTTCGTATGGTAATAAGAGAAACCTCTAATGCTTCCGCCAGTTCATCTACCCGCACCCTGGGATTTTTCTCCATCAATTCCAGGATGCGGCTCCTTCTGTTTTCAACACAAGCTCTGTCTTTTTTCATTATTTTCCCTCTCAACTCATAAAGATATGATTCTTTATCCTCATTATAGCCTGTTCAGAAGCCTGTGTCACTTATTTTATGTTCGTTTTGATTGAAATTAAAGAATTCCTTTTTCCTTCATTTTTTGTTCCATCTCCTGGGGAGACATGATATTTCTCAGACCGATCACCAGAGTGCCTTTTTCCTGTGCACCCTTAAACATGCTGACGAAATTCTGTGCGCAAAAGACAACATCATACTGAGCGGCTGCCGTTTTTCCTTCCGATAAAGCGCAGTGGTGAACTTTGGCCGGCTTTAATCCCGCCTTATCAAGCACTTTCTGCATCGTCATTTTCATCATCAGACTGGAGCCTGCCCCATTGGCACAGCATACCATGAAACTCATATTTTCTTTTGACATAATCATTCTCCTGACTTCTATTTGATTCCTTTTAATTCTTTATAGGCTTCGTAATCCTCTGTGATAAGGAAATAACCTTTTTTATCCTTCCGGTACTGGATCTGGGGAATTGCCAGTAAAACAGCTACCACAATCACCACACCGGCGTAGCTTAAGAACTTCATTACTGCTGTCATTACCGGCCACACAACGGCCCAGTCCCACATGCCTAAATATCCGCCGTAAGCTGCCATTCCAACCCAGCCTGCGATGATTGCCGATCCGAATACCTGGCAGATACCGGATAAAAACGGTAAGATGAGGGCTGCCTTAATTCCGCCTTTTTCATTGGCAAATACGGCAATGGTGGCGTTGTCAAAGAATACAGGAACGAAACCGCAGATGACCAGTACAGGGCTCTTTAATACAATCAGCGCGATAATCGCCAGAATCTGACCTGCAAAGCCTGCGAGGAAACCAAGGGGTACGGCATTGGCAGAACCAAATCCAAATACAACTGCACAGTCAACTCCAGGAAGAGAACCCGGAAGAAGCTTATCTGCAATTCCCTGGAAGGAAGCGGTCAGCTCAGTCACGAAAGTTCTGACACCCAGCTGAAGAATCGCTAAGTAAACGGAGAAATAAAGGCAGGTCTGAATTACATAGAAGAACATGCTGGCGCCCTCTTTCATGAACTTTTGTTCCACCAGATAGTCTCTTCCTAAAATGCAGAGAATGGCTCCGAAGAAAACAATCATCAGTATGGAGGTACATACCATGTTTTCATTGAAAATGGACATGAATCCGGGAAGCTCGATCTCATCAATCTTCTTTACTTCTTTTCCGTTCTTCTTTTTGCCAAACAGTTTTTCTGCCAGCCATGTATTCAGTGCGATACCGAACATCTGCTGATGTGCCAGACAGAAGCCTGCGCCATCGGTCAGTTCCTGGCATGGTTTAATGGTAAGGTTTGAGCCAACTGCCCAGTATGCTCCAAGAATCAGTGCCATCACTACCAAAAGAGCCGCATTATTATTTAATAAAAACGGACAGGCAAAGAGGATGAGCCAGTAAGCAGTTGCTGCCTGCTGTACCTGGACATGGCCTGTGGTAAACAGGGCTCTTAACTTTGTTACCCTGCTGAAACGAACCAGGATAATATTTACGATGAAAGCGATCAGAAGCAGAATCATCGCATTGCCGAAGGTTTTTCCGAATACCTCTTCCACCCCCGCGGTTACCGCATTCTGTCCAAAATAAGGATCAATTACCATGGCGTTCATATTGAAACGGTCTTTTAAACCTACAAGCACAGGACGGAAATTGCTGACCAGGCCTCCTGAACCAACGGTCAGAATTAAATATCCTACGATTGCTTTAATGACTCCTGCAAGAACATCATACCAGGGTTTTCCAAGCAGCACATAACCGATCATAACGATCAGACCAATCATAAACGCCGGCTGCTGTAATACATTGACTGCAAAATACGACCAAATCTTTAATAAAATATCCATAAGAAACCCTCCCCATTATGAATCCAGATAATCGTTCTGAATTCTGATTAAGTCCTCCGGTGTATTGGCACTTAAAAGTGCTTCCACCGCCCCTTCATTCATCAACAGTTCCGAAAGCCTTGTCATATTTTCCAGATGCTGATCCGGATTGCAGGAGGCCAGCGTAAAGAAAAGCCTTGCATCCTTTTCCTCATCCCCCGGTTCAAAGCTGACCGGCTTATTGAGCTTCATAAATCCGATTGCAGTTTTGTGCACCCCTTTTGCACCTTCCTGCGAATGCGGCATGGCTACGTTGGGCATGATAATAATATAAGGCCCATACTTCCTGATGCATTCAATGATTTCTTCCTTATAACCTGCATCCACTGTCCCGTCTGCTTCCAGGGTCTCGCAGCTCATCCGGACCGCATCCTCCCAGCTTGCCGCTTCCTCTGCAAATTTATAATGCCCCAGTTCTACAAATTCTTTTAACAGCATGACTAACCCTCCCCGATTGTTTACAGACAGGACCGAAATGGTATATTCTGCGGAGCTTCAAAGCAATCCTCAAATCCTCTTGGGTGATGGTAGGCCTTTTTCTCTCTGTCTGCAGGGTAGACATATTTTCCGCCCACTTCCCAGAAGAACGGATGGAACCGGTAATCCAGACGGTCCTTTTTCATATCATAAAGCACCCGTATTTCGTTCACATCTGCCATAAAGTTGGACCAGACATCATAGTGAATGGGAATTACCACATCGCAGTTTAATGCTTCCGCCATGCGCAGCACATCACAGGAGGTCATCTTATCAGCCATCCCTACCGGGTTTTCTCCATAGGAGCCAAATGCCACATCAACCTTGTGATCTTTTCCATGCTTTGCAAAATAGATGGAATAATGGGAATCACCGCTGTGGTAGATGTTTCCTCCCGGAGTTTTAATTAAGTAATTAACTGCCTTATCGTCCATATCGGTGGGACAGATTCCGGTCAGTTCTTCCCGGTCCGCTCCGGTGGAGTCTGTTGTCACAAGACAGGTTCTGTCAAAGGAATCAAGCACTACGATCTCCACGTCCTTTATCTTAATGGTGTCACCGGGACGCACGACTCTGCACCGCTCTTTTGGAACTCCCCACTTGATCCAGGTCTCCACAGATTTTAAAGGACCGATAAATGGTACCGGAATTTCATTTCCCTCTTCGTCAGTGGTGGTCATGCCGCTTTGAATTACGTGAGCTGCATATTCTGCACTCATGTGATCCTGATGATAATGAGTTGCTAAAACTCCATCCACCTTTCGGATGGCAAATGGATCAATGACAAAGGGCACTGCTCTTAAATTGGGCTGCATCTTTCTGGCACCGCACATATTCGCCATCTGATGCCCTGCTGCCATCATTCCGTCTCCATGAGTCCGTTTTCCGTTTCCGCACCATAAATCGATGGTTAAATTGCAGCCGCCCGGTGTTTTAAACCAGATTCCGGTACAGCCTAACCACCACATCGCCACAGTGCCAGGTTTTACTTCCTCGCTTTCAATCTCCTCATTCAGCCAGGTTCCCCACTCCGGAAATGTGCTCATGATCCATGATTCTCTGGTCGTTTCGCTCACCTTGCTCATACTTACTTCTCCTTTGATCTTAATGCCTGCTTTTTATGTTCGTTTTGTTTCTGTAATGTCATATTAACATGATTAATATTGATTTTCAATAGATTTATATGTTCGTTTTGCTTTTATATGTTCGTTATCGAATTTTTGTAATATCATACAGATTTTCGTCGTTTTTTTGTGCACATTTACATGGGATATCACCACTTTTTTTTCGCATACTAGATTGAAACAGGAGGTATACCATCATGTTTCCCGATAGAATTTATTATGAACCAGATTCCCTGAACTATGAATTGGGCGGACTTTTAAAAGAGAAATATAAGGATATTCCATGGATACCCATTGAGAGCCATAACAAAATAGATGAACTGCGCACCCGCCCCAACAAAGATTTCCCTTCATTAAAGCGGTTATTGGTGATCGGAGTCAGAAAAACCCATCACTATGTTCCTAACCATAAAGTTTCGGATTTTCTTGTTCCCTATACCTCTTCCGGCTGTACCGCCATGTGCCACTACTGCTATCTGGTCTGTAATTACAACAAATGCGCTTATTTACGTCTGTTTGTAAACAGAGAGCAGATGTTAAATAAAATTATCAGCCACCAGGCAAAATCCGTAAGAGATTACACGTATGAGATCGGGAGTAACAGTGACCTGATTCTGGAAAATACCATTACCGGCAATTTAGCATGGACCATTGAGCAGTTCGGAAAGAGCAACAAAGGTTTTTTAACCTTTCCAACCAAATTCAATCAGGTGGACCCTCTTCTTCATTTAAACCACGGCGGGCGTATTATCATGCGCATGAGCGTCAATCCCCAGTCCATCATAACCAGGTTCGAACCTGGTACTTCCGGGTTAAATGCAAGAATTACCGCGTTAAATAAAATGTGCGACGCCGGTTACCGGGTTGGAATCCTCATTGCTCCCGTCATATTAACCGATGACTGGAAACAGCTTTATTCGGAACTGATCACAACTTTGTCCCTTCAGCTGAGTGAAAAAGTAAAAAGAACTGCCCTGATCGAAATTATTTTTATGACTTACAGCTTTGTCCACAATGCCATTAATACCGAGGCTTTTCCCGATGCAGACAGACTTTATGACAAAGAAATCATGACCGGAAGAGGCCGGGGGAAATATTGTTACAGGAATGATTTAAGAGAAGACGGAGAGCTGTTTTTAAGACAGCAGCTGAATGAAAAATTAAAGGAAATGACCATTTTGTATATTGTCTGAGAGGGCAGAGACTTTGCAGCTTTTTTTGCAATACAGGAAAAGATATGATATAATGAATTCGTTTTTATTCTAAAGATAAAAGAAGGAAGATATCATGCATAACGATTTGTTCTCCATTGGCGGCTTTACGTTACACGGATACGGTCTGATGATCGGTATTGGAATCGCTGCCGCATACTTTACTGCAGAATACCGTGCCAATAAGGCAGGACTGGAACCGGATCATCTGTTCTACCTGCTGATTCTTGGAGCCGGCGGCGGTCTTGTCTGTGCCAAACTGCTATACTACATCACAATATTTGATGAGATCAGAAATAATCCCAGGCTATTACTTGATATCTCCGCAGGATTTGTAGTCTATGGAGGAATCATCGGAGGAATTGGTGCAGGATTTATTTACTGCAGGATTAAGAAAATAAGCCCAATCCGTTATCTGGATCTTGTTGTTCCGTCAATTGCCCTGGCACAGGGATTTGGAAGAATCGGATGTCTTCTAGCCGGATGCTGCTATGGACGGGAAACCTCCGGCCCATTTTCCATCACGTTTCAAAGCTCCCAGTTCGCTCCTAACGGGATCCCGCTGCTGCCGACTCAGATTGTATCCAGCGTTTTTGATTTTGCCAACTGTTTTGTTCTGCTGGCACTGGCGCGTAAAAATCCGCCTGCAGGAAGAATCAGCGCTTTCTATCTGATTTTTTACAGCCTTGGGAGATTTGTGATTGAATTTTACCGCGGTGATTTAATAAGGGGATCAGTGGGAAGCTTATCAACCTCCCAGTTTATCTCCCTGTTTGTAGCTCTGGCCGGTTTCATCCTTTTATGGAATTCAGGCAGGAAAAAGAAGGAGCTGTCATAAACCTGATGATTGGCCCGTTTCAAGGTCTAAGTTGTTTCCCTTTCGATAAGAGAAGCTTCAAATACCTTATGAAACGGGCAGCTTTTTTTATCCGGCCCAGCTTCAATATCAGAGATAATCATCCTGGTAACCTCTTCTCCCATCTCTTTTGCCGGAACTTCCATGGAAGTCATTGCAGTTTCCAGCATTCCTCCAATGGAATGTCCCGTCAGACTGATGACCTTCACCGCCTCAGGAACCTTTATCTCCCGCTCTTTTAACGCTCTGATCGCCCCAAGTCCCTGCATATCCACAGCTACCATAAGGCCATCCAGTGCTGCATCTTTCTCCATAAGCTCCAGGATACCGTTATATCCGTCTTTAAAATAATTCCTTTGGGGAAATGCGGAACCAGCCACATGTTCTGTAGCTGACAGCTCCCGTATTGCTTTCCGGTAACCCTTATACCGCTCTTTGTATGGGATAATTTCCATCGATCCATTAATAAAACCAATATGCCGGCAGCCCTTCCCGTAAAGATATTTAACCGCCTGATAGCCGCAGGCATAATAATCCGCCACAACACTGCTTAATATGCTGTCCTGATTTCTTACGATCTGCATCACAGAGATACCGCTGCTTTTTATGTCCCGTAACAGCCTCCCGTTCTGTCCGGTTGCAGCAATTAAAATTCCGTCCACCAGTCCGTTACGGAGTCTGTTCAGACACTCTTCTTCTGCATCCTGCTTGTCTTTTGTATTGCATATAATGATACTGTATCCCATCTTTCTTGCCTGAATTTCTATCCCCTGTACCATTTCCCCGAAGATAGAAAAATTGATTTCCGGAATAACAACACCTATGGTATGCCGTTTTCCCTGTCTCAGCCCCTTGGCCAGCAGATTGGGCTTGTAGCTCAGCTGCTCAACTGCAGCGTAAATTTTTTTCTTTGTTTCAGGGTGTACATAGGAAGTATGATTAAGAGCTCTTGAAACAGTGCTGACATCAACATTCGCCAGCCTTGCCACGTCTTTTAATGTTGCCATTTTACCGGTCTCCTTTCACAGTACAAAAGTCTGCCTTAAATTCTTTATACCACACAGAATATTATTGTCAACAAGATGAAATGATTTATGCAGATAAAAAGTCTCCAGCGGCAATACAGACCTCTGAAGACTTTATTTTCCAAACTGATTATCAGGAGAATAGTTTCATTATTGATTCAGCAAATTTAGGAACAGCCGTTTTAAGAGCCGAAATAGTCAGTACCAGACAGAACAAATAGCTGATTACCATGCAGATTCTTAAAATTCTGGGCTGTTTTACACCTTTATTTACATCCTTATTCCAGATCAGCATACATACAAACAGGCCCGATACCGGTGTTGCAACAGCTGTCATGATATTGGCAAATAAAATCAGCTGAGTCGGCGATCCATTATAGGAAAAACAAATAACAGCGGCAATTGCAAGTACAATCATAGATCCAATTTTTATACTTTTATGATCCAGATTCGTAGGCTTATTAAAACCGGCATTGAGCAGAACAACCGTGCGGTGAGTGTTTCCGAGGAGAGAAGAAAAAGCTGCCGCAAGAAGTGCAATCCCCATAACCACATAGGCTGCTTTTCCCAGCAGCGGTACCATCATTTTCCCTAACTCAGACGGATTTTTAATTACAATTCCTGCTGGGTGAAGTACAATGGCGCCTACAAGTATAACTGCGCCGCTTATTAAAATAACCCCTACAATATGAGTGATAGAGTCAACAAGCATGGCTCCGTTAAACAAGTCTTCTTTATCCCATTTCTTCTCTTTTCCAAGATAAGTTCCATATAGACCCGTGGTTACAGATGCATTGGTGCTGATAAACCCCAGTGCAGTTGCCAGACTTCCGGCTGGAAATGTCCAATGAGTGAGACCGCGTCCAAACTCTCCCCAGGAAGGCCCTCCTGCCTTAGCCAGCGTGGCATAATAAGCAATTATCATACCAATGATACAGATTGTTATGCCTTTTTCCACCTTGGAATAAACACCTTTGGTCAGGTAGCAGAATATTGTAACGGTAATCATAATTATTGCACCCAGTTTCCAGTCTATTCCAAAAATCAGATTCATGCCTGATCCTGACCCGGAGATATTTCCCATTGTGAAAAACATGCATGACAGAAATGAAGCAACTCCTACAAAGGCTGCTGCCGCTCCTCCATAGTAATGACGGATCGCATGGATAATTGGTTTACCCGTGAGCAGTGCAATCCGATAAGTTGTGAGTAAAAATGTAACACCCATAAACAGAATGGGAATAAACAGCCACATCGTTGCATATCCATATCTGGCTCCCAGCATGGCTGCAGTTGTGATGGCTCCCGGACCAATAACAATTCCGGTTAGTACAAGTCCCGGACCGATTCTTTTCACTAGCTCCAGAAACGGCAGAGTTTTTATTGCTGAGCTGTCAAATGCCGCATCTGATGCAGCAGCTGTACTAATATTATTTTCCATGAACTGACCTCCACCTATAGAGGTTCCGCTTATAATACCCCGTTATAAACGGAACCTCACTCTTACACATGTAGTTACGCTGTCATAAGAAACTGTTATCTTCTTCGTGTGTCAATTACTTAAAGAGTGATTTTTGATGTATAGCCGCTTCCTTTTAAGCCTTCTGATACCTGTGCTTTCTCCTCCGATGTTAACGGAAGCACCGGACGGCGCATCAGAGCGGAAGAAAAGATTCCTCTCTGAAAGAGCGCCTCTTTCATACGTGCATGAGCTTCTCCTGACGGCTGTCCTCCGCCGTAAATCGCTCTGGAAATCGGGAATATCTTATCATCGTATTCATGGATTTTTTTGAAGTCTCCTGCTTTATAAGCTTTGAATGCTTCTGTGATCAGTTCCGGAATACATGCCGCAAAGCCGATTAATGCGCCATCCATGCCGGGGAATGTAAGAGAAGACATCAGGCTTTCATCATGGCATGTAATGAGAGAAACATGAGGAGCTTCCCTGCGCAGAACCCGGACATCATTTTCATATAAAGGAGTTACACGGGTTCCCATCTTGATTGCTTTTACATGATCGATTTCTTTGCACATCTTAACCAGAGTATCAACCGGATAAAATGCCTTGCTGATTGCCGGATATAAATGGATAATAATATCTATATCTGCACCGTCTGCCACGTCCTTAATATAGTTAAAAGGTGCATCCGGATGCATTCCAAAACGCAGCCACATATGAGGAGGCATGAGTAAAATACCGTCCGCGCCAGCTTCCTTTACTTCCTTTGCCATCTCAATGGATTCCACTGTATTTTCACAGTTGATTCCTGAAATGATTGTCAGTCTGTCTCCTACCTCATCTGCTACAATTTCCACAACTCTTTTACGTTCCTGTCTGTTTAACCCGGTTATCTCTCCTGTATGTCCATTGCAGACAAGACCTTCAATTTCATCAAAGCCGGCAAGCCAGCTGACATATTTTCTGAGTTCAGCTTCATTAATGCTGTAATCATCATTCATTGGTACGCAGATTGCAGGGAATATTGTTTTCCAATTTTTTACTTTAGACATTTTTTTATCTCCTTTTTATGCTAGAATGTAATGAATCGATTTTCACATGCATTGCGCAATACATATGAATGATTTACCAGCCCGGATTGGATATAATATACAATTTTATTTTGATACAAACGTTTGTATATTGTGAAACAGATTATATCATCCAAGAATGTCGTTGTAAATATAACTAAATACTCCTGCAATTAGTTGCATAAATTAGTGTTTATTTTTAAAGTCCATTGTATTTCGGCAGTGGATAATCAAGCTCATAGCATCTGCATAAATCGATAAATTCCTGAAAAGTTCTTGTTAAAAGCTTGTCCTTATGATGAACGATATAGAAGCATCTTTTAAACTCTGCCCCTTCGATCTTAAGCGGATAAACCAGTTTTTTCTCCAATGGACCGGATACCATACGTCTTGGAACCACAGCAATTCCCAGCCCATGAATCACTGCATTCACCAGAGCGGTTGTACTCATCCCCTCCCATACCGGCTTAACCGTAATGTCTTCCTTTTCCATCACCTCTTCAAACAGCTCTCTGGTCCCGCTTCCATGCTCACGCAAAAGAAATTTCTGTCCGCTTATCTCCTCTTTTTTCAGCACCTGACCCGGGTAATAGGGAGAACGGCCGGGAGCAATCACAGCCAGTGAGTCCTCCATATAAGGTTCCGCAACAAGAGAGCTTTCATGAACCGGACGCTCCACCAGCGCAAAATCCAGTTCGTTGTTTAAAAGCTTCTGCTCCAGCTGATGGGAGGTCCCTATAAACACCTGCACTTCTGCTTCCGGATATATGGCGGAGAACTTCTCCACATAGCTTGGCATAAACTGGGAACCAATGGTAATGCTTGCCCCAACACGCAAAACCCCGATGGTATCCCAGTTTCTGATGCCCTTTTCCATATCATCAAGCAGCGCAAATATGCGCTGTGCATATTCCAGAAACTGTCTTCCTGCCTCAGTCAGATAAAGCCTCCGGGAAATGCGGTCAAACAATATAATTCCATAATACTTTTCCAGTTCCTGTATCGCTACAGAAACTGACGGCTGGGTCATATATAGTTTTTTTGCTGCTCTGGTTATACTGTTATTGCATTCACACACAGTGAGGAATATACGCAGATGACGGATCGACATAGAAATACCTCCGATTTATTATAGCTAATTTCATATGTTATTAATAAAATTATACTATTTTAATTATAAACGGGCAAGTGCTATACTGAAAAGAAGAAATGACAACATGTTAACAGCACTTGCAACCTGCACGAAAGGAAGTTTCTATGAAATATTTAATAAAAGCGGGAAAACTTTATCAGATCGACAACGGAAGACCGGGTGTAAAGCTGGCCTGCTTAAAAACGCCCTATTATCCCATAAAAAAAGCCATTCTTTCTCCTGACGGCAGAATTAAAATGTATGCAGATATTAAGAGCTGTCAGGGCGGAGAAATGAGCGGAGACCGGATTTATGTTCTTTCTGATTCTCTCAATCAGACTCTTATATCCGGCATTCCCATATACTCCGATAATCTGTCTTTACTGAGCGGAATGTCTGTGAATCAGATCAGATTTACAATGGAACACAGACTTTATGATCTGTTCATGAGAAGCACCCGGGAATACTGTATTATGGATGAAAACAGCTGGGTAGCTGTCAGGCTGGAACACTGCTTTGAAGGCGGCGGGTGGTCTGTGGAAGCAGATCCGGTTTTTTCTCCTTTTATTTTAATGGGGCTCTTTATTTTCTGCAGATACTTAGACAAAGAGAACGAATTTATAACGGATTAAGAAAAGGAAATGAGTGTCAGATGAATAGAAAAATACTAATTAAAATATTCTTATCTACAATCTATTTAAGTACCTTTACCTTTGGCGGCGGCTATGTAATCGTCACACTGCTGAAGAAGAAATTTGTTGACGAACTTCACTGGATTGACCAGCAGGAAATGCTTGACCTGGTAGCGATCGCACAGTCCTCACCAGGAGCAATTGCTGTCAATGGGGCCATAGTCGTTGGATATAAACTGGCCGGATTGCCCGGCGTTTTTTGCGCCGTGCTGGGCGCAGTAATCCCGCCTTTTGTTATTCTCACCGTAATCTCCTTTTTTTACACCGCTTTCAAAGAAAATCATATGATACAGGCTATGTTAAACGGTATGACAGCAGGAGTTGGTGCCGTGATTCTTTCCGTTGTTTACGATATGGGAAGTGATGTGGTAAAACAGAAAGACCCTCTTCTTCTCCTCCTTATGGCGGCTTCCTTTGCTGCTGCTTATTTTTATCACGTAAATGTGATCTATATCATTCTGGCTGCGGCATTGGCCGGCATATGCAGGACTATCATCAGAAAACTTAGAAATGAGGCATAATCATGATTTATTTAAAACTGTTCTGGGCATTTTTTCAGATTGGTGCATTCAGCTTCGGAGGCGGCTACGCTGCCATGCCGTTAATCAAGCAACAGATTATTTACAATTTTCAGTGGCTCACCATGAAAGATTTTACCGATCTGATTACCATTTCACAGATGACACCTGGACCAATTGCCGTTAATTCTGCAACCTTTGTCGGAAACCAGATCGCCGGAATACCCGGAGCTTTTTTTGCAACGCTGGGCTGCGTTCTTCCCTCCTGTCTGTTTGTCACCTTCTTATCCTGGGCCTATAACCGATATAAGAATTTAAGTATTCTCCAGAATATACTGGAAAGCCTGCGCCCGGCTGTCGTATCCATGATAGCAGTCGCCGGATTGGATATTCTGCTTCCAGCTGTTTTTCCATCCGGTAACATCTCTTTTCTGCCTGATCATATGAAGCTGCGCCCGGTTCTCTATTTTGCCGCTGCATTATTTCTCCTTCAAAAGAAAAAGAAAGATCCTATTCTCGTCATGGTTTTGTGTGGAATTGCGGAGATGGCTGTTCAGCTTATTGCACCTGGTATATAAAGTCATTTATCCTCTATATTCATGATACAATTATGCATTTAACTATTGTAATTATCTTATTCTCCCTCATACCTCATAATTTCAGTATCTTTTTTTACGAATTTTCTATTAACAAAATGTCGCATTGTGTCGATTAATAGATGATAGTTAATAAAAATGAAACTGATGGCAGGAAAGGAGGTCATTTTTAAATAGGTAAAAATTCGGCTGCATTTCATGCAGTTTATTTTTATGCGATAACTGGTAAATTTTTCCATGTCAGCAATCACTATATTACCGGTGCACAGGAGGGAAGTCTTTTTTACTATTTATTTAATTTGAGGGAGCATTTAGATGAAGAACAAGAAAAAAATTAATTTTAATGATATGAAGCTTGCGGTAAAGACATCCATTGCCACAGGCATCATACTGATTATGAGTTTAACCTTACTGATTTCAATCTCCGCCATACTTGCCAGCAATGCAATTTCCAAAGCCATCAATGGCGAGTTTACAGGAATTGCCGCTCAGAATGGTCTCATGGTTCAATCTATTATCGATGATGCATCTGGCACTGCAAAAGATTTACAGGATTACTTAAACCGCGTTTATAACGGTGGGGAAGCCACCAGTGACTGGAAAAACATCAACCGTAAAAGCAAACTATACAATGCACAGCTGAAAGAAATCAATTATGAAGTGGAGAACTATATTGCGAATTCAGCCTGGGCAGCTCTTAATAACAATGATTCCCTATATGGAGTAGGAGCTTTTTTTGAGCCCGGACAATTCGATCCGGCAGTCAAAGATTACTCCGTATATGTAGACCGTGACAATGCAAAAAATAACACGGCCCAATCTCTTGGAGCTTACAGTGAATACTCCAATCAGGATTATTACCGGATAGCACGGGAAACAAAAGCTCCATACCTCACAGATCCTTTTGATTACAAAGGAACAATGATGAGTACCATTGCATATCCAATTATGAACGGAGACAATGTAATCGGTGTGATTCTGGCAGATATTAACGTATCCAATTTTTCCAGAATCAAAACCTCTGATGCCAAGTATCCATCCATGTATGTGGATATCTATACGGAAGGAAACATGATTGCTTTTGACAGTAAATCAAGTGACAATATCGGGAAAAAGCTGGAAGACTTAATTCCCCCATCAGAATACGCAAAGATCGTGAAGATGCAGGAAAACAAAAAGGAATTCCACATTACTACACGAAAAGCCAACGGTTCTCTGGAGTCCAGGCATTACTACCCCATCACCTGCGGATCCCAGACCTGGTGGGCCTCAAGCAGTCTTGACACAAGCGATCTGAATAAGGATGTGGTAAGAAGCGTGATTGTCATGATTGTACTGGCTGTTTTGTCCCTTATTTTTATTAATTCAGTTGTTATCATATTTTTACGCAGGACATTAAAACCGATTGATGGAGTTGTGGCAGCTGCCCAGAACATTGCAGCCGGTAACTTAGATGTTCAGGTTGAAATCAAAAGCAATGATGAGATTGGCCTGATATCAAAAACATTTGTGGAAATGGGTCAGAATTTAAAGCGGATCATTCAGGATATTAATTATCTGCTTGGCGAAATGAGCCAGGGCAACTTTCAAGTCGAATCTGACTGCCAGGATAAATACACCGGCGAATACCGTTATATTTATGAGGCAATGCATAACATACGCCTGAATTTAAGCAGTACTCTTCTGGAAATTGACGAAGCTTCCGAACAGGTATCCACAGGCGCCTCCCAGGTAGCGGATGCTTCCCAGGCACTCAGCCAGGGAGCGACCGAGCAGGCCTCTTCCATTGAAGAACTGTCCGCAACAATAACAGAAATTTCAGAACGTATCAAACAAAATGCAGCCAACGCAGCTGAGGCGAATATCCTTTCTCAGGAAGCAGGCATAGGTATCAGCGAGAGCAATCAGAAAATGACAGAAATGACAGAGGCAATGAATGAGATTGCAAATACTTCCAATGAGATTGGTAAAATCATCAAAACCATTGATGATATTGCTTTTCAAACTAATATTCTTGCTCTCAACGCAGCCGTGGAGGCAGCGAGGGCCGGATCTGCAGGCAAGGGATTTGCTGTAGTCGCTGACGAAGTGCGAAACCTGGCAGGCAAATCAGCGGAAGCAGCTAAAAATACCACCGCTCTCATTGAAAATGCTATATCCGCAATTGGAAGCGGAACAAAAATTGCTGATGAAACAGCACAGGCTCTCCGGGTGGTTGTTAAAAAAGCGGAAATCTCCACCGGTAAAATCGCTGAAATTGCAGAGGCGTCCAATGTACAGGCCGAAGCCGTTACACAGATCACAACCGGTATTGACCAGATCTCTGCTGTTGTCCAGACGACTTCCGCGACTTCAGAAGAAAGTGCCGCGACTTCAGAGGAATTGTCTGCACAGGCTGTGAATTTAAAATCTCTGGTCGGCAAATTCCAGCTGGTAAATGGGAAAGAGAATGGGAAAGACCAGTCAGCAGATGTATCCGGCCTGGCAGATCACAGGGAAAGACCGTCTTCTGAGATTTTTGAAACAAACACAGATTTTAAGTATTAAAATATTCAGCAGCAAAAAAACGTACATGATTCTTTTTACTGAGTCATGTACGTTTTTCATCTCTTACAATTCCATCCCAAGTGCAATAAACCGGAACATACGAATTGCTCCCTGATAATATAAGTCTTCCGCGCGTTCAAACGCTTCATTAAGTTCCATAACCCCATTAACCGTAGTCATAATGGAACGGATTCCATAATCATAAATTTTCTCCGCTCCCGGGCCCATAGATCCGGTGAGGGCAACAGCTGCTATTCCTTTTCTTCTGCATCTTTGCCCGATCCCCTGCATCACCTTGCCAAAACAGGACTGCCAGTCTGCACGCCCCTCTCCTGTAACTACAAGAGAAACACCCTCCAGACGGGAGTCAAAGTCAATTAAATCAAGCACGGTTTCAATACCGGATTTTAACTGCCCGTCGAGAAATACACAAAGTGCAGCACCCAGACCGCCCGCGGCTCCTGAACCGGCGATTTCATCGGGATTGATTCCAAATTTCTCTATAATTCTATTCCTGTAATTTTCCATGCCTTTCTCAAGCTGGTCTAATACAGGGGGAGTCCCTCCCTTCTGCTTTCCAAACGTATATGCAGCGCCTTCCGGACCGCATAACGGATTGTTTACATCGCACATAACCGTGAGTTTCACCTGGCAGAGCCTGGGATCCAGACCGGAAACATCAATTGCTGAGACCCTGATTAAATCCTCACCCGTCCCGCTTAGTTCATTTCCCTTATCATCTAAAAACCGGGCTCCCAGCGCTCTCATACAGCCCATTCCGCCATCATTTGTTGCTGATCCTCCTATGGCGATGGAAATGTCTGTGAACCCTCGTTTTAGCGCGTCCTTTATCATTTCACCTGTTCCAAAACTGGTAGTGATCCGGGGATCTCTCTGACTCTCTGGTATCAATGTCAGACCTGAAGCTGCCGCCATCTCGATGATGGCCCGTTTTTCATCCAGACTGCCATAATACGTGTGAACCGTCTCTAAAAGAGGTCCATGTACAGTCACAGGCACTTTTTCTCCCCTGACAGCAGCGATTACTGCGTCTGCCGTACCTTCTCCTCCGTCCGCAACCGGAATTCCTTCCCACTGGCAATGTCCAAATATTTCCTTAGCCGCCTTACCTAACAGATCGATTGTCTGCGCACTGGAAAGGGTTCCTTTAAAAGAATCGGATGCAAATAACAGCTTCATATCAGGTTCCTCCTTTCCCCCTTCATGCCTGATTCCTAATGAAGAATCAGTGACAGAATAAATATTTCCAGTATTCCTGCTATTCCAAGAACCAAAGTTGCCATGGTCTGGGTCTTATATCCTTTTTCCGGCGTCATTGCTCCAAAGTTCGTCACTACCCAGAAATAAGAGTCATTGGCATGAGAAACGGTCATTGCTCCTGCACCGATTGCCATGCAGGCCAAAGTGATCCTGACTGGACTCTCCAGACCCAGCATGGGAAGAAGAGGCGCCACAATACCGGCAGTTGTAGTCAGGGCTACTGTTGAAGAACCCTGTGCACTCTTTAAAATTGCTGCCAGAAGGAAGGGGAAGAAGATTCCCATGGTACTTAATACAGAAGCATGATCCTTGATGTAATTGACCATGTCTGTAGACGAAATCACTTTTCCCAGAACTCCGCCCGCAGCTGTAACAAAAAGAATAGGGCCCACTGTTTTTAAGGTTTCATTGGTGATTTCATAAAAGTCACTCATTTTTCCTGCCCCTTTGAGCTGAATAATACTAAAAAGCGTACCAACAGCCAAAGCAATGATAGGAGTTCCTAAAAATTTAATAATATCTCCGCCAAGTCCGGTCATGCCTGCCATGGAAGCTGCGGAAGAAAGAGCCATCAGGAGAATTGGAACCACAATCGGAGCCAGTGCATTGGCACCACTGGGCAGTTTTCCAAATTCTGCAACCAGTTCTTCATAGGTTTTTCCAATCTCTCCCATATCTGCTTCATCTGCTGATTTCACCTTTTTTCCAATGTATCTGGCATAGAAATAACCTGCAATTAAGGGGAAAATGGAACATAATGCACCCATTCCCATTACAAGAAGCAGATTTTCCCCGATTCCAAGGGTGGAGGCCGCAGCAATAGGTCCTGGTGTCGGCGGAATAAATACATGGGAGATATATAACCCGGAGGAAAGTCCCACAGTCATTGCCACGGATGATGCTGCAGTTCTGTTAACCAGCGCTTTTCTGATTGGATTTAAAATAACAAATCCCGAATCGCAAAACACGGGGATGGAGACGACCCAGCCCATCATTTCCATTGCCAGAACGGGATTATTTTTCCCCACCAGCTTAATGACCATATCCGCAAGTTTCAGTGCAGCCCCTGTTTTTTCCAGGACTGTTCCAATTAAAGCACCCAGAATAATTACGATACCGATACTTGAAAAAGTGCCGGAAAATCCCGCCCCGATTACAGATGCGAGCCCGCTTACTTTTGTTCCATCTCCCAATGTTTTGTCCGCCAGCGGTATTCCTGCTATAAGGCCTAACAGCAAAGAGATGGTCATGATGGCGATAAACGGATGAATCTTAAATTTGGAAATAGCCATAATCATCAGAATAATCGCCAGGATAAATACAAAGATTAATGGTAAACCTGTCATAAAATGACCCCCTTTAAGTGAAATTATAATGCAACCAGCTTCTTGTCCTAATAGTATCATCATCATAATCAGGAATCCACTGCCGGGAATCCCAATATCATGGTCAAATTTTGTATCATCAGCACAAAACTAATGTTCTTTTGTTAAAAAAGAATAAAAAGTTTCCATAAAAAAACGGTCATTTGCCGCTTCAATGGGGTTGATATTAAAGTAATCTTTTATCTTGCCATAACGGTACAAAAGTGTATTTTTATGAACAAAGAGCTCTTTTGAGGCTGTCACCAGATTATAATTGGCTTTTATCAGTGCACCGGCAATTTCGATAAATGACCGCTTCAGATCTTCATTCATTTCCTTCTCATAAGTCTGATACATCCACTGAAGCTCATTGAAAGGAACGATGGAACGCACATAATTTCCCGTGTAATCATAAAAAAATGCCGCTGTACTGCTCACTTCCTTTTCCTCCAGCCATGCACAATGCCTGTAAGCATAGTAATACTGAGTAAAATTCTCCTGAAAAGAACCAATGAAAAATCTGCAGTGCTTCTCCTGCTCACGCAGCCACTTTAATACAGTACTGAGATAATCTCCGATCAAATACTTATAATCAGCAAATAACTTGGTGCTGTCTGTTTTCATGGTTTTAAATATCAGTACATGATTTTCATTAAGAACTGCGCTGATATCCTCTCTTCCATGACGCGGTCCATGTTTCAGCATGTCCAGTATCAATTCAGCTTTTACATCCTCTGTTTTGCATAAGATCGGGATCCGGATTAAGTTTTCAGAATAATTAAGCTGATGCGCCATACTACGCAGTTCTCCCGGATCAGAATGTTCTACATGGATCAGCAGATTGGTAAAGTGTTCTTTTTTATCTCTTCTGCGCCGGATTTCCTCCTGCTGCTTTTCATATTTTAACATTGCCTCAATAGCCATTTTTGTAATCAATGCAACAGGCTTAATTTCAGCCGGCTCTCCGGTAATACCAACTACCCCTTCCCTCCTTCCGTCTATATTAATTACCATGTTAATACCGGGTCTGACACCCGGATAATCTTCCTCTCCAGATGTTACCACCATGTCTTCTTTACCTGTCACAATATAATAGGCAACTTCATGAAAAGTTCCCACCCTGCTCTCATCCCGGCTTGCGATAATGATCCCCTGTTCATTCATAATATTTATATTGTACTGGGTATACTGGGTTACCTGTTCAATAAATTTCTTTGCCAGATCTGTTTCAATCATCTCTTACCTCCTGACGTTCTCTGCTGAATAAATAACAGCTTAACATATTTTTCCGTCTGCCACAATAATACGGAAGCGATGATATTCTTTACTTTTTCAAACGGTTATGATACAGTAATTCTTGCCAGAAAATTATTAAAAATATTAATTCATAATCAGAATAGGAGAATATTATGCTGACAGATGATTACGCTACCCGGATCAATAATGGAATGGTGAGTACGCTGTTAAAACTGATTTTTAACATAGAGCTGGGAAAAAATGACGACAGGGCTTTTAAAAGCCGGGATATGGAAGAAAAATTTGAAGAACTGAAAAAGCTGATTGAGGACGGCTCCATCAATGAAGCCGAGAATACTCTTCTGGATGAACTTGATTCAGACGATATGGAATACTTAAAACTGGCTTTGATGTTCTATTACACGTTAAATGATAAAGATGGAGAATTTTTAGATAACCACGATTTTTCCAAATCTGAAATATCAGATGGACTGCGTTATGTATCAGGAGTCTACGGATATGAGAGCATGGCAGAAGCGATGCTTGGAGACAGTGATATTTAAATACAACTGCAAATCCCCCGTTCTGCATCATAGCCTGCAGAACGGGGGATTTTATAGAGTTTGATTTACCTGGACATATGTCCATTTAATTTTTCGACCAGCTCCTCAACAGGAACTCCGTGTACCATGCAGGCTTCTTCCAGACTTTCCATGGTGGAAGAAGGACAGCCGAGGCAATGCATTCCCATTTCAAAAAAGTATGGTGCTGTAGTACGGTCTGCTTCTAAGATTTCTCCGATTAATGTTTCCTTTGTCACTGTAAGATTCATTTAAATTACCTCTCTTCTGATATTGTTTTTCATTGACTCAATGGTTTCAAACAGCCGCCCTGCTCCTTCTCTTGGCAGGAGCACCTGCTCCATACGAGGCAGCGCAATTCCTATGGTTTCTCTTATAACATCTTCAATGGTCTCGACCGCAATGATGGTAAGTCCCTCTTTTGTCTCTTCCGGCACCTCCTTTAAATCAATCACATTATCCTGAGGAATCAGAACTTTCTTAATTCCCGCTCTCTGAGCCCCCAGAAGCTTCTCTTTTAGTCCGCCTATGGGTAATACGGCTCCTCTTAACGTAATCTCTCCAGTCATGGCAAGCCTGGAATCCACTTTACTGCCTGTGACTAAGGATGCCAGTGCAGTAAAGAGAGCGATTCCGGCGGAAGGACCATCCTTTGGTACCGAACCTGACGGAACGTGAATATGAAGATCTCTTTCTTTAAAATTAAAGGTATTAAGAGGCAGTCTGGATTTCAGCAGGCTTAAGGAAATTCTGGCGGATTCCTTCATCACATCTCCCAGCTTTCCGGTTAATATGATATTGCCGCTTCCCGGCATGTCAGCCGCTTCGATGAATAAAATCTCCCCTCCTACCGGTGTCCAGGCAAGTCCGGTTACCACACCAGGCGGGTTGTCCAGCTGTGCCTTCTCATGACGGGATACTTTTCTTCCCAGGAGGTCCTCCAGATCCCCAGCCTTTACAACAACCGGAATATCGGTCTTTTTGGATACGATTCTTTCTGCAGCAGTTCTGGCAAGAGATGACAGCTGCTTTTTCAGGCCTCTGACTCCGGCTTCCATCGTGTAATCGTTAATGACTGCTTTCAGCACTTCCTCTGCAATTACAAGCTCTTTTGAAGTCAGTCCATGCTCTTTTAATACTTCCGGGATCAGATGATCTTTTCCAATATGAAACTTTTCATCTGCCGTATAGCTTGTGATGCTGATGATTTCCATTCTGTCAAGCAGCGGTCCCGGTATGGTCTCTAAGGAGTTTGCTGTAGCAATGAAAAATACATCGGATAAGTCGTAGGGCACATCCAGATAATGGTCTGTAAAGGTGTTGTTCTGCTCCGGATCAAGTACTTCCAGGAGTGCGCTGGCAGGATCTCCGCTGTATCCTCCTGACATCAGCTTATCCACTTCATCTAACACCATTACCGGATTGGTAGCGCCGGCTTTCTTCATGCTTTGAATGATTCTTCCAGGCATGGCTCCTACATAGGTTCTCCGGTGTCCCCTGATCTCCGACTCGTCTCTCACGCCTCCAAGGCTCAATCTGGTATAAGGTCTGCCAAGAGCCTCGGCAATGCTTTTGCCAAGACTGGTCTTTCCTGTTCCGGGAGGACCCACTAACAGAATTATGGAGCCTTTCTTTTCTTTGTTCAGCTCCATAACAGCCAGATGCTGTATGATTCTGTCCTTTACTTTATCAAGACCATAATGCCTCTCATTAAGGATTTTCCTTGCTCCGTCTAAATCAACGGATTTTGCAGGCTGCTTTTTCCAGGGCAGCTTAACCAGCAAATCCAGATAATTGCGCATCACCTTATAATCCGGCTGGTTTGGCCCCTGTTCCTCCATTTTTTCATATTCTTCCAGGGCTGATTCCTTTATTTCCTGGGGCATGCCTGCTTCTTCAATCTTTGAACGGTAATCATTGTCCTTCTTGCCGTCCCCTTCCCTGCCTTCGTTTAATTCTTCCTGAATCGCCTTTAACTGTTCTCTTAAAACTGCTTCCCGATAGCTTTTATTGGCTCTTTCAGAAAACTTCTCAGTTACCTGCATCTGCAGCTCGATCATTTCCTTCTGCTTCAGTATATGATCCATAAAACGGAGGCTTCTTTCCTTTAAGGACTGGATCTCTAACAGCTGATAACGCTCCTCCGGAGATATCTGTATAAACTGGGATAAATACATCATGAGTGTATTGATATCATGAAAACCGTTTACGATCCGCTGATACTGTTCACCGCCTGTAAATTTACTGCTGATATCATTGCTCACTTTTTTAATATATCCCAGCATTTCCTTAAGGCTGCCCTCATCCAGATCTGCAAGATCCGGCGCTTCCTCAAATGCTGCGTATAAAACTCCTTTGTCTTCACTGATCTGGTTCACCAGGATTCTGTCACCAAGTTCTACTGACAGGCGAACCCCCTTTTCCGTCTGTTCCACTGAGTTTATGGAAAAGGTGACTCCAATCCGGTGAAAATCATCTTCCTTCTTATCTTCCTGGCCCGAATCCTGTTTCAGCGGTAGCGCAATCTTTACGATTTCTTCCTCTTCCAGGCTCATGATCTGTCTTTCATTTAAATGTTCCAGATGTATAATTGTCGCCACACCAGGCAATAAAACTTTATTAAAAACCGGAACAATTATGCCGAGATTATTATCATTATAATTTTTCATAGTTTTATCCTTTCTGTGCGTATTTTAAGTGAATGTTCATTTAACAATCAGGATTTAATTTGCGAGATATCTTTTAAAGTAACAATAAAAGAATCCCGCTTATAAGCATTACATCATAATTGCATTTTGTATCATGATAATCAGCTCTGTGAGTAAATCCTCTTTCTGAGCTTCATTCTTCCGGTTATCAACCGCAATGGCTTTCACCGGCTGGAAAATAATTGCCAGTAAATTATCTTCCCGGTAATCTCTTAAGATATGGTTCTGCTTCATCTCAGCCATCATATGATAAATCTTGCAGATTCCCTTTTTACCGGAACAGCTGTTGGCTAAAGACGGACAATTGGAAAACTGTTCCACAAAACTGAAAATTTCCTTATTCTCCAGAATGTAGTTATAATAGCTTCGGATGAGTAATTCAATCTGCCTGCGGCCTTCCATCTCCTGCTTCATGCTGTCTAATAAGTAGTCGTAAATCTCTTCTGAATATTCCAGGTAAATGTCATGCAGCATCACATCCTTATTCTCATAATAGATGTAGACCGTCGCCGGCGAAACCCCTGCCATTCTGGCTATTTTAGAGACAGAAGTGCCATGAAAGCCCTCCTGCAGGATCAGCTTGATTACTGCTTCCTTGATATTCCTCACCTTTTCGTCGTCTTTTCTTCTCATTCCATCACCTCTATGGCTTTATAATAAACGATCATTCACTTATTGTCAATCATTTTTTTCATGAATATAAGAAGAGGAATTTTTTTTCCTATACTGCAGCGGTGTAATCTGGTATATTTTCTTAAATGACTCAATCAGACGTCTTTCATCTGAGAATCCATTATTAAGTGCGATCTCCAGAATACTGTGATCCGTACCTATAAGTTCGTTCCTGGCTTTTAAGATTCTGTAATTTGTCAGATATTGTTTGAAATTAACCCCTGTATTTCTCTTAAAAAAACGGGAAAAATACTCTTTTGTAAAATAAAACCGCTTTGCAGTATCTGACTGAGTAATTGGTTCCATATAATGACGTTCTACATGCTGAATGATTCCCTTTAAACGTTCATTATTCTTTTGCTGGTTGATGTTCATGACAAAATCCTTCATTTGGTATCCATCCTGGCACAGATAATAAAACAGCTCCAGAATCAGGCCCTTTATCAGCAGACTCTCCTCATGATTACGGGAGCATTTTGCTTTTTCAGACAGAGTGACCATGATGCGCTTCACCTCTATGCGGTTGAGCTGGTCAGATACTACAAAATAATGACAATCCAGATCAGGAAAACATTCCTTTACGAAATCCCTGGATATAATAAGGACCACGGCGATCATTCCCCTGCTTTCACAAACAATACGATCCGGAATAATGCTGTGAATGCTTTCAGAATTTACAACCACCAGATCTCCGGGGGCCGCATGAATGCAGTTCCCATCTACATAATGATCGCTTTGCCCCTTAAAAATATAAGCTATCTCCAGCTCCGTATGCCAGTGGTTTAATAAGTTTTCTTCGCAAATCAATGGCCCTTCCAGATTTATAATCTGGAAGGGATTATTTATTTCGTATTCAAACAACTGATGCTTTGCGATTGGTTCACTCATTCTTATTCATTATCCTTCTTAATAAATTCATTAAAAAAGAAGCATTCTTCATCATTGCATATACGGGCATCCTCTGATTTTATATCGCAGTGAAAAACATGGCCAAGGCGGTTTTTATCACTGCCAAAAAGGCGGCAGATAAACGGAACATTACATTCTGCCAGTTTCTCAGCCATAATGGGGGCCTGATCTTTCAAAAAATCTCCCACTGATGTCATAAGAAACACGGGGGGATAATCTGCGGTCACATATTTTTCCACGCTTATCATCTCAAGCTCCGCAGGAGTACCTCCCATGGGAAGATATTCTCCGATCAGGGACTTCGTCTTATCCTCACTCTCTTTGTCAGATTCCATATGAAATGCACCGCAGTTTAACGCGATCGCCTCCGGCTTAAAACCGTCTGGTGTCTGAAACGGATATTGAGCGGCATAGTCAGGATTCGTACAAATCGCCGTATATAATCCGAGGATATGGGCTCCCGCAGAATCTCCTACAGCAAAAATATGCTCTTTGTTAAAACCATAGGTCTCGGCATTCTCTATAATCCATGTAAATACCTGATTTGTATCTTCTATGGAAGCCGGAAATTTGTTTTCCGGCGCCAGCCGATAAGTAAAATTCACCACTGCAAAGCCGCGCCTTGCCAGGTCCATACAATAAAACTGATAGATTTCCTTATCTCCATATACCCAGCCGCCGCCGTGTACACTTAAAATGACAGGAAGCTTCTTTCCATCTGACTCTTTCGGCCGGTACACATCCAGGATCTGCCAATTTGTGTCAGTTCCATACACAATATTATCGTATCTCTGAATGGAATCCGGCGTTGTCAGACCCGCATCACGTTTTCGGTCTCCTTCCCGGAACATCTTACGTATTAAATCACTTGTTTCTGACATTTCATTCACCAGCTTTTCTATTATTTTCACGCTTATTCTCAAGATCCGTTTGTATCTGGACAATATAGCGGTCTATATTCATCATAACACAAAGAATCAGACAAATGCCCGAAATAATCGCGCCATTATAGCCAAATCCAAAACGGATCATATTTACTGCGGAAGCGGATTGGACAGCTGCGGTCCCATCATAACCTCCAAATGCAATAATCCATGTACAGACAGCAGCTCCAACGCCAATGCCAACCTTCATGCCAAAGGAAGTGCAGCTGTTGACAAGTCCTTCAGAACGTATTCCAGTCTTCCATTCCCCATAATCAACTACATCTGCTGTCATCGCGAAAAGACCAGACATAATAGGTCCCATGCCGAAGCCTTTCACTGCCACACCGATCAAAACAGCCGTCACATTGGAAGCTGCAGCTCCTATTATCAAATAACCAGTGATCATCAGGACAGCACCTGATATCATCAGTTTCCATTTTCCATAAAGCTTAACTAATTTTGGCATAATGAGATTTACAATCATCGCCGGAATCGTAGCTGCCATGCTGATCAGTGTAATCATCCCTATATTTCCAAGTACAATGTTGCAAAAATAAAATGTAGTTGATCCGGTACTGACAATTGCAATATATAAAAAAAGGAAGAGCAAAGTCTGAATATAAAAATATCTGTTTTTCAACAAAGCTGGAAGAGCTAAATGAAGCGGTACTCTCTCCACTTTCACCAGCCCGGTTTCTGCGTCTTCATCTAAGTGCTCTTTTACACCCCAGAAGCAGATGAGCAGTAAAACCATGATTATAATACCATAAACGAAAGATAAAGCAAACCATCCGACTGTAGCAAGTAACCCTGCCGTTACTGCATTAATTATGAGAGTGGTAATCTGCGTCATCACAAAGCGGATGGAAGCTGCAGAAGCACGATCATTGACATTCAGTGTCATACGGGACAGCAGTGCATTATACGGCAGATTATTTGCTGTATACACAATACAGCTTTGAAAAATGTATGTAAGATAGATATATACCAGTTTTCCTCCGCTGCTTAAATCACCAGGTACATGAAACAACAAAATAAGGGCCAATGCCATGAAGGGTGCGGTCCAGAGCAGCCAGGGTCTGGCCTTTCCCCATCTGGTGCTGGTTCTGTCCACTATCACTCCCATGAAAATATCTGTTATTCCATCAAATATACGTGTCAACAACATCATGGTTCCGATAGCAGCCGCCGCAATGCCAACCGTATCTGTATAATATGCAGTTAAAAAGGTGGAGCACATCGCAACAGCAACATTGGCACCGCAGTCACCCAGACCGTAAGAAACCTTCTCTTTCATCGATAACTGTCTTAATACCTTCTTTTCCATAAGCACCTCTCATATCCTCATGATTTTTCCGTTTTTTTATCCGGTATAATCTGAGTATATCAGGTGTAATTAAGATATTCTTTCTGTTTTTTGACTCGTTTTATCCAGTTTTTACCTTTTAACTGCCTGACTCTTCTGTGACATTATTACTGAAAACAGAATCTAAAAACGCTATGATTTACAAAAAACAGGAGGAACCTGCCATGATTTGGAGCGAAATAATTTGCACCGCAATAGGCGGCTTTGCCGGATATCTCTACTATAAAAAAATAGGGTGCCCAAGCGGAGCATGCCCCATCACTTCCAACCGCTACCTGTCGATTCTATATGGAGCGGCACTGGGATATATGATTGGGGCATCTTTCTAATTAACTGCTCTGTCCTCATCCGCACAATATTCAAAAAAGTCAAAGTCTGCATAGTGACTGTGCTTTACTCTGTCTGCACAGGTAATGCCAACCATAGTACCGGTAAATTCCCCGTACCTGCAGTATTCATCAGAAAATCTGGTGGTGTCAAAGACCCGTCCGATTTTCTGGTAATTCACTCCGTCAAAACACCAGGAGAACCAGGACTGCCGGCCTTCAATTGTAAGCCTCAGATAAACAGGATCATTCCTTACCGGTATCCTGGTATTTAAAAATTCGGTCTTCTCCCCGTTCTCCAGATGGATAATGGAAAGCGCACTCTGTCCCAGAGTTTCGCTGTAATATTTTCTCAAATTAATATAATTCATGTTGTCATAATATAAAATCAGTCCGGCACTGTGCTGGTGAACCTCCGGAATAAATTCCATCTTTGTGGTCACTGTCACATAGACAGAGGTCAGCTTTCTTGCCAGGATGCTCACCTGATTTAAGGAAGTCCGTGATTCCTGACCACGAATCCGTACATAGCCGGGACGGGTTGTTAAATCAGCAAAGCGCTGGGGCATGATTCTGGGCGCGTAATACTGCAGACCCAGCTCTTCTTCATTAAAATCATCAAAATCAGGGACTTGCTTCACCGGTACTTCAGGCAAATCACTTGCTTCAACCAGAACTTCTGCTAAATTCCCCCCGCTGGCCATACGCAGCCAATGATCGTCTGTCCATATCATTTTCTGAATGGCCGTTTCTCTTCCAAGAGTGCAGCGCAGCTCCGGTACAAAGGGGCGGGCACATAAATGTACCAGATAGGTTTCCCCATTCTGTGTATCCACCATACTGCCATGACCGGATTTCTGAAGAAGGGAATCCGGATTATAATATCTGGGTTTTAAATGGTCCGGATCATGACGCTCATTAGAATCCCCCGGAACTGAGGTTACGATGGGATTCTTTGGATCTGCCGCATATGGTCCCCAGATTTCTTTGGATCTTCCCATAGTTACGCAGTGATTATAGCCGGTTCCGCCTTCTGCGCACATGATATAATAATAATCCCCACGTCTGTATAAATGGGGCGCTTCAATACAGCCCCTGTCGGTTCCGCCGTTCCAGATGCGTTTGGGATAACCGATAATCTCCTTTTTTTCCGGATCGTATTCCACCATACAGATTGCACCGGGCTTTTCATAGCCTTCTCTGGTCTCCCATTCCAGAGATACGATATATTTTTTCCCGTTATCATGGATGATGGAGGCATCAAATCCGGAAGAATGAAGATATACCGGCTCACTCCAGGGTCCTTTGATATCCCTGGCAGTAATCAGATAATTGTTTACATCAAAATACCGGGCGTTCATGGAATTCATGACTCCGTAGATCACATAAAACATATCTTCCTCTTCGCAGTATGTGAGGCATGGGGCCCAGATTCCTTTTGCAGAAGGAAGCTTCTTTAAGTCAACTTTTTCATCATCTGTCAGGACATGGGTGTACAATTCCCAGTTTTTTAAATCCTTCGAATGGTATATGGGAATTCCGGGAAACCATTCAAAGGTTGATACTGCCAGATAATAATCATCACCTTTTCTGCAAATGCATGGATCGGGATTAAAACCAGGCAGAATGGGGTTCTTTATCATTTTATCGTGTTCGCTCATCATTCTTCCTCCAATATGACAGTATCCCAGTCTTTTAAGGGAATCCTGTCTCCCTTCTTATAGTTCATTCCGTCCAACAGGTTATTTACCCGGTCATACGGGCAGACAAAGGCCGTTTCCTCTTCTGAATAATGAAGTACATAATGAAGCTTTTTATTATCCTGATTGACCCCGCTGCGGATGATCACCGGGAAGCAGACATCTGGTATACAATCGGTAAGACCTGCGTCCTTTGCAGCCATTGTTAAAATCTCTTTCACGATCTTCTTGTCTGTATAACAGCCAATATAATAGGTGCTGCCTTTTTCATAATCCGATCGGGTAATTCCCGCATAGTTTCCCCAGTATTTATGCTCATAAGTCGCAAGCGCTCCGGCGCCGTCTGTTATAAGCAGTTCGGCAAAATACTGAACCGGCTGTCCTTTGATTTTCGCTGTTCCCGGATCCGTGAACTGATTGTAGTGAACTTTGAAGCATTCATGAAGCAGATGAGGCTGTGTATCCGGATAAACACTTAAATATTCATTGGAAACAAAGGATTTAAAGGTACTTACCAAAACTCCTCCATTTGAAACAAATGCTTTTAACTGCTTTAATTTATCTTCCGTAATGCTGTACAGAGCAGGAGTCACAATCATCTGGTATTTAAACGGATCCAGACCATTGATATCCACTACATCACATTCCATATTTAACTCATAGAGACTGTCATACATCCATCTCACTACGTCATTATAGCTTAAATCCCGGTCTATGGGGAACCACTCCAGTGCATGAAGGGACTGATTGTCAACTACCAGCGCAATCTTATTGTCTTTTCTCAGATTCAGAAGATTTTTACCCGTCTTTTGCCACTGGTCTCCGATCTGACAGGCTTCTTCATATGCCGGATTCACTGACAGATCATGGCTTAGAAGTCCTTTCCAGTAGGTTTCGTATCCATTGTGAATGGAATGCCAGTTCCAATACATGATTCCGTCTGCTCCGCTTGCCAGATGGCTGTAAGCATGGAGCTTTAACTGTCCGGGATAAGGTGTCCAGTATTTAAATGCCTGGGCCTGACATTCCAGTACCAGATAGTTTCTTTCTTTTAAAGAGCGTATGGAATCTCCGCAAAAAGCGATCTCCGCTCCGGTAAGCTGATCCTGCGTGTGATGATAAATATCGGTACCTGCTATCGTCACTGCTTTTGCAGCTTCGTAGTGGTCGATATCCGGCTGAACGCCATAGGAATATCCATCCTGGGCAATATCTGCACCGAATTTTTTCCACTGGAAATCAAAATTGTGGGTAATGAACTGATCTTCTCTTTTATATTCCCTTACTATTTCTGACTGCCATAAGAGAAATTCAGCTGCAAGACTTCTCTGAAAACGTTCAAACTCACAGGAGAGGCCTGCATTGATACAGCCATTCATATCTGGAAAATCACTCCAGTCATGAATGGAATTACTCCAGTAGGCAAGGCCGAAGGTTTCATTTAACCGGTCAGTTGTTACAACTTTCTGCTGCAGATATTCCAAAAACAGCTTTTGCACCAGCTCTGAAGAGGTACCGTAATGCTTTGTTTCGTTGTCGATCTGAAAGCCGGTGACGCATGGATGCCCCGCGGTGTGTTCTAACAGTCTGCGGATCACCCGTTCTCCGTAAAAGCGGTAGGCAGGATTCATAAGATCCATGATCTGCCTTCGTCCATAGACAGCCTGCCCGGCTTTCGTCTTTACCATTATATTCTTATCTTTTTTTTCCAGCCAGCTGGGAATGGCGTATGTGGGCGTACCGATTATTACCTCCATCCCCCTCTTCCCAGCCTCTTCAAGGACCTGATCAATGAAGCTGAAATCATAAATTCCATCGGAAGGCTCCAGAGTACTCCATGTGGATTCCGCAATCCGGACCACGTTCATCCCTGCCTCACACATCATGGACAAGTCTGTTTCCACCCTGTCATAAGGCATATATTCGGGATAATACGCAGTTCCAAACAAAAGACTTTTTCTTTGATATCCAGTGTTATCTTTCATCAGTTCTCCAATCTGTGTTTTCCTGTTGACAAATCTGAAAGTATCTTATCATATTTTTTATCCAGATCAAATAATAAAAGACAGGCAACTCCAATTCCCATGGTAAGAGCCGGAATCCAGATAAATGCCCAATCAATTGCCGCCAAAGATGAGGCACTCTGCACTGCCTTGTCTGCATGAAAACCGCCTGCTGCCAGTATCCAGCCAAGTGCTGCTGTTCCGATCCCGGAACCAACTTTCATACAGAAGGAAGATGCCGCATTTCCCATGCCTGCAGTGCCATATCCGTTATACCACTCCCCGTATGTAATGGCATCCTGTAAAAGCCCGAACATACACGCTCCGGATAAACCAAAACCGATTCCTTTGATCACTGACATGGCACTGATAAAGGTAAGGTTATAGGACACTCCGGTAAGAGCAAATCCCAGTGCAGCAACCGTAAGACCTGTAAGCATCAGCTGTTTCTTTGTAAACTTCTTCATTAGAAATGGCGTAATGAATAAGGTTATGATCTGAGAAATGGACAGGAAGTTGGAAACTGGGGTGAAATAGTTGGCATCTCCCAATCGGTACTGTGCAAAGTAGACCGCAGATCCGAAGAAACAGGACATCATAAAATACAGGGAAAAGATTGCAATTACAAGCAGAATCCAGTATTTATTCACCAATAATCCTCTTATGCCCTTAGCAAAGGATACTTTAAGTTCTTTATTTCCTTCTGATTTTTCATCCACCACACGTTCTTTGCATACTGCAAATGTAAAAAGATTGATAATAATAAATACGATCATCAGAATGATCATGGTAATAGTCCAGCCTCTCTGGCTGTACTTGTCGCCTCCGCCAAAGTATCCGGTCATTTTTAAGACTACTGTATTAATGGTCATCGTACCCGCAGTTGCCAGAAGATTTCGGAAATTTCCCAGTAGTCCTCTCTCATACTGATTGGTCGTCATCAGGCCGTGCATGGTCGCATACGGGATGTTAATTCCTGTATAGAAAATGGTGGAAACCAGATTGTAAGTCAGGAACATGTATACCAGCTGAGCCTTTCCCTCCATACTTTGAGGCACTGTAAACATCAGCACTGTGCAGACTGCAAGAGGCACGCACAGTCTGGCAAGCCACGGACGGGCCTTTCCCCACTTGCTGCTGGTATGGTCTACAATGTATCCCATAACCAGATCTGAAATTCCATCAAAAAACTTGGATACAGCAATAATTCCTGCTGCCGCAGCCGGACTTGCCCCTACTACATTGGTATAGTAAACCAGCAAAAATGCGCTGATTGCAGAATATACCAGATTTCCTGCGTAATCGCCCATACCGTATCCAAAACGCTCGACGAAAGAAAGCCTTCCATTCCCATTTGTCTGTTTCATATCTTCTCCTCTTTTCTGAATTATATTTTACTTTTCTACAGGAAACCAGCCAAAATCCACACATCTTCCCAAATCCCAGCTGTCCCATCCGCTCCATCCGCTGGTATTGACCGTATCCGTTAATAGCTTATAGCTCCAGTAAAAATGGCCGGAGCCCTTATTCCAGGCTTCCAGCTGAGCCTTTGCCACGGCCTGATATATTTCTTTTTTCTCTTCTGCAGATTTCAGTTCCTTAACAGAACCGTCTAAACCGTTTAGTACCGTTTGTCCCCCTTTTGTATCCCAGCCACATGCCAGGGAATTAAAGAGACACCATTCGCCGCACACCACAGGGACATATGCCTGTGCTTCCTCTATCTCTTTTGCAAAATGGGTCTGAATGTAATCTAAGTAATCCTTTCGATTCTGACCGCACCCCATCATTTCTGCCATCATCAGATACTGGTGAGTGTCCAGAACAATGTTTTGAAACTTTTCTTTTTCGAAGAATTCTTTCCAGCCTGATAAGTCAAATGCATCGTGGAAAACCACATACTTTTCTTCCGGCATACAGGCTCTGATTCTTTTGTATGCCTCCCGGTAAAACTGTCTGATAAACGGAAGGGGAATTCCACAGCTGCCGCTGCCCATTGCCTCATCTTTCGGAGGATACCTCTTCTGCACGTTCATAAACTCCCAGATTGCTTCCGTAGCCGGCTCATTAAGAACCTCAATTCCCCACAGCCCTCTTCTTGTTCCGTATCGTTTGGCCAGACGTTCCAAAACAGTCAGTACGAACTCCACCTCCTGTGGATACTGCGCCCATTTGCATACACCGCTGATTCCTCCGTTATCGAATCCGTTCTGGCCTTCCGGCGCAGTATGTAAATCAATAAGAATCTGAAGACCATATTTTTCAGCCCAGTTAAATGCCTTGTCAAGTTCATTGATACAACCCAGAAACGGCTCTCTGTCCCCAAAGATAAAATACGGAACCGGAATACGGACAGTATCCATGCCCCAGGATTTAATGGTTACGAAATCCCGTTCGGAAATATACTCACTGCGATGTATTTTAATTCTGGCTTCATAGACTTCTTTTGTTAAACTGTGGGGGAGCCAGTATTCATCCTCTGCATCCGTTCCTTCAAACAATCCGGGGCTCATCCATTTTTCCAGCACCAGCCAGTTTCCCAGGTTTACGCCGTTTACTTTCATCACAAATCTCCTTTTTTATCATTTTTCAGTTGAATTCATTTTAAATTAAGTTATACTGTTCTTATATCAATATATACAGTTTTTTATCACGTTTCTTAGATGGAGGGATTTGTATGATTACGAATTATTTCATGAAACATATTTCCTACGATCTTCATACTTTTGTAAAATCCTTTGCCAGGGATAAAAAATTGGTGGAGTCTTTTTGCGCATGCAAAGACTTTTTTGATCTTCCTTTTTCCAGTGAAGAAGTCAGAGACGCTGTACTTGAGATTCCTGGGGGTTCGTTTCCATCCCTTACTACTGTTAATGGAAATATCATATACGCAGCAGTTCCTGCTGAAGACATTATTTACGTGATTGGTCCTGTGGGGTTTCATTCACAGGTAAAGATCAATCATGTGATTGATGGCATTGATGTTGACTACAATTGGCTGGAGGGTCTCAGTATCTGCGATTTTGATGATTTTCTGCGTGATATCCTCCTCATCTATAACCTGTTTCATGAAGAAATGCTCACGGCCGGTGATATCATTAAGCAAAACTGCGTGGATTCCTTAGCTCAGGAGCAGATACAGAAGAATTTCTCAGAACTTATCTTTGAAAACCATGAAAACGGAAAAAAACACAACCCTTATGACCAGGAGGTACGGGAATTCTCCAGCATTGAAAACGGGGATATCAGACAGCTGGAGCAAAGCTGGGCGGAGGATTATACCGGGCAGCTGGGCATATTGGCAAAAGACCGGCTGAGAAGCTTTAAAAATGTATGTATCGTCGTTATTACACTGGCAAGCCGGGCTGCCATACGGGGAGGCGTTAACCCGGAAATTTCATTCTCCCTCAGCGACATATTTATTATGAAAATAGAAGAATCCAATGATATCGCCACCCTCACCCATATTAAAAACAGCGCAGAATATGAATATGCCAGACTGGTACAGGAGGTAAAGGAACAGCTAAAAGGGAGCCAAAGCAGAGAAAAAAATTCCCGCATTGAGGAATGCAAGGATTATATCTTTTCCCATCTTCACGAGAAAATCAATATAGGAAATATGGCCCGGGAACTTCAGATGAACCCCAACTATCTTTCTGATTTGTTTAAAAAATGGGAAGGGATTTCTATTACAGACTACATCAGAAATGAAAAAATAAAGCTGGCTGAAAATCTCTTAATATATTCCAAATATCATTATATCGAAATATCGGCCTACCTGGGTTTTTCTTCTCAAAGTCACTTGGGAAAGCAGTTTAAGGAAGTGACTGGCATGACGTTAAAGCAGTACAGGGACTGTTATGGTGTAAAGGAGTTTATCCATACCGGAAAAAAGAGACGTTAAAAAGCAGAAGCCTGACCTTGAAATAAGTCAGGCTTCTGCCGCTTCTATTAAAACTCCCCTGTTTTAATGCTCTCTTTTTAGTTCACCTATGTAGCTTTTCAGCGTTTCAAATCCTCCCTGTTTATAACGGCGGATAAATTCAGTTCCTATTATGGCGCCATCTGCGCCATTTTTCATTACCGTTTTCACATCATCGGCTGATTTGATACCAAAACCTACAAATGCAGGAATGGAAGTTAAGGTTTTCACTCTTTTTATAACTTCTACATACTGTTCGGGAAGCTTATCAAAAGAACCTGTTTTTCCTTCTCCCGATACCACATAGGCAAACAGGTGATTGTGTTCTAATGCCTGTTTAAGTTCATCATTACTTTTTGACTGATTCAGTACTTTGATTGGATCATGGAGCATATCCGAGGGATAATCACCATTGACACAGATAAAACCGTCATATAATTCATTGGGAATGTGAGTAAGACCGAAACGTTCCACACCTTCCTGATACGTCATTATAACAATTTTAAAATGAAAACGGCTGCGAATTTCCTTTAACGAAGCTATAATGTCTTCCCCAGTCAGATTCAGCTTCAGTATTTCCCTGTTTGATTCCCGGATGATCTCCCCATCCATATAAGGATCCGAAACAGGAATACCCACCTCAACATACCCCGCCCCTTCTTTATCCAACAGCTGAAGTATTTCAAAGAAACGTTCTCTGTCCGGATAATGAAGAGGGATATAAAAAACCAGATGTTTCATTACATTCCTCCAAACAGCTTCAGGATCCAGCCTAAAATCGGTCCGTAGAAGGAATAGTCTGTTTCACTTAAAATTCTCATAATCGGGGCATAAGTTCCGATCATGGGTAATAAAAGGGCTTGTCCGAAGATCAGAATCAGACCATTTACAAAAGATCCGATTATGGCCCCTCTGCGTCCGCCGTGGGCATTGCCGAAGATTGCAGTAACTGCACCAGTAAAGAAGGTTGGAATCAGTGCCGGGAATACTACCACCGGATAATTCAAAAGACCAAGAACCATCATTCCCAAAAGTCCTGCAATCAGGCTGGTAAGGAAACCGAGTATCACTGAATTGGGATAATTGGGGAATAACAGCGGTATATCCAGTCCTGGAACCGAATTAGGTATGATCTTATTGGCAATTCCATGAAATGCAGCAATAATTTCGGAAAGCATCATTCTGACACCAGTAATAATAACTGTAATCCACATACCAAAGGATAAACCTTTTAAGAAACTGAAAACCAGGATATCCTGTCCGCCGGTAACGTTTTTCAGCGCCCAGGATGGACCTGAAAGAAGGCTGATGGCAAGAAAAAGGATGGTCATGACAATAGTAAGTGATATGGTCATTTCTCTTAAAAAATTCAGTTTTTTCGGTACATTGATATTTTCAAGATCATGCTCTTTGTTACCAAATGTTTTTGCCAGCAGGGAAGAAATAAGAATTCCCACAGAGCTGGAATGGGCAAGGGTAAATCCTTCCCCGCCTTTCACTTCTTTCATAAACAAAGCTACATAAGCACAGGAAAATGTCATATAAGAACCAAGTAAAACTGCACCGACTGCTACCAGCGGGACAAAGCTTAAGTTCGTACCGAATTTCAGCAGTGCTGCGATGAGTCCTGCGTAGAAAAAAGATACGTGTGCGGATAAATGAACGTATTTAAAACGGGTGAATCTTGCAAGGAGAAGATTTACAACAAATCCCAGTGCAAAGATCAGTGCCATCTCAGTTCCGATTCCAGAAAGACTTTCACTTTGTGCCGCCCCTATATCAACAGGAATTTCCGGTAAATTAAAAATTTTCGTGATCATTGTCTGCAAAGGCAGCAGTGACACACCAAGAGTCTGGCCGCCTACATTTATCATGGTAAAACCAATCATTGTTTTAATTACGCTGGGCAGAATCTGGTCCCAGGTCTTTTTCTGCGCAGCCATTCCTATAATTACAACGATTCCAATGATGAACACTGCCTGGCTGAACACATTGCGAATCAGATACATCAATACTTCCATAAATCTCCCTCCCTGGGTTTCTACACCTGTTATCTCTTCGTGTTGATCGCTTCCATAAGCTGTTCTTTTAAGTACTGCTTATCCATCATATTATCAATACGGATAATATGAGCCTTAGAATCCCTTAACACATCAGCAAAATCTGAAGTGGTAATTAAAATATCATAAAAATCGGGACTCACAGAACCAATATCAGACGCGTCCACCACTGCGTCAATCTTTTCAGCCTCTAAAATCTGCTGGGTAAACAGACGAAGCATCATGGAGCTCCCCACTCCTGCACCACATACCGTAACAATTTTTAACATCAGGATTCCCCCTTTATAATTTTCATAATTTCATGTTCCGAATCTGCGCTTATAATTTCTTCCACTTTCTTTTCATTCATAAGAATATCCGCAAGCTCCGTCAAAGCTTTTAAATGAGACTGGTGATCAATGGCGCAAAGACCGACGACTATTTTAACAGGATCATTTTTGGGATGGCCAAAGATGACAGGCTCTTTCAGCGTAACGATGCTAAGGCCGATTCCAAGCGCTCCTTCTTCTGGTCTTGCATGGGGCATGGCAATTCCGGGAGCAATTACAATGTAGGTCCCGTTGACCTCCACATTTTTAAGCATTGCCTCAATATAAGCTTCATCAGCCAGCCCTTTCTCAACAAGCAGTCTTCCGCTCTCCCTGACAGCTTCGTCTCTGCTGCCGGCAGAAAATTTTGCCTGTATTAAATCGGTTGTCAGTATTTCTTTTAGCATAGGTTGATAAATTCCTTTCCTGGGTTCCGTTTTTTCTGAAACCCCCAAATACAGACTCAGTTCTTTTTTCAGAGCCGGAATCTGTTCTTCTTTGATATCTGCGTATTTGCGGATAATGCCCATTACATCTCCCAGATGTATCCTGGCAGTTAAAAATGACAGCTGGTTTTGTATTTCCCTGATATCATAATCCGATAGAAATGGGCTAACTTTTAATACCTGAATATCTTTCCATTTAAAAGGCACCGTTGAAACAATAAAATCAGGTATGTGCTCCATCAGCCACAAAGCCGCATTACGAACACTGAATGTACCCAGTATGTTCACATGAAACATGGCTTCCAGCCTGCTTTTTAAGATCTCGGAGGTGCTGATTCCAGCATTGCATACAATAATCACATTAGGCGTTCTGCGTACCTGCTTTTCATTTCTTTCGATTACGGAAGCAAACAGCAGTGTGAAGTAGGATGTTTCATGCTCATTGAAATGAACCTTCAGCTTATCTTCCACCAGCCTTACCCCTTGTGACACAGCTTTATTTAGCTGCGAAAAATTTTCCTTCACATAATCAAGCAGCGGGTTTTCCGCCCATTCTTCAGATAAGGCCCTTTTATAGGCCGGCCTGAGATGATTAAGTAATCCCTCGTACAGCTTTGTATCTGTCTCAAAGGCTTCAAAGGGGTATTCCTTCGTGACAGCTTCGATAAACTGGTTCGTAACCAGATGAAAGGGGAGCCATTGTTCAGAAAGCAGCTCTTCGTACTTTACAACAGATGCCTCTGTCAGCTTATTAGCCAGATAAAAGCAGTCATCTAAGGATACTTCTGTACCGAAGATTAATGAAAGCTCCTTTCTTTTCTCCAAAAAGGTGATTTCCTCTCTTGTCAGCGGATCTTTGGGTCCTTCTGGAAAGACCTTTCCCATGGAGATTCTCGCATAGGTAACCCAGAACGCAGCCAGCATCCGGTGAAAGGAAACATCACTGAGTTCCACGCTCAGTCTTCCTGCCACATCGTCTAAAAAGGCTTCACACTTCTTTATTATTTCCATATCATTTGCCGGAGGCCGGTTTTCAAAAAACAATGGATCCTCACTGACCGACAGAATCAGAAGATTGCGGATATTTAATTCCTTAGCAATCACACGGTATCCTTTAAAGGGTGTGGACTCGATTGCGATTGAGTGAATGGCTAGCATTTCTTTTATTTCCTTTAAATCCGCAATCAAAGTATTTCTGGAGATATCCAGAACCTTTAGTAAATCCTCTACCGTGAACTGATCTCCTGCGAGAAGTATGGTCTCTACAATGCGCAGACGCCGGATCCGTTGATTGGTTAAAACAAAATCCGAGGTGGAAGCAAGAAGACTTTCAAATTCAATTGTTAACGGTTCTGCATAATGCAGCTTCCCTTTATCTGCCTGTATGATGGGATATCCGCCCGTCTCCAGCAATTCATTCAGCTTCTTCACATCGCTGTAAACGGTTCTGGTACTCACTCCAAACTGAGTGGAAAACTCCCGGACTGTTAATTCCCGTTTGTTCTGACAGACAAGTTCAAATATTTTTGGAAGTCGGTTTTCCATGGTTTCCTCCTTTATGTGCTCAGTATAGCATTTCAGATGTTTTGCCCGCAAAACCAATTTGCTTCACGGGCTTTGCATACTTTGGTATGCGGCCGCAGGACAAAACACTGTGCTATTTTAAAAGAAAAGAGACACGTTTCAGTGTCTCCGGAAAAAATTGTAACTTCACATTTTGGTGATTCATCCAATCCATTCTATTTAAATTTACTACGATATGTTTCTAGTAATGATTTTGCATCTTTATATTCACCGTTGCTTAATGCATGTTTCATGCACCATATTGCTTTATCCCACAATAAATCAGATGCAAAAGAAAGCCCATATTGATAGTAAGCTTCCGAAATAGCAGCGTTAAGATCTTCGGTTATCGCTTTCCCATCCACCTTATTGTATGCATCGAGTGCCTTCCCCCAATCTTTATCAAGCATATAACTATTAGCAATCTGGAAAAAGCACTCATGAATCTTATTGTACGAGTCTTCATACTTTTTACTGATGAATAAATGATCAACCGCTTCTTCCCATTTTTTATCATTCATTAATTTGCTGCCGATCTTATAGTGGCATTCGATGATATATTTGCTTGTATCTTCATAAGATTCTACTTTGCCAAACTGTTGAAGTGCTGATTCATATTCACCTGATTCCAATAATTTTATCCCATATTGATATATGGATCTGGTGATCATTTCCTGACTGTTTTTATACCCATTCATATTTGAAAATATTTCTATGGCTTCCCCATAATCTTTATTATCATATAAACTCATTGCCTTATTATAAGAGATTAAAGGGCTTAAAACATTTTTATATCCGGCATTCGCAGCAATTATAATAATAAAAACACTTATTGCTATTATAACTTTTTTAATCATTCTTTTTGTGTTTTTATTCTTTTCAGCAATTAATTCCTCTTCCTGCTTTTTAATTTTTAATTCCTCTTCTGCCTTTTTTTGAATATATTCTTCCTCTTTCTTTCTTTGCAATAATTCTGCTTCTTGATAACGCCTGCCCTGTTTCAATAAATAATTTTTATTTAAATGATTTTCAAGCCAGGCTTTTTCAATCCCACAATAACCACAGGTCAGAACATCATTGCTGTTTGCCTGTCCGCATGTACAGCGCCAATAATTCTCACTATTTTCAAACCAATAACAGGGTATCGCTTTTTTTCCTATAAATTCTCTTTTAATTTGTTCATATAAGTCATCATTATGATCAATAGCTTCCTGCTCTGCTAATATAACTCCTGCTTCTTTGTCAGAATTGTTCCAAACCGTACCATCTGTAAAAATAACTTTACTGATAATAATATCAACACTTGCTACCTGTAATGACTCTAATGGAACTGGCTGTCTGTCTCCAAAATCGGTTTGTGGCTGCGCTTCAAGCACGAGATATGTAACATCTGTTATCGCTTTTATAAACTCGTTTGTATCATCAAAACAATTCACATCAAGATAAACCGATTTGATTATTTTTTCGCTCAGATTGAACATCTTTATTTGTAATAATGTAGTATTTTTCTCTGTATCGAATAGCAGCTGGCTTTTTTCAATTTTAACTGGAGCATCTTTTAACCATTCTTTATGCTCCACTAATTTTATAATTTTATATCTTCCTTTTTCCATTTTGCCCCCCTGCCCTGATTATAAAGAAGGCAGATCATCATAATTATCAGATCCTTTATGCACGTCTTTATTATCCGTTTTTTCCATTCTGCTTTGTAACAATTGAATCATTTCATCATTCTGTGCTTTCAGTTTTTTATCAGGAAGCGCAATGATGTATAAACACCCCATTACGCCAAAGAACAGGCATAAAGCAATCACGTGTGCTTCGTCACCATATCCTTTTGCCAACGCTGCCTTATTCATAAATACAGCAAAAATCCCCCGATAAATCAGTAAAATCATGATGCTTAGCACAATATAGCTTCCCATTTTAGAAACCTCCCAATGCTTTTTATTTAATAATAGAATAACATCAAAAAATTCCTAATTCAACCAATTGTTTGAACTTTAAATTTTTCTTTTTGGATTTTTAGGAAACCAGCCCTTTTCCACCCGTTTCTTCTGCTCAGAAATCTCTTTTATACTCCATAAAAGTGAACAGCCAAGCACTGCAGACAGTGACCGTTCTGTTGGAGAAGGTGACACAAGAGAGATTGCCAGACACAAAAGTCCAAATATCAGAAACAGCGGCCATATTTTAGCAGTAAAATAATACTCTGCCTTAATCACAACCGGATGCAGCAGTCCAATAATAAGAAACGTCCCTATGCCAATTATTATCCCATCATAATTCATTCTATAGAACCTCTTCTTTATTGCATTTATAACATTGTATTATTAAAATTTCAGGTTTATACTGATAAATTCACGGAAGAAACTTGCACTTTGCCAAAATCTAACGTATGGTTTTATCATATCATTTATATTTTGGAGAAACGAGGTTTCCTGTATGAAAATAAGCAGATTTGGTGGTTTAATTTTTCCTATGCTGAAAGATAACCTGACTAATTTATACTATAAAAGAACAATATATTTCAATATCTGTTTCAGTTTAATACTGACTTATCCTGCTTTTTTCATGTTTAATCAGACAAAAAATGTAAAAAGCAGAACCGCAGAAGACAATCCTGTATCCTGCAGCTCTTCTTATTAAATTTCCATTTCATATTCCAGCCCGATTAAATCATCCCTCCATGCGCGGTTCTCCTTTTCTGCTGTCTTTACAAACCCTGCCTTCATATACATCCCAATCGCCCTTGTTAAATCATTGGTGGTCTCTAAGTATACCTTTTTAAAGCCTTTCTCCCTGGCAAAAGACATGGCCTGTTCAAAAAGATCTTTTCCAAGTCCAATTCCCCGGTAGTTGGGATGCAGCAGAAACCACCGCAGCTGCGCCCTCTCTCCATGACCGACAATACCGATACAGCCCACGATCTCTCCCTCATGCTCTGCACACCAGAGTCTGTCTTTCTCCGGATTATACTCAATCAGGAACTGATAAAAGGATTCTGCCACATATCCCTCAAATGCCACTGAATAATCATATTCCTTTTTATAAATCCAGCCATGTAAATAGGTGAGATAGCCTGCATCTCCAGGTCTTACATCGTCACGTATGATAATATCACCGCGCCTGATATTTTTCCCTTTGGTCAATATGGTTTCAATGGAAGTCATGTTCCGGGCCAGCATCTTAATCTCCTCCTCAGGGAGAGTCTCCACCAGCTTTTCAATCTGATGGTCGGAGCGGTCATTAAAATGGTCCTGGTTTTCCTTCCCTAATGGCGTGACAGTAAGATATTGAGAGCGTTTATCTTCTACAGACTGTTTTTTCTCAATCAATCCTGATTTTTGAAACTTTTTTAATATCCGGCTTAAGTACCCCACATCCATGGAAAGAGTGTCTGCCAGCATACTGGCGGTGCATTGTTCCGTTTTTTCTATTTCGTGCAGGATCCGCACTTCGGAAAGAGAATACGGACTGTCCAGAAAATGCTGATTAAGCAATCCTAGAACATTTGTGTAATATCGGTTAAAACTACGGATAATTCCTACATATTTCTTCAAGTAACTCTGCATGGCTTTGCCTCCTGCTGTAAAATGATAATTATATCTTATCATATTAGTTGCTTTTGTCAAGTATTTTATTTGCTTTTATCAACTATATGGTTGTATCAGTTTCTGTAGACTGGGCAAAGCAGTAATACGAATTCCAGTTGTCTGTAAAACTGCGGACTTCCACACCGAGAAGGGTTCTGATGCTTTCTAAAATATGATCGTAGAGATTTTTTTCACTGTATCACACAATATAACAAACATTCCTCCAAGAAGCGCAATGCCGGTAGGCACGCTCTGCACCAAGTCCCAGATGATTTAGTCCTTTTGCGCAGCAGAAGGAAAGTAAAATTCCACCCAGTATATATTTTCAGCAAATGGAAATTCATTTTGCAGGAAGCCCCTCCTTCCACTTCTTTCCAAAAACACAGTAACTGTCCTCCGCCATATAATCACCGTCGTGGTAATATCCTGCTCTTGCCCGGCAGCCACCGCACTCTTCCTTGTAAACACACATACTACAGGCACCTTTATACTCTCTGCTCCTCAGCTTTTCAAACACACTGCTTCCGAACCAGATTTTATTAAATGGTTCCTCCCGGACATTTCCCGCAATTTCTGTCATATATGCACAAGGTCTGACCAACCCCTCCGGAGTTATTACACAATAAGACAGACCGGCAAGGCAGCCCTTTTTAAAACGGCTCTTGATCCCCAGCTCCTTTGCCACACGGACAAACTGGGGAGCACAGGTGGGTTTTATATCAATAGGGACCTTTTTCTGCTTCTCCATAATGGTTTTTAATAGATCCTCATATTCCATGACCTGTAATGATGTGTCTTCCAGAAATTTTCCTCTCCCCACAGGGATTAGAAAAAATATGTAATTTGCCACAGCCCCTGCTTTTACGCTGAAATCAATAATATCGTTTACTTCAGCCTGATTCCAGTCCAGAACTGTGGTATGGATCTGAAACGGCAGTCCTGCTTTCTTACAGTTTTCAATGCCCTCCATGGTTAAACGGAATGCGTCCAGGCAGCCTCTGAAATCATTATGCTTTTCTTCATTTAAACTGTCCACACTGATTCCCATGGCTGCTGCACCGCAGGCTTTTAACTTTCTGGCTGTCTCTTCTGTCAAAAGTGTCCCATTGGTTCCAAAGACTGGCCTTAATCCGGCTTTTGCCGCATGGGATACCAAATGATAAATATCCGGGCGCATCAGTGGCTCTCCTCCACTGAAAATCATGATTTTAAATCCTGCCGCTGCGATTTCTCCGATCATCTTTTCCGCTTCTAAAGTTGTCAGTTCTTCCGTTTTTCTGCTTCCGGCATCCTGGTAACAATGCCTGCATTTTAAATTACACTCATTGGTTGTCAGCCACGATACAATCATGGATGCACTCCTTTCGTTTTATAGCCTTTTGCAGTTTCAAAAAAGTACATCCTATCTATATGCAGAAAAGGTACGGCATAGAAGCTTACGAAGATTGGTAAAATCCACAGATTTCGGAAGAAAGCTGTCTCATCTTTTCCCGCATTTCTTCCGGTTCCAGACATACACATCTGGTTCCCATACTGAGCAGATATCCACAGGCCAGATCATCCACAGGCATATTTAGTTCAGCTATATAATGATCCGGACCATCGGGAGTCAGACAGTCTTCCCCAAAACGCGTTATAACTAAATCCCTTACTCCTTCCTGAATCCTTAGCTTGACCCTTGTTAGAGAATTATCTCTGGCCTGTATTTCATCCAACCGTTCCATGGAAAAATCGCGGAACTCAAATCCCTGATCCGATATTGACAGATCGCTCATTCTTAACAGCTTAAAGGTACGAAAATCCCGGCGTGACAGACAATATCCCTGAAGATACCATGCCTCTCCCTTCCATAAAAGACGATAGGGTTCTACTTCTCTGCTGCTTTTTTTATCTCTGATATCCCGGTATTGAAATGTGAGAAGTTTTTGCTGATCTAACGCCTCCTGTATCAATTCAACTGTGTGAGACAGATTCCCGGCATTGAACCAGGGTAATGCATCAATTTTCATCTGATTTGCACGATATTCCCACTCCTTATGATGTTCTTTTGGAATCATCCCCTTTACTTTAGCCAGCGCTGCCATGGTCTGTTCCCCAGGCAGATTATTTTTAATACTGGATAATCCCATCAGAAGTGCGGTTATATCGTTTGCAGAGAAAATTCGTTTTTCTACTTTAAATTCTTTCATAATTTCAACGCCGCCGCCCGGTCCCGAGGTGGCAAAGACCGGAATTCCTGCCTGATTAATCACATCTATATCCCTGTATATCGTCCGCATGGAAACTTCAAACATCTCTGCCAGATATTTTGCGGTTACTTTCTCCCGTTCTAAAAGAATCATGATAATTGCAATAAGCCTGTCTATTTTCATCTCTTCACTTCCATTTTTTTAGATCAGCTTAAATCATTGACATACAGATGTCAACAATGGAATGATATACTTTAGAAAAAAGGAGAGATCAAGCATGGATAAAATAGTGGAAAAAGCACTGGAAGGTTTAGAAAAAGAAATCGGACAAGATAAAATGATGGTTCTTGCAACGATAAATAATGAAGGTGTCTCTGCCCGAACCGTTAATATTTATACTTACGAGGGATGTTTTTACTTTGTAACAGAAGCTGACTCCAACAAATATGAGCAGATAAGCAAAAACAATTCTGTTGCCTTAAGCATTGATGCCATTCAGATCAGAGGTAATGGAACATTGCTTTCCCATCCGTTAAGTGATTCCAATGAACCGGTAATAGGTTATATTGAGTCCGGTCTGCCCCATCATTTTGACCGATATAAAGATAATCCTGCTATGAGGCTGATTAAGATTACCCCTTCTTATTCCAGTTTTCTATCAATGGAGACAGGGAATGGTTATGTGATCAATTATAAAAAACAGACGGCTATGTCCATTAAGCACGAGATGTAAATAAAATCGGTTGCTACATTAAATTTGGGATAGGTAAAGAACAGGAGAATATTATGAAAAAGAATGTATTATTTGTAATTTTAGAAGGATTTGCAGATTGGGAAGCAGCCTATTTATCTACCGCCATCCGGACATTTGATCCGGATCAATATGATGTAAAAACTGTTTCTTTAGAAAAGAAGGCAGTGGAATCCATTGGCGGATTCCGGGTTATTCCTGATTATGATATCCATGATATGCCAAAGGCTTATGAGGCTCTCATCCTTATCGGCGGGACCTCTTGGAGGGGTGAATCAGCACAGCAGATCCGGCCCCTGGCAGAAAGATGTTTTCATGATGGAAGAATTTTAGCTGGCATCTGTGATGCTTCCGCATTCCTGGGTACAATTGGGCTGTTAAATGACGTCCGGCATACCAGCAATGACTGCGATAATTTAAAGCAGTGGGCCAAAAATGCTTATACAGGAGAAAAAAACTATATTGTGGAGCCGGCGGTAAGAGATGAAAAAATCATTACTGCAAATGGAGTTTCGCCTTTGGAATTTGCAAGAGAGGTTCTTATGGCATTAAATATTGCGCCAGAAAATAAGATTCTTAATTGGTATAAATTTTATAAATACGGCATCTATGAGGGAAATCAGAACTAAGTAAAGCCCAGGGTATTTCCCCGGACCTCACCTGTCTGGGGAAATATACCCCAAAATATAATTAAAGCTTAAGCCTCTGCGTGGTTCCCTGTTCCATATAACAAATGGAAAAATCCAAAGCTGCAAAATTGCAGATCAGCTCCGCCCACTTATCATTCGCAGTCCTTCTCATAATTAAGACCCCCTCTGAAGGGACAGTAACCTCCAGATCTCCATCAAATGCACCGAACGTATTTCGAAATTGCATCAGTGATCTTAATTTTTTCACAACACCTTTCTGGGCACAGGCTCTGATTTCTTCCATTGTATAATTATGGCGGTTAATGGATCTGTGATCTTCTGACTGTTCCAGTGCTGCATAATCATTTTCACCTGCCAGCATTCCAACGTAATACACCTGAGGGATTCCCGGCGCAAAGAACTGTACCGCACGGGCAAGTAAATATGCCTGCTCATTTTCATGAAGCGCTGAAAAGTAGGTTGTGTAAAGCTGATATGCCTTTTTAAACCGTTTCTTCTCCGGGTTCAGCGGCTTAAACTGATAGCTTAAGCGGTCTTCGATCCGTTCAATTAATGCGGCAGCTTCCTCTTCATTAACCCAGTCATAGGCATCATATACACCAATTCCGTCATGAGTATCCAAAACCGTGAATTGTGTACGGGGAGCTGCTTCCAGCCAGCCTGCCAGCTTTTTTGTGTCCCCGGTATAGATGGCATGAAGCATCAGGAACGGCAGTACAAAATCATAGCTCCAGACTTGATGCTCTTCTAACTTCTTTGCTGTCTCCCATGTATCATGAATTTCCGGCAGCAGCCATGCCCTGTCACCGGCCATCCCGGTTATCTCATCAATCACGTTCCAGATATCCGGTTCAACCATAAAACAGCTTGTATCCAATTTTTTCACCACATAGCCAAGTGCATCAAGGCGAATAATGCTGATGCCATTTAATGCAAGATGATTGAAATTATCTCTCAAGTATTGCTTTGCTGTCTCTGTCCGAAGATCCAGATCAATCTGCTCATTGGTAAAGGTGCACCAAAGCTTCACGGTTTTTCCATCTGCCCGGACAAAACTCTGATATGGCTCTCCATCCTTTCGCCGGTAGAGTAGGTGCATATCCCGTTCATCCGGTCTTCCCTCTCCCCAAAACTGCTCATAATCAAGGAACATGTCCGCAAAAGGGGAAGCTTCGCCTTTCTCAAGATAATCCAGAAATTCTTTACTCCTTTTGGAAACATGATTTACCATCACATCACACATCAGATAATATGTTTCTGACAGTTTTTTAATATCAGCCCAGTCTCCAAAAGCAGGTTCTACAGTTTCATACGTAATGGGGGAAAATCCCCGGTCTCCGCTGGAAGGAAAAAAGGGCAGAATATGTATTCCTCCAACGGCATCTTCAAAATACTCTTTCAGTACATTTCTTAATGTAACCAGATTTCCTCCAATGCTGTCCGGATAGGTTATCAGCATTATTTTGTTTGATATATTCAAGTCAGCTTACCTCCATTATTTAATAGCCCCATCCATGACCCCTGTCACAATCTGCTTCTGAAGGAAAAGATAAATCACAACAACAGGCAAAACACTTAAAATTAAAGCAGCCATTGCCAGACCCAGTTCCGCGGTATATTCACCAAAGAAATAGAATGTGGAAAGTGGAATTGTCCTGTTCTTATCTTTGATGAGAACTAAAGAAGGAAGAAGAAAATCATTCCAGATCCATAATATATTAACAATTAATATTGTGGTTGTAATTGGCTTTAAATTAGGAAATACGATTTTCCAGAAGCAGTAAAAATGGGAACAGCCATCAATCAGGGCCGCTTCCTCCATCTCTCTTGATATGCCTTTCATAAAGCCGTGATACATAAACGTAGTCATAGGCATACCAAAGCCCATGTAGAAAAATATCAGGGCTGTCCGGCTGTTCATAAGTCCCAGTTTTCCAAAAATACTGACAAACGGAATCATTAATGACTGAAACGGTATAATCATGGCACAGATTAATACTGTAAAAATAATTTTGTTGGCTTTAAAATCCCAGCGAACCAGCATATAAGAAAGCATTGCACCAAATACAATCAGCAGAATCTGAGAAAATGCCGTGATATAAGCGGTATTCATCAGTACCGTTCCGAATTTCATGGTCACCCAGGCTTTTGTAAAATTGGCCAGTGACAGGGCATGGGGAAGCGCCATGGGGTTTTTAATAATTTCAATTCTTGGTTTTAATGCATTAATCAGGACAAGAAAGAAAGGTAAAAGCATAAAAATTAAAAACAGAATAGCAAACAACTGTTTTATCAGGGAGTTGATTCTTCTTTGTGTCATCATATGGCATCAACCTCCTTCTTCTTTAAAACTGCTACCTGGGCAACCGCAATAACAGCGACCAGAATAAACAGCAAAAATGCCTTTGCCTGACCAGGACCCATGTTCTGGTTTAAGAATGCTTCATTGTAGACATGCATGGAAATCAGCTCCGTGGTGTTGTAAGGCCCTCCCTTTGTCAGGGATAAGTTCACATCATAAACCATAAATGCCTTTCTAAGTGTGAGAAACAGCGTGATGGTAAATGCCGGCACCATCATGGGTATCTTTATTTTCTGAAGCATCTGAAGGGGGCTCGCCCCATCCATTCGCGCCGCTTCAATCAGACTTTTATCAATTCCAACAAAGCCCGCAATATAAATTAACATCATATAACCGGCATTCTGCCAGACACCCACGATGATCAGTGCCCATAAAGCTGCGTGAGGTTCTGTCAGCCAGCTGATTTCAAAAAATGGGATTCCGGTTTTTGTACCGAAATAAACAAATACTCTGGAGAAGATGAACTGCCAGATATATCCTAAAATCACGCCGCCGATCAGATTAGGCGTAAAATACCCCGCTCTGTAAAAATTCTGTCCCTTCATACCGCTGGTTACCAGCAAACCGAATAAAAAAGCAGATGTATTTGTTAAGATCATAACAAAGAAAACATAATAAAACGTTTTACCCAGGGAACCCCAGAATGCGGGGTCCCTGACTGCTGAAATATAATTTCCGATTCCTATAAACTCAATTTTGCCGTCTAAGGAACCATTCCAATTCGTAAGCGATAAAAACAGACCGGAAAAGAAAGGGATGAGTACTACGATACCAAAAACCAACAGAGGGATTAACCCAAATGTAGCAAAAACCTGAAAACTTTTCAAATTTGATTTTTCTTTATACATAATATCTCCCATTTCATCTTTTATTTCTTGGAGAATTCCACCCATTTATCCTTAAACTGATTGGCAACATCGGCTCTGGTTATTTTTCCATCCAGATATTGCTGCATGGTTGCACCAAACTGATTCATAACACCAGCTGGGAAATAATCGCTCATTCTCTCCAGAGTATTTCCCTGTTCCATATAAGAAACAATCTGCTTTGCTACCGGATTGGTGGGCTGTATCTCAAAACCTTCAAAAATCGGTACAAACATAAGTGTGTTAACATAGGAATCCTGACCATCTTTGGAAGTAACCAGCCAGTTAAAGAAATCGATGGCTGCTGCCTGCTGTTCCGGTTTGGACTGCTTTGCATCAATGGCAAACATGGAATAAGATAATACAATTTCCTTATTTCCAACAGCTGCTTCATCATCTCCCATTGGATAAGGCATCAGGCCAACCTGGGCATCCGGGTTAATATCTACAATGTTTGGATAAATATAATTACCGATAGGCCAGAATGCAACTTCATCACTTGCCATTGTTAACTGATCATCCTCATAAGCATTAGCAAGTGGTGCCTTGGCGTATTTGTTGTATTTCATAAGAAGATCAAAGGTATCCATCCAATTGTTAAACACCTGGCTGTCAGCAAAATTGTATTCTCCCTTGCGGCATGCCTCAATGACAGCCTGTCTCTCATCATAATTCTTACTTACTGCGCCATATAAAACAGAAGTCAGATGAGAGCCTAACAGCCAGTCCTTATTGGTGATCTGAACTGGTGCATACTCAGTCTTTGAAATCTCTTCTAAAAGCTGTGCGAAATCTTTTCTTGATTTAATGGAGGATGGATCAAACTCTTTTCCAGTAGCTGCCTCAATTACTTTTTTGTTATACATAATGCCGATGCCTTCAGCGGTTGTGGGAACAGCAAGAACTTTTCCGTCTGATTTCGTCTTATCCTGTGCCCAGCTATAAACCTTTTTAGCAAAATCGGTATCCGTAATATCTAAGAAATTATCTTTAAAGGATGTAAATTCCGGTCCTCCTACCATTGTGATCGTAGGTGCATTCCCAGATGCATATAGGGATGTGAGTTTTTCGTATATCGTCTGTCCTGACAATGGAATTGCAGTAATTGTCACATTGGGGTGAGATTCTGTATAACGTTTGAATGTCTCTTCGAACTGGGGAACAATTTCCGGTTTTGTTACAAGGAAACTAATCTCCACTTTTTCCCCGCTTCCTTTGCTCTCACTGGTTTGTTCTGTTGCTTTTGCATCTTCCTGTTTTGCAGGAGCCGTTTCTTTCACGGAACCGGAGCAGGCAGTCAAGGATGCTGCCATAACACCAGCCAATAAAAAACTAATAGCCTTTTTCATAAATAATCCTCCTTCTCATTGTACATATTGCCATTTTTCTCTGAGATCCATTACAATCTCTTGTATAAATTATAACATTATGAATCCAGAATAAATAACGAAAACTGGCGTGAACATTGCAAATGTTGACAATTTCTGACTTTAATGTTTCTTATTAATCTGATCGCGGTCCACCGCCAGCTGTATGGTACTGTTATGGCTTTGGATCATATAGTTCTTATAGTCTCTGGGGGACATTTGGTACGCAGATTTAAATGCCCTGAAAAAGTTAGAATAATCATCAAACCCGCTTAGTTTATAGATATCTTGTATTCTTGCCCCTTCCATCAGATAATTTCTTGCAATAATCAGACGCCGCTTTTTACAGTAATCCATAATGGTCATTCGGGTATGTTTTTTAAATTTTCTCATCAGGTGATATTTATTCATAAAAAAATGCTTTGCAATCATATCCAAAGTAATAGGTTCCATATAATGCTGGTCAATATAATCCATAATACATTGAATCATTTCGTCATTTTCAAAAGTAGTCTCTTCAACTGACTGAAAATTCTGACTGTATCGGCAAAGGAGCAAAAGCAGCTGCCTTAAATAGCTCTCCTGAAGACAGGCGCTGGCGAAATCTGTTACCTCGCTCTCCTTGCACATCTTTCTGAAAATGGATTCGATCTCTTCACTCTGCTGTCTGGGAAGCCGGAATACCTCTGTCTTGCTTTCCCTTCCTATCATATTATTATATTCAATTTTTCCGCCCAGCAATGTTTCAATATAATTATATTCCAGCCATAAGACAAACCGCCGGTACGGTTTTGTCATATCCTTTATAACTGCCCGGTGTAAACGCTGATTATTGATCAATACGATATCTCCATGCTTCAGGGTATAGATACGGCTGTCAATGATATAATCGCAGTCTCCCTCAGCATGATAATATATTTCCAGAAAATCATGGTAATGGAGAGGATGATCCACAGAAGGGATATTATCCTTATAAAATACTTCGTAATTGGGCGAATCCATATTATCTTTCATATACAACATATTTTCCATAGTAGTCTCCGTTCTGCCATACCGTATCACGAACTTAATATTATTACAATTGTTCGAATAGATTTAAGCTGACAATCTTATATAATTATCAGCATACCAAATCAAATCATACAATTCAATGGCAACCGGGAAATCAAGAAAAGACGGGCACAATTCATGCTCGTCTCTTCCTCAATGTTATTTAACAATGGTGCTATATCTTTTCATTAATCCGTTCTACTAATTCATTTAATTCTTTTACAGAACTGACATCGGGAGCAAAACTTAAGATCTGGCGGAGAGGTATATATCGGAACATGGCGTCGTCCATCTGTTGTGAAATTGCAGATTTTGCAGCATCTCCGTCAGAATTTCCAATTGCACTTCCTTTTTTATAACGTTCAATAAGAGGTTTGATTATCTCCGCAGCATCCGGATCTGACAAAATATCCCCTATAGTGCTGTTTAAATGGTAAATTACCGGTTCCTTCACCGTAGATTCTGCCTTCACGCTTACTTTTTGGCGAAGATCCCTGGACGAGGAGCCTGCATGTATGAGATAGGTACCCGCTTCTGCAAACCAGTCTTTTAATCCCACATGATAGTAGGAAAAAGCACGTTTACCAAGAGTAAAGGTAACTGTCTTTGTTTCTCCTGGCTCCAATTCAATCTTTGCAAATTCACGCAGCTCTCTCACAGGGCGGATAACCTGACTTTCCAGCGCTTCCACGTAAATCTGCACCACCTCTTTGCCCTTTACTTTACCGGTGTTGGTTACATCAAGTGAAATGGTCACAGCATCATCATCTTTCACAGATGATTTATCTGCCTTCATATTGCTGTATTCAAAAGTCGTATAACTTAATCCATGGCCAAACGGGAACAGCACTTCCATATTCTTTTTATCGTAATACCGGTATCCTACAAATACGCCTTCCCGGTATTCTGTCACATCTTTCTCTCCTCCGTAATAAAGATAGGACGGATTATCCTCCAGCTTATGCGGAAACGATTCAGCCAGTTTTCCGCTTGGATTTACATGACCGTATAAAATGTCAACAACAGCTCCGCCAACCGCCTGACCGCCTAAATACGCTTCCAGTACTCCTTTTACCCTGTCAATCCAGGGCATCTCCACGGGAGAACCATTGTGAAGAACCACCACGGTATTGGGTTGAACGGCTGCCACTGCCTCGATTAAGACATTCTGGCATTCCGGCATACCCATATGGGTTCTGTCATAGCCTTCCGATTCAAAGGAATCGGGAAGTCCTGCAAAAATAACGGCTGTTTTTACTTTCTTTGCCGCTTCTACCGCTTCCTCCAACATGGCTTTGTTGACCTCATCTACATCAATCTCATATCCCTGGGCATAAATTACCCCCTTATCTTTGGCTGCCTCCAAAGCAGACTCCACTCTTGTAGAGTTAATGTGAGAGCTGCCACCTCCCTGATATCTTGGATGAGCAGCAAAATAGCCGATAAATGCCACATCATCGGAATCAGAAATAGGAAGGATTCCTTCATTTTTCAAGAGAACTGCGCACTCTCCCTCCATCTTTCTCGCAAGTTCATGATGGGCATCCTTATCCCACATTGTTTCTGGCTTCCGGTTCTTTAAAAAGCGGTCTGCAATCGTCAGAATTCTGGCGACTGCCTGGTCAAGAATTTCTTCTTTCAGCCTTCCCTCTCTCACTGCCTCTATCAAAAGTGTATCATTGATTCCTCCTGATGAAGGCATCTCTAAATCAAGTCCTGCCTCGACTCCTGCCACGCGGTCATTGACAGCTCCCCAGTCACTCATAACATAGCCGTCAAAGCCCCATTCATCTCTCAAAATATCCGTCAGATAGCGTTTATTTTCCGATGCGTAAGTTCCGTTTATTTTATTATAAGAACACATCACCGTCCAGGGCTTTGCAGATTTCACAGCTCCTTCAAATGCAGCCAGGTAGATCTCCCGTAATGTTCTTTCATCTATAACAGAATCAGAAGTCATACGCCTGTGCTCCTGGTTATTGGCAAGAAAATGTTTTAAACTGGTTCCCACCTGTTTACTCTGGACTCCTTTAATATGGCTTCCTGCCATTTCGCCAGCAAGGTATGGATCCTCTGAAAAATATTCAAAATTTCTGCCGCACAAAGGCGAACGCTTGATGTTTACAGCCGGTCCCAGAATGACACTGATATTCTCCGCCTGACACTCTTCCCCCAATGCCTTACCAAGACTTGTGAGCAGTTCCCGGTCAAAGGAGGAGGCAGTTGCACATGCGGTAGGAAAGCAGACTGCTTTTATACTGTCATTAACTCCAAGGTGATCACTTTTTTCGTCCTGCTTTCTTAATCCGTGGGGGCCGTCACTCACCATGGAGGCCGGAATATTCAGGCGTTCCACTGTCTTTGTATGCCAGAAATCCGCTCCCGAACACAATCCTGCCTTCTCCTCCAATGTAAGCTCCCCAATTATCTTTTCAATCTCCATTTTTATCTACCCCTTCTATTCTGATTAATTGTTATCGGATGTTATAAACGCTTCTCACAGTAAGCTCCTCCGGAACTCCCTTTAAAATTCTGACTTTTCGTTCTCCTGGATTCATGTCAAAGAAATTATCGCTAAGCAGCAGATCATCCTGCTTATTCCGGATCTCTACGGAACGGGCATAAGCTTTTGCTGTTATAATCAGGTAGTCTCCATCTGACCGGACAGTCAGCTGCGGATCGATAAAACAGTAGTGTTTTGGGGGACAGAATAAAACCGTTCCCTGGGACAGGATTTCCCTCTCCTGTTCCAGCCTGAAACTCACATAATCCTCATAGAGGTCTGCTTCCTGCAGTGAAACCTTTTCAAACCACAGGGAAGAAAGCTTTGGTATCATGCATTCCTCCTGGCCGCTTTTTACTATTTCTCCGGTATTCTTTCTCAGCTCCCATATGGCTGTCACCCTTTCATCCTTCCTGGTCTCATTGGCCGCGCAGAGGCGTATGGACTTCATCACCTCATAAGGCTGGGCATTGGGGTTGGTATCCTGGGTTAGAATCCCCTCTTCCTCACAGGAAATCATGAGAGGTGCAAAAAATCGTTTTTCATAGTAATGAAGCGCTTTCCACCTTCCACAGTAATCGATGGAAGACCATGATGCAACCGGCCAGCAGTCATTAAGCTGCCATACAATCGCTCCCATACAGCGTCCCCGGTTTCTTCTAAAGTGCTCCACCCCATAACGGATTGCCTCTGCCTGCAGAAGCTGGGAAGCATAAAGAAGCGTGTCGAAATCCCCCGGATAAAGAAAGGTCTGCTCCATGTAATTCATGATTTTTCCATTTGCCGAGGAATTGCGCTGATGCTTTTCCATAACATAGGAAAAAATATTTCTGTCATCTTTTTCCGTAAATGTCTCAACTGTCTTTAAAGAAGGAAATGACTGAAAACCAAACTCTGAAACATACCGGAAATAGAATTTACGATACTCCGTAATTGGTTTATTCCCATGCCACACATCCCAATAATGGACATCTCCGCGGGTTTCATCATTGGGATTATCAAAGCTGCCTCCGGAAGAGGGACTGGCCGGCCAGTAAAAAGTCTGTGGGTCCTCTTTCTTTAAGATCTTCGGTATTATATATTCATAGAGCTTAATATAATCGGCTTTCTGTCTGGGAGTTCCCCCCCAGATCCCGGTATCCGTAAACATCTCCATCTCATTGTTGCCGCACCAGAGCCCGAGACTGGGATGACTGCGGATTCTTCTGATATTATCAATTAATTCCCTGCGGACATTCTCCTCGAATTCTTCCGTTAAATCATAATGTGCACAGGCAAACATGAAATCCTGCCACACCACCAGCCCAAGCTCATCGCAGATATCCCAAAATGCATCAAAGGGATAATGACCGCCTCCCCAGACCCGGATTACATTAAAATTAGCTTCTCTGCACTGGTTTAACAACTCTCTTGTTCTTTTTTCGCTGCATCTGCCTAAAATACAGTCCTCAGGAATATAATCGGCTCCCATTGCAAAAAAGCTGATTCCGTTGACTTCATGTGCAAAGGATTCACCAAACTTATCCTTTGTTCTTCGTACCGTAAGCGTACGAAGACCTATCTTCTTTTCCCAGGAATCAACCTCCTCATTATCTTTCAAAAGCTGAACCATTATGGAATAGAGGTTTTGCTCCCCATACCCATTGGGCCACCAGAGTCTGGGGTTTTCAATGAGAATCTCTTCTATCATTCCATCAAAGGTACGTACTGTACGGCTCCCATCTGCCAGGTCTGTAACCGAAACGCACAGAGTATAGCCATCTTTCATAAATTCCCTGGCATGTTCCCTCCAGTCAATCAGGCTGTTATCACTGATTCGGTCCACCACAACCTTAAAATCCAGATAAACACCTTCCTGTTCATGGCGCTGCAGAACAGAAACGCTGTTAAAACGGGCACCGGTTACGCCGGTCAAAAAAATCTCTCTCCAGATACCGGCATCAGGAAGTCTGGGACCCCAGTCCCAGCCAAACATGCAATGTGCCTTTCTCAGCTTGGAAAAGCCCCGCATGGCATCTTCGGAACCACCGATCTTTTCCTTTTGATATTCTTCCTCTATGTATCTGGTGGGAGAATGAAACATGATCCGAAGCTCATTCCCTGTCCGTTTAATCACATCGGTTACTTCAAACTCCCATTCCCGGTGCATGTTATTTACACTTCCAAGCCAGGTGCCATTCAAATATACATCAGCCAGAGTATCGAGCCCGTTAAAGTGAAGATAGATTTTTTCCTGCTCCAGGATCGCCTCATCCGCATCAAAGACGCCCATGTATTCGAAATCTTCCTTCATCAGTTCCAGCGCCTTTAACTCATTGTCCCGCCAGTAAGGATCTTCCATCACCCCATTGGCCAGAAGATCTCCATAAACGCTGCCCGGCACTGCTGCCGGATACCATGTTTCTTCGGATGCAATGCGCATTACAAATGTTTTGTCTATTATCCTTTTTCTCATCCATTCTCCTTCCAGTCCGGAATCAGACCGTCGATAAGTCCCACTCCTCATGAATTTTAGGTACATCATTGATGAGCCTTTTTGTATAAGCTGCCTGGGGATTTAAAATCACAGATTCCGCAGTTCCTGATTCCACGAATTTTCCATGCTCCATGATATAGATGGAATCAGAGATATAAAAGGCAAGCCCGATATCATGAGTGATAAAAATAATGGTCATATTGGTCTCATCTCTCAGTTTTAACAGCATATCCAGTATCGTCGCCCTGGAACAGGCATCAATCATGGAAGTCGGCTCATCTGCCAGCAGAATCGCCGGCTTTAAAAGAAAGATTCTGGCAATCATCAGCCTCTGCATCTGACCGCCGGAAAGCTCAAATGGATATTTGTTGGTCAACTCCTCAAATTTCAGATTTACAAAGCTGCAGGCCTCCGTCATCATCTCCACCTTTTTTTCATAGGGAAGTCTGGCTCCGCCTCTCATTTTAATGCAGTCCAAAAGCACCTGATCAATTTTATAGAATACATTAAATGAAGAAAACGGATCCTGGAAGATGGCCTGAATCCCCTTCCAGTACTCTTTTTTCTTTCTATAGCCCTTTATATCCCTGGGCTTTCCCTGAAAACAAATCTCTCCTTCCGTGACACTGATTAGTCCCAGCAGCATCTTTGATAAGGTTGTTTTTCCGGAACCGCTCTCACCCACAATGGATACGATCTCCCCCTGGCGAAACTGGAAATCCACGTGGTCTACAGCCACTGTTTTTTCCTTCCCCATACCAAAGATCTTAGTCACACCGGTTCCGCTTAAACAGGAGATATTCTGTTCTGACTTCTTTCCTTTATTCATCCCGGTAAACCTCCCTCAATTCCTCTTCTTCCAGATAACAGCGGAACATACGGCCGTTCTCTAAATGGCTTTCTGCAATTTGATGAAGCATACAGGCAGGCTTTGCATAACTGCAGCGGTCTGCAAACCGGCAGCCTTTGGGCGGATTTTTCAAATTGGGCGGAGTACCCGGAATTGCGGTGAGCTTTGCCTCTCTGGCCCCCTTCTCCGGTACCAGAATCGAACCCATCAGACCTTTGGAATATGGATGGAGAGGATCAAAGACCATCTCCCTGGCAGTTCCATGTTCCACGATCTGCCCTGCGTACATCACCATGATATCATCCGTCACATTGTAAAGGAGAGGAAGCTCATGGGTAATGAATATCATGGATTTAATGAATCCTTTCTCCATTAAATTTTTAAGCATCTTGATTACCATCTTCTGAGAAGTCACATCAAGCGCTGAGGAAGGTTCATCAGCAATCAGCACTTTTGGTGATAAAATAGTGGATATGGCTATAACTGTCCTCTGCCGCATGCCTCCGGAAAGCTCCACTGCGTGTTTTTTTAAGACGCTTTCCGGAAGTCCCAGAATTTCAAACCGCTCCCTTGCCAGGTCATAGATATCTTTTTTCGTAACACCGGGATCATGGGCCCGTATGACATCCTCGATAAAGGAGATAATCTTCTGAGTTGGATTCAGGGCATTCATGGCCGCCTGAGGGATATAGGCAATTTCATTGCCAAGCACTTTCCTGCGTATCTCATCCGGCTTCATTCCCGTTATATTCACCCCATCCACTTTTATGGTTCCGCTCTGATAATGAAGGGGCGCAAAGTAATACCCCATCAGACTCAGTGCCAGTGTGGATTTTCCGCAGCCTGATTCCCCTGCGATTCCAAGAGATTTCCCTTCTTCTATTTTAATCGATACTCCGTCAACTGCAAAGACATTTTCTCCAAATCTTGTTATATATTTTGTTTTCAGATGATCCACTTCCAGCATTGTTTTTCCCACTTTTTCATCCCCCTCACTCTCTTAACTGCGGATTAAATATCTGATCCAGGCCTGTATTCATCAGATTTAAGGAAAACGAAATCAGTGCAATGGAGATAATGACAGGAAAATAAGCCCACCAGTCCCCATTTAAATGTGCGCTGTAGGACATCGCCCAGTTCATCATAAGCCCGAGAGTCGATACAGTCGTTGTGGCAGGCCCAAGCCCGATCATAGACAGCTGGGCCTCCGCAAGAATCCCTGATGAGATCTGTAAAATCAGAGCCATTACAACATAAGATGCGATATATGGAAGGATGTCAGTCAGAATAATCCGAAACAGACTGTGCCCCGATAGCTTAGACAGATTTACATGATCCCTGTTGCGAAGAGAAATCACCTGGGAACGCACCGATCTGGTAGTCCAGGTCCATGAGGTCAGCCCGATAATAACCGCCACCATCATCACACCTCTGGCATTCTTGCCGATACTGTAGGAGATGAGAATGAGAAGGATAAAGCTGGGTATTACAGTAAATAAATTGGTGATAAACAGAATGAGATCATCTATCAATCCGCCTAAATAACCAGCGATAAGACCAAGGGAAAGCCCGATGGTGGTTGCAATGAGTCCTGCAATAAATCCAATCTTTAAAGAAGTTTTTATCGCCGCCACCAGTTCTGTTAAAACATCACGTCCGAAATTATCTGTCCCCAGAATAAATGCCCGTCTGCTTCCCACATCTGAGACATTCACATAGGAGGTGGATGGGATGGTCTTTTTAACCGACAACTCTCCTGTCTCCCCGTTCTTTTCAGCCAGAAGAACATCTCTGTCCTCAAGCAGTCCCATAATCTTTTTATCAAGGCGGCTGAAATACTTTTTCCTGGCAGCGATAAGCCCTTTCTGCTCACAGGCGGAATCATAATGATCCCTCCACAGTGAGACAAGCCCGTCTGCATCCGTCACATCCATCTCCTTCGGAGACAGACCTGCAAACTGCTCCAGCCAGTCCGCCATTGCCATACGTTCTTCCATACTTAAATTTTTTTCCAGCCTGCCGGATGACGCATTCATATTTAACGTGTATGGATCTGTATTTACCGCTTCTGTAACAGAAATATAAGTCCCTGGCTTAAAGAAATTCCCCTGTCCAACCATCTCCAAAGGATCATCGGTCACAATCAAAGGATAGAAAAGCGTCAGCAGCAGCAATGCCGCAAATATTACAAATCCCACCGTAAATTTAGGGGAATGGAAAATCTGTCTGATCTGGTTTTTCATCATCGCCCTCCTAATCCTGCTGTGCTGCCTTGATCCTGGGATCAATGACTCCGTAAATCAGCTCCACAAATAAATTAGCCAGTAATACCATAATTGTAATAATCAGTGTACATGCGGATATCAACGGGTAATCTCTCCCTTTGACAGCGGCCAGCAGTGTGGTTCCAAGCCCCGGATAGCTGAAGATGATTTCTGCAACCAGCGCCCCTCCGATCATGGTGCCGATGGACATGGCAAGTCCTGTGATCTGGGGAAGCATGGCGTTACGGAATACATATCCGACGATTTTCCGGTCTTTGATTCCCATAAATCGGCTGTATTTCACATAATCTGCATTTAATTCATAGATTGACATGGAACGCATACCGATCGCCTGACCTCCTATGGTTATGAGGACAACAGACCAGAAGGGAAGCTGGTAATGAGCCAGCACAGAGCGGAAAAAAGTGATGCTGGCTGTAGGAATCAAATCGAATCCATAGCCGCCGCTGGAAGGCGCAATGCCAAGCTTCAGGGAAAATACATAAAGAAGAACAGTTGCCATGCCAAAAGCAGGTACGTTACTCATAAATAAAAATGCAGGAAGAATTCCTTTATCAAAGATTCCTTTTTTATAGGCAGAAACCGCTCCAAGGACATTTCCAAGAATCCAGCCAAGCAAAATTGCAGGAAGCTGGAGACAGACGGTCCACCATACGGATGAGGCGATAATATTCCCCACTGTTCTGGGATACTGGCTGAAGGAAACCCCAAAATCCCCTCTTAAAGCATTCTTTATGAAAATAAGAAACTGAGTGCTCATCGGCAGGTTAACACCGAACTTCTCCGCATAGTCCTCATATACGGTCTGGATGGCGGTAGAATCGGTCATTCCGTCTACCGCTCTGGCCGCAATGGCTGAGACCGGATCACCTGGCATCAGTCTGGGCAGAACAAAATTCAGCACAACAGCGATTACCAGAGTTATCAGATACCAGATGATTTTATTGGTATAATATTTTTTATATCCCATCAAAGTCTCACCCCTTTTGTATATCCTGTCAGTTTACATTCACCAGATTATAAAGCGCTGCGATTCCATAGCCATCGGTACAGTCCGTGGGCGGTATATTATCTCCGTCATCAAGCTGCGGGAACCCGGTCCATACGCTTTCATTTACTGCGTGAAACAGCATCGGTCTGTACATCAGGGAGAAGGAAGGAACCTCATCTAAGTAAATTCTGCTCAGTTCTGTATAATATTCTTTCAGTGTATCCTTATTGGTCTCTAAAGGAATCTTCTTTAAAAGATTGTTGGCATCTTCGTTAATATATCCGCCGTAGTTACCGGTCCAGTTAACCTTAAGGCCGGCATAATCGGTGGACATGAAAGCCATGGCTCTGCCCCACGGGTTTGCAACGGAAGCTGCAGGCGGGTTCCACATGCAGATATCGAACTTCCTGGTTGTCATATCATCATAGAAGGTATTGGCATCCGGAAAATAAGTCTCTATTCCGATTCCGATTTTGCTTCCTGCCGCTGCAACGATCTCTAAAGCTGCATTCCAGTCAGTCCAGCCATCCGGGCATTCGGCTTTAAATGCAAGATTCTTTCCATCAATTTCACGGATTCCGTCTCCGTCTTTATCCACAATTCCGGCTTTGTCTAAAAGTGCCTTCGCTCCTTCCACATCATTGCCTGTAAACTGATAATCCTTTAATGCATCCTGATTCACCAGCGCCTGCTCCCCGGAAGTAGGATTCATGATGGAGCGCGGTACATCTTTAAAGCTGGGGGACTGATTGGACATGGCGGAAGCGATGATCTGGTCATAATCAACTGCCATGGCAATGGCCTTTCTCACTTCTTTCCGGTCAAGGCCGGGTTTCTCTACATTAAAGAAAGCGGTCGGCATGGTGGCACAGACACCGTAAGGTGCCTCATCAATATAGGTGGAGATGGGCAGACCGTCTTCTTCCCAGAGTTTCTGTACATTGGTTATAAACTGCTGGGAAACATCAACCTCTCCGGACTTAAACGCAGTATCCCCTGCGGAATTATTCTCATAGATTACATGGGTAATATATTTGGGTGCAGGCAGCTTTCCCCACAAAGCCTTTCCCCAGTAATTATCATCTCTTACAAAAACAACTTTCTGGTCGTCATTGTAATAGGATTTATAAGGTCCGGAAGAAACAAAATCGTCCATACGGTCCTGTTTGATTTTGTCTGCATCGCCACCATTGCGCTGCTCCACCTTCTGAAGGTAGGCTTTTTGAAGAACATAGATCTTCGGAACATATTCCACAACCTTTAACGGGTTCACAGGAAGACCTTTTTCATCCAACTTTGCTTTAAAAATTACAGTATGATCATCTTTCGCTTCAACGGAATCAATGTAATTGGCGTAATCACTGCCCTGGGCAGTCGCATATTTTTTATGACAGTCAAAGGTGTATGCCACATCCTGTGCTGTAACAGGAGTCTTGTCACTCCACCTGGCATCCGGGTTTAAAGTTATGGTCAGTTCTGTCTGTCCGTCGTTCCAGGAATAATCCTTTCCTAAAAGTCCGTAAAGTTTTCCATCCAGCATGTTATACATGAAAAGCGTCTCATAAACAATCTCCCTGGCATTATCCTGCTGGGTTACAGCCATTGAATTGTTTGAATTAGAGCTTAACGGATTCCAGTCATTAATCGTCCCCCACTGCTGTCCGTTAAAATACAGGGTCTCCTTCCTCGGTGTGGAACCGGCATCTGCCGTATCCTTCTTTTCTTCTGCAGTCGTTGTCTCTGCAGCTGTCTGTGTCGTCTCCTCCGCCTTGCTTGTCTGTCCGGTTCCTTCGGTCGGCACTGCTTTCTGGCAGCCGGAAAGAAGGGTCATCGTCATTGCGCCAGCAGTCAGAAGCGCTGTCCACTTGCTCTGTCTCTTTCTCATTAATAAACCTCCACCCAATGATCTCCCGGGTCTTTGTCCCGGGGCATTTATCTGCTACAATTCTATTGTAGGTGTAAAAAGGCTTAATTAAAATGTTACTATTTTCGTTTTTGGTGTGATATTTTCAGTTTTCCCATCTCTCACTCTTGAGTTTTTCCGGTATTCACTGGGAGTGACGCCAGCGGCCCATTTAAATGTTTTCATGAAATGCTTTGGGTCTTCGTAACCTGTCATCTGTCCGATCTCTCCGATCTTATAATCCGTTTCCGACAGCAGTCTCTTTGCTTCATTCATACGGATTTTTCGCAGATAAGAGACAAAATTATCTCCTGTATATTCCTTAAAAGCAATGGAAAATACCGTGTAATTCATGGAGACGTGATTGGATACCATCGCCATGTTGATATTCCTCGGATAATTTTCATTGATATAGGCCAATGCCTGTTCCAGCTTAATCCGGTTTTTGTAATCATCATTTTCACTGAGTGCCCTCTGATTGATACAGGAAAACACGCGTCTGATTTCCGTGCAGTATTCATCAATGTTGTCAAATTCAAGCATATGAAAGAGTCTGTCCGGCGCTGTCTCTTCCACTGCCAGGATTCTGCCGTAAAATTCTTTCACTCTTGTAATAATCTGGCAGATCAGCTCCTGAAACTGCACTCCTTCTATATCGCCTGCCTTTACCCTGTCTGTAATTTCAAGAAGAAAGGCTTCATTTTTATTGATTCTCAGGGTACCAATCCGCTGTACGAAACACTCCAGTTCATTGGGTGGCATCCGACAGCTGCCGCCGGTTTTGCTTCCTTCTTTCTGCATACAGAATGCATGGATTCTCCTCTGCTTCGCCTGCTCATAGGCTTCTCTTAAATTCCAAAGTCCATGACAGGAATCGCTGATTCCCAGGCTGCAGCCATCTCCCCTGCTCAAAATAAGATCTTTGGCATCTTTTGCACTCATCAGTACTACATGACATCCCTCCAGATCAGGAAAGGAGAATATCCGGGTATTCTGTAAGTCTGTCAGTGTTTTACTTCCGCACACCACTGAAAATTCTTCCCCATTAAACCAGCTTAATCTCCCTGCCTCTTCCATTTCCTCCCTGGTAACATTCTCAGATAACAGGATCCGTCTTAACTGGCTGTAACACAATGCCTTCTTTGTCCGTTTATCAGCCTGTTCCTGTTGTATCTCCTCCTCCAGTTTCACCATGATTGAATTCAGTTCTTCCCGCTTGACAGGCTTTAAAAGATATTCCCGGGCACCGCACCTTAGTAAATCAACGGCACAGGAAAAATCATCATAACCGCTGACTGCTACAATTCTGGGTATGTACTGGTTTTTTTGAAGCTCTTTTACCAGTGTAATTCCATCCATCTCCGGCATCCGAATGTCAGTAATCAGGACATCAATGGGTATATTTCCCATAATCTCCAACGCCTCCAGACCATTTTTACATTCCAGAATCTGATCAACCGGAACCTGGCACCGTGAAATCATGGCAGATATTCCTTTTCTGATAATTTTACAATCCTCTGCAACCAGCACATTTTTCATATAATCCCCCGCTTTCTTTTCTGATAAGGAATTTTTACTGTAACCCGGGTATAAAGACGCTCCCTGGAATCGATGGTGATTCCATAACCCGGACCAAAACCAATCTGCAGCCTGTCATGGACATTCTTTAATCCAATCCCGTTTTCCTGCCCGGATGTGTCTTCTATTTCACCATTCATCCGTTTACGCAGTTTTTCCAGTTCAGCCTCTCCCATCCCGCACCCGTGATCCGTGATGCGGATGTAACAGTCATCTTCAACAATCTCTCCTTCCATGTAGATACAGGTATCTTCCGCAAATTCCCGCATTCCGTGTCCAATTGAATTCTCAACAATTGGCTGAAGTGACATCTTGGGTATTTCCTGACACAGGATCTCCTGTGGAATCTCCATACTCAGGCGGATCTCATCGTCATACCACAAGTTTACCAGAGCCAGGTAATTCCTGATCTGATCAATTTCCGCTTCCACAGTTACATACCCTGACTTCCACCGCATGCTGTAACGCAAAAGTTCGCCAAAGGAAGCTACTGTATCTGCGATCTCATATTTTTCATCTATTTCCGCCATCATTTTTATTGATTCCAGTACATTGTAAATAAAATGGTTATTGATCTGATTCTGCAATGCCTTAATCTGCGAATCCTTTACAAGCAGTTCACGGTGCAGGGTTTCTTCCATCAGCTTCTGTATCCGGTCCAACATGGTATTCAGTTCAATTCCCAGTACTCCAAACTCATCTTTGCTCATATTATGGACTCTTACCTTTAAATCCCCCTGCTGAACCTGATAAACCGTGTCATAGATCTCATAAAACTGCCTTAATATGTGGGTTACCTGCTTGTTGGAAAACAGAAGCAGTACAACGACAATTACGATCCATAGCATAAAAAACTGTATTTTGGAAGAACGAAGAACCATTTTATCATTCCTGGTGGAAACGATCCGTATTAAGTATCCCTGAATGGATTTAATCTTTACGCATCCGGCTAAAACCTCTTCCCCTCCGATTGTTGTTTTTCTGCTGACAGCACCGTTTTGAATTGAATCTGATTCTTCAATATTATGTAAAAAATCCATAATCTCTTCCTTTTGATTATCCCACAGAGCGGAAAGTCCCGGGCCGCTGTAAATGGTGCCTGCCTGGTCCACAAAACAGGTCCTGTCCGACTCTGTTGAATGATAAAGATCAGGAAACATATTCTCCATGGTCACCGCAGACTCCACAATTCCATAACGGCCGTAACGGTAATCATTCAGTCTTGTAATCAGAGAGGCAATTCTTGGTACGCTGCCTGGTTCATCCTCCTGTTCCAGTGTATCCACATAATCAAAACACCAGGTCCCTGTTGGAGGCACCCCATCCTTTCCCCATTTTAAATCTGCGATTCTCTCCTGTTTGTATAGAAGAGGAATAATTTCCTTAACACAATTGGAATTCACAAATATTCTGAGTTTATAAATATAGGGATTACTTTTAACAATCTTCTGCACTCCGCTGATCTCTTTACCATAAAAATCCAGAATGTCCATAAAACTGAACTTTTTGTCAGAAGCAATCTGATTTAAGAAGTCATTGATGGACTCATTATTTACAATTATCTCAGCGGATAATTTACAGTTTACTGCTATCTGTTCCGCATTCTGACAGCTTTTATCCAGTTCGTAGATCATCTGTGTTTGTCCATCCTTGTATAAGGATGCTTCCATATTATGAAAAAACAGCAGAAGAAAAATTCCAATCGGCACCATTAAGACGCCAAGTATCAACAATGTAAATTTGCTGCTCAATGAAAGCATTCTGGATTTTTTTCCGGCTATTCGTTTTCTGTCTATCAGAATCTGAATCCCCCTTTCCAAAAATAATTCAGGTCACCCCTCAGCTATCAGGCTGATCTCCTGCTTGTCTGTCAGTCAATCAGCCTTTTTTAATATATGTTTTATGTTCGTAGTCTTATGATTTAATGTCAGGAAAATTAAGACGGTTGTCAGCACAAAGAAAGGTTCAGACATGTATGTTAATCAGCTGCTAAATGAGGTGAAAGAAATCCATCTGTCCATCCTTTAGAGATTTTACGGGTCTTTCTGTTATAATTGCATCTTCAGGTGGGGTTCCAAACAAAACAGGTGCTTTGGGGTCATGGCTCTCTTTGTTTCTGCGTGCCCGTTCCAGTGAAAAAACTCCATAGCAGTACTTACAGCCATGAACGCAGCTGTCATAACTGCCAATATCCACGCTTTCCATACAGCTGCAGCCGGGACGCTGCCCTGTATCCCTGCGTTTACGAAGACTGCAGCCGGTGAGCTCTTCAATTAAATCTCCGTCAATGCAGGAAGCCTGGGTAATACCAAACCGGCTTAAATCAGCAGATTCACAGCAGGCAGATAATTGTATGCCGTACTTTTGTGCAATCTGAGAGAATCCTTCTCCGATCCGGTACATCTCCTCTTCCTGTATGGGAAGGGCTCCAAACTCCCGTAAAGGAGCTTTCAGCCTGGCATAAAAATCAAGGAAACTGAAAATACATTTCTTGGTGCTGCCCTGCAGCAAGCCAGCCATCTTATCAAAACATCTTAGATGATATGCCACATCCATCTGACTGGTTAAAATAACCGGATCATAGCGCCAGATGACACGTCTGGGACCCAGTCTTACGCCAAGCTCCTGAAATGTGGCGATCAGCTCTTTTTTATCCGGAAGATATTCTTCCACCTCTCTTCCATAAGGGGTGAGGGTAAACTGCATATAAAAATCATATCCCATTGCGGATATGGTGTCAAGCTTCAAAATCATTTCTTTTGGATTCTTCGTCCAGAAAACGATGCAGTCCACGATTTCAGGACTTAGCTGTATGCGGCTTAACCGATAAGGATTTCTTGGATTTGGAACCAGCACATACCCTTCCCTTAAACGATTCAGCATCCATTCAGAATAAAACGCCGGAATATCAGTCCGGCGGCTCGCACTAAGAATCATTTTAACTCTCCTTTTCTGCTATCTGACCATGCGTGTGAACATGCCGGAAAAATAAGGAATCAGCCAGATCAGCCACACAATCAGGCTGTATTTGTGAAATCCGGCCATAAGTTCCTGATTGTTCCGTTTTAAAACTACAGTTGCCCAGACTGCGTGTATCAGCATGAGTAAAATCGCTGCTAATCCAGTCGCTGTGTGAAAGCTTATGGTGCTTATGTCTTTTGCACTTTCTCACCGAAAACTCCCAGCATATAAAAAATTAAAGCTAATGTAATAAAAAGTACAGCGAAAAATAGCATTATGGATCCTCCTGGGATTCCTCAAAGGAATCTGTTTTATGATTATTGCCAGTTACTGAATACTTAGATAAAAAAATATTATAATAACAAATAATTTATGCAATAAAATACAAGGAGGTCTCAATGAAAAAGTACACTCAGGGCGTTGATTTACCTGTAGGTTTTGGACTGGCACTGGAAGAATTCCAGGCAATGAATTATTTCTTTTCCCTGCCGGAAAAAGAACAGCAGCATATGGTTAATCACGCAGAAACAATCCAGTCAAAACAGGAAATGCTGGCATACGTTCAATCTATTATTAAGCCAGGGTCAGTAAACAACACTTATTAATATGATACATGATTTGAAAACAGGTGTAAATAAGCAGGGCATAAATAACTGGAATTATATGGAAAACGATATGGGTGCAGACCGATTTATAGTAAATCGGCCTGTTTTTTTCATTTTTATTTTTGTTACATTGATCCTTTTTTGTGTTTTTTTCTAATTATTAATAGGTATTTTAGTGACTTTTTTCATTTATAGACATATTATTAACAATTATTAATAATTCTTAATATTTATTGACATATGTTATTAATTCAGAAATATATACGATAAAGCTTTTGTGAAGTAAATAATTTTACAGGGGGGGGGTGGTTCCATTGCGGAATTTACAATAACCAACTGACACTCACTGAAGAAGTATGAAAAGTAACAGGGGTATGAAAAGCAAAAGATGAAAACGAAAGGAATTAAGAATGCGAAGAAAAATCAAATATTTAGCGACTGGATTTACCGCTGCAGCGATGTTTACAATCATGAGCTCCAGCGTTTTAGCAGCTCCCTATGTCAACAAACAGTTTGAGTTAGTACAGCCCGATGGCAGTAAGGTTTTAGTTAATGCCACAGGAGATGAATATTTCCAGCAGATAGAGACTCCGGAGGGATACACCCTCTGCCGTGATGAAAACGGCTGGATCTGTTATGCAAAATTAAATGAAGACGAGACAGAGTATGTATCTGCAGGAATCGTCTATAAAGGAAATAACAGCCGAGGATCCGAAGATCAGGGAAGAAATAACCTGGAAAAGCATGTGAAAATTAGAAAAGAAGCAATCGAAGATAAAGTTGATGAAGTCAGGAAAAGGCTCCATGGAACTGACTTAAAAAATGTTCCGGAATCAGATAGTGATTTGGGCAGAGGTCTCCTGGATTCAAAAATAATGGCTTCCGGCGATGTGAAAGGCCTGACGGTTTTAGTTGATTTTCCAGATGTAAAAAGTGATATCGAACAGTCAGAAATAGACCGTTTCTTTAACGAAACAGGTTACACAGGCTTTCACAACAATGGATCCATAAAAGATTATTATTATGATGTTTCCGGTGGAAAAGTCACTTATACCAATACATTAATAGGATTTTATACAGCCAGGCACCCCAAATCCTATTACGACGACATTTATGAACAAACCGGTTCCTATGCAAAATCAGATGAACTTGCTGAGGAGACTTTTCAATGGCTTAAGTCTTCCGGATTTAACCTGTCCTCTCTTACCACTGATTCCAGAGGGTACTTAAAAGCCGTTAACCTCCTTTACGCAGGAACGCCAGATGCCGGATGGGCAAAGGGCTTATGGCCCCATCAGTCATGGTATCCCAAGTCCGATTATATCAGCGGTGTCAAAATTCAGAAATATGAGATGTCTAACATAGGCAGTGACATGTCGCTCTACACAATATGCCATGAAAGCGGCCATATGATTTACGGTTATCCGGATCTTTATGATTACGATGGTGATTCACAGGGTACCGGAGCATACAGCTTAATGAGCACAGTTTTAAATGATAAGAATCCGGTGCCGCCGGATCCATACTGCAGAAATATTATATCCCGCTGGAATCTGCCCATGAACATGAACGAATATGGTGCCGGAACAAAATTTGCTGCAGTTGCTGATGGTAATGGAAATTCCTATTCTTATAAATGGTCTGGCAGTCAGTCAAATGAATATTTTTTAATAGAAAACATACAAAGAAACGGCAGATATGCTGACGTACCGGATGCAGGACTGGCCATCTGGCACGTGGATGAAAAGGGGAATAATTCCAAAAATGAAATGACTTCCGGCAGTCATTACTTAGTATCTCTTGAACAGGCAGATGGAAAATTTGATCTGGAACGAAATGTGAACGGAGGAAACAGAGGCGATTTATTCCGGGCAGGATACAGAGATTCTTTTACCAGCGCTACGACTCCGGATTCCAGGTGGTGGAATGAGTGGGAATCCGGTCTGGAATTATCACAGATCAGCAATCCGGGTACTGAAATGACCTTTGTGCAGTCTGCCTCCAGCCAAAATCCGGATCCTACCCCGGACCCGGAACCAGAGTTTAAAAATATAGCCGGACAAGCTGCTGCCACTACTTCTTACGTATCCGACTGGGAAAATATAAGCGCACTGAATGATGGAATTGATCCTGCAGACTCAAACGACCGAAGCGGCGCTGTTTACGGAAACTGGCCGAAAACCGGATCACAATGGGTTCAGTACACATTTAATGAAAACCACACCATAACAGGCTGTGATCTCTATTGGTTTAAAGATGGCCAGGGAATTGATGTACCTGCTTCCTACCACATCTATTACTGGGATGGAAGTGCATGGCAGGAAGTTCAGAATCCAAAAGGTCTTGGTACAAAAATTAATCAATATAATACAACCACCTTTACACCTGTAAATACAATGGCTGTTTCCATCGTAATGGATTCAAAGGGAACCAGCTCAACCGGTATTCTTGAATGGAAAGTATATGAAAAATAAACATAATAAATAACTGAATTTAAGCGGGCAGACCGGAACTAAAGATCATGTAATCTGCCCGCATTTTTTCTCCCAGTAGTCCAGATAATCATCCACAAATCCCGCATTCAGGGCATTTCTCCAGTATAGATAATCCAGCGTACCGTCATAATCCGGATCCCACGGTTTGGGAACTCCTGTAAAATGAATCACTGCTGCTGATGTTTTTATATCGGATAAACTATATTGGTCAAATGGATAAGTCTGGGTATTATACTCAGTACCGCAAAGCTTCTTATGCTCCTTTAGAAGACAATTTAAAATGTCCTGATCAAAATAGAGCAGAACTTCTCTCTTCTCTTCAATCAAAGCCCTAATATCCTCCAGTTTTATCATTTTCCGAAACAACCCCAGGTTAAACAGCATGACTCCCGAATTAAAATATGCATCCTCTTTTTTTAACCCGAGTTTTGTTTTAAGCAAAACGACTTTATCAATATCATCAAAACGGTCCTTAACGACAGCAGCATAACTGCCTTCAAAACTCTGATTATAAAATTCTTCCAGCGATTCATTAATAATGATATCCGCATCCAGATACAGCACTCTGTCAAGTTCTGCCGGAAGTAAATATGGCGCTAGCAGTCTGTAATACAATTCCGGCTTATTATAGAGGCTGGAAAGGGGTACATTGGTAAAGAATCCTAAGGCGCAGACCGGATGAAGCCTTGCATTGCACTTATTGACCAGAAAAAGTTCCAAATCCCTGATTTCTTCTTTTTTCAAAGAACCAAATAATAAGTAGACATCAACATCATGATGAAATCTGCAAAGTGAATATAGCATTACCTTAGCTGGTATTAAAAAACTTTCACATATTGAAATTAATATATTCATACTCTTAACCCTCAATATCATATTATTTTAATTCTATGATCCCCTCATGATTTCCATGTCTCTAAAGGCAGTACAGTACATAATCCTGAAGCTCACGGCGAAACCCGGCAGTTCGAAGAAGGCTTTCCGCTTCTTTTGAATATTCCTTTATCACAATTCTGTTACGGGAAGGAAATATCCTGTGTGCCATAAATTCCCTGACGAACTCCGCAAGTACCTCTCCGGCACAATCCATATCAAATATCCGAAGAACCCTGCCCTGGCGTTCAAAAACTGCTGCCGGGGTTCCTGCTCTTAATGCAACCGCCGTTCCCTGTACATTTAAAAATGGTTTTCCTTCCTGGTGATGCAGCACTTTTCCCCAAAGCTGGGCGGGATCAGCGCCATTTAGCCAGACCACTTCTTCTCTGGGACTTAAAAGGCTTACCATGGTCCCCGCATAGTCTTTATCCCGGATAAACTGAATACCAGACAGGCCTTCGATAAAATATCCCCTGCGCACTCTGCCTGTATATTCCCAGATCCTCAGTGTCTCCAGTGCTGCACACCATGTCATCTCTTTTATTGTCTCCCTGCAGACTATGAGTGCTTTATCAAAGTTACGGTCAAGCATCTGTTCAACTGTAAAGTCCTTAAGTGGGCGGATGACTTCCCATCTGCCTGTTAACAGAATCTTTGTCCTTGCGTTTACCCGCTGGCGTACTGTCCCCTTATTTAGTTTATCCCTGCTCATAAGCTGCCTGACCGGAATCAGACTGTCTGCGCTTACAAGCCCCTTTTCTGCCAGTGAAAAAAGAGCTTCATAAGGCGACTTTCCCATGATTTCTTCCAGTCTCTGCATGAAGCTTGCACCGTGTTTTAACAAGGCACCGTACACGGCTTTCTCCTCTCCTTCCAGCAGTTCACAGACTTCTGATAAATCTGCAGTCCAGTCAATGTCTGCAGTCTGATGAAAGGTAAGGCAGAACCCCGCCCCCAGCTGCCAGAACACTTTTCCTGCTGCCAAAAGAGAATCCATGAGTTCCGGGCGATAGTTGTTAACCCGTGCAGGCAAAAGTACAGTCTCCCACATTTGCGCCTGAAAGGGCTGATCCGAAAGCCCGTATACCGCTGCTTCCAGCTGTTCGAAAGGAGATGCAGATATCCGCAGACGCATTGCCATAAGGGCAGCATACCGATCTGGAGGAAGCGTAGTAATCTGCTTCCTCCGGCTTTTTATCGTTTCATTTCTTGCCCTGTCATAAAGCTCAGAGTGATAATAAATGCCATCCTTAAGGATCACCTTCCCCTGGTCACACAAAGCAGATAAAATACCAAGCGTCTTCTCATCTGTCCATAAATACCGCTCTGCCACTTCTTCCAGCGATTTTGCTCCCCGATATCTCAAAAGTCTCTGGACAATTCGTTTTCCAGCGTTCTTCTGCCCCTTAACCAGGGCATTCTCATAATCATTTTCATGCTCTGCTGCAATCCATAAACCAGGCTCTACGTAAAGCGCTCTTCCCTCCGACGCCAGGAATTCCAGCCATTCGATAGGAATATCAAGTTCTCCTGCTTCTAAATCCCCCTCTATCATAAGAAGAGTATGAAGCTGTATTTCATCTTCCGGAAGATGCAGCCTCCGGGAAACACTGGCCAGATGTTCCGGTTCCGGCGTGATTCCTGCTGCCTCATGAAGCGCCTCCTTCGCAGCCTCATGGATGTTCTGAGGCGTTGGAGAATAATCATACATCATGGAAGCTTCTGTCTGACGCCTTAATGGCAATGACATGGGGGAAGGTGTTTCTAAATACATCTCCTTTATCTGAATTTTTCCCGATTGTATTTCATATAAAATGGTTTCCAATCCTTTTAAATCCCAGAAGTCTTCCAGACATTCCCGTTTTGTTTCCTTCAGAATGGGATGGTTTTCCTGTTTAACCAGAAAAGAAAGCATCTGGGCACTTTTCATTCTCTGGATCCAGAGAGGCTGCCGCTTCTGATTCCTTACTCCCATCATCAGCGCCCTGGCAGCATTATAACGAAAATTCATATTAAATAAGGGCGTTTCCGGAAGTAATGCAGCCACAATCTGGCCTGCCTTTTGAGGAGATATTTCATAAATAAGTCCATCCGGCAACGGCTTTCCATCATAAGGAAACAACAAAAAACCATCGTCATCTGCCACACAGTTTATGGTGGTTTCCACATGATGCTTTGCAGCTTCTGTCATAAGAAGGGACAGGGGTTCGTTGACCTGGCGTCCAAATACAGAATGAACCATCATCTGATGATTGCTGTTTTCATCCATAAAGTGTTCCACCAGAATGGTTCTGTCATCAGGAAAAATCCCCGTGCTTTTTTGCTGGCTGAGCAGATAATCCAGAGCACGTTCCCCAGTCTGTTCATCTAATCCCAGTTTTTTAAGTTCTGTCAAAATGGCTTTCCCGCTTCCTGCCTGATTGAATCTGCGCAATATTTCTCCGAACACCAGTCCAGTTCTCATCCTGCGCCCCTTGATGTCTCCATGCCAGAAAGGAAGCCTGGCGCCGGAAGGACTTGCCGGAGACACAATCACTGTATCCCGCATTATGTTGACGATCTGCCACGCAAATGTTCCAAGTAAAAACCGGTCCCCGATTCTTGTTTCAAAGACAAATTCTTCATCAAGCTCTCCCAGTCTGACTCCAGATTCCGACCGGACTGTATAAAGGCCTCTGTCGGGTATGGTTCCCCCTGCGCTGACTGCCAGCATACGGCTGTAGGCATCCCCGCTCACCCGGTCATGTATCCTGTCGTAAATAATACGGGGTCTCACCGGAATATCCCTTTCATGCTCATAGTCACCTGCCAGCATCCGCAGAATACCTTTTACCTCCTCTGCAGTTACGTCATAAAACGGATACGCTCCTGACAGAATATCCATCACATCCTCCACGCCATATTCCTGGGTACACGCCATGGAAACAAGATGCTGGGCAAGAACATCCAGGCATAGCCTGGGCGGGCTGGCGTATTCAATTTTACCGTTTCTGGCTGCATCTGCAGTAAATCCGCAGAACAATCCTTCCGCCGCCTCTCTGGGAAACATATACATGACACTGACGCGGCCGGGATTGTGCCCTGCCCGCCCCAGGCGCTGCATGGTACTGGAAACAGAACGCGGGCATCCGATCTGGAATACCTGTTCAATCTCCCCCACATCAATGCCAAGTTCCATGGACGAGGTGGTACAGAGAAGCTTTAAAGAGCCATTACGAAGTGCCTGTTCCACTTCAAACCGCTGCTCCTTTGATAAGCTCCCATGATGGGTGCGGGCAAAACCATCTCCGCCTGATTCGTTAATGAAATGGGCGAGCTTTTCTGCATATGCCCGTCCTTCCACAAATGCCAGAGAACTGCCTGATCCGCCTATATAAGAATATACCGTCTTTGCAATGTCTTTCCAGACTGAATCCTTCCCCTGGATGCTGCCGTCTGAAAAAGGACTTTTTACTTCAATCCGTATCTCCTTATTCATTTTGGGCGCAACAATGGAAACCTCCCCCGGCGCCAGGTACTTCGCCGCAAGATCAAGAGGTTCAATGGTAGCGGATAACCCGATACGCTGCAAAGGCTTTTTGCAGAGCCTGTCCAGTCTGGCCGCAGAAAGCATTAAATGGGCTCCCCTTTTAGTATCAATCATCACATGGAGCTCATCGATGATCAGCGCTTTTGCAGTCCTTAAGATTTTCTGTCCCGATTTACTGGTCAGCATCAGATATAAGGATTCCGGAGTTGTTATGAGAATATGGGGGGGCTTTTTAATCATCTGATTCCGCTCTTTTTGTGTGGTATCTCCGGTCCGGATTCCCACGGTCAGCTCCTGTCCGTTAAAATTCCCTGATTTTTTTCTCTCCTCCACAATTCCTTCCATAGGCCGCCGGAGATTCTCCCTGATATCACCAGCCAGAGATTTTAACGGAGAAATATAAATCAGCTGCAGTTCCTGATTTAACTGTCCTCTTAAAGCTTCCTCTAAAAGCCTGTCAAGAAATATCAAAAAGGCCGTCAGTGTCTTACCAGTTCCGGTAGGCGCTGAAACAAGGGTGTGTCTGCCCGATGCGATTTCAGGCCAGGCCTGTTTCTGAACCAGGGTAGGTGTACCAAGTGCACCTTCAAACCAGTGCCTTGTATCTGTTTGAAAAAGTTCCAAGGAATGATCTGACATAGACGCCTCCGTTTTTTTTGAATATTTCACATGATCTTATTTTGCCCGCTGATTTATAGAAACCATTCCGGCTCACATCTGACCTGACTGCAATTTTCTATAAGCCATTCCGTTATTTTATTAAAAGCTTCCTGATGAAATGATTTCGCTTTCTGTGGACAGCGTTTCACACAGCTGCTGCAGCGAATGCATTTCGATGGATCTGTTTTTTTCGCATCACTGAAACTGATCGCTTCCATCGGACAGTATTTTGCACAAATCCCGCACTGTATGCAGCTATCAGATGTATCAGGTGACATTGGTACGGCTGCTTTTCTTTCTTTATACGGAAAATCACCTTTGACAGTTAATTTACCGGTTATTATTCCCTTCATTTTTTCGGCAATTTCTCTGCCAAATTTTTCTGCTGTTTCAATATCCTGGACATCCGGTCTTCCACCTGCGACCTTCTTCGTATTTGAGTGTTCCCCTATAAATGCTCCTGCTGCGATTCCCTCAAAACCATTTTCTTCAAATGTATTCTTTAATTCCAAAAGAGCATCTTCATAAGCCCGGTTTCCATAGACTGCCACAAAGACTGCCTGCGTATCCTCACCCTTTATGTTTTCAAATACAGGCGTCAAAAAACCGGGTATCCTTCCACCATATACAGGAACCCCCACAAGGACGATCTCATCCCTCTTAAAAGCATAATTCTGTCTGCGGGCCTGGGGATCCGTCAGATTGACTGTCTGAACACAATTAATATCCATTCCTTTTGCTATAGCATTTACAATTTTTTCAGTTGTATCTGTCGGACTAAAATACATTATTGTTAATTTTCTATCCATCACTTTTCCTCCGCATTTCACTCCCTTATTTTACTATCCAGAATAAGGTGTAACCCTGTATCACATATACTTTACTATATCACATCGTTTTTATTTATCCAATGTCTTTCATTCGTAAAACAGAGTGAAAGCCCCGGAAATATAATTTCTGAGGCTTTTTACCCGGTTGGCGAAACATCACAGCGGATTTTTACTTATATATACCAATAACTCCAAAATCATATGTTTTGTTATATTCAGGATTGTCTGAGATAAATTGAATAAATACAGGTGTAATGTCCAGATCAGGTTCTTTATCAAACAGGAATCTGTCAGCCTGGCGTAATGCCTGAAGTGCTGCAGGCATTTCGTTATAGAAAATCCTATTTCGTACAGATGCATCTCCGGTTATACCATTACCATCAACAATTACGGAGCCAATTAAAGCAATTCCTTCTTTATATAATTCCCAGGCAATTCTAACCTCGTCACGCATTTTTGTGATTTGATCATACGCATAATCGGGGGCTACAAACACAAATAGTTCTGCGGTTATATCTGAATGTGTTATAGTATAAAATCTGCCCATAACAGGCTCATATGGTTCCATTGTATCCCGATATTGCACAAATACCTTTTGGGAATTAAGCTCTTTCACTTTTTAAACCTCTTATACGTTTCTCAAGATTAAACTACGGTATAATGTATGTTTAACTATATATATTTGTGATAAATTTCAGACACCCCAAAGCGAAAGCCCCGGAGATGTGATCTCCGGGGCTAAACGTCTAAACATCATTATGCTTAATGGACTTACGCTTTGCATTTTTATTCTTATTCTGATTCTCTCTTGTTATAGGCGTCTGACCATTGCATTTTTCCATTCTGGCTTCCTTATTATCCGGCTGACTGTCTTTTGGCATAAACAGGCTCCTTTCATTTTTTATTTATGATGCGTCATTTTCGGAATCCTATGTATGCCCGCCAGTCATTTATCTGCTCAGTATCTTTGTGATGCCTCCAATATACAGATGATGATAATCTTTATCTGCATAAAATTTGCTGTCGATTTCAGGAATTACAAAATTCTCCGGCTTCATGTCTGTTACAAACAGTTTCTCACAGATTAAAACTTTGGAAGCTTCATCAATAAACGGTACACCGTCTTCATGATTCACCGTCACCCCGGTCTTTTTTATCTTATCTTCGTCTCTTCCCGATACGCTTCCTAAATATCCCAGTTCTTTTGCATACGCCTTATGATCCAGAAATGAGAGAGAAAAACAGTCTGCCCCATCAACGAATTCTTTTGTAAAACGGCTCTTCCTGATCACTGCATAGGCAACACTCCTGCCCCACAAAATCCCCAGTCCGCCCCAGGAAGCAGTCATCGTATTTGCCTTCCCGTCTTTTTCAGCAGTAATCAGCATCCACTCATCCCCGATTAACTGAAATGGATTGTAATCGAATTCTTTTGCAGTAATGGTTTGAAACGTATTCATAAATTACCTCCTGATATAATTGTACCTGATACAGGATATGAAAAACCGCTTATCAGCACCCTTTGCCGTCAATGGAGCAGGCATTTTGTACCGGCCGGGACTTGATCTCATCCATAAAATCAGCCATATCAAAGGTCTGAGTCCCATCTTCCAGAATAAACAGAGGGATTCCGATTTTACCCGCTTCAATAATCGGTTTAAACACCTCATCATGATCCCGATGGTGAAGAAACTCTTTCATTGTTGCAGTATTTTCTGTAATACTTCTGTAGTCCAGTTCAACAGCAGTAAGGTTTCCCAGCTGGGCTTTTGCTGCTGCACATTCCGAACAGATTTCTGTCCCATACATAATAATTTTCATTTGGATCTTCCTTTCTTTATTCGGGCTCCCATGGAAGCCTTTGATTAGACCAGTATATCATATAATCCGGTTTATTTTCTAATTTTTTTACAGTAATTCTCCGTAACGTTTTATATAAATTGTTTTTAAAACAGTTGCGACCACCATATAGCAGACTACAATCAGTGCAAGCCATGCAAAATATACACCAGGCAGCCTTGCCAGCTTTAACGCCTGCGCTGCCGGAGTGAACGGAATCATGGTAAGAACTGCAATCCCTGCAAAAGTAAGACATACCACCTGTCTGGAAGCCCAACTCTGAATAAATGGTATCCTGGGTGTTCTGATCATATGGATGACCAGTGTCTGGCTCCACATGGATTCAATAAACCAGCCGGCCTGAAACGTTGCGATATAGAGAGCCTGAACTGCCGGATCTGAAATCTGATGAAACAGCATCCCTCCGCACACTGCCGGGCATATGATAAAATACATCAGTAAATAAGTAGTAATGTCAAAAACGGAGCTGGCAGGCCCAATCCAGACCATGAACCGTCCAACAGAAGACGCGTCCCACTTTCTTGGCTTTAATAAATATTCCTTATCGACATTATCCCACGGAATGGCTGTACAGGAAATATCGTAAATCAGATTCAATAAAATTAAATGAATCGATGCCATGGGAAGAAAGGGAAGGAATGCGCTGGCTGCCAGCACGGAAAACATATTTCCAAAGTTGGAGGATGCCGTCATCTTAATATATTTTATCATATTGGCATAGGTTTTCCTGCCTTCTATAATTCCGGATTCCAGCACCATTAAATCCTTGTCAAGAAGAATCACATCTGCCGACTCTTTTGCAATATCCACCGCGGTATCAACCGAAATCCCCACATCCGAAGCCTTCATGGCAGAAGCATCATTGATTCCATCACCCATATAACCTACTATATGACCGTTGTCTCTGAGAATTCTCACCACTCTGGCTTTCTGGGATGGAGACAATTTAGCAAATACTGTAATGCTCTCCGCTTTTTCTGCCAGCTCCCTGTCATTAAGCTCATCAATCTCAGATCCCAGAAGCAGCTCATTTACCGGAAGCCCAACCTGTCTGCAGATACAGCAGGTAACCTTTTCATTATCTCCGGTCAGTATTTTAACGTCTACACCATACTCAGAAAGTGCCTTAACTGCCTGGGCGGTTGTCTCTTTGGGCGGATCTAAAAAAGCCAGGTATCCGATCAGTACCATATCCGCCTCATCCGAAACAGAAAACTGGCCTTCCGGTGCGGGATTTGTCTTGTGGGCTACGGCAATCACACGCATTCCATCTGCATTGAGCTCATTTGATTTGGATAAAATAAATTCCCGTATCTCTTCTGTAAGCGGCTCAACATTTCCATTGTATTCTGCAAAAGAGCAGCATTTGAGCATTTCCTCCACGGCCCCCTTTGTTATCATCTGGGTCTTACCGCCGGCATCGGATACAACCACGCTCATACGGCGGCGGTTAAAATCAAAGGGGATCTCATCCACCTTCGTGTATGCAGTTTCAAGATGACTCTGCTCAAGTTCCCGGTTCTTTGAAATGATTGCCAGATCAATGAGATTTTTAAGTCCTGTCTGATAATAGCTGTTTAAAAATGCATGGCGGAGAACTCTGTCATCTTCATTCCCGTGGATATCAAGATGATATTCCAAAACCACCTTATCCTGTGTAAGCGTTCCGGTTTTATCCGTGCAAAGGATATCAATGGAACCTAAATTCTGTATTGCGTTGAGGTTTTTAATAATTACCTTTTTTCTGCTCATGGCAACTGCTCCCCGTGCAAGAGAGGTGGTTACAATCATGGGCAGCATCTCAGGGGTGAGCCCTACTGCTATGGAAATGGCAAAGAGCGTTGCATCCAGCCAGTCACCTTTGGTAAATCCATTGATAAAAAGTACAACGGGCACCATAATGAGCATAAAACGGATCAGTACCCAGGAGACAGAATTCACTCCCCGTTCAAAACCTGTCATAGGCGGTTTTACCGTCAGATCCTTCGCAACCGTTCCTAACACCGTATCATTTCCAACTGCAGCTGCAGCCGCTATTGCGCTTCCGCTGATGACATTGGTACCCATAAAAGCCAGATCAGTCATCTCAGTGAGCACATTTGTATCTGAATCATTCCAGGCCAGCTTCTCTACCGGTTCACTTTCCCCGGTCAGTGCGGACTGACTGATAAATAAATCCCTGGAACTGAGAATCCGTACATCCGCAGGTACCATATCTCCTGCTGAGAGATGGATTATATCCCCCACAACGACATCCTCTAAGGGAATCTCCCTGCTTCCGGCTTCCTTTCGCTCCACACAGGTGGTTGTGTGAATCATCTGGGAAAGTCTGGCTGCCGCATTGCCGCTTCTTGTTTCCTGAACAAAGCGTAAAATCCCGGATATCATCACCATCGAAGTTATAATAATAACTGTAGTATAGCTTTTGTTCCCAGGTTCTGCATAAACAATATCTGTAAATACTGAGACGACTGTCAGCAGAAAAAGAATTGACGTAAACGGATTGACAAATGCAGCCCAGATCCGTTTCCATACAGAATCCTTCTTCCCATGCGTAATTACATTGTTTCCAAAGGTTTCCCTTGATTTCTCCGCCATATCTTCTGTAAGTCCGTCCTCAAAAGTTCCTAATGCATTCATTACCTGCTCTTTTTTCCCATTTGCTGCCTGGATCAGTCTTTGTTTTGTTTCATTGTAACGGGAACGATCTGCTAAAATCCTTCCTTTTATTTTGCTGTTCATAAAAATCTTCTTCATGGTTTCTACCTCCATAATTGTATTTTGTCATTTCCAAAATTATGGGCAGCCATGAGAAGCGTATCTGATTCAGGAGCCTGATGCAGACAAGTGTACGTCTCCATCCAAATCGCTCCTGCTGCTGCGCTTCCCTGGGGCCGCGCCGTTACTTCCGTCTGCATCCATTCTCCTCACCTCACCTTCAAACTAATAATATCTATCATAAAGCCCGCCATGGTATTTACCAAAAATGGGCACAAAAAAACCACCGTCACCAAAAACTGTGTTTTTGAGAACGATGGCCGCTATAACCGGCTTTACAGCACAACTAAGCAACAGGCAAAGGATGCCTGTCACCGGACTCATATACTGCCATCATTCTTCTCAAACAACTGTGATAATTACCACTATCCAAGACAGTCACATCCTTTCCTCATAAAATAAAAAATTCCCGTATATCCGGAAAGAATATACGAGAATGTAATTACATTTTCTTATATTTTCGTATGAGTTTTAGCTTTACAGGGCAATGTAACTGTGTTATGCTGCACCTTAATCTCGATGCAGCCTGTTCAAACCATCTCATTGTGTCTCCACAACTCTGCGGCAACAGCCCGTATCCCTGTAGTAGCCTCACCTACCGAATATTCGTCTTTATACTAGTTCAATTTTTTGCGTTTGTCAACCCCATAAATGAATTTATCCTATCAGCCAGGCCTTGGCAGTAAAATCACCATCGATAACCCCATATTCTTTTATAATTTTTTTATTCTGCAGGAAATCAAGGCTGATTTCTTTGGAATTCTCAAATCTATGGGCAATCACTAACTGTTTATTGCAAAATTCCCGGATAACAAGCTGTTCTCCCTGGGGATTATTATAGCTTTTCGTACTGTTCTCATATTTTATTGTTTTTCCGTATTTTATGATATCTGCTGCTTCTTTATAAAATTCCATTCCTGCCTCAATGACTTCCCACTGTTCTCCGGTCAGATCATAGATATCACCACTTAAGCACATTCTGCCCAAAAAAGTGCTGATAATGGAATAATAGATTCTGTTATTGCTGTCACCGCTACGCATAACTGCCCAGATCTGACTTTGGGACGGTTTTATTACTCTATGCATATTTGCCGCAATAATCGGTATGGCGGTGGTTTCATGGGCATCGGAAAAGCTTGCCTGGGATACCAGTTCCATCATGGATGGCTCCAGCCTGTGTCCTCCGCTGGAACAGTTTTCAATTACAATATCCGGAATCTCCCTTTTGATTTTTTTGAAAAATTCCTGGGTTGCCCTGACTTTCTGCCTTAATCCTTCTCCAAGACTTTCGGCCCCGTCACAGCCAATGCCGATGGTATCATTATAATCAATTTTAATATAGCCAAATCGGCATTCTTTCAGGGTTTTTATAACCGCATTATTTAAATACTCCATAACCCAGGGATCGGACATATCCCAAAAGCGTTTATCGCCCACAGTAAGTACCACACCATCTTTTTTCAGCAGATGTTCCGTATTGTCCCAGTGTTTTGACAGTCTGCCCACGGATTCCGGTTCAAACCAGAGACCGGGTATCAACCCGCATTCCCTGATATAATCTGCAGCTTTTTTTAAGCCGCCCGGGAACTTTTCATAATTGACATCCCAGTCCCCGATGCTGGCCCACCAGCCCTCATTTTTACCATACCAGCCGGAATCAATTACCAGGTACTTAACCGCCTTGTCCTTTAACTTATTACAGATTTTAGTGATGTTTTCAAGGCTTGGGTTACCCCAGGTAGTGCAATATTCATTAAACATGATACCCATATCCTGATCCAGTTCTGATATCTCAGGCTTTTGTGCCTTCACCAGCTTATCACACACCTCATAGAGTGAACTTCCCCTTGCAATGACTGCTTTGGGGGCAGTAAAGGTTTCCCCCGGTGCAACATGCTTAAACCAGTGTCCAAAGTCACGGTCTGCAATACCACCCACAAGTGACAGAGTTTCATCCTCCTTGCACAGAATCTCGATCTGCCAGGAGAAGGGGCTGTATAGCTGAACCGCCGTAAACTCATGTGTTTCACTGTTTTCCAACGCTACAAAAGGAAAATACTTCCGCACTGGCATAGATCCTAAATTGCCAAATTTCTCAACCCGCATACCACATCTGTTCCAGGAGGGCTCTAAGTGCAGTTCCTCAATTGTTTCTGTCCTGAGTTTTCCTTCCGCACTCCAAAAGGATTGCAGTCTGTGGATTTTATCCGCTTTTATTCCCTTCAGAGCAAAAGATGAGAGCATTTCTAAAGTTGTACTTTCAGTACCTTTGTTCTCAAAAATAGTGCTGACCTCAACGGTATCGTCATTATTTACCATATCCAGTGTTACATACTGATTGGTACTGTTTTTATAAACAATTGTGTCATCCTTTTTAAGAATTCTTTCAAGTCCTCTTGTGGATTCACCTCCACATAAGGTCAGTCCATTGGAAAACCCTCCGTTATGAGCATCTTTTCTTAGTTTCAGTTCTACATAATATTCCATTTCTAATCTCCTTAACTGAATAATTTGATTTTAATGATAGCAGCAGATTCTTCCGGAAATTGTACTCTAAAATATCTAAGCGATTTTCCTCCCAGACTTATATCTAAAAATGAATTAACAACTCTGTCCTTACTGACAGCTATTACCTCGAAATCAACCCCATTACTGGAAATACTGATTTCAAAAGGATTACTGGTAACCTCTTCAAAAAATACTTCTCCCCTGTTTACCGGTTTGGAGCCCTCAAGATCAACCATGATCCACTCACCCGGCTTCTTCTCAGTGGCTCGCCACGGTTTGGTGCTGCTTTGGTCCGTCACATTCCTTGCAGCATAATCCGGTTGTTCGCTGCTTGCAAAAACCGGTCTGCTGACTCCAATGTTGAAACTCTTGGCACGCTTTGGCATCCCATTAACAGACGGCGGCGGTAATAAACCCGTCAGCTTTTGATTCTCCCAAAGTTCCTCACCAGCTGCGCTGATAATAAGTTCTACTGCAGGCAACCCTTCTGCAACCGCTGTTATCCTGTTTTCTCCTGCATAATAAGAACGCAGTTCAATTGCTCCAAGACCTTCATAAAAATTCCGTTGCCCGGGCGAGAAAACAAAACGCTTTCCTGTGGGGAAAACTGCTCCGCCGCTCACAACCTCCAACACGATTTCCATGGTATTCGCTATCCTGTTACCGGCCTGATCAATTATTTCTACCATAATAAAAGCATCTTCCGTGCCGTCTGTCCCAATACATGTCCGGTCTGCCGTAATTCTCAATGCATGAGCAATCCCTTCCTTAACCGGTTCCGGCTGCTTAATTCCCAGCAGTGTTTCTCTATACCAGTACCAGAGATTTAGAGGCAGTCTGTAATAATCAATCATTCCTAAATATCCCATATTCCACAATATACTTCCATGGTGAAAAGCACACCATAATGCCTTACCGGAACGCCACTGATAATCCATCTCCATACCGGCAGGGGTAATAGTGCCCGGGCGGGTGCTTTCTTCATAGCTGCCATACTCCGAAACAAAGTTTGGAAAGCCCGGATTATGAAAAATCACTGCCCCGTCTCCATTATAACCTGCGATATCTCCCAGGGTATCAAAACCACCTCTCTGGGCTCCGCCAACTGCAGCAGGACGTGTCGGATCCGCTTCATGACTTACCTCTACCAGTTGTTTCACCAGTTTTTTTGCCTTGTCCATGACTTCTGCGGTAGAAAAAAACGGTTCGTTGCACATGCTCCACACAATAATACTCGGATGATTCCGATTCGTTCGGATCATCTCTTTCAGCATTCGGATACAACTCTCTTCAAACTCCAATTGATCTTCTTCCTTAATCGGATAAGCGCTGCTGGTCCAGTATCCCTCTTCCTTCGGACCGCCAGTCCCCCAGAAACAATTTTCCGACCAAAATAAAACGCCTTGTTTATCACACTCTTCTGCAAATACAGTGTGATGGGGATAATGGGAACCCCTGATAAAATTCATGCCGCAGTCCTTAACCATTTTAACATCTCTGCGTATTCCGGAATGAGTGACCGCATCACTCCATCCGGCATGATCCTGATGTACATTTGCTCCGTTTATGTCGTAATGTTCCCCATTCAGGAAAAAGCCCTTATCCGAAGTAAACAGAAACCACCGGATGCCAAAACTGGTTTTATATTCATCATATAGCTCATCTCCCAGGTAAACAAAACTTTTCAAAACATATAACTCAGGCGTATCCGGATGCCATAACTTCGGGTCACGGATTTTATCACTCTGATGAAAGAACATCTGGCTCTTTGAGTTAAGTATGCCTGTTTCCGATATCCGGATTACCGCTTCCCCTTTATATTCAACAACAGAAACCAATCTGCACGTAACCGCTGAATCTGTTTCATTCATTACCTCGGTAGTGATATCTACAACCGCTTCCTCTTTCGAAACGGCAGGGGTATTAACGAAAGTTCCGTACCAGCGGATATGTACCGGTTCTGTAATCAGCAGACTTACATCCCGGTATATTCCTCCATTAAATACATGCTCTCCTGCACGGGGTGCCAGCCTTGGGTTCCAGTTATTATTAAGCCTGACAAATAATAAGTTATCCCCCGCCATTGCATAAAGAGTGATATCAATCTCAAAAGCAGTATACCCGCCTTTATGTACTCCTGCTAATTGACCATTTAAATAAACCTCAGCATCCTGAAACGCTCCCTGGAATTCCAGGGATAATTTCTTACCTATCCACGATTCATCCACATAGAGTATTTTGCGGTAACATCCATAACCAACATAAAATTCGTTTTCCTGAAAATACGGTATCCCAAATGAGTGGGGGATTCCAATATCATACCAGTTACTGTCATCGTATTGAAAATCCTTCGCGTCTTTATAATCACCATGCATAAATTTCCAATTATTGTTTTCCAGCAGCTTTCGCCTTCCGGCCCTGTTCTTCATAAGATTCTTTCTCCTGCCTCAACTTTATGCTAAGAGCTGTATTTCATAAACACCCTCACCGTAACAAACTACCTTCTGCCCTTCATAAGTAATATTTACCTTTTGCCCGGAAACGATCTTTGTAATGCTGTCAGGCTTTATAAAACAGCACCTGCCTCCTTTTTCTGCAAGAATACTGCCGGAAATAACCTCTCCGTCCTTCCAGGTAAAGGAAACGGTTAGGGCACCTTTGGCTTTTATTCCGCTTATATGACCGCAGTCCCAGGTTTTTGGCAGTGCGGGCAAGAACGTAAGCTCACCGTTTATGCATTGCAGTAACATTTCCGCAATTCCTGCCGTCCCACCGAAATTTCCATCAATTTGAAACGGAGGATGACAGTCAAAAAGATTGGGATAGGTTGATTTTGTTAGTAGTTCCCTGATATTCTCTCCTGCTTTTTCACCGTCCCTGAGTCTGGCCCACATGGTAATAATCCAGGCTCTTGACCATCCGGTATGTCCGCCGCCGTTTTTAAGACGTCTTTCTAAGGTCACCCTTGCAGCCTCCATTAATTCCGGAGTTCTTTCATAAGTTATCTGCTCAGACGGATACAACGCATACAGATGCGAGATATGTCGGTGGCCAGGTTCCATTTCCTCATAGTCTTCCGCCCATTCCATTAACTGTCCGTATTTACCCACTGACAGCTCCGGCAGACGCGGTAAAATTGTTTTTAGCTTATTTGTCAATTCATCCTCGCAGTCAGTGATCTCTGCCCCTTTGATACAAGCCTCCAACAGGTCCCTGATAATCTCGGTATCCATGGACGGCCCGATACAAAGCTGCCCCTCTTCACCGCTTTGATGGAGATAGGTGTTTTCCGGCGATATGGAAGGTCCTGTTATCAGTTTCCCCTGATGGTTTTCAAAGAGGTATTCCGATATAAAAAGACTGGCTTCCTTCATCAGATCCATATTCTCTCTCAGAAATTCCTGATCCAGGGTATATTCATAATGATTCCAGATATGAATGCAAAGCCAGGCTGCTCCCATAGGCCAGATCGTAGACGGCATCACTGTATCCTGAGGAGCGCAGTCTCCGAACAAATCTGTATTATGGTGGGCAACAAAACCGGACAGACCGTACATATCCCTTGCAACCTTCTGACCATATGGAAGCATTCTGCGGATTAATTCGAAAAGCGGAAGGTGGCATTCCGATAAATTACAGCTTTCTGCCGGCCAGTAATTCATTTCCGTATTAATGTTAATTGTATATTTACTGCCCCAGGCCGGATGCTCATTACGGTTCCAGATGCCCTGTAAATTTGCCGGCTGTGATCCCGGTCTGCTGCTTGAAATCAGCAAATATCTGCCAAACTGGTAATACGCTGCAATCAGCTCCAGATCCTGTTCTCCCTGCTGCATGGCTTTCAGTCTTTCAGGAATCGTCCTTTCCGCTTTCGCAGTATCCTGACCTAACGAAAACTGAACGCGATTAAAGTAGCTTTGGTACTCCTTTCTATGCTCCGACTTTACAAGCTCATAAGGCAGTTTAAGTACAGACTCCAGCTTTTCTCTGCACCAGCCAGCCGGTTCTTCTTTATAGAAATCACTTCGGATTGACAGATAGATAGTAAAGGAATCTGCTTCATTCACGCGGATCTGGTCTCTGTGAATCTCCACGGTACCGCCTTCATTCTTAATTGCAGCCATGACACAATAACAGCAGCCCTCCGCGCCTTCCTTTACAGTCATGGATAGGATGTTCTCGGAGATTTTTTCAATTTTTTCTACATTACTGCGGAAAAATGTTAAGGTCAGACAGCCATTTACCTTTTCTTCACCTTTGCTCTCCTGATGGAGGGCAATTACCTGATGTACGGCACTTGCAAAATATTCTCTTTGGTACTCCCTCCCGCCAATCTCATATTCTATGGTTACAATTGCCCGATTTAAGTCAAGGCACCTTATGTAATTCTTAAATTCTTCGTTATCCTCATGGAACTCCAAAAAGATTTCACCGGCGGTACTGTAATTTCTCTGCTGGTCAGGAATTGGCATCATCGTATCACCGGCAAGCTTCTGAGCATCTGAGACCATGCCGTCTGACAGTAACCGGCGAATCTTAAGATAATTGTCTTTCGCTTCCGGATTCACACGGTTTCTGCCCCCGTGCCCATACCAGATGGTATCCTCATTCAGCTGTAATTTATCTGTCTGAACTCCTCCAAAAACCATAGCTCCCATGTTCCCATTGCCAATGGGTGCTGCTTCATTCCAAATTTCTTCACTGTCAGGTCTGAATCTTTGGTACGGAACCGGTGCGTCATATAGTAAACAATTCTTCATAAGGATATCCTCCAGACTAAATTAAAGTAAACGATTGTAAAGATGCACTGCCTTCTCCGCGATAAGTAATATAAATTGGCCAAATCCCATCCGGAATTGCAATATCTGCCGTATATTCCTTCCATATATTGGTATAACCAACCGGAATACTTGCAAGTGCTTTCCCATCCCAGGAGGTTTTTATCTCAAACTGACCTCTGCAGTATCCGCGTACTTTAATTATAACTCTTTTTATTCCCTGACAGTCAAAATATTTAAATCCGGCGGTTGCCGTATCACACATATTCTGTATATAACCTGCTTCCTCATCCCCGTCTTTCCCTTCCTGTGTTATTTTGGGGAACCGGCTGTCCATCCACAGACCTCCAAGGGGAGTATAAATTTCTTCGTCCTTACAGAAAAGATTGCAGGCTAAATAAGCAGGATATTCTCCCCTTCCAGCCAACGGTCCCCCGTTTAATCCGCAGGAGGTCATCTCAGGCTGTATAATCGATCCATCTTCCCGGAACTCAATCGGTTCCGCACAGCCTTGTCTGCTGAAATTTGTTCCATCCGTATGGCGGTGGTAAAATATATACCATCGATCTTTGATTTCAACCATACTTCCATGATTATTGGACCCATAATACATCGGTTTCCTGGCCGGTTTATAGGAATGAATGTGCATATCACAATTACTGCTTACGACTCCGCCGTATACAAAGCCCTTTGTTGGATATTTACTGGTTGCGTAGCATAATTCATGCATAACAATGGAGGAATAAATAAAATAATAGGTATCTCCTCTTTTTCTGATAGAGGGTGCTTCGAAAAATTCATGTTCGATAAAGGAGCTTCCTTCACTGAAGGGCTCGCTTGGGGCAATAAATACAGGTTCTTTCACAATAGTAAGCATATCAGGTCCGAGTACCGTTACCATGGGACCACTTCTGGATCTGTCCCCTATGCCGCAGAATCCGGTATACAAATAGGTTGTGTCACCTTCCGTAAGGACCCCTGGATCAAACTGCGGCTCGTCACCCTTTCTTTCTCCCAGACGCGTACCGTCAGCATAATGTACATATCCGTAAAATTCATATCTTCCCGCCGGTTCCTCACACACCGCAACGGATACGATGCTTACTTTATCCAGCACATAATAAAGATAATAACGTCCGTCAGGACCTAACGTTACATCCGGTGCGTATAAACACATGCTGCCGTCCTTATTAAGGGGATCGGATACCTTCGGGTAAATTACGCCTTCATATCTCCAGTCACCCAGATCATCCACCGGTGCCGACCAGCATACATAATCATTTAAACAATAAGCATTGCCCCTGAACCGGTCATGAGATCCATATACATAAATACGGTCTCCGAATACATAAGGTTCCCCGTCAGGTATATATTCCCATGACGGAAGATACGGATTAAAGGCCTGTTTTTTCATAAATAACACCTCCCACTGATCAATATACGTATGACTATTTAGTCTTTATTACTTGCCTGCTGCTTTCATATATGCATCATAGCATTTCTGATAACGTTTAATATAGTCATCTACTCCCATATCCTTTAATTTGCTGATATAATTGCCCCACTCTTTGTCAATATCCATATTTCCGGTGATGAACTGAACCGTAGCCTGGTTTACATATCCGCCAATGGTCAGTGTATATTCCGAAATAGCCTGACTGTCTTCCCCTTCGAATGCAAGGTTTGGAATCAGGGTGTTAATATCCGGTGAATATTTCTCATATTTTTCTGCTGCCTTCTGGAACACATACTCTACATCCAGATCTGGATTTTCAATCTTTAAGGCAGAACGGAAATCAATGTCACTGGATCTTACCATAGCATCGGCAGTGTAGGCCTTGTGAGCATAATTTTTAGGAAATCCGTTTCCGACCCAGTCAAAATCATCCGGAATTGTATGTGTTTCATATTTTGGAACACCATCACCCAAAGAAGTTCCCTCTGTTGTCCAATCCCAGCCAAAGCCTTCCGGTCCATATGCCTGTACATTGGAAGCTTCTTCTGATGCCATGAAATCAAATAATGCTGCAGCAATAACAGGGTATTTGCAATTTGCTGATATACTTCCTATTGAAGATCCAAAATAAGTAGCAATACTTCTGGCCGCCAGTCTGACCCCATCAGGTCCTGCAACAGGCTCAAGGCATGCCCAGTTCTGCCAGTCACCAGGTTTTTTAGCCCAGAAATTATCTCCGTCTGCATTCACACCGCCATCTGCATATAATCCAACCAGATGGTCAGTATTATTTAAAGCAGAATCAAACTGGGTATTATCCTGAGTAAAGGTCTGATTATCCAGTAAACCTTCTTTATAAAGCTTATTCATATATTTAAGTCCATCTTTATACTGGTCTTTCATTACGTTATACTCAATTTTTCCATTATTAACGACAAAACCGGCTGCTACCGTAGGGTTCGTATTGCTTAACGGATTGTTACACTGTACAAAAGAGTTAATCATCCAGACAGTAGGATCGGTTGCCCAGCCGCCGATATAACCGGTCATAGGTATTTCATCTGCTGCACCGTTACCATTGGGATCCTGCGTCTTAATTTTTTTCATATAATCATACAGTTCATCTGTAGTCTGAGGTACCTTACCTTCATTGAGTTTTTCTACCCAGGGCATATAGATCCACATTCTGTTCTGGAACATACTATGGAAGCATTCATTCTCATCACCATATGTATAGATGTTTCCGTCAGTCATCGTAAGATCCGCTTTTCTGGAAGGACTCTTTTCATTATTGGCATTCCAGTTCGGCGCATCTTTTAAATAATCATTAAGGGGAATAATCAGCCCCTGCTGTCCATAAGACTGTACTTCTGATTTCGTCCAGTTGGTGGCCAGGAAGATATCCGGAAGGCTGGCTGCATCTGTCATAACAAGATTTAATTTGGTTTTTGCATCATCACCATCTAAATCATATACATAATTCAAATGGATATTGGTTTTTTCCTCAAGCCAGTCGGTTACATAGTTATCCTGATACGTACCGCCGCCTGTAGCAGTCGCATATACAAAAACAGTTAATTCCAATTTTTGCTTCAGTGGAAAAGTCACATCTTTAACAGATTTGAAATTAAACGGGTCTTCAGAAGATACTGATTTCGTATCATCTGTTTTGGCGTCGGAAGTTTTCGTGCCTGATTTCCCGCAGCCTCCCAACAGTGATACTACCATAGCGGTTGAAGCTATTATTGATATCATGCGTTTGTTAAAAAACCTTCTCTTTTTCATAGTTTTTTCTCCTCATTATTTAATATAAACCTAAAAAAGTTCAACTTAACCTTTAACAGAACCGATCATAACACCCTTTACAAAGTATTTTTGTACGAAAGGATAGGCAATCATTAAGGGGAGGCTGCTGATAATAATTGTTCCGTACTTTAGCATTTCACTTAAATTCCGGTTTTTTGCTACCATCATCGGATCCACATTGGCGGAAGACAGATCCACCTGGGACATCAGAATTATTTTTCTGAGTACCAGCTGTAAGGGGTATTTATCCACTGAATTAATATAAATCATAGGGTTAAAATAAGAATTCCATAAGGAAACCGTTACCCAAAGACTAAGAACCGCTATGATTGGTTTAGACAAAGGTATCACTATCATTGAAAAGAATTTAAAATCAGAGCAGCCATCCATCTTTGAGGCTTCCAGTAATTCTTTTGGAATCGTCTGATTAAAGAATGTTCTTGCAACAATAACGTTATAGGCACTGACTGCACCGGGCAGAATGACCGCCCACATAGTATTGATCATCTTAAGGTTCTTAACTAACATAAAGGTAGGTATTAATCCACCGGAAAACATCATGGTAAACAAAAAAAGCCCTGTAAATATTTTTCTTCCCCTGAAATCCTCCCTGGATAAGGGATATGCTGCAAACAACGTCAGGATTATACTAATTAAAGCGCCGCAGACCGTATATGTAAGTGAATTCTTAAACCCGGTCCAGATTGATTTATATTTAAATACTGTTTCATAGCTGTCCAGGGTAAATCCTACCGGAAAGAGTTTAACCTTTCCAGTCATCAGCGCATTACCGCTGCTGAACGAACAGCTGATAATATAGATAATCGGATATAACACAACAATTAACAGCAGGGTGAGCAATATATAATTGACGAAATAAACAACCTTATCCTGTGTAATTCTTCTACTCTTCATAATTTCCCCCTTTACATAAAACCAGTGCCTGATACTTTATTGGCGATTTTATTTGCGGCAAGTATCAGAAACAATCCAATCAGGGACTGAAACAATCCAATCGCAGTAGAATATGGATAATCCGGAAAAGTGGAAACCAATGATACTTTATAAGAATAGGTAGTAATAATCTCAGAAGTAATCAGGTTATTCTGGTTCTGCATGGCAAGTACTTTCTCATATCCCACATTTAAGAGACTTCCCATATTTAAGATCATCATAATAACCACCGTAGGTATAATTGCCGGTATATCCACAAACCGTATTCTCTGTAAAAGAGTGGCTCCGTCGATAATGGCTGCTTCATGCTGCTCCATGTCCACACCGGCCAGGGCAGCAATATAAATAATTGCGCCGAAACCGATCCCCTGCCAGACACCGGTCCATACATAAAGGGAAGGAAACAATCCAGCACTGCCAAGTACATTAATTCCGAAATGATTATAAAGAACGCTGCCGATTACACCGGTTCTGTTGTCCATGATGATATTTATAATTCCTACAAATACGATTGTAGAAATAAAATACGGACAATATGTAATCAACTGGGCTGCTTTCTTAAATAAGATATTTTTAGTATAATTTAAGGAAAGTGCCAACAATATGGAACAGGGTATGCTCACCACCATGGAATAAATGGAAACCACCAGGGTATTGCGGAAACATTCTTTAAAATTGTAATTATTGAAAAATCTTATAAAATTATTAAAGCCATAATTATCAGCCCATGGACTATCCCATATTCCCAGACTTACCTTATAATTCTTAAAAGCAAGTATAACACCGTACATGGGACCATAAGAAAAAATCAGTAATACACTTAAAGGCAGTGCGATCATAAGATATAATTGCCAGTGGGCAGCGAAGTATTTCATAAAGCTTCCTTTCTTTTGAATTTGCAATTCATTCACCTCTTCCTTTTCTTTTTTTCATCATTGCACACCACCGGCTAAAAATATATATACAATACTTTTTTCCCACTATTCATATTTTAAGAACCCGCTGTTTTCAAGGCTTATACTCATATTTTATTTTTTTCTATATTCGGAAGCACTGGTTCCCATTACCCTTTTAAAAGCCCGGCAGAAAGAATTAGCCGAACCGTAACCTACATGATCCGAGATTTCACCGATGGACAAATTCGTCTTTTCTAATAATTCCTTTGCCTTTTCAATTCTTACCCCTTCCATGTAGGTAGAAAAATTAATTCCCAGGGACTGCTTAAATATACTGGATAAATAGGGTTCACTTATGCTGAATAGATCAGCCACACTGGTAAGTGACAGATTTTTGTCACCGTAATTAACATCAATATAGGAGGCAATGGAAGCCGTAATCGCTGAAGTATCCTTAAGTTTCTTTTTATCGCCGACACCTTTACATACCGTCCGGTACAGGTTAAGAGTGAGGGTGAACTGATTCAGCAGTGTTGCATTACTATTTTCCTCTAATTTATTATAATAGGTACGGTATTCCGATTCATCTGCCCCAATACGGCGGATTATGCGGAATAACACTGTCTGCAATTCATTCAAAAGCATATGCTGGAGGTAAACCGGCAGGTTGTTCTCAATAAAATACTTCTTAATAATTTCCTCAAGCGCATCATGGAGCCCCTCACTATCCCCAGCCATTACATAATGCATAAGTTTCAGTGAAAAATCCTGAGGTGGATAGGAAGGAATATTCACAAAATTATTAATATACCATATGACGGTATTATCAATCTGCCCCTTCTCATTCTGGAACATATACACTGCATTATTATAGGAATCCTTAAGTTCTGTCAGGCTCTCCACTTCATTGCCGCCATATACAAAGAACTGCTCCGATACATTGGAGGGCATGGCTTCCTTGATTTCCCTGATCTTTCGTTCTGTCTCTTCTTTAAAATACTCTCTGTGTTTCTTATCAATACTCATCAGCAGAACTACCTGATCCCCGTCAAGATTCGTATACAGGCTGTCTGGAAGTATCTCTTTCAATACTTCAATGATTGAAAGGATACAGGAGTTGATCAGTTTCAGGTCATCTTCTACAATTTTATCTATATCCGCATTAAAACGGAAAATAAGGATGCCAAAGACCCTGTCTCTGTGAAGCAGTCCAATATTACGGGCGATTATGGAAGCATCCTCTTCCGTAGTGAAATTGCCGTATAACAACCGGTTTAAAAAAGCATTCCTCAAAAACGGTTTCTGGCTTTCAATTACTCTTACCATGTCCGTATTGGTATTTACCAGATGTTTAAAAGTCTCTTTTAAACTTAAAAATACTGCCTGATGCCCTTTAAACCGTTCCGTACTTTGGGAAACTTCTTTCATAATATCATTTATGGGAGTGGCACTTTTCTTGGACATATAATAGCTTAATATGATTCCCACCGTAATCGCAGCAAAAACAAAAACAGCGAGCATGAATATACTGTACATGCTCCTGCTGTTGACTGCCACCATCGGCTGCAGCATATAATATTCCAGCCCGGATTTGTCTGAAGCATACCGGATTACCAGATATTTTTCTTTATCAAGTATTACTGTCTGATTTTCAGAATTCTTAATTTGAGTCATGACCGTATCAACCGCTCTGCTCACATCCTCCTGAGCTTCCTTTTCCGGTTCACCCTGGGCTTTATAGTACAGCAGCCTGCCATGAAAATCTTTGATAAACTGTATACTATTATCAGCCCGTGCCGGCATTAAGGTTTCTAATACCGTATCTTTAAACATGATCTGTATCCTGCTTTTACCATTATAATCCCCATAGATCATAGGCCTTGTATATGCAATCATATTTAAGGATGTCTTAGTTTTGTATTTATAAGCTTCCATTGGACTTAATCCGTAAATCACTTTATCGTCTTTCATATGCCGGTACCAGTCATCGTAACTTTCATACCGTTCCTCATGCAGGTAGAGATCATAGAAATCCTTGTATGTATAGGCAATCTGCTTATTTATTACTGTTTCACTTTTATCAAAAAATATGAAATAGTCAAATATAGACTGATTAATAGCATATAGATCCGGAAGCATGGTGTGCAATTCATAAACCTTATAGGAATTCGGACCATCAAAAGCAGCAGAAATTTTCTTAAAAGTATTAACACCTGTATTAGAGGCAAGGCTGTCTCCCAGATAGGAGACTTCATCAAGCATGGTATCCACTAAAACTGCTGCATGTTTTAACTCTGTTTTCCTCGCCTGTATATCGTCATTGCCGATTACCGAGATCATTCTTATATAATAACCGCTGCAGATTAATAAAGGTATAAATAATACAATAAAATACGTCACCATAAATTGATACAAAATGGTATGGGCCTTGGATTTTCTGAATAATTTAAAAGTTCTTTTTCCATTTTGTTTCATAACAGGTCTCCTTATGGGAAATATTATTTTTATGAATTATGTAAACAGAAATAAAAAAGGGGTGCTGCAAATAAAGTAAAGGACATAGATTCCATGACTGTTTCCTAACGCTTATTTTTATAGTCAGCCACTTATCATCTTATTTCCCGTTACTGTAATGCAACAACCCTATTTATTGTTTTAAATTGATAGTGTCAAAACTTTAAGTCACAGCATCGTAATGATATCCCCGAGCAGATTTCCATCCGTTTATTCACTATTATTACACAAAATCATACAAACGTGTATATTCAATACTTATTTTATTATATACAATTTTTAAGAATTTTCAATTAAATACATGGTTTCAAACATCCGGATTCCTGCTGCCGTTGCAAATATTTTCTTCCTGACACTTTCAACAGCCTCCCTGGACATCCCATCCTCCCATGCATTGACAAGAAAATCAGCCTCAACGAGAATCTGGTAATCCGCCCCTTCCATGTTTTTATATGTATGATGATGACCTACCAGCCAGCAGATCCGGTCAATCTCTTCCGGAGAATAATCAAAAGACATAAGAAGACTTCTTGCGATGGGAGGCCCCTCCAGCTCCTGGTAACTGCCTGTGCTGCTGTGATATTTTTCCTCGCTTGCCTTAATACCGATGTCATGAACCACGCAGGCTGTTTCCAGAATCCGCTGCTTACTGGCATCAAGCCCCTCTTCTTCTCCTATCAGCTTACCAAACTGGTATACTTTAATAAAATGCTGAATCCTCTTTGGGTCACCTTTATAATAGTCCATCATCTTTGCAATCACACTGTTTATGGTATTCATCCGTTAAGAGCCCTCCTTATTTATTCTTCATTCATCTTACTGAAGCGGAGGGCATTTGTCAACGCAGAGAACCCGCTGCATTTCTAATTATGGCTGATGTCGAATTCAAAGCTTTTTAAATCAGCCGTAAGGGCCGCATAATAGGAGCCCCAGGTACGGATTATGGTCAGCTGATGATCCTTTTTAAGCTTCACTTCCATATTTCCCTCTAATGCAAACGCCGGATGGGTGTTTCTAAAACGCATCAACTCAAAAAGCCGTTTCACAACCGGCCGTTTCGTCTCTTGGGCGATTTCTTCCAGGCTGTAGCCGTGGCGGTTAATATCCCTGCCGTTTTTTGTCTTCTCCATCAGCTCTATATCGTTTGATCCGGCAAGCAGTCCCACATAATACACCTGGGGTATTCCAGGAGCAAAAAACTGAATGGCTCTTGCCAGGAGATACGCGTCATCTCTGTCACCCAGTGCAGAATAATAGGTCGTGTTTACCTGATAAATATCCAGATTGTTGTAAGCCGCTGTGTTGTATATCTTTTTTACATTGGCTCCCTTGGTAAACATCTTTTCTTTCGTCTCCTCAATCGCCTCATCAGGCATTAAGTCTCTGGCATCCACAATTCCGATTCCATCATGGGTATCCAGAGTAGTAAACTGCTTTTTCGGGGACATCTCAAGCCATCGTTTCAAATACACCCCGTTTCCCGTATAAAGCGCATTTAAAACGAGCACCGGAAGTGCAAAATCATAAATCCAGAATCCCTGCTTTGCGATTTTCATCTGAATGGTATAATGCTCATGTATTTCAGGTAAAATATCCACACCCTTTGAGGACACAACATCCTGAATATCATGGAGCAGTTCCCAGATATCCGGTTCCACAAAAAAACAGTTGGTATTTTTCTTTTTCACAGCATAGGCAAATGCATCCAGACGAATGATGGAAGCCCCATTCTCACACATACCGGATAAAGATTTCCTGATAAATTCCTTTGTCGTCTCAGTCCTTACATCCAGGTCAATCTGTTCCTCACAAAAGGTGCACCATATCTTCTCCACATCCCCATTTTTAAACTGTACCTCGGTATAGGGTGCCCGGGGTTTGCGTTTATAGATTAAATCCACCTCTTCTTCGGTTGGTTCTCCCTGATCCCAGAAGTCTTTATAACGGATAAACATATCCCTGTAAGCGGAAAGCTCCTTCTTTTCCTCAAAATCCTTAAAATAATCAGAGCTTCTTGAAATATGATTGACCATAAAATCGAACATCAGGTAATAGTCCCTGCTGATCTTTTTTATATCTTCAAATGTTCCGAATTCTGCATCTGCCTGATCATAGCAAAGAGGAGCAAAGCCTCTGTCTGCAGAAGAAGGAAAAAAAGGAAGAATGTGCACGCCGCCTACTTCATTTTTCAGATATGTGTGCAGCACTGTATCCAGTTCCTTTAAATTCTTACCCAGGCTGTCCGCATATGTAATTAACATTATTTTATTATTCAATTCCATTCATCCAACTCCTATCTATTCTCTTATCCTGATTCCCCTTAACACATGCAGCTGAATGCTTCCCCTGATCCCGGAATACTCAATCTCAGCAGAGCCCGAGACACCATCGCTGTCATTATCTGTAACAGCGTATGTCAGGCCTTTGCAAACAAACAATTCAAACACATCCGTATCCGCATAAAGCCTTAAATGATATTCTTTTTCTTCCGGCAGCCAGATCCTATGAGGTCCTGCTGTTATTACACGACTGCAAAGATCAATAAAAAACAGAGTATCAAATACAGAAAGCTTAATATACGACTCTCCTGTATCACCCGGCTTTCTGCCGTCTCTGAATACCAGTTCCATCTCAAGCGCCTGCCCCTCACCGGAATAAAGGCTGACGGAACATGGATCAGATGCCTGGTCTTCTCCAGTTTCAAGAACTGTTTCAAACGACTCTCTTCTGAGTTTTTCCAGTTCCTTTGCAGGATTGATACAGATCCGGTACCCTTCAGAAGATGCAGTAAGTCCAAGTTCTCCGGGCAATGATAATATCCCGGCGTAATTCCTGTCTTTCTTTATGCTGGTAATCCAGTTAAGCTGCAAAATGCGGTCTCCTGTCTCCTGAAATGTCTGTGCCGCATATGGCCTCACAAAGTTTCGGTCAACCTTGTTTCTGCCATCTTTCATTATGTCATAAAGCTGATATCTGGCGAACCCTTTTCCTTCTTTATCCTTCTGAGCCTGAAAACACTGCCCGTCAAATTCACCGAGACAATAATACCCGTCTGCAGACCATAGAACCCATTTTTTTACTCCATCCTCCTCACAGACAAGAGGAAAAAAATCCGGACATTCCCACATTCCAGGTACCGTGATTTCCTGTATTTTCTCCCACTCATACAAGTCTTTGGAACGGAAGAAATAAAAGGTATCATCAGAAATGTAAAGTACCATGATATAGGAACTGCTTTCCCTGTGATAAAACACCTTAGGATCTCTGTTTTCCTCTTTGATATGAGGCAGAACAAATTTCTCCCGCCTTTTAAGAGTCTTTCCATGATCCGTGCTCACTGCCATCTTCTGGGTGAACCAGTGATCCTTAGACCAGTGGCTGCGCCCGCCGGCAGAAGTATAAAAATAAGCAATGGCATCAGTCCCAAACCCCAGACAATTGTTCTGGTCCATGATAGCTGTCCCGGAAAAAACCGGCCCTTCCTCTTCCGGAAACAAAACATCCTCAGTCTGTGTATAGGACAGGAAATCAGGAGTACTGGTATGTGCCCAATGCATGTTCTCCCATCTCACTCCATAGGGATTATGCTGATGATAAATGTGATAGACCCCTTTGTGATAAATCAGCCCATTTGGGTCATTCAGCCACCCAAACGCCGGAGCATAATGAATAAGAGGTCTGCTTTTTCCCGGATTACAAGGTTTTTCATCCCGTACCACAACATAATCAAACCATCGTTCTCCGTAATCACCTTCTAAAGTCAACGCAGAACCCTGATAAGCCGCTGCATCAAACCATGCATAAAAACGCGGCTCCTCCTCCCCTGTTTCAATGCACATTTCCTGCATCTTTTCACCCTTAAAATAAAAAGATACAATGGAATCTTTCGCTCCCGGAGTGATGGGAATCCATAAATATTTCCCGGTAATACTGATTGTCTTTTTCAACCTGCATCCCTCTCTTTTTACCTTCTCTCTGTTAAAAAAAGCCCTGTGTCACCCGATATGGAATCACAGGGCTGTCTCCTACGCCTTTACTGCTCCAGCCACAACACCGCTGATAATCTGCTTCTGCAATATGAGATAAATGACAATTACCGGCAGAATGGTCAGCACCAGCCCTGCCATGATTTTTCCCAAATCACTGGAGTAAGTGCCATAAAAGGTATAGGTTGATAAAGGCAGCGTATATAATTTCTTCTTTCCAAGAATCAGGCTGGGAAGAAGGTAATCGTTCCAGAGCCATAAGACATCAAGTACAATCAAGGTTGCGGTTGTGGGCTTCAGCAGCGGAAACACGATCTTAAAAAACAGCTGATACGGAGTACACCCATCGATAATGGCTGCTTCCTCAAGGGAAATGGGAACTCCTGAGCGTATAAAACCGTAATAGATAAAAATCGCAAGACCCATGCCAAATCCAATATTCATAAAGATCAGAGTTGACCTCATATTCAGCATTCCGAACATATTCCCATAAATGGATATTAAGGGAATCATAATCGTCTGAAACGGAATGACCATAGCTGCCACAATCAGTGAAAAGCTGAATTTCGCTGCGAAGTTCCTGGTTCTTGCAAAGAAATAAGCCGCCATGGAAGCAAACAGGACAATAAACGCCACACTGACAAACGTAATCAGCAGTGAATTGCCAAATGCTCTTAAATAATTCATCTCCCGAAACGCCGAACTGTAGTTATCAAAGGAAAAACCTTTTGGATCTACCAGCATAAGGGGATTCTTTATAATTGTAATTTTCCTTTTAAACGAATTCACAAGGATTAAGAAAAATGGAATCATGTATAAAACCAGCACCGCCGTTAATAAAACCAGTTTCATAAGGTTCATAAAAACTGCTTTTCTTCCGCCAACCACAGTTTTCCCTTTCGCCATCACGCTTCCACCTCCTTCTTCCTGCTTAAATAATACTGGGTGACTGCCACCACTGCAACTACCGCAAAAAGCACCAGTGCCTCCGCCTGACCTAACCCGTACTGTTTGGATTTAAACGCTTTCTGATATACATGAAGAGCTGCCATAATGGTGCTTCCATATGGTTCCCCACCTGTTAAGGATACGTTCAGATCATATACCATAAAGCATCTGGTCAGTGTTAAAAATGTACAGATGGAAAATGACTGTGCCATCAGCGGTATCACAATATGCCTCGTCCGCTGGGTATCGGTACACCCGTCAATGCTGGCAGCCTCCATTAAGTCTTTGGGCACCCCCACAAAACCTGCTACGTAAATCAGCATCATGTAACCGGAATACTGCCATACGGTAACCAGGATTAAGGCAAAGAACGCTTTTATAGGGTCGGATAACCAGGAACTTTCAAACAGCGGTACAGAAATCATCTCACCAAAGGCTGTAAATGCTTTGGAAAACACAAACTTCCAGATAAATCCCAAAACGATCCCGCCGATTAAGTTTGGTGTAAAAAATCCAGCCCGGAAAAAGTTCTGTCCTTTCAGTCCGCTAGTCAGTAAATATGCCAGCAGAAACGCAATCACCTGTACCAGGATGGTACTGATCGCCACGTAAGACAAAGTCAGCAGCAGTGCAGACCAGAACCCCCTGTCCTGAAATACTGCTATGTAGTTGGTGATTCCGGTCAATTCCTTTTTCTCTGAAATTCCATCCCAGTTGGTAAAGGTTAAATAAACACCATAGATAAATGGAATGATAACGACTGCAAAGAAGAAAAACATCGCCGGACCAGCAAACATCATATATGATTTTATTTTATTGGACATCGCATTTTTTTCCATAAAAGCGTCCCTTCCCTGTCTCCTATTTCTTAGACTTCCAATAGCCTTCCAGATCAGCTGCGAGGCCGGCCCTGTCTGTTTTTCCTCCCAGATATTTCTGTACAAAGCCGCCGCATACAGACCAGTGATCTCCCGGCAGACCATTATACTGGTCAAATGTCAGTCCTGCATCTGCGTATGCCTTTAATGCCTGCCCAAGTTTATTTTCAGGAGAAGCGTTAAAGGTGTTAAAGCATGGCACTGCAAGAATCTGGTTAGCCACAATATCCTGCGCTGTCTTATCATATACCAGCCAGTTTAGAAAGTCCTTTGCAGCCTGGATCTGTTCCGGAGTTGCGTTTTTATCAATCATGATCTGTTTGGAACCAACTGCATTGACCAGGGTGTTGAATTTATCATCCGTTGTGTTCTGAACAACCGGAAGCATGCCAAACTCGGAACTGGAATCAGCAAATCCGGATACAACTTCCCACACCCAGTTGCCGTTAAACCAGAATGCCACGTCTCCTTCTGCAAAATAGGCATTATCTGTGTCATAATCTGCTGCAAGGGGATCTTTGCCGTTGATGTTATAGTTCATCAGCACATCAAAGGTGTCAAACAGACTGTTGAATCTTGCATTGTCAATCAGCTTTCCGGATCCGTCCTTTAAGGAACCGATGAAATCTTCCGCCCCTTTGGCAGTTCCATCCTGTTCTTCATACATAAGTCCCAGGTAATGAGCTCCCAGTGACCAGTCCTCTTTGGATATGCAGACCGGTTTTTCCATACCTGCAGCGACCAGTTCATCACAGATTGCCTTAAAATCATCAAGATTTTTAATGGATTTTTCATCAAAATCCCTGCCCAGTGTCTTTTCAATGGCAGTTCTGTTAAACAAAAGTCCTCTTCCTTCCAGACTGAATGGGAAGCCATACAGCTTACCGCCTACTTTCACGCCGTATTTGTCTCCGCCGTCAGCCACCCATTTCTCCCCATCTAACGGGAGCGCCTTTTGTTCTGCAAGAGCCACAATATCGTTGCAGTCCATAATGGCCAGTGTAGGGGCATCTCCGGCTGCATACCGTTTCTGGATTGCCTCATAAGGAGAATCTCCCTCTGAGATCGAGGACATCTCCACTGTCACTCCGGTCTTTTCCTTGTAATCCTCAAATGCTGGTTCAAAAAATTTTTCCATACCCGCCTTGGTATTCAAGATGGTGATGGTGACTCCGCCTGCCGAAGCCCCTGAACTTTTGGACTCTTCTGTCTTGCTGCCCTGCTCGCTTTGTTTCGCTGTACTGCCTGTGTCCCCCTCAAGTGTCTTGCTCCCGCCGCTGCATCCAGCTGCAGAAAGCACCATAACAGCTGCCAGTCCCAATGAAAGAACCTGATTTCGTTTCATTCCAATACCTCCCTGATATTCTGATTTTCCGCAAAATATACCGCCTCATGAAAGCGTCTTTACGTATGCTGTACCCTGAGTATATTCCTCTCTGCGCCTCATGTCAACCGCTTGACATATTTTCGTGTTATCTACAAATTTTTCATATTATTTTTTGTGCATTTTTACTAATTATATAATGTATTTTATAGTTTATATATTTGTACTTTCAAATATCAGGCACATTTTCTATAGGTCAATCGCTTATAATATTTTACCACTCTTTTCCATAATAAAAAAGACACTGGTTTCTCACTTTCCAGTGTCATTTTTATTTATGACGAATTCCTTTTCACAAGAGTAACCGGCAGCTTGAACTGTTCCGGAACCGCTTCGTGATCCAGACTTCTCTGTATAAATTCAATGGCCCATTCCGCCATCTCCTTAACCGGCTGTCTGATGGTGGTAATGGTGGGCGTAGTCAGCCTTGCAATATCCACATCATCAAACCCCACCAGCCGTATCTGTCCCGGTATGGAGATGTTCATCTCCGCACAGATCTGAATGGTCTGGGCTGCAATTAAATCACTGCTTGCAAATATGCCGTCTACTCCAGGATCCGCCTCAATGGCTTTTCTGATATGCTCATGATAATCCAGAGTATTGTAAATCGTGCTGGTCGCCATTACTTCCCGGTGGCGCACTCCGTTTTTCTCACATACGGCTATAAATCCTTCCGCTCTCGCATCTGCGGGCATGTTTTCATTCTTGATTCCGCTTAAGTGAAGCAGATTCTTACAGCCGCAGGATATTAAATGCTCCGTCGCCAGACAGCCTCCCTGGTAATTATCGCACTGGATTCCCACCGTTCCGGCTTCTAAGTTACGTTCTATGGTAATGACAGGAATATCTAAATTCTTCATCTCTTCAATATCAACATTGCGGCTGCAGAGTACAATCCCGGATACACGGTTGCTTTTAAACATCTGGATGTATTCCAGTTCCTTTTCATTCTTTTCTTTTGAATTGCACAGCAATATCTTATAGCCTTTATTGGCAGCTGCATTTTCTAAGTTGCTGATAAGTTTGGCAAAGTACGGATGCACAATGTGGGGGACGATGATCCCGATGGTATTGGTTCTCTGCATGGAGAGAGACCGTGCCAGTTCATTGGGCTGATAATTCAGCTCCTTCATGACATCGTAAACCTTTTTTCTGGTCTGCTCACTGATATAGCCCCGGTTATTAATGACTCTCGAGACAGTGGTGACCGTAACTTCTGCCCGTTCGGCCACATCTTTAAGAGTTGCCATTGGTCAATCTCCTCCTGCTGTCCTTTATTCTTAAAATCAAATTTCGGGTTCAGTATACCATATTGCCCGGCTATGGTCCAGTATAATCCCAGTCCAGACAATATTTCTTTCCCTGCTGTCTCTATGCCTGATGTTTTCTGATACGGACCGCCATATATTCCTTCCCCGGCAGTTCCACTTTAAATTTCCCCTTAAATACTCCCATGTCCTGAATTTCCATATCCCATGTATCAATAACTTCCACATCAAATTCCGTTGTATCATCAAAGTTAAATTCCCGGAAGGAAGGTCTGTTAAATCCATAGTAGTATAGATAATAGCTTTTAATTTTCAGTATCATGGATCCGGCACCTTCAGCGGTTGCACATACCTCGTCCCAGGCCTGTTTTAACGGCATCAGACCATAGCCCGGCGTTTCCGATAATATCCGGTACAGAAATTTCAGCCTGTCAGGGCTTTCCCCGTGTAAAACGCCGCCATGGGACCACCACAGTATCCCATCCGGGTTCATGTAAGTCTCTCCATGACCGGCATATCCCCCTCTTAAGCTGGCTTCCCAGAATCTGCGCACCAATTCCTTACCGCTAATATTTCCCCAGCCATGCTGAATGTTTCCTTCATAGGCTATTTCGTCCAGTACTACCGGCTTTTTATACCTTTCTCTCCATTCATCCACGTATTCAGCCGTCTTATAGATATCCTGTCTCTGTATACTGCAGTGGGTGACCCAAGGTCTGGAATAATCATAAAAAGGCATGCAGTTATGAATGGATCTCAGATGATTGTATTTGTCATTTCTGCAGATGATTCCTGCAAAATTTTCCCAATCCTCCACCGATTTCTGAGGCATAAGGTCATATTCATTGGCAAGTGACCACCAGACATTCCTGTATGCAGCAAATCTGGCAATCACATAGTTCCAGTATAATTCGTCCTGTTCCCTGCTCATAAGACTGAATCCCCACCTGTCATAGGGATGCATAACGATCAAATCCGCTTCGATGGACAATTCTCTCAGCTGTCTGATACATTCTTCAATATGCCGGAAATGTTCCGGGTTAAAGCGGTAATAATCCCACTGGTTTCCCTCCGCTCTTCCATTAAATAGCTGAAAATTATCACTGGTTAATTTTGTGCTGTCGCAGGGTGTTCCTATGTATGGATAAGAGATCGGTTCATTTAAATTGTAATCATAATGTTTCGGTAAAATACAGAAACGAATTTTGTTAAATGCACTCTTCTTAAGAGTCTCAAGTGTCTGTTTCTGTAATTCTTCCGATTGAAGCTCCCATACATAGCAGGTTGTTCCAATGGAATAATAAGGAACTCCGTCCTCATAGGCAAAATGATATGTATTTGCAACACGGACAGGTCCATGGTTGTTTCCGGAAGCCGGAAGTACTTCAAAGATTCCTTCCCATATTTTCTCAGAAAAATTTCCACTGACCAAAAATTCATATTTTCCTTCAAAGGAGGGCATAAACCGGACCACATAGTTCCCGTCTCCATCGTAAAACCCATCCACTGTTTTGCATTCATGAGCGCCTGTGAAGGTTCCCTGGATCTTATAATCCACAAACGGATTTTTATCCGTATGACCAGGACAGGTAATTTCCCAGGTATCCCATTTTTCAAGTTTCTGAATAAATTCTGCCATGTCAATCTCCTAATTTGTTATGATTTCACTGAGAAAGCTGCTCTAACTGACCACGCTTGCTATAAACAACGGCTGTAACCTGTACTTTGCTATTTGCTTCAGGCACAAAGCGGATTTCAATGCTTTTAATTCAGCTGTAATGTATTCTATAATTTTCTGCAACTGTTCTTGTGCCTGTGTAGTGATTTTAACAATGTACGTTTTATCAACCATATATTACAAATTCTGTCTTAAATCTTCAAACACCTCAGAAGAGAGGCGAGAACGGTCAGCCTTTGCCTCGTTCAATCCATTCTGCATAATCGCGTCAAATGTCGCGGTATCTAATTCATCCAATGCAGTCGGAGCATTCGGAGCATCAGGAAGCGATAACGAAAATGGAATACTCTTAGTCATGATAATTTGCTTATAGAGCATATTGATTACAACGGAGGCAGGGATTCCCAGTTTTGCCATAATGGATTCTGCTTTTTCTTTTATATCAGGCTCAACGCGGGCCAGAACATTTGCTGTTTTAACGGCCATAAAAATTCCACCTTTCCTTTTTTATCAAATTATATTCTATTGTATAACGATTAGCAATACATTATTTGGTTTTTTATAGCAAAAACGAGGCACTTTACTCAAAATGCCTCGTTTTATCACATTACCATCAGTCCTCACGCTTATTTCCTGTTTTGTAATCGTCTCTTGCCCAGTTTGGAGCATTGATAGGACCTGCCTTTTCACTGCTGTTTTTTGCAGCTCCCTGAATCTCGGGAACCTGAGCCTGTTCATTCTTTGGATGATGCATTTTTTCGTGATTTTCCGTTCCATGATTTTTGGGATCATAAGGACTTGGTCTTCTCATTCCTGCTTTTGCCATAATCTTACCTCCTGTGTGACATTAGTTTCTGTAATTACCTGGAAAATATGCAGACAAAATCACAAACCGAAGATATTCTTAAAGAATTTTATTTCATATTACGGAATCCGCGGCTGTCTCCGTCTCCGATATACAAAATATTATCAAATGCGGATACATCAAGCCTTCCTGTACTGTTTAAATATTCTTCCGCCACAAGACGGCCCCTGATTTTAGCCAGAATATTTGTAATTCCTGCATAATTCCCGCTTTCAATCACATCAGTCAGGCTGCATTCCATTGAAACGGGGCATTGTTCAATGACAGGTGCATGAATAACCCTGGAGGCGATCGGTGTCAGACCAATTCTGTCAAATTTTTTGCACTCCGCTCCTGTTTTGCTGCCGCAGAAATTCACTGCCTCCGCCATACTGCAGTCTGCAAGGTTCACCACAAAATCCGATACTTCTTTAATCCGCTTTATGGCATGTCCCTTTGAAGAAAAGCCCAGTGCCATCATGTCCTTTAAGGTGTAGGATGAAGACACAGTTGTCACGTTTGGAGTTCCGTCTGTATCATAATAACTTACAAGAATAACAGGAAATCCATAATATAGCTTTTCATAATTTACATTTACCTTTTTCATGTATACCTCCATATCATCGTTTACTTTAGTAAGTCAGCTCTTACTTTCCAATGATAACAAAAAAAGTCCACCCAGGATGTTGCACACGCAACATCTGAATGGAACTTTAAATTAATTATATGACCAGCAATACACCTAATATCGGGTTGTAAACAGAAACCGGCTTATTTCCTCCATCTGCTCAAAGCAGCTTTCAAATAGCATCCGGTAACTTTCACAGAAATAATTATCCTTCACGCCTTCCCTGCAGCGGTAGCATCCGCCGCGGCAGAGAGAGTACCAGCGGCACTGCCTGCAGTCTTCGGAATGATTCTGGGAACGCTCAATAAAACCAATCTCTGATCTTCTTTCCTGGATTTTTGCCATTGTATCCTGATTTAGATTTCCCAGCTTAAATTCATCCAGAGCATAAAAATCACAGGGGTAGACTCCTCCGTCCGCCTCCACTACATACTGGATCCCGCATACGCCTCTCTGTTCACAGGATTCCGGTTCATACTTCAGCATAATGCCGATGTAGTTTTCAAACTGTCTGATAAAGGGCTGTTTTCCCCGTTTCCAGTCTTTATACCACAGGTGAAAAAGCTTGATTAAGAACTCCCCGTATGCCTTTGGAGTAAGGGAATATTCCCTCTGTCCGCGGGTTTCCCCAAAGGGATCCAGGCAGGCAATAAACTGTAAATATTCCCAGCCATTTCTCTTGTATTCCTTGTAAATGGGTACGATATTTTCTGCCGTTTCCCTGTTTACCACTGTGAGTATATTAAAATCCACACCGCTTTTCTTCATAAGCCTGGCTGCCTGGAGAACCTTCTGGTACGTTCCTTCTCCGTTTTTGCTGTGCCTGTACTTATCATGAGTCCCTTCCATACCGTCAACGGATAATCCTACAAGAAAGTGGTTCTTTTTAAAGAATTCGCACCATTCCTCCGTAATTGCGTAACCATTGGTCTGAAGTGCATATTCAATTTTTAAATTATTCACGTTGTACTGTTTTACACACCGGACTGCCTCTTCAAAAAAATCAATTCCGCAAAGAGTCGGTTCTCCTCCCTGGAATGCAATCCCAACACTCTGCTCTCCATAAGAAAGTGCCTTACGTATCACATTGGCCAGGGTCTCTTTTGACATAAATCCATAAGAAGCCTGCTTTCTCTTTTCTGTCTCATCACAATAAAAGCAGTAGTCGCATTCCATATTGCACAGTCCGGAAGCTGGTTTTATCAGTAAATTCACTGGCGGCATACAACCGTTTCCTCCTTGCCATTTAAGATAACTGATAGATATTATAACAGCAGATCATCATAATTTCTGCCATCAAAATAATAAAAAGTTTATTCACTGTAATCTCACTCAGTCTTTTGCAGACCTTCCTTCCAATTGCTCCTCCTGCAATTCCGCTGAACACCATAACAGCAAGAAGCAGGAAACTGAATTCCGGTATCTGACCTGCTGCGATGGAATTGACAAGACTGGCTGCCTGGGAAAACAGAATAATGTACAGGGAATTCTGGGCAGCTGTTTTCGTATCCATGGAAAAGAAATAAAACAGTACCACCAGGTTAATGGGTCCTCCTCCGATCCCAAGAAAGGAAGAGAAAATACCCAGAACAAATCCGATGATGATACAAAATCCCTTATTTCTGATATGATTAGTTTTAATACTGTCTTTTTTTATTGTATAAATTAATGTTCCCATTGTAATAAGCAAAAGACAGACTGCCTGTACGGACCCCACCCTGTCCCGGTCACTAAAACTACCGGCAACCATTTGAAACAATATTTTTCCTGCCACACCTCCTGCTGCTGCACCGACTGCCAAAGGCGTACCAATTGTTTTATCAACAGAAGAATCACCGCTTGAAATTGATTTTATCACAGAAAAGCAGGCCATGGCAAGCACTGTACATCCGGACAGAAAGCTTATGGCTTCCACACTCAGCAAACCAAACGCATCTAAAAGCGGCTTTATAATCACCCCGCCTCCTATTCCGCAGACCGCCCCTGCTGTGGAAGCACTTAAACCAATCAATCCAAACAATATGTATTCATGCAGCTTCATAATTTTCCACCGACTCCATTTTATTTAATAATGAATTTTTCTTAAACTGGTAACTGGCTGATAAACGCTGTTTCATCTTCTGTTATAAAGACAGCTCTGAGTATGCCCGGACATTTGTATGTTCTCTTTCCCGCTCCCAAGCCGGTCCTTCTTATGGTAAAATGATCGGGCAGCTGTTCATCTGTACGGATTGCAGCAGCAATCGCTGCCCCCGTCGGAGTAACTAATTCTCCCTCCACATCTGTAATATGGAGATTCAGATTGTGTGCCAGATCGATATTTTTCACCGCCGGCACCGGAACAGGCAGCAGTCCGTGGCGGCAGCGGATGGTTCCCGTCCCATCACAAATCTGAGGAATAATCGTTCTGTTTATTCCCAGATTGTCAAAACAGACCGCCGCCGCAACGATGTCCGCTATGGAATCAACTGCTCCTACCTCATGAAAATGTACCTTTTCTACCGGAACCTGATGGGCCTTCGCTTCCGCTTCTGCCAGAATTGAAAATATCTTTCCAGCCAGCGCTCTTGCACCCGGTGTCATATCGGCTTTTTCAATAATTTCATTTATTTCAATAATTCCCCTGCACTCATGGTCATGATGGGCGCCTTCCTTATGGGAATGCTCTTCTGCTTTGCCGTGTAGATACTGCATGTCATGATCATGGTTTTCATGCTTTTCATCTAAAACAACACAAAAATCACAGGCATTACGTCCTGACTTTTCCACTCTGCTTACTTTTACTTCGAACCCATGAACCAGAAGACTGTCTAACGCTTTTTGCATAACCTCCCTGTCAGCTCCTAAATCCAGCAGAGAAGCGACAAACATATCCCCGCTGATTCCAAAACTGCAATCCAAATATAATATGTTATCCATACCTGTTACCCTCCTTTCTGTTTCAAAAAGTTCAGCTTAAAACTTCTTTTATCCGCTTTATCTCTGAAATCAGCTCCTGCCTGTCCGGTGTATGACTGTTGCTTATATAGAATCTGGTGGCTGCATTTGCTATGGCAAGACGTTCCACCGCGCTCAGATTACCCAGACAGGCGGCAATGTATCCGCCGTTAAATGTATCACCGGCCCCCGTGGTTATCACGGGTGCCGCGCAGTAATCCTGCTCTAATAACTCCATTCCCTCTGTTTTGGAAGATAAAACCGCATATTGGGGCGTGTGTATAATCAGCTCATCAAGCCCTATGATGTTTCTGATATATTCCGTGTCCCTTGCCACCTCTTCACAGTCATCAGAAAATTTCCGGTCATAATAAGAGAACAATATAACAGCTTCATGTTCATTTAAGCTGAGACTTACAGGAATTTTATCATTTACTCTTTCTAAAACCCGGAAAGTGCAGTTAATCGCCTCCACACTTCGTTTCTTGATATTTGCAAAATCAAAGAACAACCTTCTTGGCCGGTCTGTATGGAAATAATTCTCATTGAGTTTCGTTATAAACGTGTCAAAATCAGGCATGTTGGACCAGTATCCCAATGATACAATATCAGCGTTTAATAATATCTTCTGTAATTGATCCTGTCCGATCATACCGAGGAAATCATTCCATGTAAATTTCAGCAGTTCGTCTAAATTTGGCATCATGATTTTCCCGTCAGTGAATTCAAGAATTGTACTGACTACGGGATCTCCAACGGAAATTAAATTACACTTCTCTTTCAGATCATGAAATATCTTATCAATTTCTTCTTTTCCATACATTCCAATCAGGGTCGTTGACAAATCCATATTTCCCAGAGCTTTTCCCGTATTGGCAGTAAACCCACCATAACTCCGCCTTTTTTTAATCAGCTCATTTGCCATACCGCCTTCCCTGCGGCTGACAATCAGATTTCCGAATTCCTGCATCTTATCAATCAGAATACAGTTATTATCCGGTGTTCTTGTTTCAACTACCTGCCATACCTGATCAATAAATCCATCAATTCCAAGAACAATTTCTCCGCTAAGATTCCGTATATACGTCTCTAAAATCTCTTCTTCAATCGTAACCCATTTACTACGCTGCATTAATCCACCAATCCTTATTCCAAGTTTTAATCTGTTAGTGATGATGATACATATTATCTCCGGTGTATACTTCATCCTTCATCATAAGATGAACGGCTGCTGTTTTAAATGTTTTTGGCAGAGCCAGAATATTGGGATTGGCTCCCACATATTTGAGTTTTGCATCAGCAAGTGCTTCCTCAATCGTTGCCCTTGTCTTTAATCCCATTCCTCTGGCATATCCTGGCTGCTCTGCACCCACGATGTAAATGGCTGACGTATTCTTCTCTGCCAGATGTCCGCAGGAAATCATGGAAAAGCCATGGAACGGGTGAAATGCGTTAGTATAGCGGTATTTTCTGATATACTCCTCATTTGTAGCAAAATATTCCCCAAGGCGGTTCATGTCAGGGAGTGTATTCATATGATCTGTCTGGAACATCTCATACATTTCTCTGGTATAAGGCCATAACTCATCATGGAAATAACCATTGCAGGTTGATGCACAGATAATGACACACTTGTCGCTCATGACTCTCTTATGACGGATCACCTGTGCAGAAAGTGCCTGCATCAGCATGATCGGATTCGTTCCCATACCATCTCCATAATGGAAGAACTGGGGCATTCCAAAGATCATAACGTCATATTTTTTCTCAGCAAATGGTACATAGGTTCTTTTATCCGCTGCTTTCCAGGAAACCGGCTGCATCTCTTTTGCGTAACCGCTGTTAATTTCAATTTGTCTGGAGTAGGTATCAAGCACTGCATCACAGCAAAAGAACTTTTTGCCCATACATTTTTCCATATGCTCGCCGATCTCATCAAACTTGGATCTCATCAATGATTTCCCGCTGACAGGAACAAAATCATCCCTGTGCATAACCTCAGGAACATGATGGGAACCAATGGACTTCCAATGGGTAATACCGGTAGAACAATGCTTATAGCCGCCGGAATAACCGCCGTAAGGATTGCCCTGTGTATGTCCGATCAGAATCGCTACATCGCTGTCATATACGTATTTATTCATGATGACCGGATCGCCCCGGTCTGTAACGCCTAAATCAACCAGGTGATCATAATCTTCACTGTCGTGATTGATAATCTGATGAGTGAACCAGAATTCATGGAATAATTCCTTTCCAAGGATATTATAGATCTCTTCCTTGGTGTTTTTTCTGTGCAGACCATTGGAGCAGATTAAAAGAATGTCTTTCTTTTCCACTCCTGCGCTGTACAATTCCTGAAGAATTAATTTTATTGAAATCTTACGGTGAGCAGTTGCCTGTTCCCCGCCTTTTACCCTGTCAGGAAAAATAATTGTTACCTTTGATCCCTTTTTAGCCAGCTTCGTTAAAGGCTCCATACCAATTGGATTGCGGATGGATTCAAGGGTCTTTGCCTCAAGCTGGTCCTCCGGTATATACGGCGGATCCGCCACTGTTTCTCCTGGTATAAATACATCTGTGTTGTCCGGCAATTCGGCATTTACAAAACCATGTCCATATTCAAACTGTAATTTCATTTCGATTCCTCACTTTCATAACGAATTTTCATCTATCCTAAATATGTACGTATAATCTCAAGATATTCCTCTGGATAAAAACCGATCTCTCCCGAAAATCTAGTGAGTGCTATGAGCCCTCCGTCAATTTCAGGTATGGAGGCGAGCATTCCGGCATTGTCCGTTTTAAGTCCTCCGCCGTAAGTTACCGCAATCCCGTTTTTCACCTCTTTGATAAAGCAGGCTATCTTTCTGATATATTCTCTGTCAGGCGGTGTTTTTCCAGGTCCTATGGCCCATACAGGCTCATAGGCGACTGCTACTTTACTGATATCCACTCCATCTAATCCGATGGACAGCTGTCTTTTAAGAACTTCCTTCCAGTTTTCCTGCTGGTCTGCCGTCTCACCGATGCAGTAAAGTACGTCCAGTCCTGCCTTGATTGCTGCCTTGATCTCCCTGTTTAAAATCCGGTTCACTGCATCAGAGTCAGTCACTCCTGCTTCGGACAAAATGCCTGACTTGTCCTTTCTTTCTTCAAAATGACCGATGATTGTGCTGTCACAGCCAATTGCTTTCATGGAATTACCGGTTCTCTGGGTGGTGAAGGCGCCAAAGTTTCCTCCTGGTTCGGTATCCTCACGAAACACGCTCTGACATCCGATTTTAAGGTTGGAATCACCTTTTCTTTCGTTTACAGCATTGATAATATGTGCTTCCGGCATATACATCACAAATTCCACATCATCTTTGTTATACTGCTTTAATTCTTCCTGCACTTCATTAACGATATAGGATCCCCATTCACATGGCCTGGCAATGCTGTTTACTCCGCTGTATTCCCTGGGAATATCAAATCGTTTTAAATTCAAAAAAATATGCTTCATGGTATTCCTTTCCGATTACTTTCTATATTTTCTGATCATATCATCGGTTGTCAGCTGCTCAACCAAAGATGCCCTGCCTGCAGAACCGAACTCAACAATCAGAGTTCCTACAACTTCCTTTACGCCCTGTTCGATACTCTCTCCCAGTGTTCGTATGTCGTCATCCGTTTCAATCCCCTTCATCACAGTATCCATGATGGGTGTCAGGAAAACTCTGGGATCAAATGCTGATTTCTTCTCCTCCAGCAGTTCATATATTTTTCCAACGGAAGGGCTGCTTTTCTTATCCGGGTGATGATAGAAATATTCCCGTAAATTTCTTGTTACTGCCAGACGTAAATCTGTATCAACATTGATTTTGCCGATTCCGCATGCAATTGCCTGTTTAATTTCGTTTACTGAAATTCCGTCTGCATTGGTGATCTCTCCGCCAAGGGCATTGATTTGATCTACGATATATTTTGGAACGGTTGAGGATCCGTGGGATACCAATACTCCAAATATTTTTTCATGTCTTAAGCATTCTTTGATGGCAATCACGATTTCTTTCCGAAGCTTTACATTCTTTCCTTTCACAGCTCCATGCATGGTTCCGTAAGAAATAGCCAGACAGTCAGCCTCCGTTTTTTTGAAAAATTCAATAGCCTTCATCGGATTGGTGTAAGTAGATGCATCGGAAAATACATGATCTTCCACTCCGGCCAGAACCCCCAGCTCTCCTTCAACCGATACACCGCGTTCATGCGCGTATTTTACAACCTCACGGGTCAATTCCACATTTTCATTAAATGGAAGGGACGAACCATCAATCATAACCGAAGTATAACCACCGTCGATCGCCGCTTTTACTGAGTCAAAATCTTTTCCGTGGTCTAAATGCAGTACAATCGGAACCGGAGAATATGCGCCGTATTTATGAACGGCGGCTCCGATATTCTTTGCACCAATGCGTTTATCCTCAATGGTTGAGTTTAAAAAATCGGTTCTTCCGCCCATAAAACCATTGGCTAAATCTGCCCCCTGTAATATGACGGGACTTCTTAACATTTCATGAACCTCAATTGCTGCTTTGATCTGGGATACTGCATTTACGTTGAATGCGCCCTGCGCAAACTGATATTTTTCGGTTGCCTCCAAGAGAGGTCTTAATGGTATAATTGGCATAGTTTTTTCCCCTTTCAACTGTTCATCTTATTTTAAATATTCTTATATCTGATCTGCCGGAACTAAATATTCTTTAATTTTCTGATAGTCTTCTCCGTTGTAGCAGACGATTTCATAGGATTCTATTTCAGGATTGCTGAATACTCTGGTAAGACCTATAAACTGCGTCAGCTTTGATGCTAAATTAAGTACATCCTTATCATCTGTAATCAGCTCCACTCTGCCCTGGCAGGTTGCCAGTGCCTTAAAAAAAGCGTCAACATCTTTAATCTGTTTTACTCTCATTGTAATTTCCTCCCTTTTTGTGACTATATTTCATTCAGCCGTTTTCTCATCTGCGTTGCCCAGGGTGTCGGCTGAAATGGTTTTTTGCTTTTAACCGGATGATCAAGTTCCTGAAGCCCAGATGGAATCCATCTCTCATCCGGGTTATCGTAATCACACTTCATCAGAATGCGAAGCTGCTTCATCACCCAGTTTTCATGCTCCATCACCTCATCATAGCTCTTATAGGAATTGGCCTTCTGCCTGAGTTTTTCTGCAATCTCAGGAAACCGGGCGATTACGTTATACTCTTCATTGGAATCGTGTTCCAGATCATATAGCACATCATCCTTTGGGAAGCCGGAATAAGTAAAGTACTTCCACTGTTTAAAACGGACCAGTCTTCCCAGGGATGTCTCTCCATTACTCAGATAGCTATATAGCTCACTGACCACCATTCTGTCTTCATCCTGGCTGTTTTCCTTAATCTGTTCAGAAATATCTTTTCCATCCCCTTCTAAAACCTCCGCTCCAGTCAGACCACAGACAGTCGGGCCTATATCTAAAAGGCTGGCAGGACTGTCAATGGTACGTCCGGCTGGAATTCCATCCCCCTGTATTAAGAATGGAATGTGGGCAGACGGTTCATAAAATACCTGCTTGCCGTAATAACCATGTGTGCCATTCATGTCGCCATGGTCGGATACATAGATAAATACACCCTCATGCCCGGTACGTTTTAAATATTCTTTAAATGCCTGATACACCGTTCCAATATGCCGGTCCTGCTGCTCAACCAGACCGTAATAAGCCGCACGCGCCGCTCTGGCCACCTCCGGATCTGCCTCCTGGAACTTACCGTCAAGAGCCGGGTGCCCCTGATAGGTTTCTGAAACATCCTCCAGGCTGACTTTGTCATAGTAATACTCATAAAGTTCCTCAGGAGCGACATATGGAAAATGCGGTCCATACGTACCCACTGTTATAAACTGGGGTCTTTCATGTTCCTGCCCTAAATACTCCAGCGCTTTGCCCACCACATATCGGTCATAAGCCAGAACCGGAGAGTCCCCTCCGCCGATATAATAAAGGGAGCTGTTCTCATCAAACCCTGTTACCTTCGACTTGTTTTCCATCTCCCCTTTTGCTTTTGGGACATGATTGTGGTATACAGGAGTACGCTCCTTTGCGATACGCTTCGCATAACCATGGCGCTGGTCCGGTCCGACAAAATGCATGCGGCCGCAAAGAACCGTCTCATAACCGGATGCAGTCAGACTGTGAAGAAACGTAGCGCAGTCAGAGTTAATCGAGTTAAAATTAAATAAAACACCATTGTTGCTGGGAAGCTGTCCTGAAATCATGGATGCGCGGGCCGGTACACACAGCGGACATGCCGTATATGCATTTGTCATTGCAGTCCCTTCCCTGGCAATGAGATCTAAATTGGGAGTTCTTACTATTTTGTTTCCGGCATACCCCTGCAGATTATAGGAATGCTGATCCGACATGTAGAGCAAAACGTCCTTCATAACATCAATTATCCCTTCCGTTCTATTTTTTAATTAATTTAATTTATTATATCATCAGTAAGTAATAATTTCAATATCTACCGTAAACAAATATTTTCTAAAACTTGTATTTTCATAATTATTCTGTTATTATGACTATTAATTAATTTAATTATTGCTTCCAAGATTCCCACATTTAAAATAATAAATCTATGATACATATACAGAAAGGAACAAAACAACATGCAGATTGCCAATGGAAATAATCTATCAAGAGTTAAGGTCACAAACCAGTCCGCGATTCGCCAGATGATTTATCACGATGGCCCGATTTCCAGAATTGAAATATCAGAAAAACTGTCTCTCACACTCCCGACTATCACCACCACTGTAAATTTTCTTCTATCCAAAGGTCTGATAAAAGAAGTGGAAAATACGAAGGCTTCCGGTAAGACACTTGGCCGTAAAGCATCTTTAATTGATATTTCAGACGATTGCGGCTATTTTATCGGTATAGAGATGCGCGGTGCACTCCGCCGTGCCTGCATCACAGATTACCGCGGTAATATCATCAAATCCATATCAGATGATACTCCCTACAGTGACTATGATGAAACAATAACCGAAACCTGTGAGCTGGTGAAAAAACTCCTTCGTTCCAGCAAAATGGCAAAAGCTAAAATAGCAGGTATCGGTCTGTGTCTGCCTGGACTGGTAGACCGCAGCGAGGGTATTCTGACCGTTCACCCGGGATATGACTGGGAGAATAAAAATGTAAAAAATGATGTAGCCAGGCTTCTTAACTACGACGGACCTGTTTCAATAGAAAATAATGCCTGCGCAAGAGCCTATGGTTCCTATTTATTCAGCCATGAGCTCATGGACCAGTATCCATCCTTCGCTTATTTTTTCGTATCAACAGGTATTGCCTGTCCTTTGATGTATACTCATCTCCGCTTTCATGAATCCATTATCGGACAGGGAGAGGTGGGACATATGATCATCGATTCCAAGGGACCTCTCTGTAACTGCGGAAACCATGGATGCCTTGAAGCTTTTTCCAGTGAACGTGCAATCATCTCCAATTGTGTGAACGAACTAAGCAAAGGTAAGGCAGAAATACTCAGAGGATTATGCAGCAGCACTGCTTCTCCCACAATATATGAAATACTGAATGCACAAGCAGAAGGTGATCCAAGTGTGAATGCGATCCTGAAGAATGCGATTTTCCATATGGGGATCGGCATCGCCAACATTGACAATTTTGTAAGACCCCAGTGTATCCTGATTGATGGTCATATTTTCCAGAACCAGAAGAATAAAGACCAGCTTATGGATGTGATTGCGCAAAACTTATATACTGCTACAAATATGGATACCAATTATATCTTTGTTGAGCCTGATGAATTCAGCGGGGCTGTCGGTGCAGCAGCCGTAGCAGTTCAAAATGATTTAAAAACATTCATTGAATAGCGGCAATTAATTTCCACATCAAAAAAATGCGGTTTCCATCATCTTTCTTTTAAGGAAAAATGATCGGAACCGCATTTTTAATCTTATTCCTCCGTCTGCATTGCTGCCAATTGGGCTCTGATATATGCCATGCCCTTTCCATCCCGGATCATTTCGAAGGCCTGTTCCTCCAGGTTCGGCGGACAATCCTGTTTTATCTTCGCCCACATCATCCGATCGCTCATGCGTCTGTCACAATCCCTTGGAACAACATCACAGGTCTGCTGATACCAGTCCAGAAGGCGCAATCTTAAATCAATCGTTTTCTCTTCATACTTATGGTCCCCATAAACATTATTTTCCTCCAGAGGATCAGACCGCAGATCATAAAACTCATGTTTTCCGTTTGATCTGTGAATATATTTATAAAAATGATCCCGTATCATAGTCCCTTTACAGTGGGCATCTGCATTAAGCTGGGCTGTCTGCCTGGGCCAGTACATGCTTGTTTTTGGAATCACACCGGAACTGCCGGCTGCCGGATGATACTCATCAGCCTGTGTCTCCCACGGCATTCTGCCGCCCTCGCAAAAGACATATTCACGCAGCTGTCTGCTCCGATCCCCGAGAACAGGTTTTAAGGCCTTTCCAAAATGATCATGGCTGGGGGGTACTTTGGCATAATCCATCACAGTGGCATAAAAATCCACCAGTTCTACCAGAGAATCAGAAATTCCCGCATCAACAGGCTCTCCCATGGGCGGTTTTATAAGCAGAGGAACCCTGGTCAGACAATCTTCAAACGTATTCTGGGATTTTTCCGGCAAATCAAAGTCACCGGCATAATCACCGTGATCGCTTAAGAAAAAGATCGCGCAATCGTCATAGATTCCCGCTTCCTTCAGCGCATCACATAATCGTCTGAACTGTTCATCCACCTTCATGCACATCCCTAAGTAACAGGCGCGCAGCTCGTCCCAGTCCTGCTCCGTATAGGAATCCATAGCCATGAGATTTTTAAGGGTTAATTCCATCAGAGGCTTATTTCTTCCCGCGCCGGCACGCCTGGGAAGCATGTTTCGGTCAATGGCCGAAAAATAGGGTTCCTCCACTGCGTAGGGCGTATGCGGATACATTAAACCAAGAAACATACAAAGCGGCTGGTCATTTACCGGATGAAGGATCCGCTCAATCGCCGCATCCACAACTCCGTCGTCATCCGAATAATGGTTCCCGCTTTCGTCCAATAACAATCGTCCTTCATAATGGGAATAATAGTTTTTATCCCCGATTTTACCGCGATAATCCTTATTTTCAGGCCCCGGCGCTTTTGGACATTCCTCCCCATAATAGATCTCCGTTGCATGCGCTTCCATAAGACCTGGTACCTGTCCTGCAATCAAATCATTCCGGGTGTTCATCCAAACATAATAACCTGCATCCTTCAGCTCAGAAAACAGGCTTGACTCATGGCTGCGCAGCAAATGCTGCATGGTACGATGTCCGCCCACATGAGGGTAGAGACCGGTAAAAAAGCTGCACCGGCTGGGAACACAGACCGTATTCTGGCAGAAGGCATTGCGAAACGATACGCCTTCTGTCCGGGCAAATTCATCTAAGAACGGAGTTTTGGCGGCCTTATTCTGCCCCAGATGAGCCAGACAGTCAGAGCGCATTTCATCCGGGTTAAAGATAATAATATGGGGTCTTTTATCCATAAGTTTTTCTTCCTTTCTCGCAAAGCGGTAAAAGTACATTTAAGAGGCCAGCCATAGTTTTCAGCTGACCTCCATTTTTTAAGACTAACGCAGTTCTGTCTGGCAAACATAAGAACGTCTGCCCATTACATCTGCCGGTTTTCCAGTCAGAAGTACACTGCTGTTTAACGGAAGATTTGCGGAGCTTGTGCCCATCATAAGGTGCATCGTTCCCGGTTCAACCACAAATTCCATACATTCGTTGTAATACCCAAGCTGTGCCATATCCAGATGGAATACAACCTGCTTTTCCTCACCTGGTTTCAGAGACATGCGCAGGAAACCGGAAAGCTGCTTGTTTGGACGGGTAACATGTGCCTCAGTAAAGCTGGTATACAGCTGTACTACCTCATCACCAGCCACATCACCGGTATTTTTTACTTTACAGCTGATTTCCAGTTTTCCGTCTGTGGGAATTTCAGCGGCAGATACTTCCATATCAGAAAGCTCAAACGTGGTGTAGCTGAGACCATGGCCAAAGCAGTACAGAGGATCAGCAGGACCATCCACATATCCCCCGGAAAAGATGGAGGAAGAAGTGATATCTCCACCGCTGTTATAACCGGATCCGATGCGGTGGTTGTAATAGATCGGAATCTGCCCGGCTGTTCTCGGCACAGTCATTGTCATCTTTCCTCCAGGATTTAATGTTCCGTCTAATACATCGGTAATAACCTTTCCGGCAAATGGTCCGGGCATAAAGGCCTGCAAAATCGCTCCGCAATTTTCCTGGGCCCAGTTAACGGCAAACACGCCTGGTCCATAAAGTACAAGTACAACCGGTTTTCCTGTCGCTGCAACTGCTTCCAGAAGCTTCTGCTGAACGCCTGGTAAATCAAGGAACTGGCGGTCTTTTCCCTCACCTCCGGTTACATTGACCCAGCCGGAGTTTCCGCCGCATGCCATCACAATCACATCTGATTCTTCCGCTGCTTTTACTGCTTTGGCAAAACCATCCGTCTCTTCGCCTATAATACTGCAGCCCTGTGCATAGGATACAGAGAAACGCTCTGTAAGAACTTCTTTTAAACTGCGGGTTCCCGTTCTTCTTAAAGCCGATTCCATATCATTCATGGAGTCCTGTTCTTCCTTCGAGAACATATCAAACATGACTGCAAAAGGCCCCTTGTATTTCTTTTCACTGCTTTGTGCTTTTTCCTGCTCATCAGCCAGACCGTTAAAACCAGTTGCCTGACCGCTGGCACCGGCCTTCATCATTTCTACATATGCCGGGTAAGTATAACCGCTAACCGGATATCTCAGTGAATCTGCGTGGGGGCCGATCAGCGCTACTTTTGTTCCTTTTTTAAGAGGCAGCACACCGTCATTCTTTAAAAGAACCATTGATTTGGCTGCAATTTCTTCACTTAATTCGTTTTTAGAAGCATTGCTTAAAGCCATCGTAACCTTCTCTTCCTCACAATAAGGATTCTCAAACAGGCCATGTTTGAATTTTACTGTCAGTATACGGCGAACTGAAGCATCGATGCATTCTTCACTCAGTTCACCGGAACGCACGTACTTCGGCAGCTGGCGGAAGGCAGCTCCTACCGGAATCTCAGTGTCAGTACCCGCCTTTTTGGCCAGAAATCCAGCTTCTTCATAGGTTTTTGCAACCTTAAAATATTGGTAAGTCTTTAGTACAGCCGCACCGTCAGATGTTAAAACTCCGTCAAAGCCCATGGTCTTACGAAGCAGATTTTCAATAATATCTTTGTTAACAATCACAGGAAGTCCATCAATTTCTCCGTAATTCGCCATCATGGCATCCAGTCCTGCCAACTTGTCCGCCGCTTCAAAAGGCGTTGCAAATATTTCATAAAGCTCCCGTTTTCCCATACGGCATGCCGATGTATTTAAGCCGCCCTGTGTTGAAGAATATCCTAAGAAATGCTTTGCAATACAGCTGACGCCCTGTTCCTGCATTCCTTTTACGTAGTGTATGCCGAACTGGCTGATCAGATATGGATCTTCTCCAAATGTCTCATAGGTTCTTCCCCACCGGGGATCCTGAACTACATCGATTACCGGGCTCATGGCGGAAGTAATTCCCACACTGCGGCTCTCCTGACCAATAATCTCACTCATCTTCTCAGCAAGTTCCGGCTCCCAGGTACATCCCATGTTGATCATTGCCGGGAAAAGGGTGCCGCCGGCTGCCGGATAACCGCAAAGATTCTCCGCCTGTAATGCAACAGGAATTCCCAGTCTGGTTTCTTCAACAAAATAACGCTGTATCTGATTGCTGATCTTTGCGATCTGCTCAGGACTTACCAGACCAACAATAGAATACTGGGTGAAACGTCCATGACCATCGGGGAATTTCTCTTTTAACAGCTTTGTATTTACTTTTCCATCTTCAATAAATGAAGCTGGTAAATCACCGCATAACTGGGCAACCTTCTCTTCAAGAGTCATTTTGGAAAGAAGATCCTCCACTCTTGCTTCTATAGGCTGGTGTGGATCCTTATACAATTCCATATCAAATACCTCCATTTATATATAATTTTTATATCTTTGCAATTTGACACAATGCAGTTCTTTCGTTATAATAGTTTTAATTATTTAAATCATTTAATTTAAGGAGAGGAATATTATTACATGAAAAAAACATACCTTGTCGATACCTTTAAGGCGGCAGTCAGCATCGCCACCGTTCTGTTTTCTCTCACGATTGTTATCAGTCTGATTATTATTCACCGTTTTGGGTCAGCTGCAGTATTTTTCCTGATCGGACTTATCTTTATAAAACCAATGCTCACTTATGCTGCTAAAGTTTCAGTGGACCAGACAGGCATACGCTGCTTTCTGCCCTGGAAAACGCTTCAAACCTTCACCTGGGATGAAATTGCGGAAGTAGGAATCGCAGGAACGAAGCTGTTTACCAGAAAAGATGCAAAAAATACAGGATCACTCTATATCTACATTTCAAAAAATGCTTTCACAGACGAAGAACGGTTTGACATGATGCTTAACTGGCCGCCGAAGAAACTGATTTTCCTTACCTACTCAAAACAGCGCCTGGATGAAATTCAAATGCGTTTCAGCAATAAGATACAGACCTATAATGCAGGTGACATTCATCTCTGATTCTGCTATAAAGACTCCAAAAACACTGATTCTTCATTAGCGTTTTTGGAGTCTTCTTCGTTAATTATACGAGGAATTAATTTCGTGAAGACGGCAGCATGTCACGAAATGTCCAGGGGATACCTCCGCCTGCTTCTGCTGTTTTGAGCACTCCTCTTTCGCATAGGGACAGCGGGCCGCAAAGCGGCATCCCGGTTTTGGATTGACCGGCGATGTAATTTCACCGCGCAAAATCTCACGCTTATTGGGTTTATCAATATCTGTTGATGGGATTGCGGAAAGCAATGCTCTTGTATAAGGATGAAGCGGATTGTGAAACAGCTCCTTAGAGGAGCATTTTTCAACTACCTGTCCTAAGTACATAACACAAATATCGTCGGAAATGTGACGGACCACAGACATGTCGTGAGTCACAAACATATAGGTCAGTCCCTTTTCTTTCTGAAGCTTCTTTAAAAGATTGAGTACCTGTGCCTGAATTGATACATCAAGAGCAGATACCGGCTCGTCACACACCACAAACTCAGGCTCTAATGCCAGAGCACGGGCAATGCCCACTCTCTGTCTGCGTCCGCCGTCAAGTTCATGAGGATATGCTTTTCTTAACCGCTCATCTATACCAACCAGATCCATTAATTCCTGTGTCTTCTGATCAATCTGGTTTTTTGTAAAACGCCTTGATACGATTAAGGGTTCCCGAATCGTACTGTCTATGGTTTTACGGGGATCAAGAGAGGAGTATGGATCCTGGAAAATAATCTGCATTTTTTCACGGGCCTGCCGTAAATTTTTACCCTTTAAGCTGGTGACATCCTGTCCATTTAATAAAATCTGTCCATCTGTGCTCTCATGGAGATGAATTATCGTTCTTCCAAGGGTGGATTTCCCGCAGCCTGATTCTCCTACAACGCCTAAAGTACGCCCTTTTTCAATGGTAAATGTGACGTCATCAACAGCATGAAGCATGCCGCGGGGGGTTGTAAAATATTTTTTTAAATTTTTCACTTCAATAACCGGATTCATTTAATCCTCCCCCTTCATAACGGCTTCGATACGGCAGCAGCGGCAGTCGTGTCCATCCTGAGTTTTGTACATGCTGATTGGTTCTTTCCGGCACGCATCCGTTGCATATTTGCACCGCGGAGCAAACGAGCAGCCCTGAGGCAGGTTGGTTGGATCCGGCGGCAGTCCGTCAATTGGGTGCAGCCACTCTTCATCCTCATTCATATCAGGGATTGCCCCAAACAAACCGATGGTATATGGATGGGAGGGATGTTTAAAAATCTGCTGCTTCGTTCCGTACTCAATAATGCTGCCTGCATAGATAACTGCTACTGTATCACACACCTGTGCAACAACACCCATATCGTGGGTAATTAACAGCATGGCTGTATTATATTTGTTTCTTAACTCTGCAATTAAATCAAGAACCTGTGCCTGTATGGTCACATCAAGGGCGGTTGTCGGTTCATCTGCCAGCAGAAGGTCGGGATTGCATGCCAGAGCAATGGCAATGACAACTCTCTGCTTCATACCGCCGGAGAACTGATGGGGGTATGCATAGTAACGTTCTGCAGGGATACCAACTATTTCAAGCATCTCCTTTGCTCTTTTTTCATGTTCTGCACGATTGTTGTTATCACTGTGCAGGCTCACTACCTCGGCGATCTGATCGCCCACACGCAGGACTGGGTTTAACGCTGTCATGGGATCCTGAAAAATCATGGAAACCTTGTTGCCCCGGATCTTTCTCATGTCGGTTTCCGACAGCTTTAAAAGATTTTCCCCTTCCAGGTAAATCTCACCATTAGCAATATGACTGCCCACATCAGGTAAAATCCGCAGAATGGATTTTGCTATAGTGGTTTTACCCGCGCCGGTCTCACCAACCAGCCCCAGGGTTTTTCCGCGCTCCAGCTGAAGGCTTACGTCATTTACGGCATGTACAATCTGTCCATCCGATTTGTATTCCACCTTTAAGTCCTTTATCGAAAGGAACGGCATATCTGTATTCATTTCTTTCTGATGCACAGCTGTTCCTCCTTCCTTAATTCTTCAATTTGGGATCCAGAGCATCTCTTAAGCCATCTCCCAGTAAATTCAATGCAAGTACCGTCACTGCAATCGCAAGTCCCGGAAAATAAACCAGATGTGGAGCCTCACGAATAAACTGGCGGGCTGCTGATAACATAGCACCCCATTCAGGAATCGGTGGCTGAACACCAAGACCGATAAAGCTTAAACCAGCCGCAACCGTTATGGTCTGCGCTACTCCCATTGTAGCAGATACAATCATGGGGGAAATACAGTTAGGAATCAGATGGCTTGTAATGATACGGAATTTACTGCAGTTAATGGACTGGGCTGCCTCAATGTACTCGTTTTCCCTCTCCTTAAGCATCTGGGCCCGGAGCATTCTTGCCATACCGGAAATACTTCCAATTGATAATGCGACAATTGTATTAAAATAACCAGGCCCCAGTACGGCAGAAATAACGATCATTAAAAGCATTCCGGGAATTGCCTGAATAATATCTAATAAACGCATGATGAGATTGTCCACCTGCCCACCGAAAAAACCGGCGATTGCACCAATGGTACAGCCAATAGCGGAACCGATGGTAACAGCTACGATACCGATGGAGATGGAATATCTGGCACCATAAAGCACACGGCTGAATATATCTCTTCCCATATCATCACATCCAAACAGATGGGAAGGTGATGGTTTGGCAAACATATATGCCATGTCCATAAAGGAATAATCATAAGGGATTATATAAGGTGCCAGGATTGCCAGGATAATTTCAGTTGAAAGGATTGCAAGTCCAAGCATTGCCGCTTTATTCTTACTCATCTGCTTCATAACAGTTGCAAATCCGCCCTGTTTTTTAGCATGTCCGGTTGTCTTAGGCATTTGCTTTCACCTTCCTTTTCTTCCTGCCTGATGCATACTGCGCTTTAATTCGCGGATCTACCAGAGCATAAAGTAAATCTACAATAAGCATGCAGAAGCTGAATGTAATTGCAAGGAAAATGGAGCCGCCCTGCACGATGGGATAATCACGGCTGTTTACAGCACCAATAATATAGGTGCCCATACCTGGAATTGCGAAAATAGTTTCAATGATCATCGCGCCTCCAAGAAAATGGCCAAACATCGTTCCCATAACAGTTATAATAGGAATTAAACTGTTTTTTAACGCATGTTTCATGATTACGTCCCGTTCCGGCACACCTTTTGAACGGGCAGTTGTAATATAATCGGCGCGGATTACATCTAACATGGCAGACCGGGTTTGTCTCGCACAGCTTGCAAGACCTCCGGTGCTTCCGGAAATAGCTGGCAGAATGTAATATTTAATTCCGGCAAGTCCTGTTCCGATTCCCAAAGCAGGTAACCAGTTGAGTTTTACGGAAAACTGTATAACCAACAGCAATGCAAGCCAGAAATTAGGAATTGCCACACCGACCAGGGCGAGCACCATACACATGGAATCCTGCCATTTATTCTGCTTAATTGCGGCTATTACACCCAATGGAATTCCAATACCAACGGATATTAATAAGGTAGTAACGGTCAGCATCAATGTTCTGGGAAGACGTTCCTTAATAGAACTGATTATATCCACATTAGTCAGCCAGGATTTTCCCAGGTCTAAATGGATAAAAACATCACTCATATACCGGCCGAGACGAAGCACAAGCGGATCATCCAGTCCCAGTTCCAGACGTTTTGCAGCAAGCTCTGTCTCCGTCGCCGAGGGACCAAGGATAATCTGCTCCGGCTTTCCTGGGCAAAAGGTCATCATAATGAAAACAAGAATTGCAACTCCCAGAACAATCGGTATCATCCAGATTAATCGTTTCAATACATATTTTAACATATATTATTCTCCATTGAAGCTGACTGGTGCGCAGCCCTCACGTTTCCTGCGCACCCCAGCTTAGAATTAGTATAAAACTGTTCTGCTTCTGATATTTTTAATAATTAGTGAAGCTACTGGATGCCGGAGCAATATACCCCTGGTACTCAAGCACTTCTTTTTCCAGACCTGCGTCTTTTCTAATGACACAAATTGTCTGCGGATTAAACATTCCATAAGCAATGGCATTATCTTTTAAATACTTATGAACTGCATCAATGTTCTCTTCTGTATAACCGCTTGGTGTCCAGGCCTTATATAAAAGTTCTGCCAGAGTATTGTCATGACGGCTTGTTGCGTCTCCAGTCTTATAAGCAGCCGGATCATACCGGATTGACCAGTGGTCACTTAAGAAAGTTCCGCCGATTGTATTAATTACGATGTCATACTGTGTACCATCAAGACGGATAGAAGTATATAAAGCCATATCAACAAGTTTTAATTCAACCTTGATGCCGATTGCCATCATATAACTCTGCAGCATCTGCGCCATTCTCTGTGTTAATGTATTGCTGGTTCCAAGAATGGTAATAGTTTCACCATTATAACCGGATTCAGCAACCAGCTGTTTCGCCTTTTCAATATTATAATTGTAGTAATCTTCTTCCAGCCACTTCTGATTAAATCCATTAAACATAGGCGGACAAACATCGTACATCGGAGTACCGTAACCCTGAAGAAGGCCTGTAATCATACCATTTTCATCAATACTATAGCAGATTGCCTGACGAAGTTTCACATTGTTTGCAACCTCACTGTTATCTGCACCAGAGAAGAAGATCTGATATCCCTGAGAACCATCTGCCAGTTCAACCGTATAATCTTTGTTATCAACGAACTGTTTGGCAGAAGACGGATCTAAGGCAATTACCATATCCACAATACCGGTTTCCAGAGCGATTGCCATCTGGGAAGATTCTGTAATACAGTGATAGCTCAGTTTCTTAACATTTGGACGTACACATTTTGGCATGTTGGCTTCATCCTGCCAATAGTCGCTTCTTTTTTCAAAAGTAAGGATTGAGTTTGCCGTATATTCTGTGATCATGTAGGGTGATGTGGAAACCAGTGACGCGCCGAATTCATCCGGGCTGGCTTCAAAAGCCTTTTTGGATATGGCGTATGTATCTCTTAAAAGAGATTCAAAGGTACCGACGATATTGGACTTCATCTTAACTGTCAATGTATAGTCGCCAGTCTGTTCCACACTTTCAACCTTTGCAAATACAGGTTTTAATGCCCGTTTCATGGATTCCTGCATAAACCACACAATGTCAGATGCATCAATTTTATTACCTGCAGAATCGCTTACTCTGTCCCAGATTTCAATATTGTAGGTAAACCCGTCATCGTCTGTTTTCCATGATTTTGCTACCAGTGGTTCCATTTCCCGGATCTCATTTACAACTGCCAGAGATTCATATAACTGGGTCATAAATGGAGCATTTCTTAAAGTATTACCACGGAATGGGGTTAAACTTTCCACCATTGTAGCGTAACCAATATCCAATACACCATCGCCGCCTGTGGCTGCTGCTTTCGTATCACCACTGCCTGCTGTTGTACTTTCAGCTGCGGCACTGCTGCCTGCACTGCTTTCTTTCGTTTCTGACTTAGAACCGCCGCATCCTGCCAGCGTAGAAGCTGTCATTACTACAGCCAGGGCAAGTGAGCAAAACTTCTTAAAACTTTTTTTCATAAAAAACTCCTCCTTCTCTTATGCCTTATTATTTCAAGTGTGTTTCATGCACCTGATATTAAATAGAGATACCTCCGGCACTTCTGTCACCGACAGCTGCCCCATAACTGACTGCCTGTTTCCGCTGTCTGTTCTTTCCCAGAGCCTGAAACATATGCTGCTTATACGCTTCCACTCCTGGCTGGTCAAATGGATTAACCCCCAGAATCTTTGCTGATAAATAGCAGACAAACTCAAAGAAATAAAACAGCTGGCCAAACGTCTCCTCGTCAACAGCAGGAACACTTATTTTCACACAGGGAAACTTTTTGCTGTGTGCTGTTATTGTGGCCTCAAATGCTGCCCGGTTTATTTCATCGAAATCCTTGCCGTCTAAATAATCAAAGAGATCGTCCACATTATCATTGTGCAGAACATAAGATGCACCCGTATTCTGAATATCTAAAAAGGTCTCAAAAATAATATTGGATCCATCCTGTAAAAACTGGCCAATCGAATGCAGATCCTCAGAAAAATTTCCAAATAAAGGATATAACCCTTTGTTGTCTTTTCCTTCGCTCTCGCCAAACAGCTGCATCCACCACTTTGCGAAGCGGAAGTAACGCGGCTCGAAATAAGAAAGCATCTCCATGCCAAATCCCTTCTGATACAGCAGGTTTCTTATCACTGCATATTTCAGAGCCATACTCTCAGAAGCACTTTCCTTAAGCAGCCTCTGTCGCATGCACTGTGCGCCTGCGGCAATTGCTTCAATATCAATTCCTGCCACAGCCATAGGAAACAGTCCTACCGGGGAAAGAGCCGTAAACCGTCCTCCGATATTAAGAGGAAACGGCAGAAAGTGAAATCCGTTCACCTTACAAAGCTTTTCCAGATGACTTCCTTCCGTTCCGGTACAGATCACGCGCTTTGCATATTCTTCCCCATATTCTTTTTTCATAAAACTGCGAAGAGCGCGAAATCCGATGCCAGGTTCCAGCGTTTCGAAATTTTTAGCGATTAAATTTATGTAAACACTTTTTCCTTTTAATTCCTGCAGTACATTACGGATACTGTCTGCAGAAATACTGTTTCCCGCCCATATAATTGTGACCGGCCCCGTTTCCCCAATGGCATCCACCACCGCACGCGCCGCCTGATTCGATCCGCCGATACCGATCACTACGAACACATCTGCATTCTTCCGTACATCCGCTGCTAATTTCTGATAGTAAGTGATCCACTTTTCACCTGCCCACTCTTCTACATTAAGCCAGCCAAGGTTTTCTTCATACTGCTCTTCCCCGTACTTTACTTCATCAAGGTAAGAGGCGTATTCCTCCATTTTGCCTGTAATTTCCTCAGGCGTAAGCCATGAGGAACCGTCTATCAATTCCATACTTATTTCTTTCATATTTCACCTCTGAAAAATGTAAAAGCAATTAATTAATTAATTTAATTTATACATATATTACTTTACATCCGGATTTTATTCAAGATGTGAAATTTCATAAAAATGTGCCATGTATTTTGTGCACTTTTTACATCAAAATACTTTATTCGACAAATTGCATTAGATAACCGTTCTATGAATGAATTTCGATCTGCCGTCTTATGTTGTTAACTTTGATAGTGCTGTCAAAATATGGATAACGGCCAAAACAGTACTGTATGAGAATAAAAAAAGTCCATCAGACTGCTGTTTCAAACAACAGATCCGATGGACTTTTTTTAATATTTTTAATTATGCATTCATGAATAATTCGATATCATCATCCACTTCTCCGATTCCTGCAATACCGAAGGTATCTACAAGCACCTTTGCAACATTAGGAGATAAAAATCCTGGTAATGTCGGTCCTAAGTGAATGTTCTTTACGCCAAGATGAAGGAGTGCAAGAAGTACGATAACCGCTTTCTGCTCATACCAGGCAATGTTATAAGCGATGGGCAGCTCATTGATATCAGCCAGTCCGAAGATTTCCTTTAACTTCATTGCAATAACTGCAAGGGAATAGGAATCGTTACACTGACCTGCATCAAGGACTCTCGGAATACCGCCGATATCGCCCAGATTCAGCTTGTTGTATTTATATTTTGCACAGCCTGCTGTCAGGATTACCGTATCCTTTGGAAGCTTCTCTGCGAACTCTGTATAGTAGTTTCTTGATTTCGCTCTGCCGTCGCAGCCTGCCATTACAAAGAATTTCTTGATAGCGCCGGATTTTACGGCATCAACCACCTGGTCAGCCAGTGCAAATACCTGATTATGTGCGAATCCGCCTATGATAGAACCAGTTTCAATTTCTTCCGGACTTGGAAGAGTCTTTGCAAGCTCGATGATTGCTGAGAAATCTTTCTTTCCATTTTCATCTGCTTCAATATGTGTACATCCTGGGAAGCCGGTAGCGCCGGTTGTGAAGATTTTAGCTGCTGCCTCCGGTGTTCTGGGAGGAACGATACAGTTGGTTGTAAAGAGAACCGGACCATGGAAGGACTCAAACTCTTCTAACTGTTTCCACCATGCATTTCCGTAGTTTCCTGCAAAATGATCATACTTCTTGAATGCAGGATAGTAATGGGCTGGAAGCATCTCGCCGTGGGTATAAACATCTACCCCTGTTCCGGCAGTCTGCTCTAAAAGCTGTTCCATATCTGCTAAATCATGACCGGAGATTAAGATGGCCGGATTCTTTCTGACACCAATATTAACGGAAGTGATTTCCGGATTACCATAACGGGAAGTATTGGCTTCATCAAGAAGTGCCATGGCTGTTACGCCAACTTCTCCTGTCTGTAATGTTAAAGCAACCAGATCATCTGCAGAAAGGGTGTTATCAAGAGTTGCTGCCAGCCCTTTATACATAAATCCATAAATGTCAGTGTTTTCTTTGCCAAGATTCATTGCATGCTCTACGTAAGCAGCCATACCTTTAATACCATAGATAATCAGCTCTCTTAAGGAACGAACATCCTCATTCTCTGTGGCAAGAACGCCTACTGTAGCTGCCTTATCAAGCATCGCTTCTCTTGTAGTTACATGGAAAACGGCTGCATCGTGATTACCTGTGTAACCTTTTTTTGCTGCAAGCTCATCTCTTAAGCCAAGTACCTTTAAAATCTGTGCTTCAATTGCCGCTGCATCAAAGTTGGCATTTGTGATGGTGATAAACAGGCTTTTTACTACTTCATGATTAATTTCTGCAATCTCAGCTGCACTGGTTCCTGTCTTAACCACCACCTCAGAAATTCCTTTTACTGCATAGATAAGCAGATCCTGCAGCTTGGCAACCTCTTCCGTCTTGCCGCATACGCCCTTCACTGTACATCCTGTGTTCTTTGCTGTCTCCTGACACTGATAGCAAAACATGCTCATATTCCTTACCTCCTAAAGTAAATTTATACACACCCCATTTGGGAGTTTGTGCGCTTTTCAACAATGTGCTATTGCCCTGTTGCTCATTAAGAATATCATTGAACTTCATTTATGTCGGTTGTTATTACAACACAACAACATCTATTTTAATTTTTTTAATTTTTGATTATTTTAAATGTGTTCCTGTCAAAATCAATCAGCCCTTCCGACCTCATGGATTTCAGCTCCCTTGTCAGTGCACTTCTGTTTACACAAAGAAACTCAGAAAGCTCCATTCTCCCCATATTCACAGTAAAATACTTACTGTTATTCTTTTGCGCCTCTATAGAAAGAAAGCAGCTGATCTTCTCGCGGAGTGTTTTCTTTGTGGTTACCTCAAGCTTTTCGATCAGCTGGACATTCTTATCCGCAAGAAGGGAAATCAGATTTCCAGTCAGCTTATGATGACAGGCGCAGGAAATGGTGCAGGAGCTCCAGATTTTTTCAAAGGGAAGAAACAAAATTTTTGCTTCCCTCCCGGCGATAAAGGTTACCGTTGCCGTCTGGGCATGGCTGCAAGTAAAGATCTCCCCAAACAGTCCCCCCTCTTCCATGACTGCCAGAAGAGTTTTATTTCCCCATATGTCTTCCTTAATCATTTTTACGGATCCGCTCAGAATGATGCCCAGACTTTTTACTGCATCTTCTGTCAGAATAATGATCTCGCCGCTTTTGTAGCTTTTTTTGTAGCTTCCAAGACAGTCAAGCATGGGCAGCAGTTTCTGATTGCTGATTCCGGAAAACAACAGGACATGATTATATTCATTAGACTCTGATTCTGCTGATGTATTCATTTTTTCTCCAAATCTGTCAATTTGTAATTTGTTATAAAAAAGATGTTTTTCCTATGAAATCATATCATAGGAATTATAACAAATACGTTGTATTTACAACTTTTTTTCATTCAATCTGGTAAATACAAAGCAGGCGCTTACAGACAGGCTGACATCGAATGGATTTCATTCATATAATAAAAAGTAATACAGCAACTTAGAGGAAGGTAGTAACATGTATATTGAAAAATGTCCCAGACTGACTGGGCGGGTGGTTTTGCCGGAAGATCCTCAGTATGAATCTGCACGTCAGGTATTTAACACCTTTTTTAGTAAATATCCGCTTATTATTGTTTTTGCGCAGGAAGCAAAAGATGTTAGCAATGCAATAAAATGGGCCCGCTGTCAGGATATCCCCATTCGGCTGCGCTCCGGCCGGCATAATTACGAAGGTTTATCAGTCGTTAATGCCGGTCTTGTCATTGATGTCAGTGAAATGAAACAGGCAGAGATTGATAAGAAATGCGGTACTGCTACGGTTCAGACAGGCCTTAGGGATTATGAACTGACAATTCTGCTGGGTGAACAGGGCCTTGTCGTCCCGCCAGGTCTCTGTCCGACTACAGGAATAGCAGGATTTACACAGGGCGGAGGTCAAAGCAGTCTGTCGCGTCCCTGGGGGCTAATTATTGATAACTTGTTGGAGGCGGAAATAGTAAATGCCGACGGCTGTCTGCTTCATGCCAGTGCAGATGAAAATCCGGATCTGTTCTGGGCACTGAGAGGAGGCGGAGGGGGCAATTTTGGAGCCTGTACCTCGTTTCGTTTCCGTACTCACAGAATTGACACTGTAGCATATGCACAAATCACCTGGCCGCTTTCTGACTTAAGACCAGTTCTTAAAATTTGGCAGAAATATACGCTTCCCTGTTCAGACAAAAGACTTACCCCGCTGCTTACCATTGCATCGGGAGATAATACTCTGCTTATGATGCAGGGAGTTTTTCTCGGATCACAAACAGCGCTTCAATCACTTTTGAGTCCTCTGCTTGAGGCCGGATCTCCTCAAACGGTGTTTATTGAAGAGATCCCCTGGGTGGAAGCCGCTGAAAAAATCGCCTCCACTCAGCCAGACTCACCGGAACCCTTTAAAAGCGTGGGGCCTTTCCTCTACGAACTGCTGCCTGATGAAGCAATCGATATTATTGAACGTTATATAAACGAGCCTCCCACCTATTCTGCCTCTGTGTTTTTTCACGGACTGGGCGGAGCAGTCGCTGAAATTCCAAATGACGCCACGGCATATTTTTACCGTAAGGCACTCTCAAATATCTCTTTCTACTCTACCTGGAATAAACCGGAGGGGGCAGCCCCAGGAATCCGTTGGGTGAAGGATTTCCGCAAGGATATGGAACCCTTTACCAAAGGGGTATATGTCAATACTCCTGACCTGTCCTTAAGAAACTGGTCTAAAGCCTATTATGGAATGAATTTCAAAAGACTGGCTGAAGTCAAGGCCAATTACGATCCGGAAAATGTCTTCCATTATCCCCAAAGTATTCCCCCTTCCATTAACTGCATGAAATAGCGTTTCAATGCTGAACAGATATCTTCGCACACTAAAGAAACGAGGACATTATCGATTCAATGTCCTCGTTCCGTTCAAATGCCTTATTTCATAATGACTCCATTCACCGCCCACTGGTAGGTATCATAGGCCTGATAAAGAGACCCGTAGGCATTTAGTTTTGTACTTTCTGCTTTCAAATATGATAACTGGGCTTGTATATAACCGATTTTGCTTAGAATTCCAATCTGATAGGAACGATCTGCTTTTTCTTTTTCCAATACTGCCTTTTCAAAAGAGGTACAGGCAGCCTCATACGCATTTTTTTCCTGTAGCAGCGCCTGATAATAGGATTGCATGGTAATTGCTACGTTTTGTTCTCCCTCCGAAACACGGGCTTTCTTGTTATTTATTCCGGTTGTGGAGTGATTGGAGTCTGTATGCCGTTCTGATATGAGATTGTAATTATTTCCTATCGCCTTTGCAGTATCAGCTTCTAAGCTGATGGCATAAATTGCACCGGGATCGATGGCTGGAAGATTACCAATTGAAGGAGCTGTATCCTTAGAATATCCGGTCATAAGACAAAGGGAACTACGTAAACTGTCAATGGTTTGATCAAGCTTTTGAAGCGAATTTTGGGCTGACTGAACTTCCTTTTGAGCAGACAATACATCTGTTTCCGTTGAAATCCCCTGCTTTACGTTTATTTTCTGAGTTTCCAGAGCAGCATTGCTTAATTCTGCTGCCTTTATCAGTGTATTTCGGTTCGCCAGTGTATTGTTATAACTGATCATAACCTGATTCGCATAATATGTATTTGACTTTACTGCCTGTGTGATATTTGATTGAATCGAGGAATTGGACCGGTCCATATAATCCAGTGATCTTCCCATTTTTTCTGCCGATGCTTTCATACTATTTACCGTCTGACTCAGAATCATATACTGTTCCATTCCATTGGCAGTGTTTGCCGCACCCGAATCTTTTAATTCATCCGCTTCATCATTTAGATCCATGATGTAACGTTTCATTTCATTTTGTATATATCGCTGATTATCCAGAGAGTCATAAATAGTATCTGTTGTATTTTGAATACCCGGATTAAAATAACGTACCAGATCCGATAGTTCATCAAATTCAATTGTCTGGTCCTTTAATTTATCCCACTGCTCTTTTGTTATTCCATTTGGAATGGGATTCTCCTTCTGACCGGGTCCGGTTGAACCGTAAACAGGAATGACGAAAAAAAACGCAAGTCCTGCTGCCATACAGAAAGATAAAATAGCTGTCTTTTTCATCTCATCATCCTCCTGCAGAAGCAAGACCGTTCACTGCATTATCATAGGTCTGGACAGAGGAAAAAAGGGCAATCTCTGCGGACTTTACCGCAATACTTTTTGTTTTGTATGAATTCTCCTGCTTTTGATACACCAGAGGGCTAACCATGCCAAGCTGGTATTTTTGTTTCATGATATCCATGTTTTTACTTTCCAGATTAGCTTCCGCAATTGCCTGTTCATAGGCGGCATTTGCCTGCATAACTGCCTGATAAGCCTTTACAAGCGCTGTGCTGATGTTCTGCTCATTGCTTGAGATCGTTCTTTTTAACGTCTCCTTTGTAATATCTGCACTGGCATTTTCAAGCTTTTTCTTATTTATATTTAACGCATAATTATTCTGCAGAGCTTTTTCCTTATCTGCCTCGGGATTCAATGATTGAATGTGTTTTGAGTCTGCTGCCGGCAGCTCCCGGATTTCAGGAGAATCATTGTAATTCCATCCCAGCATTACGCAGAGCTTTTGTCTAGTTTCTTCCACCGATGCACGAAGCTTCTCACTCTCCACACTGGTGCTTTGTATGGTTTCCTGAGCTGCAAGTATATCAGCCGGGGTTGCCATACCCGCGCTTTGCTTTGCCTGTGTTGTCTGATAATCTGCCTCAGAACGCTCTAATTGTACTTGAGAGCTTTCCAGCTGATTCTTCTGTTGAAAATAGGTAATCATTAAGGTCTGAGCCTGCGCTGCCAAATTTGCCTCAGTCTGATCATAGGTGAGTCTGTATACCTCCAGATCTTCCGTATTATCATCCGCCGCTTTATCCGCCTTTGCAGCGCTCACTGCACTTTTTGCATCAGTGACCGGATCATCTCCTGACATGGAACTTCTTGCATCATTTGCTGCATCCCTGTAATACTGGGCATACTGGTCACTGGTAATCAGATCATCTTTTTTCTTATCATTTAAGTCCAGCTGGTTCTTTTGAACAGTTACATTGTATTCATGGATCAGATCAGCCAGTTCCTCATATTCCACCACATTATCCCTAAGCTTCATCCACTCCTCCTGTGTCCTGGCAAACTCCGGGCTTCCGGCCCAGACGTTTAACGCCGGACCGGAAAAAGAGAGCACAGCAGCAAGGCTGAATGCGGCAATTCGCTTTATATTTCTCATTTTTTATTCCTTTCCTGTCTTTGAAACTTTTTTTCTCTCTTTTTTGCTCATAAGATTATAGTATACAGGAAGCATAAGAAGACTTAAAACGGTGGAAGCCGTCAATCCTCCGATATTGACAACTGCAAGTCCCTGCATCATTTCACCAGAATGTCCTAATGCAAGCGCCATTGGGATCATAGAAAGTACAGTGGTTAAGGTTGTCATTAAAATTGGCCGGAGTCTGGTCGCTCCAGCTTCAATCATTGCCTCTTCTGGAGACATTTCTGCTCTATACTGGTTGACCGTATCCACATAAAGAATACCGCTGTTTACTACTGTTCCGATTAACATTAAAAATCCAAGCATGGCAACCATACTTAATTCGCAGCCTGCAAAAAACATCAGGCCAAAAGCCCCTATCAGGCTGAATGGAATGGTTGTCATAACCATAAAAGAAAATCTTGGTGATTCAAACTGAGCCGCCATTACCACAAATACCAGAAATACTGCCAGCATAATTGCATACAGAAGAGAAGTAAGTTCCTCTGTCGTCTGATCATCCATTGCACTGGATCCTAAGCTTACGAAAGAATTTAAATTTGGTGTTACAATCTCCCTGTTGATTACGGATTTTGTATTTTTATCCGCTGATGAAGTATAATCACCGGTTATGGAAACAACATATTGCTTATTTTCTCTTGTAATACTTGCCGGGCTGTCCTGAAAGCTTATTTCTGCAACATCATTAACAGCAGCAAACCCTCCGTTTGAAAGAGATAGTGTCATATTCCGGATCTGATCCACAGACTTAAATTCATCATCCGGATACTGGACTTTTACATCCACATCATCTCCATTTACTTCTATGGTTTTTGCAGTCACTCCATTGATAGCCTGGTATATACTGTGGCCGATTGAGGAAGGACTGATCCCTTTTGCCTTTGCCTTTACCGAATCGACCCCTACCTCCACAACAGGAGCCGCATTTTCAAGAGACGAGTGGATACGGGTAAGTTCAGGTCTTTCCATTAATTTTGATACAATCTGCTGAGATGAGTTTTTTAACTGATCGTAGTCTGTACTTCTCAGGACCAGCTCATAAGAATCTTCTGAACTCATCATGCTTGCATAGGAATTTTCTTTTACCGTAATCTTACAATCCGTCAGCCTGCCAAGCTTTTCTTTAAAAATATCCACCGCCTGTTTCGTGGGAATTTTTCTGTTTTCTTTCAAATAAACAATGATTGATGCTGAGTTTCCTGCGCTTACACCACTTCCTCCATAACTGGTTACATAGGACTCCATCTCCTGATAATCGGAAAAGGAATCTTCTACTTTTTTCAGCAATTCATCCGCATCTTTTGTCTTGAGTCCGGGAGCCATATCCACTGTAACAGCAATCTGCCCCTGGTCATCGGCAGTGATCAGGCTTACTTTAAGCTGTCCGGCCATAAGAAAAGATACCAGAAGGAGAAGGACCGAGACTGCCATGACTGTTTTCTTCTTAGGAAGGATATGACGCATCACGTTTCTATACAGATTCTGAAGCTTACTAATCGGGGCTGATAAGGGTGCAGGGGTCTCTTCCGGCTTATACATCAGATAGCATAAAGGTACCACCGTAATGGCTGATATCAGGGAAGCTCCCATGCAGAACACAATGGTAAATCCCAGAGGCATAAACATCTGTCCTGCCATACCGTTCAAAAAAGCCAGGGGAAGGAATACCACACAGGTAGTCAGTGTGGAGCCAAAAACGGAAGCTGCCACAATTCCGGTCCCTTTTAAGGCGTCCTGAAAATAATCAATGAAATCCTTCTTTTCCTGTGATGTCACACGGAAACAGCTTTCCATTACCACAATTGAATTATCCACCATCATACCGACTCCCATGGACAGTGCTGCCAGTGTGAGCATATTTAATGAAAAATCCATAAATTTCATTAAAATAAGTGCGGTCAGAATCGATACCGGTATGGAACTTCCAACGATTAAGGAAGCTTTTAAATCCCCAAAGAAAAGCCAGATAACCGCCATGGAGATCAGGATAGCAAGAATAACGGTTTCTGCAATGGATTCCAGAGAAGCCATAATATCTTTGGAGCTGTCATTGACTATCTGAATATCCAGACCAGGTTTTGTTGCCTCAAGTGTCTTAATTGTCTGATTTACTTCTTTTGAAAGCTCTGCTGCAGTGGAACTCTGCTGCTTGCTGACAGATAGGGAAACGGTATTCTTCCCATTATAATGGGCTACGCTTCCTTCTTTTTCACTTGTTGTATAAATATCCGCTATATCTCCAAGATAAACAATATTATTGCCCGGTACCGTAAGCGGTACATTCTGCAGGGAATCTTCTGTATCAAACTTCAGCCGTGATGATATGGCCGCTTTTTTTCTGCCTACTTCGATTGTACCGCCAGGCATCTTTACATCCGATGCGGAGATATCATTCGCGATGGAGGACATGGATATCTTATACTGCTGCATTTTTTCCGGATTCAGTTCTACTTTAATATAATCCTCGCTGCCTCCCGCTATGGATACTTCCGCTGCATTGGACAGCTTTTCAAATTCCGGTACAATCTCCTGCTTCACATAGTCATACTGATTTGTCGTCTCTGCCCCGGTAACAACTAATTTTATATCAGCGGAAGATCCGGTATCCAGTTCCATTACAACCGGCGTTTTGGCCTCACCCGGCAGTTCTGAAGAAACTTCGTCTATTTTCTTTTTCAAATCATTATAGGACTTATCTAAATCTGTGCCATATTCATACTGTATTGTTACTGTAGAACGGTTTTCGGAGGATTTAGACGTTACCTTTTTTATACCGCTGAGTGAACCAACTGCATCTTCAATCTTTTTACTGATTAATTCATCTACATCCTTTGGCTGTGCTCCGGGATATGGGGTCACGACCATAAGCATGGGCATACTCATCTCCGGAGTAAGCTCCTGCCTGGAGTTGATTACAGAAGAAACACCAAATACCACCAGACATAGAAGACACATGATAACGGTAACCGGCCGTCTTAAGACGATTTTTGTTAATTGATTCATGCCTTGGATTCTCCTTTTATTTCTTCTCCTGAATTCATTACCGACGCTTTTGCTCCTTCATAAAGCTCAGGGCTCCAGGTGGTAATGACATCCATATTTTTCTGTATTCCTTCCTTTACCTCCAGGCGGCTTGAATCGTAGATACCAGCTTCAATAAAAATTTTATGTACTGTACCGTTGTCATACGTATATACATATGGTTTACTGTTCTCATAGTAAACAGAATCTACGGGTACTGTAATGACCTGGTCTGCCCTCTCAGAGCACAAAGACAGCTTGACACTGGTTCCGGCAGATAAATCGTTTGCGTCGGCTAGCTGTATCTTAATCTGAAACAAACCGGTCTTATCATCTGCCATCCCGCTTATTTCAGAAATAGTTCCCTGCAGATAGTTTCCGTCTTCCTCAACAGTAACCGGATCACCAGGCTTTACCCGACGTTTCAATTTCTCTGTCAGGCTTGTAGAGATGATTTTATTCCCCTCTCCGGATATGACAAAGATCTGATCGCTGGTTGAAACCTTATCAAATTGCTCAATATTGCAGCTTTCTATCTTTCCGCTGATGGGAGACTTTATATTACTGTAAGAAACCTGGTTTTCGTACTCCTCCTTTGCCTGTTTGTATGCAATCTCCGACTTTTTTGCTGAATTTACATATCCCTGATAATCCTGCTCCGAGACAGCTCCGCTTTGATAAAGCACTGACATGCGCCCCAGGGTATCATGTGTTTCTTTGTAAGTAACTTGTGCATTGTCCATGGTATTCTTTGCACTCTGTACTTTATTAGTATCAATTACGCACAGAAGCTGTCCCTGCTGCACCATATCACCTGCTTTTGCGGCTACCTGCGTAACTGTTCCTGATGCTTCAGGAGATATTCTGACAACAGTCTCAGGTTCTATGGTTCCAATCAGACTGGTGTACAACTCAATTGTGCCAACTTCCGGATTAACGGTTTCCACAACAGGCAGAGTATCTGCCTTGACGGGAACTTTCATTCCATTAATCCGAACCAATATCACCGCAAACAATATCACTGCGATCACTCCAGGTAATAGTACTTTTTTTTTCATTTTCTGCTCCTTAAAAATTAATTTTTATATGGTCCTGTTTTATCTACAGGGATCCTTCGTTCAATTACACAACTTTTTTTTGCAGCACATTGATACCCGACATTGTAATAAGCGTTTGTAAACTGAACGTAAACTAATAAAAACAGCAAAGTTTTAATAATACAAAAAAAGAGGCATTTACACGATCACAACGTTCATGTAAAGCCTCTTTCCATTTAATTGTTATTGATTTTATTTTGTAATACTACTGAAAATGTGCTTCCTCTGCCTAGGACACTGGTTACAATGATTTCACCCTTGCATAATTCTACAATACGCTTCACGATAGAAAGCCCAAGTCCAAACCCTGCGGTAGCATGTGAAGAATCTCCCTGATAGTATTTATTAAATATAAGTCCGGCAGTTTCCTCATCCATCCCAATCCCTGTATCCGATATATTAATGGTGATCTGATTTCCTACAGCAATCATTATAATAGTAATCTCCCCGCCATTGGGAGTAAATTTAATCGCATTACTAATGAGATTCATCCATACCTGATGCAACAGTTCTGCGCTTCCATAATATGTTACGGGAGCCAGCTCCATATTTAATATGATTTGTTTCTTTTCTATTTGCCGGTACAATAAAATTGCACATTTTTTAATCTGCTCATCTAATTGAAATTCCTTTTTATCCGTTAAAACCTCCTGTGCATCCAGCTTTGAAAGTAATAACGTGTTTTGAGAAAGTGATGCCAGCCGCTGGGATTCCTCCAATATAATCTGAAGGTATTGTTTTCTATCCTCTTGGGTGATAGTTTCTTCTAATAACAATTCTGCAAAACCATGAATGGATGTTATGGGGGTTTTAAATTCATGGGAGAAATCATTCATGAAATTCTGCATTTCTGTTTTCGTATTTTTAAGTTCCCTTACCATACGGTTAAAATTCTGGTACATTTCTCTATATTCTCCCGAATGGTCCAAATCCAGTTCCACATCCAGATTTCCTTCGGCCACGCGGTTGATTCCATCTGAAATTTTGTTCATCCGAAGTTTCAGGGTTCTTATAATCCTAATAATTGCTGCCCCTGCTACCGGCCCCATCCATGGAATCATAGCCAGCATATAAATTGCATTATGTCTGTCCATATCAAATCCCATAAAAGTTATAAAGCCAAAAGCCATTACAGAATTGACAAGAATTAAAATATAAAACCACACAGCCCAATGTATAGTAAGTGGTTTCTTCTTAAAAAATTTTCCTGTAATTTTTGTCTGCCTCCCTTTCCTGTAATTATTTTTCATGGATCTCCGCTTTATACCCCAGTCCCCTGATTGTAATGATTTCGAACTCCGCACAGTCTGCAAATTTGTTCCTCAGTCTGTTTATATGGGTCTTAATCGTTGTTTCGTCGCTATTGGTTTCATACCCCCATATTTCATCAAGAAGCTGGGATTTCGTAAAAATCATACCAGGATAGGAAAGCAATTTAAAAAGAAGATCGAATTCCTTCTTAGCCAGTTCTGTAATTGTTCCTTCTCTTGTTACGGTATAAGCGGCAGAATCAAGAGTAATATCTCCAATTATAATTTTTCTCTGGCTGACTATATTAGCCCTTCTTAGAAGTGCTTTTATACGCCAGAGAAGCTCCTCATAATCAATCGGCTTTGTCATATAATCATCGGTACCAGAAGCGAAGCCTGTTCTTTTATCATCAAACGTGTGCATTGCTGTCAGCATGATAACTGGTATTTGTATCCCTGATTCCCGCAGTTCCTTTACAAGATCATATCCATTCATAACAGGCATCTGAATATCGGCTATAATGAGATCTATATGATTTTGATCCAGCATTTTCAACGCTTCTTCCCCATTTTCCGCTTCTGCCACTGCATAATACGGTTTCAATCTGGCGCAGGTAAGCAGTCTTGTATGTTTATCATCTTCAACCACCAGAATTGTTGCCATATAACACCTCCAAATTCAATTTATATAAACTAATATAACTATTGTACTTAATTTAGTATGTATATTAAGATAAGTCCCATTAAGATAAAAACTACGCCCAAAAATTTAACAAGTTTTGTTGTTTTCATTATTCCCGGTATGCAGCGTATGAGTAATTAAAATTTCCTTATGGCAATAAATGCATCGATCTATCTTCATGATTCTCCAATTCCATCATTATTAAGCGAGATATTACGGGCATACAGTAAAATTTTAACACCAAGTGCTCTGACATCACAAGCAGTATTTGATAAAATAATGATTCCAGTTTCATGTTTTTTATCTATTGCGATATAGCTGCTGTAGCCTCCCGCCATTCCATTGTGCCAGATGATATCATTTAATCCCAGAAGCCTTTCTCCAAGCATTGGAAAATGCCACCCAAGACCGGTTTTTCCATTCATCTGCTTTACATGGGTTTTAAACAGCGAGGCGGAAAGCGGAGTTTTCTCTTCATCCAGATTTGCCTTTATAAATTTCACCATATCTTCCGCATTTGATAAAAACGAACCTGCACCTGTCAGAACATAATCTTCCCAGACAGGATTGGGAGCGCCTTTTGCATCATAGCCCTGTGCCAGAAGCTTTTGCTGGCTTTCGTTCAGGGTTATCGTTGTGTTTTCCATATCTAACTGGCTGCAGATCTCTTTTTTTATAATATTCTCATATGTATCTTTATATTTTAACTCAAAGATATGACCTAATAGTCCCATGCCGAAATTGGAATACTCATAATGCCCTGCCCTCTTTTTTCCTTTGCAGGTGGAAAGATATTCATAAAGATCTGCCTTTGTCAGACTTTTATATGGATACTTCTGATCTTTCATCCTTCTTCTTAAGCTGTCAGGTATGGAAGGAAAGCCAGAGGTATGGGTGGCCAGCTGTATTAAGGTTGTGGCTTGCGCTGTTTCGGGAAGTTTTACTTCATCAGCTAAATATTGATCGATTCTGTCGCCGGCAGAAAGATCTCCTCTGTCTGCAAACTGTAAAAGCGCTGCAGCCGTAAAAAGCTTTCCAACCGATGCCAGCTCAAAAAGGGACATTTCATCAGGACTCTTATCGCTTTCTTTACTGATTCTTCCGTACCCCTGAATAGAAACGTTCCCTCTTTGAACCACTCCGATAACAAGACCCACACCATTATTTGATTTTAAATAATTCTCTCCAAACTGATCAATTCTCCCCTGCAGATCCCCTGTATCCTTTAAATTCTTCAGACGGTTGAGTCTGATTCGGAACAGATTCGACAGGAAAGCCGCCGCCAGTATAACCAGAACAAATAGTATTACAGCTAATTTCTTCATAACTCTCCCCATAGAATGTTTAAACTTTAATGGAAATAAGTTTCTTTAAACCACCCTTTCCGGCCGCAGGACGGACACTTGAGATATTTCCCCTTCCCAATGTCATTGAAAGAAAATGCATCTTTCAAAAAGCCTATGGAAAACCGTTTTCCGCAAACAGGGCAAACATAAGAATTGACTTGTGAATGGTAAAAAATCAATCCTGACAAAAGAATCACGGCTGCCACAACCATTACCCCAGGTGCAAATCCACCGAGGGAAACTGCAATCGGAAATCCTGACAAAAGCAGGAGAACATAACAGGCTAAAAAAATATACGTCATAACATCCGTCCTTTTATGACGCTCTTTTCTCCGCATCAGCTCCTCCAGATCATCAATACTTTCCACTTCCACTTTTCCAGCCTCGCTGATTTGTTCCGTAATAATGCCTAACCTCGCCCTCATCTGTTCCAGACTTTTGATCTCCTCTTCTATTTTTAATCTCTGGGAAAAGACGATTTCTGACAGAAGCCCGTATGGATTCTGGGTTTGTGATACTTTTTTAATTTCATCAAGCGAAAAACCAAGAGCCTTATAAAGGCAAATACACCGAAACTTTTTAACCTCTTCCTCCGTATACAGTCTTCGTCCGCCATCGCTTAGTTTTGATGGCTTCACGATATTCTCTTTGTCGTAGAACTGTACCGTTCGTATGCTTACATTACATATTTTTGCAAGCTCACCTGTTGTAAAAAATTTTAACATTTACATCACCTCTTCTCAATTTTACAACATGACGCAGCGTCACTAGCAATACATTACGTAAGGGGATTTTTATCCTGCTCTTTCTTATAGAGGGAAAAGGAATAAAAAAAGGGAATTGCAATGATCAAAGCTGTTATAACAACAATAATTGAAACTCCATGTATAACAGCTATTTGCTGCAAATATCCGCTCACCAGGATAATAACTCCTCCAGCCACCATAATGTGGCCGGCCATCCGGTTTGTTTTATTCCAGTTATCGGGATCATGGAAGGTCCATGGAAGCCTCACTCCCATCACGTAATTTCTCCTGCTTTTCGGTAAGTAATTTCCAGTTACAATAAGCAGAATACCTACCACGGAAGATGATAATGCAGACATTGGAATTTTAACACCAAGGGCGATAAAAAGCGTAGCGGGAATCAGAATCAGGGAAGTAAGCGGTATCGTCCAGATACTGATTGCACGGAGAACTTTCGAGTGCCCCTCCCGCCTGGGGTCATAGAGCAGCCGAATGTTTGAATAGAAGTTTAACAGCAGAAATACAAAAGGCATTCCAAACGCTGCCAAAGCTTTTGGAAAATATCCGTCAACCTCACCTGCGCTGTTCCAGTGTACAGCGATTTGCTCCGGAAGTCTCTTATAGAGTATAACAGACAGTATCTCTGGAAGCATACACATAACAGAGGTTAAGATAATTGTTCTTTTATTCTTCATCATTTCCTTCCTTTCCCTTAAATTGAGACAGCCAAAGCATAAGCTCCTCAAAAACAGATGTATTCAGTTCGTAATAAATAAAATTTTTATGCTTTGTTTCAAATACCAGGTCTGCCTTTTTTAACTGTGCAAGGTGGTATGAAATCGTTGCATTTGTCATATCAAATTTTTCTGCTATCTGTCCGGCAGATAAGCGGCCGCTTCTCAGCATCAGCAGGATTTCCCGCCTGACCGGATCTGAGAGAGCCTTAAACGTATCTGGGAAGCCCAAAATGTTCCTCCTATCTATTTAGATAATTTTCTAAATAGATATTACTCCCGGCTTGAATTCCTGTCAATAGTATTTTATTACAAAACAGGGACATACCGGAGGAAAACACCGGCATGTCCCTGTTATTATATTTCTATATCAGTTAAATCTCCCCCATTGGTTTCAATCACTTTTTTGTACCAGTAGAATGATTTTTTTCTGACCCGTTTCATCGTCCCATTTCCCTGGTCGTCCTTATCCACATAGATAAAGCCATACCGCTTTTTCATTTCCCCAGTACCAGAGCTGACGATATCAAGAGCTGACCAGACGGTATATCCAATGAGATTTACATTACTGTTAATGGCGCTTTCCATTTCAGCTATGTGCTGTCTTAAATAATTAATCCTGTAATCGTCACGAATAAATCCGTTGTCATCAGGCTCATCAACCGCACCAAGTCCATTCTCAACAATGAAAATCGGAATACCGTAACGGTCCTGAATCTTATTTAGCGTATACTTTAGACCTTTCGGATCAATCTGCCAGCCCCACTGACTTGTCTTAAGATAGGGATTTCTCACTCCGCCCAACAGATTTCCCAGAGTGGTGGCATGGCCTTTCTCTGTAGTGACGCAGTTGCTCATATAATAAGAAAATGAATAAAAGTCCACGCAGCCATTTCGTAATACAGCCTCATCCTCCGGCTCAACAGCCAGATGAATCTGATTTTCTTCCAGATAGCGCAGCGCATATCCGGGATAGCTTCCTTTTATCTGAACGTCTGCACAGAAGTCATTAATTAAATGGTCAAGTTCCTGTAAAAGAAGCATGTCCTCAGGTCTGGAAGTCAAAGGATACATGGTGATATGAGCAATCATACAGCCCACTTTAAATTCCGGGTTGATTTCTCTTGCTGCAGCCACTGCTCTTGCACTGGCAAGAAATACGTGATGCAGCGCCTGAAAGCGGAGGTTTTTGTCATCTAACGGATCAGCCACCTCATCGTCTTCCCTGTTAATGATGCCCAGTACCTCAAGATTACCCATAGGCATGGTGGCAAAATTGATCTCATTAAAGGTCAGCCAATACTTTACCTTATCCTTATATCGTTCCATTACGCACCTTACATAGCGTTCAAAAAAGCCAATCACCCTCCGGTCTGAAAATCCTTTGTAAGCTTTCACCAGATGGTATGGTATCTCAAAATGGCTCAGTGTCACCATTGGTTCAATTCCATATCTGTTGCATTCATCAAAAACCCGGTCATAGAACTGTAAGCCTTCCTCATTGGGAATTTCCTCATCTCCATCTGGAAAAATTCTGCTCCAGGCGATGGACAGCCGGAATACCTTAAACCCCATTTCTGCAAATAATGCAATATCTTCTTTGTAGCGGTGGTAGAAATCAACTGCAATATGGCTGGGATAACTCTCCCCCTTACGAATTTCAGAAGTAAAGACTCTGTTCTTGTTAAGAGATCCTGCCGTTAAATGATCACAGATGCTCTCTTTTTTTCCATCAGTTTCCCAGGCTCCCTCACACTGGTTGGCTGCAACAGCACCGCCCCATAAAAAATTATCCGGAAACAATTTCATTCCTCCTGTCTGTTATAATATGGCAATTAACTCATCACCATGATGGACGGTTGAACCGCTCTCCATCATTGCTATGATATCCATATAATCATTTGTATTGGTCACGATAACCGGGGTATCAAGAGAATATCCTTCCTTTTCAATGGCATCTTTATCAAAGGTAATAAGAAGATCTCCTTTTTTTACTTTGTCTCCCTCTTTCACATGTGCTTCAAAATGTTTTCCATCTAAACGAACCGTATCCATTCCTATATGGATGATAACTTCACAGCCCTGATCAGACATAAGCCCTATGGCATGCTTTGTGGGAAACAGCATCATAACCGTGCCGTTAAACGGAGCCGTCACTTTTCCTTCTGCTGGTATAACTGCAACCCCTTTTCCAAGAGTTTCATTGGAAAATGCCGCATCATCAATCTGACTAAGGGGTTTCACCCTGCCGGTCAGCGGAGAGGCGATTACTCGTTTTTTACATTTTTCAGAAATACTTTCCTCCCCTTTCGTCTGAGAAGGTTCCTCATCTTTAAACGTTACAAAGGAAACTACAAAACCAATCACCAGTGAGACAGCTGCAGCAATTACCGCCCTCACCAGACTGACTCCAGGCTGGGCCGGATCAAGAAGTGCCGGTATCTCAAACAGTCCCATACCTGCCATTGTGTGATATTTTAATCCCAGAGCAGCTGTTGCTGCACCTGCAATAGCTCCGCAGAGGCAGGAAAGAACGAACTGCTTCATTCTTGGAAGTAAAATACCGTAGATAGCCGGCTCTGTCACTCCGAAAAAGCCTGAAATCCATGCAGGAAGAGCGATCTGCTTTAATGTCTTATCCTTGGTTTTCAGCCACATGGCAAATACCATACCGGTAGTTGTAAAGGTAACAAAAGTGGTAAATGCCAGAATCGGGTCGGGAGTTCCGGATATAATATTTGTAATACACAACACAACTAATACAATATGAACACCAAATACAATCATTACCTGCCAGAATCCGCCCACTAAAAATCCCGCGGCTATAGGGCTTAGCTTATATACAGATAATACTGCCTGTGAAATGGCATTAGACAGCATATTGGCAAGAGGACCGATTACCACATAGCCAATGGGCACAGAGATCAAAAGCACAAGCATTGGCGTGATGAAGGTCTTCACCATATCAGGGATTACCCGGTTAAAAAAGCTCTCCAGAGGCTTTGCCATGGCTACGATCAAAATTACAGGAAGCAGTGTGGAAGTATAAGTCGCATTGAACACATGGCCAAACAGCGGCACATCCACTCCGTTAATAGTTGGATAACACAGCGCAGCACCTATAATCAGACCCAGGAATGGATTCATCTGAATCTTCTTTGCGGTATTGTAACCGATGACAACCGGGAAGAAATAAAAGATGGAATCTCCGATTGCATTGAGCAGTATATAGATTCCGTCCTCATTGGAATAAAGTCCAAGGTAGGAAAGAATGGAATTAAGTCCTTTTAACATACCGCAGGCACAGAGGAGGCCGATTGCAGGCATCATAATCCCGGAGATTAAATCCAGTGATTTTTCCCTGAAACTCATTTTCCTTTTTTCTGCAGCTTTCTCTGTTGAGATATCTGCTATTCTGCACACATCCGCAAATACCTGTGGAACATGGTTTCCGATGACTACCTGATACTGTCCGGAACTGCGCATAACTGTTATGATACCTTCTGTCTGTTTCAGTGCCTCATCATCTGCAAGACTTTCATCTTTTAATTGAAAGCGCAGACGGGTCACGCAGTGTACAAGGCTTAAAATGTTGTCCTTGCCGCCGACTTTTTTGATAATGTCTTTTGCCAACAGGTCATATTTTCCCATTGTTAAATCCTCCATTTTTCTTTTTTATTTGAAATATGAAAGTTTAGCCAACCTAATGTAACCATCTTGTCATAAAACAGTCTTATAAACAACTCGTTCAATATGAAGCGTTAAATACAGCTTTTCATCATTGGATACCTGATAGTTATATTTCTTTTTAAGAAACTCACAGATCTTTTGGGCACACTCATAGGCATTCACATATTTTTTCTTAATGATCATAAGAAGATCATCCTGTTCATCATCAAGATAGGTTTTTCCCTCCAGCAGTCTCTGGGCGAAAAACTTCAGATGAGTGATAAATCGGTAATAATATAATGAATCTTCGTTAAAGAACAAGTGAAAATTATAGGAAACGATGCTTGTGATCTCAGCGATCAGCTCAGCAACCTGATGAATCTCCTCAGCGCCTTTTTTTGTCACAGCTTCCACAAAATGAATGGCAATAAAACCGGCTTCATCTTCCGGCAGACGGATGGAAAAACGTTTTTCTATCATATCCAGAGCCTTTAAACCAATCTCAAATTCTTTCTTATAAAACTTCTTTATATCCCAGAGAATGGCATTTTTTATTCCGATCCCCTCCTGGAACCGTTTCACTGCAGAATAAATATGATCGATTAAGGATAAATGAATGGTATCATTTAAGTCTGCCTCTAAAATCTTTGAAGCATATTCAATAATCTCCTCACCAAGTTCCACATAACTGATGGGAATATTGGCAACCAGTTCCTGAAACCGATTGTTTATCAGGGGGTCGGACAAAACAAAAATCTTATCAATCTTACTTTCATCAAGCTCATCTCCGTTTTTCTTTTTAAACGCCAGGCCGCAGCCCATAACAACCTTCTCCACCCCGTTTTCATCTTTAATAACTACAGCATTGTTATTAAAAATTTTGTAAATGATCATGCTTCTCACCCCTGTCCAATGGTATAAACGATCCTCAAGTTCCAGTTTTTGGCGAAAAAAAACCTGTTTACCATGTATTATGAGCAAAAACTGCCACAATAACATAATAAACAGGTATAGCTTGCAAATGCAATCACCATCCACTTGACCATAGTATAATATAAAAAAATGATTTTAGCAAGATAAATTATTTAACTATTCGAATATTCTCCACGCTACAATAAAGTTATTTCTCCACCAGTCTGTCCGCTGCCGGTAAACTACTTTTCCATTGCTGGAAGAAGCATCAATCACCTTTCCGCCCTCTGCTGCAATCCCCATATGACCATTTTCCACCACAATATCACCTGGCTTTATATCGTTGTAATTGGATATTCTTTTGTATTTTCCCATGCTTTTCCAACCGCCGGAAGTAAGGTAACTCTGTCTTACACCGATCTGATTCAGACTCCAGTAAACAAAACCGGAACAGTCAAACGAATTGGGTCCTTTGGACCCCCATACATACTTTGATCCCACCTTCGATGCTGCGATATCAATAAATGCCTTTACGTTTCCATTAACTGTTTTACCTCCACCACCAGTGCCAGCATCTCCTGCTGCAGGGAGGGAGCTCCTGCCCGCTTTGGCAGCCTTATCTGCGGTAAGCAGCGAAAGAGTCCGGATACCAACCGACCCATCTGCTTTCAAACCATTATCTTTCTGAAAGCGCTTCACAGACTGCTCGGTTACCTCTCCAAAATACCCGGTAACATTAGAAGAGGACAGATAACCGTACTTATTTAAAAGTTCCTGTATCCGCTTTACACTCTCTCCCTGTTCTCCCAGCATGATTCCATTGGGTGTGGCTTCCTCCTGTTCTAACGCAATTCTTGTAGAAGGTCCCAGGTATCCATCCACTACCAGATCATTTCTGCCCTGGAACTGCTTTACTGCCGCTACCGTATCTTTTCCATAATTACCATCTGGTACAGTCGTTAAATACCCCAGACTTTTTAAACGTTTTTGCGCGGAAAGAACCACTTCATTTTTCTCTCCGTAGGTCAGATAATCAGGTTTCACCTCTTCACTGTAAAGCAGACTGATTGTCATGCGCCCTACCTTTCCGTCAATTGACAGCTGGTTGAGCTCCTGCAGTTTCATTACTGCTTTTTCTGTTGTTTCGTTAAACTCTCCGGTTACTTCCTCTTCCTTCGCAAGATAACCCAGCTCATAAAGTCTGTTTTGGATTCGTTTGACATCATCCCCGGAAATCCCCAGGGATACGGCATAATACTTTGCTTCCTGGGAGAAAAGTGAAGTCAGAGTCTCTGGTCCCGCAATTCCGTCCTGTACAATATTATTCTGCCTTTGGTATATCCTGATGGCGTTGGCAGTTACAGGTCCGTAGAACGGAGTCGGTTCATCATTATCCATAAATCCCAGCTCCATCAGCCTCTCCTGCAATTCAGCTACAAAAGGGTGCTCTGCACCTTCTCTTAAATTATCCGGTATGGGTGCTTTCTGTGCTTCACTTTCTGTAGCAGGCAAAACAGCTTTGTTAACCGTTTCCAGTTTCATGATCTGACTGCTCTCATCAGGAGTGACCTCTTCTGGTTTCTGCCCAAATTGAGAACTGGTTTCTGCCTGTTTGTATACAAACATACCGTACACTGCTGCAAACAATACAGCTGCAGTAAGAATAAGAACTGCTCGTTTATGTGCTTTAATGATATTTAACATGATTGTATTCTTTAATCCTTTCCGTTATCCACTGTATGATTATACGCCTGGTCCCAGAGCCTTTGCTTTGCTCTCTTTTGTTTCTCCGATGGAAGGAATAATGACCGCCTCCGTTTCCTGTTCTGGTTCCGGTGAAGGAGCAGGCGTCTCCTCCGGGACTGTTTCCCCCACCGTCTCATTTGTATTTGCAATAACAACACCGGATGTATTCCTTTTTACCAGACCTGGTTTTCCTTTATAAGTGCTGGTATGAAAATAGACCTCTTTTACCATTTCCCCGTTCTTTGATGTAATTAAATAAGTCTTCCAGACAGTTCCCTTTACCCCTTGTGTAATTACTACTTCCTGATCCGGCTGCAGGGTCTGGTCTTCCTCATAGTTTGATTCCGGTGGATCATACTCTTTTACTTTCCCGGAATGCATGGACACAGTAACTCCTTCCTCCAGAATCGGTCTTGCAATTATGGAAATGGTTATTTTTTTATCTTTAAAAACTGCCCGGATTGCAATGGAAGTTGTATCTTTATTAACAAACCGAAGATCCGGACCGCTGTAACCATCATAACTCACCATTGCATCTTCTCCCGGTGTCACATATGACGGCTCAAAGCTGTGGGGATGCCGCTCCGTTGTTGTTATTCCTGAAAGTATAATCGCATTATAAAGAGTGGAGGAAACCTGACATACACCGCCGCCCGGCTCTTCTACAAATTCGCCGTTTCTATATGCTCCTGCCGGTTTGTATCCACGCTCTACTGTCCGATTCCCGGTAGTTTTATTAAATGAGAACTCCTCTCCCGGAAATATCACAAGACCGTCTAATGCCTTTACAGCAAGCTGTATATTATTATTTCTATTTTGATTATTCGTGGCATCTGTGGTAAACGTACCAATTACCTGATATTGCTTCCTGGCTTTGGAAACGGTTAAATCCGGAGAGTTCACTATTGTTTCCACTTCCACCTCTCCTCCAAACTTCTTTTCCATGACCAGATTCATTATCTTCTTAACTGTTTTTTCTTCGTCAATTTGGATTCCGCTCCCGCCCTCTGAATAGATCCATGTATCATTCTCCTTGTCGCGCCCGGTCAATTGGGCATTTTGCGGCTTTTTATTCCACTTAGAGGCTGCATCTGCCACCTGATCCGTTATATCCTCTTTTACAGCCGCCAAATCCAGACTATACGCTCCGCCTTCCTTCTGTAAATAAATGTCCTGCGGCTGCTGGCCCATGTGCTCAGACAATGGATTTTTTAAGGATACAGTCTGTTCCTTATACTTTAGTTTTAAGTTCCATGAATAATGATCCAATTCCTGAAAAACGGCTGAACGGTCTGTTTCTTCCTGCCGTTTTTTTTCCTTTAAAACAAAAGCCAGTAAAAATGCTGCCAGAGCAAAAATACAAACCCCAGAAAGCACAGCAAGTATCATATAACTGTTTTTCACCTTTCTTTGTTTTCCGTATTTTTTTCTTTCTCTTCCGCCATTCTGGCGCATATTTAACACTCTCCTTTTTTTGCCACAGGCAATATACAGACCTGTTTTTTAATTTATCATAGAGATATGGAGATTTTATGGAGAAGAAAAAAACAGCGCCTGATGCAGAAGCACAGACGCTGTATGATATACTATATTTAGTGTTTTACATGAATAAAAGCATTTTCCATTATCTCAAATACATGTTCATCATTCAGGCAATAATAAACAAATTTCCCCTCTTTTCTTGATTTTACCTGGCCGGATACCTTAAGCAGCTTTAATTGATGGGATATTGCTGATTTCGTCATATCTAAAATGACGGCCAGATCATTCACACATAATTCACTTTTTGATAATGCATACATGATCCTTATTCTGGTATCATCACTAATTAATTTTAAGAATGCAGAGAGAATAGAAAAACAGCCGTCATCTTTCATTTCTGATTTCACTCTTTCTGCCAAATCCTCATTAACCGCCTGGCAGTCACACTTATTAACTGAACCTCCCATACTGCACCGTTCCCTGATCCCTTCTGAACTTCAATTATTAATTATACGCAGATATTCCATTAAATGTACTGATTCTATGATACATAGCAATCAGCTCTTTTAAGCGTACGGTTAATGTAGGCTGTGACATTTCCAACATTTTGGTTTAGGAAAAAATGTCCTCCGCTGAAATATACAATTTCTGCCTCATTTAACACATTTTCGTTCCACGCTTCTATGCCTTCTTCGGTGATCGTATCATCCTTACCGCACAGAATCGAAACTCCGCACTCAAGTTTGCTTTTTCCAGGCGTATATATGTACTTTTCCGTAATTTTATAATCTGCCCTTATTAACGGAACAAAAATTTTAGCCAGCTCGGAGTCTTCAAAAACAGCTTTCGGTGTGCCCCCCATTTTTAAAATGGCATTCTTAAATTCATTTTCCGGCAGATTATGGATTATTCTATTTCTTTTCACATTCAGCTGGGGGGCCCTGTTTCCGGAGAAAAAAACATGTTCCGGCATACGAAGACCTGACTTTTTTAACTCATGATATAATTCAAATGCAATCCAACTGCCCATGCTGTGCCCGAATATGGCGTATGGCGTATCTTTTATCTGATTTTTGATGGAACAGCACACATCCCGTGCTGCTCCATTCATACTGTCATATAAGGGTACATCAATTCTGCTCCCTCTTCCTGCTAATTCCACAGGCTGCAAATCTATATCCTTATCCAGAAATTTGCTCCATTGATAGTATATCATAGCGGAACTTCCCGCATAAGGCAGACAAAACAACTTAATTCTGCTCACGTTCTCTCTCCTTTGCAAAACTATTAATAAATCCTACCTTCATGCAATGCTCAAGCATTAACTTTATCTTCTTACAGTCAAGCCTGGACCATTCAAAACCTGCAGCTTTTAAAATCACATCCGTTTTGTTATTTAACAGGGTAAATGAGGTTTTTTCCATGCTTCCGGATAACATATTGGTGTGGACAAGAATCTGGGTGATATCATCCGTTTTATCTTCATCATCATATTTTTTAAGCAGATTCTCCACAAATTCTGCAGGAGGAATGATATTAATCTTCACCCCGGCCTGATTGATCAGTCCTGCAACGAAGCTCATGCTCACAGTGTGGCTGTTATACAGGTGATACGTTTCATTCTGCAGTTTTTTCCTGTCGAACAGCAGTACAACCGCTTTGGCCACCTGATCGATGAAAGAGAAATTGATGTTCTTTTCTGTCGTCTCAGGAAAACAGCCAAGATTGATACAGGATCTGATCACAGCATAGAACGCGTTGTTTGTGATATTTTCCTGGAAAATGCCTGTGGCAGAGTCAAATACCAGATTACCTACCCGGAACACATTGGCGTTTACGCCTTCTTCCCGGGCTTTTACAACCATCTTCTCCGCTTCAAATTTCGTCTGTGAGTAGTAATTTTCCGAATTCTGCCCCAGATCACAATCGTATTCGGTAAACAGTTCTCTGGCCTTTCCCTCTATATTTCCCTCTCCTATGCTGGTTGTGGAAATGAGATTATATGCCTTTTTCTTCCCTGTCCGGGCAAATTCAATCAGCCTTTCATTTCCTGCCACATTGGCATCGTACAGCTCAGAGTAGTGGCCGTAATGCTTCACATTCGCCGCTGAATTAATGATCACATCGATTTTATCTGCCAGCACTTCATACAGTTCCTGGCTTAAGCCCATATTGTCTTTTGCCAGATCTCCTGAGAATGCACAGACTCTGTCTGCTAAACTATTCTTTAGCTGCGTATCTGCACTAAAGTAATACTCAAGCTTTTTTGAAAGTCTTTCCCAGGCTTCTTTGTCATCCTTACTTCTGATTGGCACATAAAGCTTATAACCGGTATTTTGCAGCAGCTGGTATAAAATGTGTATTCCCAGATAACCGGTACTTCCAGCCAGAAGGATATTTTTGTAATCTGCTTTTTCTGATAAGTCCATTTTTTTATACTTCTGTATCCTGGTCTTATATTTAATGATACGCTTTTCCATGCCTTCATCTAAGGCAGATATACCGCTTTGTGCTGTAACAGCCGCTTCTTTATAGGCACTCAGCACATTTTTCAGCCTGTCTTTGGAATATCTGATATGATCCGATAAAACCCTTATAGTTAAACACTTAAAAATATCGTTGATCTCTATTTCAAACTCCATAGCCAGTCTGGATACTGTCTGGATCGCTTTAATGGAATTGCCGCCAAGCATAAAGAAGTTGTCATCGATACCGATCTGCCCGATTCCCAGGACCTCCTGCCATACCTTCTGGATTTTGGCATCTGTGTCATTTCTCGGTCCGATGTACTCTGCTTCCCCACTTCCGCCTTTCTCCGGCTCCGGCAATACTTTTTTATCAATCTTACCATTGGCAGTCACAGGCATCCCATCCAACTGTACAAAATAGGACGGCACCATATAGTCAGGCAATGCTTCCGCCATCTGTTCCCTGAGTTTTGCAGCTTCCAGTTCTTCTTCTCCGGTATAATAGGAAACAAGGTACTTATCTCCATGACTGTCTTCGCGGGCTATCACCACTGCCTCGCGTACTGACGGACACTGAAGCAGCCGGGCTTCGATTTCTCCAAGCTCGATCCGAAAGCCCCTGATCTTTACCTGGTCGTCAATCCTTCCCATATACTCAATATTTCCATCCGGAAGCCATCTTGCCAAATCTCCGGTATGGTACATTCTTTCACCGGCCATAAATGGATCAGCAGTAAACTTTTCAGCTGTCAGCTCCGGCCTGTTTAAATAACCTCTGGCAATTCCGTCTCCGGCTACACACAATTCACCTGCCGCACCTGCCGGCAGCAGATTGCCGCTTTTGTCCAGAATATAGATTCTCGTGTTGTCCACAGGTCTTCCAATCGGTACGGAACCGTAGCACATCTCTTCCTCCCTGTACTTCCAGGCGGAGGTTATAATACTGTATTCCGTCGGACCATAGGCATTCATATACTCAACACTGTCCTTCCACTGACTGGCCATAGTTTTTGTAATAGCGGAACCGCCGGTAACCAGTTTTTTCAGTGTATGCAGTTTTCCCGGTTCAATTCCGGCTAAGTAAGTAGGCGGAAGCAGTGCTATGGTTATTCCCTTTTCATTGACGTATGCTTCAAATTCATTTAAGTTGTTTATGGTGTCTTTTGATATCAGATACAGGGTCCCGCCTCCCAGCAGGCTGGTGAAGATCTCCCATACCGATGCATCAAAGGAACTGCTTGCAAACTGAAGCATCCGCTCATTTTCGTCCACCTTCCAGTATCTCTTAAAATAATTCCGGAGGTTTATGATTCCATGATGTTCTACCATAACTCCTTTGGGTTTTCCCGTTGAACCTGAGGTGTAGATAATATACGCTAAATCTCCTGCACTGCTTAAGTTCTCAGGGTTTTCCCCACATTCACCAATTTGGTCATCCAGGAAAATCACCTCACTGTCAGTCACAGCCTTCTCCTTAAGATGCCTTTGTGTCAGGACTACCGCTGCACCGCTGTCCTCCAGCATATACCGGATTCTGTCCTCCGGATAACTGGGGTCTACCGGCAGATAGGCTCCTCCTGCTTTTAAAACTCCAAACATTGCAACAATCATTTCCAGGGAGCGCTCCGCCATAATGGCGACAATCTTATCCGTTCCCACACCCTTGTTTCGCAGTATTTTAGCCAGGGCATTGGCCTTTTTGTTCAGTTCCAGATAGCTTAAACTGCTCTCACCAAAGACTACCGCCGCCTTATCCGGAGCCTTTCTGACCTGATCTTCAAAGGCTCCATGAATGGTACTGTTTTTTGGATACGGCTCTACTGTCCTGTTAAAGCAATATAATATCTTTTTACGTTCTTCTTCATCAAGAATCTGAATATCCTTCAGCTTTACCTCCGGATTTTCTGCCACCTCTTTTAAAATATTGACAAAATGTTCCGAAAGAGCTTCCATGGTCTCCTTCTTGTACAGCTTAATCCCATATTCCAGTTCAAAGGAAATGCCTTCCTGTGTTTCAATGGCAGCCAGAGTAATGTCAAACTTGGATATAGAAGCCCCGCTGCCATAAGGAACAGCCTTCAATCCAGCCAGTTCAAAGATTCCGGTTTCCATATTCTGAAGAGCAAACATGGTATCAAACAACGCATTTCTGCTCATGTCTCCCTTCAAGCCCAGTTTTTCTACTATCTCTTCAAAGGGATAATCCTGGTTTTCATAAGCGCCCAGGGCCATTTCCCTGACTTCCGCCAGAAATTGTTTATAGGTTTTTTCTCCCTGGGGGTAATTTCTCATTGCCAGGGTGTTAACAAACATCCCTATTATATTTTGCAGATCAGCATGAGGCCTTCCTGCAATGGGGGAGCCTACTATAATATCTTCCTGCCCTGTGTATCTGTAAAGCAGCGTGTTGTAGGCTGCCAGCAGTACCATGTACATGGTAGCTCCGTTTTCTTTTGCAATCTCACCAAGCTTCCCGGCAATTTCGCTGCATAAGTGAAAACGGACTCTGCCTCCTTCAAAGCTTTGCACTGCCGGTCTTTTGAAATCTGTCTGCATGTTAAGTACAGGTATTTCACCACCTAATGTCTCCAGCCAGTAATTTTCCTGCTGTTTCAGTGAACCGTTCCCATACATCTGATTCTGCCATACGGTATAGTCCCTGTACTGAAACTGCAGCGGTTTTAATTCCTTCCCTTCATAAAGGGCGCTGAATTCTCTTAGCAGAATCTCCATGGAAACTCCGTCGGAAATGATATGGTGCATGTCAAACATCAGGATGTAGATGTCATTTTTCAATTTTACCAGTCCTGCTCTCAAAAGAGGTGCCTTGCTTAAGTCAAAAGGTTTAACAAAATTACGGACAATCTCCTTCCCCTTTTCTTCCGTGGCTTCTTCATAGCCGACTGTAAAATCGACGTGATCGTCCACCCATTGGACCAGTTCACCATCTATTGTTTTAAAGGATGTTCTTAAGGTTTCATGGCGCTCAATCAGCTGACTGAAGGCCGCCTGCAGACGTTCTGTATCAATATTACCTTCTATCCGCAATGCAGAAGGCATGTTATAGGTAATTCCACCACCTCCCAGCTGGCTTAATACATAAACCCGCTTCTGAGCAGAGGACATTGGATAATACTGCGCTTTTTCTGCCGGCTTAATCGATGCATAGAAGTCTTCCTTTGCATTTTCTATGAATTTTTTCATTTCAGCAATTGTCGGTCCTGCAAAGATCTCCTTTAACGGAATGTTGATGTTGAATTCCTTGTGGATTCTGGAAACCAGCACGGTCGCCTTTAAAGAATGTCCTCCCAGTTCAAAGAAGTTATCCATTCTCCCGATTTTCTCAGCTTTCAACACTTCCTGCCAGATCTCGGCCAGCTTTTCTTCCACCATTCCTTCCGGCTTTTCGTATTCCACACCGGTATCAATCCTGCCCTCCGGCTCCGGCAGTGCCTTTCTGTCAAGCTTTCCGTTAAAGGTAAGCGGCAGCTTCTCAAGACGGATAAAATAGGATGGCACCATGTAGTCAGGCAGATCCTTTAACAGGTATGCTCTCAGTTCCCCTGTTGTAAGCTCCTCCTTTCCTGCTATATATGCACAGAGATATTTTGTCCCGTATCCGTCTTCCCGGTCAATCACTGCGGCTTCCCTGACTGACTCATGGGTCAGCAGACGGTTCTCGATCTCGCCCAGTTCGATCCTGTATCCGCGGATTTTAACCTGATAATCAATTCTCCCAAGGAACTCAACCGTTCCATCAGGCAGCCATCTTGCCAAATCTCCTGTCCGGTACATCCTGCTTCCGGGAACAAACGGATTCTCCACAAATTTCTGCTCTGTCAGTTCCATTCTGTTTAAATAACCTCTTCCCACTCCGTCACCGGATATGTACAGCTCTCCTGCCGCGCCAACCGGAAGTACCTCTCTGTCTTTTCCAAGAATGTAGACCTGGACATTGTTAAGCGGCACTCCGATGGGAATGGAGTTCAGTCCGGATACGGTTTCATAATCAATGGAAAATAAGGTGGAATCCACACAGCATTCTGTGGGACCGTATACATTGGTGATCCTGGGTTTTTCTCCTGCAATCCGGTCATAAAAACTCTTTACTGTTTCTATCCCCAGTGCCTCACCTCCGATTACAAAATGCTTTACCGTTAAGACATCCGCTCCAGCCAGCATGGCATTCTCCAGAAAACGGATATGTGCCGGAGTACCATCGGAAACATCCACGGAATGTTCTTTATAGTAACGGAGCAGACTCATGCCGTCCAGCCTTGCTTCTTCCGGAACGATGCAAAGTGTATGCCCCAGCATCAGAGTCGGAAATATCTGCTTTACCGATGCATCAAAGACGTAGGGTGCCACCAGGGCAACTTTTAAATTCCTTTCATATTTTCCGTAAATATGCCTGTTTAAACCTGCTGTCAGATTCAGCACATTCCTGTGCTCGATCATGACTCCTTTTGGCATACCTGTTGTTCCTGAAGTGTAGATGACGTAAGCCATGTCCTGTGGAGTATTAACCGGAACTATATTGCCTGCCTCTCCCTGATACAATGACTCATTCTTTAAGTCCAGTATTTTTCCGGAGAATTGCACCTTGTCCAAAAATTCTGTCTGCGTCAGCAGGATTTCCGTCTGGCTGTCTTCCAGCATATACCGGATTCTTGCTTCCGGATAAAGGGGATCAACAGGCAGATAAGCACTTCCTGCTTTCAGTACTGCCATAATTCCCACTATCATTTCTACCGACCGTTCTGTCATGATACCTATCGTCTTGTCGGCACCCGCTCCTTTTTCTCTCAATACTCCTGCCAGCTGATTGGAACGTGCATTCAATTCCCCATAGGTCAGGCTGCTTTCTTCAAATTCCACAGCAACATGGTCAGGATTTTTCTCCGCCTGTTCTTCAAATACCTCAATGATGGTCTTATCTCTGGCATACTCTGCGGAGTTGTCATTAAAACCATATACGATTCTTTGAATTTCTTCCTTTTCCAGCATCTGAAGATCCTTAAGCCGGGTCTGCGGATCATTGGCAATCTCTTCCAGCAATGCGCCGTAGTGGATTGCGGCTTTCTCCATGGATTCTTTACGGAACAGCCTGGTACAGTATGCCAGTTCAAACTCTATCCCCGCTTCCTCCTCTTTGGCAGTCAGGGCAATGTCAAATTTGGACATCTTCACTTCATAGCTGTAAGGCGTGATGTTTAGTCCATCCATCACCAGTGATGCTGAATCCACATTTAACAGTGCGAAGAAAGCATCAAAAAGGGCACTCCTGCTTACATCCCGTTTCAGCTTAAGCTTTTCCACCAGCTCCTCAAAAGGATAATCCTGGTTTTCATACGCGCCCAGGGCCATTTCTCTTACTTCCGCCAAAAATTCCTCAAAGGTCTTCTCTCCCTGGGGATAGTTTCTCATTGCCAGAGTGTTTACAAACATTCCTATAATGTTCTGAAGATCTGCATGAGGTCTTCCTGCAATCGGTGATCCGACTATAATATCTTCCTGTCCGGTGTATTTATAAAGCAGTGTGTTATATGCTGCAAGCAGAACCATGTACATGGTTGCTCCGTTTTCCCTGGCCACACCCCGAAGCTTTTGTGATACCTCCTGGCTTAAATGAAATCTGATTCTGTCTCCTTCAAAGCTCTGTACTGCCGGCCTTTTATAATCAAGGGGCAGGTTGAGTACCGGAATTTCACCTTCGAAGGTTTTCAGCCAGTAATCTTCCTGTTTTTTTAAAGTTCCATCTTCGTACATCTGATTCTGCCATGCTGAATAATCCCTGTACTGGAGCCTGAGCGGATTTAAATTCGTTTCTTCATAAAGGGCAATAAATTCCCGTATCAGAATTTCCATGGAAACGCCGTCGGAGATAATATGGTGCATATCAAATAAAAGAACATGACTGTTTTCTCCAGTCTTTACCAGCTCTACTCTTAAAAGAGGGGCTTTGCTTAAATCAAAGGGTTTTATAAATTCATTTAGCAGGTCTTCTGTCGTTTCTCCTGGTGCCTCTTTGCAGGACACACAAAAGTCTGCTTCATCGTGCACTCTTTGTAACGGCTCTCCATCCATCATTTCAAAAGAGGTTCTTAAAGTCTCATGGCGTTTAATGAGTTTTTTAAATGCAGTTTCTGTTTTTAGTCCATCCACACCGCCTTCAATCATGACAGCTCCGGGCATATTATAGACCGTCCTGCTGTCCTCCAGCTGCCCCAATACATATACTCTCTTCTGGGCTGAAGACATCGGATAGTATTCTGCCTTTTCCACCGGTTTGATGGAAGCATAAATATCTACTTTTGCATTTTTAATATATTCTGCAGCTTCCTTTATTGTCGGTCCTGCAAAAATCGCTTTTAACGGAATGTTGATGTTGAATTCCTTGTGGATTCTGGAAACCAGCACGGTCGCCTTTAAAGAATGTCCTCCCAGTTCAAAGAAGTTATCCATTCTACCGATTTTCTCGATTTTCAATACTTCCTGCCAGATCTTGGCCAGCTTTTCTTCCACCATTCCTTCCGGCTTTTCGTATTCCACTCCGGTATCAATCCTGCCCTCCGGCTCAGGCAGTGCCTTTCTGTCAAGTTTTCCGTTAAAGGTGAGCGGCAGCTTTTCAAGCTGAATAAAATAGGACGGCACCATATACTCAGGCAGATCCCTTAACAGAAACTCTCTCAGTTCCCCTGTTGTAAGATCTTCTTTTCCTGCAATATATGCACAGAGATATTTTGTTCCGTATCCGTCTTCCCGGTCAATCACTGCGGCTTCCCTGACCGACTCATGGGTCAGCAGACGATTCTCGATCTCGCCCAGTTCGATCCTGTATCCGCGGATTTTTACCTGATAATCAATTCTTCCAAGGAACTCGATCGTTCCATCAGGCAGCCATCTTGCCAAATCCCCTGTCCGGTACATCCTGCTTCCGGGAACAAACGGATTCTCCACAAATTTCTGCTCTGTCAGTTCCATTCTGTTTAAATAGCCTCTTCCCACTCCATCACCGGATATGTACAGCTCTCCTGCCGCGCCAAGCGGAAGTACCTCTCTGTCTTTTCCAAGAATGTAGACCTGGACATTGTTAAGTGGCACTCCGATGGGAATGGAGTTCAGCCCTGCTGCGGTTTCATAATCAATGGAAAATAAGGTGGAATCCACACAGCATTCCGTGGGACCGTATACATTGGTGATCCTGGGTTTTTCTCCGGTAATCCGGTCATAAAAACTCTTTACTGTTTCTATCCCCAGCGCCTCACCGCCGATTATAAAATGCTTTACCGTTAAGACATCCGCTCCATCCAACATGGCATTCTCCAGAAAGCGGATATGTGCCGGGGTGCCATCGGAGACATCCACGGAATGTTCTTTATAGTAACGGAGCAGACTCATGCCGTCCAGCCTTGCTTCTTCCGGAACGATGCAAAGTGTATGACCCAGCATCAGAGTCGGGAATATCTGCTTCACCGATGCGTCAAAAACGTAGGGCGCCACCAGGGCAACTTTTAAATTCCTGTCATACTTTCCGTAAATATGCCTGTTTAAACCTGCTGTCAGATTCAGCACATTCCTGTGCTCAATTATGACTCCTTTTGGCATACCTGTTGTTCCGGAGGTATAGATCACGTAGGCCATGTCATCCGGGAAATTAAGAGGAGCTATATTTGCTGCGTCTCCCTGATACAATGACTCATTCTTTAAGTCCAGTATTTTTCCGGAGAATTGCACCTTGTCCAAAACTTCTGTCTGTGTCAGCAGGATTTCCGTCCCGCTGTCTTCCAGCATATACCGGATTCTTGCTTCCGGATAAAGGGGATCGATGGGCAGATAAGCGCTTCCTGCTTTCAGTACTGCCATAATTCCCACTATCATTTCTACCGAGCGCTCTGTCATGATACCTATCGTCTTTTCCGTACCAGCTCCTATTTCTCTCAATACTCCTGCCAGCTGATTGGAACGTGCATTCAATTCCCTATAGGTCAGGCTGCTTTCTTCAAATTCCACAGCTACACGATCAGGATTTTTCTCCGCCTGTTCTTCAAATACCTCAATGATGGTTTTATCTCTGGCATACTCTGCAGAGTTATCATTAAAGCCATATACGATTTTTTGAATTTCTCCCTTTTCCAGCATCTGAAGATCCTTAAGCCGGGTCTGCGGATCAGCAGCAATCTCTTCCAGCAATGTGCCGTAGTGAATTGCAGTTTTCACCATGGATTCTTTGCTGAACAGCCTGGTACAGTATGCCAGCTCAAACTCGATCCCCGCTTCCTCCTCTTTGGCAGTCAGGGCAATGTCAAATTTGGACATTTTCACATCATAGCTGTAAGGCATCATTTCCAGCCCATTCATTGCAAACGCTGCAGTATCTACACTCTGAAGGGCAAAGAACGCATCAAATAGAGCATTACGGCTTACATCCCTTTTCAGCTTAAGCTTTTCTACCAGCTCTTCAAAGGGATAATCCTGGTTCTCATACGCACCGAGAGCCATTTCCCTGACTTCCGCCAAAAATTCCTGAAATGTCTTCTCTCCCCGGGGATAGTTTCTCATTGCCAGAGTGTTGACAAACATTCCTATAATGTTCTGCAGATCTGCGTGGGGCCTTCCAGCTATCGGTGAACCCACTATAATATCTTCCTGGCCGGTGTATTTATAAAGCAGTGTGTTATATGCTGCAAGCAGCACCATATACATGGTCGCTCCGTTATCTTTTGCCACACCCTGAAGCTTCCGGGAAATCTCCTGGCTTAAATGAAATCTGACTCTGTCTCCTTCGAAGCTCTGTACTGCCGGTCTTTGATAATTAAGGGGCATGTTAAGTACAGGGATATCACCTTCAAAGGTTTTCATCCAGTATTCTTCCTGCTTTTTCAAGGTTCCATCTCCGTACATCTGATTCTGCCATGCGGAATAATCCCTGTACTGAAGCCTGAGCGGATTTAACTCCATTCCTTCATAAAGGGTTGAAAATTCACGGATCAGTATCTCCAGGGAAACTCCATCAGAGATAATATGGTGCATATCAAACAAAAGAACATGCCTGTTTTCTCCGGTTTTCACCAGGCCTGCCCGCAAAAGAGGTGCTTTGCTTAAATCAAAGGGCTTTATAAATTCATCCAGCAGGTTATCTGTTGTTTCTTCCGACGCTTCCCTGTAAGACACACTGAATTCTGCCTGTTCATGCACTCTCTGGACCGGTTCCCCGTTCATCATCTCAAAGGAGGTTCTTAAAGTTTCATGACGTTCGATGAGCTTTTTAAAAACAGCTTCTGTTTTTTGCGCGTCAATACTGCCTTCAATCAGTACAGCCCCCGGTATGTTATATACTGTCTTCCCGTCCTCCAGCTGCCCTAATACATATACTCTCTTCTGGGCAGATGACATGGGATAATATTCCGCCTGTTCCACCGGTTTGATGGAAGCATAAATATCCTCTTTTGCATTCCTTAAATATTCTGCCATTTCTCTTACTGTGGGACCTGCGAAAATCTCTTTTAACGGGATGTTAACATTAAATTCCTTGTGGATTTCAGAGGAAAGTACAATAGCATTTAATGAATCTCCCCCAAGTGCAAAGAAGTTATCATTAATGCCCACACGCTCAGCCTTAAATATTTTCTTCCACAGCCGGCAGATACCTTCTTCCAGTTCATCAGAAGGCGCTTCGTACTCTGCACCTGTATCCATAGTCAGATCAGGTTCCGGGAGGGCTTTGCGGTCAATTTTTCCATTGACAGTTAACGGCATCTGGTCAAGCTGGACAAAACAGGAAGGTACCATATAATCCGGCAGTTCCTGTAACAGTTCTGCTCTCAGCCTGTCTGACGGTAATGTTTCTTCCCCGACAATATAAGCTGCAATATATTTATTGCCCTGCAAATCATCCCTTGCAACGGCGGCTGCCTCTTTGATCTGCGGCAGTTTCAGCAGCTGGCTCTCGATTTCACCCAATTCAATCCTGAAACCTCTGACTTTTACCTGATCGTCAATTCTGCCGAGAAATTCAATATTGCCGTCAGGCAGCCATCTGGCAAGATCCCCTGTCCGGTACATCTTTTCTCCCTCTTCAAAGGGGTTATCCACGAACTTCTCTTTCGTAAGCTCCGGACGGTTTAAATAGCCTCTTGCAAGTCCGTCACCAGAAATGCATAATTCACCCGCTGCACCGATTGGCAGTATATGACGCTTTTTGTCAAGAATAAAAATTCTGGTATTGTTTACAGGGGTTCCGATGGGTACCGATTCATATTCCATCTCTTCCTCTTTATATGTCCACGTAGTAGTAATAACGCTGTATTCCGTGGGCCCGTAAGCGTTGATATAGGTAAGCCCATCCTTCCACTTTTTCACCATTTCTTTTGTGATTGCGGACCCTCCGGTAACCAGTCTTGTGAGAGTGGGCAGTTTTCCCGGTTCTAAGTTAGACAAATAGGTTGGAGGAAGCAATGCTATGGTAATACCGTTTTTATTTACATATTTTTCGAATTCCATTAAGTTGTTTATGGTTTCTTTTGGTATTAAATAAAGGGTGGCACCTGTCAGCAGGGTGGTGAAAATCTCCCATACGGAGGCATCAAAAGAATTGCTTGCAAACTGCAGCATTCTGTCATTTTTATTCATCTCATGCTTCCGCACAAAAAAGGTCTGAAGGTTTAAGATTCCCTGATGCTTCACCATAACTCCTTTGGGTCTCCCGGTAGATCCGGAAGTGTAGATGATATATGCCAGGTCCCCCGGATTACTTCTGTTCTCCGGATTGTCTTTGTTATCATGAAAACTCTGGCTGTCATCAAGCAGGATCACTTCACCGTTAAAATCTGCTTTATCACTCAGATGCTTTTGAGTCAGCAAAATTTCCGACGCGCTGTCTTCCAGCATATACTTTATTCTTTCTGAAGGATAGTTAGGATCAATGGTTAAATACGCTCCGCCTGCTTTAAGGATTCCCATCATACCTATGATCATTTCAAACGAACGTCCGGTCATGATGGCAATGATCTGATCTTTTTTTACCCCCTTCTCTCTCAGGGTCCATGCCAGCTGGTTAGACCTTTGATTTAATTCACGGTACGAAAGCTTCTCATCTTCCAGACATACGGCAGCCTGTTCCGGGTATTTTAAAACCTGTTCCTCAAACAGAGTGTGTATGGTCTTGTTTTTGGAGTAATCCGCAGCAGCTGCATGAAACTCTTCTGTCATTTTCTTTTGTTCCCATTCAGGTACAATTCCGATTTCTGATATGCCGGATTCGTTATATTCCAATACCTGGCGGAATAAAAAGTCAAAATGAGAGACCACATTTTCAATTGGAATGAATTTGTCAAATACATCCATCCGGTAGGAAAAATCAATATAAACTTCTGCATCCTCATACTCTCTTAAATAGACTGTCAGGGCATTGCGTTCATGATGATGAGGCAGCATTACATGGCTTCCAATTTCAGCATCCACAAAGCTTTCCGTCGCCCCATGTTTTTCATAGGAAAATGAAAGATCAAAAAGACTGCTTTTTTCGTTTGATGTACTGAAAACAGACCGATAGATTTCTCCGGTGGAAACCCTCATGTGCCTGTAGCAATCCATGAGCTCATTTTTAATATATTTCACAAGTTCCTGAAAGCTTATATCGCTTCCCGGAGATATCCTTAACGGAATCACATTGGCAAAATGTCCCATTGTCTGCTTGTACTTTGTTTTACTTCGGTTTAAAACCGGTACGCCGATTACTACCTCTTCCTTATCGCATACTCTGCTGAAATAGGTAAATAAGGTCCCAAGTACAAAGTGAAAGACAGAACAGCCCCTTTCTTCACTAAACTGAATGATCCGGTTATATAATTCCCTGTCTATCTTTAAAACACGCCTGCCGCTCCAGTCTGACTGCCCGTCCGGATTGGTGCCGTTCGCGTTTCGGTTAAATAAAGGCTCGGGAATATTTAAGTACTTATCCCTCCAGAATTCCCGGTCTTTTATATAGCTTTTTGAATCATGATAGCTTTGATCTTCCAACAGGAAATCGTGATAGGAATAGACCGGTTTCTCTTCCGTTTTTCCCTCTCTGTATAATTCATTATAGTTTTCTATGATTTGTTTGTGAGTGAGTACAAAGCCCCAGCCATCTATGATAAGATGAAAGGCTTTGATGAATACAAAGTACTGGTTATCACTCCATTTCAGCAGGTCAAACTGGAAGAGCTGTTTTCCCATATCAAAGGGCTTCTGAAACTCTCTTCGCATCCATTCCATACAAAACTCACGGGAATTTTCCTTCCCGGAGAAATCATGCACAGGCAGTTCATACAAAGACTCTGATAATACGTTCAGATATGGTACTCCATCCCTTTCTGTCACGTTAGACCGCATCATTTCATTGCGGTTTATAAAAACCTGAATGGCCTGGCTGAATATTGGTACATTAATTTCGCCTTTTATTTCTGTATATCCGCCAATATTGTAAATCGGCTTACCTGGATACATACACTGTTCCAGCCATATGTCCTTCTGGTATGAGCTTAACGGATATTCTGTAACGTTTTTCATTTCTGCTTCCATACTGATTGATCTCCCCTTATTACTATGAATTTAATAAATGTTTCTCAGATAATATCCGGTCAAAAAGAGAAATAACTTCTTCCGGATCGTAAAGATTTTTTGAAACGCAAAGTTCCATCATTAACCGCCCTGAAATGGTAGCCGATGAAAGGAAAAGTGACTGGGCTCTCACAGAGATATAAAATGATTCCACCCATTTTTCCATAATCGGATAGGATATAATGCCAAGGTTAGAAAGAGTGATTGACGTATTCATCAACGGCCCCCTTTCAGACATGGTTTTCTTACACGATTTTAAACACAGACTCTTATATTTTTCCAATGAATTGGAGAATACAGCTGCCAAACGCAGCAAGCCGTACGGGACTCCTCTTTTGAACCATTTAAACGCTTCTTTTACCTGTTTTCTCAAATCTCCCTCCCGGAAGAACTGCGCCGGAAGACTCGCTACATAATTCCCATGCATGGTCTGCGGCGAATAGGAATGCAAAGGCTGTATGTCCATAGGCATGGAGACAAGCACCCGCTGTTTTCCGGAATCATGCTCCAATAATCCATCCGTCATTCTGTAACAGAGATATTCGCCAAATGTCATATCATACCGTCTGCTCTGGCGTAATATTTCCCGGGTTTTTTCAGCACTGAAGCTGTAGGATTTTTTCACATAACCTCTGCCTTTCTTTGGTTTTCTGTCATAACTTAAATCTAAAGTTTCGTTACTATCCTTCTTATTAGCATTTAGTGCAAAGCCTGTTAAAAAAACAGGAAGCCACAAATAGGCAGATATTCTTCTGCCGGTGTGAAGAATCCGTTCACTTAAGCCGGAAGAGACGTCTGTCTCTCCCGGCACTGTGTCAATTTCACACGAATAATATTCAAGCCACTTCTTAATCCAGAATATCAGTCCCCGGCCATTGGTTACGGCATGATGCATGGAAAATACCATCGTATTCTCATTTACAGGAAACAGGTGAAAAACCAGCCTGGAATTGGTGGAATCGTACCGTTCCAAAACCTCCTCCTCGGTATAATACTTAGAAAGCTGCTCCTCTTCATAATCAAGCAAAGCTTTTAGCTCCTCTTTTGGAAACCGGTTCCATTTAAACGTATTTTTTTTAGGCTGTTCCACCATTTTAGCCTGCAGCAGCGGATTTTCCATGACCAGCGCCCGGTAGCTGGGATACAATTTTTCCGGATCAATTGTTTTCTTAAAGCTGACTGTTGCTATCATGCAATTGGACGAATTAAATTCTTCTGTTCCAAAAAAGTATAAACTTGCAAGTTTGATTGCATCCATCTTTTACTGCCTCCAGCGTATTTTTATTGCATAAACCCTACATTTCTGCAGTGTTCAATCATGAGCTTTACTCTGCTGCTGTCCAGCTTCGGCCACTCAAATCCCAGTGCCTTTAAGATGCCGTCAGTCTTTCTGTTCTTCACAAGGAATAATGTTTTGCTGGCTCCTTCAAAGAATATATTGGAATGGACAAGTATTCTGGATACTTCCTGTTTCGCCTCATCATCATCGTATTTTTTCAGAATAAATGAGGTGAACTTGTCCACGGGCATCGTCTCCACTTCTACCCCCGCCTGATTTAAAAACCTGGCAAAGGAAATCATATTGATCCGATGGCTGTTAAATAAATGGTACGTCTCATTTTTTAAATTACTCCTGTCAAACAGCAGTACGACTGCTTTCGCCACCTGGTCAACAAAGGAAAAATCCAGGGTTTTATCGGTAATCGCAGGGACATATCCAAGTTTTATCAGGGATTTCACCATGGTGTAAAACGCATTATCCTGAATATTTTCCTGGAATATACCAGACTTTGAATCAAAGACCAGATTCCCTACCCTGAACACATTGCATTCAATACCATTTTCTCTCGCCCTGACGATCTCCTTCTCAGCCTCCAGTTTCGTCATTACATAGTAGTTATCGGAGCTCTGTTCCATATCACAGTCATACTCGGTAAATACTACGCTTGACTGATCTTCTATGAATCCGCTTCCCACACTGGTGGTAGAGATGAAGTTATACACCTTTTTCTTCCCTGTACCGGCAAATTCAATGAGCCTTTTATTTCCTTCCACATTAATCGCATAAAACTCTGAGTAATTCCCGAAATGCTTAACATTTGCCGCCGAGTTTATGACTGCATCAATTTTTTCTGCCAGACTTTCATAACGCTCTTTGCTCAGCCCGAAGTATTCCTTTGTCAAATCTCCGCAGAATACATACAATCTGTCTTCCAGTACTCCCTGTCCGCAGATCTCATCTCCGAAGTGGAACTTAAGCTTTGCATGCAGCCGTTCCCGTGCATCACTGTCATCCTTTCCCCTGACAGCTATGTAAATCTTATAATCAGTGATCTTCAGCAGCTGATGTACAATCTGTATTCCAAGATAACCGGTTCCTCCCGCCACCAGTATATTCTGGTAGCCAGCCTTTTCTGAAATCTCAACTTCTTTATACTTCTGATTTCTTTTATGGTATTCTTTCAGGCTTTTAAGGATTCTGCCATCACTGGCTCCCCTTCCTTCAATCCTGGTGACTGCTGCTTCCTGAAGTGCTTCAATCGCTGTTTTCAGCCTGTCTTTGGAGTATTTTATCTCATCTGACAAACTCCGTATTGTGGGATATTGGAAAATGTCGTTGATCCCAATTTCAAATTCCGACGCCAGTCTTGATACTGCCTGAATTGCCTTGATGGAATTACCGCCCAGCATAAAGAAATTGTCATCGATCCCAATCGATTCAATTCCCAGTGTATCCTGCCACACTTCCTGAATCTTCTTATCCGCATCGTTTCTCGGGCCTATGAAATCTGCCCCGCAGTTTCCACGCATTTCAGGCTCCGGAAGTAGTTTTTTGTCTATCTTGCCGCTTTGAGTCATGGGCATAAGCTCCATCTGCATAAAGAAGGATGGTACCATATAGTCCGGAAGTTCCTTTAAAAGATGTTTTTTCAATTCTTCCGCTTCCAGCTCATCTTCCGCCGTATAATATGCTGTGAGATATTTTTCTTTCTTTTTATCCTCTCTGGCGATCACTGCCACATCACGGATCAATGGATACTTATGTAAGTTTGCTTCAATCTCCCCAAGCTCGATCCGAAATCCCCGGATCTTTACCTGGTCATCGATTCTTCCTAAATACTCCACATTCCCATCCGGCAGCCAGCGGGCAAGATCTCCTGTCCGGTACATCTTCTCTCCGGCTTCATACGGGTTATCAACAAACTTTTCTGCAGTCAGGGACCGGCGGTTTAAATAGCCTCTGGCTATGCCGTCTCCCGATACGCACATCTCTCCGGCCGCTCCCACCGGTAAAAGCTTCTGGTCCTTATCCAGTATATAGATTCTTGTATTGGACACAGGCTTTCCAAT
>JAEWJZ010000014.1:5000-652067 GCA_023386315.1 Bacillota bacterium | reverse complement strand
GAAATTCATTTTTGCTCATGCTATTATGACTATAGACTTCACCAGTTGTTTTATCTATGATCGTGAGTTCAGACCTTGCAGTATATGTAAGGTTGCCTGGCAGTTCATCCGTGTTGAGCTGCTGGGCTTTTTTCGTTTTATACCGTAAAGCCTTTTCAACATCGTTATCATTTAACGTACAAAGTGCATCTACAACATCTTGCATGATATCATCTTCATTCATACCCTTATTATAAAATCCTAACGTTACAATACTATTGATCGCCCGTCTTTTCACCAGATCAGCATTTAGATGGCGGCTATATTCCCGTACCAGTTTAAGCTGCTTTGGTGGAATATGCGCATCAACCAGTTTACAACTGCGCAGAGACTTCCAGAATCCGCACATTTCACGGCGAGATTTATTCACATCCCCTTCCGGTTCTACCATACGAAATACATAGTTTGTCAGATAATCCATAATCAATTTCCGATTGTCCAGGTAATCATAAATCCTTTTAGCGGTTAACTTTGACTTATTATCCCGAAGTGGAAGCAGTACATAAGATTTTGAATGACGGCGGCGTGTCTGATACTCTACATTCATAATCAGGTTTACTTTTGGTGTAAGACCGTCAACAAATTTCTGTAAGGTATCTTCCTCCATGGTCTGCTCCCCAGACAAGAGCCTGCGGCAGACTGACTTTGCACGTTCATCAGAGCCATGTTCCAGGTAGAAGGAAGCACGAGCCATATTAAGGTACTGCCAGCTTCGACGCTTATAACATTCTTCATAAACGTGAAGATCATAGCGGTTAATCAAGCCGTTGAATAGCCAGAAGTAAAAGAACCAGCCCTTATAACCCATTTCAACAACTTCTTTGCTTTTCATATAGATTCGTACAAAGACTTTATCCGTTCGCTTTCCCAGGGCAACATAATCAATTTCATAATCCTGACTGCCTTTCTTCTCTGTATGGGTGACAGCATCGTTAAACCGATCTACACGCATCTTGTAAAAGTTTTCCAGGGAAAAGAAGCGTTCCGGATTGCTTAGGTAATTGCTATGCCAGCAATAATCAATTCGGTTTTCCTGGGCATAGGCAATCTGTAAGCCAAAATGTTCGGCTAATGCCTGGACATATTCATAAGAACGTTCGAATGATTCATTGACCCCGTATATCCAAAGCATATAACTTCTGATCTGTACCACTAATTCACAGGTGACGGATACCGCCGAATCGGAAGATTTTGGAACGACAGGAGCTAAGAAGATATCAAACCATTCAGGGTATTCCAGGCAAACATTATACATTTTTGCAAAACTGAATGGTCTAAGGTTTAAGGAGAAGCCCGAACCAAAGTCAAGACGAAGAAAGTCGACGTTTACATTTTTTGAGAGCTTCCGGTTCATAGCATCAAAGTATTTTCGGAACTGCATGACTTTGCTATCCAAAGAATCAGCGGTAAAGTCATTTATAAATTTTACGGAATAATAAAATGTATCTATGTTATGTAGAAATTTCTTTTGCTTAAAATCAAACCAATAATTTCGGTCACTTTCATTCATTTCACTAAAAATAGATGATTTTGAAAATTCTCTAGTTTGTATCATTTCACACCTCACTTTAGCGGATTAAAGTTTTTCGGGAGAAGGGGGGTTCCCGAAATTTCAAAAACACCTTCCAGCCCTTGTATTTCCTAGAAAAAATACGAATTTTCCATGTATTTCCAGACCACGTTTTACAGGCACGTGGTAAGGGGGGGTTGGGTGTTGGCGAGGGCGCCCGGCGCGTTCAGGGGCCCCGGCTGCGCCACCCCTATCCGCCCTGGGTGCCCTCGTCAAACAACTTATATGAATCGTACATGCGATAATACTTCTTATGTCCGTAAAAAAATGAAACGCCACATTTTTCCTTAACCCCATACCAGTATTCAACAGAAATAAAAAGGGGATGACCAAGAGAAAAGAGCCCCAGGAAGAACCCCACCGTACCAAAGTTATTAATCTTACGGTGACGGTATTCGTATTCGATCAGGCTGCGGATTTGGCGGTCAACCAGGCGATCAAACTGGCTGACCAGTATAATATGATAACCATACTTCCGGTGTTGGGTGAAAAAGTTGGCCCATTGCTGGCGGCTCCGGTCATTCCAGGAACGGCAGTTAAAGATAAGCTGGCATTCATCAATAACAAGCCAGGTTTGGCCCTCAATGATCTTTCCCCTCTTATCCCGGCGATGACACAAACGGGAGAAGTCTAAGAGCCAGTCAACCGTGAGATCAAAATTATCCTTGTAAAAAAAGTAGCCCTTTTTCTTCGCTTTTATCAGATCGTAATTAATATCAAAATTAGCTATCACATTCTTTCCGTGATTCAGCTGGAAGTAAATGTCCTTTGCAACATGGTAGGACTTTCCGGAGCCGGGAGTACCAGAATAAAAATAAATCATAAAGAATCCCTCCTTGTATCTCATTTTTCTTACTGGCCGAAGCCGATCGGAGCCAGCCGGTGATTAATTTGAGATACACTATTCAATCATCTTTACCCAACGGAGGGCAAGCTGTACCAGGTAAAACAGACCGACCGCCGTAATCCAAAGCTGGGTAATGGCTATGATCTGCGCCACTGGCACAAAATAGTTTAAGTACCCTAAAAAGGGAATCTTATCAATCTGGCTTAAAAATGATTGGAATGGACTGTTAGGAAGAAATACTACGCAGGCATTGGCGAGCTTTATTAAGATATACCGGATTTGTTCTAACATAAAATCACCCCTTCACTAGACTTCTGGTAACGACGATCAGACAGATACAGTAACCAATCAGCGTTGATATGCGAATGAGCATGACCATAGGCTTCCAATCATCAGTAGAAAGATCAATTACAATGGTTTCATGGATATTCAGGCTTTCTATCGTAAATGGCAGCTCCCACCGGGGAACGGTAGAAGCGTCCTGAAACACACTAATACAGGCAAACAAATCAAATGGAATACAAAAGGGAAACTTTCTGGTTATATCTGACTGTATCTGCCAGTTATTCGCCTTTGCATCCTCTTCCCCAGCCAGGGATTTTGCAATGGATTCGGTAATGGAAGCAGGAAGGGCCTTAATGCCAGCCAGAACATCCGAAATAGAAGCCGGGATATCAATGATCCGGTCTTTTATATCCGTTAACCCTCTGGATATTGCTTTGACTACATCCGTTATTACGCCCAGCGGTTTAGTAATATCCGGTATCCAGGGGTAAGTATCTGTATTTTCTCCCTCTTCTGCCTTTTCGCCGTATGTAACGTTGATTGTTGGTGCAAGTACCTGCGCACGGTCAGCAGCGGTAATTGATGATTGAACATCAGACACAAGCTGTTCTGCAACATAAGAATCTTTCGGAATTGTGACCTCAACGTCAGAAGTAACATCACGCTGCTGTGTATCAACATCGGAATTGACATCCACCCAGGTATAAGCACCAGTATATTCATTGATGGTTTTCCCAAGGGTTCCATAAGAAAGATACGTCTTTAATTCATCAAGAGAGCCGTAAACAGGAAAAGGAATATTAGACATAGTTTCTGCGGTATAATCAGTACCGGATATCAGCATGTAGGAGAAATTGTTCTTTTCGTAGGGGTAGTAAGTATTAGTACCGGAATTGTTTGAATAGGTAACTCTGGAAACTGGAGAAACCAGTTTACCATCGTCATTCATATAATAAATCTCAAGAGTTCTGGAGCCAGACAACACGCCCCCGACACGTTTCTCCTTTTGCAGTAGAAATATATCAGAATGGCGAATCAGAGTATCACTTGAATGGTCATAGGAAAAATAGAAATCATCTGCCGACAAAGCTGGGTTAAACTTAGATAGGTCAACTCCCATAGTATAGGAGTAGGAGTTTTCAAATGAATTATCAAGTCCGATTTGAAGTTTACTTATCCCGGTATTGGTTCCATAACCACTTTTGCTCTTAAAATAATCCTTAACCATATCAATGGTTTCCTGGCCTAACTTAACAACAGACCCATAAGAAAAGTCGATCATTGCCTTATAAGCAGGAAGGTACCTGGTATCTACTTTTACAAAATCTCCAATATCAGAAATAACGGAACCGAGATTTTTCGTGGAAACATCAACACCAACAGCGGACATTAAGATCGTCCATACATAATCAACAGCAGTTAGAACACCAGAGCCATAGACGTACCTGGCACCAAGATAATCGGTAACAGGAGTAAAGACCAGCATAAAAACAGCAAGGTTTAAACATAAAAAACGTTTTATCTTACACATAAAAGCTCCTCTCTAGTATCTCAAATTTTCCACAAAGAGAACCGGAGCTGCTGCGATCGGGAAAAGAAGTGAGATACAATAAAAATTTGTACAAAAAAGGAAGGGCAGGGCGTGCCCTTCCTGATCTGCCGTGACATTGGTCTTTATTTTGCGATCTGGCGGAAAAATTTAATTCCGAATCTGACTGCCATTCCAGCACCCACAACAGCTAAAGCAATCGGAAGTGCAGCTCCAATCGTACCAAGCATGTCACTTTTTACACTGGTGAATGCAGTCGTCATGATTCCGGTGATATCAACAGTACCTTCCGCTGCATAAGCTGGAACGGCAGTAGCCATTGATACAGCAACCGGGAGAGCAATAAGTCCAATCCTGCGTGCATTTTCCTGAATTTTGTTAGTCATAAAATAACCTCCTTTAAGATTTTATCATTAACCCCAGTAGGGAGCTAATTACATAGAAAATCAGTTCAACAATCAGTTTTAATACCATTCCGATACAAATACCACCGGAACATACCGCTATGTATGTTTCAATCATGCCAGCGCCTCCTACCTATCAGACAAACACCGATCAGAATACCTAAGAACAATAAAAGAACGATTGCAAAATCTTGGTCAGGTGAAGCGGCGGAAGAGGTTTCTTCCCCATCTTCAAGGGTATATGCTTCCACGTCTGCTACCTCTAAATCAAAATCAGCTTCCGATGATGTAGAAACATTCATCAGCTCACCTTCTTGTCAGGCTTCTGCTCCTGTTCCTGCTTTGCATTAAATTGGCTGTCAGGAACCGGAGTGATCTGTACGTCGGAAATATAATCAAGATCAATGATCTTAAGAACTGGCTTTCCATCACTACCGATAGACATGCTAAACTCTGCATCATAGAGAGCAGGAGCCCTCTTGATTTTACCCATCACCTGAAACTCACAAGAGGACTTAGCCGGGCGAGTTCCTTTGGTGCCGTTCACATTATCCTCAGCGACCAAATCAGTATTAAAGTAATAATTGACAGAAGTACCTTGAACACGTTTTCCTGAATCGTCAGTCATATCATACTGACCAGCATAAAGTAAAATAATCTGCATTTTCATAAAAATATACCTTCCTTTCGTCTTAGACAGCCCTAAAAAGCTATCTGCAATTAATATGACATATTTGATATACTGCAAAGTTACAAATCCGGGAGAGTAGCCGGGCCAAGGCCTGATATTTAGGTATTGGCCGAGCAATTTGGGCCCCCCGGCGATGCCCCCAAATTGCCAAGCTGCCGTACCGGATACCCGATACAGAGCCAGGCGGGGCGGTAATCAAGGAAAAAAGGGGAGATTGTGTCAACCTGGTGTAAGTTAAAGTACTGGCTTGCGTAAGCTGTTGTAATCTCCCAGCGCAATGGCTGCGCCTGCGCCGGGAGCCTGGCCTGGCGGCTAGGGGGGAGGTGTGTCGCCCGGTCATTAGTTTGGGCCAGGTTTAAACCAAAACCCGGCCCGGGTTTCATTTTAATTTTAAATTGTATTATTTAAGACCCTTAGGATGCTTTCCTTTGCCCGTATGATACCATCCGTTCCATAGAATGTATGGAAATGAATATCATCGACAATATTATCAATTACAAGGTTATGTAGAACGTAGTGCTTGATAAATCCCTTTAATATCATTTCATCATTTAAATTCCCATGGGCCAAATCGAATAGCCAAAGCTTCATTTCCTCCGAGTACCGTTCCAATGATAAATCCCCCCTTTCTGTGTATCTCACTTACCGCAGCTGCAGCCTGGTTAATGAAGCAGTTTTGAGATACAGATTTAAATGATATGGTGACTTCGGATATAAGTTATGTCAAAGGATAATGATCTTAATTCAGATGCTAATTCATCTAACCGTTTCGCAGTATCCTTAAGATACTTCTCCCGTTGGGAAATCTGCTTGTTAAGCCGATCAAGTGTTTCATTTCTTTCTGGTTCGGTATCTCTGGCATCCCGGATAATATTTACAAACTTTTGGTTGAAGCCTTCCCCGGAATAACTGTTGATGTAATCATAAATTTCTTCCGGAACCCTTACACTTTTAGCAACACTCATGCTGACACCTCCCGAAGCATTCCATGATCCATCAAGTACTGAATGCTGAAATGTTTAATCAGGTAATCGGTGCCTTCTGATTCGTTTCGGAAACAGATGATCGTGTCACCCAAGACGGGTGTAACAGTAACATGGATATAGTCGCCAGTAACCGGATGCTGATATGACATCCAGTAGCGGAAACTATGGTGACTAAAATCACATTTGTGTAACTGCGGAAGATCGGTGTTGACTGCACTCATAAGTGCGTACATCTTTGATTTGTTTAGATTGAGCTTATAACTCATTTGACCTCCTATCCGCGGCTGGTATAAGAGCCTACCGCAAACACATCATTAATAAGTTACTATGTTTACAGGAGCGGCCAAAAATGTTAGAATAAGACTGCGACGTTTTATTTTAAATTTTTGGTGCTCCTGCATTGGAGCTCCATATTAGACATCTGTGAAGATGATAATATGGCCATATCGGTGAGAGGTGAAAAGGTATCACGTCTTACATTTTTCATTATAGTAGATTATTATCTACTTGTCAATTACAAAAGTAGCATTATGCCTAATTTATCTGAAAGGATATACTATGGGAATAGTAGATAGAATACAAATTAAACTTAAACAAGATGGTTCGAGCATTAAGGCTTTAGAAAGAGAATTGGGCATAGGAAATGGAACAATTAGGAGATGGGATGAAAGATCTCCCCAGTGTGATAAAATAGTAAAAGTAGCCGAATATCTACAGGTATCGTTAGATTGGCTGATTCTAGGGAAAGAAGTATCAGATGGATTCACAGTAGAAGAGCATAATATAATTCAAGCATACCGTAAAGCAGACTTTATTGACCAAGAATCAATTAAACGAACATTGAAGGTGAAACAATCAGAAACATCACTAGATTTGGGTAAAAAGCAGGGGAAATCATCAGATTCAATGATTGGATAAAACATAAATGAATAAATTGTATCTCAACTCAATTCCTGATCGGAGCAGCTCCGGGCAACCAGTGAGGAAAATTGAGATACAAAAGAAGGGGAGCTCCTAAAAAACAGAGCCCCCCTCTCTTTTAATAAATTGTCAATAACCATAAACATCACTAGCAAATATAAAACCAGCACGAAAACCCATTTCATAGCTTAATTCTTGACTTTCTTCGTTATTCATAATTACATCTACAAACATCTCTTCCGTTTTAATTTTACTTTCTTTTTTATCTTCTAAAACGGCTTCATTAGCATACAATATTTTTTTTCTAATAGATTCTAAACATTGATAAAGATTTTCTGAATTTTTTTTACTTCGTTCTTCTGGCGTTCCTTCTTCAAAATCTTTATTAGACATGCCATTCAAAAAAAAGCTACAAACCTGTTGAAGATTAAGTCGACTTTGATAATTTTCATCGTACATTTTTGTTACCTCCTATAAATTAAATTATGTTTTTATAATAAACTTAAATATTGTAAAAATAAACATATATATTTAAATATTACACATCAATGGAGAAAAGTCAATACATAATGTTAAAATTAATGTTTAAATTTGCAATCATTTTGTTGTATTTATAAAAATTTGTATTTATAATTGTGATGGAGGTGATAAAAATGAGAATGGCAACAAAAATAAAAATGATTCTTGCAGCCAGAGATATGACGATCGGTGATCTGGCCGAAAAGTTAGAAACAACACCACAAAATATAACAGCCAAAATAAATAGAGATAATTTATCAGAAAATGACTTACATCAAATTGCAGAAGCTTGTAATGCAACTTATGAGGGATTTTTTACTTTGAATGATAGTAATAAACAGATTTGATCGTAATAAAAGTCAGGGGAATTCATCAGAATCAAAGATTGGATAAAACATAAATAAAGAAATTGTATCTCAACTTAATTCCTGATCGGAGCAGCTCCGGGCAACCAGGCAAGGAAATTGAGATACAAAAGAAGGGAGCTTCCTAAAACGGAGTTCCCTTTTATGGAAAAATTTGTAGACGATACATGAAAAAAGAAATATAATGTAAATGCTGTCGCTACTCTAAACCCGGCAGGGGAAGGAGGTGCGAAATGGAAAGCATTTTAAACTTTTTTGTTTCGGTCATGGCAAAAGTAGCAGGATACTACATATGCAAATGGTTAGACCGGAACCGCAAAGACAGCTAGCCTAAAAAGAAACCCCAGAGACGGCCATCTCTGGGGTTTCGCTTTGTGCAAAATGGAACATTTTAAACTTTTTTGGATACCTTTATAATACACTAATATAGTGTATATGTCAACTGCTGGACAAAATATGCATCTCAAAATCTCTGCAGCTGCCAGGATCCAAAGTGTAAATTGAGATACAGTGAAAATAAGAAAGCCCAAGGTATTACCCTGGACTTCCCTAGCTGTTTTTCCCCATTCCTGTACAACAGAAAGGATATTAACATTCTATACTTAGATAAATCACATGTCAATTGTATTGCACCTCAAATCCCGTTCTGATTGTTGGCTGCAGCTCTCAAAACGAGATACAAAAGCCCTAAATTCCTCTTAATCTATTTGTCCAGGGTTCGAGTCCCTGAAGGCGCACTAAAAAAGTACTGGTTTTGCAGACGGAGAGCTGCGGGGTCGGTGCTTTTCCTTTGTGTAAAAATAATGGTCGGAATCTATTTGTCCTTTGGGAAGGACTTGAGGGTAAAAAAAGTACTGCCTTTGACGAATGAGAGCGTCAGGGGCAGTATTTCTTTTTGTTTATGGAAATATTGTTTTACATATTCATTTCATTTATATAATCGGTACTTAAATTGAACTACAATTTAGAAATTAATTACTACCTTTACCTTTCTTAACCATTTTGTTCACTTTTGCAATGGGTATGTTTTCCTTTTGTTTTAACATTTGATCAAAAAAAATATTCTCTCGTTTTTTCTTTCCCATATCATACCTCCAAGCCAAAATGAACAGAAACTAATTTTACTAAATCTTTAATATCTATTTGTCCATTATTAACGAACGAAAGATATTTATTTTCTACACATTGTTTGATGACTTCTTCAGCAAACAGACAATCTCTATCCATCCAATTTTCAAAGGCCTTTTGAACATCACTACACCCATCTAACACAGAATATATCCATTCTCTCTGTATATAATGGTTAATTTGAAAGTCTTTTGTCGGTGTTATTGATAAATACCTATTCCATGGTATATTTCTTTTATTCATCAGAATTGGTAAATATGCAGCTCCTTCTGTAAGAATGTCCTTACCATCACAGATTGCCTTCAAATCTTGCAAGATAAAATCAAATATTTCTTCATAAAACTGTAACTCTTCTTTACACTGCAAAGCGGCTTCTCTCATCCAAGTCTCTTCAGCATTCATTTTACTCTGCTTCGTGCATATTTCCAAATTTGACAAGGTTCCGTAATTTATATACTTCTCTAAATAATCATCAACTTTAAAATAGTATAGTCCATACTTTTCTGATAAAATCTCTGCAATTGTACTCTTACCACTACAAGGCGAACCACCTATCCAATATATTTTTGTCATTTAATACCTCCTGAAATTTTATTTAATTTCATTATCAAATGACATTGTCCAAATATCCATTTCAAGACCTCCTTTAAATTAAAATTTTATTACTTTCATCTATTATAAAGCTCATAATGCCACGATTTAGAAAAATCTGTATTTTAATTATATTATGAATGCTAAATTTTACAACTACAAAAATATATCTCAACTTTTAGTTTCGGTTATCCCGCTCTGATCGCTGGATGCAACCCTCAAAACGAGATACATAAACAAATTTCTCTTAATAAATTTATACAGGGTTCGAATCCCTAAGTAATTATAATTCCAGACTTGCTTCAACTGAAAACCAGAATAAGGCTTCCCTTATGAACTTCCTATCGACGTCACTTCTTGGATTCCATTCATCACAACTAATATCATCACCACTGTATATCATTTGTCCAAAAATAACATTCCTATATTCTGCAACTGCACAAAAGGCAGAACATTCCATTTCTACTACCAAGCACCCTTCATCTTTTCGTAGTTTCATCTTATCTCTAGTTTCTCTATAAATAGAATCAGTACTCCATGTTTTAGTAAGTAGATAATTGCATTTGTGCTTATTTAATATCTTTTCGATTGCTTTTATAGCTTTAATGTTAATAGAAATTTCTCTACTCGGCTCTATATAATGGTAAGAAGTTCCTTCATCTCTAACCGCTGAATTAGGTACTAGTATATGTCCAACTGCAATTTTCTTATCTAAAACACCACCACTTCCACACGAAATAAATTTTTTGCCACCTAATGCAATGACTTGTTCCATAAGTGTAGCTCCAAGTGCAGCTCCTACTCCCGGATGAAATACAGTTACTTTTTCACCTTTATGTTCTAATTCAAAAACTGGATGTCTACCAATCTGTGAATAAAGTGTTTTAATTTCTTTAAGCTTTCCCTCATTAACTAATTTTTCAATTACTTCACTATAGAAGCACATCACAACTCTGTCAGACATATCTGTTTTCTTTATGAAATTAGATGGTTCAATAATATTATCTGATATTCCATCAAATTCAAGAATAGGAAATTCGTTTTTATTCATAATTTAACTCCAGTCTCTGATAATATTAAGTTCATTTTACAAACTTTAGGATTATTTATAACTATATTATACAACCATGAGTAGATTTTTCATACAATTATTTTAAAGTAGAAATAATGAATTCTGATCGGATCAGCTCCGGTCATAGCAGGCGTAGTGACACATTACGTTTGCAAATGGCTCGACCGAAAGGACAAATAGCTGCGAGCATAGGAAAACCCAGGGGCTGGAATCAAAATTGAGATACAGTGAAACTAAGAAAGCCCAAGGTTATTACCTTGAACTTCCTTGGTTATACTACTCCCTACCCGACAACAATTCTGGTATACAGCGGCTGCGGCAGGCATGATCTGTATGAAAGGGAGCCTTATAAGCTTGGAAAGAAAATCAGGACCGCAAAAAGAAAGGAACCATAAAGAGGGGGGAGAACCGGCATCAGCAGGAGGAAGGTCATGACTGGCAGATGATATTTGAGGAAGGAGCAACACAAAAGGTGACGTAGACAAAAGAAGAGGAGATATTACAGACAGTTCTTCTGACAGATACAACGCCTATTCATGTCAGAATAGACAAAAGAAAGGAATCCAGGTCAGCAGTTCACGGGTTCCATTTATCGCATTAATTTGACATATATTTTATATAATATTAATACAATAGATTTGAGCATTAATATCTTTGAAGGGAGTTGGCTGGTTATTAATAATGAATATGCTGATTTAATAATAGAATACAGTGGAGACTATACTGTTTTTAACAGATTTCCAACTGCGGAATATACTATTATTAATTATCAATACGCAGTAGTACATGTCCCGTTAGAAGTATTAACGTTTGATCTGATTAAAGAATGGGGTTATTCTGTGCTTCCTAAAGCATTTGGACTTACTAGCGCTTTAAGTTTAGAAGCAGCCGGAATTACAAGCCTGAGAAGAATACCCAATTTTAACCTCAGGGGAAGAGGTGTTTTGATTGGATTTGTGGATACAGGTATTGATTATTTAAATCCCGTTTTTCAATATGCGAATAACACTACCAGAATCGTTTCTATATGGGACCAGACAATTGCCTCAGAAAATACTTCTGAGAGTGTTATATATGGAACAGAATACACCCGGGAAGAGATTAATCTGGCAATTGCAAGCGAGAATCCAATGGATATCGTTCCGAGCAGGGATGAAAACGGTCATGGGACCATGATTGCCGGAATAGCCGCGGGAAATGAGGTACCGGAAAGTAATTTTTATGGAATAGCTACAGACTCAGAAATTGTTTTTGTTAAGTTAAGACAGGCAAAAAAGTTGATGAGAGACTTTTATTTAATACCGGATGGTGCAGTATGTTATTCTGAAGTTGATATTTTGTTTGGAATATATTATCTGCTGGAAGTATCTAATACCTTAAGAAGGCCTCTGGTCATTTGCTTTGCCTTGGGTTCTTCGCAAGGTGGACATAGTGGAAGGGGACCATTAAGCAATACCTTATCAACCATTGGAAGGAGTCCTGGGGTTGCTGTTGTAGTAGCCGCGGGAAATGAAGGAAATGAAAGAAGGCATTATTATGGAATTGCTGACAGAATAACTGGTTATGATACCGTAGAACTTAGAGTAGGAGAAGGGGAAAACGGTTTTACTATGGAATTCTGGGGTGAGTATCCGAATATCTATTCCCTTGATATAACTTCTCCAACAGGTGAATACATTCCCAGAATCGTAGCACGTATAAATGAGAGCTATACTATACCATTTTTGTTTGAGCGTACAACAATAAATATTTTATTTGAATTAGTTGAAGCTCAGTTTGGTGCTCAGGTTATTCTGCTGCGGTTTACTTTTCCATCGCCTGGTATCTGGCGCTTTAAAATATATGAAAGAGGAGATATTAATCTTGGTTTTCATATGTGGCTGCCTATGGAAAATTTTATATCCAATGAAACATTTTTTCTTGTATCTGATACATATACAACAATTCTGGAGCCGGGAAATGCTTCAGTACCTATAACTGTTACTGCATATAACTATTTAGATAACAGCCTGTATCTGAATGCAAGCAGAGGATACACAAGAACAGGGCAATTGAAACCCAATATAGCCGCTCCCGGAATGAATGTGGTTGGACCTGTACCGCGAACTGGTTTTATGGAGTTCACCGGAACAGGTGTAGCAGCCGCATTTACGTCTGGTGTGGTTGCTATGATAATGGAATGGGGATATGTAAGAAATAATTTTCCCAATTTAAATACAGTTAGTATAAAAGTACTGATGCAAAGAGGAGCCAGAAGAGATCAGGATATCCTGTATCCAAACAGAGAGTGGGGTTATGGAATATTGGATGTATACCAGATGTTCCAAGTATTAAGATTAGAAGTGAGGTAACTGAATTTGAATACAAATAATCTATTATTGAATCCGGATCCATTTCTGCAAAGGCAAAGAGTCTTTCTGGTAACTTTGGATAAACTTGAGGAATTTTCTTATAGAATTAATGAAGGGGCATCGGACATGGCCCGACTGACTGGAATTACCTATATCTGGGATGCACCTGTAGAAAGAGTGGTTGAACAACAAATAAGTGTCATTAATAATGCAGTGGCCAATGGTGCCGATCTCATCATGATTCAGGCATTGGATCCGATAAGGGTCTCAGGTGCTGTGGAAGCAGCAAAAGCAAGAGGTGTAAGAATCATATATGTTGACTCACCTGCAGTTGAGAGTGCCATAGTTACACTGGCAACTGATAATTATAATGCCGGGCAGACTGCGGGACAGCTAATGATAAATGAACTTGAATTAGCAGGTATAATTACAGGGGATATAGGTATCGTAGAAGGAATACCGGAGATGGTTACTAGGTTGAACAGACAGATTGGTTTTCGTGATGTGATTAAGCGTGATGGCAGATATCAGTTACTTGATACACGTTATGCACAAGGAAATCCCGTTGCACTTCAAAATGAAATAGTAGCTGTAATTAATGAAAACCCCAGTTTGGTAGGTTTATTTACAACATATGAAGTATCTACCACCGCTTTGGGATATGCTTTAATGGGAATTACAAAGCCGATCATTGGAATTGGGTTTGATCTTACTGATATAATAAGAGATATGTTGAACAATGAAGTTTTAAGAGCCACTTTAGTCCAAAACCCATATACTATGGGGTATCTTGGCATGGCACAAGCTATAGCAGCATTAACAGGAAAAGATACAGGACCAAACTTCATTAATACAGGGGTTTCCATAGTAACAAGGTATATGAGGAGAATTGTAATATAAGGGTGATGTCTAAGGAGACAGACTATGACTGTAGAAGAACAATATGGAATAAGAAGCGAAGAATATGCTGACTTTATCATAGAATATGGTTATAACCCTCAAATACTGGAAGCTTTTGGAGATGCTGTCGTTCATATAATTAATGACGCTTTTGCTGTAATTCATATACCATTGGCATCAATTACAGAGGATTTATTAATTCAATTTAGCTATGCAATTATACCAAAAATATGCGGCCTGACAAGTGATGTCAGTATTCGGGCATCTGGTGTGGATAACCTGAGACGCTTGCCGGCCTTTAATATGTTTGGAAGCGGAGTTTTAATAGGTATTGTAGATACAGGTATTGATTATCTGAATCCTGTATTTCGGAATGCTAACGGGACAACTAAGATAATATCCATATGGGACCAGACAATACCTAGCGCAACAGCGTATCCTTTTCAAACATATTATGGCACTGAGTATCTGGAAGAACAAATTAATCTGGCATTAATATCAGATAATCCACTTGATATTGTACCGAGCATGGATGAAAACGGACATGGTACCATGATGGCGGGAGCTGCAGCCGGGACAGCAAATAATGAGGCTCAGTTTCAGGGAGCTGCTCCGGAATCCAGACTCGTTATAGTAAAGCTTACTCAGGCTAAGCAGTATCTCCGGGATTTTTATTTTATACCAAGAGATGCAGTGGCTTATCAGGAAAACGATATTATGTGGGGGGTCCAATACTGCATATTGACGGCAAGAAGAGTTGGAATGCCTATAGCAATATGCCTGGGACTGGGAACCTCGCAATCATCCCATGCCGGAGATTCCAACTTAAGCAATTTTCTTTCTTTTGTAGGAAACTATACAAATGTAGGCATTGTGGTATCTGCAGGAAATGAAGGAAATTTAGGCAGACATTTTTTTAGGATCATTGACCCGGATCAGATTAGTTTTCCCGTGGAATTATATGTGGCCGATGGTGATCGTAATTTTAGTATGGAATTATGGGGGGAAGCACCGGCAAGATATTCCGTGGATATATTATCACCTGGAGGAGAATATATCCCCATTATTACTGCAGGTTTAAACATAAATCGGAGAATTTCATTTATTTTTGAAGAAACTGTTATTTATATAAACTTCCAATTAGTCGAAACGTTAACCGGAAACCAATTAATCTTATTTCGATTTTCAAATATATCTACCGGGGTTTGGAGATTCAATGTCTATTCACAGACCAATCTGTCTGCCGGTTTTCATATCTGGCTTCCTATGGGGGATTTTATATCTGAAAGAACGTATTTTATCCAGAGCGATACATATACTACAGTTCTGGATCCGGGAAATTCCTTTGTACCCATCACTGTAACTGCTTATAACCCTTTTACTCAAAATATTTATGAAAATGCCAGCAGAGGTTATACCAGTGTCGATGTGGTAAAACCTGAACTTGCAGCTCCTGGTGTAAATTATGTTGCACCGGCTTTGAATAATGAATTCATAAGATATACCGGAACCGGTGTATCGGCAGCACATACTTGCGGATTAGTTGCTCTGTTTCTTGAGTGGGCAGTTATAAGAGGAAACGAGGAGTTTGTTAATACCATGATTATTAAAAGCTATTTTATCAGAGGAGCCAGTAGAGATGCAACACAAGTGTATCCTAATAGAATCTTTGGATATGGTCTCATTGATATATTTAATGTGTTTAATATATTAAGAACATTATGATATTTAAAGTGAGGAGATTCAAATTGAATAAGGAAACAATTTTATTGAATACAGAAACATTTTTGCATAGTCAAAAAATCTATTTAATTACGTTGGATAAGGTAGAGGAGTTTTCATATAGAATAAATGAAGGTGTAGGGGATATGGCCAGGCTGACAGGAATTAACTATATATGGGATGCCCCTGAGGAAAGAGTAGTTGAAGAGCAAATAAATGTCATTAATAATGCAGTATTAAATGGTGCTGATCTGATTATGCTTGCAGCATTGGATCCCATAAGGGTATCAAGTGCCGTGCGGGAAGCAAAAGCAAGTGGTGTTGGAATCATATATGTTGATGCGCCTGCTGATGAGGAAGCCATAGTTACACTTTCTACAGACAATTATAGTGCAGGAAGGCTTGCGGGGCAGCTAATGATAAATGAGCTTCAAGAAGTAGGGATTTTTGAAGGTTCAATAGGTGTTGTGGGGGTATCTCCAGAGATTGTTACTACAATGAACAGGCAGTATGGTTTTTATGACATAATCGTTCAGGACGGCAGATACCGGCTTCTTGAGACACAATATGCACAAGGGAATCCTATTATTGCACAAAGTATAGTGGAAACGTATATTAATGAAAATTCTGATTTAGTAGGAGTATTTGGAACAAACGAAGGAGCAACTATAGGTATGGGATATGCTTTAATGGCAAGTAACAGGCCAATCGTTGGGATTGGATTTGATGTTACAGATATCATCAGAGACATGTTAGATGCTGCTGTTATAAAAGCTGTTTTAATGCAGAATCCATATACCATGGGTTATCTTGGCATGGCGTTAGCTATAGCAGCCTTAACTGGAAAAGAAACAGGACCAAGTTTTATCAATACCGGAGTTTCCATAGTAACAAGGTATATGAGAAGAATAGCAGTATAAAAGGTACGGTTATCCAGTTAAGTTTACATCGCAAATAAACTTACCATTCTACCATAAAAATACCGCCTGTATTTGATATATACATTATATCAAATACAGGCGGTGTTATCTACTTTTTCAGTGCCCTCTGCTGGACAAAATATGCATCTCATGATTATCTCAATACTTTCGCACCCGCTTTTATCTGAAATAATCATTCTGCTCTGAAACAAATTCTATAGGCTTTTCCAGATCAGATTCCTTCATCTTCTGTATGGCAAGTACAATATACAGAACTGAGATACCAAAATTAATGATACCAAACATCGGTATGGAGAATGGTAGAAAGGATACGATTGCCTTAAGTAATAAAGGCAGCGTTCTGGCATAGACTCCCATCTGATATAACTGTCCAAAGGTAAGACTGTACTTCATACAGGAGGCGGCTATCATTCCGATAAGTGCAACAATCAGTACTCCAAAGAAAAACAGCGCCGTCATGAATAGAAAAGCCAGAATCATAAAAGCTGTTACAATCAGATAGGCACTGGGTACCCATTGCTGAAGTTTCTCCCTGCTGAAATCCATGTCAAAATCGGAAAAGTATCTTCCTGTAATTTCGCCTTTATTCTTTACAATAACCTTTTCTGAATCCATCAAAACTACCTGATAATAATCTGTAAGATATTCCCCGATCTCATCCGCATCATAAAAAGAGGTATCCGGGGAGGTATTTATATAAATATATGTACCGTCTTTTTCGTATTCGACTGGTTTCTCAACCCAAAGCGTCCCGTTACTCAAATTAAAATCAGGAACATAATCCTCTATGATTTTTACAAATCCCCCGGTTTTAAACTGAAATCTTAAAAATGGAACAATCATGGTCAGTGAAAAATATAGGACCATGAGAACAACTCCTGCTAAAAAAACTTTCCTGCGTTTATTTTTTATAAATTCTTTATAGCTTTTAAAATCGTAAATAGATAATATAAGTTCCTTAAAAACATTCATTTTCATCTTTCCTCCTTTATAACTGTGCTATTGAAAGTCCAATTCCAAAAACTAAAGCATATACCAAAATCAGCACTACAAAATCCAGGGCCACTCTTGCGGCTATATGCATTTTTTTGTTGGAAGAAATTGAAACGGTAGCAGAACAGCCAATTAAACCAAGCGCTGCTCCCAAAAGACCATTTATAAGATTTATCATGTGTAATGCCATGAAGACATATGCCCATTTTGGAATATTAACCGGAACATATGTTTCTCCCGTTGCACAATCTTTCTCGTCAATCACCAGCTTAGTTCCCCCGATTAGGGAACTTATAATTAACAAAGCCTTTTTAGTGCCGATATTCACGGCATAAGTGGCTTGAAACCACTCCCGCTTAACCAGGAAGTCTTTCAATTTGCTTACTTCATTATTCACAAGAACCTTATTCCCCTTCAGTCTGATCTCATACTCCTTTTCATCAACCTTTACTTTCCATACTTTACCCATACTCATGTATCCTTTCTCTTAAGTGTTTTTATACATGATTATCTTATCATATGGTGAATGAAAGGAGAAGTCTTTCATTTATACTATTTCGTAATAGCTTCCAGTCTGTCTTTTACATTTCTTTTTAAGCTCAGCAATATCTGCTGAGAAGGAATCTATATTTTTATAGGTCCTGGTCCGGTTTGAAATCCCTGCCACAGACAGGCTTGCAATTGGGAACTCTTCCGTAAGTCCCCGCCTGTTTTTGGAGATAATATACCCTCTGTCAATGTCGTCTTTGTGGTACAGGGAAGGAACGCGTTGGGAAAAGTTATCAATGACCTTCTCGCAGTACATCTCTGCCTCGTGGTAATCACAGATAACGATAAAATCATCCCCGCCGATATGGCCGATAAATTCACTTTTGACAGCTGCTTTATTCAAGGTATCGGCAAGAAGCATAAGCATCATATCTCCGGACTGAAAGCTGTATGCGTCATTATAGGATTTGAAGTTATCAATATCAAAATATATGATGCAATAGGGAGCATCACCGAGAACCCGGTATAAAATTTCCTGATCGATCAAAAGGTTACCGGGCAGACCAGTCAGCGGATTGGAGTGCATGGCAGTATCCACTTCCACCTTTGTACAGGCTTCCAGCAGATCTTTAATCGTGACAATACCCCAGTAGTTTCCTTCCTTTTCCACAACAATGGGATTGTAAAGCTGTTCATATTTCCGCTGCATGGCCAGCTTGGAAACCTGATTGACGGGCATATCGTAATTCACGCTGAGAAAGTTCTTGCTGGTCAGCTGCTGTATGCTTTTCTTTGAATTAAGACTAAAACCGTATCTGCCGCCAAATTTTTCGATCAGGGAAGTTCTTGTCATAAAACCGATGGCGGCTCCCTCTTCTGTTACTGTAAATTCAGTAATAGTGGGGTCATTCTGGAGTGTCTCGTATATTTTCAGAGCTTTTTCACAGGGGGAAAAGGTGTGGCCTGAACGTGATAAATATCCTGCCATGGGATAGATGGAGGTCTTGCTCTTTCTGATATAACTTTTTGCCTGACAACTTTTTATGAAGTCTGCCTTTTCTTTGGAAATATCCTTGAAATTCTGGTCTGGAAAGCCCAGAAAAAAGCCCTGGCCATAGCCAACGCCCAGACCGATTAATGTATCCAGCTCCGCTTCTGTTTCAATTCCTTCCGCAATTACAAGAATTCCTGCATTTTTGCCAAATTCGGACAATGCTTTAATCAGCATCTGCTTCGTCTCATCTTTATGTACATCTCTGATCATGTTCATGTCAAGCTTTATTAAATCTGGTTTGGCATTGGCGATAATATTAAGGCCGGAATAACCGGCACCCACATCATCAATGGCGATTCCGTAATTCTGCTTCTGGTAGTGATCTACTGCTGAAGTAAATGCGTGGGTATCCAATATAGAGACGCGCTCTGTTATTTCAAAGATAATGTCATTGGAATTTAATCCAAATTTCTGTAAGTATGCTTTGGTAAAACCTTCCCTGAAAGTATTGTCATAAATAATATTGCAGTTTACATTGAGAAATAGTTTTTTTCCCCGCTCCATATATACGGACTGCTCAAGCGCTTTTCCCCTGCACAGGGTTTCCAGCTCCCAGGACTTATTGTGCTTAAATGCCGTCTGAAACAATTCCTCAATATTCATTTCAAGTTCTTTTTTCGATATGCGGCTCAACGCTTCGTAGCCGTAGGTTTTTCCATCCACAAGCGAAACTATTGGCTGAAATACCGGCGTTAAATGCCGGCCTTCTAAAATCCTGTCTAATAGCTGATGTTTGTCGTCCATGACAATGCTCCTTATTCCGTTCACATTGTGATGAAACAATTTTATAGTATGGATAAAAAGAAAACAAGCATATTACAGTAAAGAATATGTAATACTTGTTTTAACGGTCTGATGCTCCTTGAAGGAAGTGCGGATGGCCAGGAGATATTTTTCCTTAATCTTCCAGAATACAGATCATTTTAATAGGAAGAGAGACGTTTAAAATGTTATTTAAATAAGCGGGAGCATTTGTGTGTTTTGATAGTAACGCTTTAGCATGATAAAATGGCAACTGGTTTTTTATCCATGTAAAATGCTATATTTAGACTTCCGTTAGTTACTTATGACGATGAATTAAAAAAACAAAAAAAAATACCTGGCAATTTACACAAAATATTAGAAAAAAATTCTACATATAACCTAGAAAAATCCGCTTAAAAAGGGTGACTTTACAATTTGTTTACATTTTAGGTTAAAAAATTAATAATAAATTCAGAATTAAGGCAGTTAAAATTGTTCCAAATGTTCAAACAATTGTGAGCATTAATAAGATGTTATGAATCAGTCAAAAAGTTGACAATTCTTTCAGATGAAAGTATGATACACGGTATACTCAAACAACATTGTATATTTATACGTACAATATGGTTGGTTGGGAACCATAAAGGAGAAAAACAGTCTCTAAGAAAGGAAGTGAGCATTACGGAGGAGCTGGCAGAGAAGTTATTAGAGGAACTGAACTGCGAAACGGTCTTTACCATTCCCATATTCGGCGGCATTCCAATCGCTGAATCCGTAGTGGTGACATGGGTGATCATGCTGGCATTGACTGTCCTTTCCATCATCCTGGTTAGAAATTTACAGGTTGAGAATCCTGGAAAGAAACAGCAGGTGCTTGAGATGGCCATCGGCGGACTTTACAATTTTTTTGAAAGTCTGATTGGTGAGGAAGGGAAACGCTATATCCCTTATCTGATTTCTGTGGCAATTTATATCGGTGTGGCGAACTTAATCGGTATCATCGGCTTTAAGCCTCCCACCAAGGATTTAAATGCCACTGCTGCACTTGCGGTTATGAGCATTGTGCTGATAGAATATTCCGGATTTCATAAAAAAGGGGTAAAAGGGTTTTTTAAGGCATTTGCAGAGCCTATGCCGCTGTTAACCCCAATGAATATCATGGAACTGTTTATCAGGCCTCTGTCGCTGTGCATGCGGTTATTCGGTAATGTTTTGGGATCATTCGTAGTAATGGAGCTGATTAAGCAGGTGGCGGGTTTCATTGTACCAATTCCGTTTACCATGTATTTTGACATTTTTGATGGATTGATTCAGGCGTATGTATTTGTATTTTTAACAGGTTTATTTATGAAAGAAGCATTAGAATAAAATTTTTGATGAAAAAGGAGAAATAATTATGTTTGCAGCAATTGGAGCAGGAATCGCAGTATTTACAGGTTTAGGAGCAGGAATCGGTATTGGTATCGCAACATCAAAAGCAACAGACGCTATTGCAAGACAGCCGGAAGCAGAAGGCAAGATCAGCAAAATGCTGTTACTTGGCTGTGCACTTGCAGAGGCAACAGCTATTTATGGTTTCGTTGTAGCCATTCTTATCATTTTATTCCTTAAATAATTTATACCGACAGGATGTACATGGAAAAAAATAATAGAAAGGCAGGCGATACAGATGCTTAGACTGGATATGAACTTTGTGTGGAATATCGTGAATCTCATCGTCCTGTATTTTCTGCTGAGGCATTTCCTGATTCAGCCGGTTATGAACGTTATAAATAAACGGCAATCGATGATTGAGCAGAGCATCGGCAATGCAAGGTCTTCTGAAGGGCAGGCAGCAGTTTTGAAAAAGCAGTATGAAGAGAAACTGGCCGCTTCGGCAGAAGAGGGTGCAAGGCTGATTGAGGAAGCGAAAATCCAGGCGAAAGCCCAGTATGACAGGATCTTAAAGGATGCACAGGAGGATGCGGGACGCGTGATCAGCGAAGCCCAGAAGAAGACGGAAGCTGATCAGGAAAAAGCAATGCGTGAAGCAAAAGCCCAAATTGCAGGTCTGGTAATTGCGGCAGCAGCCAAGGTAGTTGGCCAGGAAACAAACGCGAAAGCAAATCAGGCGCTTTATGATTCATTTTTAGCAGAAGCAGGTGATTCCCATGACGCAGGCAGCAATTAATTACGGGCAGGTGCTGTATGAGCTCTCCCTTCCAGGAAAGGTGATAGAGGATGCGGCTCTGGCGCTTAAAACAGTGCCGGAGCTTAAGCGTGTCTTAAACAGCCCTGTGGTTCCAAAAACCAGCAAGCACCGGATTATTGAGCGGGTATTTGACGAATCTGTCAGAATCTTTTTAAAGGTACTGGTCGATCGCCATGATATAGATCTTGCAGATGAAATATTTGAGGCGTGGCGTTCCAGGGTATGTAAAGAAGCGGGGATTTTAGAAGCATCGCTTTATTATGTGACGGAACCGGATGAAGAACAGATCCGTGAGATTAAGGCCATGCTCTGCAGGAAATATGAGAAAAAGGAAGTAAGACTCTGCATGATCGAAGACCCCGGTTTAATCGGTGGCTTCATCCTCCGTGTGGGAGATGTGGAGACTGACTGGAGTTTAAAGGGACGTCTGAGACAATTAGAACAAAATATAATGCGGAGGTGAAAAACGTGGCTTCCATCAATTCAGATGAAATTATTTCTATATTGAGAAGTGAAATTAAGGATTATGACGCTCATGCCAGAGACCAGGAAGTGGGAACTGTCTTAAGCGTAGGTGACGGCATTGCAACGGTTTACGGAATTGACCATGCGATGTATGGTGAGATTGTTATATTTGATAACGGTGTCAAGGGAATGGTTCAGGATATCAGAAGAGAAGATATCGGCTGTATTCTCTTTGGCTCAGACCGCGATATAAAGGAAGGATGCAAGGTTACAAGGACAAAGAGACGAGCCGGAATTCCGGTTGGAGATCAGTTTGTCGGCAGAGTAGTGAATGCACTGGGAGCTCCCATTGATGGAAAAGGAGAGATTCCTTCTGATGATTTCCGCCCGATTGAAAATGAGGCCCCCGGTATCATCGACAGAAAGAGTGTATCTGTTCCCATGGAAACCGGTATTCTTGCAATAGATTCCATGTTTCCCATTGGACGTGGACAGAGAGAGTTGATTATCGGAGACCGCCAGACAGGTAAAACTTCGATTGCAGTTGATGCCATCTTAAACCAGAAAGGGAAAGATGTTATCTGTGTATACGTAGCAGTCGGCCAGAAAGCATCAACAGTTGCCAAGCTTGTTAACACCCTGACTCATTACGGCGCCATGGATTACACTATCGTAGTGTCCTCCACAGCCAGTGAACCGGCTCCTCTGCAGTATATTGCACCTTACTCTGGAACAGCACTTGCTGAGCATTTCATGTATAAAGGCAAAGATGTACTGATCGTATATGATGATCTTTCCAAGCATGCAGTAGCATACCGTGCTTTATCTCTGCTTCTGGAGCGCTCTCCGGGACGTGAGGCATACCCCGGTGATGTTTTCTATCTCCATTCAAGGCTTCTGGAGCGTTCCAGCCGCTTAAAGGAGGAACTGGGAGGCGGATCCATTACAGCGCTTCCTATCATTGAGACCCAGGCTGGAGACGTATCTGCCTATATTCCGACAAACGTTATTTCTATTACAGATGGACAGATCTTTTTAGAGAGTGACCTCTTTTTCTCCGGTATGAGACCTGCAGTAAACGTTGGTTTATCCGTATCCCGTGTAGGCGGTGCGGCTCAGACAAAAGCGATGAAAAAAGCAGCAGGAAGTATTCGTATCGATCTGGCCCAGTGCCGTGAGATGGAGGTATTTACCCAGTTCAGTTCTGATCTTGATGCGGCAACCAAGGAGCAGATTCAGTTCGGCAGAGGTTTAACGGAACTGTTAAAGCAGCCTTTATGCCATCCATTAAGTCTTCATGAACAGGTGATCAGCCTGATTACAGCCAATAACCGCCTCCTGCTTGATGTGGAAGTTCCCAAAATGAAAGAATTTCAGAGAAATTTACTTGATTTCTTTGAGAGCGTTCATCCGGAAATTGTCAAAGAGATTGAGGAAACAAAGGTATTGTCTGATGAACTGAAGCAGAAGATCCTCGATGGGGTAGCAGAATTTAAACAGAAACGGGTGTAAGATATGGCAAATGCGAGAGAGATACAAAGCAGGATGAACAGCATTAAAAGTACCATGAAAATAACCAATGCGATGTATACCATTTCCTCGTCAAAGTTAAAAAGGGCCAGAAAAGCACTGACTGATACGGAGCCTTATTTTTACGGGCTGCAGAGAACCATTGACAGAATCATAAGGCATACGCCCGACATTGATGACCCGTATTTAGATACCCGGCCGGAAATTAAAAAAGAGGACCGTAAAATCGGATATATCGTAGTAACAGCAGATAAAGGCCTTGCAGGTGCTTATAATCACAACGTTTTTAAGCTGGCTCAGGAACAGATTGATAAGGGAGGAAACCCCACTCTGTTTGTGGTAGGTGATTTGGGACAGCAGTATTTTTCTAAAAAAGGAATACCGGTGGAACAGGATTTCCGCTATACAGTACAGAAACCCAACATGAGCCGTGCAAGAATTATTGAAGAGAAAATCGTTGATTATTTTCTGTCAGGGAAACTTGATGAAGTGTATATGATTTATACCAGAATGGTCAATGCGATGAAAATGGAAGCCGAAATACAGCAGCTTCTGCCTATTCCTAAGAATCGTCCCGGACAGAATGTTCCTTTGAACGTTCATTTAGAGGAAATCACCATGAAGCCATCTCCCCAGGCAGTGATTGACTCCATCGTACCCAACTATATTGCAGGATTTATTTATGGAGGACTGGTGGAATCTTATTCCAGCGAGCAGAATTCCAGAATGATGGCAATGCAGGCGGCCACAAAGAGTGCCCAGGAAATGCTTGACGGCCTGGCAATCACTTATAACCGGGTGCGGCAGGCAGCAATTACCCAGGAAATTACTGAGGTAATCAGCGGAGCAAAGGCACAGAAGAAGAAACAAAAGAAGGCTTAGGCTATATCGTATTTTCCATAAATTGAGAGAGGAGGAGTCCTCACGACTGTGAGTAACAGATTATGAATAAAGGCAAAATTGTTCAGGTCTTAGGACCTGTAGTAGATGTGGAATTTTTAGAGGGCAGCGACCTTCCCTGCATCAAGGACGCCCTTGAGGTGGATAATGACGGGAAACGCTGCGTAATGGAAGTTGCCCAGCATATGGGTAACAGCACAGTCCGTTGTATTATGCTGGCTTCCAGTGAAGGTCTGTGTAAGGATATGGAAGTAACCGCTACGGGAGAAGGCATTAAAGTTCCTGTTGGGGAGCAGACTTTAGGACGTTTGTTTAATGTTCTTGGTGATACCATCGATAACGGAGAAGAGTTAAAGGAAGGACCTAAGTGGGTCATTCACAGAGATCCGCCTCCATTTGAAGAGCAGAGTCCGGTTGCAGAAATCCTGGAAACAGGTATTAAGGTAATTGACCTTCTTGCTCCTTATGCAAAGGGCGGTAAGGTTGGTTTGTTCGGAGGCGCCGGTGTTGGTAAGACCGTTTTAATTCAGGAGCTGATTCATAACATTGCAACGGAACATGGTGGATATTCCATTTTTACCGGTGTTGGAGAGCGTTCCCGTGAAGGAAATGACTTATGGACTGAAATGGGAGAATCCGGCGTAATTGCAAAGACAGCCCTGGTATTCGGACAGATGAACGAGCCGCCTGGCGCACGTATGCGTGTTGCTGAGACCGGACTTACTATGGCGGAATATTTCCGTGATGAGGAGCATAAAAACGTGCTTTTATTCATTGATAACATTTTCCGTTTTACACAGGCAGGTTCTGAGGTTTCTGCGCTCCTTGGACGTATGCCTTCTGCGGTTGGATATCAGCCGACTCTGGCAACTGAGATGGGTGAACTGCAGGAAAGAATTACATCAACAAGAAATGGTTCTGTTACTTCTGTTCAGGCTGTTTATGTGCCTGCTGATGACCTTACAGATCCCGCTCCGGCAACTACGTTTGCCCACCTGGATGCAACTACGGTTTTATCCAGAAAGATTGTGGAACAGGGTATTTATCCGGCGGTTGATCCTCTGGAATCCAACTCCCGTATCTTAGAGCCTGATGTAGTTGGTGAAGAGCATTACGAAGTAGCGCGGAAAGTACAGGAGCTTCTTCAGAAATACAAAGAACTTCAGGATATTATTGCAATTCTTGGTATGGAAGAACTGGGTGATGACGATAAGACCACTGTTTATCGTGCAAGAAAAATTCAGAAATTCTTATCCCAGCCTTTCTCCGTTGCAGAGAACTTTACCGGAATCACAGGAAAGTATGTTCCTTTAAAGGAGACTGTACGTGGATTTAAAGCAATCGTCGACGGTGAAATGGATCAGTATCCGGAAGCTGCATTCTTTAATGTAGGAACTATTGACGAAGTAATAGAAAAGGCCCGGACATTACAGGCTTAACTTGGAGGTGCTGCCAGTGAGTACAAGTACATTTTTCCTTCAGGTGCTTGCAAGTGATAAGGTTTTTTACAAAGGACTGTGTCAGAAGTTAATCATTCCTCTGGAAGATGGTGAAAAGGCAGTTCTGCCCCATCATGAAGATATGGTAATTGCCGTTGCAGTGGGAGAAATGAGACTGATGAATGATAACGGAGAATGGATCCACGCTGTGGTAGGAAGGGGATTTGTTCAGATTATCAACAACCGTGTGACTCTGCTGGTGGATACTGCAGAACTTCCTGAGGACATTGACGAACGTCGTGCTGAAGAAGCCAGGGAGAGAGCAGAGGAACAGTTAAGACAGGGTAAGAGCCTTCAGGAGCATTCTCATTTTGAGGCATCCTTAGCCAGATCTCTGGCGAGACTGCGCACCAAGCATAAATATGAGATCTGATAGGAAATTAACATTATAATAGAGATACCCGAAAAAAGCAGTATTCTGTTGATTGGGTATCTTTTTTTTGGTTTTTATTGGAAGTGCCGCGGTTGACGGTGTATTTGATTGGTGCTATAGTAAACAGTACAAAGCCTGTAAACAACAGGTAAATAGATTATGGAGGAGTTATTGTGTTTAAGCATCTAAAGATAAGAGCAAAGGTATTTGCTGCTTTTGGTATGATTATTGTATTTGGAATTATTGCTTTTTCAGGTCTTTTAATGGGTATGAAAAAGATTGCAGGAAATGCACAGGATTTATACGACAAGCCATATTCTGCCGCACAGAGCACTTGGGAAATCCGCCGTGGAATTTTGGATAGTCAGATGGCACTTTACCGGCTGACCAGTGTGAAAAAAACGGAATTAAGTTCAGCTACTGAGGAAGCAAAGGCGGTTATGGATCAGGACAGCCAGGATATCCAAAAAGCATTGGCAGACTTAAATCTGAAGGTAAGAACTCAGGAAGAAAAGGATGTTCTGGGAAAGATTCAGACCGGTATCTCAGAGACAGCTCAGATAAGAGAAAATGTACTCAGCCTTACTTCAGACGGAAAGCTTGATGAAGCGAGGGATCTTGTAAAAAGCGCGTATGAGCCCAAGATTGAAGAGGTCAGAACCCAGGCAGTAAATCTGGGAGACCTTGTGGCCAAAGATGCCCAGGGATTTGTCCAGTCAGCGAATAAGTCAAGTAATCTGTATTTATTTGCAGGTGTGATAATTATGGTGCTGACCATTGTCTTATGTGCTGTTACGGCTGTTCTTTTTTCCAGGTCCATTTTAAAGCCTTTAAAGGAACTGGATCTGGCAGCAAAGGAGATGACAAACGGAGATCTAAAGGCAGTCCGCTATATTACATATCAATCGGGTGATGAGCTTGGAGGCCTGGCAGAGAACCTCCGTCTTACCATGAAAACCCTTGATGCCTATATTTCAGAGATTTCTTCAGTACTTTTACGGCTTTCTAAGGGAGATTTAACGGTACCAAGAGATCAGATTACTGATTTTGTAGGTGATTTTTCAGAGATAAAGAGCTCTTTTGTTACCATTTTAAAGAGCTTTAACAGTACACTTGGAGATATTCATGAAGCAAGTACCCAGGTAGATGTCAGTTCCGATCAGGTTTCTGACGCAGCCCAGATGCTGTCACAGGGAGCCACTGAACAGGCAACGGCATTGGAGGATTTAACGGAGGCTATTTCCCATATTTCTGAACAGATCCGGGATAATGCAGATCATGCAAAGAAAGCCAATACTCTTACGGAACAGGCACAGGCAGAGGTAGAAGAAAGCAATCAGCATATGGTATCCATGAACGATGCCATGAGAGAGATCAGCCAGTCTTCCCAGGAGATTGGAAAGATTATGAAGGCAATCGAGGATATTGCATTTCAGACCAATATTCTTGCCCTGAATGCTGCTGTGGAAGCTGCGAGAGCAGGAGAAGCCGGAAAAGGGTTCGCTGTTGTTGCAGATGAGGTAAGAAACTTAGCAGGCAAGAGTGCGGAAGCAAGCAAGAATACGGCCATTTTAATTGAAAACTCCGTGAGCACAGTGGAAAAGGGAATGGGCATCGCAGAAATGACTTCTCGTTCTCTTAATGTGGTAAGAGAAACCATGGATCAGGTGGTAGATACCGTGAATCAGATTACCCATGCATCAGAAAAACAGGCGGAGTCGGTGGAGAATGTATCAGGCAGAGTCAACCAGATCGCGGCAGTCGTTCATACCAATTCCGCTACTGCAGAGGAAAGTGCAGCTGCCAGTGAAGAACTTTCCAGTCAGGCCGCATATTTAGAGCAGCTTGTGGAGCGGTTTCAGCTGTATAATGACAGAAAAGTAACAGAAGATGTAACCTAAAGTAAATAAGACGGGCCCTGGCAGATGTTTTTCACTGTCCAGGGCCCGTTTTTCAGCCTAAAGAAACATCCAGTATCATCATGACAAGAAATCCTGCCATGACTCCCAGAGTTCCCACATTGGAATGCTCACCTAAGTGAGCCTCAGGGATCAGCTCCTCTACTACCACATACATCATAGCGCCCGCTGCAAAGGACAAAAGCCAGGGCATTAACGGTGCAATTCCTCCTGCGGCCATGACTGTCAGGATACCAAATACAGGTTCCACAATTCCGGATAAGCTTCCCTTTATAAATGCTTTGCGTGCAGTAAGGCCTTCCTGTCTGAGGGGAAGGGATATGGCAGCGCCTTCCGGAAAGTTCTGAATACCAATTCCGATGGCAAGAGCCATGGCTGAGGTATAAAGTGCAGGGTCACCTCCATGCTGTGCGGCAAGGGCAAAAGCCAGACCTACAGCCATACCTTCCGGTATGTTATGAAGTGTAACTGCCATGACTAATAATGTGGTGCGCTTCCAGGAAGAGGATATGCCTTCGGCTTTATTAAATCCGGGACTGCTCACATCTGGATGAAGATGGGGCAGATATGTGTCCAGTATAATTAAAAATAAAACTCCCAGTAAAAATCCTCCGGCAGCAGGAATCCAGCCAATTCCTCCCTTTGCTTCAGCTTCTTCTATGGCTGGTATCAGCAGTGACCAGACGGATGCTGCAATCATAACGCCTGCAGCAAATCCCAGAAAAACTCTCTGGACAGATTGGTTTACTTCCCTTCGGAAGAAAAATACAACCGAAGCTCCCAGCGTTGTCATCAAAAATGTAAAACCGGTTCCTCCGGCAGCCCATAATATTGGTGTCATAAGTTTCCTCCATTCTATTAAGAGATGTTAGCGCATACTAACTCGCATTTCTCACTTTAACTATATCATATCCTGGAAAATGTGGCAATGAAATAAATTCCCTTTCCATTTCCGACAAAATTGTGTTAAAATAGACCTGATTTTACATAGGAAAGGAAATTGATTGATGAACATAGATAAAGACTGGAACAGACGTTTTGCAGGACCGGTTTTACTGGCCGCAGTGACTGCATTCTGCCTGTCTGCATGCAATAGTGAAAGTGGTAATCCTAAGGAAACAGGGGCTGCCACACCAGCCGCTGCTGTTGTTTCTGAGACAAAAAAACATCAGCCTGTTAACATTTTGACACCTGGAGGATTTTTGCTGCCAGGCCTTGTAGAAGTTCCGGAACTGAAGGAAAATCCTATACCTGAGTTTCTGAGAAACGGTGTGGAGCATCCGGTAGTGGCAAGTCTTCAGGAGCAGCTGATGAATCTCGGATTTATGGATAATGATGAACCTACCAATTATTTTGGAAATGTGACAGAGGCGGCAGTAAAGACCTATCAAAGGCAGAATGGACTGGTTCAGGATGGAATTGTTGGACCGGAGACTTTAAATTCCATTATGTCTCCATCCGCCAAATACTATGCGGTTGCCAAGGGCGTTCAGGGGGATGATATCACCAGAATTCAGAACCGTCTTTATGAATTGGGTTATCTTGCAAATGCAGGGCAGGTTTCAGGAACTTTTGGTGATGAGACGGAGATTGCGGTACAGAAGCTTCAGGAAGTCAATGGTCTGAATGTGGATGGAAAGGTAGGACGCCAGACAATCAACCTGCTTTACAGTGAGGAGATCCGTCCTAATTATCTTACCTATGGAGAAAAGAGTGACGTAGTGCTGGCCAGCCAGCAGCGTTTAAAAGATCTGGGCTATCTGATTACAGAACCAGATGGGGCTTATGGAAATGATACCGTAACAGCTGTTAAACAGTTCCAGTCACGAAATGACCTTGTAGTAGACGGGTATCTGGGACCCTCAACAAGAATTGCATTAAACAGTTCTGAAGCCCAGCCCAATGGTATGGGACTTGGTGAGCAGGGAGATTCAGTCACCAGAATCCAGCAGCTCTTAAATAAATACGGATATCTTGCAAAAGGAAATATAACCGGCTATTACGGCGAAGCAACAGAAAAGGCTGTAAAAGCATTCCAGAGCAGAAATGGTCTTTCATCAGATGGAGCCGTAGGTCAGATGACCATGAATAAATTAACTGGAAGCGGTGTAAAATCGGCCGGGGCTTCCGGTGGTTCGGGTAGTGACTCCGGCAAAAGCGGTACTGTAAAAGGTGGTTCCGGTGTCAGCGGGCTCCTTTCCATCGCAAGATCCAAGCTTGGAAGTCCCTATGTATGGGGAGCAAAAGGATCAGGTTCCTTTGACTGCTCCGGCTTTATATACTGGTCCTTAAATCAGGCAGGTGTACGTCAGAGCTATCTGACCTCTTCCGGTTGGAGAAATGTTGGAAAATACACAAAGATTTCAAGCTTCGGCAGTCTGCAGGCGGGAGATATTATTGTTGTCAGCGGCCATGTGGGAATCGTTGCAGGCGGCGGGAAGGTAATCGATGCTTCCTCAAGTAACGGACGTGTGGTAGAACGTGCCTTAAGCTCCTGGTGGAGCAACAATTTTATCTGTGGCTGGCGTATATTTGGATAGGAACGGTTCAGAATAATGGGTATGAAAAAACAGAAAAAAGAAATTAACATGATCACGGATTCGCCTGGAAGGTCACTCCTTCTTTTTGCACTTCCCATGATCCTGGGCAATTTATTTCAGCAGTTTTATAATATTATTGATTCTGTTGTTGTGGGACGTTTTGTTGGGGAAGAAGCCCTTGCTTCAGTGGGGGCGTCTTTCTCTATTACCAATGTGTTTATCGCAATAGCTGTGGGAGGAGGAATCGGAAGCTCTGTGGTGGTCTCACAGTTTCTTGGAGCGAAGCAGACGGGTAATATGAAAACTGCCATTTCTACCACACTGTTAAATTTCCTGACCATAGGAGTGGTTCTGGGTGGATTTGGTCTTATTTTTAATGACCGGATTCTCCATCTTATGAATACGCCATCCAATGTCTTTGGAGAGGCATCAGTTTACTTAAGCATTTATTTTATGGGACTGCCTTTTCTGTTTATGTATAATGTTCAGGCAGCTGTGTTTCAGTCTCTTGGAGATTCCAAAACGCCATTGTATCTTCTTGTCTTCTCCTCTCTGTTAAATATCGTGCTGGATCTCTTGTTTGTTACACAGTTTCACAAAGGAGTATCCGGTGTGGCGGTTGCTACTTTAATTGCCCAGGGGCTGTCAGCAGTTTTATCGTTTTTCATCCTGGTCAGGAGACTTAGGTTTTATGAAACCACAGAATTATTCCATATTTACGATTGGAAGATGACGGTTCACATGATGCGGGTAGCCATTCCCTCCACACTTCAGCAATCCATCGTACACATTGGAATGCTTTTGGTACAGTCAGTTGTCAACGGGTTCGGATCTGCTGTCATGGCAGGTTTTGCGGCAGGAACCAGGATTGAATCCATCTGTATTGTGCCAATGCTGGCGCTGGGGAATGCCATGTCAACATACACTGCCCAGAATATGGGAGCGAAAAGAACGGATCGTGTCAGGAAGGGATATGGAGTCTGCTGTCTGATGGCAGCGGTGTTCGCAGTGATAATCTGCGCCATAATGGAGAGTCTTGGAGAGGTGTTTATAAGAAGCTTTTTAAATGAGAGCAGTGCACAGGAGGCGTTTGCGACAGGAATCAGCTATGTGAGGTTCATTTCCTTCTTCTATATCTTTATTGGACTAAAGGCAATTACCGACGGGCTTTTACGAGGAGCAGGAGATGTTGTGGTGTTTACAGCAGCCAATCTGGTGAATCTGGCAATCCGTGTATCAGGAGCGGCTTTGCTTGCGCCTGTAATCGGGGTCCAGGCCGTCTGGTTTGCAGTACCAATCGGCTGGACCGTTAATTACCTCATCTCTCTGACCCGTTATATAACAGGTAAATGGGAAAAAATCCGTCTTATTTCCTGAGAGGAAACGCAAGAGTTGCCTTAAATAAATCTCCGTCAATGTAAAGCCGAAACTCCCCGCCCTGAAGCTCTGTCAGGCTCTTTGCAATAGAGATGCCCAAACCGCTTCCTTCGGTAGTCCTGGCTACATCTCCGCGGACGAACCGCTCTGTCAGTTCGTCCGCGCGGATATTTAACGGATTTTCTGAAATGTTCTTTATGGTAAATAATATCTTTTCATCTTCTTTTACAATATCTACATAGACACGGCTGTGTTCCATTGCATATTTAAACGCATTGTTGTAAAGGTTCTCAAGCACTCTCCACAAGTACCGCCCATCTGCTTCGATCAGCAGGGTTTCGTCTGGAAGCTCAGACACCAGCTCCAAATGGCGGAGTGAAAACTTTTCTTCGAATTCACCGTTTGTCTGGTGGATCAGTTCAACAAAATCTATGCTTGCCATATCTAATTTTAAGTTACCGGAGCTGGCCTTGGAAGCTTCTACTAAGTCTTCTGTCAAAGTCTTTAAACGCTGGGATTTCTGGTCCAGAACATCCAGATAACCCTGAATCCGGGGGTCCTGGATTTTCTCCCTTTTAATTAAATCCACATAGTTAATAATGGACGTAAGCGGGGTTTTAATGTCGTGAGATACGTTAGTAATAAGATCAGCCTTAAGCCGCTCACTGCGTACCTTTTCCTGAAGTGCAGTTTCAAGTCCTGCGCTTATATGATTGATATTCTCTGCAAGTTCCCGTTCTTTTCCATAAAACTTTTTTGTAACGATCTTATATGTGGTATTTCCATTGGATATGTTTAATAGTGCCTGGTTGATTTGGTCGGTCTGCCATGCATTTTTGTACATCTGGTGAAATACCCAAAGATCCAGGACGCAGAACAGAACAACCACCGCTCCCATAAGAATTCTGGACTCCAGATCGCTATAGGTGAACAGTAAAAATGCAAATGCCATAATCATTATGACATTAAAAACCAGAAACAGGGAATAGGTAATCATGATTCTAGTTGTAAAACGGTGATCTTTGAAATAGAGTCCGAGAGCCATTAAGCCTTTATGAAAAAGGCTGTTTTTCCATAGTCTGCCGGACTTATACTGCTTTAAAAGGTTTAAGGCGGCAGCGACTCCTGCGGCATAAAAGATCAGGATTTTTAATACCAGTTCTCCATAATACCATTTCTCAGAAGCAAGGAACAGATGAATAATTTTATAAATAATCAGGTTCGAAATCAGCAGGGCAAAACCGGCAGCAGCCAGATACACGGCCAGACTGATCTCTGCAGGCAGCTGATCGATTCTCTGAACAATCAAAGAGTGGCTCTGTTCTTCCTGCAAACCGGTAAAAACAACCAGCATATAAAGGGTTGCAGTACACCCTAAGATTCCAAGTGCAAGGCAGATCATTCCAAAGATGAAAAGAAGACGCATCTGATCAAAGGATTCAGCTGCCTGATAATAGGCATCATTATAGGGGTAAGAGGTATTGACTGCAACAGTCATATGATAATTGCCATTATTATAGGGATTCATCTTCTCAAGCTCAGAGGACACATTCTTTGGAACGGCTGTTAAGTTGGAGTCTACATAGAGCGCCTCACCCGTTACGTATAAATATTTCCCCATGGATTTAAACTCATCAATGGTTTTTCCAGGGAAATTGGTGTAGAGTTTATAATCGTCTGCTGTATTCTGGTACCGGATTTCGAATTTTAAGTTACCCGGATTCTGAATAAACCGGTAATAAAACCGGTAATAGTTGCCTAAATGAGAAAGAACCTCATAGGAGAGCTGATCAATGGTCTGAAAGGAGTCTCCCGGCTCAACCGCTTTGAAGTCAGGCTCGTATGCGCGGTAAAGAACCTGGTAATTCTGCTCTTCACTGTTGCTTTCCTTGGGATGTCCCCCGCTGACCTTAAACTGTTCGTTCAAATAATAGCCCTGGGACTTGGCGTGCCGGATCATCTCATCTAACGTGTAATCTTTTGTGGTTCCCGGACCGTCAGCTACACGGACGATAAATTTGGAGTAATCCAGTTTTCCGTTTGTTTCAAATACTTCCTTATATTTAACATAATTAAATATGTCATCAATGTCAGATTTTAACTGACCTGCAAATTCGGGAGTGTCTTCATAAGTTTCGTCGGCAATCCAGCTGATTCCTTCCCCATAGTGGGTGTTATTGTACATGATAGTGACACCGATCACTACCAGAAGGGAGAACAGGAGATGGGCCAGTACGGCCTTTTCTTTTCTTTTTTTCATAATGGCTCCTATTGCTTTTCGATCTTATACCCGACACCCCAGACTACCTTTAAATACCGTGGCTCTCTGGGATTAATCTCAATTTTTTCCCGGATATGACGGATATGAACGGCAACGGTATTGTCAGCACCAATGGCTTCCTCGTTCCAGATCTGTTCATATATCTCATCAATGGAAAACACTTTTCCTGCATTCTTAACAAGAAGTAAAAGGATGTTGTATTCAATGGGAGTCAGCTTTATAATCTCCTCATCAACCGTAACTTCCTTATTATCATCATTGATGGCAAGTCCGCCGCATTTGTAGATCTGACCGGCAGGCTGCTGGTTCATGTTTCCAAGCTGGGTGTAACGGCGCATCTGTGATTTCACTCTGGCAACCAGCTCCAGCGGGTTAAATGGTTTGGTAATGTAGTCATCCGCTCCGATATTCAGACCCAGAATTTTATCTGTGTCTTCGGACTTGGCTGAAAGGATGATGATGGGAATGCTGCTGGTCTCCCTTACTTTTAATGTGGTGCGGATTCCATCCAGACCAGGCATCATTACATCCAGAATCATTAAGTCAACTTCATTTTCTTCCAGAAGCTCCAGAGCCTCAAAGCCGTCATATGCCTTTATTATGTGAAATCCTTCTCCGGTTAAATATATATCAATCGCTTCAACAATTTGCTTATCATCGTCACATACTAAGATATTTTGCATTTGATAACCTCCTTTTTTCAATATTATACAACGAAGGCAGTAAAAAAGCATATTACTTTTTTATGAAGAAAAGGAAAATGAACCGTTTCTATCATGTTTCCACCTGCTTTTTCATATGCTTTACCAATTCAGGTAAAAGGGTGCTGGTATGAACATTTATGTAGTACAGCCGGGAGACAGTGTAGATTCCATTGCCGCGTCCCAAAACGTTTCGGTAGAAGCTTTGACATATGACAATCAGATTTTTCCTCCATACCGCCTGGCTGTCGGTCAGGCACTTTATATCAGAGGAGACAGTCCTCCCGAAGACAGGATTCCACTTTACGTATTTGGTTATGCATACCCCTTCATAGATCCGGATAATCTGGATCAGACACTTCCATTTCTCACAGATCTTTTTGTTTTTTCCTATGGATTTACGCTGGAGGGAGATTTGGTTCCGCCTCAGAGTCCAGATGACTGGATGATTGACCGGGCGCTGGAAGCGGGGGTGCGCCCCGTTCTGTCCTTAACGCCTTTTGGACCTGATGGAAGGTTTAATAATAGCCTTGTTACAAATCTGGTGCATAATCCGCAGATCCAGCAGCGTCTGATGTGGAATCTGGGAAGAACCATGCAGGAGAAGCGGTTTGGAGGTCTGGATATTGACTTTGAGTACATTATGGCAGATGACCGTCAGGCTTATGCAGATTTTGTGAAACGAACCACACAGATTATGAATCAGTTTGGCTATCAGGTAACGGTAGCTCTGGCTCCCAAGACATCGGCTGAACAGACCGGGCTTTTGTATGAAGGCGTGGATTACAGGCTTCTTGGAGAAGCGGCAAACAGAGTTTTGCTTATGACTTATGAATGGGGGTATACATACGGCCCACCCATGGCAGTTGCACCAATCAATATGGTAAGGAAAGTGGTAGATTACGCTATAACCGAGATTCCATTATATAAGATTAGCTTAGGTATCCCTAATTATGGATATGACTGGCCTCTTCCGTATGAGAGGGGAGTTACGAGAGCGGAAACCATAAGTAATCTGGAAGCAATACAGATTGCCATTGAAAATGGTGCTGAAATTCAGTTTGATGAAGAGGCAATGTCCCCATTTTTCCGTTATTGGAAGTTTGGAATTGAACATGAGGTATGGTTTGAAGATGTGAGAAGTTACAAAGCAAAATTTGATTTAATTAAAGAATACGGATTAACGGGAGCCGGGTACTGGCAGATCATGCAGTTCTTCCGGGCAAACTGGCTTGTACTGAGCCAGATGTTTGAAGCAAGGAAGGTTGGAGATTAGAGGTAATAAATGCAGGGTGAGGAATTGTGAACATTTCTTTACCCTATATTTTTAGAGTATATTTCAGAAGAACAGCCGTACCAGAAGTTAAGGATACTTCAAATTATTTTTGTAAAGCAAGAAAGTCCAGATGATTACGGAACGATTAAATATAGAACTAAGGCAACTTTTAATTATTTTATAAAAATAGAAAGGAAGCCGGCAAGAGGGGGGATCCTGCCGGCTTAAGTATGAAAAAAAGTATATTTTGAAAGGTAGTTGGCCTCTTTACAATTAACAATATACTGCCAAATTGTAATGGGAGTTTGATTTAACTGTGAAGAGTTTGTGAAATAGACTGATTTATTTTTTATTATGACAGACAGCTGTCTTGTTTTATGTTGTACGATTGTTAAAAACAGGAGGTATGACTAAGAAAATGAAATTAGATGGATTTGGAATTTTCGTAGAGGATATGGCAGTAATGGTACGATTTTATCGTGATGTACTGGGATTTGAAATAAAGGAAGACGAAAATACAACGAATGTTTATCTGGAAAAAGATGGTACATTGTTTTTGCTGTATCGGAGAAGTGATTTTGAGAAGATGACAAACAGGGGATTTAATTATGCAAAGGCAATTAATGGGCATTACGAAATAGCGTTAAGCGTGGAAAATTTTGATGCTGTAGATTTGACATTCCAGGAGGTGGTTTCAAAAGGAGCAAACCCTGTTTTAGAACCGACAACGGAAACATGGGGACAGCGCACCTGCTATATTGCAGATCCGGAAGGTAATTTGATTGAAATCGGCTCTTTTAATCAATAGAAAGCAAGTAAGGAAGGCTGCTAACGACAAGAACAAATGTTAGCAGTCTTTTTCTGTAAAGCTGAAGGTTCAGTCAGACCAGTTTAATCATTTTGAGGGAAACAGTTTATCATGATAATAAGAATCAGCCTGATAAATGGCACCCAAAGGATTATGACACAGTACACGGTCTTTGACCGCGAATACGGTGACTGGAGCATCGGAATATTTAATAAACAGAGAATCGTGACCCACACAGAGTCCTAGTACTATGTTTAAATCTGTTTTTGCTTCATTGAGAAAATGGGCCTGCGCAATTGGGTTGCACATAGCAACCGGATTATCATGAATTCCAATGAGTTCTCTGGATAAATGGCCGGTTTTGCATAATATGGAATCGACCTTAAAACCATTGCTCACAAGTACATTTCGTAATACCTCCGCTTCATTTGTAAGTCCGATACAAAACGCCAGTCCCAGGCTTTCGTATTTGCATTCTCTGGCAAAATCCATGGTTTCTTCTAATCTGGTTTTGCTTCCATATCTGTCACTTACCACTATTGCAGAAGCTCTGGAAATTTTTAAATTTTCCTCATCCTGATACATAGATGACAGACTCTCCATATCATTTGAGAGACTGGGACAGCCTTTGGGTGCGTTTGAAAAATTACCGGAACTGCAGGAGTGAACCTTACATGAGGCACAAAAATACATGATTACCACCTCTTTCTTTATATTTGTTGTTTGATTTTAAGATGATTATAGCACAGATCCATTAAAAAAGGTTCAACCAACCTGGCTGAACCCCATAAGAAACTGCTATTTGCAAAACTGTGAAATTAATTTTAATAAATCACTGAAATTACAGGAACTGAAATCAAAATACATAATCAATTACCTCCTCTTGGTCTGTTTTTTTGAACAACCTAATTGTAACACTAATAGTAATACGATGGAATATAGAAAGAATGGATCGAAAAGCAGTAATTGGCAAATAAGGTAAGGATTCCAGATATGTAAACAGGGGGGAGGATAAAGGGAGGAGCCGGTAAGATTGGCGGGATCCTACCGGCTGAAGTATGAAAAAGTATTTATATGAAAAGGTTATTGACCTCTTTGTGATTATTAATATACCGGAAAAATGTGACCAGATAATGATGGTTCTGTGAAGACTTTGTGAAAATGGGTTGTTGACACCTGCTCCTTCAATTGCTATAATTCCCATAAACATATTAATAAAGTGTGGTATAAGGAGACTATATGAATATTCAAGAGAAAGATCAGAAACTGAGAGATTATATTTCCAATCTGGAAAGCCTGGCAGTTGCTTTTTCTTCAGGGGTGGATTCAACATTTTTATTAAAAACAGCGCACGAAGTACTTGGCGACCGTGTGATTGCAGTGACGGCCAGGTCCTGCTCCTTTCCGGAGCGGGAGCTGAATGAGGCGATCCAGTTTTGCGGGAAAGAGGGAATCCCGCATTTTATTGTTGACAGTGAAGAACTGGATATAGAAGGCTTTAGCAGCAATCCGAAAAACAGGTGTTATTTATGTAAACATGAACTGTTTGAAAAGGTTACGGAAGTAGCAGCAGAATATGGAATAAAGCATATTGCCGAAGGCTCCAATTTAGATGATAACAGTGACTACCGCCCCGGACTGAAAGCGGTAGCAGAGCTGGGAGTACACAGTCCGCTGCGCTATGCGGAACTGAATAAGGATGAAATCAGGGAATTATCCAGGGGGCTGGGGTTAAAAACCTGGAACAAACAGTCTTTTGCCTGCCTTTCAAGCCGGTTTGTATACGGGGAGACTATTTCCAGGGAAAAGCTGTCTATGGTTGACAGAGCGGAGCAGCTTTTACTGGATCTTGGATTTCATCAGGTGAGAGTTCGGATCCATGGTACAATTGCCAGGATTGAAGTGCTTCCGGGTCAGATTCCACAGCTTATAACAGAACCTGAAAAGAGTGTGATAACGGCTGAGTTTCATCGTATAGGTTTTTCATACGTAACGCTGGATTTAGACGGTTACCGTATGGGAAGCATGAATATGACGCTGAATAAATGATAAGATTATGGAGAATCTGCAGGAAAGATATATTTTTTCTTCAGATTCTCCTTTGCTTTGTGTATAAAATTATATAAATAGTATGAGCCAGTTGATTTTCTTTCTTTTTTCTGATATATTGATTTGTTAAACAACCTATTGGAGAGGTATTAAAATGTTTTTATATCAGACAATAAATGATCATGTACGAATTCTGGCTTGCAGAGGATATGGGGGAACTGTTCATATACCGGAGAAGATTGGAGATTTGCCCGTGACGGAGCTGGCCCAGTATGTATTTTCTGATGGCGTGGGGAGGAATGAGATGCTTTCCCTTGCAGGTAATGACTTTCAAATGTGCGATGAGGAGGGAAATCCGGCTTTCTACGAGGAAAAGGAGCTTCCACCGGAAATTATCTGCGAACGCTTAGTGGATTTATATCTCCCCTCCTCCATTAGAAAAATTGGAAATTATGCTTTTTATAATTGCTATGGGCTTCGTCATCTGGAGTGCTTCAGCTCCATAATTGATTTGGGTTCCGGTTTGTTTACCGGCTGCCTGGGAATCAGAAAACTGGATATTCATATTGCAGAGGGAAGGCATTCCTGTATGCAGGGAATTCTATCAGAGCTGCGGCAGGAACTTTATGTAAATTACTATGTTAAGGATATGACTGCAAGACTGATATTTCCTGAAATGTATGAAGAATCGGTTGAACATACACCCGCCCGGATCATATTTCGTGAAATGCATGGGTGCGGGCATATGTACAGGTATTGCTTTGCCCAGTCAGAATTTCAGTTCCATAAGTATGATGCATTATTTCCTCATGTCCGTGTTCAGGAATCAGACCGGCTGACTGCGGCTCTTGCCCTTGGAAGGCTGTATACCCCCCTTAATCTGCTCCCCAGAGACCGGAAGATTTATGAAGATTATTTAAGGGAGCATCTAAAGGCGGCAGGGGAGGCCGCGCTAAGTGAGAGTGAACTGTTTCTCTGGCTGGCAAAAGAGTATTGCAGGAACCAGGCGGATTTTGACCGGATGATTGATCTGGCATCAGAAAATAATAATACGGAGCTGTTAAGTTCTTTAATGGATTTAAGACATTTGCGTTTTCCTGTAAAGAAACGTACATTTTCTCTTTAGCATAAAATATTCATAGTATTATTGACATAGAAAGGTGTATGAAGTGGGAAAATCCTCATTTCGTACACCTTTAATAAATACAGATATATGGGTATTGACATAAATTATAAACTGGTATAGAATGTTAAACTGTTAGTTTACTTTGCTACACTATAATGTAAAAACTATATAATTACTGTGCTTTCCTATACTTTTTCTGCTTTCAATAAAAGTAAAGCCAAAACAATAGAAAAAGAGTCTAAACTTTGTTAAAATAAAATTATTAACAATCGCAGCCAGAATGATGCGTTCAGCGGGTTATATGACATTTAGGCTTTGCAGTACTATGGAACGTATAGAAAGAAGGTATTGAAATGATTGATCCGGTGAGACAACGCCAGCTTGATGAACTGAATGAGGTAGAACTTGGACATGAAATTCTGGGTAATGCAAGAAATGAGCTTTATTTAAACTTCAGATATCTGGATGTTGCATTAAGCAGTTTTGGTTTTGAAGCAGAGCGGTCTGGTTCGGGGATGAGCACGGACGGCTATGTGATTTATTATCAGCCGGATCTCCTGTTTTCCATGTTCCAGAGAAGCCGTATTTTAATCAACCGCGCGTACCTCCATATGCTTTTTCACTGTATATTCTGCCACCTTGGTTCTATGGGTAACCGTCAAAAGCAATACTGGAATCTGGCTTGTGACATAGCGGTTGAGTCTATTCTGGACGGATTTTATGTAAAATCTGTTTTCCGGCACCAGTCACCATACCGTCGTGAAATATATGGGCAGATTAGAACGAAACTACCAGTATTTACAGCGGAAGGAATTTACCATATTCTTATGGAAATGAATCCGTCAGAGGAAGCGTTTCGCCGCATGGAGGCAGAATTCTATGTGGACAGCCATGATAAGTGGGAACAGGAAGAAGATCCCCATTTTAAGCTGGAACGCCAGAACAAATGGCAGGATATCAGGGAGAAGATGGAAACCGAGATGGAATCCTTCGGAGAAAAAAATGACGAATCCTCCAGACAGCTTTTGGAACAGGTGAAAATAGAAAACCGGGAACGCTATGATTATAAACGGTTCTTAAGAAAATTTGCAGTTTTAAAAGAGGAGGCAGAGGTGGATCCTGATTCCTTTGATTCTATATTTTATACCTATGGATTAACGCTCTATAAAAATATGCCTTTAATTGAGCCTCTTGAAACAAGAGAGGTTTTTAAAATAGAAGATTTTGTAATAGTAATTGATACTTCCATGTCAGTCTCTGGTGATCTGGTGCGGAGCTTTTTAGAGCAGACCTATGAGGTACTTGGAGAAACAGAAAGTTACTTTCGTAAAATAAACATTCATATCATACAGTGTGACGAACAGATCCGTTCCGATGCCACCATTACAAGCCGGGAAGAGATGGAAGATTATATGAAGCAGTTTACTCTTTCCGGGTTCGGGGGAACTGATTTTCGTCCTGCATTTGAATATGTGAATGGGCTTCTTAATAAGGGAGTCTTTAAAAAGCTTCGTGGGCTGTTGTATTTTACAGACGGAAAAGGAATCTATCCCGTAAAAATGCCTCCCTATGAAACTGCATTTGTGTTTATGGAAGATCAATATGAGGACATTTCAGTACCGGGCTGGGCAATGAAGGTAGTATTGAACAGAGAAGATCTGGAAGTAAAATAACAGGAGAACAAAAAGCGATGAATATAAAACGAGCAAAAGAAGAGATCAGGAATACGATAGAGGCTTATTTACTAAAAGATAACTACGGAACTTATGAGATTCCTGGTATGCGGCAGAGACCGGTATTCTTAATGGGACCGCCCGGAGTGGGTAAAACACAGATCATGGAGCAGATCGCAAGAGAATGCGGGATCGGATTGGTGGCTTATACCATTACCCACCATACAAGACAGAGTGCGGTAGGACTTCCATTTATAACAGATAAAGAATTTGGCGGGAAACAGTATCGTGTAACGGAATATACCATGAGTGAAATTGTGGCTTCTGTTTATAATAAAATAGAAAGCACAGGATTGCCGGAAGGAATTCTCTTTATCGATGAAATCAACTGCGTTTCAGAAACACTGGCACCCACCATGCTTCAGTTTCTTCAGTATAAGACTTTCGGAAATCACCGTATTCCCGAAGGCTGGATTATTGTAACTGCCGGAAACCCTCCGGAATACAACAAATCGGTCAGGGATTTTGATGTGGTTACCTTAGACAGAATTAAACTGATTCACGTAGAACCGGATTATGAGGTATGGAAGACATATGCCTATGAGCATGAGATTCATCCCGCAGTTATTTCCTATCTTAACGCCAGAACTGATAATTTCTGCCGGATTGAGACTACGGTAGATGGAAAGTTTTTTGCTACCCCAAGAGGCTGGGAGGATCTATCCAGCTTTATAAAGATTTACGAACGTCTGGGAAAGAAACCGGACAGGGATGTGGTGGGAGAGTACATTCAGTTTCCTAAGATTGCCAAAGACTTTGCCAATTATCTGGAATTGTATTATAAATACCGGGATGATTATCAGATTGACGAGATTCTCTCAGGTACAATCCGTGAAAGCCTGTGTAACAAATTGGGCCGTGCACCCTTTGATGAAAAACTGAATGTAATGGGACTTCTCTTATCCAGGCTTGGGCAGCATTTTAAAGCAGTTGCTGATCAGGGAGACAGGACAGGTCTTTTAATGGAAGAATTGAAAAAGGCTGATCCGGAAACGGATATTAACTCAAACGTTTCCATGGAGGGGCGGCTGTTTGAAATAAGAAGCCATTGGAGTGAATCTTTAAAGCAAAAAAGGGAGGCAGGACTTCTAAACAGGCGGGAAGATTTTCTGTACCGGGATGTGGAGGCACTGCTGCTTAAAATAGAAGAAACTCTAAAGAAATCTGAAAAAAATGATGTGAAAGAAGACTGGAACCAGATACGAAAGATGTTTCAGGAGGAAACAAACCGTTATGATATGCTCTTTGCAGAGAGTGGAAAAGCCCTGGAGCATGCCTTTGATTTCCTGGAAGCCGCATTTGTGACAGGGCAGGAGATGGTCCTGTTTATAACTGAATTAAATACCGGATTTTACAGTGTAAAATTCTTAAAAGAGTATGAGTGTGAAAGGTATTATCAATATAACAAAAGTCTTTTATTTAAAGACAGAGAGGATGAAATCAGGTCAAGAATCACGAGTTTGGGAAAATAATGTATAAAAACCAGAAAGCTACTCCATAATATAAGGGAAAAGGAGGTAGTGCCATGGGAAATAAAGCATTAAATTACACAGCTCTGACAATTGCCATCATCGGTGCAGTAAACTGGGGGCTGGTAGGTTTCTTCAATTTCAACCTGGTGTCATTTATTTTCGGCAGCATGACCTGGCTGTCAAGGATCGTGTATGCCGTGGTAGGAATCTGCGGATTATATCTGCTTACCTTTTATGGTCATTCAGAAACAAGTACGGAAAGATAGTTGATGATTTGAAGAGGGCATTGCGTCATGATTGGGATATTTGGTCATGGAGCAGTGCCCTTCATCTATTTTCCAGTTAAGGAACTTTTCGCGACATTAATTAAACAAGTCACACCATTTGCCTTATTTTAAAACTATTTTATAGTAATATAAAAAATTGTGTCATATAAATACGAATAAATATAAAATTTTTATAATCAGTTGTCGAGGTTATACAAAAGCTATTTATTTATTCATGCATGGAGGCTTAAAAATGGCAGCTCAAAAGGAGTTTGAAAACTATCTTCATAGGGAAAATTTGTCTGATAATACAATTTTGACTTATGTGTGGACGGTAAATAATTATTTTTTACATTATGATGAAATAAACAAAGAGAATTTGTTGGCTTTTAAAGGTTATTTAATGGAATCTTATAAGCCTAAAACTGTAAATTTACGGGTTCAGGCGCTTAACAAATATTTGATATTTCTGGATGAAGAACGTTTGCAGTTAAAAAATGTTAAAATACAGCAAAAGAACTTTTTGGAAAATGTTATAAGCAATGCTGACTATATTTATCTGAAAAAGAGGCTGAAACAAGATGGTAATATGGAATGGTACTTTCTTGTATGGTATTTGGCTGCCACGGGTGCACGAGTCAGTGAATTGATACAGATTAAAGTAGAACATGTGGATATGGGATATTTGGATCTTTATTCAAAAGGAGGTAAGCTCCGGCGCCTTTATATTCCTGTAAAATTAAGAGAAGAAACGCTTGATTGGCTTAAAAAAAGAAATATCTCGTCAGGTTATTTATTTTTAAATCGTTTCGGAAAACTCATAACAACCAGAGGAATCAGACAGCAACTAAAAAATTTCGCTCTAAAATATGGAATTGATCCAAAAGTGGTATATCCTCATTCTTTCCGTCATCGTTATGCTAAGAATTTTCTTGATAGATACAATGATATTGCATTTCTTGCCGATTTGATGGGGCATGAAAGCATTGAAACCACTCGCATTTATTTAAGAAGAACTGCCACGGAACAGCAAACTTTAATTGATAAAATTGTAAATTGGTAAAAAAAGATTCAGTTTCATGAAATATTTGATCATGATACTGAATCTTTTCTACTATTGCTATAAAGTTGATTTCTTCGTAATGAATTTTCTATGTTCCCATAATGTGTATTATAGGAACTTAATAAAACTTATCAGAACTAAGTTTTTACGATATTATCCTCGTTTTTACCATTCTAATCTGTTTATCGTCATTACCATTTAAAAAATAAGACATTCTTAAAAAATTTCTTTTATTTATCCGAACCAAACAGTTTTTATAGGAAAAAAATAACATTGTTCTAATACACATTCTGGGAATATTTGTCAAATAGTTTAAGTTTTAACAAACTTGCAAGTCAACAAGGAGGTGAAGCAAATGTTATCTTTAGGAAGGAATCCCGGTCAGTATCTTGTAATTGACAAAAACATAGTTATTCAAGTGGTCTCCGTTGACGGAGATTTACGGCTTGCCATTGATGCGCCAAAAGAAATTTCTATCGAAAGAGGAGAAGTTTATGAAAAGCGTCATCCGATTCCCCAGTGTTTGAAACGGCTGAGGGAAAAGAGCATGAAATGGTGAGATAATCACGCTTTCAACTATTCAGCCAGGGCCCGGATGAATAGTTTGGAATAAAAAAATACATGGGGGAAAAGGAAGTCCCCGTCTTCATTCAAGGAGGTAAATTTATGAGAATTCAACACAATATTGCAGCGTTAAACGCTTATGGACAATTAGGAAGCAATAATAATGCTACGTCAAAGAACCTGGAAAAATTATCTTCCGGTTACCGAATCAACCGTGCAGGTGATGATGCTGCAGGTCTGGCGATTTCCGAGAAGATGAGAGCACAGATTACAGGACTTGAGACTGCTCAGAAGAATGCTAATGATGGTATCTCGCTGGTTCAGACAGCAGAAGGTGCACTGACAGAAGTACATTCCATGCTGAACCGTATGACAGAACTTGCAACGCAGTCTGCTAATGGTACATATGATGATAATGTTGACCGTGCCAATCTTCAGAAAGAGGTAAATTCATTAAAGGATGAAATCAACCGGATTTCAGAGTCTACGAACTATAATGGCATCAAGGTATTAGATGGTTCTCTTGGAGCGTCTGCTGCGAGTAAAATTGCAGCTGCAGCTAAGGCGACTGTTGCCGGAACAACGAAGGTAGAAGGTCTTGCAGATACTACTGTACATACACAGAATGCTACTAAGGGTCAATTTTCGGTTTCTCTTGACTTAGATAGTAGTAAAACTGATGGATCTACCGCAGTATCACCAACAGATCCGATGCAGTATGAATTTACATTAACGGATACAGCAGGCAATAATCATATCCTTAAATTTAAGTTTAAGAGTGTGGCTGATACCGGAACCCTGGCTACAAAATTAGATGATCTAATGAAAAATGGAATTGGCGGCAGTTTAGATGCTGAATTTGCAGCAGATAACTCGCAGACACTTGATGAGCTGAAAAAACTCTTTGACGATGTAAAATTTGAAAAGGTCGGTGACGACGGTATTAAAATCAGTGCAACAAGTAAAGAAAGCGGGACAAGCGGTATAGGATTACAGTCTGTTACTGTTAAGCAAAGAAAGATTGATGATACAGGTGCTGTAGATGCACTTGCTGATTACGCACAAAATACCGATTTATCGACCACACCATCAACAGCCGGTGTTACAACTGCTGCAACCGATGCATTTAAGTATTTAGCTCTGGCGAGTGGCGATCTTGCATCAGGAAACAAAATTACCATTGGCGATCATACGTTTGAGATGAGAGCAGCAGATGACTATAATGTCTCCAACGGAAATGTTCGTGTTGTTATTGGCGAGACAGATGCAGATACAAAGAAAAATTTAGTGGCTGCAATGAAGAATGCAGGAATCAGCTCTGCCTCCTTAACACCAGATGGAAAGTTAAAAATCGGTGATGAAAATCAATTAAAAACCTCAGATAAAACAGTTTCATTTAATAATCCAATTGATATGAAGTCATCAACCATTGGAGTCACTGTGGGAACCGATGATGCTGTTAATTCCGAGTACACATTTACACCTACAGCCGGAACGGCAGGCGAACAAACACTGTCGGTTGGCTACGAGGATGCGGATGGAAACAGAAAGGCAGTTCAGGTTAAATACACAGCTGATGGAACGAATGTCGGAAAAACTGCCCAGTCAATCGTAGATGCAATTAATAATAGTGAAGATACCAAGGGTCTATTTAAAGCAAAAGTGGATGCTTCTACACACGAGATAACCTTTGAAGCGCTTGGTGGTAAAGATGGTGCCAAAGTAAATAGTTTAGCTACCACTGATTCAGCCAGTGGTGCAGTCGGCACACTTTCAAATACTCAAACATCTAAACGGGCCAGCAAAACCTTAACCTTTAATAATGCCGGGATCTCCGCGGGAGATACCATTTCTGTAGGAGGAAAAAATTATCAGTTTATCAAAGCTTCTGATTCTGGAGATCCTACTAAAATAAAGGAGGGTAATACGGCAGTTATTATTGGAAGTACAGATGCCGATACTGCAAAGAATTTGCAGATGGCTCTCTCTAATGATGGCGTGAAAGCAGATATTACTGGTAATAAGCTCACCATTGAAGATGGAGAAAAACTGAAGAATAAAACCGGAGGTTTAACAATACAGGCTGGTGATACCAGTGACACCTATCAGCAGGTTGGTGTTACCATTGGCAACATGGATACTAAAAGCTTAGGGATCGCAGTTGTAGATGTAAGTACTCAGCAGGGAGCTAAGGCTGCTATAGGTCAGATAAAGAATGCAATCAATCAGGTTTCTTCTACCCGTGGTGACCTGGGTGCTGTACAGAATCGTCTGGAGCATACGATTAACAACCTTAGTGTAACAAAAGAAAATATGTCAGCTGCTGAGTCACGTGTTCGTGATGTAGATATGGCTTCTGAAATGATGTCATTAACCAAGAACAAAATTCTTGTTCAGGCATCTCAGGCAATGCTGGCTCAGGCAAATCAGATACCTGAGGGTGTGCTTCAGTTATTAAAGTAATAGATATTTAATATATTTATTTTGAGGGGGCCGTTGCAAAATAAGTGAGATATCACTTATGGAGCAATGGCTCCTTCAAGAATCCGCTATGATATATGCTCTTTTTATGCTATACTCTTAATCAAAAGTAATGCCAGCCAATTTTACTGCTGCTGGCTGCATTAGGAGGAATGTGATGTTTTTCATATGCGGAATGAGTCAGGGAAAAAAGCTGTTTGATTATACAAAGACAGTGATCTGTGCCTTATGCGGCGGCTATGGCAGATATCAGGTATTTATGACCTACAGCTATTTCAGTGTATTTTTTATTCCCATTATAAAATGGAACAGACATTATTATGTACAGATGTCCTGCTGTAATACAGTTTATGAGCTGGACGGAGAAAAGGGAAAGAAATTAAGCCGGAGAGAGCCGGTTGAAATTGAGGAACAGGATTTAACGCTGGTTCAATCCGGCCGGAGAAATGGGGAGTGGAATAAAAGGCAATGTACCCACTGCGGATATGAAACAACTGAGGATTTTGAGTATTGTCCCAAATGCGGACAGAAATTTTAAACAGCCGGTACCGGGATTTTCCGGGCCGGCTGTTTTTCACGGTTTTAATAAAATCACATAATGATATCCTTTAATGCTCTTTTTGGAACATAGTGAATCTGGTTTTCGTCTCTGTAATAAGTGACGTTTCCGTCCTCCTTTACAGGTACGATGACCACTTCTTCCTTTGGCTTTCCAAGAGCCAGAACAAGATCAACTGAATAAAGAGAAGTATCTATACCAAGTGCTTCGGCCAGCTGGCTTCTCCGCACATTTCCCAGCATACAGCCGCCGTAGCCCTTTTCTACCGCACCCAGCATAATGGTCTGAGCGGCGATACCATCATCAATGAGTTTATTCTTTCCAAGTGACAAATCGCAGAGAATCACGATGTAGGCAGAGGGACGCTCGCCTTCTTCCGGTCCATCCCAGTCCGGAAGTGCTCCAGCCCAGCCCAGGGTATCAAAAATCAGGGCATTTTCCTCCGTTGTATGACTGATCCTGAATTTCAGAGCCTGAGAGTTGGCGGTTGAAGCAGTAAGTCTGGCCAGATCAATGAGTTCCAGCAAATCCTCCTCAGGAATAGGAGTTTCCTGATAGAAGCGGCGGTATGTACGGCACTTGGAGACGAGTTCTTTTAACATATTTGATTCCTCCTGTTAATCATGATCAATAAGTAGTTATTTATAAAGTATAGCAGGTGCGGAAATTAACTGCAACGGTGATAAAGAGAAATAGATTTGGTAAAAATACACAAAAATAAATAAGTATACTGCAAAAAAACTATTCTGTTTTTCGAATGGACAAAATCCAAACAAATAGAATAAAAAAAACTCAAGAGTATAAATTAATAATTTATTATTTGACATATCATGGCTATTTGTAAATTTAATTAAGAATTTACCACTTTTAAATTAAGAAAAAAATCATAATGAATTCATTGACTTTATTTTCTGAAGGTGTTAAACTGTGTCTCGGCTTTAGAAATAAAAAAAAGAAGCCGCGGCATACATATTCAACAATAAAACATAGGTAGCCGCAAGGAGGAGAATAATTATGAAATTAACAACAAAGAAACTTGTACTTACAGGCGTAGCAGTATTAACAATGGCAGCAATTTCTGCATGTGGCAGCACAAAGACTGCTGAAACAACAGCAGCAACAGAAGCAGTTACAACAGAGGCAGTTACAAAAGAAGCAGTTACAACAGAAGCAGCTGCTAAAGAAGAAGTTACAACAGAGGAATCTTCTGAGTCTGTAGAAGAAACAAAAGAAGAAGCATCTGTAAAAGAGTCTTCTGAAGAAGCATCCAGCGAAGAAGTATCTTCTGAAGCTGCAGAGTCTACAAAGGCTGCTAACTAATTATATAGAAATAACAGCTTAGAAGGAATGAAAATTTCCGCGGGCGGGGACGAATGTCTCCGCCTTTTTTTTGCGCACATCTGCTATGCAGAACGGATCAGTATGTGATATAATTTTTCCAAACAGTTATTAATAGGAGGCCGCTTTTCATGAAAATTACTTACGTTCATCACAGTGCATTCCTGGTAGAACTAAGTTCTGCCGCCCTGCTTTTTGATTATACCCAGGGTCCGCTCCCGGAACTGGACATGAATAAACCACTTATCATCTTCGCCAGCCACCGTCACGGAGATCATTTTTCGGATAAGATCTTTGATTTGGGAACTGAATTAAGAGAAGTTCATTATGTTCTTTCTGACGATATTTCTAAAAAAAAGGTTAAAGAGGAGCTGAGAGAACGCACTTTATTTGTAAAACCGGGGGAGACTTTCAGACTTTCGTACAATGACGGCGGGTATACACAGATGGAAGTTACAACCTTCGATTCTACAGATGAAGGGGTTGCTTTTCTGATAAAAGTGGATGGCGCAGCCATATATCATGCAGGGGATTTAAACAACTGGAGATGGGAAGGCGAACCCGAGGATTGGAACCGTGATATGGCAAAGAAGTATTCATTGGAAGTGGATAAGCTGGCCGGAATGAAGATTGATGCGGCTTTTCTGCCTCTGGACCCCAGACAGGAGAGAGCCTTCTATCTTGGATTTGATGAATTTATGAGAAAGGCGGAGGTATTACATGCTTTTCCAATGCACTGCTGGGGGAACTTTTCCGTAATTGGGCAGTTAAAGGACATGGAAGTTTCCGCCCCTTACCGGGACAGGATTATTATGATTGAAAGGGACGGAGAATCCTTTATTCTGGGACAGGAGCTTTAAATTCATGAATGATCGGAAAGAGGAAGAGCGTGAAGTTTTAGATGCAGCCATGCTGGCAGGTCATATTCTCCTGGAGAATGGAGCTGAGATCTTCCGGGTGGAAGAAACCATGGACCGGATCTGCCGCCATTATGGAATCGAATCCTGCAGCTCTTTTGTGTTAAGTAACGGGATATTTACTACTGCAGGAAACCAGAGAGAGGAAATATTTGCAAAGGTTCAGCACATTCCGGTGAGTGGAACACATTTAGACCGGGTGGCTGCAGTCAATCAGCTCTCCAGAGAGATAGAGAGAGGATCCTTAGCTCCCTGTGAGGTCAGGGACAGGCTGGTACTGATTCAGCAGATGCCGGGCAAATCAAAGAGAATGCAGATTCTGGCATCAGGAGTGGGAAGTGCCTGCTTTTGTTATTTGTTCGGCGGCAATTTAAAGGATGCAGCAGCGGCGTTTTTCCCCGGAGTACTGCTTTATGTATATGTGATTTATCTGTTTGGTCCCCATCTTTCCAAGCTGGTAGGCAATATTGGAGGAGGTGCGCTTGTCACTGCGCTGTGCACCCTGTTATATATGCTTCACCTGGGAGATCATTTAAACTACATGATTATTGGTTCTATCATGCCCCTGATTCCAGGAGTCGCATTTACCAATGCCATACGTGACATTGCAGATGGAGATTATATCGCAGGTTCTGTCCGCATGCTGGATGCACTGCTGGTATTTTTCTGCATCGCCATGGGAGTGGGACTGGTATTTGGCCTGCTTCACCGGTTTACAGGAGGTGGATTTTTGTGACAGCTTTATATGAGATGGCAGTTGCAGCCCTGGGTACGGTTGCATTTGCCCTGCTGTTTGGGGTGCCTGCCATATACTACCCTTATTGTGGTCTGATTGGCGGAACAGGCTGGTTTGTATACAGTATGCTGATACAGGGGTTCTCAGAGCCGTCATCTGCACTGTTTGCAACGATTGCAGTAATTTTTCTTTCCAGAATATTCGCGGTCAGAAAGCAGTGCCCGGTAACCATCTTTTTGATTTCCGGTATTTTTCCGTTGGTACCGGGGGCGCTGGTATACTGGACTGCTTACTATATTGTGACTGATGACATGGCACTTGCTGCCCGCACAGGGTTCCTGGCCCTGAAAGTGGCGGTAGCCATCGTGCTTGGTATTGTGTTTGTTTTTGAACTGCCTCAGGGATTCTTTCACTTTGCTGCAAAGAAGGGCAAACGGGCATTAGAAGAGAAAGGGAGAAAGAAACGATGATATGGATTAAAAATGCTCATGTAATAGATCCTGCAACCAATACAGAACAGGACATGGATATCTGTATAGAAGATGGGATGATAGTGGGGATGGGAACAGGACAGATTCCTTCAGGTGCTGCAACGTCAAAGGAAGATGTGGTGATTGATGCCTCTGGTCTGATTGCCGCACCGGGACTTGTGGATGTACATGTTCATTTTCGGGACCCTGGTCTTACTTATAAAGAGGATATTCAGACTGGCGCAAGAGCAGCTGCCAAAGGCGGATTTACAACGGTTGTATGCATGGCAAATACCAGGCCGCCGGTGGATAATGCAGACACATTGGAATATGTGAAGAAGGAAGGAATGAAAACAGGAATCAATGTCCTCCATGCAGCGGCTGTATCCAAAGGGCTGAAGGGGCGTGAACTGACTGATATGGAAGAACTGGCAGCTCATGGAGCAGCAGGCTTTACAGATGACGGAATTCCGCTTATGGATTCCGAACTCGTGAAAAAGGCTATGGAAAAAGCAGCCAGTTTAAACCTTCCTTTAAGCTTTCATGAGGAGGATCCTGCATTAATTGAAAACAACGGCGTCAATCATGGAGCAGTATCCGACCGGCTTGGTATTTACGGTTCTCCGGCAGAGGCAGAGGACAGCCTGGTGGCAAGAGACTGTATGCTTGCCCTCCACACAAAAGCTACGGTGGACATTCAACATATCAGTTCTGCCGCGTCGGTTCGCATGGTACGGTTTGCAAAGGATTTAGGGGCAGATGTTTATGCAGAAGTGACGCCCCATCATTTCACTCTGACAGAAGAAGCTGTACTTTCCCATGGAAGTCTGGCAAAGATGAATCCGCCTCTTCGGACAGAGGAAGACCGCCTGGCTGTCATAGAGGGCCTGAAAAATGGAAGTATTGATATTATTGCTACGGATCATGCACCTCACAGTACAGAAGAAAAAGCAAGGCCTCTGCTGGAGGCGCCCAGCGGAATTATTGGTCTGGAAACTGCCCTTGGGCTGGGAGTGACCACTCTGGTCAGGCAGGGGCATTTAACGATGATGCAGCTGTTGGAAAAGATGAGCATTAATCCGGCAAAATTATACCGTCTGGACTGCGGAGTACTGAAAACAGGCGGAATGGCAGATCTGGTGCTTTTTGACCCGGAAGAGGAGTGGACGGCAGGCGAATACGTTTCCAAATCCTCTAATTCTCCGTTTACCGGGCAAAAGCTTTTTGGCAAAGTAAAATATACCATCTGTAAGGGTAAGATCGTATATCAGGATGAAAAAGATTAATCAGATATATTTCAGAAAAGGATAAAAGATGGAAATCAGGGTGCAGGACCCTGCGGTCCCCGGGGATTTAAAGGCAGAGGGAACAGCAGAGGGTAAAATGAGTGAGAAGGCAGGCCTGGAGCAGGCTGCTGAGGCTTTAAAAGTGAATGAGAAAATAATCTCAGGAGAAATTCTGCTTAATGAGGTCGTTGCTCAGACTCAGGCTTTGAAGGAAGAGGCAAAGAACAGTGATTCTGAAAAATCCGAGATATCAGAAAAGTCCAGACCGGCCAGAGACACTGCTTCCGTTAGTGATTCTCCGGATGTCTGGGATGAAGAGGAATGGAAAGAAGCCTTTCGTAAGTTTGCGGATTGGTGTCCTTCTGACAATCTTTCCGTTCCGGAGAAATTAGACCAGCTGGCAAGAATTTATAAGGAGCTTCTTCTGGCGGTTCTTACCCATGGAACACAGGAGGGAGGAGAAGCGGAGCGGCTGAATCAGGAATTATCTCTGCTGCTGCAAAAACTGATGATGACACACTTTGGGGATCTTGAGCTTCTTTTAAAGAATTACGGATCTCCCATATCTATCACCGCATTGCGGGGGGCAGTCTGCCGCAGCGTTATGGGAAAAAATTTAACGGAGGCAGAGCTGAACCAGATTTTTGGACGCGGAGATTTGGCGGGAAAACCGGCAGGGGGTGTTAATGAAAGCGGAATCAGAACTCCGGTTTTGGATAAAGGAAATGAAACCGGTATGGGAATCATTTACCAGCCGGCAGGTTCGGGAACGATTAAAAATAATCCGGGATATGCGGAGAACCTGATGAAAGAAACCTCTATGATTATTCTGGAGAAAGGTGCTTCTTTAAAGGATAAAGCAGGGAAAACCCAGGGGGCAAGTTTAACCATATCTCCGCTGAAAACCGGAAGGGCTTATGAGATAAAAGATTTAGAGACTGCCCAGCGTTTTGCAGCATATATGAACAGAGAGGGAAATTTGTTTAAGCTGGCAGGATTAACCGGAAAGAGTGAAGAACTCTGGGGATTTTTAGCGGCGCTTATGTCAATAAAATCACAGGTTTTTGTATCATATCTGGGAATGGAAAAAGGACTCGCCATGGATTTAAGAGAAGCAGGTGACCGGATGACAGATGAGCTGATACAGGAGATGGTAAGGCAGTCGTCACTGAAATATTCAGGTGCAGCAGTAAGAAAACATGTTTTTGAAGCAAAAGATGTATATAAGATCTTTTATTATATGATGAATATATATTTGGCGAAGGCGGATGTGAATGAGGCTGCTAATAAAGGGATCCGCTTTGCCTATCAGCAATTTCTAAAGAAAAAAGAAGTTTCAGATGACAGGAGAGAACCGGAGTCATTTTTTACAAAAGAAAAAAAGACACCTGCAGAGGACTTTAAGGAAGGCAGAAAACTGATTGAACGGGACTGGAGGGAATTTTCAAATTTCCTAAGCAGCGGTAATTCTTCAGAAATGCCCCAGGGAATTCTGGTGCTTAGTCCATGGGGTATGCTGGCGGAACCGGAGACTGTCATGGAACGGGATGAGGGTAATATAAGGCCGGCTTTCATATTGGGAGGGGGAGCCGCACTTGTGATACTGATTATAATCTTTTCTTTTATATGGTTTTAACGTAATTATACATAAATTTCTTCTTTACAGAAAAACTTTACTGTGCTACCATGGTAACACATGAAAATTAAGAGGAGGAATTATGTTATGAAAAAAATAGTGATTCTGGCAGCGGCAGTATTAGGAGCAGCAGCGTTATTAAGCGGCTGTGCAGGGAAAAAGGAAGCTTCCCAGACAGCAGAGACAACAAAAGCAGAGTCATCATCTGCAGAAACCCAAAAAGCACAGGAGACAACTTCCGCAGCTTCCGGCAAAGATACCTTTACCGTAGGATTTGATCAGGATTTCCCTCCCATGGGTTTTGTAGGAGATAATGGTGAGTATACAGGATTTGACTTAGATCTTGCAAAAGAGGTGGCAGACCGCCTTGGTAAAAAGTTTGTAGCCCAGCCAATCGCCTGGGATGCAAAGGATATGGAGCTGGAAAGCGGCAACATTGACTGTATCTGGAATGGATTTACCATCAACGGAAGAGAAGACGGTTATACATGGACAAAGCCTTATATGGCAAACAGGCAGGTCTTCGTTGTGGCAAAGGATTCCGGAATCAGGACACTGGCCGATCTTTCCGGAAAGGTAGTGGAGGTGCAGGCCGATTCATCTGCAGAGGCTGCATTAAAGGATAATGATACCTTAGCCAAAACATTTCAGACGCTTCAGACAACACCGGATTACAATACTGCATTTATGGATCTGGAGATGGGAGCAGTAAACTGCGTGGCAATGGATGAGATTGTAGCTGCTTATCAGATTCAGCAGAGAAAGTCAGATTTTGTGATTCTTGATGAAGCACTTGCTGCTGAGGAGTATGGCGTAGGCTTTAAAAAAGGAAATGAAGCATTAAGAGACCAGGTGCAGGAGCAGCTGGAGGCAATGGCAGCAGACGGAACCTTAAAGACCGTTTCTGAAAAATGGTTCGGTAAGGATGTTACAACAATAGGAAAATAATTGATACTGACGGAGGGGCAATCATGGCTTTTACAAAGATACTTACACAACTGGCAGGAGGAATGTGGGTCAGCATTCAGATCTTTCTGGTGACACTCATCTTTTCTCTTCCTCTGGGGCTTCTGGTCTCCTTTGGGAGGATGTCTAAAAACCGGGTCATAGAGGCCATTGTTAAATTCTATATTTCAGTCATGAGAGGAACCCCTCTGATGCTTCAGCTTATGGTGGTGTATTTCGGTCCCTATTACCTTTTTGGAGTAAAGGTTGGGAACGGTTACCGCCTTTGGGCTGCTTTTATCGGCTTTGTTATCAACTATGCGGCTTATTTTGCAGAAATATACAGAAGCGGCATCCAGTCCATGCCTGCCGGACAGTATGAGGCGGCAAAGCTTCTGGGATATTCAAAGAACCAGACCTTTTTTAGAATCATATTCCCGCAGGTAATAAAACGGATTCTTCCGTCAGTCACCAACGAGGTAATTACTCTTGTAAAGGACACCTCCCTTGCGTTTACCATCAGCGTGCTGGAGATGTTTGCCGTAGCCAAGGCGCTGGCATCCTCACAGACAAGCCTGATCCCTTTTGTGGCAGCAGGTCTGTTCTATTATGTATTTAATCTGGTGGTGGCAATGCTGATGGAATACATAGAAAAACGGATGAATTACTACCAATAGGAGGAATCGGGATGCACGTACTGGAAATGAACCATGTGGAAAAATCATTTAACGGTCAGAGAGTTCTTCGGGATATCTCTCTGTCTGTGAAAGAAGGAGAGATTCTGTCTGTCATCGGGCCTTCCGGCTCAGGAAAATCCACTCTCCTCCGGTGTGCCACCATGCTGGAGCAGATGGATGGCGGAGAGCTGTTTTATCTGGGCGAAAAAGCGGCGTGGAATGGAAGCGGCGGAACGTCTGTCTATGCAAAGAAGGAAAAGCTGAAAGAGATTCAGAAAAATTACGGTCTGGTTTTTCAGAATTTTAATTTATTTCCTCACATGACCGTTTTGAATAATATTATTGATGCACCAATCCATGTTCAGAAGCGGAGTAAAGAGGATGCAGTTAAAGAGGCCATGGAGCTTCTTCAGAAAATGGGGCTTGCAGATAAAGCGGAAGCCTATCCCTGTCAGCTGTCTGGCGGACAGTGCCAGAGGGTGGCGATAGCAAGAGCTCTTGCCTTAAATCCCAAGATTCTCTTTTTTGATGAGCCAACTTCTGCACTGGACCCGGAGCTGACGGGTGAAGTGCTTAAGGTTATTAAATCCCTTGCTGATCTGCATATTGCCATGGTAATCGTCACCCATGAGATGGCGTTTGCCAGAGATATATCCGACCGGGTTATTTTTATGGCGGAGGGTGTGATTGTTGAGGAAGGGACTCCGGAGGAAGTGTTTGCGTCTAATAATGTGAGGACACAGAACTTTCTTGGGAGGTATGGAGATATTTTATAGGAATAAAATTCAATAGTGATTTTAATGAGGCCCCTGGAACACATTGTTTATGTGTGTTTCAGGGGTATCATTGCTTAATATGATTGAGCAATATGCAAAACAGTATGGTGATCATACGTTATATTTAAGCATGCGCATTACACTTGAACCAGCAATTACGTTGTACCGACGAACATGAGTTTTATATCCGGGTTTGGTACAGTAGGTAATGTAACTTAGAATATCCATATTTAACAATTATGTCTGGTATCTCATATATTATAGTACAAACCTAATAAAAGGAGGTACAATACATGTGTTGTTCTGATAATAGATTTGATAATAGGTTTGATAATGGGTTTGATGATAGGTCTGATGATAGGTCTGATGATAGATTTGACTGCAGACGTTGCTGTAGATGTTGCTGTAGATGTTGTCGTAATATAGATCCTTGTCGTAAGGAAGTAAAAGAAGCTTTCTGCGCCGGTTTCCGGGACGGCTGCAACAATCCAAGATGTCACCCTAAATGTGACTGTTAATTTTTCTGGCGGGTATCCGATATTCGGATCCCGCCATTATAATAGAACATTATATCATTTTCTGACTGTATTTTGACTTCATTTAGGTGGTAATAGATGGTGAGACAGAAAACCTGTGAAACCTTGGATTTAAGCGAAAAACCACTGTTTTTAGCCACTTATATAAATAAATTAAGAAAAAAGAAAAAAACTTTTCACAATCGGATGGTATACTAAATGCGATATAACAGGAAATGGTAAACAGAGAAAAGAGGATGCTTTATGAAAAGAACCCTAATGATCGCATTAGCTGTCTGTGCGGCCGTTTTATTACCGGCTTGCGGGAGATCCACAAAACAGGCGGAGAGCGTTGCTGGTACCGTTACAGAAACAGGGAAAGAGACTTCAGCCGGGAATGAAACCTCTCCGGCAGCAAGTACACAGGCACCTGGCAGTACAGCAGAATTTAAGATATTAACTGGCAAGGTTACGGAGGTAGCAGATAATATGGAATCCATGACTGTCACAGATGGAGATACAAAAGCTGCCTTTCATCTGAATAATGCTGTAGTAGAGACCTCCTATTCACTGGAACCGGATGTGAAAGTTTCCATCATCTATAAAGGTGAAATTTCCGGATCTGATACGACTAATGCAAAGGTCATTCTTGTGCTTGATGCTCAGGACAAGATGGAAGTAAAAGAGGCAACCGGAAGTGTAAAGGACCAGGCTATGAGTACCTTTACCATAGATACAGGTTCGGGAAAAGAGATGGGCTTTATCAAAGACAACTGCGAAGGGCTGGAGACGGGCGTGCTTGGTAATGCAACGGATGACAGCAATGGAAGCGGTGCTTTGGTAAAAGTTACCTATGTAACGGTTACCTATGATGCAGGCAGTGAATCCAACTTCCCATTAAAGGTGGAAGCAGCAAAGTAAAAACCAGCCAAAAATCCCGGATAGGCAGGGCTTTTTTGATAAAAGGCTTGCAAATTCGGGATTTTCATGTACAATAAGAGAGATGACAGATAAGGGGCCAAACGACCCCTATTTTGATGGTTTCGGCGGTTTATTTACTGAAACCAGAAGCAGAGCTTACGATATGGAATAAAACCAGATTTCAGAAAGGGAATTAAGATGATTAGTGCACATAACGTAACATTAAGACTTGGAAAAAAAGCATTGTTTGAAGATGTAAATATTAAGTTTACGGAAGGCAACTGTTATGGCTTAATCGGTGCCAATGGTGCCGGAAAATCCACGTTCTTAAAAATTCTTTCCGGGGAACTGGAGCCTACCGGCGGTGATATTGTGATCACACCGGGCCAGAGACTTTCTTTCTTAAAACAGGACCATTTTAAATATGATGAGTATCAGGTTCTTGATACCGTTATCATGGGAAATGTCAGATTATATGAAATTATGAAGGAAAAGGATGCCATCTACGCGAAGGAAGACTTCACAGATGAGGACGGCATTAAGGCTGCAGATCTGGAGGGAGAATTCGCTACCATGAATGGATGGGAAGCGGAATCCGATGCTGCTAACTTATTGAACGGTCTTGGAATTGAGACTGACTTACACTATAAACTGATGAAGGATTTAACCGGAGCCCAGAAGGTGAAAGTGCTTCTCGCACAGGCGCTCTTTGGCAATCCTGATATTCTACTTTTAGATGAGCCGACCAACCATTTGGATCTGGACGCTATTGCATGGCTGGAAGAATTCTTAATTAATTTTGAAAATACGGTAATCGTGGTTTCCCATGACCGTTACTTTTTAAACAAGGTCTGTACTCATATTGCGGATATTGATTACAGCAAGATTCAGCTTTATGCCGGAAACTATGATTTCTGGTATGAATCAAGCCAGCTTATGGTAAAGCAGATGAAGGAAGCAAACAGGAAGAAAGAAGAAAAGATCAAGGAGCTGCAAGATTTTATTCAGCGTTTTTCAGCCAATGCTTCCAAATCCAAGCAGGCTACTTCCAGAAAACGTGCTTTAGAAAAAATTGAACTGGATGATATCAAACCTTCCAGCCGTAAATACCCCTATATCGACTTCCGTCCGGCCCGTGAGATCGGTAATGAGGTTCTTACGGTAAATAATTTAACCAAGACCATTGATGGTGTGAAGATACTTGATCATATATCCTTTACCTTAACCAGAGAGGATAAAGTGGCTTTTGTAGGACCGAACGAGCTTGCTAAAACGGTTCTGTTTAAGATCCTTTCCGGCGAAATGGAGCCGGATGAAGGCGATTATAAATGGGGCCTTACAACTACCCAGAGCTATTTCCCTAAGGATAATAGCGCGGAGTTTGATAACGATGACACCATCGTGGACTGGCTGACCCAGTATTCTCCTGAAAAAGACGCGACTTATGTCCGCGGATTCCTTGGACGTATGCTTTTTGCCGGAGAAGACGGCGTAAAGAAAGTGCGGGTATTATCCGGTGGAGAGAAAGTACGCTGTATGCTTTCAAAGCTGATGATTTCCGGAGCTAACGTGCTTCTTTTAGATGAACCGACCGACCACCTTGATATGGAATCCATTACAGCATTAAACAATGGATTGGTGAAGTTTCAGGGAGCGCTTCTGTTCTCCTCCCGTGACCATCAGATCGTACAGACAACGGCTAACCGCATTATGGAGATTGTAGGCGGACAGTTGATCGATAAGATTACAACTTACGATGAGTACCTGGAAAATGATGAGATGGCTCGTAAGAGACAGGTATTTACTCTGACGGAAGAACAGGTAAACGAGAATCAGTAATTAAAGGCCGCTGCAATGCAGATAGTTATTTACCTGCATTGCAGCGGTCTTATAAATTCATGAAGTTATTTTAATCCGTTATACAATGTATTAAGAAGCTCTTCATTAGAATCCTGAGCCAGTTCCCATATCATGGCACCGCCTAAATTCTTCGATTTAATGTAATCTGTTTTATAACCGATGGACTGAGGATCTTCATAGCTGATGAAGATTGTACCGTTAAACAACCACGGAACCATTGACTGAGAGTGAAAATATCTTGTATAGCCTGTTTGATTTAAGTAGTTTGCCTTGATATCCTTGTAGCTGATGGAGTTGGCACCGCCGTATGTCTGGTATAAACCATTATTTGAATTATTCACGGAAGAGTACAGATATCCATAGAACGGAATACCCATAACCAGCTTTTCTGCAGGGAAGGAAGCATTTAACCAGGCATTGACTGCTGAATCCACACTTGTTTTATATTGGGGAGAGTAATCATTGTTATTATAAAGTGGTGCCAGTAAATCCGTATAGGGATCCCAGGTTCCGTGTAAATCATAAGTCATTATATTTGCGTAGTCCAGATATTGGGCCAGTTTAGCCAGCTCTACATTTCTTACATAAGAAGCGTCGGCTCCGCCAGCGATGGTGAGGAGGTAGTGCTTCTGATCGAGAGCACCCCGTATATCCAGCTTTTCCCGTATTTTCTGAAGAAGCAGGGTGAAGTTTTGTTTATCTTCCGGACGTTTGATGTTAGTTGTCAGACCTCCGCTCACAGGATATTCCCAGTCCAGGTCGATTCCATCAAAACCATATCTGACAATAAAATCTACGCAGCTGTCAGCAAAGGCACTTCTGGAAGTGTCGGACAGAGCTGCATCTGAAAATCTTCCGGACCAGTTCCAGCCACCCACGGAAATCAGTGTTTTTAAATCTGGATTCTTTAATTTGAGTGAATTTAAAAGCCTTATGTTATTGGGATCCACATCCGGATATCCCAGTGTAAGTTTTAAATCAGGGCCAATATTGGCAAAAGCGTAATTAATATGCGTCAGCTTTCCTGCGTCGATCTGGTCAGGATAGGAGCCGCTGTACGCTTCCCATGCGGCATAATAACCGACTATTCTGCCGGCTAATGGCTCAGTATCTGTCGGAGGCAAAGCGGACTGTGCCGTGGTAACGGATACTGTATTGCTGGCGGGTGAGATATTCCTTTTCGCGTCTTTTGCTTTTACATAAAACTGGTAAGTCGTTGCCGGTATTAATCCATTTACCGCATATGTAACGGAGGTGGTGGAACCCAGATAAGTATTGTTTTGGTAAATCTGGTATTCTTTCACTCCGAAGCCGCCTGCGGGAGGGGCCCAGCTGAGGGTGACTGAGGTACTGGTGATATCACCCGCAGTTAAACTTTGGGGAGCAGTGGAAGTGCTTTTGCCAGGCTTTGCTGCAAATGAATTTTCAGTGCAGTAACTGCTGATTAGAAAAAGTAAAAAAACAGATATAGCCCACATGATTGCCTTTCTCGTACTTCTTTTCATCGTGTTCTCCTTTTCAACTTATTATGAAATAAAGTATAACATGATGGGTTTTCCTTGAATAGCGCGCAAAAACTGGTATATTTACATAAAAATGGAAATCAAACCGGATTGCCGCTTAAACCTTCACTTGCAGAAGGTATATCAATCACTTATAATCAGCTTTAAAGGAGGTGAGAATGATTAGTACGATAGATACTTATGCTTATGAATCACGCATGAAGGGAATTAATCCAGGTTTAAAAGCAGCAATTGCAATACTAACGTTGTTACTTTGTATTGGAACTGGAGATATTTTTATATCAGTTGCCGCATTCCTGTCCATGGGAGCTGTAACCATCTTTTTGGGAGGACTTTCCATAAAAAAGTATCTGGCTCTTTTAAAAATTCCAGCAGCCTTTCTGATTCTGGGAACTGCTGCTATTGTGGTGGGGGTATCTCCTGTACCGGCAGGGCGCTTTTATGTATCGCTTCCCGGATTTTATTTCTATCTGTCAGAGGAAGGAGCGGTTCTTTCCGCAAGACTGATTTTAAAGGCCATGGCATCGGTAAGTGCCATGTACATGCTTGTACTTTCCACACCGGCAAGTGAGATAATTAATTTACTTGGAAAACTGCATGTGCCAAAGCTGATATCAGAGCTGATGAATCTCATATACCGGTTTATCTTTGTTATGATGGATGTACAGAGCAGCATGAAGCAGGCGGCAGAGTCCAGGCTGGGATATCATAATTTCCTAACGTCATGCAGGTCCTTTGGAGGGATTGGAGCGAATCTCTTTATCGTTTCGCTAAAGAAGGCAGGGACGTATTATGATGCCATGACTGCCCGGTGCTATCAGGGAGAGCTTGTATTTCTGGAAGAGAAGAAGCCGGTGAAGGCAAAAGAGGCAGGAGCGGCAGCCGGCTATATTGCACTTCTTCTGCTTTTATGGCTGGTGCGAAAATGAGGAGGAACAGATGATGGAAGAAATACTTTTACAGGCAGAAAATCTTTCGTATTCTTATGGCACAGGAAATAAGGCACTTCATGATGTATCCCTGTCTGTGAGAAAGGGAGAGAAGATCGCAGTACTTGGTTCCAATGGAGCGGGGAAATCCACCTGCTTTTTAAACCTCAATGGTGTTTTAATACCTGATACAGGAACCATTCGCTTTAAGGGAAAGAAAATTGGGAAAAAAGACTTAAATGAGCTTCGGAAGAAAGTGGGGATTGTGTTTCAGGACGCGGATAATCAGATCATTGCGTCTACTGTTTCAGCAGAGGTATCCTTTGGACCAATGAATTTAAGGCTTTCAAAAGAAGAAGTGAAGCAGCGGGTGGATATGGCCTTAGAGTCCATGAATTTAATGATGTTTCAGGACCGTCCTCCCCACTACTTAAGCGGAGGAGAGAAGAAACGGGTAAGCATAGCGGATATCATTGCAATGGAACCGGAGATGGTCATATTTGATGAACCAACCGCATCGTTAGATCCCGTTAATGTGGAAATGCTCACACAAGTTCTTGATGAAATGACAAAAATGGGGAAGACTCTTCTGATTTCAACCCATGATGTGGATTTTGCCTATAAGTGGGCGGACCGGGCAGTGGTATTTGCCGGTGGAACCATTATCGCGGATGGTCCGGCAGCGGATATTCTGGCGTCCGATTCCGTCCTGAATCAGGGTAATTTGAGGAAGCCGGTTTTGATGGAGGTTTATGACAGCCTGGTGAGAAACCGGATCTTACCGGAAGAGAGTCCGCGCTTTAAGGATACACAAGAGTTGAATCAGTTGCTTAACATGCTGAGTGAAGTTTAGACGCTCATCGTCTTTATATTGACAGAAATTGGTATTGCAGTTACAATACAAGCGTATTATCTAAAAAGGTGCCTGTGAAATTCTCCGCAGGATAATAGGGAAAAGGGTGAAAGTCCCTTACGGTCCCGCCGCTGTATATGCAGAGCAGGGCTCCATTACTCACTGGGAAACCGGGAAGAGGGAGCAGCTGTGTTTGATGCATGAGTCAGAAGACCTGCCTTTTTATTTGGAGTATCCGGTTACGAGCGATGACCGGTGCCGGGAAGTCTTTTTGCTGTGCAAAGATTTACCCATAGGGCACCTGTCTGATGTGTGGGAACCATCGGATGTGAGGTGCTTATTTTATTGGAAGGAGAATGAAAATGAGTAAGAAAGAAAAAAGTATCATGAAACTTGCAGCCGCATTTGCACTGACATTTGGAATCGTTCCCAGTGCCTTTGCAATGCATATTATGGAGGGCTATTTGCCAGTAGGGTATTGTATCACATGGGGTGCAGTCTGTGTTCCCTTTCTCATAGCCGGCTTCTTTTCCATACAGAAGACGCTTCGGGAGAACAGGAAGGCGATTACAGTTCTTGCCATGTCTGGAGCATTTGTATTTGTGCTCTCCTCATTAAAGATTCCGTCGGTTACCGGAAGCTGTTCTCATATGACGGGAACCGGTCTTGGTGCAATTTTATTTGGACCGTCTGCAGTCAGTATTCTGGGGATTATTGTTTTAATTTTTCAGGCGGTGCTGCTCGCCCACGGCGGTCTTACCACACTGGGAGCAAATACCTTTTCCATGGCAATTGCAGGTCCTTTCGTGTCTTTTGGAATATACAGGCTTTGTAAGGCGTTAAAAGTGAATAAAATGGCAGCGGTTTTTCTTGCTGCGACGTTAGGCGATTTATTTACATACTGTGTTACCAGTTTTCAGCTTGCCTTAGCTTATCCTTCTGAAATAGGAGGCGTTGGCGCTTCTGCTGTTAAATTCCTTGGAGTATTTGCACCCACACAGCTGCCTCTCGCGATAATTGAGGGAATTCTCACTACAGTCATCATTATGACTCTTGAAACTTATGCTCTTCCGGAGTTAAAAGCCATTGGATTTACAAGGGAGGTAAAATAATATGAGCAGGAAAAGAAAACAGACGATCGCGGTGCTGCTGGTTCTCGTATGTCTGATTGCCATCATTCCTTTGTTTGCCTTAAAGGGAGCAGAGTTTGGGGGATCGGATGATGCGGGAAGCCAGATGATCACAGAAATCCGCGGTTCGGAATATGAACCATGGTTTACTCCCGTTATGGAGGCTGCCATAGGCGGAGAGCTTCCCGGGGAAATAGAAAGCCTTTTGTTCTGTCTTCAGACGGGAATCGGAGTGGGAGTCATCGCATTTTTTATGGGAAGACTGGTGGAACGGAAAAAATGGCAGGATAAACAGTTATAATGGTTAAATAGACAGACATAAAAAAAGAGCTGGTTCAGATATCAATGTCTGAATCGGATCTTTTTTTTGTATCATCATAAGCTGTTTTCATTGACAGCCATGGTCGCAAGAGATGAAAAATCCTTAATTCTGTATCTTTTTTTGTCCATATGCTGCAGTATATCCGCCTCACATAAAACCGAAAACACATGAAGCAGGTGACGGTAGCTGACACCCAGGTATTCCGCAACCTCTGTGTGTTTCCTATTATAGATTTCTCCATCTGCAGATAATAGTATAAAATTAGCCAGACGGTTTACCAGAGGATAATTCTGGTTAGTTGCATAATTTGAGGTATTGCGCAGAGCCTTCCGGCATAAAAACAGGCACAGATAATTTAAGAATTTGGTATCGTTTCTTAAAAGATGGCTGACCTCCCTTAGGGGCAACAGGATACAGACGCACTTATCCAAAGCAATGACTCCATTGGTAAATTTCTGCGCTCCCATAAATTCCATCTCCCCAAATAAGGTTGGAGATTTAAAAAAATCGATAATGGTAACCTTTCCGTTTTCATGAGTCAGGAAAAGCTTGGCATTTCCCTTTATAAGAAATACCAGATCAGATAAATCATCACCTTCTCTGCATATTAATTCATTTTTCCGAAATTCTTTCCATTTGGCATATGGAGTAATATCAAAGGAAAAGATATTAGTGACATAGGAGGGAATTATTTCGTTCGCCTTTTTCATATTCATAGACAAATCTCTTTCAAACTCTTTTTTATAATTTATCTTACTATAAAACTTCCCTAAATTCCAGATTTATGTGAGAAAACTCATATTTTTCACTAAAAGCAAATGATATAATATTGCGTATTATAAGCAGCAATCACTTAAACTATCAAACGTTTTCCAGGGGGGTCTCATGATTAAATTTGCACTACCATACAATGGAGATATGGATTTCATTGATCAATCGCTTTATATGTACGGGAATTATATTGAAAGCTATTTTGGTAATTTAGGAATTGATGATTTTGGCGGGGGACGCGCCCAGACTCAAAATATTGTGAAACAGGAAAATGAATTGAAAGCAATCCTGGACAAGCTGAACGCCGCCGGCATTGATTTTAATTATGTCATCAATAATAACGGCCTTATGAATGAGGAGTTTACCGAAAAGTACCAGGAAAGGTATCTGAGATTTATTACCAAATTAGTTGATTCGGGAATACGAAAGGTCACATTGAGCAATCCATATCTAATCCAATATACAAAACAGAAACTGCCGTCTTTAAAAATATCAGCATCGGTGAATTTAAAAACCCGTTCATGGGAAGAACTTGAATATCTGATTCAATTAGGCATTGATGAAGCAACGCTGCATTATGATTTAATCAAAAATTTTGCAGAGCTGATCCGAATTCGTTCGAAAACTGATCTATTATTAAAGCTCATTCCAAATGATTTGTACATATCAAACTGCCCCTGGCAAAAAGGTCATACTCGTATGCAGGGTTCCCACAGCAAGCATAAAGAAACGAAAACACCATACTTCAGTTATTACAGAAATAAATGTGTGAATATCCGGAATTTAAGGCCAGAGGAAATATATACTGGAAAATGGATTGCTCCGGCTGATATACCTAAATACATGGAAATTGGTTATAAAAATTTCAAACTGCTGGACCGTCTGGCTACGACAGAATGGATCATGAAATCCATTGAAATATATATTGAGCAAAGCCGGACAACCCATCTGGAAGAAATATTAGGCACCTATGGCTCCAAATCTAACATTCATGCCGCCGTCTCTGATGGCCCTTTGGAGCAGGCTCTTTATCCAAGAGACCAGCTGGAGCTGATACCTGAAATATCTCAAGTGGAAAATAAACTCTGGTATTCTGCCGATCACACGGACAATTGCACGCACTGCACATTATGTCGTCATGCCGCTGACCAGGGACTGATTTATCCGGAGGATAAGAGAGAACAGTATATTGAAAATAACAGGAGGTGGCAGAGCAGAATAACAAAATTACCGTATATCAAAGAGTTAAATCTTGGTGAGGTACAGCGTATAGAATATAAGTAAGGGGGCAGGTACCAATGGGTGAAATGTTACTACCATTATACTTGGATGAGAGCTTTATGGACTCTGAGTCAGAGGGCAGAATTTATTTGACCAGATTTGAGCAGGATTTTCAGAAAGATTGTTTTTTGTTTCACGAAACGAGGGACTATGCAATCTCGCCGGAGGAAGCCAGGAGCATAAGCGGCAGGCATCAGTTATGTTATGCCTATGATATGTTTCATTTCGAAAACAGAGAATTCACCGTAGAGGGGTATCAGGAGATTTGCAAAGATATTGAATCAATGATTGACACCGGATTTAAATATATTCTGGTATCAAACCCCTATATTATTGAACTGCTTTGCAACGAATACAGCAAGGATATTCGTGTGATAGTTTCATCCCAGCTGGAAATCAATCATGCACACAGTAAAATATTTTTTGATGTTTTAAACAATACCAGAAATATTTCTTATGTTGTCGTTTCTCAGAATCATCTTCACAAACAAGAATTTGAAGAAATGAGACGCACATTCGGAAGTATTGGGCTTATGGTCGAGCTGGACCGCCTGATCTCTGATAATCAGATTGTGCATGAGCAATTCAATAACATGATCTACGGATATTATAATGATTCTGTAAAATGCCATTTAAAAGAGTATATAGAAGAAAACCGACGTTATTTCAGAAAGCAGGATCTGGTGGACCAGTTTGATGAAAACATTTCTTATAAGCTGGGAGAGATTGGTGTGGAGAAGGAACTTCCAGAAAAAAATCTGAAACATCTGCTTAATAATGAATTGGAAGAGATCCAGGTAATTGATTATGACCTATGGCAGTGAAAAAGAACGAAATAAACAATAATATTAATGTAATATATTATAGGGATGCGAGGGTATGGAACATGAAGCTTTTAATATTAGATTTTGACGGAACAATAGCGGATACAAAGAGCAGCATTGTAAACACAATTCAGGCCACGGGAAAAGAGCTGGGCTATGGAATTGCCAGGGAGAAGGACATACAGGAAAAAATAGGGCTGCCGCTTAAGGATACCTTTTCATCCGTATTAAAAGTCCCGGACAGCGAGATGGATCATGCCATTGATTTATACCGCAGAAAATACCAGGATATCTGCATGGAAAGTGTTACATTGTTTCCTGATGTAAAGAGCACCATAGAGTACCTGTCACAAAAGGGAATTGTTATTACAGTTGCTTCAAGTAAGGGCAAGGACGCTCTTCATCTGTTGCTTGATCATTTACAGGTAAGTCCTTTCATTTCCCGCATCTACGGCGAACAGGACGTAAAAAATAAAAAGCCGGCTCCGGACATGGCACAATTAATACTGGAGCAGGAAAAATGTGAACCGGAAGAGGCATTGGTGGTAGGGGATACGGTATTTGACCTTCAGATGGGACGTGGCGCAGGCTGTCACACCTGTGGTGTAACCTATGGAAACAATTCTTATGAAGAGCTGAAAGAGCAAAACCCCACCTTTATCATCAATAATTTCAGCGAATTGAAAAGCATCTTTTAAGCAGCAAGAGGAAAAGAGGTCTCAAATGTTTAAATTATATAATGAAATTTCCAGAACCTTTAACGAATATCTGCTGATCCCTAATTTATCCACGCCCCTGTGCATGCCTGAGAAAATTGATCTGACCACTCCTATTACAAGATTTAGAGCAGGGGAAGCACACGTAAGGTTAAACATTCCATTTGTATCTGCCATTATGCAGGCTGTGTCGGATAACAAACTTGCTATTTCATTGGCTCGGTGCGGAGGACTGTCATTTATATATGGTGCTCAGACGATTGATTCACAGGCTGAAATGATACGGAAAGTCAAAAAATTCAAATCCGGCTTTGTGGTATGCGATTCCTACCTTTCACCGGAACACACTTTAAATGAGATACTGAGGCTGAAGGAGGATACCGGGCATACTACCATAGCGGTTACCTCTAACGGAAAATCGGACGGTATTCTTACCGGTATTATTACGAGCAGAGATTACAGAATAAGCAGGGATCCCCTGGATAAAAAAGTCAGTGATATTATGACTCCTTTTGAATCGCTTATTACAGGGAGGGATGGGATTTCCCTGAATGAAGCCAATGACCTGATTTGGGCAAATAAATTAAATTGTCTTCCTATCGTTAACGAAAAACAGCAGCTGGTCCATATGGTGTTCCGTAAGGATTACGAAGCTCATAAAGAGAATCCTTTTGAGCTTCTTGATGAGAAGAAGAGCCTTCTTGTAGGTGCCGGAATAAATACTTACGATTATCAGGACCGGGTTCCGGTACTGCTGGAAGCAGGCGCTGACATCTTGTGTCTGGATTCTTCCGATGGTTATTCCACCTGGCAATATGACGCCATTAACTACATAAAGTCAAATTTTCCCAAGGCATATATCGGTGCCGGCAACGTGGTTGATGCCGAGGGCTTCCGTTATCTGGCGGATGCAGGGGCAGATTTTGTAAAAGTGGGAATTGGCGGCGGGTCTATTTGTATTACACGTGAGCAGAAGGGGATTGGCAGAGGTCAGGCGACTGCCATACTGGAAGTTGCTTCTGCCAGGGACAAATATATGGAGGAGACAGGTATCTACATCCCCATTTGTTCCGACGGAGGAATTGTGTATGACAATCACATAGCGATAGCCCTGGCCATGGGAGCGGATTTTGTAATGATGGGAAGATATTTTGCAAGGTTTGATGAAAGCCCGGGGAAAAAGCTGAAAAGAGGGAATGAATATGTAAAGGAATATTGGGGAGAAGGGTCAGACCGGGCAAAGAACTGGCAGCGATACAGCATGTCAGCCCACAAAGATACTCATTTTGAAGAAGGTGTTGACAGTTATGTTCCTTATGCAGGTGCACTCAAGGATAATTTATCCGTCACTATCAGCAAGATAAAGTCCACAATGTCTAGCTGCGGAGCCGCTTCCATCGAGGAATTTCAGAAAAAAGCAAGGATCACCCTTGTTTCCCCCATAAGTATTCGGGAAGGCGGAGCTCATGATATCATACTGAAAGATAAAGATTACTAAGCAGTGTCAATCATGTTAATCAAACACCAAGGGGCTGTTGCTCAACTAACAATTAAGTTGGTTGAACAACAGCTCCCTTATTATGTCTTGATATCAAAAATCCGGATTCCGAAGAAGCCGCAAAAGTGTTATAATTAGTTATGCTAATAATACTATGCTTAAGCGCAAGGAAACAAGCAGATGAAGTTATCAATGCTGCTAAAACCGCTTGTAAATACAGTTTTACAACACGCCCTTTTCGAATGCTGTTTAAAATGGTATACTAACACTATCTTTTTAACGGAGGTGAATGCGATGAAAAAATTAATTTCATGGAATGTGAATGGACTTCGTGCCTGTGTGGAAAAAGGCTTTCTGGATTATTTTCATGAGATGGATGCAGATGTGTTCTGCATTCAGGAAAGCAAACTGCAGGAAGGCCAGATTGACCTTTCGCTCCCAGGCTATTATCAATATTGGAATTACGCACAAAAGAAAGGATACTCAGGTACTGCCCTGTTCACCAAAGAAAAGCCGTTATCGGTCACTTATGGAATGGAAATAGAAGAACACGATAAAGAGGGCCGGATCATTACTGCTGAGTTTCCGGAATATTACGTGGTGACCTGCTATACTCCCAATTCCCAGAATGAACTGGCACGCCTTCCCTACCGTATGACCTGGGAAGATGCATTTCGCGCTTATTTAAAAGGGCTGGAAGAGAATAAACCTGTTATTTTCTGCGGCGACTTAAATGTAGCTCACAAAGAAATTGATCTGAAAAATCCCAAATCCAACCGGAAAAATGCCGGGTTTACCGATGAGGAGAGAGAAAAGTTTACTGTTCTTGTAGAGAGTGGGTTTGTGGATACCTATCGGTATTTTTATCCCGATCAGGAGGAGATTTACTCCTGGTGGTCCTACCGATTCAGGGCAAGAGAGAAGAATGCAGGGTGGCGCATTGATTATTTCTGTGTATCAGAAAGTCTGAAGGACAGGCTGGTAAGTGCAGACATTCATACCCAGGTGACAGGATCTGATCACTGTCCGGTAGAGCTTGTAATTAAATAGTGACTGATCAGATAGAGTAATACACAGGAGAACAACAAAAACATGAATTTATTAACAATAGAGCATTTAACAAAATCATATACGGAACGGCTGCTCTTTGATGACACCAGTTTCAGCATAAATGAAGGTGAAAAAATCGGTCTGATCGGTATTAACGGTACTGGAAAATCCACTCTGCTTAGAATTGTGGCAGGACTTGAAGAACCGGACCAGGGAAGTGTGGCAAAGGGAAGAAACTTAGATATCCGCTTCCTATCCCAGAATCCCAGATTTGAGGCAGGAGAAACCATTCTGGAAAGCATTATCCGGGAGAATGAAGGCCATGAGCATGTGTGGGATTTGGAAAGTCAGGCAAAGAACATGCTCACCAGACTTGGATTTACCGAATTTGATACCAGAGTGGATACCTTATCCGGCGGGCAGAGAAAGAGAGTTGCTCTTGTGAGCGTTCTTCTTTCCACTGCGGACTTACTGGTTCTTGACGAGCCGACCAACCACTTGGACAGCAGCATGGCGGACTGGCTGGAGGATTATCTTCGCCGTTTTAGAGGTGCTCTTTTGATGGTTACCCATGACCGGTATTTTTTAGACAGTGTGACTAACCGGATTGTGGAGCTTGATAAGGGAAAGCTTTATAGCTATCAGGAGAATTATGAGGGTTATTTAAAGCTGAAGGCAGACCGGCTGGATATGGAACAGGCCACTGAGCGGAAGCGTCAGTCCATTCTCCGCATCGAGCTTCAGTGGATGCAAAGGGGGGCCAGGGCCCGCTCCACCAAGCAGAAGGCCCATATTGAGCGGTATGAAACGCTTCGTGACCAAAAGGCACCGGAGTTTGATAAAAACGTAGAACTTGATTCCATTGAGAGCCGTCTCGGGCGCACTACTGTAGAACTGGAAGGTATAACAAAGGCCTTTGGTGATAAGGTTCTGATGAAGGATTTTAACTATATTTTCCTAAAAAACGATCGTATAGGAATAATTGGTCCAAACGGGTCCGGTAAATCCACGCTTATGAATATTATTGCTGGGTGGCTTCAGCCCGATGAGGGAACCTTAACGGTGGGACAGACCGTAAAGATGGGGTATTTCTCCCAGGAGAGCGAAGATATGGACGGCAGCTTAAAGGTGATCGATTATATCCGAAGCGCAGCTGAATACGTCAAAACAAAAGATGGCAGTGTCAGCGCCTCACAGATGCTGGAGCGGTTTTTATTTCCTTCCAGCGTTCAGTATACAACAGTTGAAAAACTTTCCGGAGGGGAGAAACGGCGCCTGTATCTGCTGCGGATTCTGATGGAAGCACCTAATGTTTTGCTTCTTGATGAGCCGACGAACGATCTGGATATTCAGACACTTACCATCCTTGAGGATTACTTAGACAGTTTCCCCGGCATTGTCGTAACGGTATCTCATGACCGTTATTTCCTGGACCGGGTTGTGCGTAGAATTTTTTCTTTTGAAGGACAGGGAAAGGTAACACAATACGAAGGAGGCTATACGGATTATCAGGCAGCTTTTGCTGCGAAATATCCGGATGGGCTTCCCGGGGAAGTATCCGGAACTGACAAAAAGGAAGAAACCGTAGAGAAGAAGGGAAAGGAAAAACCAAAACCAGAGCGGAAGCTTCGGTTTTCCTATAAAGAACAGCGGGAATGGGAAACGATTGAAGATGAAATTGCTGCATTGGAAGAAGCCATTGACACGCTTGATGGAAAGATAGAAGTTGCCGCAAGTGACTATGGCAGACTGAACCAGCTGATGGAAGAAAAGGCAGAAAAAGAAGGGCTTTTAGAGGAGAAGATGGAACGCTGGATGTATTTAAATGATCTGGCGGAACAGATTCAGAACCAGTAACAGGACTGTTACAAAGGAGAAAAGGGATGAAACAGTACAGGATCGCCAGGAGAGAAACAGGATATTATCCCATGGGAATGACAAAGACTGCGGGAGGGATTCATTTTTCCGTTACTGCACAGGGAGTAGAATTACGGCTTCTATTTTTCCGTGACAATGAAAAGGAGCCTGTCTTTACCTTTCTCTTTCCGGAGAAGGAGAAGAGGGGAGAGGTTTTTTCTGTGACCATCCTGGGCGATGACTTTACCGGGATTTCTTATTGCTATGAGATTGATGGAAAACGGTTCTCCGATCCGTATGGGAGAGCTTTTACAGATAAGGATAACTGGGGGGATTTAGAAGGAGCTGTTGTTATATCAAAAAGTCCGGTTACATTTGACTCATTTGAATGGGGGGAGGAGAAGCGTCCTCTGATTCCATATGAGAATTCTGTAATCTACCGGATTCATGTTCGGGGTTTTACCATGCATTCTTCTTCCGGTACCAGGTATAAAGGAACCTTTCGGGCGATAGAGGATAAAATCCCCTATTTAAAAGAACTGGGAATCACAACAGTTGAGTTGATGCCGGTCTATGAGTTTCAGGAGGTGATTCTTCCTCAAACTGTGCATGGAAACCCATATGGTGTGGATAAACCTACGGGGAAGTTAAATTATTGGGGATATACGTCAGGATATTATTTTGCGCCAAAAGCGTCCTATGCATCAGACGATCAGAAAGATCCTGTCTTAGAGTTAAAAAGCCTTGTGAAGGCTCTTCATAAGGAAGGAATGGAACTTATTACAGAGCTGTATTTCACAGGAAAGGAGTCTCCTTCCTTTGCTCTTGATGCGGTCAGGTTCTGGACGGATGAGTTTCATCTGGACGGCATTCATCTGGTGGGATATCCGCCTCTTGACTTAATCGGGCGTGATCCCTATTTAAAAGGCTTAAAGCTCTGGGCCGATTCATGGGGGGATATTCCTCAAAAAGGACCAAAGTATCTGGCAGAATATAATGACAGCTTTCAGATGGATATGAGAAGAGTGCTCAAAGGGGACGAGGAACAGATGAAGAATCTGGTTTTCCAGACCAGAAACAATCCCTCTGACCGGGGGATGATTCAATTTATGGCAAATACCAATGGGTTTACCATGATGGATATGGTATCCTACGATACCAGGCATAATGAAGCTAATGGTGAATTCAATCAGGATGGTAATCACTATAATTATTCCTGGAACTGTGGAACAGAAGGTCCTACGAGAAAGAAAAAGGTGGTTGAGCTTAGAAAAAAGCAGCTTCGCAATGCCTTTCTGTTGCTGCTTTTAAGCCAGGGAACGCCTCTTATAATGGCAGGGGATGAGTTTGGTAATACCCAGTCAGGCAATAACAATGCTTATTGTCAGGATAATGATATTTCATGGTTAAACTGGAACCTTTTAAAAACAAACAGGGATCTGTTTGAATTTGTTAAATCAGTCATAGCCTTTCGAAAGGCGCATCCGGTGTTTCACATGAAAGAAGAAGCAAAGAACATGGATTATCTTGCCTGTGGATTTCCTGATGTTTCTTATCATGGTGTGAAACCGTGGTATCCGGAATATGAGAATTTCAAGCGTCAGCTGGGAATTCTTTATTGGGGGGATTATGCCGGAAAATCAGATGGGACGGCAGATAATCATTTTTATGTGGCTTATAACATGCACTGGGAACCCCATACGTTCGACCTTCCCAATCTTCCTAAAAAACATCAGTGGCATGTGGTGTTTCATACGGATAAGATGGAAGAAAACGGCAGGTATGAGGAAGGAAAAGAGCCGGTGCTGGAAGGAAAGAGTATTCCCATTCCTCCCAGGACAATTGTGGTATTTATGGGGAATCAGGATGATTGACCGGAAATTCAGGTCTTTCTCCATTTAAGACTCTCCAGATATCCATGGCTGCAAAGAGCTCCATACGGTCAAGCGCTTCCCTGGTATTGGCGGCACAGTGGGGAGAAACAATAATATTGTCATATTGCAGCAGACTACTGTCTGCGGGAAGGGGCTCCTTTTCGAACACATCAAGAGCAGCCCCTTTTATTTTTTTATCTTTCACAGCCTGGATTAAATCTTCCTCCTGGATCAGACCTCCTCTGGAGACATTGATTAAGAAAGAGGATGGCTTCATCATATCCAGCTGCCCTTTCGCTATCATGTGCCTGTTTTTTTCATTATAAGGGACATGAAGGGAAATAAAATCCGCATTCCGATAGACTTCTTCCGGAGAAGACACTGGAATAACACCAAACGGGGCATTGGCGCGGGTTAAATGATAATCATAGACGATGACTTTCATATCGAATCCCATAGCTGCTTTTTTTGCTACCAGCCTTCCAATGTTTCCAAAGCCAATAAGTCCCAGGGTAAGACCGGACAGCTCAATGTTAAAAATATCCTTTCTGATTGAAAAGTCACTTTTCTTCACAGCATCAGACATAATCTCATGGTTTTTTGCACAGGCGAGCATGAAAAAAATGGTATGCTCTGCGACTGCATTAGAGTTGGCATTTCCAGAATTGGTCACCTGTATACCCAGCTTTTCTGCATAGCCAGTATCAATATAGTCCACTCCTGCACTGAAGCTGGAAATCACTTTCAGGTTTTTGCATCGGTCCAGCAAAGTTTTATCGTACCGGAACTTCCTGGTGGGACCTGTAAGTATGGCATGGCACTGTTCAAACACCGGATCAAATGCAGATGCCGGAACGGATAATATAAGCTCGCAGTCTTTTTCCTTTAAGTAGTCTGTACCTGTATGAGAGATAGTTCTTGGGATCAGCACTCTGAACATATTTGATTCCTTTCTGGAAGGGGTTACCATTTTATCTTATAAATGATAGTAACACAGGCCTTACAGGGTTTCAAGCTTATCTGTTATAGTCCGGACTCCATGGTCTCATCACACCAGCGAATGGTGGCTTCACAGGATAATATTCCTCTGCGGAGCATAGCCCTTAAAAAACGGGAGCGACCTTCGGATATTTCCGCTATTCCCTTTTCCAGATCATGCTGCATGGCCAGATATTTTTCCTGTTTTTTCACATGGATTTGTTTATAGTCTTCCAGCATTTTGATGATGTGCTCTTTTGGCTGGCCGCTGGAGAATAATAATTTCAGCATAAACTCAGAGCGCATCGGTTGTAACTCGGTTTCTTCCACAAGCCAGGATTCTAATTCCAGCCGGCCCTTGGGAGTAATCCGGTACAGTATTTTTTTCTCACGCTTTTCGTTTGCAACAATCTCCACCAGTTCATCTGTGAGCATTTTTTTAAGTGTTGGATAAATATGGCCAAAATTTTCATTCCAGAATCCTGAGAGTACGGTGTCGCAGTATTTTTTTATGTCATAGCCGGTGCCTGGTGAGACATTTAAGATTCCTAATATTGCATATAAAGATTTGTTTTTTAATGCCATTATAAATTTCCTTCTTTCATTTATTTGCGTACTTCTCCAGTTTTTCAGCTGTAAGATCCCAATTCGCACAGTGTTTCATCTCCTGGGAAATTTTAAGGCAGTTTTCCTTTATCGTTTCATTTGAGAGGAGCTGCTGTATCTGATCTTTCAGTTTTTCCGCTGATATTTCTTTTATGTTATCTGATAAACCCAGATTCATGGATACAAGCCTTTTTGCTGTCATATGCTGATCATTGACCTGGGGTATAGCAAGCATGGGAACTCCAAAGTATAATGCCTCATTCACACTGTTAAAGCCTGCATGGGTAATGAATGCGTCCGCTTTTTTTAAAATTTCAAGCTGTGGAAGTACATTTTTTACCAGAAAGTTTTGCGGTATATCTCCTAATTGGGCAGTTTCGCACTTTGTCCCAATGGACATGCACACATAATAGTCTGTTTCACGGAATGCACAAATGCACATCTTATAAAAATCCAGAAAATCTGTATTCAGACTGCCAAGTGATATATACAGCAGTTTTCTGCTCTCAGACCCGGACAGGTCCACAGATTCTGTATCCTGCGTCCGCTCCATTGACGGTCCGGCAAATAAATACTGGGGTTCTTTCACTGACTCATCACCGTTAAATTCCCTGGTTGTATATACGATATTGTGATCGCCCCTGCTTATGAATACTTCTTCCAGTGTCGGTTCTTCTATTTTATAACAGTTACAAATTCTGTTCAATAACTGAAAGCAGTGATCCAGCTGGGGATGAGTCCCAGGCATGAGCATCCGCTGTGGTACTGGTGCATGACTCATGGCAAAAGAGGAATGGGAACAGATAACTGGTATGTGAGTGAGTTGTTTTAAAAAGCACCCGCCTCCAAAGATCGAATCACATATGATTAAGTCATATGTGCGCTCTTTTAAAATATCCAGAATCTGAGGCAGCATTACTTCATCGTAGGAAAGAATATATTCCATCAACATGTAAAACGGATGCCGGTCTGTGGGCCGGTAATTCTTTAAAAACAGATTCAGGCCGCTGCCAAAGTCAATCCAGTTTGCACCGGACTTTGTCACCTGTCCTGAAAATTCAGCTGAGCAAAAATAATCTGCCTTATTCCCTCTTTCTGTAAGCTTCTTAACCAGTCCGAGTGTGGGATTAATATGTCCGTACAGATTTGCATTTATAAATAGTATATTCATTTCGTTCCTCCTTATATCACTCTGATATAGTTTGGATATTATATCAGAGTGATATATTTGTCAAGAGAAATTTTAGCTATTAAGGTAGAACTTCCAAATACCACATTAAAAAAATGCCCATCCTGGCAGTGTACCATGACGGGCATTTACGTATTGGCAGTTCTTTTCAAAATGAGACAGCAAAATCAATTCCATTGATCAGACAACAGGAAATCACGTATATTCATATGTTTCAGTCCGTCTCTGCTCATATCGAAATCATCATAAGACACAACATATTTTGGAAAGTTGTCCCTGACCGTATCGTATACTCCGAATTCACGCTGGATCGTATCCTCGGATGCCAGCAGATAAGCAACTTGAATATAGAGCTTTTGCGTTTGCTTTTCTGCAATAAAATCAATCTCTTTCTCTCCTGCTTTTCCAACGGTGACCTTATACCCCCGCCGCAGAAGTTCCATATACACAATATTTTCGAAAATGAGGTTAATATCCTTCATATTCCCGCCGAAAACAGCCTCTCTGATTCCGTGGTCAGCAATGTAGTATTTCTCATTGACAGTGAGAATTTTCTTGCCCTGCAAATCCTGCCTGCGGACACGGTAAAATAAAAAGGCATCCTCGCAGGCTTTGATATAGTTTAAGATTGTTTCTGGAGCAACAGTGCGTCCTTCGCTTTTGAGATATTTTGAAATTGCCGTAGCAGAGAAAGTTGTCCCAATGTTTGCTGTAATGTATGCGATGATACGTTCCAACAGGTCAACATCGCGAATGCTGTTGCGCTTTACGATATCTTTAAGTACAACGGAGTTATAGAGGTCTTGCAGATATTGACGACCTGGCTGTTCGGCATAGCGAAGGTTGCTCAAATACGGCATTCCGCCGCTGGTAAGGTAGTTGGTAAACATTGTTCTGTAATCGGAGTCATGAAAAATAGTATGATACAGCTCTGAGAATTCTCCAAAGGAAAAGGGATAAATCACAAATTCCACATATCTCCCGGCAAGATGTGTGGCTAACTCTCCTGAAAGCAGCCTGGCGTTTGAACCGGTGATATAGATATCACAATTAAATTCAACCCGAAAAGAATTGATGCACTTTTCCCATTTGGCAACTTCCTGAATTTCATCAAAAAAAAGATATGCCTTACCCGAGATGCCATTCACCCGCCGAGTGATTTCCTTATGCAATGCTTCTGCAAAACAAAGGTGTGCATTGCTCATATTTTCAAAGTTGATAGAAATAAACTGATCCTCATTTACACCGGAGGCGACCAGCTCCCGCTGGATCAAATTCAGCATGACGGACTTTCCGCTTCGGCGGATGCCAGTTAAAACTTTAATAAGTTCATTTCCCATAAAAGGACGGATGCGGCTCATATACAACTCTCGGCTGATCATAGATGAAAGGACTCCTTTGCCATATTTGATACATATATTATCACGGATACAACTTAAAATCAAGTCAATGAATTTAATTTTAAAAGATATAACTAATAAAAAAGTATTTGCAAAAATTTAGCATCTTATACAAAAAAATATAAAAGAAAAAGCGGCAGGGCAAACGGTTATTTATTTCAGCCGTTGCCTTACCGCTTTTTTACTATTGCGCAATCATGGTATATCTATACTGTCCGCGGGAATCTGTACCATAAAAGTCTGCAAAAGACAGATGGAAGACATCATTCTTAACTGTATCAAGAGATATCTGGTTCTTTATCAGATACTGATAAATGCCGCTGTAATCAATGGGACCCTGAATCATAATACTTTGCAGGCACCCATCACGTAAGATTGCCCTTTTGTAACATCCGGAGTCCTCCTGTGACAGGATCTGATCACCGTCTCTGGCAATTCCGTCTCCTAAAGAAAGGGTTGTAAGACCATAAAAATTCATGGTGTTTTTCATGCCGTAAGGATCTTCATAAGGTGTGGGAATACCGCACATATTGCAGGCGGCTGTATATCCCTGCTTCATGGCATTGGGCCAGATGGCAGCAATTCCGTTCACGTCTCCTGCAGCATAAATGTTCTTGCAGGATGTCTCCATACATTCATTAACCCTGATAAAGTGGTCAACGGCAATTTCACAATTTTCTGTGCAGTCTGTTGCAGGGCGTACCCCGGCTGCGACAACGATCATGTCACACTCCAGAATGGTGCCGTCATCCAGCATGACAGAGTTTATTTTATCATTTTCCGGCATAGTAGTTAAAACCACTTTTCGGTCCAGTATAAATTTGCAGCCATGCTGTTCAAATAAGTTCTGATAGGCTTTACCGGCTTTTTCATCCAGCTGCTTTGGAAGAATCCGGTCAGCCAGCTCCAGAACAGTCACCTCTTTTTTCTGCTCCAGAAATGCGTAAGCGGCATCCATGCCGACAAGTCCGGAACCTAATATAAGAATTCTGTCTGCAGTCTGGGCAAATTTCCGGATCTGCCTTGCATCGCTTAAATTACGGAGACCGAATACGTTTTTTGCTTCCCTTAAATTAACTATGGGAGGGATAACGCTATGAGCGCCTGTTGCTATAAGAAGGCGGTCAAAGTTAAGTTCTGTGCCATCATCCAGCAACACTGACTGCTTCTCCGGGTCTATATGTACTGCTTCTCTGTTTTTCAGCCATGTGATCCCAAGTGCTTCAAAGAAGTCTGCCGGAACAAAGGATAGAGATGCCTCATCCCGTTCATGGCTTAAGTATTTATGAAGCATACACCGGGAATGGACCTGGTCGTCAACTGACACCATGATAATATCTGCCTCCGGTTCCAGCTTTCGGATGGTTTTTGCAGCCGAGATGCCGGCAGCTCCTGCACCGATAATTACATGAGTCATCATTCCACCTCCTTAACATAGATTGCTTTGGTCGGACAGGCTTTTACGCAGCTTGGCTCGCTGTCGTGGTCAAAGCAGAAATCACATTTAATTACTTTGGTTTTTGTGGTTGTATCCGCTTTTAAAACGCCGTAAGGGCAGTTCATCACGCACATAAAGCAGGAACCGCACTTTTCTTCGTCGTAATATACGTGACCGGATTCTTCGTCCTTTACAAGAGCTCCGCTCATACAGGACATCACACATTCCGGCTGGTCGCAGTGGCGGCAGAAGATGGGAGCATAGTGACCGTTCCCTTTCATGACGATGTGATTTCTGGATTCATTTTCCGGATTGGTTAAATCCAGATCGTAAATGCTTCCGCCATCTTTTCTATGTGCCTGCATACAGGCGAGAACACAGTTCTTGCACCCGTCGCATTTGGCTTCATCAATGAATATCCGTTTCATATGCCCTCCTCCTATATATTAAGACCGTTCCGCTTCTCCATAATGATTTTTTCCAGTATGCCGGCACTTTCCACAGCGTCATTATTAATAATTACCTGTCCCCCGGTAAGTGATTTCATACCATCAGTGAGAACCTTAACAGCAACCTTGCTTCCTGTCACAAAGGGAGGAAGTCCTAAATGAAGCGGAAGGCCCAGGGCAAGGCCGAAGCAGCCATCTGCGAGAGCCTGTTCTTCCAGCCACTGTGCTGCGGAAAGAACAAGGGGAAGTTTGGGAAGATCGACTCCCAGCTCCTGTGCAATTTCAGTAGCAACGATTTCAAGACGTCCGATGGCAAGGCATGGGCCGAAATTAAGGACTGGCGGAATCCCCAGCTTTTTGCATACCTCTCTTAATTTGGGACCTGCAAATTCAGCAGCTTCCGGTGTCATAAGACCGCAGTTTTCAATACCGCCTGAAGAGCAGCCTGCAGTCAGCACAATAATATCTTTCGCGATCAGCTCTTTTGTCAGCTCTACGGTAAGAACGTCATGTCCTCCAGCTGTTAAGTTGGAACAGCCTACCACTCCTGCAATACCCTTGATATCTCCGGATACGATTAAATCAATGAGCGGCTTCCAGCTTCCGCCCAGGAAGTCCTTTAATGAACCTTCGCTGACTCCGGTCAGAGTGTTTTCGTACCCATGGTCCGGAAGAAGATTTAATGGTATCTGGCCACGGCGTTCCTGATAGGATTTTACTACTTTGTCGATGATTGTTTCGCTCTGTTCCCTGCGGTGGTCAAAGTCAAACTTCATCAGCTCCGCATTGGATTTTTTCGCTACATCATCAAGACAAATCTGTTTGATTTTCAGTTCATCACAGAGGGGCTCAATACCGGGGAGCGTGCAGTTGAACTCAGAAATAACGGCATCAATTGCACCAGTTGCGAGTATGGCTTCGCTGGTGTAGTTGTTTCCTGCATGACCGTCAAATACCTCCTGATAATGAGCACCTCTTAACTGCAGATCCTGCCCCACACAGGTACAGCCTACCAGCTTAAAGCCTTTGGCCCCAACTGCATTTGCCCTGGCGACTGCTTCCGGAGTGATAAGCTGTTCCTGCAAATCAACAAAGATGGTGTGCTGGTGGCCGGTGATCATGATGTTGATATAATCCGGGTCAATAACGCGAAGTCCTACGGGAGCCATGCGAAGCTCCGGCTGTCCAAGAAGTACATCATTTAAAAGGTTTGTCAGAGTCAGTCCGTAAACACCTGTGGAGACTCCCAGTCTTAAGCAGTCAACCAGCATATCCAGAGGATCGGAGTTTAAGTTGGTGGAACATTTGACCACGCCCTTAAATACTTCGGATTTTGCGCCTCCCGGCATGATTCCAAGCTCTTTCCAGCGGGCAACTCTTGGAGCGTAAGCAACTTTTTCGGTCAGCTCCATTTCCACATATTCCGGTTTATAAATATCAGCAATTACCGCATCAGCGACCTTTTCCGCCTTTTTGTACACATCAGATTCCACGATTCCGAAGATGTCTGCCAGATGGTCAAGGGATTTTAAACCCTTTAATTCGCCCTTTATTTTTGCTGTATTTTTTAGATTTAATGCTGTATTTTCAACAATGTGTATGTAACAGCCGCTTCCTGAAGCCACCGCCCTTAAGAAGTTTCTGGCAACAATGGTGTCTGCATCCGCTCCGCAGATTCCACGGGGAGCATCCGGAGTAATCCGGCATGGACCGTTGGCACAGAGTCTGCAGCAGACTCCCTGAAGACCAAACCCGCATTTGGTACTTTGTTTTTCCACCCTGTGATGAGAAGTTTCCATAGGTAAGGCAGAGATGAATTTTTCTAAAGGTTTGTCGGCACTTTGACAGGTATTGCACCCGTAACATTGATTCATTGTTTTTCCTCCTTTTGATTCTATACCATTTTGGTAAAGATTAAATTAAAAAAATTATCCGTGCAGCAGCTTGGCCAAAGAACACTCTTTCAGTTCTTTATTGAGATTCATCTGAATTCTTAAGAACTCTCTGTGAGCCAGGCATGGCTGCTTAGGCTGGTTCACGGAACAGTCATAGCCGGACTGCATGCATTCAATCAGCAGTATTTTGGAATCTATGACAGTAAGAATATCATATAAAGTTGTGCGTTCCAGATCACAGTTTAAGGCATAGCCTCCCGCGCTTCCACGATAGCTTTTAATTAATCCCGCCTTCTCCAGCTTTCGTGCCATCTTATAGGTAATGGCAGAAGTGAGGGATTCTTTTTCACAGATCGTAGGAACGTTCATGATATCGCCCGATGATAAGGCTCTAATGATCCTTATGGCATAATCGCATTCTCTGGTAATGAGCATATAGCACCTCCACGTTATAAGATTAACATACTGCACCTAAATGGTCAAGTTTTATCAATAAGATTTTTGTTTTCCTGTAAGCTGTGAAAGATCTGTGAACCTGCTGTTTTTTCAAGTTGATTTCAGGTTGGCTCTGTATAATTTGCGTAAAGTACCAGAAAAAAGCGGATAAGGAGGGTTTTATATGAGTGGATATCAAATGACGTTTGAACGGACAGAAATGAAATATCTGTTAGATCCGGTACAATTCCTGAAACTTAAAAAAAGGCTGAAGGGAAAAATGGAAACAGATCAATATGGTAATTCTACAATATGCAATGTCTATTTTGACACACCTGATGCAAGGCTGATCAGGGAATCTTTGGAAAAGCCGGTTTATAAGGAAAAATTCAGACTGCGAAGCTATGGGCTTCCCAAAGAAAACAGTTCCGTATTTCTTGAATTGAAAAAGAAATATAAGGGAGTTGTTTACAAACGCCGCGAAACACTGAATTTAGCTGACGCAGAGGCTTATTTATACAGAGGAATAAAACCGGGAAGAGAAACCCAGGTGCTTCGTGAGATTGACTGGTTTCTGCATTTTTACAAAGATATAGTTCCTGTCATGTATATTTCCTATGAGAGAACTGCTCTGTATGGAATGGAGGATGATAATTTGCGGCTGACCTTTGATGGAAATATCCAGTGGAGGACAGAGTGCTTAAGACTGGAGAATGGTTCCTGGGGATCCCCTCTTTTAGAGAACGGCTGGTATCTTATGGAGATAAAAATTCCAGGATCCATGCCTCTCTGGCTGGGGCATATACTGGATGAGCTTAAAATCTATCCGGCCTCATTTTCCAAATATGGTCGGGCGTACGAGAAAAAGCAATTGTTGAAATCAGAGAAAAAAGGAGGAGTAAGCTGTGCTTAATACATGGTTTCAATCAATATTAACAGAGGAAACTGAGGTTTTATTTTCACCAGGGTCATTTCTTGTGTGTTTAACCGCTTCCCTGGTTCTTGGTCTGGTAATTGCAGGTATTTACATGTACCGGAATTCATATTCAAGGGGATTTGTGGTGACAGTTGCATTGCTTCCTGCCATGGTGCAGATGGTTATTTTACTGGTCAACGGAAACCTTGGGACCGGAGTTGCAGTGATGGGAGCCTTTTCTCTTGTACGCTTCCGGTCAGTTCCTGGAAAGGCAGAGGAGATCAGCAGCATTTTTCAGGCAATGGCTGTTGGACTTGCTACGGGGATGGGATATGTTGGCATGGCAGTTTTGTTTGTACTTATCATGGGAGGGGTAAATATATTGCTGGCTTCCATCAAATTCGGGCAGCAGAAAAAAGAGGCAAAAGTACTTAAGATTACTATTCCTGAGTCTTTGGATTATACATCTGTGTTTGATGAGGTCTTTATCCGGTATCTGAAAAAATGGGATTTAAATCAGGTGAAGACAACCAATATGGGCAGTCTTTATAAACTGGATTATGAAGTGGTTTTAAAAAATAACGAAGAAGAAAAGAAACTGATTGATGATTTACGATGCAGAAATGGAAATCTTGAGATATTCTTAGGAAGACCCTTAAGCAATAAGGAGGAATTATAATGATAAGAAGAAAACTGTCAGGAGGCAGAACAGCCTCAATTTTGTTAATAGCAGTATTGGCGGTAACAAGCATATCCGGCTGTAAAAGCCAGACTGCAACAGAAAGCACTGCCGTTTCCCAAAGCATACAGGCCGGTTCTGACACTGATAGTACGACTGGCAGCAGTTCGTCAGAAGTAACCGTTGATAAGGAATTCACAGACCGCGATAAGGATGGAAGCTATGATGAAAGCAGTGCGGTCAAAATCAGATTAAATGCAGCCGGATCTGAGACAGAGGGAACCGGTGCCAGCGTATCCGGCAGCACTGTAACTATCAGCAAGGAAGGAACTTACATTGTAAGCGGAACTCTGGAAAACGGTCAGATTATTGTTGATGCAGCGGACACTGATAAGGTTCAGATCGTGTTAGAAAATGCAGGGATCCATTGTGAGACGAATGCGGCAATATATGTTAAAGCTGCTGATAAAGTTTTTGTAACTCTTGCAGACGGAACTACAAACAAGTTGTCAGGAGGAAATGAATACATAGATACTGACGACAATACAGTGGATGGCGTTATATTCTCCAAAGAGGATCTGACTGTGAATGGCAGCGGAAGTCTGGAGGTAAATGCCAACTATAAACATGGAATTGTTTCTAAGGATACTCTGGCAATTACAGGCGGAAACATTTCTATTAACGCCGTATCCCAGTGTTTGTCCGGTAAAGATGAAGTAAAGATCCTTGATGGAACGTTCCAGCTGACAACTTCGGGAAAAGCGGTGAAATCAGACAATGAGGATGACACATCTACTGGAAATATCTATGTGGCAGGCGGAACATTTACTGTAAATTCTAAAGACGATTCCTTCCATGCCAGCGGGAATATTGTAATTGATGGAGGAACCTTTACTGCAGAAAGCGGAGATGATGCGTTCCATGCCGGCCGGGATGTAGTGATCAATTACGGTACGATAACTGTAACAGGCAGTTATGAGGGTCTGGAAGGCCATCGGGTAACGATCAATGGAGGAGAGATTTCCATTAAAACTTCAGATGATGGAATCAATGCGGCAGAGCCGAAATCTTCCACCTCAGAGGGAGAGAATACCAGGAAGGATCAGAGCCAAAAAAGGCAGCCCCAATTGCCTCCGGGTGACCAGGGGCAAGGTACTCCTACGGAATCTGCGGGGAACGAATCCCAGGCATCAGAAAAAGAAACAGCACCATCAGCTGAGAGTCAGTCAGAAGATGGTCAGCAAAGAAGAGGCGGCAGCTCAGGCGGAATGCGGGGAGGTCCAATGGGCAGAGGCATGGAGAATGATACAAATGCTTATATTAAGATAACAGGAGGGACTCTGTACGTAGATGCAGGAGGAGATGGATTGGATTCTAACGGAAGTATTTTCATATCCGGAGGAGCGGTTTATGTCACCGGCCCGGTAAGTGACGGAAATGGAGCTATAGACTATAATGGAGATGGAACGGTAACTGGTGGCACAGTGATAGCGGCAGGAAGCTCTGGAATGGCGCAGGGGTTTGACGATTCCTCTTCTCAATGCTCTGTTTTATATCATTTTACGTCACAGCAGAAAGCTGGAACTGCAATTACTCTCAAAGACAGGGATGGAATTGAGCTGATCAGCTTTACTCCTGATAAAAAATATTCCTCGGTTGTCATAAGCAGTCCCAGACTGCAGACCGGCAGTACCTGCACCCTCACGGCAGGCTCGGAACAGACCGAACTGGCGCTTGAGTCAATTGTGACCTCAAACGCGGCCAGCGTAAGGGGCAGGGGCATTACGGCACCTGAAAACAGCCGCTAATCTGCCGGATAAATGAGATGCTCGTCATCGATTCCGTAGAGAACAGCATCCAGGAACTTTCTTGCAAGATATTTCGCCATGCCTGGGTTCATATCCAGATAGTTTCCGCAGTCTCTGGCAGCGGCGCCGGGGATTTCTCCCTCAAAGTCACGTATGAATTCATACATTTCAGTAATGAGCGGAACGATATCCCTGGATTTGTAATCGCCGGCTAAGAGCAGATAGAAACCGGTGCGGCATCCCATAGGCCCAAAGTATAAGACTTTGGAAGCAAAGGATTCATGATTTCTTAAGAACGTAGCTCCTAAATGCTCGATGGTGTGTATCTCTGCCGTATTCATAACCGGTTCAAAATTCGGTCTTGTCATGCGGATATCGAAGGTAGTAATTGCGGTATCGTTTGCTTTATCTTTGCGGGAGACGTAGATACCTGGAAGAAGCTTTAAGTGATTGATGGTAAAGCTTGTTATTTTTTCCATAATAATCAGGTCCTTTCTGAAAGGCTGTTAAGCCGGTGAATTAATTGGTTGTTTTCAGTCAAATTATAATAAAAAAAACAGCTCCATGCAATAGAAACAATTGCATGGGGCTGTTTTAATGGGTCTGCAGGATCCAGATAATTGATCTTTTCCGTTTTTTGCAAAGCGGGAATAAAAAACAGCAGCCAGCCAAAGCCGGGAAAATCATTCATGAAACTCCCTTCCTGTTTCATACCATAGTAGGAGAAATGGGAAGGAGCGTCATTAATGGAAGAATGGTTTCGTTTATCAGAGGATGAAGTCCTTAAACAGCTTCATGCTGTCAGGAATGGACTGAATTCCGAAGAAATTCTCAGGCGCAGGCAGATACATGGTCCCAATCTGCTGAAAAAAGCAAAACGAAAAAGTGCCTTTCAAGTATTTCTGGATCAGTTTAAAGACTTATTAGTCATCATTCTGATTATAGCAGCGGTGATCTCCATGGTATCTGGTGACGTGGAGAGCACCGGAGTAATCTTTGCAGTCTTATTGCTTAATGCAGTTCTTGGAACTGTACAGCACCAGAAAGCAGAAAAATCCTTAGACAGTCTGATGTCATTATCTGCACCTGTTGCGTGGGTAAGAAGGGATGGAAAAAATAAAGAAGTCCTGTCGGAAGAAATCGTACCTGGGGATATTCTTCTGTTAGAGGCTGGAGATATGGTGGCTGCAGACGGCCGTATACTGGAAAATTATTCCCTGCTGGTCAATGAAAGCTCTTTAACCGGAGAATCAGTCAATGTAGAAAAACATACGGGAAGGCTGCGCATGGAAAAGGTTCCTCTGGCAGAACAGTCCAATATGGTTTTTTCCGGCTCCCAGGTTGCAGCGGGCAGGGCTATGGCAGTCGTCACCGGAACGGGCATGAATACGGAAATTGGCAGAATTGCCTCATTAATGAATGATACAGGAGAAAAAAAGACCCCTCTCCAGGTGAGCCTGGACCAGTTTGGAAGCCGGCTGGCAGCGGCTATTTTATTTATCTGTGCCATTGTTTTTGGATTAAGTGTGTACAGAAAAATGCCGATTCTTGATTCCCTTATGTTCGCGGTGGCGCTGGCTGTTGCTGCCATACCTGAGGCGCTCAGTTCCATTGTTACCATTGTACAGGCGATGGGAACCCAGAAGATGGCAGGAGAAAATGCCATCATCAAGGATTTAAAAGCGGTGGAAAGTCTGGGGTGTGTATCCGTTATCTGTTCTGATAAAACAGGAACCCTCACACAGAACCGAATGACAGTACAACAGGTTTTTGTTAATAACAGACTTTATCTTCCGGAAATGCTGAAGCCTGAGATTCCCGTACATAAATATTTACTATATGATGCCGTTTTAAACAATGACTCCAGCCACGTCAGTGGGGCTCTTACAGGTGAACCTACAGAGACCGCACTGCTTTTGATGGCGGAGCGTGCAGGGGTAGATGATGAAGCAGTCAGATCCTGCCATCCCAGATTAGGAGAGGTTCCCTTTGACTCCAGAAGAAAGCTCATGAGTACTCTTCACTATTTAGAAGGTAAGAATATTCTCTTTACAAAAGGTGCAGTAGATATGCTGCTTCCCAGGATAACCCATATCTGGTCTTCGGAAGGAATCCGCCCAATAAAAGACGGTGATAAGCAGATGTTTATGGAGCAGAACATGATGTTTTCCGCCCAGGGACTCCGGGTACTCACTTTTGTCTGCAGGGAAATGGATAATCAGGAGATGCTTTCGGAAAATTCAGAAAACGGATATACATTTCTTGGAATGGTATCCATGATGGATCCTCCCCGTCCCGAATCCAGGAATGCCGTCACCAATGCCCGGAGAGCAGGAATCTACCCGGTCATGATTACGGGAGATCATAAGATTACGGCAGCAGCCATTGCGGAACGGATTGGTATTTTGGAGAAAGATGACCTGGCAGTCAGCGGTCCGGAGCTTGATGATATGTCGGAAGATGAGCTGGGACACAGGCTGGAATCCATCAGTGTTTATGCACGCGTATCCCCGGAACATAAAATAAGAATTGTCCGTGCATGGCAGAAAAAGGGCCATATTGTAGCCATGACAGGAGACGGTGTCAATGATGCTCCTGCTTTAAAGCAGGCGGATATAGGCGTTGCCATGGGCCAGATGGGAACGGAGGTTTCCAAAGAAGCCTCCTCCATGATCCTGACTGATGATAATTTTGCCACAATTATCAAAGCGGTTGCAAACGGACGCAATGTATACCGGAATATCCGGAATGCCATCAAGTTCCTGCTCTCAGGAAATATGGCTGGAATTTTATGCGTGCTTTATACCTCTCTTATGGCACTTCCCATTCCATTCGCACCGGTGCATCTGTTGTTTATCAACCTTTTGACAGATTCCCTTCCTGCCATTGCGATCGGAATGGAGCAGGCGGAAGCTGATCTGCTGTCCCAGAAGCCCAGGAATCCCAAGGAAGGAATATTGACAAAAAGGTTTATCCTTGTGATCCTGTTTCAGGGGGCACTCATTGCGGTATGCACTATGGCCTCCTACAGCACCGGACTGATAACCGGAAGCGAGGCTGCAGCCAGTACCATGGCATTTTCCACACTGACACTTGCCAGACTGTTTCACGGTTTTAACTGCCGCAGCAGCCATTCCATTTTAAAAATAGGATTTATGAGCAACTTATGGAGCATTATGGCATTTGAGGCGGGGGCAGTTCTTCTGGCAGCAGTTCTTTTTATTCCCGGATTACATAATCTTTTTTATGTGGCAGATTTGACAGGAAGGCAGTTTATAACCATTTTCATATTTGCAATCCTTCCAACACTGGTGATTCAGGCGATAAAAACAATACGGGAAAGCCTGCACTGAGGTTTTTTTGTAGAACTTGACATATTTTTGTCCGTGTGGTAGTATAAATTTGTATTATTTATAAAATGCCTAAGAGATGACAGAGCCAGGTGATGATTGCGGGGAACCGTACATTTCCAAGGCTCTTTCTTTATTGTTTGGTAAAAAATTAACGAAATGAAAGAAGATGGAAGGGGAAGGAATCATGGGAAAATATGTAATTGCTATGGATCAGGGAACCACAAGTTCCCGTTGCATACTGTTCGATGAGAAAGGGGTAATCTGCAGCGAGGCGCAAAAAGAATTCAGGCAGATTTTTCCAAAACCAGGCTGGGTGGAGCACGATCCTATGGAGATATGGTCATCACAGCTTTCCGTGACCATGGAGGCCATGGGGAAAATTGGGGCGCATTACAGCGACATTGCTGCAATTGGAATTACAAACCAGAGAGAAACCACTGTTGTATGGGATAAGGAGACGGGGGAGCCTGTTTACAATGCCATCGTATGGCAGTGCAGAAGAACCGCTGACCGTATTGAACGCCTGAAAGAAGATGGTCTTTATGAACTTATCAGGGAGCGGACCGGTCTGATTCCGGACGCTTACTTTTCCGGAAGTAAAATTGAATGGATCCTGGATCATGCAGAGGGGGCCAGAGAAAAAGCGGAGCGGGGAGAACTGCTTTTTGGAACCGTGGACAGCTGGCTGATCTGGAATCTGACCAAGGGCTGCATCCACGTAACGGATTATACCAATGCTTCCAGAACCATGCTGTTTGATATTCATAAAAAATGCTGGGACGAAGACATTCTTAACTATTTTAATATACCAAAATCCATGCTTCCTGATGTAAAACCGTCCAGCTGCGTATACGGCTATACATCCTCAGACGTGATGGGCGGGAAGATCCCCATTGCCGGAGCCGCAGGAGATCAGCAGGCAGCTTTATTCGGACAGTGCTGCTTTGAAGCCGGTGAAGTTAAAAATACATACGGAACCGGCTGCTTTCTCCTTATGAATACCGGGGAAAAAGCGGTAAAATCGGAACACGGACTGCTAACCACCATTGCAGCCAGTGATCAGGACCGGATTCAGTACGCCCTGGAAGGAAGCGTATTTGTGGCAGGCGCCGCAATACAATGGCTCCGGGATGCCATGCGTATGGTGAGGTCCGCTTCCCAGACAGAAGAATATGCCCAGGCAGTGGAAGATACCGGCGGTGTCTATGTGGTTCCGGCATTTGCAGGCCTTGGAGCTCCCTATTGGGACCAGTATGCCAGAGGTACCATAGTGGGAGTGACCAGAGGAACCAGCAAGGAGCAGTTTATCCGGGCTACGCTGGAATCCATGGCCTATCAGGTTTATGACCTTATTGAAGCCATGGAGCAGGATTCCCAGATCCATTTAAAAGAGCTGAGGGTAGACGGCGGAGCCTGTGCCAATAATTTTCTCATGCAGTTCCAGGCAGATGTACTGGACACCCGGATTGTCAGACCAGGCTGCATCGAAACAACTGCTCTTGGCGCTGCATATCTGGCAGGTCTGGCAGTGGGGTATTGGAAGGACAGGGAAGAGATCAAACAGAATTGGAAGGCTTCCAGAACATTCGACAGGCAGATGGAAGATGAATGCCGCAAAAAGAGAATCAGAGGCTGGAAGCGAGCCGTTAAATGCGCCCTGTACTGGTCTCAGGATGAGGATGAATAAGACTACAAATCACTTGACAATCAGACTGAATTTATGTTAGCATTAATACAATTAAATAAATAACCTTTGAGACGAAAGAGTAAGGATTATGATACGGAGCTATCCGTTTATTTTCCTTACTCTTTTTTTTTCTATATTCCCGGCGAACCGGGAATTATCACGGATTTGGAGGAGATTGATTATGAAGGAATTAAATTACGATGCGGCGATCATCGGCGGCGGAGTCACGGGCTGTGCCATAGCCAGGGAGCTGTCCCGCTATCAGCTGAAAATCTGTGTCATTGAGCGGGAGGAAGATGTCTGCTCCGGTACATCAAAATCCAACAGTGCCATTGTGCATGCAGGATATGATGCAGAGCCAGGCTCATTAAAGGCGAGGTTTAATACAGAAGGAAACCGCATGATGGGAGAACTCTCTAAAGCTCTTGATTTTTCCTTTGTCCGCAACGGTTCTCTGGTTCTCTGCTTTTCTGAAGATGACAGGCCGGCTCTCAATGAGCTGTACGAAAAAGGCTTAAAAAACGGAGTTCCCGATTTATCCATACTGACCGGAAATGAAGTCCGCGCCATGGAGCCCAGTGTGTCTGAAACCGTAGTAGCGGCTTTATATGCTCCAACTGGTGGAATCGTATGTCCCTTTGGTTTAACCATAGCTCTGGCAGAGAATGCCTGTGACAATGGAACCGATTTTTTATTTGAGACAGTAATTGAGACAATTAACAAAACGGATTCCGGTTATGATTTAGTATCCAGTGATAAAATAATTCACGCTTCCTATGTGGTCAATGCGGCCGGCGTTTACTCAGACCAGATTCACAACATGGTCAGTGAGAAAAAGCTTCATATCATACCCAGAAAAGGAGATTACTGCCTTCTGGATAAAGAAGCAGGGAATCTGGTGAGCCATACCATATTCCAGCTTCCCGGAAAGATGGGAAAAGGTGTTTTGGTAACACCTACGGTTCACGGCAACCTTCTGACAGGACCGACTGCAGTGAATGTAACCGACAAAGAAGAGACATCCACAACTGCGCAGGAACTTTCCGATATTATGGAAAAAGCGGCCTGGGGCGTGAATAACATTCCGTTCCGTCAGGTTATCACCTCTTTTTCCGGTCTCCGTGCCCATGAGGAGGGAGACGACTTTGTAGTTGGAGAGGCAGCAGATGCAGACGGTTTCTTCGATGCGGCAGGAATGGAATCTCCGGGACTTTCAAGCGCTCCCGCAGTAGGTGTTTATTTAGCTGAGCAGATAGCTGGGAAAGCCAATGCACAGAAGAAGGAAAACTTCATCGAAACAAGAAAAGGCATTATCAATCCCCAGAAGCTTTCCCTGGAAGAACGCGGAGAACTGATTAAAAAAGATCCGAGATACGGAAATATCATCTGCCGTTGTGAAGGCGTCAGTGAAGGAGAGATTGCAGATGCGGTAAACAGAACCTTAGGGGCAGTTTCCGTAGATGGAATTAAACGCAGGGTTCGTGCAGGAATGGGACGGTGCCAGTCAGGATTCTGTATCCCGAAGACAATGGAAATTCTTGCAAGGGAAACAGGAAAAAACATGGAAGACATCTGCAAAAACAGATCCGGTTCCAATTTACTGACAGGGAAAAGACAAGGAGGAGAGTGACATGACAGAGCATGATATCGTTATTATCGGAGGAGGTCCTGCAGGTCTGGCTGCAGCTGCAGCTGCAAGGAAAGCAGGCACTGAGGATATACTGATTCTGGAACGGGAAGGTCACCTGGGTGGTATTTTAAATCAGTGCATTCATAACGGATTTGGCCTTCATACATTTAAAGAAGAGCTGACAGGACCGGAATATGCGTCCCGCTATATTGACATGATTGAAAAGGAACAGATACCGTATAAACTTAACACCATGGTTCTCTCCATCAGCAATGACAGGGTACTGACGGTTATAAACCGGGAAGAGGGATTAATCCAGATAAAAGCAGGTGCTGTGATCCTGGCCATGGGCTGCAGGGAACGCCCAAGGGGAGCCCTTAACATACCAGGCTATCGTCCGGCAGGTATCTACTCCGCAGGAACTGCACAGCGCCTCATGAACTTAGACGGTTATGAAGTGGGAAAAGAAGTGGTGATACTGGGTTCAGGAGACATCGGTCTTATTATGGCAAGACGTATGACTCTGGAAGGCGCCAAAGTAAAGGTGGTTGCAGAGCTGATGCCTTATTCCGGCGGGTTAAAGAGAAACATCGTGCAGTGCCTGGATGACTATGGAATTCCGTTGAAATTAAGCCATACGGTGATAGAGATTCATGGAAAAGAGCGGGTAACCGGAGTTACGCTTGCTGCAGTGGATGAAAAGCGAAGACCCATACAGGGAACAGAGGAATATTATTCCTGCGATACACTTCTTCTGTCTGTAGGTCTGATTCCGGAAAATGAGCTGTCAAAGAGTGCCGGAGTCAATCTTGACCAGATTACTGGAGGTCCTGTAGTCAATGACCGTCTGGAGACCAGCATAAACGGAATTTTTGCCTGCGGAAATGTACTCCATGTGCATGATCTGGTGGATTATGTTTCCGAAGAGGCTGCTCTTGCAGGAAGAAGTGCGGCAGCCTATGCAGTATCCCAAAAACAGGAAACCTCTTCTGCGGATATCAGGATCCGGGCTGTAAACGGTGTCCGCTATACAGTTCCCCAGTTTGTCAACCGGGATTCCGATGCAGACCAGTGGAAGATCCGTTTCCGTGTTTCAGATGTGTACCGGGACCGCTATATCAGCATTTATTATGGCGATGAACGGGTTTATCACAAGAAGAAAAAGATTCTTGCACCCGGAGAGATGGAGCAGGTAGCAATAAAGAAAGAAAGTCTGGAGAAATATCCGGATTTGGCAGAAATCGTAATCTGCACAGAGGAGGATTAATATGGAAGAACGTGAACTGATCTGTATCTGCTGCCCCCTGGGTTGCCCTTTGACCGTACGTATAGAAAACGGTGCAGTGACCGTGACTGGCAATTCCTGTGCAAGAGGCGCAGAGTACGGGGAGAAAGAGGTTTTAAGCCCAACCAGGGTGGTAACATCTACTGTAAGAGTGGTTGACGGAGAATTTGCCATGGTACCCGTAAAAACAAAAACAGATATTCCAAAAGGCAAAATATTTGATTGTATGAAAGAAATTCAAAATGCCTCCGTTCAAGCCCCGGTTGCAATCGGAGATGTAATCATTGAAAACTGTGCCGGTACCGGAGTATCCATCGTAGCCGCAAGAAATGTAAAAAGATCATAATTGATCAGTAAAATCCGCAGCAAATGCCGCCCGCTTTATCCGTGGGTATAAAGAGCTTTTGCTGCGGGTTTATTTTAATCAGTCAGCTGCGGGAAAAAAATGGATAGAGACTTAACTTTCGAAAGAAAATAAAGAATGAGAAAAATATTTCTTGACGGTGGTGGTCAGGATTGATAAAGTAGAACAAGATCCATAGTTTTTTGGGTGTGGAGGGATAAAAATGAAAGCAATTGAGTTGCTGGAGACATCTCCGGTGATTGCGGCAGTAAAGGATGAAGGCGGACTGAAACGGTGTTTTGAGTCAGAGTGCCAGGTCGTGTTTGTTCTATACGGAAGTATTTTAAACATCGGAAACATTGTACGGCAGATAAAAGAGCATGGAAAGTACGCCATGATACATGCAGATCTGACCCATGGTCTCAGTTCAAAAGAGATCGTGGTAGATTTTATTAAGGAAAATACCTGTGCTGATGGTATCATCAGTACGAAGCCGCTCCTTGTAAAGCGCGCGGTGGAGTTGGGATTATTCGGGATTCAGAGGACTTTTATCATCGATTCGCTTGCCATGAGTACGACAAAAAAGCAGATTGACACCTTCCATCCGGATATGGTTGAAATCATGCCGGGAGTAATGCCCAAAGCACTGGAAGAGATCCGCAGATATACCAACATTCCCATCATCGCCGGCGGGCTGATATCGGACAAGAAGGATATCATGGCTGCATTTAACGCAGGAGCAGATGCGATCTCTACCACCAGGGAAGAGTTATGGTTCATGTAAAAGGAGGATTTTATGAAATTAGTTACTTACGAGGTTGACCGTAGAAGAGATATCGGAGTCGTGAGCAGGGATGGGATGTGGGTTTTCCCTCTTAAGGCCTTCGGTATGGAATACAGAGAGATGCTGGAAGTTGTAAAGGGACTGAGCCAGTCAGAACGGGACCTGCTTGAACATGCATCTGGGCTGGATCCTTACAGCAGCAACATCGTAGGAGCGGCTATGATGAAAGAAGTCACCCTCCTGGCCCCAATTATGACACCAGATCAGGATATTATCTGTCTGGGTCTTAATTACATGGAACATGCCGAGGAGTCAGCGCGCTACAAAAAAGAGGCGTTTGACAGAGAAAGAAACTATGCAGTCTACTTCTCCAAGAGAGTGAATGAAGCGGTGGCCCCTTATGGTGAAATATTAAGTCACTGTGATATGGTGGACAGCCTGGATTATGAAGCCGAGTTAGCTGTTATTATTGGAAAAGACGCGAAAGATGTGCCTGCAGAGAAGGCAGCAGATTATATATTTGGTTATACCATTATTAACGACGTGAGCGCACGCAATATTCAAACGGCCCATAAACAGTGGTATTTCGGAAAAAGCCTTGACGGATTCACTCCCATGGGCCCCTGTATTCTCACTTCCAATTCCATTTCCTATCCGCCTGAGCTATCCATTCAGTCAAAGGTAAACGGAGAACTGAGGCAGGACAGCAATACACGTCTTATGATATTCCAAATCGATCACATTATCAGTGAACTGTCAAAAGGAATGACGCTGAAGGCAGGAACAATTATATCCACCGGAACTCCAAAAGGGGTGGGAATGGGCTTTAATCCCCCTGCATTTCTGTCAGTGGGTGACGAAGTGGAATGCATAATAGAGGAAATTGGTTCTATTAAAAACCGCGTCATATAATAGAAAAAAATTAAAATTATTTGAAGTGTACAATTGCATATCTGCCGTTGTACACTTTTTCTCTGCCCGGGAAAATCCAATCCTGCTGTACAAAGCTGATAAAAGTGATAAAATATATAAAAACGGAGGGATAAACAATGGATCAGTTATCATTAAGAAAACGAAAGAGAAGAGGTAGAGAAGATGATTACTGTCAGTGCATGCCTGATTGTAAAAAATGAAGAAAATGTATTGGCCCGCTGTCTTTTAAGCCTGAAGGATCTGGTTGATGAGATAGTTCTTGTAGATACCGGATCAACAGACAGAACAAAGGAGATCGGGAAACAGTTTGGGTGCAGAATCTTTGATTTTACCTGGGTAGATGATTTTGCCGCTGCAAGAAATTTCTCTTTTGAAAAAGCAGAGATGGATTATATCTATGTGGCGGATGCCGATGAGGTCATTGATGAGGAAAACAGAAAAAGGTTTATGGATTTAAAGCAATGTATTCTGCCCGAGATAGAAATCGTACAGATGAAATACACCAATCAGCTGCAGTTTAATACAACGTATAACTTTGATTGCGAGTACCGTCCCAAATTATTTAAAAGAAACCGCAGATTTGAGTGGCTGGATCCGGTTCATGAAACTATACGCTTAGATCCGATTATATTTGACAGCGAAATAGAAATCATACATATGCCGGAAGGAAATCATTCAAAGCGTGATTTTGGTATTTTCAGAAAACTTATAAAAAAAGAAATTCCTCTTTCTAAGAAGCTTCGTTTCATGTATGCCAGGGAACTGTTTATTTCCGGAGAGGATCAGGATTTTCTGGATGCGGAAGCTTATTTTACCGGTCTGTTGTCAGAAGACAGGGCAGAAGAAGAGTTGAAAATTATTCAGTGTGTTTTGACGAGATGCGGACGGATAAAGCATGATGGAACCCAGATCTTAAAAAATGCACTGAAGAATATTGCTTGCGGAAAAGCCAGTGCGGAGGTCTGTTATGATGTCGGAGAGTATTTTATGGAAGTGGGAGATCTGCAGGAAGCAGTGATCTGGTTTTATAATGCAGCTTATGAAACGGAATGTGAACTGAATATCAGGTATTCGAAGGAACTCCCTCTTCTTAAACTTGCCAGATGTTACGAACTATCGGGAGATTTAACACAGTCAAAGCTGTATCAGGAACTTGCCCAGAATGCAGTGGAGAAGGAATCTTTAAGAGATTAGGAAATATAAAACGTGGCAGAAGTCAAAAGAGTCTGGTCTCTTATGACTTCTGCCACGTCTCTGCCTGTAACGGAGAGTTTACGGCAGTGCTTTAGTAATTTTCAGCTTTTCTTTCAAAATAGGCTTTCGGATGAGCGCATACCGGACAAATCTCAGGAGCCTCCGCACCTTCGTGAATATAACCGCAGTTGCGGCACTTCCAGCCAAGGGGAGCATCGCCCTTAAAGGTTTTATCATTCTTTAAGCTGTCCAACAGCTTTAAATATCTCTTTTCATGAGCAGCTTCTACCTTACCGACAAATTCAAACTTCAGTGCAAGCTCTGTGAACCCTTCTGCTCTGGCTTCTTCAGCCATTCTTTTATACATATCTGTCCACTCATAGTTTTCACCTTCTGCAGCATCCACAAGGTTCTCTTCCGGAGTGCCAATGCCGTGCAGTTCTTTAAACCACATCTTAGCATGCTCCTTCTCCTGGTCAGCAGTTTCCAGATATAACGCAGCCATCTGCTCATATCCGGCTTTTTTTGCAGCAGACGCATAAAAAGTATACTTATTTCTTGCCATGGACTCGCCGGCAAATGCATCTTTTAAATTCTGTTCTGTTTTTGTACCCGCATATTTAGACATCGTAAAAACCCTCCTGTTTGAAAATGGATTTAGCCGAAGTATCTTTCCAGTAAGCCTTTGAATGCTTTTCCGTGGCGTGCTTCATCCTTAGCCATCTCATGTACGGTATCATGAATTGCATCTAAGTTTAATGCTTTGGCACGCTTTGCAAGATCAAATTTGCCTGCTGTTGCACCGTTTTCAGCTGCTACTCTTAATTCCAGGTTCTTCTTTGTGCTGGAGGATACACATTCCCCTAATAATTCAGCAAACTTGGAAGCATGCTCAGCTTCTTCATGAGCAGCCTTCTCGTAATATAAGCCGATTTCAGGATAGCCTTCTCTGTGAGCAGCTCTGGACATGGCAAGGTACATTCCAACTTCGGTACATTCGCCTTCAAAATTCGCTCTTAAATCCTTCATGATATCTTCAGGAGAACCCTGAGCTACACCAATCTCATGCTCGCAGGCCCAGGACATATCTTCGTCCTGTAATTTAAATTTCTCAGAACCAGCTTTACATACTGGACAGAATTCCGGAGCTGTCTCTCCTTCGTGAACATAACCGCATACTGTACAAACCCATTTTTTCATGATCTCATGTCTCCTTTTATTTTAATTTTTTATTTGTAGTGTTTTTGTAATCGATAACAATAATGATTACTGATATTAACTTACCACATGTTTTATCCTGTGTCAAGAGAAATTCTCAATTATTTTCCAGACAATCATTACAAGTGCCGTAAAAATAGATCTTGTGACTGTCAACCTGACCCTCCGCATGTTTTTGAGCCAGATGATTAATGCTGTCCATAGGTTCCATAGGCAGATCATACACCTGCCCGCATTTCCTGCATACAAAATGATAATGCGGTGATGTGTCCGCATCAAAGTGATCGGCGCCGTCTCCACAGGTCAGCTTCTGAATTTCCCCCAGTTCCACCAGAAGATTTAAATTCCGGTAGACGGTACCAAGGCTGATATTGGGGAATTCTTCGCGAATCGATGTGTATAAGGCGTCGGCAGTGGGGTGATCGTGTCTTGCCATTAAACAGGACTTAATAGATTCCCGCTGACGGCTGTACTTTAATGTTTTCATGGCCGCTCCTTTTCTATAAACAATAATTATAGTAGTAATTGTTACTATTTAATAATATAGGATTCTAACCCATTTGTCAATCTGCAGTTAAATCTATATATTTTCCTTTGCAATCCGGATAAATTCTTCTGTAGCCTGAGACAGGTATCTGCCCTTGTGGCAACCAAACGCAAGAATGCCATGGCTGCGCATGTAATTTAACGAAAAGTAATTTAGACCGGCTTTTTTCATAACGGCACCGGCGCCGTCCTGGTTTCCTGACATAAACATCTTAGGATAGAAGGTGATGCCCATACCCTTTGATGCAAGGGCAAGAACTGTTTCAATATTCTCTGTCTCCAAAAGAATGCTTGGAGACAGCTGGGCCTCTTCAAATATTTCATCGGCAATGGTGCGTACCCGGTTCCCTTTATTGATGAGAAGATAAGGGCAATCCTTTAAAAGAGTCACATCCGCATTGGATTCCAGTTCCTTTTTAATCTCATCCTGCCTGCCCGGAAAATACCGGTCTAAGATCTGGTCAGGAACTACCAGAAGGATTTCTTCTTCGCAGATGGGAACTGTTTCTACATTTTCCGCTTTAAACGGAAGAAGGTCAATCATAAGATCAATCTCTCCGTGAATCAGCGCATTGCTTAGTTCAGACGAATTTCCTTCTACCAGATGAAGTTCGATATTGGGAAACTTCTCCTGGAAGGCGGGAAGAATGACAGGAAGAAGAAAGCGCCCTCTGGTATGGGATACACCGATGGAAAGCTGTCCGATGGTAAAATCTTTAATGTCTGCTAACTGGCGGTATGTTTCATCCTTTAAATCCAGAAGCTCTTTGGCACGGATCTTTAAGGCACGGCCCGCATAGGTCAGTGTCAGGGGCATGGTACGGTTAAAGAGCTGAACATCAAATTCTTTTTCCATATTAGAGATATGGTTGCTTAAAGACTGCTGGGAAATATAAAGCCGTCTTGCGGCTCTTGTAATATTTAATTCTTCCGCAACAGCCAGAAAATATTCCAGGTTCAGGAAGTTAATCATAGATAAGCCTCCAGCTTTGGTATATAGGGGAGAAGCCGGTCAATGGAGCTGTTTACAACCAGTTCCTGGGGAAATGATAATTCATCAAGCAGCTCTAAAGCGCGGGCATGATTCCCAACATCAGCCTCAATGTGGGCGTCGCTGTTTATAATAATGGATGCTCTGTATCGGCGGCATAAATCCAGCATAATCTCATAGTTCTCCCTTGCGTTCTTTCTGGCACTTAAGGGGTGAAGGGAACTGGAATTAACCTCCAGAAGGGTGTGGTTTTCTGCCGCTGCACAGACTATGGTATCGTAATCCACCGGAAAGCGGCTGTCATCCGGGTGTCCGATAATCTTTATATAGGGGTTTTCTATAGCGCCTGTATAGGCACTTGTATTCTGGGCCATGGTTCCGTTTTTATAGCAGGGCTCATGAATGCTTGCTATGGAATAGTCCAGTTTTTCAAGAAGACCTTCTCTTAAGTCGATCCGGCCGGTATAGTCAAGTATATTCAGCTCTGCTCCCATAAGAATATGAATTCCGTAGAGCGTGCGTGGGATCACTTTAAAATTAATAAAATAAAATTCGTGGCATGTTCCTGGCATTTTTGGTGCGTGGTCCGTGGAACCCATGAGAGCGAGTCCTTTTTCAGAGGCAGATCTTGCCATTTCATACAAAGTGCTGTATGCATGTCCGCTGGCCATGGTGTGAGTATGCAGGTCCATTATGTCCTTCATCATGTTTGTCCTTTCTGTTGCAAAGCCGGATCTTTAATTCGGCAGGTATGTATTTTTCTTAGAATATAACATATTTTTCCTGAGAAAACTATAGAAATATCGGGCGGGATGTGTTAAATATATACTTAGATTATGCCTGAAACAAGGTATTTTATGAATGGAGGAATTCTTATGGAAGAAGAGATGAAGACAGATGCCATTTCCCAGGAGCATGTGGAAACCATGGATGATTATGCGGCTGAGCTGGAGGCATCCTTTAAACGTGTCAGAGAAGGCGATACAGTAACCGGAACAGTAATCCGAGTAAGCGAGGACCAGGTTTTTCTGGATTTAAAATATTATGCCGAAGGAATCATTAATAAAGAGGACTTAAGCAGTGACCCTGATTTTAATCCTCTTGCTGAAATTCATACGGGAGATGAAATCACCGCAACCGTTATAAGCACCGATGACGGGGAAGGAAACCTTGTGCTATCCAGAAAGCTTCAAAATGATCAGGCAGCATGGGAGAAGTTACGGACCATGATGGAAGACCGCACCATGATAGCGGTAAAGATATCAGAGATTGTAAAAGGCGGAGCTGTGGTTTACCTGGAAGGAATCCGCGGTTTTATACCCGCTTCCAAGCTGGCTGCGGAGTATGTTGAAAATCTGGAGGATTTTAGCGGAAAGACCATTGATGTAACAGTGATTACTGCTGACGAAGAGAACCGGAAGCTGGTACTGTCCGGAAAAGAACCTGCATTATTAAAACAGAAAGAAGAGACCAGCAGAAAGATTGCCAAATGTCAGGCTGGAGCAGTTATGGAAGGAACGGTTGATACCATAAAGGATTACGGTGCATTTATTAATCTGGAAAACGGTCTTTCCGGTCTCCTTCACATTTCACAGATCAGCAATCAGAGAATTAAACACCCGGGCGCGGTTTTAAAGGAAGGACAGACTGTAAAGGTTAAAATCATCTCGACTGCAGATAATAAGATCAGTTTAAGCATGAAGGCGGTGGAAGACGGTGAGGAAGAGGCAGCAGAGATCTTTGATTACAAAGAAGAGGGAAGTGCATCTACCGGACTTGCAAATCTTTTAAAAGGATTAAAATTTTAGAAACTGGGTAAAAACAATATAAAATATCGGGTTTCTATGGTATACTGTTTAAAGAGTAGCAGGGGCTGTCGTTTGGGCTGCCCCTGTCTCACTGATTCAGACAGGTTGCCAAGGGAGGGGGGAATGTGGAATGAATATTCCCAAATCATTTGATCAGGTTGACCAGTGGAAATCCGTCATATTTTTGTATGACTCAGCATTAAGGGAAATTAATACAAAAATAGAGATACTCAATAATGAGTTTGTGCATATCTATAATTACAACCCCATTGAGCACATCAAGTCAAGACTTAAAACGCCGGACAGTATTGTCAAAAAATTAAAGCGGTACGGGTACGATGTGACCATCGATAATATGGTGGAAAAGTTAAACGATATTGCAGGAATCCGGATTATCTGCTCGTTTACTTCAGATATTTATCATATTGCGGAGATGATAACAAAGCAAAGTGATGTAACAGTCCTTTATGTAAAGGATTATATTGAGAATCCAAAGCCCAACGGATATAAAAGCTACCATATGGTAGTGACCATCCCCATTTATCTGACGGATGGGCCGGTTGATACCAAGGTGGAGGTTCAGATCAGAACTGTAGCCATGGATTTCTGGGCAAGTCTGGAGCATAAGATTTACTACAAATTTGAAGGCAATGCGCCGGCATATCTGCAGCAGGAGCTGAAAGCCTGTGCAGATGTGGTCAATATGCTTGATAAAAAGATGTTTTCTTTGAATCAGGCCATTCTGGAACTGAGTGAAGCACAAAAGCCCATACCAGACGGCGGAGACAGTAAGGCAGGGGAAGAATAAAAGAAAAGGTGCAGCCTTGACGATTCCGCCGCTTAAGGCTGTTTTTTAACTTCATAAAAAGAAGGTTGTTCTATGGGCACATTAACAAAAGACACATTTAAGATTCTTAAATATAATCAGAGAAATGGTTTAATCTTCACGCTGCTGTTTCGGCTGGTTACAGCTCCTTTGTATCTGCTTGCTTTAAATGCAGGTCTTGAGTTTGCGCTTAAAATGGCTGATTACAGCTATTTAACTGCGTCAAATATCGGTTCCTTTCTGATAAAACCATGGACAGCAGCGATCATTGCTGCTCTTTTGATTCTTGGGATATTAATGATGCTGTTGGAAACGGGATGCCTGATAACACTGTATCAGGGAGCATTCTACTTCAAAAAGCTGAATTTGTGGCAGATTCTGGCGGGAGGATTATCAAAACTTCTTGATGAGATCCGCCGGATAAACTGGCAGTTGGGACTTCTGGTTCTGGCGGATTATTTTATTACGAATCTGTATCTGATTTATCGGGTATTTACCCATGTAAAGCCAATTAATTTTGTTACTTCTGAGTTACTGAGGCAGCCATGGGGACGGGTCCTGCTGGCGGCATCCATTCTTCTGATCCTGTTTTTTGTGGTTCCGGGGCTTTATGTATTTCATACCTGTATGGTGGAGCAGAAGCGGTTCCGGGACGGTTATTTAAAAAGCTGGTGGCTTTTGAGGCGCAGGATGTTTGAGGTCCTGCCTCTGATGCTTGTTTATTATGGGCTTGCCATCCTTGCTCTTTGGGCGCTTTACGGATTCTGTGTGCTGCTTACCGCTGTGGCAGTTACCCTGTTTACAGATAACCGTCTGGCACTTGCTGTGCTTCCGGCAGCCTGTGACTGGATCGAGCTGGTCCTTATTTTCTTTTCCAGCATGCTTCTGGCTGTGGGCAAGTACGGGGCTGTCAGTGTTCAGTATTTCCGGTTTAACAGCAGGATTTCCAGAAAGGTGGCAGCCATTGGTTATGAGGGCAAGCCTTTTGGAAACCGGAAGACAGCAGGAATCATCATGTCAGCTGCTACGGCACTTTGTCTGCTGTCCCTCTTTTACGTTTTAAGAAACGGCTCTGTAATTACCGGAGATATGCTCAGTGAGATTCAGATCACTGCGCATCGGGGCAGTTCCAATGAGGCGCCGGAGAATACCATGGCTGCACTTCATAAGGCAGTGGATGATCTGGCTGATTATGCAGAGATTGATGTACAGGAGACAAAGGACGGGATCGTTGTACTGGGACACGACTTTACTTTGAACCGGGTGGCCGGCATAAACCGGACCATCGGTTCCTATGATTATGATGATCTGGTCAGGCTGGATGTAGGTTCCTGGTTTTCTGATGAATACAGAGGAGAGTATATACCCACCCTGCAGGAAGCCATGGAATATTGCAAAGGGAAGATTAATTTAAACATTGAGATTAAAAACCTGGGAGAGAACAGTGGCTTACCGGAAAAGGTGGTACAGCTGATCGATGAATATCAGATGGAAGAGCAGTGCGTGGTGACTTCCACACGTTTTTCCTATCTGGTCAGAATTAAAAAGACAGATCCAAAAATCCGGACCGGCTATATCATATCTGCGGCATATGGGAACTTTTATTCCAGTGATTCCATAGATTTTATCAGCCTTCGTTCCAACTTTATCAATGAACGGCTGGTGGAGGCTGCACATGAAAAAGGAAAGACGGTACACGCCTGGACCGTGAACGGGAAAAGCGAGATGGAACGAATGAAGATGCTGGGAGTTGATAATATCATTACAGATTACCCCATACTTGCGCGTGAGATTGTTTACCGTGAGGCTGCCACAGAAAGTCTGCTGGAATATTTACAGCTGGTATTAAAATAGACAGGAGAACATACATGAGAATTGTATTACAGCGGGTTGCCCATGCTTCGGTTACTGTAGATGGGCATGAGACCGGCTCTATTGGAAAAGGCTTTCTTCTTCTGTTAGGAGTTTCTGACACGGATACGGAAGAGATTGCGGATAAGATGGTGGATAAAATATGCAGACTCAGAGTTTTTCCCGATGAAAACGGGAAGACTAATTTATCCTTATCCCAGGTGGAGGGGGAGATTCTGGTAGTGAGCCAGTTTACTCTCTATGCTGACTGCAGAAAAGGAAACCGGCCCAGTTTTGCGGGTGCAGGATCGCCACAGCTGGCTAACCGCCTTTATGAATATGCTGCAGCACGATTTGGAACTTTTGCGAAGAGGGTTCAGACCGGCAGCTTCGGTGCAGATATGAAGGTTTCTTTATTAAACGACGGACCATTTACGCTGGTATTAGACAGCGAGACGATATGTCCGGCAACGACTTAACTAATGTACAGGGAAAAACCCTGACAATAACGGAGGATGATTTACCATGGATAAAACAATTGGACAAAAGCTTCAGGACGAACTGACATTTAAATTTCCCCACATCGGAAAAGATGCGCCGGAACAGATGGAACAGGCAGATCTGTTCTGCAATGGATATAAGCGGTTTCTTGATAATGGAAAGACAGAACGGGAGTGTGTAAGAGAAGCCGTTGCCATGCTGGAGATGCAGGGCTATGTGCCTTTTGACGGAACAAAGTCCTACCTGCCGGGAGATAAAGTATACCAGGTTAACAGAGGGAAAGCGATACTTGCAACTACCTTTGGAACACAGGGACTTGAGAAGGGACTCCGCATCAACGGTGCTCATATCGATTCTCCAAGACTAGATTTAAAACCCAATCCTGTTTATGAAAAGAACGATCTGGCTTACTTCAAGACCCACTATTACGGAGGAATCCGCAAATACCAGTGGGCGACTATTCCATTATCCATGCATGGTGTGATTATTAAAAAAAGCGGAGAAGTGATTGAGGTTAATATCGGTGAAAAGGAAGGCGATCCTGTATTCTGTATCACAGACTTACTTCCCCATCTGGCGGCAGAACAGAATGACAGAAAGCTTGGGGAAGGGTTGAAGGGAGAGGAACTGAATGTTGTCATCGGATCTTTGCCTTTTAATGATGAGGCTGAAATAAAAGAACCGGTTAAGCTGATGGCTCTCAAGCTTTTAAACGACCGTTTTGGAATTACGGAAACAGATTTTTTACGTGCTGAGATCGAGCTGGTTCCGGCACAGAAAGCCAGTGATGTTGGTCTGGACCGCAGCATCATCGGTGCATACGGACAGGATGACAGGGTATGTGCCTATACAGCGCTTATGGCGGAGATAGATGCAGTGAAACCGGAATATACCACAGTGACCGTACTGGCAGACAAGGAAGAGATCGGTTCTGACGGCAATACCGGATTAAACTCTCACTTTGTTCTTCATTACATTGAAGACCTGGCTGAAGTGGCGCATGCAAATGTGAGAACTGTCCTGCGCAATTCCATGTGCTTATCTTCTGATGTGAATGCAGCTTATGATCCGACCTTTGCCTCTGTTTACGAGGAGCGCAATTCCTGCTATTTAAATAAAGGCTGTGTTTTGACAAAGTATACCGGTGTCAGGGGAAAAGCAGGATCAAACGATGCCAGCGCGGAACTGATGGCAAAGGTAATTGCCATGATGGAGAAGGAAGGCGTATACTGGCAGATCGGTGAACTTGGTGCAGTAGACCAGGGCGGCGGCGGAACAATTGCCAAGTATGTGGCTGCGATGGATGTAGATGTGGTTGATTTAGGTGTGCCGATTTTGTCCATGCATTCCCCCTTTGAGCTTTCCTCCAAACTGGATGTTTATAATACATATAAGGCATTCCAGGCATTTTACAAATAATAACGGAATATTGAAATTTTTGTTAATTTCGGGAAAGTGCTTTTTTTACTGTGTCCAGTATGGTATAACTGACAGGAAGCAGTACGAATATGATATATAATTTTAGAAGGAAAAAGGATTGTATTATGAAAAAAATTTTAAATGTATGTATGTGCGGACTTGTTGCCGCCGCTATTGTAACCGGCTGTTCCAAGAAACCGGCAAATGAAACGACAGCAGCACCTGAAACAACAGAAGCTGCGGCTACTGAATCCTCCGCACAGGAAACTGTTCCGTCTGTAGACTTATCAAAAGTGGATAACGGAACGATTACGCTGGGTAATTACAAGGGCATTGAAGTAAAAAGAGATGCTGTGGAAGTGACAGATGAGGAAGTGCAGCAGGCAATCCAGAGTGATCTGGCAGCTCATGAAAAAGATGTGGAAGTAGACCGTGCCGTACAGTCCGGCGATGTTGTAAACATTGATTTTGTAGGAAAAAAGGATGGCACAGCATTTGACGGCGGTACTGCTCAGGGCTATGATTTAACCATTGGATCCAATCAGTTCATTCCTGGTTTTGAAGAAGGGATTATCGGAGCAAAAAAGGGAGACAAGCTCTCTTTGGATCTTACCTTCCCGCAGGAATACAACAACAAGGATCTGGCAGGACAGCCGGTAGTATTTGAAGTAACAGTCAACACTATTAAAGAAAAGCAGACTCCTGAGTTAAATGATGCATTTGTACAGGAAAACACAGAGTTCAAGACAGTTGACGAATACAAGGAAGATAAAAAACAGACACTTCTTCAGAATAAGAATGACCAGGCAGATCAGAACGTAAAAAGCAATATCTATGATGCTGTTTTAGCAAATTCTACGGTTGAGGCGAATCAGGAAGCGATTGATGCCAATGTAGAGAATGTAGTTGCAAGATACACCAATCAGGCGGCAGCTTATGGCATGGACTTTGCATCATTTATCACTGCATTTACTGGAATGAAGGAAGAGGATTTCAGAAGTACAGTGAAGACTCAGGCGGAAGGAATCGTAAAACAGAGACTGGTATTAAATGCGATTGCTGAAAAAGAGGGAATCACCGTAAACGATGATGACCGCAAGGATGTAGCTGAGAAGATGGGTTACGAAAGTGTAGACAGCATGATCCAGGCAGCAGGACAGTATGAAGTAGATGATTATATCATCAGCAATAAAGTACTGGATTTCTTAAAAGAGAACGCTAAGATAACGGAATAAATCACATACCATAGGGGGAACCTTTATGCAGCTTTTAAAGGATAGAATACGGAAGGACGGAAAGATTAAGTCCGGTGACGTACTGAAAGTAGACAGCTTTTTAAATCACCAGATGGACATAAAGCTGTTCGTGGAGATCGGAAAAGAGTTTAAGAGACGATTTGCAGACGAAGAAGTCAACAAGATCCTGACCATCGAGGCTTCCGGCATCGGTATCGCCTGTATTGTGGCTCAGTATTTTGATGTTCCTGTTGTATTTGCCAAGAAATCCAAGACGAAGAATATTGCCGGAGATGTTTATACCACTCAGGTAGAATCCTTTACCCATGGAAGAACCTATGATGTGATGGTATCCAAGGAATTTTTAGGTGCTGGTGATAAGGTGCTGCTCATTGATGATTTCTTAGCCAACGGTAAAGCGTTAGAGGGGCTTGCAGCGATTGTAAGAGACTCCGGCGCAGAACTGGTAGGAGCAGGAATTGTTATTGAGAAGGGATTTCAGCCCGGCGGAGACCACCTTCGTTCTGAAGGAATCCGGGTAGAATCCCTGGCAATTGTGGAAAGTATGGATGAAACCACCGGTACCATCTGTTTTCGAGGTGATCGATGACCGGGAAGAGAAAAGCCCTGTTTTTTGATATTGACGGCACGCTTTTTTCGGAAATTAACCGGAATGTGCCGGAGAGCGCAAAACAGGCCGTTGAACGTGCAAGAGAGGCAGGGCATCTGGTATTTATCAATTCCGGACGCACGTACTGTCTGACTGGACCCATACGGTCTATCCTGCAGGTAGATGGCTATTGCTGCGGCTGCGGGACACGGATTTTGGCGGGGGATGAAGTTCTCTACTCCGCCACGATCCCTCATGAAACGGGCATTAAGATTAAAAAGATGATCCTGGAATATGGTCTTGACGGGGTTTTAGAGGGAACAGAAAGCTGTTATTTTAATAAACAGGAATCACGGATCGAACAGGTCAGAATCATGAAGGAGCATATGGCTCTTGAAGGAAACTGCTCTCCTTTTGGCTGGGATGAAGACTGTTATGACTTTGATAAATTCTGCGTTATGGAACATGAACAAAGTGATATGAAGGGATTCGCCCGGGAACTGGGGTTGGATTTTGATATAATAAACCGGGGCGGCGGATTTTACGAATGCGTTCCTGCGGGACATTCCAAGGCGACTGCCATTGAAGAAGTGATAAAACATTATGGAGTAGACCTTGCGGATACATATGTATTCGGTGACAGCACCAATGATTTACCCATGTTTGAGTATGCGAAGAACTGTATACTAATGGGGCACCACAGTGTGGAACTGGAGCCTTATGCCACGTTCTACACAAAGAATGTGGAAGACGACGGAGTGGCCTATGCAATGAAGAAGCTGGGACTTGTTTAACACATCGGCAAGATATATAAAAAACATGGGATTGGCAATAACCGGCCCCATGTTTTTTTGCTGTTTAATTTAATTTGCCTAAAATGCTTCTGGCAACGCTGATTCCGTTGGCAGAGGCCTGCTGAAGTCCTCTTGTTACTGAGGCACCATCTCCGATGGCACGCAGTCCCAGCACACTGGTTTCGAAATCACTGTTAACGACTACTTTATTGGAATAGAATTTAACTTCCACACCGTAAAGAAGAGTCTCATCGCTGGCGATACCAGGCGTAACCTTATCAAGAGCCAGCAGCATTTCCTTAATATCAACCATAATTCTGTGAGGGAATACCAGGGATAAATCGCCAGGAACCGCATCCTTTAAGGTGGGGATGATATTGTTCCGGCACAATCTCTCCTCTGTGGTACGTCTGCCTCTCTGGAAGTCTCCAAAGGTCTGCACCAGAATTCTTCCGTCACACAGCATGTTGCTTAGCTGTGAGATATGTTTTCCGTATTCAATCGGTGTCTTAAAGGGCTTGGTAAAGTTTTTGGATACCAGAATTGCAAAGTTAGTGTTATTGGTTTTGTATTCCTGGGATTTGTAGGCATGTCCGTTAACAACTGCCAGCCCGTTCTCATAGTATTCAGTGGCTACTTCTCCGGAAGGATTGGTACAGAAGGTACGTACCTTATCATCAAAGGTTGGTGTGTAATAAACCAGCTTTGCTTCATAGAGATTCTTATTTAAGAATTCCATTACTTCATCTCTGACTTCAACACGGACTCCGATATCAACAGTTCCGACCTTTGTCTCAATTCCATGGTTTCCGCAGATATGGCTGAACCAGTCAGATCCTTCCCGGCCGATGGCGGAGACAATCTCAGGAGCCTCGTAGACCTCATCTTTATCGGTGATAATTCCTCTGGCCTGGTTATCCTCAATGATGATATCCTTAACCATGGTATTAAATTCCATCTCCACACCTTGTGTCAGTAAATGCTCCTGGAGACGGGTGTAGATTTTATAGCCTTCCTCCGTACCAAGATGACGGATCGGGCATTCGATCAGCTTTAAATTGGCGTTAATGGCTTTGCGGCGGATCTCCTGAATCTCCTTCTGCTTGTCCACACCGTAAACATTGGTATCAGCGCCGAATTTTAAATAAATATTGTCAGATTCTTTTAACAGTTCTACGGTTTTGTCATATCCCAGTATTTCGGGAAGATTACCTCCGACATCAGGGGATAACGATAATTTACCGTCTGAGAATGCTCCTGCACCTGCAAAGCCAGTGGTGATGGAGCATGGTTTGCAGCCTACACATACTTTGGTTGTACGTTTGGGACAGGTACGTTTTTCAATAGGACGGCCCTTTTCAATCATAAGGATTTTTAAATCCGGTTTTTTCTCGATCAGTTCATAGGCGCAGAAAATACCGGAAGGGCCTGCACCGATGATGATCACATCGTAATTTTTTGAAGCTTCCTTCATGAACATCACTCCTTTTTCCTTCTAACCCTTATAGTCAACTATTGAGGTAGTTGGTAGAAACGTTCAACCAATTTTGAACTTATATAAGCGCAACGGTTTTATTTTATCATAATGGAAGGAGGTATGACAAGGGACATGAGTATAAAATTTCTATAACAGGGATGATTGCCACAGCATCTTTTCCTTTAAATATACTGCTTTAGTGTCCGGTTGATTTTATTTCTGGTTAAAGTTAAATATGCAGCCGATATTGGATAAGTTTCAAATGTAATCGGCTCTGATAAATCCTCTTCCAAAAGCGTTATAACAGCTTCCCTGCCGATATGCCGTTCCAGCAGTTTTAACGCCCTGTGATCCTGTATGGCTTCATGTAGAACCATAAGGCGTATGGATTCCTCCGGATTCTTATCCGCCCCGGGATAAACTAAAAATGCATCGCCGGAAGGAAAACTCCCTCCGCTGTCAGTGACGAGGTAGGGGTTAATATGTTCCATGGAGTATTCAGAATTATAGAAGTTAAAACCCCAGTGGAGAATTCCTTCAATTCCGAACTTATAGACCTGGATTCCATAGATGCGGTTCCGCGCTGATGGCATGGCCATAAAGCGATTGGCAACACCCACACACTGGGCGGTGCAATAGTAGCTCCATAAATGAGGAACACCGTGCTGTAAAAATGGTTCTATGTGGTCGGTGGCACAAACGGGACGCTCAGCCAGACCTGCCTCATAAAAAGAATATTCGGAAAGAGCATCAATCAGCTTACAGTCTTTTAAATGGCTCATTACCGATTCTCTGGCGGCTGCATAAGATTCCAGATGGGCGCTTCTTGGTTCGTCTGAAATATGGAACCAGGTATCGTCGAGAATACCAAGAATTTTCAGTTCCTCCTTCAGGGCAGGAAGAAACTGATTGAGAAAACAGGTGTATTCACCTAAGGCTTTCGTATGCCAGCCAAACCGTTTCACAGTCTCTCCGTTTTCTGTCACCAGGATTTTTGGAGCAAAGCCCGCTCCCCACTGGGTAAACAGATGTGCCATTTCAAAATATTTAATACCGGATGCCTTGCAGATTGCCACCCATCGTTTCAGTCTGGTAAAATCAAATTGATAGTGTTTGTTTTCTTCCGTTATTTCAACCAGCTGAATGGTGGTCCGTTCCCCGCCCTTTGCAGTGTCAAGAGGAGGGGTGAAAATGGGAGTAAGTATCATGTTCATGCCCTTTTTGCCATAAAGGGTAATAAAATTTTCAAGGATATGCCAGTGCTCTTCTGAAAATACGGGTACATGATAATAATCTGCCAGACAGTCTCCATGAAACCATTCCGTATGAATCAGCTCCTGATCTGGCAATGATGCCGGAATGACTTCGATTACGGCGGTAACTGAGGCGGCTGTTAATCCGGCTCCATTTATCAGTGAAACGGTGACAGGATAAACCCCACCCGGAATATCATGGGTAAGTGACAGGTCAACCCAAAGGCTTTGCCATACACCGGGAAGGAGCACAAATTCATCCTGATCCAGATTTCTAAGGAGATCCGGATAAAGCCCTGGTGTATGGCGAAGATAATTGCTGTCGCGTTTTACATGAGCCGGATATGCAGAGGGAACAGAGATCACCTGGCGGATCCTGATATATTTTTTCAATGCAGAGCTGATATCAGCCCGCAGAGTTTCTTTCTCATTTCCGGTAAAAGAGCAGGCGGCCTGAAAGGAAACCGTTTCGCCGTAAAGGCCGCTAAGGCGGCAGCATTCCGGAAAGAATAAGGGCTCTTCATCGGCAAAAACCTTGCTTAGTGAGCTTAAAAGAATCATACGGTAGCAATTGTTCTGTTTTTCCATGTCATTATTCCTCCCTGAATAGTTACATTATAACTTCCCTTGTATCTATTATCAATGGAATAAAATAAATCTGTCATTCTGCCTTTACATCCTTCTTTTAAACTGTTAAAATGAAAAGAATCGCGTTAGGTACCCCTGTATGGGAAATCTAACGCTTTTCGGGCGTTCATAAAACGCCCCGATCAGTCATGAAACGCAACTGCTGTTAATATAGACAATAATAAGGAGAATCATCATGTACATCATCGCAGGATTAGGTAATCCAACAAGAGAATATGATAAAACAAGACACAATGTAGGTTTTGAGGCTATTGATGTTCTGGCGGACAAACTGGGAATCCGCGTGACAGAAAAGAAGCACAAAGCTGTGTACGGTATGGGAATGGCGGGATTTAAAAAGGTGATTCTTTCAAAACCTCAGACCTACATGAATTTAAGCGGAGAGAGTATCCGTTCCATGGCTGACTTTTATAAGGTGGAGCCGGAGAATATTATTGTCATCTGTGATGACATCAACCTTTCAGAGGGGCAGCTCCGCATTCGTCTGAAAGGAAGTGCCGGCGGCCACAACGGACTGAAAAATATCATTCAGCATATAGGAACCCAGGAATTCCCAAGAATCAGAGTCGGAGTGGGTGAAAAACCAAAAGAGATGGATCTGGCAGACTATGTGCTGGGGCGGTTCCCGAAAGAACAGGAGTCTGTTATGGCCGATGCTTACCGGGCGGCAGCAGAAGCGGCAATCATGATGGTGGAAGACGGCGCCGAAAAGGCGATGAATTATTTCAACAGGAAGAAATAAGGAGATTTCATGAACGATCTATTTGAAAAACCATTAAAGGAACTGAAGGATTTTGAGGGTCTTTGCTCTGATCTGGCAAAGAAGGCCGGACCAGTCATAGCAAGCGGCTGTATGGATTCCCAGAAGGTTCATCTGATGTATGAAGCGGCAAAACAGGAAGGTCTTAAACTGGTAGTGACATATGACGATACCAGGGCAAGAGAGATCTATGAGGACCTTCGCTTTTTTGATTCCAACGCGTGGCTTTATCCTGCAAGGGACTTGCTGTTTTTCAATGCGGATATCCATGGAAACCTGCTTACCAAGCAGAGAATGGCAGTTTTCCGTCATTTAATGGAACAGTCCTCCGGCTGGGTGGTAACAACCTTTGACGGCTTGATGGACCATCTCATGCCTCTTGCTGATTTGAAAAAACAGGCACTTTTCGTCAAAGGCGGTCAGATCATTGATGTGGAAATATGGAAAAAACGGCTGACACAACTGGGATATGAGCGTATGGGCCAGGTAGATGGCATGGGGCAGTTTTCCATCCGCGGCGGTATCATAGACATTTTCCCGTTAACAGAAGAGCTTCCTGTTCGTATTGAGCTTTGGGACAATGAGGTGGACTCCATCCGAACCTTTGATTTAGAAAGCCAGAGATCCATAGAGCAGCTTGATGAGATCTGTATTTATCCGGCGACAGAAATGGTTCTTACCTCCCAGCAGATCAATGAGGGTATGGAAGAACTTCAAAAGGAGCTGAAAAAATATGAAAAGGATTTGAGGGCGCAGTCAAAGATTGAGGAATCAGCCAGGATCCGTTCTATTGTATCAGAACTCATAGAAGGCTTAAAGGAGGGCTGGAAGCAGCACGGACTTGATGGCTATATTCATTATTTCTGCAAGGGAAGTGTTTCCTTTCTGGACTATTTTTCTCCTGAAAATACGGTCTTTTTTCTGGATGAGCCGGAGCGGCTTAAAGAAAAGGGAGAGACCGTTGAGATGGAATTTCGGGAAAGTATGATTCATCGTCTGGAAAACGGTTATCTCCTTCCAGGACAGACCAATCTTCTCTATTCTGCAAAAGAGATGCTGGCCAGAATCCAGATGAAAAGCGGCGTATATTTAACCGGCCTGGAACAGAAGCTCTCAGGCTTTGTGGTAAAAAACCGCTACAGCTTTCAGGTTAAGAACGTAAATTCCTACCAGAACAGTTTCGAACTGCTTATTAAGGATTTAACCAGATGGAAACGGGAGGGGTACCGGGTCATTCTTCTATCCGCTTCCAGGACCAGGGCCAGCCGTCTGGCCGGCGATTTAAGGGAATATGAATTACGTGCGTACTGTCCGGACGACAAGGATGGGGAGCATGAGGTAAAACCAGGGGAGATCCTGGTTACTTACGGCAGCATTCACCGCGGCTTTGAATATCCCATGATTAAATTCCTGGTTATTACCGAAGGCGATATGTTCGGTATGGAAAAGAAGAAGCGAAAACGGAAAAAGACGGTGTATGAAGGCACCAGAATCCAGAACTTCTCTGACCTTTCCGTAGGTGATTATGTGGTACATGAAGATCATGGTCTGGGAATTTACCGCGGAATCGAAAAGATTGAACAGGACGGCGTGATCAAGGATTACTTAAAGGTGGAATATGCGGAAAACGGCAATCTTTATCTTCCTGCCACAAGGCTTGACGGAATCCAGAAGTATGCCGGCGCTGAAGCAAAGAAGCCAAAGCTCAACCGTCTTGGAGGAGACCAGTGGAATAAAACAAAAACCAGAGTAAAGGGTGCTGTAAAAGAGATTGCAAAAGACCTGGTTATGCTGTATGCGGCCAGACAGCAGACACACGGATTCCGGTACAGCGAGGATACAGTATGGCAGAAGGAATTTGAGGAGATGTTTCCTTACGAGGAGACCGAGGACCAGTGGGATGCAATTGAATCCACAAAAGCGGACATGGAAAGCGGCAGGATTATGGACCGGTTAATCTGCGGAGATGTGGGATACGGCAAGACAGAAATTGCACTGAGGGCGGCTTTTAAAGCAGTACAGGAAGGCAAACAGGTTGTCTATCTGGTTCCCACCACCATTCTGGCTCAACAGCATTATAATACCTTTGCACAGAGAATGAAGGACTTCCCGGTACGGGTGGATTTAATGTCCCGGTTTAAGACCTCTGCCCAGATTAAGAAAACGGTGGAAGACTTGAGAAAAGGAATGGTGGATATTGTGGTAGGTACCCACCGGGTTTTATCAAAAGATGTACAATTTAAAGATCTGGGGCTTTTAATCATTGATGAGGAGCAGCGTTTTGGCGTTGCCCATAAGGAGAAGATCAAACAGTTAAAGGAAAATATTGATGTTCTGACCCTGACGGCAACTCCGATCCCAAGGACGCTTCATATGAGCCTTGTAGGAATCCGGGATATGAGTGTGCTGGAAGAGCCTCCCGTTGACCGAATGCCCATACAGACTTATGTAATGGAACATAACGACGAAATGGTCCGGGAAGCAATTCACAGGGAATTGTCAAGGGGAGGACAGGTTTATTATGTATATAACCGGGTTAACAATATCGATGAGGTGGCAAACCATATTGCTAAGCTGGTTCCTGAAGCGGTGGTCACATTTGCCCACGGACAGATGCACGAGCATGAGCTGGAGCGGATCATGTTTGATTTTGTGAATGGGGAAATAGATGTTCTGGTATGCACCACGATTATTGAGACAGGGCTTGATATTTCCAATGCCAACACCATGATTATTCAGGATGCAGACCGCATGGGGCTTTCCCAGCTGTACCAGTTGAGAGGCCGGGTAGGCCGTTCCAGCCGTACCGCATATGCATTTCTTATGTATAAGCGGGATAAAATGCTGAAGGAAGAGGCAGAGAAACGCCTTCAGGCAATCCGGGAATTCACGGAGCTTGGTTCCGGTATTAAAATTGCCATGAGAGATCTGGAGATAAGGGGAGCAGGCAATGTTCTGGGTGCGGAACAGCACGGCCACATGGAAGCTGTGGGATACGACCTTTACTGTAAACTTCTGAACCAGGCGGTTCTGGAGCTGAAGGGGGAGAGGAAAGAAGAGGATACCTACGAAACCGTTGTGGACTGCGATATCGATGCCTATATTCCAACCTCATATATTAAAAATGAATATCAGAAGCTTGATATTTATAAGCGTATTTCTTCCATTGAGAATGAAGATGAGCATATGGATATGCAGGATGAGCTGATGGACCGTTTCGGTGAGATGCCAAAGCCGGTTGAGAATCTTCTTAAGGTTGCAGCATTAAAGGCCCTTGCACACAGTGCATACGTGACGGAGGTGAATATAAACCGCCAGGAAATCCGGCTTACCATGTACCGGAATGCAAAGCTGAAGGTAGAAGGAATTCCAAAGATTATCGAAGAATACCGGGGAGATTTGAAATTCCATATGGGAGAAGAGCCTAAGTTTGCTTACCTTGACCGTAAGAAAAATGCAACAACAGATGTAATGATTAGCCAGGCGGAGGTCATCTTAAAGCAGATCGTGGAATTGTCTGAAAAATAGAGAAAAATAGAAAATATAACTAAAAAAATACAGCTTGTCTGGTTGATTTTTTGGCATTATGTGATATAATAATAGTAGAAGATGGGATTAAGTCCCGGATGCTTTCTTACTTCAATACATTTTGTTTCGAAGAAAGGTGGTAGCTATGGACGTTTTAGGCATGTATCTTCTCCAACGAGTTTCAGATGAATTAACCATTCAGCGCTATGGTTCTTTTGAAAACAGGTTTGTGGCGCCTGTCCCCGATAATACGGCGGCAAAAGTGGCACATGAGGCATATATTTCCTCTTCAAAAGAAGTTCCCCATCGTGTCAGACAAGGTAATTTTTAATCTGGGTATGGAACATCCCTCTTCCTAAATTTCATAATTTACTAACTGAAAATCAGGGTTCGACTTTTTCTAAGGTCTGGCCCTGATTTTAAATTTTGGGAAAAATGGCAGACTTAAGTATAATCTGGTGTATTCGAAGCAAAATAATATCAGTGATATTAAAATGCACAAGATGGAGGAATATTAAATATGAAAGCAACTGGTATTGTAAGAAGAATTGATGATCTCGGACGCGTGGTAATACCAAAAGAGATCAGAAGAACACTCAGACTCAGAGAAGGAACTCCGCTTGAGATATTTACAGACAGGGAAGGCGAAATTATATTAAAAAAATATTCTCCAATGGTGGAGCTTACCGCTTTTGCTTCCCAGTATGCGGAAGCCATGGCTCAGACTACAGGGCTGACCGTATGCATCAGTGATCGTGATCAGATTATTGCAGTGGCTGGCGGATCAAAAAAAGAACTTCTTCAAAAGACGATCAGCAAGCAGCTTGAGACTATCATTAATGAGCGTACGGTTGTTGTAGCCGGAAAGGATGATAAAGGATTCGTAGCACTGACAGGGGAAAGCCTGGAAGGTATAACGGCGCAGGTTGTGGCGCCTATCATCTGCGAAGGAGATGCCATTGGAGCAGTTGCTCTTTTAAGCAGAGAACCAAGAGCCCGTTTTGGTGATATGGAAACAAAACTGGCAACTACGGCAGCTGGATTTTTAGGACGCCAGATGGAAGGATAAGGAGGTGAGAATATGCGGATTTTTATGCCGGAAGAGGATGACTACAACGATGGAGATATCCCTGAGATAGATACAGACCCCTACAAAGATGGCTTTTATGTAGAGCCTCTGCCAGAATCAGAAAGACCAAGGCGGGATGGCCCGGGCGGGGACTAATACAGCAGAAGCTAAAACGGCAGCCGGATTTTAACCTGGCTGTCGTTTTGCTGACGGGATATGGATTAGTAGATGGTCTGGTCTCCATCCTTAATACAATAATTAACCTTCACACCCAGTTCTTCCATCCATTGTCTTGTCTCCAGGGTCTTCCAGTCTCCGCTTCCGATTCCTCCGCCGTTATCATTATTCCACAGCCAGAGAGGACAGGGCCATAATGCAATCTGAGGCTTAATGGCAGCATAGACTTCCCTGCTTACCCCATATTGTCCATGGTGGGACATCTGGACAATATCGCTTTTTAATTCGGCTGCACCTGCCTCTTCATAGAGAAGTTTTCCCGCCTCAGGTCCCATATCTCCCAAAACAAGAATGCTGACATTGTTTAAAAAGAATTTATATGCCATAGAGCTGTTATTAACGGATGTAACGTCCAGAAGGTATGGGTTGTTAAGGACCCTGGCTTTTATTGATCCGACTTGGATCTCATCTCCCTTTTTTACCGTATGAAGACTCTCTGCGGGGAGTGTGGATAAAGCAGAGCGTAAATCATTAACGAGCTGTGACCGGGAGGATTCTGCCTTATCATACCAGGACTGGTCTGCCAGCGAATAATATACATTGTCAATGGTAATCTTCCGGTCCGGATTATTTAATATTTTAACCAGAGCTCCGATATGGTCTGAGTGGGGATGGGTGATGAACCAGGCGGATACATGTCCGCCTTTTGAACGGATTACATCGCTTAAATGATCCGCATCAATGTCCCAGCCTCCGTCGATGACTACCAGTGCTCCGTTCTTATCCTGTAAAATCATGGAAAGCATCTGGCGGTTGTCGTAGTCAGCAAGAAGGGAAAGACTTCCTCCGTTAAAAATTTTGCCTCCGGGACCAATATCTAAGGAGGGACCGATACCCATGCGCATGGCTGTTAATTCATCGGCTGTCCTTCCGGGAGTTACAATTTCAGGTGTAAAGGCGCTCAACACAATGTTAATAAACAGCACGAAGGCTGCTATTTTTTTCCATATACTAAAATGTTTCATGATTACCTCCGGTTTTGTTAAACTAGCACCTATTATAATAGAATCCAGGGATTTTTAACAGGGGTGCGGGACAAATGTCAGAAAAACGTCAGAAATGGAAACAGATCCCCCTGTTTTCTCCGGCATGTGTTATAATCTGAAAAAAGGAGGTACCGTGCATGTATACTTTTAACGATTTAGTAGATATTACAAATAAACTGCGGTCGGAGGAAGGCTGTCCCTGGGACAGGGAGCAGACTCATGAAAGCTTAAAAAAGCATCTGGAAGAAGAGAGCCAGGAGGTTTTCTGTGCAATTGATAATATGGATATGGAAAACCTTTGTGAGGAGCTGGGGGATGTACTGTTTCAGGTAATACTTCACAGTCAGATTGCAAAAGAGAACAACAGCTTTTCCATTGACAATGTGGTAAATGGAGTGTGTGAGAAAATGATCCGCAGGCATCCCCATGTTTTTGGAGATAAAAAGGCGATTTCGCCGGAAGAGGGAGAGGCTCTCTGGAAAGCGATAAAAATGCAGGAGAAGGCCTGTGAAAAGAGCAAAAAACCTTGACAAAAACAGGAGAAACAGCTATAAATGATATAGTAATCGTGTCAACGAGAAAATCAGTAGCCTGGTGCTACATTCTAGGAGGAAGATATCAATGAACAAAGCAGAGTTAATCGCGGCAGTAGCAGAGAAAGCAGAGCTGTCCAAAAAGGATGCAGAAAAGGCAGTAAAAGCTTTAACAGATGTAATATCTGAAGAATTAGTTAAGGGCGAGAAAATCCAGTTAGTTGGCTTTGGTACATTCGAAGTATCTGAGAGAGCTGCCAGAGAAGGCAGAAATCCTAAGAGCGGTGAAGTGATGAACATTCCAGCTTCCAAGACTCCAAAGTTCAAAGCAGGTAAGGCATTAAAGGATATGGTGAACGCATAATCCATGAGACTTGATAAGTTTCTGAAAGTTTCCAGAATCATTAAGAGAAGAACCGTTGCAAACGAAGCCTGTGATGCAGGCCGTGTGCTTGTGAATGAAAAACCTGCAAAAGCTTCTTTAAACATTAAGGAAGGCGATGTGATTGAAATACATTTCGGCACCAGTTCAGTTAAGGTAGAGGTTCTTGATGTCGCGGAAACTGTAAAAAAAGATGAGGCAAAAGAGCTTTATCGCTATCTTTAGTCTTACATTTGATTCAAAAGATTAATTTCAGGAATAATGGAGCTCGCCTCCTAATATACTTTAGACAGGTATATTAGGAGGTTTTTCTTTATGGAAGAAAAGATTAGCACACGCCCTCACAGGCTGACAATAGATAATCGTGCTTCCAGTACGATGACGGGAATACGGGATGTAGTATCCTTCGACGAAAACCAGGTGGTACTGGATACTGATATGGGTCTGCTGACTTTAAAGGGCAAGGATCTTCATGTCAGCCGGTTAACACTGGAAAAAGGGGAAGTGGATCTAAACGGCAGCATAGAGAGCCTGATTTATTCCTCTAACGAGGCTTTACGCAGATCGGGGGAATCCCTTTTGTCCAGGCTGTTTAAATAAAATCCAGAGGGAGTCATATGAGCGTTCATATCGTATATGAAGTAAAACTTCTGCTCTACAGCTTTTTTACAGGTGCAGGGCTTATGATGACATATGACCTGCTGCGAATTTTCCGTATTTTTATTCCTCATACTTATGTATTTACGGGAATCGAGGACATGATATACTGGGTTTATGCCGCACTGGTGACATTTTCCCTGTTGTATGAGCAAAATGACGGAGGATTGAGAGGATATGTCATAGCCGGGATTTTTCTTGGAATGTTTTTATATGACCGGCTGGTCAGCAGGTTTTTTTTAAAATCCTTGAAAAACCTTCAAAAATATCTTAAAATGAAAGTGCATAAGTGGATCCGCCCCAAAGGGCGGCAATAGAAACAACTGGTGATTGTATGAACGAGATGGGAAAGTCAAGAAGAAAAAGAAAAGATAGATGGGGCAACCGAATGACTCTGATTGGGATCACTTTTGTGGTGTTCAGCCTCGCAGTGATTGTCACGATTGAAGGTGCTTCGCTCAAAGAAAAAGAACTGGAATATCAGTTTCGCCTGCAGAATCTTCAGGCGCAGGTGGACAAGGAGCAGAACCGTGCCAAAGAACTGGAGGAATACCGGGTATATGTCCAGACGAAGCAGTATATCGAAGAGGTGGCAAAGCAGAAGCTGGGTCTTGTAAAACCCGATGAGATACTATTGAAGCCGTCGCAGAAGAAGTAGAAAGTCTGCGGGTATCCCTTTATGTCCAAAGAGCATGGACAAAATTAGAGGAAACACCCTGCGGGTATCCCTTTATGTCCAAAGAGCATGGACAATATAGAGGAAACCTGTCGTACAATTTTAAATTTGAATCAGCTGTTTTGACAAAAATTTCCCTCCTCCCTGTATATAATGGTTTAAAGCATGATACAGGCAGGAGGGATTTTTGTGTTCAGACGTAAGGCGGCACATCACGATATGGCTGATGTGAATGTATATACGGCAAAGAGATTAAACGACATGGCAAATTCGCTTGGAGAACTTGCCAGAGCGTGCACAGATGAGCTGTCCGCAGAACAGGGACTTACAAAGGAAGACGGGATTGCAGCACTTGAGACTGCTGCAGCAATGGTATGCGCAGGCTGCAACAAATGTATCGTATATCCCGGTAAGGAACAGGACAACCAATATTATCTGCAGTATTTAATCCGTGCGTTTGAACAGAAGGGAAGCGTAGATTACGGGGACATGCCCCGTTTTTTTCTGGAAAGCTGTAAAAAAAGGGATGAGTATCTGGCTCACTTAAACAGGGGGCTTGGGCGGGCGACCATGAACCTTGCATGGAAGAACCGGTTTCTGGAAAGCAGGGATGCAATTATTGTCCAGTTTAAAGAGTTGGCGGTGATATTAGAGGAGTTTTCCCATCAGGTGGAGCATGCCACTGACATCACTCCGGACTGGGAGGACGAGATCAAACGGGCATTCCGTAAAAATCACATTGTGATAGAGAAAATGCTGCTTCTGGAATATGAGAATCAGCAGAGAGAAGCCTATCTTACCATGAGGACCTTAAACGGGCGCTGCGTCACGGTCAGGGAAGCGGCGGAGATTCTTGAGGATGCCATGGAGGAAGGGGAATGGACTGTTGCCCCTGACGGAAGAACTTTAGTCACCAGGTCAGCAGATACCATTCGTTTTGTTGAAAAAGGGGATTATCAAATTATTTATGGTGCTGCAAAGGCCATTAAAAGCGGTGAAGAGATTTCCGGAGACAACTATACATTTGGACAGGTTCAGCCCGGACAGGCAATCATGAGTCTGTCTGACGGCATGGGAAGCGGAAAAATTGCGGAGGAAGAGAGCAGGCAGGTAATCGAACTGACACAGAGATTGCTGGAGGCAGGATTCTCCACACGGGCTGCCCTGAAAATGGTGAATACCGTACTTCTTCTTACCGGAATATCCCAGCATCCGGCAACGCTGGATTTATGCTGCATTGATTTAAAAACAGGAATCATGGAAGCCATGAAGCTGGGAGCAGCAGCCACCTACGTCCGCAGCGAAAGAGGAGTGGAGCGCTTAGAGGCCGGTGAAGTTCCCATGGGAATATTAAGTCCGGTAGAGCCGGTGCTTTTATCCAAAAAGCTTTGGGATGATAACCGGATTATAATGGTGAGCGACGGGGTATTAGATGCACTGCCTGCAGATGACAAGGAGCTGATGCTACAGGAATTCATTGCAGGAATGCCAATTAAGAATCCACAGGACATGGCAGACCGTATTCTTTTGTTTGCCAGATCATTTACGGAAAATGCAGCCGATGATATGACAGTGCTGACAGCCGGGATATGGAAACGAAAATAATAATTGCAACAGACATGATTTGCGGGTATATTTATGATAGAGAGGGGAGAAAATCAACTAAGGAAGGTGGCTGAATGTACAAAACGATTTTGGATTATGTCAGACGGAACCAGCTGTTTGACCGGGGAGACCGCGTGATCGTGGCATTATCCGGAGGAGCCGATTCTGTCTGTCTTCTTGTAGTCTTAAACGAAATGAAGCAGGAATTTGATCTGACTATAAAAGCGGTGCATGTTCATCATGGCTTAAGAGGAGAAGAAGCGGACAGAGACAGTAACTATGCCGGGGAACTCTCAGAAAAACTGGGAGTGCCCTTTTCCTGTGCTTATGTAGATGCTGCAGGCTATGCAAAAGAGCATGGAATGTCTGTGGAGGAAGCAGGTAGGCATTTAAGATATAAGATTTTTGAAGAAGAAAGGCAGCGGTTTAAGGGAACAAAGATTGCAGTAGCTCATCATGGTGATGACCAGGCAGAGACCATACTATATAATCTGTTCCGGGGAACCGGATTAAAAGGACTGGGCGGAATGCGCCCTTTAAGAGGGAATATTGTGCGCCCTCTTTTATGTGTGGGGAGAGAGGATATTCTTGCATATCTCAGCGAAAAAGGGATATCTTATTGTGAGGATTCCACCAACAGCGGAATCGAATATGCCAGAAACCGGATCAGAAGAGTGATTCTTCCCCAGGTGAAAGAACAGTTAAATGCAAGGGCAGGAGAGAACATTATCCATGCGGGGATAATGGCAGCTAAAGCAGATGTTTACCTGGAAAAACAGGCAGGAAGCCTTTTAAAGAAACTCGGAGTATGGAAAAAAGACGAATCCGGGTCCGTTTTTCAGTGCGGAATTGGTACTGAAATACTACTTGCAGAGGATGACATAATAAGGACTTATGTAATCCGGCAGATGATTAACACCGTCAATCAGTCCATGAAAGATATTACCATGATTCATGTGGAAAGCGCGGCAGCGCTTCTTTTTGGTCCTGCAGGCAGGCAGATCGACCTTCCCGGAGGACTGATTGCAGTCAGAACCGGGAAGGAAATGTGGATAAAAAAGAAAAATGTCGAAGATCTGGTGGAAAACCACCTGGATGTTTGTCTCCCAAATGTGGATTTTTCTGTTTTTTCCTACAAAAAAGGCATGGAAATTCCCAAAAACGGGTATACGAAATGGTTTGATTATGATAAAATCAAATGTGCACTTTCTGTGAGGTATCGGGAAACCGGAGATTACATCACACTGGCCGGAGGCGGAAGAAAGACTTTAAAGTCCTATCTGATCGATGCCAAGGTTCCCAGAGAAGAACGTGGAAAAATTCCTCTTGTTGCGGAAGGTTCCCATGTCCTATGGGTAATCGGATACCGGATCAGTGAATACTATAAGATAACAGATGATACCCATACAGTAATACAAATGCAGCTAGACGGAGGAAAAGTTAATGGATGACAAGATACGTGTGATGTTATCAGAGGAAGAGATAGCAACAAGAATTAAGGAAGTAGCGGAAGAAATCAGCAGGGACTATGAGGGAAAACCTCTTCACCTGATTTGCATTTTAAAGGGAGGCGTTTTCTTTACCTGTGAGCTGGCAAAGCGGATCAGTCTGCCGTTAACCATGGACTTCATGTCTGTTTCCAGCTATGGATCCGGAACCGTATCAAGCGGAATTGTGAAAATCATCAAGGATTTGGATGACCCGATTGAAGGCAAGGATGTATTGATTGTGGAGGATATCATTGATTCCGGCAATACTCTTTCTTACTTAATCGAGGTGCTGAAGCAGAGAAATCCAAACAGTGTTCAGTTATGTACCCTGCTTGATAAGCCGGAACGCCGTGTGAAGAAACAGGTTGAAGTGAAGTATACCTGCTTTACCGTGCCGGATGAATTTATTATCGGTTATGGTCTTGACTACGATCAGATATACAGGAATTTGCCATATATTGGAGTGATAGAACAGCAATAAGGAGGCAGCATGTTGAAACAACAGCAACCATTTAAAGGCTTGGGATTCCTGCTCCTTCTGGCTATTATGCTTTTATTTGCCAGCAGACTGCCCCAAAAGAGCGGAATCATTACAAACCAGGAACTTATGCAGGCGATTGACAATGGGACCATAACCTCAGCGACAGTCAGACAGAACGATCCGCCCCCAACAGGCAGAATCGAGATGACTATGTCTGACGGTTCATTAAAACAGGCCAATGTATCCAATGTGATTGAAATTCAGGACCTTCTGGACCGGAATGGAATTACCTATACCGTGGATGCAGTCCAGAAAGAGAATCTTTTTCTCGTCATTACCCTTCCCATTATTTTAACAGCAGTAGCCCTGGTTTTTCTGTTTATGTTAATGAATGCCAGAGCAGGTGCCGGCAGCGCCAATGCCAAGATGATGAATTTTGGGAGGAGCCGCGCTCATCTTGCCAAAGATGCCAATAAAATAAACTTCAGCAAGGTAGCCGGACTTGAAGAGGAAAAAGAGGAGCTGGAGGAGGTCGTGGACTTCTTAAAGAATCCTTCCAAATATACCGGTGTGGGAGCCCGCATTCCCAAGGGCATTCTTCTGGTAGGACCTCCCGGAACAGGAAAGACACTTCTTGCAAAGGCAGTAGCCGGAGAAGCGGGCGTTCCGTTTTTCTCGATTTCCGGTTCGGATTTCGTAGAGATGTTTGTCGGTGTGGGTGCTTCCCGTGTGAGAGATTTGTTTGAAGAGGGCAAAAAGCACGCTCCCTGTATTATTTTCATCGATGAGATCGACGCGGTGGCAAGACGAAGAGGTACCGGAATGGGCGGCGGCCATGATGAGAGGGAACAGACATTAAACCAGCTTCTCGTTGAGATGGACGGTTTTGGAATCAATGAAGGAATCATTGTAATGGCAGCAACCAACCGTGTGGATATTCTGGACCCGGCCATTTTAAGACCAGGACGCTTCGACCGTAAAGTCAGCGTAGGGAGACCGGATGTAAAGGGAAGAGAAGAAATTTTAGTAGTACATTCCAAGGAAAAACCTCTTGCAGAAGATGTGGATTTAAGAAGAATTGCTCAGACCACAGCCGGTTTTACAGGGGCTGATTTAGAGAACCTGATGAATGAAGCCGCTATTTATGCAGCAAGGCACAGCAAGAAGTATATTAATCAGTCTGACATTGATAAAGCCTTTGTAAAGGTGGGAATTGGTGCGGAAAAGAAAAGCAAGGTTATTACGGAAAAAGAGAAGAAGATCACAGCCTACCACGAAGCAGGGCATGCAATCCTTTTCCATCTGCTTCCTGATGAAGGGCCGGTTCATACCATATCCATCATTCCTACTGGGGTCAGTGCCGCCGGATATACCATGCCTCTTCCGGAAAGTGATCATATGTTTAACACAAAAGGCAAGATGCTGCAGGATATTATGGTAGATCTGGGCGGACGGATTGCAGAAGAGATTATTTTCGGTGACATTACCACGGGTGCTTCCCAGGATATCAAGCAGGCAACAGCTCTTGCCAGAGCCATGGTAACCCAGTACGGTATGTCTGATCAGGTGGGCATGATCAATTATGATAATGATGGTGATGAGGTATTCATCGGAAGAGATCTGGCTCATACAAAGAATTATGGAGGCCAGGTTGCCAATACCATCGACAATGAAGTGAAGCGAATTATTGATGAATGCTATATAAAGGCCAAGGAAATCATTTTAAAACATGAAGATGTCCTTCATGCCTGCTGTAAACTGCTTATGGAAAAAGAAAAGATAGGCCAGAAAGAATTTGAAAGCCTGTTTCCTGCTGAAGCAGAAGTCTGATATATTAGCTTTGATTTGTAATGAAAGCGCAGAGTTCCGGTAAAATATCTAAGTTTTTGCCAGTGTATCTGCGCTTTTTTGTTGCCTGCGGGTGAACGGAGAAAAAATGCATAAAAAAACAGTTATAAAAAAATGATGTTTGTGCACACTTATTTTCTCAGGCGTGGTATATTAATAAACGTAAACCCCCCCAATACATTATATAGTTTTTGCTACACCCCATAAGAAACGAAATACCTTCTCCGAAAAACGGTCAGCTACCCCGCTGACCGTTTTTTATGCGCAATTTAGAAAAGGCGGGGTTGTATATTTGAATTCAATCAGATAAAATAGTAATAGAGTAGATGTGAAAGGAAATGAAGAACATATGTGCTTCCAGACAGAGGCGTTAAATAAAGATGCATTATTCACCGATGAAACTGACAGCTTCCGGTTTCCTTCGGAGCCTGAAGAAGGGGACGAAGTAGTTCTTCTTTTCCGGACAGCAGCAAATAATGCGGACGTTGTAAGCTACATTGAGGCTGGCAGTTCTTCCGGGTCTGCCATGATTAAAACAGACACAGACAATTTGTTTGATTATTATGAATACAGGCTTAAGACGGGGAGCAGCCCAATAAAGTATTGCTTCTCAGTAAGAAAGGGAGATGAGCTCTGTTATTACAGCCGTCTGGGCCCTGTCGGGCAGTATCCGGACGCAGGATGGTTTACTATTGTGCCGGGATTTTCTACGCCCAACTGGGCAAAGGGTGCCGTTATGTATCAGATTTTCGTGGACCGTTTTTGTAACGGAGATCACTCCAATGATGTGGTTAATGATGAATATCTGTACATAGGCCGAAGAGTTATGGCGGTGAATGACTGGGAAAAATACCCGGATCAGTTTGATGTAGGCAGTTTCTATGGCGGAGATTTAAAGGGGGTTTGGGATAAACTTGACTACCTTGAAAATCTGGGCGTAGAAGTGATTTATTTAAATCCCATATTTGTATCACCGTCAAATCACAAGTACGATTGCCAGGATTATGATTATATAGATCCTCATTACGGCGTAATAGTAAAAGACGGCGGAGAGACCTTGACAGCGGAGGCTTCCGATAACCGTGGGGCTACCAGATATATGGTCCGAACAACTGATCAGGAGAACTTAAAAGCCAGCAATGAGTTTTTTGCCAGATTCGTGGAGGAAATCCACAAGCGTGGTATGAAGGTGATTCTTGACGGAGTATTCAATCACTGCGGTTCCTTCCACAAATGGCTTGACGGAGAACGGATTTATGAATTATCAGGAAAGTATGAGCCGGGAGCATTTGAATCAGAGAATAGTCCTTACCAGTCATTTTTTAAATTTTTTGATGCAGAGTGGCCGTACAACGATTCTTACGATGGCTGGTGGGGGCATGCCACTTTACCAAAGCTTAATTATGAGGGTTCTGAGACTCTTTGCCGGTATATCCTGGATATTGCCGCCAAGTGGGTTTCTAAGCCTTATAACGCCGATGGCTGGCGGCTTGATGTGGCCGCGGATTTAGGTCACAGCAGCCAGTTTAACCATAAGTTCTGGAAGGATTTCAGAAAAGCGGTTAAGGCAGCTAATCCCAATGCCATCGTACTTGCGGAGCATTATGGAGATCCATCTGCCTGGCTGCAGGGTGATGAATGGGATACAGTCATGAATTATGACGCATTCATGGAACCCGTATCCTGGTTTTTAACCGGTATGGAAAAGCATAGTGATGAGAAAAATCTAAGGCTTTTCGGGGACGGTGAAACCTTTTTTCGCTCCATGAATTACCATATGAGCCGAATGATGACGGGATCACTTTTAACAGCTATGAACCAGCTTTCAAACCATGATCATTCCCGGTTTCTTACAAGAACCAGCATGAAGACAGGCCGTACTTCAACAGAGGGACCATTAGCGGCCTCAGACGGGATCAGCTATGGCATATTCCGGGAAGGTGTAATGATCCAGATGACATGGCCCGGAGCTCCCGCCATTTATTATGGGGATGAGGCAGGAGTCTGCGGCTGGACTGATCCGGATAATCGAAGAACTTATCCATGGGGAAATGAGAATCTGGAGCTGATTGAGTTTCACAGATATATGACTGAGCTGCACCGGACCATTCCGGCACTGCGCCTTGGTTCATTAAAGCCACTTCTGGCAGGAGATCATCTGATTGCATACGGTCGTTTTATAAATGACAGCATCTGTGCAGTTGCAATCAGCAACCATACCGCAGAGCAGGATATTTTAATTCCGGTCTGGCAGCTGGGCATGAAGGATGGAGAGACCATGTCACGGGTTATGCTGACTTATGAGAGTGGCTATAACGTAGGTAAGATTTCTTTTACAGTTAAACATGGCAGCGTGAGAGTATTAATGCCTCCGTTGAGTTCTGTTTTACTGATGGGCGACAGGGAGTAAAAGTTGTACATTTTTTGATCTAATTTTTAAAAATGCCTTGATTTTTTTAATTCTCTGTGATAAAATAACACTCGCTTGCTAATAAAGCATGGGTGGATTCCCGAGTGGCCAAAGGGGGCAGACTGTAAATCTGTTATCGACGATTTCGAAGGTTCGAATCCTTCTCCACCCATTTCAGTAACGGAAATGATATAAGAAAAAGGCGGTGTGTTCCAGCGAACACACCGCCCTTTTCGATATAATTTTTGTTTTTTTGTCCATCCCTGACCAGAGACTAAGGAAGTTTACTCTGCCTGAAGAGCTGCCATGGTAAAGTAATTATATGGTTTATTAAAATGCGGAAGGAAAAAGATATCTGTCAGTTTCAAGCGGTCAATAGTCACCTGCTCCTGAATAGCAAGAGAGAACATGTGGATCGCCATGGAAATATCATATTCGGAACACATCTGGGCGCCTAAGATGATTCGCGTCTTTTTATCATATACAATCCGGATCTTAACATTGTAATTGTCATGCTCTATAAATGCTGGCTTCTGAGTATCTTCATAATCGGCAGCAGCTGCATCATAACCAAGCTTTTTGGCTTTTTCCAGAGTAATTCCGGTGGATACCATCTTAAGATTCCAGATGCAGATACCATTGGATCCCTGAACCCCGATGGATTCAAGCGGAGTGCCGCATGCATTGTGAGCTGCTACAATTCCGGAACGGACCGCATTGGTGGCCAGAGCGATATAATTGGTATCCTGAATGGAATTATCGAATACAGTAGCACAGTCTCCGATGGCATAAACATCAGGTATGCTTGTTTCCTGATGCCTGTTAACCAGATAGGCTCCGTTCCTAAACAGTTTAAGAGTATCTTTGCCAAGCTGGCTGTTAGGTTTAAACCCTATTCCAAGCACTACCATGTCTGCTGCATATTCATTTTTATCTGTTACAACTTTTTCCACTTTTTGGCTGCCTTTAAGACTGGTTACTGTCTCTTCATAAGCCAGTTTAATTCCATGGCTCTCTAAATTTTTAGACATAATATCTGTAAATTCACGGTCATAATAGCCGGACAGACAGGTACTCATGTTGTCGATCAGAGTGACCTTCTTGCCGATCCGGTTAAATGCCTCCGCCAGCTCCACACCGATATATCCGGCACCAACCACCACAACATTACGGATCATGGATTCGTGAAGCTTATCGATAACTTCCTTGGCATTCTGATATAATTTAACGAATTGAACATTGGCAAGATCTGTGCCTTCAATGTCAGGTGAAATGGGAAGAGATCCGGATGCAATAATCAGCTTGTCATAAGGCTGCTGATAGCTCTGTCCGTCTTTTCCTGTTGCGAATACCAGCTTTTTCTCAAAATCAACATGATATACGATGGTTTCTAAATATACCTTCGCTCCTTTTTGTTCAAAGATTTCTTTGCTGCAGTAAAAAAGTCCGTCTGGTGATGTGATCTGGTTGCCGATCCATAAAGCCATACCGCAGCCTAAAAAACTGATATTATTATTTGAATCAAATATAATTACTTCTTTGTCTTTATAATTGTCTAAGATTGTGTTAATTGCGGCAGTACCTGCATGATTTGCTCCGATTACTACGATACGTTCCATAAAATACCCTCCTTCAGTGGATTTTTATTCATTATAACATATTGTTAAAATAAAAACAATAACTATTATCGATATATTTTTTATTTTTTTCAACACAAAATTCAGTCGAAAATGGTTGACAAGAAAGGTGTCTTTTTGTATAATCGATATGTTGTTCAGTGCTAAGGCATTGGCGGCATTTGTTGCCGGCGTGGCGGAACTGGCAGACGCACAGGACTTAAAATCCTGCGGGACTTACCTCCCGTACCGGTTCGATTCCGGTCGCCGGCATAGAAAGAGGGCTGTTGTACTTTTGGGTACAGCAGCTTTTTTAATAAATTTTTACTTGACAATGATTTTATATAAAACTATTATATAACTATGAGAGAACAAGATATAATTTCAGTATTATCCAAAATCAGGACACAGGCTAATAAATTTATTATTAAAAAGATGGAAGATTACGGAATTTATGAACTGGCACCATCCCATGGAGATATTATTTTCACATTGCTCAAGATGGAAAAGATCACGATGAAGGATCTGGCAGATTCGATTAAAAAAGACAAATCCACAGTAACCGTACTAGTGGAGAAGCTGGTCCGGCTTGGGTATATAAAAAAAGAACGGGATGCTGCAGACAACAGGATCACCTGCCTCTCTCTTACACAAAAGGGAGCGGATTTAAAACCCATGTTTGAGGATATTTCAAAGAATTTGTTTGATACTGTCTATCAGAATATCCCAAAAGAGGAACGGGAAGCCTTAATGCAGACTCTGGATAAAATAAACCAGAATTTTAATAATAGTTAAAAAGAATATGGTTTTAGCAGAATTATTTGCGAAGAATCATATTTTTATATTATAATAGTTTTATATAAAACTAATTAAAAAGGAGTAAGAAACATGGGAAAAATTTATAGGGAAACAGCCAGTTTAAGCAATGTGGAATTATTTTACTACGATACGAAGGAAGAAAAACCAGTGATGATCTGTCTGCATGGAATGTATGGCAGAGCGGAGACGTGGAGCGATTTTATCAGTCATTACGCAGATAAATACAGAGTGATTGCACCGGATTTAAGAGGGCATGGACGAAGCAGTAAGCCAGATGGGTATTACACGTTTGATGAAATGGGAGAAGATGTTGTGGAATTGATGAACAGGCTTGGAATAAAACAGGCAATTCTAGCGGGACATTCCATGGGGGGAGGTATAGCGGGTTATATTGCTTCAAGATATCCTGATAAAGTCCAGGCAGCAGCTATACTTGACAAAACAGCAAAAGGACTTAAAAGACATATCCCGGTCCTATCAAGTCAGGTAAATGAATACGATGCCTTTACAAAAGAATGGAATGAGGTTTTTGACACGAGAAAAGAAGCTTTGGAGTGTATAAAGAGGGCATCGGGCTCTGAATTGGAAACAGAGTATTTCGTCAACAGTTTATATGAGGATGAAACCGGATATCGCTTTTTATTTTCAAAGCAGGCATTGGCAGCATACAGGGCAAATGAATATGATTGGATGGATCTGCTTCCTCAAATATCCTGCAAAACTCTTCTTATAAAGTCTGCAGGAGAAGGTTCGGTAACAAAGCAGGATTTTTTGGATATGGAAGCCTGCTTAAAGGATTCCATTGTTTATATCATGAGTAATACAAATCACAATGTACATTTGGCAGAAAAAGAAGAGTTTTATCAGATATTTGACCAGTTTCTGCGTAACATTGATTAATTTATTACTTGCCGTCCGGCAGAGTAAGAATAACACGGCACCCGCCGCCGGTAAGGTTGGAAAAAGAAGCTGTGCCGCCGTGAACACTCATGATCTGCCTGACTATGGTGAGCCCAAGCCCGTGATTATCAAGCTCCATTGGCTCCAATGGCTGGTTAAGCCGTTTCAGGGTCTGTGCGGGAAAACCAGTCCCATTATCTGTAACAGACAGGAGAGTGGTTCCGGAGCTCTTTGACAGCTGGATTTTAATATCACAGCCGTCTGGGTTATGCCCCATGCTGTTTAGAATTAGATTGGTAATGGCCCGCCTGATCAGCTGGCTGTCGCCGGTTAAGATCATGTACTGTGCATCCTCGTCTATGGAAATACTTAAAGTATATTTGTCTGAAATGCTGCTGTTTAAAAGATCAGCTGCAATACTGCGGATTAAGGGAGCGAGGTTAAATTCTTCTCTTCGTATGGGCTGCATGTCATATTCCAGCTTGGAAGCCAGGTTTAAATCATTGATTAATGCTTTGATTTTCTGACACTGGCTGCGGATAATGACAGCAAGCTCCTGCTGATCTCTGGTGAGGGTTTTGTCTTCCTCCATCTGACCGGCATATCCCATTATTACTGAGAGAGGTGTGCGAATGTCGTGGGAAATTCCCGCAATCCATGTTGTGCGTGCATTATCCCGTTTATTTAAAGCCGCCTCCTGGCGGATCAGTTGTGATGAAGCATGGTTGATGCCCGAAGCCAGATCCCCCAGAATACCCTGAGCCGGCATTGATACCGGTTTCATCTGTGCTAAATTTTCAATCCCAATGGTCAGTTTTTTTAAGGAGAGAAACAGCCGAAGACCAGAGAGCAGGGCAAGTATTACAGCAGTGACAAGATTCAAAATAAGGAACATCGGTATCCAGAACCGGGAGTTGTCCATTGTTTTCATGGGAAGCTCTATACCAATCTTCCACATGCTGTTTTTCGGATTTCCAATTACAAAAAGCCCGCCCATGTGCTGCCAGACCTTTACGGGATAATCCTTTAAATACCAGCGGGATAATCCTGCCACATCAGTAAGCGTATAGGACAGGGGCACATCCGATGGGAGATTTCGGCTCCATATGACAGCACCTTTCTCATCTATCAGCATAGCCCATAGATGATTCTGATCCAGTTCTGCGGCAATAGGATCAGAAAGTGTATACTCTCCATCAGATACCGCAAGTCCTTCAGCCATCTGATTGACCGTATAGTTTTTTCCGTATTCCCTGACTGACTGAAACAGCCATACAGCCAGAGCGGTAAAATTAATGATAAGCAGGAGAATTGCTGCCGCTGCGGCTGAAATTACATATCTGCTTAAGATTTTTATCATGCTTTTCAAGGTAATGTCACCCCCGCCAGTTTATAGCCCAGTCCACGGACTGTTATCAGAAATTCAGGGTCGGAAGGTTCCGGCTCTATTTTTTCGCGCAATCGGCGGATGTGGACCATCAGTGTGTTTTCGTATCCATAGAGAGGGTCTCCCCAAGCTGCAAGGCAGAGGCTGTCTCCGGTTACTATCTTTTCTCTGTTATCATACAGCTTTTCAAGGAGTGCATACTCCTTGGCTGTGAGCGTAAAGGTCCCTTTAGCAGATGCGATTGTGCCGCTGTTAAAATCTATCTTTGTTTTTCCCAGATGAAAGACGGGTTTTTCCTTCCGGTTTAAAACTGCCGGGAAATAGGTGCGGTTTAACACGGCGTGAAGGCGCAGGATCAGTTCTCTTGGTAGAAATGGTTTCGTGATGTAATCATCTGCACCCAGTCCCAGTCCTAAAAGGCGGTTCTCATCTTCGTCTCTGGCAGAAAGAAATAGAACAGGAGCTGCTGATAAGGAACGGAATTCCCTCATCAGGGTAAATCCGTCACCGTCAGGCAGGGAAACGTCCAGTATTACACCATCCGGGTTTTCTGAAGTAAACAGTAACCGTGCCTGGCTGCAGTTTTCTGCAAAAGTGATCTTTTTAAAACCGCTTTGCTTTAATATATTGCCGACCATTCTGCGAAGCTCCGGTTCGTCATCCACAAGGAGGAGTCTGCAGTCAAAAATATCGTTCATGGCGTTTGGTCCTTTCCTTCTGTTTTGTTACCATTATAACCGAAATACTGAAAATTTGAACGAAAAAGTAAATGTTTAAGGTAAATGTAAGGTGGCTTACAGGCTGATGTAAGGCAGTCCTGTTAGACTGAAACCATAAAAAGCAGAGGAGATTAATATTATGGCAAATATGATTACCACCAGTGGACTTTGCAAACGATATGGAGCTTCCATGGGAGTAAAGGACTTAGACCTTGCAGTGCCGGAAGGGGTAATTTATGGATTTCTTGGTCCAAATGGCGCAGGCAAATCAACCACCATGAAGATGATACTGGGGCTTGCAAGACCTACCTGCGGGACCATTACTGTATTTGATAAACGGGTAAACAGGAAAAACCGTCTTGCTATTTTAAAAGAAACGGGTTCTCTCATTGAAGCTCCAAGCTACTATGCGCATCTTACAGGGAAAGAAAATTTAAAAATAATCAGTACGTTAAAAGAACTGCCGGACAATGAAATCGACCGTGTGCTGAAGCTTGTCCGCCTGGAAGACCAGAAGAATAAAAAGGCAGGTCAGTATTCTCTGGGAATGAAGCAAAGGCTGGGACTTGCCGGGGCGTTGCTGGGAAATCCAAGGCTCCTTATTTTAGATGAGCCGACCAATGGACTTGATCCTGCCGGAATTCAGGAAATACGGGAACTGATCTGTTCGCTGCCCCGCTCATTTGGTATTACAGTCATGGTATCCAGTCACTTATTAAGTGAAATTGATCAGATGGCTGGTCACATCGGTGTGATCAGCAAAGGAGAACTGGTTTTTCAGGACAGGCTGTCTGTTCTTCATGACAGAAGTGAAAGCTGTATTGCAATACGCACTCTGAATAATCAGGCGGCCCGCAGAGTGTTAAGCAGCCAGGGGGTTTCCTGCCAGGAAGAAGGGGGATGTTTACTGATCCCCAAACTTTCCGATCACCAGCTGGCAGGTCATTTCCTGCAGTTTTTAAAAGAAGATATTGGTGTTGTCCGAATTGAAGAACGGAAAAAAACTCTGGAGGATATATTTTTGGAATTAACAGGAATGGCGGTGAATCTTTAATGAAAGCAGTTTTTCTTGAATTTTATAAAATACGAAAGAGAAAGATCTGGGTTACTATCGCAGCATTGCTGGGAGTACAGTGCCTGTGGGGGATGTGGTCATTTCGGGATATGAGTGTAAAAGAGCTGTCCCAGGGTTATATGCAGTGCCTGTATCATTTTTCTGTGCTCAATACCATTATGATGCCAATGATAGCGGCAATCACAGCCTCAAGAGTCTGTGATCTGGAACATAAGGGGCAGACCTTTAAGCTTCTTTTAACAGCCATGCCTGCAGGTGCTTTATTTGATGCAAAGTTTTTCTGTGCGTCGCTGCATATGGCCGTTGTGGCGGCGGCTCAGACTATTCTTATAATTGTTCTGGGTAAAGCAGCGGGATTTACCGAGGCGTTTCCGCCTGGCCGCGTTTTTTGCTATATGATCACTACAACTTCCGTCACTGTAACCATTTTGGCTCTTCAGCAGGTATTCTCACTGTTATTTTCCAATCAGATGGTTCCTTTGATCATTGGAATTACAGGGAGCTTCGGGGGACTTTTCAGTCTGTTTCTGCCGGCGGGCGTTCAAAAAGGAGTCTTATGGAGTTATTACGGAGTTCTGACACAGGTAGTGATGAATTGGGACAGTGAGACTAAAATTGCAGATATGCAGTATATTCCTGTTGACTGGAGCAGTTATCTGCTGCTCGCGGGGGTGTTTGCTGCCATCTATATAACCGGACGATGGTGTTTTACAAGAAAGGAGCGGTAAGCTTATGTTATGGAACGTACTTCGGGGGGAACGGATGAAGCTGAGACGCAGTCCTGTCTGGCTGGCTTTCTTTCTTCTGCCGGTTCTCCCTGCTTTTATGGGGACCTTTAATTATCTTCAGAATACTGAAATACTGCAGGATGAATGGTACAGCCTTTGGACGCAGCACACTTTGTTTACCTGCTATTTCTTTTTGCCTGCGACGATTGGCGTATACTGTTCTTACCTTTTCCGTCTGGAGCATACCAATCATAACTGGAATTGTGTAATGACACTGCCGGTGACTGTACTGCATTTATATCTGTCAAAGCTCGCCATGGCATCGTTCATGGTTATATTGACGCAGATATGGGCAGGAGTACTGTTTATTGTTTCCGGGAAATTATCGGGACTTGCCGGTCCGGTTCCTCCGGAACTTTCAGAATGGCTGTTTTATGGAACAATGGGGGGGATTGTCATATGCGGAGTCCAGCTTTGCCTCTCCCTGATCATCCGAAGCTTTTCTGTGCCCGTAGGAATTGCATTGGCAGGTGGAGTCTTGGGAATTGGAGCTCTTTCCAAAGGTCTGGGGGCATTTTATCCTTATACACTGATGAGCCTGGGTATGAGGGCTAACCGCCCGGGTGGTCCTATGGCATGCAGTCTGGGACAGTTTCTGGCAGGATGTGTGTTCTATCTTGCATTTTCAACAGCAGCAGCAATTATTTGGATGAGCTATAAAGATGTTGCTGCGGCATAGTCAAACCTTGAATTTTCCGTACTGAAATTAAATTGAGGTTATCCTGCTGAAATTGTGTAAGTATTTGGTAAAAATTGTAAAATATAAGTAAATCATCTATACTTTTCAGAATATTATCCGTTATAATGATCCTGTCTCTATCCATAATGGAATAGAGGCACAGTTTATATCGGAGGACAGCAGGAATGAAGAGACGCCAGACAGGAATAAAAAAAGAACTGATCTTGTTTACCATGGGGTGTATTATCTGTATTGTATTTATTTTATCCGCGGGTTCTGTGTATCTTTCTTATGATTTAAACCGCAGAACTTTAAACAAATGTCTGAAAGAGACATCGGAACTGGTGTCAGAAAAGATTACCCAGCAGTTAAAAGAGTATTCAGTAATTGCAGAATCCATCGCGCTTTATCAGAAAGGAAATGCGGCACGGGGAGGGAATATCGGATTATTTTTAAATATGTCAAGCTCCCAGTATGGACTCAATAAGATAGATATTCTTTCCAAGGACGGAGTTTCTATTGTAAATGGAGATTCCTATAATCAGGATCCGGCTTTTTTGCAGGCCGGCGAAGGAAACGCTTCATTATCAGATCCGATTGTAAAAGAAGGAAACGTTTCCTATGAATACGTCTATCCCTACGGAGATATTGTGGTTGTGCTTGAATTTCCTTACTCGGTATTTGAAGAAATCATAAAGGATACCAAGCTGGGTGATACGGGAATTACTTATATAATAAACCGGGATGGAAGGAAAATGGCTCATGAAGATTTCTCTCTTGTTTTAGCCGGTCAAAATGATATCGAGGATGCAAAGAAGGACCCTGGAGCATATGGAGAGGCAGCCAGTCTGGAGCGATCCATGATAAACGGGGATGCCGGCTTTCGGTTTTTTCGGGTAAAAGGTGAGAAAAAGATCGGGGCATACACTCCCATAGCAGATACCAATGGCTGGTCTGTTAATGTTACTGCCATGGAATCTGAGTTTATGTCAGGAGTAACAGTCTCCATGCTGGGATCTCTGCTTCTGGGGATTGTTTCCATGATACTTGCGGGACTGGCCATGCTTCACATTGCAAACAGAATTACGAAGCCTATCGGGCAGGCGGCAGAGGCCATTGAACGGCTGTCAGGAGGAGACTTAAACCTGGAACTTTCAGTTAAGAGGAGTGACGAAATCGGTCAGATCGTACAGAAAGTTAATGAAATGGCAGGAAAATACAAAGACATTATCTCAGATATATCCCGGTTTCTTCATGAGATATCTAACGGGAATCTGCAGGCAGAAAGCGGCTGCGAATATCCTGGAGAGTTTAACGGAATCCGTACTTCCATGGAAGCGATTGCTTTTCGTCTCAGAGAGACATTGCTGCGTATTAAGGCGTCAGCGGATGAGGTGACGGAAGGATCCGGGCAGGTATGGGATGGCGCTCAGGAGCTTGCAAAACGGTCCGCTGAGCAATCCGGAGCCATAGAAGAACTGCAAAGTGCCATGACCGGTGTATTCCAACAGTCAGTTAAAAATGCAGAATATGTGAAGAAAGCTTCCGTTTATGTAACGGAATCAGGGAAAAAGGTAGACGAAGGAAATTTACATATGCAAAGCTTAAATCAGGCGATGGAAGAGGTGGATTTGACTTCCAGAAAAATAAACGGTATTACAAAACTGATTGAAGATATCGCGTTCCAGACTAATATACTGGCGTTAAATGCTGCTGTGGAAGCGGGACGTGCAGGAGCGGCAGGAAAAGGATTTGGAGTCGTTGCTGATGAGGTCCGTAATCTGGCTGCAAAGTCTGCAGATGCGGCAAAAGAAACCAAGGGGCTGGTGGAACAGTCGGTAAATGCGGTTTCAAAGGGCAGGAGCCTGGCGGAAAATACCGGAAGGATATTAAAGGAAATTGCAGGGCAGGCGGGAATGACAGAAGAAGTAATCAGAGAAATAGAAGTTTCATCCATGGATCAGGTGCAGGTGATGGAGCAGATCAATCAAAGCCTTTTAACGGTATCAGAAGTAGTGCAGTCAAATATGGAGACAGCAAGAGAAAGCTCCGAATCCAGTAAACGGCTGGCGGGACAGGCACAGGCATTGCAGACCGAGGTATCTCATTTCCGGGTAAATGAACAAGATAAACAGATTGGTTCAGATCAGATAGTCTGAATCAATCTGTTTTTCCTTTTGTCTTTGCTATGCCTCTGTTTTCCAGAGACCGTGAAGATTGCAGAATGCATAAGCAGCTTTAGGAGAATCTCCCTGCTCTAATGTGAAGTGAGCGACTGGCTCACAACCGGGAGTAAAATGGATTCTCATGGTACAGCCCGCTTTTGTCTCAAGAATAATCCAGTTAATGCTGTGTTCCTCAGACATAGGGTGGAGTACGCTGCCCACCTTGACTGTAACATGGAGATCGCTTGTTTCCAGTACAGGGGCGTGCTTTTCTGATGCCGCATCGGTAGTGTTGGGTTCCAGGACCTCAAATGGCTTCAGGCTGTCCGGAATGGCTGCATTGGGGGTTCCAAGGATCGCTTCCAGGATGATATTTCGATTCTTATCAGTAAAAAATAACGGTTTTGGGTTCATTGTTTCCTCCTGTCATAAATTCTTCTTATTTGTCTCATACTAATAAAAAAGAAAAGAGGTGCAGGTATGAGTGCTGATGCAGAATTACTTAATTTCATTTATCAGAATTCCCAGATGGGAGTGGAAACATTACACCAACTTTTACCAATGACAGATAATGAGGCCTTCAAAAAGCAGCTTCACTCGCAGCTGAAGGAATATACAGGAATTCATGAGGAAGCAAAGGAACTGTTAAACAAAAATGGGTGCAAGGAAAAAGAAATAGGGCAACTTCAGAAAGTGATGACCTACTTTGCGATTGACATGAAGACAATGGTTGACAAAAGTGCCTCCCATATGGCAGAAATGCTGATACTTGGCAGTGTTCGGGGAATTATTGACTGTATTAAGCGAATTCGCCAGTATGAGGGTGAAGCTGAAAAAGAGATTGTGGAACTGATGAAACGGCTGTTAAAATTTGAAGAAAATAATATGGAATGGCTGAAGGTATTTCTTTAGACTGTGATTATAAATGCTGCGTTTAAAAACGGAAAAAGTCCGGTTGTTAAATGCAGCATTTGTTATTATTAATTTTTCTCCAGCAGAACTTTATAAGTCCGGTCTATGAGAAAAGCGCCGAGGGGAGCCGTGACCAGAATGGATAAAACAGCCACGGTTAAAACAATATTACCGCAGGAAAGTCCCATGGCCAGAGGAATTCCGCCAATGGCAGCCTGTACGGTTGCTTTTGGCATATATGCGAATGCTGTAAAAATCCGTTCTTTTTTATTGAAAGACGTTTTTACCAGGCAGAGGAATACACCAGCCATCCGGAATACAATCACACAAAAAATCAGAATCACAGCCATGAACCCCGCTTTAAGTGCGTATTGAATGTTAACTGTGGCTCCAACCAGAACAAATAGAAGAACCTCAGCTGCAACCCAGAGCTTGGAGAACTTCAGGGAAAGCCGTCTGGATAATTCATGTTTTTTCTGTCTGAGAACAGTACCCAGAGCCATAACGGCAAGAAGCCCGGAGAATCCAATGTTTCCCTTAATCTGATGTTCCGCCGTTACAAGAAGGAAAGAGATGGAAAGAATCAGTAAAACCTTTGCGCTGTCTCTTAAGTGAATGCGGGTAAAGAAAGCGGACAGAAGCATACCGGCTATGGCACCACCTGAAAGGCCAAACAGAATTGAGGTGGGAATGGTAAGAAAATCTGACGGAGTAATGGCTTTCCCGCCGGCAAGACCGGTAAATGCGGTGAATAATACGATTACGTAAACGTCATCAACGGAAGCGCCTGCCATAATAATCTGAGGAATGCTTTTTTTTGTTCCGTAACCCGATTCTATCAGTTTCAGCATTCTTGGGACAACAACAGCGGGTGAGACTGCGGCCACAACGGTTCCCATAATAGCTGCTTCAAGCCGTGTAATACCAAGAAAAAGCGGAGCAAAGACTATCATTGCAGCAATCTCACAGCTTGCTGGGATAAAGCACATTAATACAGCCGGACGGCCAACTTTTTTCAAATCCTGAATGTCCAGATTTAAACCGGCTCTGGTCAGTATAATAATCAGTGCAACCTGGCGCAGCTCCGTGGATATCCCTAAGAGAGAGGGATCCAGAAGCCGGAGGGCATAAGGCCCCAGTACCATTCCTGTTAATATCATTCCCAGAAGACTTGGAAGCTTGAGTTTTTCAAAGAGTGAACCCAGAGTCATACCAATAAGAAATACAAGTGCCAGTGATAATAACATACATTTTCTCCATTCTGTACAGTCGATTAAAAAAGCTGATGCATCTGCGAGTTTTCATCACAGAAGTCATCAGCTTATAAGCGGTTTAAGGGCTTGCCTTAGGGAGAACTTCATTCCCTGCTTTTCATATTATATTACAATGTTATTAATATTACAATTAATTTTTCCTCTTTTTACTGGCTGCGTAATAAGCAGGGTACCATTTTTGGAACCATTTGGTAAAGCAGCCGAGAAGAAATGGAAGTATCGTGTTGATGATACTTAAAGGTGCTTTAAAATCTGAAATAAGAAACAGATAAGTCCACACAGGAGTGGCCAGATATAGAATTCCCCAGCAAGCCGTCAGGATCCGGTTTGTTTTTATAAAAAGAGGATTCTTTAAAGCGGTTTCTCCCCCATATCCATTCATGGAATAATAAGCGGTCAGGGGAACTTTCAAAAATACAGTCACAGACCACATCAGCCCGAACAGGAGATAGGATACGGGCACTAGAATCTGGGGAGAAAATCCCATTATGGCCAGTACTCCAAGAAGCGCTGCCGTAAACCCTGAGAACACGTCAAATACGGTGGGCTGATACCGGAAAAAGAAGAACGGTATGGCTGCGCTGACTAAAACCGAAAGAAATCCGCCAAAAGCAGGATGATAAATGCCTGCAAACCATAGAGGAAACCATGGGAGCAGCATAAGAGTCATGTTACTTTCTTTTCTGGGAGCAGCCTGGTGAACTTCTGGTTTAGATGAGGAACCCAGATAATCATCCCAGTGAATTAACAGCTGGAAATCGCCGTCTACCTGATAGAGATGTTTCATCAGTGCAGTCTGACCGTCAATTTCTCCCTTTGCAATGCTCATCCACACAGAAAGAGGAGTTGAAATCCTGGTGGTATAGGGCTGAAAATCCCGGGTTAAAACCTTACAGCCGTCTTTTTCCATAATCAGCTGAGCCGTTTTATCATCATCGGTATAATACATTTCTAATACAATATCTTTTCCGCTCCAGGAATCCTTCCGGTAGAGTGCAGCCATCTGTCTGGTAAATGTAATGGCAGGGTGGGACTTTTCCTGTACCCGGGTCTGATCTGGCGGCTCAATTCCCCAGCTGGCATCTGCCATACGTTCAAATACGTCTCTGGGAAAAAGAAGCTGAGAAAGCAGATTTCTGGTTTCTTCGGTTATTCTGCCGTCAGCAAACTCTCTGCCTGCAGAGCGGACAGCCATTAAATACTCTTCTGTACGGTTTCTCAATTCAGGAATATGAAAAAGCTCTCCCTGTCCGCAGTATATGGTTTCATATCTGCCTTTACCCAGATGGTGGGTAAACTGTGAATCAACGGCATCATAATTGCCTTGTGCCGTATAGAAGCCACAGGTGGAGATCAGCACATAACGTTTGTTTGTCATATCATACCGGGAAGGATGAGAGCCGTTTTGAGCTTCTTCTTCCATAAAAGGTAAAACCATGGGAAGCTGTCTGTCTATCAGCGCCTTTAACTGGGAGGGCAGTCCGAAATAGTATAACGGAAAGCTGTATATAACAACATCAGCGGATAAAATCTTTTCTATCACCATTGCCATGTCATCGGAAATACAGCATTTCCCCGGGGTATCTCTCCAACAGCAAAAACAGCCTGTACACGGCTTAATGTTCAGCTTGGAAACTGTCAGGGTTTCTGTATGAACAGGTGATGTTTCTTTCATTCCCTCAATAAATGCTTCTGTTAGCTTCATGGAATTGCTTTTTTCGCCTTTGGGACTTCCGTTTATGATCAGGACATTCATGTCAGTTCCTCCAGTTTTTTAATAGATCTGCTTGCCCAGTCTATACACATTTGAATATAGCTGTAACCAAAATCTGCGGAAAGTTCCCAATACAGTTTCTGTTCCGGTTCCACCAGACTGCCGTACTGGCCGATGCTGTCGGGGATCTGTTTCATCTCGTTTTGATAATGGCTGCAGTCGCTGATAAAGTCAGTCAGCATGCCAATACACTCTTTGGGAGGCCGGCAGCCGGAAAAGAAAACTTTCATTAGAAATGCATTTTTATTTCCCTTGGAGAATTCGTCATTCTCCTGGGAAAGCCAGCGGAGAAATTCCTGTTTTCCTTTTGGAGTTATGGAATAAAGTTTTTTGCTGGGCTTTTCTGTCTGGATAATGATTTCGCAGGTAACACATTCTTTCTTCTCCAGTTTATTAAGTTCCAAGTATATCTGACTGGTCTGGGCGTACCAGAAAAACCGGACAGATGAACCGAAAGCCTTGGCCAGATCGTATCCGGTCATGCTTCCATAAGATAAGAAACCAAGTATGCTGTGGCTTAAGGACATGATGATTCCCCTTTCATATTATAAAATTATAATATTACACTTTTATAATATAGTCAATACATAAGAAATCATTATTTTATATTTTTTTCGAAATTTTAAAAAACTTGTCTTGACAATTGGGAGAAAATCTTGTAGAATTACTGATGTTGCAGGAGAATAAGCCCAGATAGCTCAGTTGGTAGAGCAGAGGACTGAAAATCCTCGTGTCGCTGGTTCGATTCCGGCTTTGGGCACTGTGCTTTTCGAAGCACGTTTGAAATATTTCTGAAATCCTTGCGGGTGTAGTTCAATGGTAGAACACTAGCCTTCCAAGCTAGATACGTGGGTTCGATTCCCATCACCCGCTTCTTAATTAAAATCGGGAAACCTTGATTCTGAGGTTTCCCGATTTTTGCATTTTAATATAGTTTTTTACAACCTTAGTTAAATAAATATCGTAATTAAACTGCTTTCATTTCTCCTCCGAACTTCTATTACTGTTATAATCGTTAAGAACATATCAAAATAATCTTATAATTCCCTTTTAATTGAATTCCTTTAGGAAAAAGATAGACGATGCATATATTAATTTAAATTGCTTTCTAAAATAAATAGATAATTTATAGAGAAGTTTTAACAAATAAAAAAATTAATATTGTTAAATAATAATCGCATAAAGATAAATAAATATCAATAAAATGTGAAAAAAATAATTAAATTGACAGTTATAAAATGAAGACTATAATGAATATAAATGACTATGGTCAATAACAAGTCATTAAATATATCAAAATAAAAGCGAGGAAAAGCATATGAAGGACGTTATACTTCAGGATACATATCAGTTATTTATAGGAGGACAATGGAAGCCTGCTTCTGACGGAAAAACATTTACAGTCACCTGCCCGGCAGACGGCAGAGTTCTTGCAAAGTGCGCAGAAGCGACAAAGGAAGATGTGGATGAGGCGGTAAAAGCTGCCTGGAAAGCTTTTGAAACCTGGAAGAATGTTCCGGTTAATCAGAGAGCGGCAATCTTAAATCAGATAGCAGATATTATTGACGCAAACAAGGAACATCTGGCTATGGTTGAAACTCTGGACAATGGAAAGCCTGTCAGAGAGACATTGAACGTAGACATTCCGCTGGCGGCCCAGCATTTCCGTTATTTCGCCGGCTGCATCATGGCAGAGGAAGGAAGTGCAAGCATACTGGGAGACAATATGCTCAGTCTTATTTTAAAAGAACCCATCGGCGTAGTCGGCCAGATCGTTCCATGGAACTTTCCGTTCTTAATGGCAGCCTGGAAGCTGGCGCCTGTTCTTGCAAGCGGCTGCTGTACGGTATTTAAGACCTCAAGCGCGACTCCATTAAGTGTATTTGAGCTGGCAAGGCTGATTCAGGACGTAATTCCGGCAGGTGTCTTTAATTTGATTTCAGGAGGGGGTTCAAAATCAGGACAGTATATGCTGGAACACCCTGGTTTCAGAAAACTGGCATTTACGGGATCTACAGAGGTGGGAAGGGACGTAGCTCTGGCTGCGGCCGAAAAGCTGATTCCTGCAACACTGGAGTTAGGCGGAAAGTCAGCCAATATTTTCTTTGATGACTGTGACTGGGAGATGGCCATGGATGGCGTGCAGCTTGGAATTTTATTTAACCAGGGCCAGGTGTGCTGCGCAGGTTCCAGAGTGTTTGTACAGGAGGGAATTTATGACCGGTTTGTGAAGGAAGCTGTGGAGCGTTTTAACAAGGTTAAAGTAGGGCTTCCATGGGAAGAGGATACCCAGATGGGCAGTCAGATCAATAAAGGACATCTGGAGAAAATATTAGGATACGTAGAAATAGGTAAGGAAGAAGGAGCTAAGGTTCTGTGTGGAGGAGAGGCATTTACCGGAGACGGTCTTGAGAATGGTGCATTTCTCCGCCCCACTCTTCTTGGGGATGTGACCAATGATATGAGAGTGGCAAGGGAAGAGATCTTCGGACCGGTTGCCTGTATTATCAGGTTTAAGACAGAGGATGAAGTGATTGCCATGGCCAATGACAGCGAATTTGGACTGGGAGGAGCTGTATGGACCAGAGATATTAACCGGGCAATACGTGTGGCAAGAGCTGTGGAAACAGGTCGTATGTGGGTGAATACCTACAATGCAATACCGGAAGGAGCACCTTTTGGAGGATATAAGACTTCCGGAGTCGGACGTGAGACACATAAGGTGATGCTGGAGCATTATACACAGACTAAGAATATTATGATTAATTTAAGTGAAGCGCCTTCTGGTTTTTATCCTGTAAAATAAAAAAGAGAGTACGGCGTAGGGGAGGAGATTTTACAGTTGCGCGTATTTGAATAATTGTATTTAATCGAATGGCTGTATAGGTTAACCTGGAATGAGATATGATAAACAGACTTTGGCAGTTTGCTAACTACGCCGAAGTCTGTTTTTGCATCCGAATACCTTCTGTCATACGCGAAAAACAAGAGAAAACAACTTGTATGCAATTTTAATAGGGGTAAAAATAAGGGGAATGGTGAAATACTTTGTGCAAAAACACGTCAACATTGAGTAAAAACTATCTGAATATGTGTGAAATATGAAAAATATAGTTGATTTTCAAAGTTTAATGTGATATATTTTACAAAAAGGATGATCACTGCAAAGAGATAAAGCGCTAACTGATATGCATTTGCCGGGATACTGATATGCAATCTTATCAGAATGAAATACTTGTATGCATTTCACATCCATTGATACAAAGGAGATTATAAATATGGCTGAAGTGGAAGAAGAAAGAGGAAATCAGAGAAATGACATATATAATCAGCTGCGAATGCAGATATTAGATCTGACCATTAAACCGGGAGAACGGCTGAGTGAGAACTTATTATCCAGTCAGATGAATGCCAGCCGGACCATGGTAAGAGATGCACTCTCCCGCCTGGTTGAAGAGGGATACATTGTAGTCTATCCCCAGCGTGGCACAGAGGTGACCTTGCTTGATTTAGAGCGGATCAGACAGGTTGTTTTTTCACATACTGTATTGGAACAGGCCATGATAGAGGAGATCTGCCGTAAGGGATTGACTGAGCATCAATTTGGACAGCTGGAAGAGGTTTTAAATCGACAAAAATTGGAGATAAATAAAGAAAATCCGCTGGAATTTCTGGTGATAGAGCAGCAGGTACATTATCTTCTTTCGGCATTCTGCGGGAGGGAGTATACCTGGGAGGTATTCAGAACCATAGACTCAGATCTGCTGCGCTTAAACTATCTTCAATTTACCACGTTTAACTATCGGATTGATATGTCTTCCCTTACCAGCTGGGAACATGTTTTAGTAGAAGGACGTCTTCTCCTCGATAATTTAAGGAGAAAGGATGCAGAAGCAGCCGGCCTGATCTGTGCCAATCATTTTAATACAATTTTATGGAATGCAGGTACACTTCGGGATATTTATCCACAGTTCTTTTCCGGACAGGCATAGGAAGCGGGCCCGGTAAGAAATAGAAATACCATAAAAGAAGAAAGGAGCGGGGAATACAGGTTTTGAGAAAAGGCTGCTAATTGGCAGACCGGTTAACTATTATCAGCAGTATGGGGAATAAAAAGTTATAGGAGGTATTATTGTGGAGTACATTATTGGTATCATTTTATTAATTTCATTCTTTGGTCTGGCGTATTACTGTATCAAAGGTCATAACCTGATGATCGGCTTCTTGCTGATTACTCTTCTTTGGACGATTCTTCCGCTTGGAGGAACACTGTTTGTAAGCGAGTCATTTCTTGCTTCCAATCCGATTCTGCAGTTTGGAAAAGACAATACTCTGATTGCTGCCCTGAATAAAATTTATCAGTCAGCACCAGAAGGCTGGGGAACTACTCTGGTTAATGTATGCTGGGGTGCATGGTTTGGCCGTGTACTTATGGATACCGGAATTGCCTCCACACTGATCCGCAAGACTGTTGAGTTGGGCGGAGACAAGCCATTTGTAACAGTAGCGCTTTTAAATGTGGTAACTGCCCTGATTTTTACTGCCATGACAGGTGCAGGCCCGGTTATTGCAATCGGTGTTATCGTACTTCCGATTCTTATGTCTCTGGGTATTCCCAAATCAGTAGCTCTGTTTACATTTATGGGATCAGTAGCAGCGGGTATTTATATCAACCCGGTTAACTTTACACAGTATCGTGCATTTTTCTTAAAACCGGATGAAATGCCTGAGTTTACTCTTGGCTGGTACGCTACTCACTGGGGCTATGCTGCTCTTATTATCATGCTGGTTATTACTACTCTTCTGGCTGCTTTCTATTTAAAACGTGCCAAGACAGTTCATGCATGGGCTGCACAGACCAGAGGAGCTGCTTCCGAGCAGAAGAATGCACCGTTCTATACTTTAATCCTTCCTGTAGTTCCGGTTATTTTAAAGATCTGGCTGGACTTCTCTGTAATCGGCGGTTTTGTAATTGCAGGATTCCTGGCACTATTCCTTTGCGGAAGAATGAAAGGAAGTTTCAAAGAGAACTGTCAGCTGGTTAATAAGCTGTATTATGATGGTGTGGTTGATACCGCTCCGCTGGTAGGATTTCTTCTTACGCTTCCTATGTTTAACGCAGTTGCAGCTTTTGCATCACCTTATTTTAAGGTGATTATTGGAAATGTAATGCCCAGAAGCGAGATTGTTGTTTGTATCGTATTTGCGGTACTTCTTTTCATGGGTCTGTTCCGTGGACCGATGACACTGGTAGGCTGTGGTGCAGCAACTCTTGGCGTACTCCAAAACGTTGCATCTTTCTCTGTTCCGTTTCTCTATGCGGTATTTGCGATTCCGACCATTACCGTAAATATCGGAAGTTGTATCACTCAGTCATGGGTTGCATGGGGACTTGCCTATTCGAAGGTTGAATCACGGGAATTCTTAAAGCTTTCCATTCCCAATGCATATTTTGCCGGAGCGCTGCAGTATGTGGCAACATTTATTATGTTAGGCGGACTGGGTGCTGCCTGGTTCCTGTCTTAATATCAGTCTCGGACAAGGAGACGAAATCTCAAAATCCAAAATGATAACCCCTGTCCGGGCGCGCCTCCTGCGCACCCGGACGCTTTTCAACAATCTGTAATTCAGGAGCAGTTACATGGAATCCAAGTTAGAAAATTTGACTTATTTATCTGGAAAGGAATGAAATACAATGGCAGAGCGTAAACACAGAGCAGTCCGAATGGGCATTGACGTAGGCGGAACTTATACCAAATGCGTAGCCATGGACAATGATACCCACGAAATAATTGGGAAAAATGAAGTGAAGACCACACATGATGATAAAGATGGCGTTGCTGCCGGTGTTGTACAGAGCTTTCGCAACTGTATGCAGGAAAATGATATTTCACCTGAGGATGTGGTATTCGTAGCCCATTCAACCACTCAGGCGACCAACGCTTTTATCGAGGGTGACGTTGCTTCTGTAGGTGTGGTAGGGGTTGCCGGAGGCGGTCTGGAAGGACTGCTTGCAAAACGTCAGCTGGCACTGAAGGATATTGTGCTGGATGAAAAAGTAGGACGTATGATCAAGGTTTATAACACGTTTATTAAGAAAAAAATGCTGACCGAGGATGTCATTAATCAGAATATCAGCCAGCTCCTGGACCAGGGGGCAAAGGTAATTGTAGCTTCCATGGCATTCGGTGTAGACAGTATGGATGAGGAGCTTTTAATCCACGACTGTGCAAAGAAGAAAAATGTGCCGGTAACAATGGCTTCCGATATTACAAAACTGTACGGTCTGACCCGCCGTACCCGTACGGCTGCAATTAATGCATCCATACTTCCAAAGATGATGTCTACCGCAAATGCCACAGAAAGTTCCGTTAATGCAGCTGGGGTTAAGGTCCCGTTAATGATCATGAGAGGGGACGGAGGCGTTATGGAGATTAATGAGATGCGTAAGCGTCCCATACTTACTGCCCTTTCCGGCCCGGCTGCTTCGGTTATGGGATCTTTGATGTATCTTCGTGCTTCCAATGCCATCTATTTTGAGGTAGGAGGAACCACTACCAATATCGGTGTCATTAAAAACGGCCGTCCAGGCGTGGATTATGCAAAAATTGGCGGTCATGATACGTACATTAACTCCCTCGACGTAAGAATCTTAGGCTGTGCAGGCGGATCCATGGTTCGTATCAGTGACAAGGCTGTTGTTGACGTAGGTCCCCGTTCTGCCCATATCGCAGGCTGCGAGTATGCATGCTTCCTGCCGGAAGAGGAAATTGAGGATCCTCAGATCGAGCTGGTAAGTCCAAAACCGGGAGATCCTGCTGATTATGTAACTCTGCGTTTAAAAAATGGTAAGAAAATCTGTTTTACAAACACCGATGCAGCCAATGTCCTGGGACTTATTGATGAGAAGTACTTTGCACACGGCAATGCAGTATCTGCCCGCAAGGCGATGAAGCCGGTGGCAGACAAGCTTGGTATTACCGTGGAAGAACTTTCAACCCAGATACTTGACAAAGATTATGAAAAGGTCAGCGCATGTATCAACGCTCTGGCAGATAAATATAAGCTGGATCATGACAGCATGAGACTGGTTGGCTGCGGAGGCGGAGCTGCTGCCTTAGTGCCCTACTGCGCAGGGAAGATGGGACTACAGTACAGTATCCCGGAGAATGCGGAAGTAATCTCCTCAATCGGAGTAGCTTTATCCATGGTTCGTGATGTTGTAGAACGTGTGATTCCCAATCCCAGTCAGGAAGATATCAGGGATTTGAAGAAAGAAGCAGCAGATCTTGCAGTCAGCTCCGGTGCATCTCCGGATACGGTGGAAATCCACATCGAAATTGACAATCAGACTGGTAAGGTTACCGCCATTGCTACCGGTTCCACAGAGGTAAAAACAACGGATCTCTTAAAAGAATGCGATGAATCAGAAGCACGCAGGCTGGCAGAAGAAGATTTCGGATCAAAGGTTTCCGATATCAGGCTGGCGGATAAAACTGATAAATTCTTTGTATATCAGGGCAGCAGAGAAGGAAAATGCCCCCTTAGAATTGTGGATAAGAAAGGTTTTATCAAAGTACAGTGTTCCGATGGTGTGGTAGAAAAATGCCATATTAAGAATTATGAGGAAACAGTTGAAAAGATCTGGAATGAAAATGCAGTATTTAAAACAGATACAGTGCTGCGGCCGGACTTTTATGTATGCGTGGGACCAAGAGTCAGCGATTACAGTGCGGTGGATTTGGAACAGGTTATGCTGTTGATGAGTCTGGATCTGGGTGATCGGGAGCCGGAAGAGGAAGTTCTCATTGTGGCATCCGTAAGAGAAAGTTAGAAATTATGACAAAAGAAGAAATTCGGGAAGCCTTAAAACCTGTTGGGGCAGGGCTTTTAGGCAGACAAAGCCAGCAACGATATGAACGCCCCCATTTCCCTGTTCGGCCCATTGGAGATATGCTTTCAGACCTGGCAGAAATTGAACCCTGGGAATGGTACGGCTATGCATTTTCCAGAGAGCCCCTGAACGGAAAATTTCATGATGAAAAACGGAAAGAGTGGATGGAGAAGAGTCTGGCATGCGGGAAAGAGTATGCCGGAATCGTATGCAGAGAATATGGAACCCAGGATCCGAAAGAACTGGCAAAAGCCATGGGAATGAACGTTTCCTATCCGGAATTTCCGGAAAAAACAGACCGGGTGCTGTTTGCAGAATTCCGGGTGCCTGATAAGATCTGTATTTATATGGATGCAGTCAACAAAGCGGCCAGACTGTTTTTGAAACCGGAAGTGACCCGGATTCTGACAGAAGGGCTGGATGTAAGCAGACTTTTACTGGCCCACGAACTCTTTCATTTTGTAGAAGAACGGTATAAGAATGAAATTTTTACAAAGACCGAGAAAATAAGACTTTGGTCTTTGGGATTTCTTCATAATGATTCTAATGTGATTGCTTTCAGCGAAATTGCAGCAATGGGCTTTGCACAGGAAATTATGAAGATCAGTTATTCTCCGTATCTGATGGATGTATTTCTGGTTTACGGTTATTCTCCGGAAGAGGCGAGCGGACTGTATGAAGAGATGATGCAGTGTGCCAAAAGAGAACCCAGGCCGGCCCCACAGGATCCGTCAGCCAGTGAAGAGATGACTGTATAAAACAAGGCAGGAGAAAAGGAGAAGATATGAGTATAAAAGTACCTTATGAAACAGTGAGAGAAACCGTAGAGAAAGCACTGCTGCAGGCAGGACTTTCAAAAGAAAAGGCAGAGATCTGTGCCAGAATCCATTCACAGTCCAGTGCGGACGGCGTGGAAAGCCATGGATTAAACCGTGTTCCCCGCTTTGTGGAATATGTATTAAATGGTCTGGTAGATCCGGAAGGAGAGCCGGAATTAGTCGGTGCCAAAGGTGCGGTTGAAAATTATGACGGACATCTGGGAATCGGAATCACCAATGCCCTCTTCTGTGCAGACCGTGCCATGGAACTTGCCAGAGAGCACGGAATCGGCTGCGTTGCATTAAGAAATACCACTCACTGGATGCGTGGCGGTACTTATGCATGGAGAATGGCAGAAGCAGGATTTATGGGAATCAGCTGGATTAACACAGAAAGCTGTATGCCGCTTTGGGGAAGTGATGTACCGGGCGTAGGCAACAACCCTTTCTGTATTGCTGTACCAAGAGAAGATGGTCCCATCGTGCTTGATATGGCTATGAGCCAGTATGCCTACGGAAAGCTTGGAGTATACCGTCTGGCAGGTAAAAAACTTCCGTTCCCCGGCGGTTTTGATAAAGAAGGTAATTTAACGGATGATCCGGGAGCAATTGAGGAGAGCAGGCGAATTCTTCCTACTGGATACTGGAAGGGAAGTTCCATGGCCATCGCTCTTGATCTGGCGGCTGCTCTTATGGCGAATGGAAAAAGCGGACTGAATCTGGATGAGGAAGGAAGAGGAAGCTGTACCGGATGTTGTCAGATATTCATTGCCTATGATCCATACCTTTTTGGCACCAGGGAAGAAATTCAGGAAATGTTAAACAAGAGAGTTGCAGCTGCAGATGCCAGCCATCCGGAAAAAGAGGGCGGAAAAGTTACCTGTCCCGGCGAGCGCACCATAGAAACAAGAAAGCAAAGTATGGAAAGTGGAGTGAGTGTTGATGAACAGGTCTGGGATCAGATCGTTTCCATCGCTGAGGGAAACTTAGAGACAAAGGATATTGCAAGCAAATAAAAACACAGCTCGGTTAAAAGGAAAAAGGAGAAGATTATGCTGTTTTCTGATATTGCAATTGCAGAAAAATATAATTATCTGGAAGAAAAATTCACAAAGGCCTATGAATGGCTGAAATCAACTGACATTACATCGCTTCAGCCGGGGAGTTATCCCATCGCAGGTGACCAGGTTGTGGCAAATGTTCAGGTGTACACCACAATCTCCCCTGATGAGGCTCTGTTTGAAACTCATGAGAAGTTTTTCGATATTCAGTACGTAGTTACCGGCAGGGAGCAGTTTGGCATCTGCAAACGGGATGGACTTACCGTTAAAGAACGTCGTGAGGAAAGCGACCTGATCTTCTATGAAGAGCCGGGACTTAGCGGCAGTGTACTTCTGGAAGAGGGAGACATGATTATCGTGGCGCCTGAGGATGCCCATAAGCCCCGCTGCGTGGCAGGAGTTCCCTGCCAGGTCAGGAAGGTGGTAGTGAAGGTGGCTGTTTAAGATGGTTTTTTGTTAAATCAGATTCATGCCAAGAGGCATCATCAGATGAGCGATCAGAACCTGATAAGCCTGATCCGTATTTCCGTTTTTTAAATGATGATAAAAATTCTCATGCTCCTCTAACGTAGCCTGAATCCGTCCCGTAACAGTAAGGGCATTGGCAGTCGTCAGGTGGATCATATAAAGGAGGCGCTGGAATAAGTGGTCAAATTCACTGTTTCTGGCGAAATGGACCAGAAGCATATGAAACTGATGGTCCTCCTCCGTAAAAGAGACAGGAAAGTTGCCGGATGTCAGGGCGGCCTTCTGCCTCTCAAGGGATGCTTCCATATCCTTAAGAAGTGTTATAAACCGTTCGTCTCCCCTTAAGGAAGCAGCCAGATGAACGCAGAAACCTTCAATCGCACAACGGACTTCAATGGATTCACGCATGGTATCCTTATCCAGACGGCGAATCTTAAATCCCCGGCTTGGTATAATGGTAATGTAGCCATCCTGGGATAGACACTGGAGCGCTTCCCGCAGGGGAGTCCGTGAAATTCCTAGTTCTTTTGCAAGTCTGGTCTCTGAATACAAAAGATCGGAGTCCAGTGATTTGGATAAAATCTGTTCTTTGATGGTATTATAAGCCTGTGACTGCAGGGAACCGCTATCGTTCATGAAAAACTCCTTTCATGGGTTTTAGCCTATCATACTCCAGAAAATTTCACAAGTCAACAGAAAATGATTGACCGGTATACCGGTATACAGGTATAATAACAGCAGTAAGACAAATTATAATTTTATCTCGCAGGAGGAAAAACAAATGAGCGTATCACAATTAGGCAATGGTTTAAGAGTAATCGATTTAACAAAGCAGCTGGATCCGGCAACTGAATCAAGACGGTGCCATTTATTCCGTTTTAACACAGGCGGCCCAATCCCGGATTTCCATACAATCATGGATTTAACCAGCCATTTAGGCACCCATGTAGAATGTCCGTATCACCACAATGACAACTGGACTGATGTTCAGGGACTTCCAATCGGTACATTTATGGGACGTGCCATTTATGTAAATATTACCCATATGAATCCCAACGGAAAAATTAAGGCAGAAGATTTAGAGAAAGCCTGCGGCGACCGGATTAAAGAAGGCGATATCGTGATTCTGGATTCTCAGTATAAACTGCCGCCATTTACTCCGGCCTCCAACACAGAGGAAGATAAGAGACTTTTTATCTGCCGTGAAACTGCAGAATGGCTGAAAGAAAAGAAAGTGAAATGTGTCGGCTTCGGAGACGGGGTTTCCATAGAAAGCAATAACACCGATGTTTCGGCATTCCATGATGTTTTAATGGAGGTTGATGTGGTGTTCTTAGAAGTGCTTAAGAATTTAGAGGAGCTGACAACTGACACCTTCTTCATGTCCTATACACCAATTCCGATCAAAGGCCTTGATTCCTGTCCGATCCGTGCTTATGCCATTGAGGGAATCGCAGAGTTTTCCAGATAACGGAAGGTGGATGGATATGAAAATTGCAGTAATCGGGGCTGGAGCCATGGGATCCATCTACGGCGGTCATTTGTCCCAAAAACATGAAGTTTATCTGGTGGATACTTCTTCCGCCATTGTAGAACATATCAGGAAGGAAGGCATCAGACTTCAGGAGAATGGGGAAGAAAACGTATATTATCCCAATGCAGTTACATCTGCAGAAGGGCTTCCGGCCATGGAACTGGTACTTCTTTTTGTGAAATCTCTATATTCCAGGGCTGCCCTTTTCTCAGGCAGGAACCTGATTGGAAAAGATACCTATTTAATGACTTTGCAAAACGGTTCCGGTCATGAAGATATTCTGGGAGAATTTGCTCCTGAGGATCACATTATCATTGGAACAACAGAAGACAACGGAGCGGTTCTGGGCCCCGGAGTGATCAGGAGAGGCGGAACAGGAAATACCAATGTGGGGATGCTCACAGAGGATAGACATGAGTTTCTTCCAAGGCTGAAAGAGGAATTTGAGTGCTGTGGTTTTTCTGTGAAGATCCATTCCAATATTCAGCAGCTGATCTGGAACAAGCTGTTTACCAATGTTTCCCTAAGTGCAGTTACCGGAATTCTGCAGGTAGATATGGGATACATTGCAGCCAATGACCATGCCTGGAATATGACAGTCAGACTGATCCGTGAAGCGGTGGCAGTGGCTCGTGGCCTGGGACTGGAAGCAGATGCAGACGAAATTATGGAAAAAGTAAAAAAGACGTCAGAGATGTCACCGGGCGGTTGTACCTCAATTCGTGCAGACATACAGAATGGACGGAAAACAGAGGTGGATATGATAAGCGGTTCGGTTGTAAGAGCAGCTAAGAAATGCAAAATACCCGTTCCGACCCATGAGTTTGTAGTGGAAATGGTACATGCCCTCGAAGGGAAAGAACGGTAATTAATTGCACAAGAAGGAAGGGTGTCTGTGGTTCAATTAAATGTCAGGGGGACATATTAACATGAAAAAATTAATTGTTGCTTCAATAACGCCATTTGACAGACAGGGAAAAATAAACGAAACTTCAGCCAGACAGCTATGGGAAAGAAATCTTTCGGAAGGAGCAGATGGATTCTTTATCGGAGGAAGTTCCGGAGAGTGTTTTCTGCTTACAAGAGAAGAACGAATCCGTTCATTCGAACTGGCATCGGAGTTGAATAACCGTTGTGATCTATATGCACATGTGGGTGCAATCAGCACAGATGAAGCCATTTTTTACGCAAAAAAAGCAAAGGAACTGGGAATCCGGGGAATTGCAGCGACACCGCCTTTATATTTTGGATTTTCTGAGAAGGAAATCGCAGAATACTATTATGATATAGCTCAGGCAGTGGGGGAGCCGGTCCTTTACTATAACATTCCATCCAGTACTCACCGAGAGCTGGATCTAAATAATCCGGATACCAGAGATTTATTTAAATCCGGAGCAGTGGGAGCAGTCAAACACACCAATTTAAACCTTCTTCAGATGGAGCGGATTAAAAATATAAATTCCGAAATCATCTGCTATGGAGGCTTTGAAAGCTCCATGGTAGCATTTCTTGCATTTGGCTGCGATGGTTTTATTGGAAGCAGCTTTAATTTCATGCTGCCCCAGTTTAAACGGATCATGGAATTATACCTGGAAGGAAAAGAGGAGGAAGCCAGAGCTCTGCAGACAAAATCCAACAACATTCTGGATGTGCTTTTGAAAAACGGCCTCTGCGCAAACTTAAAGTACATTGTTTCCAGTCAGGGAATTCCAGCCGGCGAAGTAAGAAAGCCCATGCTGCCCTTAACAGAAAGCCGGAAAGAAGAAATGGATGAGGCGCTCTCCAAATATCTGGAGGTACGGTAAGGCATAAAGGAGATAAGTCGTATGAAAGCGGTACAGATTGTAAAACCGGGAGAATTAAAGGTAATTGATATAGAAAAACCTGGTCTTGATGAAGAAAACAATGTGATTGTTAAAATGACAGCTGCAGGTATCTGCGGATCAGATGTTGGAATTTATCACGGGACCAATGCAGCAGCAACTTATCCCAGAATAATCGGACACGAGATGGTGGGCGTAGTGGCAGAAACGGGTTCCTCTGTAAAAAAACTTAAAGTAGGTGACCGTGTAATAGTCAACCAGGTTACCAGCTGCGGACACTGCTATCCATGCCGGAAGGGAAGAGGCAATGTCTGTGATCATTTAAAAGTGCGGGGAGTTCATATTGACGGAGGCTATCGTGAGTTTATCGCGGTTCCGGAAACGGACTGTTACCTTCTTCCTGACTCCATATCTGATCAGGATGCGGTTATGATCGAACCAACCACCATTGCCATTCAGTCCTGTACCAGAGCAGAACTGGAAAAAGACGATATGCTTCTCATTTATGGTTCCGGTGCACTTGGAAGCTCCATTTTAAAAATTGCCAGACAAATCTGCGATCACATCATCGTAGCAGATATTCAGGACGATAAGCTTGAGACTGCGAAAGCCAATGGGGCAGACCACACCATTAACGTTCTCAATGAAGATCTGGTTGAGAAAGTGAAAGAATACACTCACATGCATGGGGCGACCGTATCCATAGATGCTGTCTGCAACAGGGATTCTCTGATCCGCCTTTTAAATGCCACCGGAAATGCCGGAAAGGTTATCACCATGGGATTTTCAACTGCGCCCACAGAGATCAATCAGTATGCCATAACAGCCAGGGAGCTTGATGTAAGAGGCTCCAGACTTCAGAATAAAATGTTTGGAAAAGCTATTGATATGATTCATGAGGGAAAACTGGATTTAACCGGTTCTGTTTCCCACACATTCCCGCTGACTAAGGCTCAGGAGGCCTTTGATTTTGTGGATAGTCATGATCCGTCTATCCGCAAGATTATTCTTACATTTGATTTTTAAAACCCCACTCTCTCTAAAAGAAGAGGTTCCTTCTGTATATTAAAACGGAAGGAACCTCTTCTTTTTATCATAAGGCCGGTGTAGTGCGTCAGTTAAATAATCGTATATCCGGTTCATGGCTGTTAAATCAACCCATTCCGGAGTATCCCGGTATCCGCCGTGCATGGTAGAGGATATCTCCATCTGATCCAGAATCATGTGAAATTCCGGGGGCCTGCCTAAGAGACCGCTGCCCATCTTAGAAAGTGCGTTCAGATACTGGATATCCCATCTTGGAATGCTTGCAATACTGATCGCGGGAGTCCGTCCGCCAGAAAATGAGGCTTCATCACTTCCCGGAAGGTATTTAACAAGAACTCCGTTGTGCGCCGCCAGAACCTCTTTCCTGCAAAATGTTTCTACTCCGGGTTTTCGTTCATATCCCCGGCTGTTAACTGCAATGGTATCACCATAACCGCATACATCCAGATTAATAACTCCGGTTATCTCCTGATGATTCATGGAAGCAGCGTAGAGCCTGCTCCCGGTATTGCCTGTCTCCTCTCCGTCAAAGAAAGCAAAGCGTGCAGGAAAATGCTCTTCCTTCAGCTTTCCTGCAAGTGATATTAGAATACATAAGGCTGCGGCGTTGTCATTGGCACCAAAGCTGCCAGGTACTGCATCATAATGGGCACAGAAAAGCGGACCAGGCTGATTGTTCCATGGGGTCAGAAGGTAGTTATAAATTCCTCTCGGGGCCTTTTGGGAAGGCGGCGCTTCCTGAATATCAAAATCCAGATGCTCCTTAATAAGCACCTCCCTCACGGCATTACGCCGCTGTTCGGGATCTTTTAAGGAAAGCTCCGCCAGATAATGGTTTAACTCCATATTCGATGCCCCTCCTAACGGGTACTGTCCTGCAGGCAGCTTTCTAACGGTACTTTTATTACGATCTTTCTTATGGGAGCCTCTGTATCGCCTGCTTTAACTGCAGGGATATGCACATCCCATGGAAAATAAATAGCAAAGGTTCCCGGAATCATATGAATCCGGCCTTCCGCTGCTGCAGGATCGTTTTTATAAAAGAGGATGTCTCTTGGCGTATCCAGAAGATTTTCCTCAACCTGTCCGTTTCCGTCGTCTGTGTAGAAGCCGGCTTCTTCCGGTCCGCCGCAGGCAAGAAACTGCACATCAATGTTCTTTCTGTGAATCTCGGGACGCAGTCCGTTTCGGTCTGCGGTCTTTAAATCCAATACCTGAAGAATTACAGGTATACCATTAAGATCAATTGAAAATACACCCGGTTCGTGGGCTGCCATGTCATGCTCGGTTAAATAACGGATTGCACAGCCAAGAGGGGCGGGGAGAACAGCAAGCTGTTCCTTTAGCATGGGATTATAAATATTTCCAAAAATCATAATTCATTCCTCCGTTTATTCTCGAATTCAGGTATAATTTTATATCATCATTGATCATAGCTGATTCCTTTCTGATTATGGAAATCCGCAGTTTGGCGTTCTGACTGGCTTTCAAAAAAATAGTCCGGATAACACTCCTGTAACGGCGGAACCAGAAGCTGGATCCGCGATAGATGATGGCGGTAAACCGTGCATGCGCGGTCAGTGTTTCTGGCAGCCAGCGCGTCGGTGAGAGCCGTAAGATCTTTTATAAAATCTTCTGTAACGGAAGAATCAGATGCAGCCAGATATAAAAGTCTCTGAAGATCCATTCCGGCTTTCTGGACAGCTTCCCATATATGGTTCATCTTTCCCCCCAGTTCATAAAGAAGGTGGTAATAATCGGTGATTAACCGGACGGAATGGGATAAATCTCCCTGGGATAAATAGTCTTCAAGCTCCTGCAGATGGTGATAGAGAATATCAAACTGAGCACCCTTTACATTTTGGATAAAGATATTCTGTATCATGGATGTTCCCAGCTGTTTATGAATCCATAAGGTTTGTTCGATCCGGCCGGTATCTATCTTTGAAACAAACGCACCTTTCTGGGGAATAATATCAATCAGATTTTTCCGGGAAAGCTTGTACAAAGTATCATGGACAGGAGTCCGGCTGATGTTCAGAGCATCAGCCAGCTCCACCTCATTCATCTTTCTTCCCGGGGGAAGATGCAGGTTTAAAATAAAATGCCGTATGATCCGGTATGCATACTGCCTGGCATCTTCGGAGTGCCTTCTGGGCGGTAATTTCTGAAACGGTATGAGTGACATGTAAAACTCCGTTCTGCCGCACTGAAAACGGCATATTTCTTCCTATATTATATCATGAATTTCCTTGTTTGGTAAACCCTTATGAAAAAATCATGGACGCCGCAGAAAATGTAAAAACGTTACAAAATATTAATTAATAATTAAAAAAATAAAAGGTTGTTACCATTTGGGATTTATGCTATAATTTTACTGCTTTCGATTTTACATATAAGCAGGGGGATAGCCAATACCAATTAACGAGGAGAAATTATGAAAAAGAGAGTTTATTCTATCTTACTGACCTGTTTATTGATTGCAGCACTTGCAGGCTGCAGCAAAAAGGCAGAAACCGTGGCAACAGATACAACTGTGGCAGAATCACAGGCTAAAGACACAACGGCAGCAGAATCAAAGGCAACAACAGAAGAAAGCAAAGCGGCTGAAGTGAGTTCAGAAGCAGGCGCTGCAGAAGGATTCACAACTTTTGAAGATCCCAACGGAGTGTTTACAGCCAGCTACCCGGGAACACCAAAAGAGATGAAGCAGTCAGTTCCTTCCGGAAATACAACAATTGACATGTATTCCTATATGCTTGAGCAGGAAGATGCCCTTTATAACGTGATGTACAGTGCTATACCAGAGGGCAGTGCAGCAGATCCCGCAGCTATGCTGCAGGGTGCCATTTCCAATATTCCCTATACAATTGAAGAAAGCAGTGATATTACCCTTGGAGAATATAATGGAAAAGAATTAAAATACAGTGCTCCTTTAGGATCTGATAACATTACCTTCTATCACAGAGTATACATTGCAGGAGATTATATTTATCAGCTCCAGGCAGTTTCTGCAACAGGAGAAAGAACACCGGAAATTGATACCTTCTTTAATTCCTTTGCACTGAAAAAATAAGATTCCCATTAAACAACCTATAATCAGGATTCCCCAATTCTGTTATTTATGTATCGTTAGAAAGATTCCGGTCGAAAAAGACAGGGAAAAGCCCCGTGAAACAAGTATGATTCATACTCGCTTACACGGGGCTTTTTAATTACTGAATAAAAGTTCCTGCCTGAATCTGACCAACAATTTCTTTGTACTGTGTCTGAATATCCTCTGGTACTGCATTTGAGAATGTTCCAATGCTTAAGCAGCCGTTGCCTAAATCGCCGTAAATGGTCTGGCCGCCGAATTTATCTGCTTCCACATCCTTCATACATGCCTTTAACAGAGCTGCGTTGTCGGTTACCACAGAGCAGATAATAATCTTGTCGTCAGCAGAACCTAAATCTCCGGGCTGACCAATATCGTATCTGCCTTCTGAGCCGGCCAGAGCCTCCCGTGCTCCGGTATCAACTGCGGAGGCGTCACCAAACATTACATCAACGTCATAGGTGGAGACCATGGAGGAAGCAATCTCCTTGCCCTTGGCAGTATCGCTGAAAGAGCCTGCATAGGCAGAAGAAACCTTAATATCAGGATTTACCTTTTTTGCTGCTTTTTCATAACATTCCAGCTTTGCCTTTGTGGTATCTAACTCCATACCGCCGATAAATCCGATGTTGTTTGTCTTACTCATAAGACCTGCAAGAGCACCTGCCATGTAACCAATTTGCTTTGCATCGGGAAGAATGGAGGTAATGTTTTCTGTCTCAACGGTTCCGTTTAACAGGGCAAAGTTGATTTCCGGATATTCTTCTGCTACCTGCTTAACTGCATCGGTATACTGATTGCCGGGAGCGAAGATCAGGTTATAGCCAAGCTCTGCATAATCTGTCATGACGGTGGCAAAATCAGCAGTCGCTACGTTGTCGGTGTACACAGTTTCCCAGCCGCTGTCCTTTGCTGCATTTACCATAGCCTGATAGCAGCTTGCGCCCCAGCCTCCGTCAGATACAGAAGAGTCAAGGACCATGGCTACCTTATAGCCTGACGCTTTTGATGTATCGGCAGCCTGCGTTTCCCCGGCTTTTGTGGTTTCCGTTTTTGCAGTTTCAGACCCGGAAGTTTCTGCTGCAGAGGTTTCTGTTTTTGTTGGTGCAGCCGCGCTGCCGCATGCAGCCAGGCTCATGGCAGTAAGGACTGCAGCCATGATGAGAGAAGCTGTTTTCATAGTCTTTTTCATAATAAATCCTCCTTTTATGTTTGAAAAAATATATAATCGCAGGGCTGTCCTGAAATTATCATCAGCGTTCTTCCCTGTAATAGGGCTGTCCGTTGGCTTTGGGACCGCTTTTCCGTATTCCGAAAAATGCAAGAACAAACAGGGTGCAAAGATAGGGGATCATCTGGAGAAGCTGGTAGGGTGTGGACGGACTTAACAGCTGCAGCCGGATCTGCAGTGCATCGCAGAATCCAAAAAGCAGACAGGCTAACAATACGCCGGAAGGCATCCAGCGTCCGAATATAACGGCTGACAGTGCGATAAAACCGCGGCCTGCCACGATTCCTTCGGAGTAGGTGCTGGTGTAGCAGATGGTTAAATACGCTCCGCCGATACCTGCAAGTGCGCCGCAGATAACGCAGGCAATGTATTTTTGCAGCACTACATTGATTCCCAGTGTTTCTGCCGCTTTGGGAAATTCGCCCACGGCCTTAAAATTAAGCCCTGCTTTTGTCCTGTTAAAGAAAACTGCAGTGACAGGTACCATGAGATAGGCAGCATATACCAGAGGAATATGGTGAAAGAACAAAGGTCCAAGAACCGGGATGTTGCTAAAAACCGGAATGGGAAGCGCCTTCATGGATACCCCCTGGATAAGTGTTGAGGTATCGGAAAAGGAAAGGCGGTATATAAAGGAAGCCAGTGCCGGTGCAAAAATATTAATTGCCATGCCGTAAACAATCTGCGGAGCGCACAGGCGAATGGTGCAGAACGCATAAATCATATTAATGGCAATGCCTGAAAGGGCGCCTGCAAGGATACCGGCTGTGGGACTTCCGGTTTTATATCCGATTAAAAACCCGATTAATGCACCGAAGGACATGATTCCGTCAAGACCGATATTGACTAATCCAGCCCGTTCCGAGTAGGTTTCAGCCAGTGCAACAAACAGGATGGGAGTAGCCATACGAATGGTGGAAAGCAGCAGCTCTGTTAGAAAATTTATGTTGAAAAATGCATCCATCAGTTGGTAACCTCCTTTTTCCCCATATGGCTGTTTATGTACTGTCTGATTGCGGGGAGCTTTAAAAGCGCAGTGCCAGCCACCGCAAATATGATTACCAGTGCCTGAATAATATCAACCACTGCGGTGGGAATCTGCATACCGGTCTGTAAAGTACTGGCTCCTTTTCTCAGCACAGCAAAGATAAAAGCCACAGCAGCAGTACCAATCGGATTAAGCTGGGCAATCAGTGCGATTGCCACTCCGTCAAAACCGAATCCCTGCCCAAATCCGCCCATCAGTCTTAGCTGCTTGCCGTGAAGCTCCACGCTTCCGCCAAGTCCTGCCACTGCTCCGGAGGCAATAAAGGAAAAGAGAACATACCGGTTTACGGGGAAACCGTTGAAAAATGCTGCAGTAGAATTTAGTCCCACCGCCCTCAGCTTAAAGCCCTTAGAGGTATAGAAAAGAAAATAGTATCCTGCAAATGCAAGAAACAATGCAATCCATACACCCCAGTGAACCGGAAAGCTTTTCGATACGACTGCCAGTCTGGTGCTGTCCGGGATGGCAAAGGTCTGGGGTACGCTTCCATCACGCAGAAGGGTTGTATAAACGTAACCCATAAAAAGAGTTGCCACATAATTCAGCATGATGCTGACAATCATTTCATTTAAGCCTCTTGTAATCTTTAAAATTCCGGGAATTGCACCCCATACTGCTCCAGCTGCCGCGCCGATCAGAAGACTGAGCAGTATTCCTGCAAATCCTTCTATTCCAGACTTTGTAACAAAGAATATGCTGGCGACTGCTCCCATTACGAACTGACCTTCCCCGCCAAGATTGAAAACACCGCATTTATATGAGAAAGCGGCAGTCAGTCCGGTAAATATCAAAGGACAGGCAATTACAAGGGTCTGAGCAATCTTTCTGCTGCTTCCAAATGCACCGGAAAACAGAAATCCATATGCCTGAAAGGGGTTTTTGCCCAGGCAGATCATAATGATGCCTCCTATAATAAATGCTACCAGAATGGATAACACGGGCACAATGACCTTCATTAAATTTTCTTTCTGCTTCATGTCCTAATTCCCCTTTCCTGCCATTGCAAGTGAAATTTGTTCAATAGGCGGATTGGCTCCTGAATAGGTTCCCATAACCTGTCCCTCAAACATGACCAGAATCCGGTCGGATAAATTGAGTATTTCATCAAAATCCGCACTGATTAAGAGAATCGCACAGCCCTTATCCCTGGCAGCAGCCATGGTATCATGGACATAACGGGCGGCTCCGATATCTAAGCCTCTGGTGGGATGAACCGCGATTAAAAGTTCCGGGTCATTTTCCATTTCTCTTGCCAGTATAATTTTCTGCTGGTTGCCACCTGATAAGTTGCGCACCTCCTGCTCAATGGAAGCGCAGCGGATATCATTTTTTTCCTGCATTTCAAGGGCAAATCTGGTAATGGCCTTATTCTTTAACAGTGCTCCGTGCCCATAGGAGAAACGGGCTTCTTCCGTAGCTTTTAAAACCAGATTTTCCCTGACTGTCATATTGCCGATGAGTCCCATTTTGTTGCGGTCCTCCGGGACATGGGAAACATGAGAGAGGATAAAACCGTTTGGTGCAAAACGGGAGACGCGGGAGGCCTTTAACAAAACATTTCCCTCCTCAGGAGCGATAATCCCTGCAGCAAGCTGTGCAAGCTGTGACTGACCGTTTCCGTCCACTCCTGCAATGCCCAGGATTTCTCCCTTCCGTACGGTGAGGCTCACATCATTTAGTCCGCTGTGCTTATGCTGTTTTTGATAGCTGATATTTTGAAAGCTTAGGACCTCATCTCCGGGAGAGGTGACTTTTTTATAATTACTGGGCACCATTTCCCTTCCAATCATTAAGTTTGCAAGCTGGGTGCCATCAGTGTCCTCTTTATTTAATGTAGTAACGGTTTCACCGGCCCGCAAAATAGTGATACGGTCACTGACTGAAAGAACCTCCCTCATTTTGTGAGAAATAAAGATCACGGATTTTTGTTCTCCGGTCAGCTTTCGGATAATGGCAAAAAGTCCTTCTGCTTCGATGTCGGTAAGTGCAGCCGTCGGTTCATCAAGAATAAGAAGTTCCGCTCCCCGGTAAAGAGCTTTTAAAATTTCAACCCGCTGCTGGGCGCCTACAGAGATTTCCGTGATCTGCTTGTCCAGTTCCACGTCAAGACCGTATTTTTCTGAAAGTTCCAGGATTTCTTTTCTTACCTGGTCCTTTTTAATAAAGACTGAGGAATCCTTCCGGCTTCCGAGAATAATGTTTTCTAATACGGTCATGGCTTCTACAAGCATGAAATGCTGGTGGACCATGCCAATACCCATTTTTACTGCGGCTTTTGGAGAATCAATTTTCACTTTTTCTCCACGGAGAAATATGGTACCTCCGGTGGGCTGGTATAAGCCGATAAGAATATTCATCAGAGTGCTCTTTCCGGCACCGTTTTCTCCCAGCAGAGTATGTACTTCTCCCTCATTTACAGAGAGATTGATATTGCGGTTGGCAAATACATTTCCAAACTGCTTGGTGATCTGCTCCATTCTCAGCAATTCCTTCATTGGTTCCTCCTAGCCTCTGATCTCCCTGATCAGGATTGATTTGCAATAAGAAAAATAAGAATCTAAATCAAATGCCTCTTTGTCAACCAGAAACTGAACCGTGGCTCCCTCCAGCAGAGAGACCGCAATCCCGGCAATCAGATTCTGCTTTGCAGATGGCATATCCGGTGAAAATTTTTCTGCGATTTCCCGTATTTCCGTTCTCCAGTTTTGATAGGAGAGACAGAATTCCTTATGCATGTCAGGATCCAGACGGGACTGATTCCAAAAATCCAGCTCAGCAACATCATATTTATCTTCTATTAAAATCGTGTAAATCTTTTGTTTTATAAAAATGTCCAGACGATCTTCAAGAGTCGCTTCCGGACCAATTCCTGACTGGTTAATGGATTGCTGGCGGATTTCGCGGTAACGGTTTAAGACTTTTTTCTGAACAGCAAGGAGAAGCTCTTTCTTGCTGTTATAATAATAGTGAATATTGGATTGAAACAAATGTGCTTTTTCTGCCACCTGCCGGATTCTCAGGCCGCTGATGGTTTTTTCCTGAATGATAGTAAGGGCTGCATCCAGAATCCTGTCTTCTGTTGAAATGCTGCAGGGTTTTTCTTCTATTGATATAATTTGACCCATATCCTGCCTCCCTTTTGGTCAGATGACCAATTTCTTGCATTATACGGAACCGTTCTTATGGTGTCAATGAAAAATCAGAATAATTAGATATATTAAGTATTGGATTAAGAATATAAAAGAATAGCACTTGAAAATTAATAAAACAAGGAAAATAATAAGGAGTGTTGGGTGAGGTTTCCAGTTTTTAGTTAAAAAACAAAATTGGAGAAAGTTTCCAGATTTTTCGAAATATACCTTTGTTTGATATTATTTCTGTTATAAAAAAATTAAGAAATATATTGCAAATTTCCGTTGTATATGATATAATGCCAGTGTTGTGAAATAAATATTTATGCGCGAGTGGCTCAGTTGGTGGAGTACGACCTTGCCAAGGTCGGGGTCGCGGGTTCGAGTCCCGTCTCGCGCTTTTTTAAATAAGTAGCTGGAACCTTGATTTTACAAGGGTTTCCAGCTCTTTTTCGTTTTATAAAAATGTCTTTTTGGGGGTAGACCGGGGTAGACAAGTGGTGTAACTGATGGAGAAGCTTTCTAAGAGGGGGGGTGAACAAAATATAAACGGTATTAAATTTGCAATTGAATTTTGTGATTAATCTTGTGGAGAGTGCTTAAATTGAGAAAAATGTAGTCAGGCTAGGAAAGGTGGAATATCTTTCCTAGCCGTTTCTATTTTTGGAGTTTTTTAATTATGTAATCCAAACTATCAAGGGCAAGCGTTGTTCCTGCGGAACCCTTGACAGTTTTCAACTGTAAAGTTAATATATTCGGGATAGAGTATGGAAGAACAACTCTCAAACCTCCTGTATTTTCAATAGATATTCACTTATGATAGAGTTCGAGTCCTGTCTCGTGTATTTTTAATAAGTAGCTGGAACCCTTAGTTTACAAGGTTTCCAGCTGCTTTTATTCTGAGGTGATATTTCAATTGTATTTAAGGATCCCATAAAAGTTTCTATTTTTGAGAATTGAATAAGGGGATGTAAGAAGTATTATTTTCTTTTAATGGCATTAAATATGTATTTTTATAACAGTATGGATATTTATTTTATAGTGTGATAATATGTTATTGTGATTATAATTTTGCGTTTAATTATATCATAATTGGTAAGCTTTAAAATTGCTTATATTAATGCAGAAGGAGTTTAATTATGTCAGAACATCCAAAAGTGTTTATTTCATATAGTCATCAAAGTAAAGAGTACGAAAATAGAATTTTAGAATTTGCAAACAATTTACGGTCAGAGGGAATAGATGCTAATATTGATTTATATGAGGAGGCACCAGTAGAAGGTTGGCCACGTTGGATGGAGAATCAGATAAATAATTCCGATTTTGTTTTAGTGGTAAATAGTAAGTCATATTTTGAAAAGTGTTATTCTGAGACTAAGAAAAGTAAAGGTATTTCTTGGGAGGTCAGTATTGTTTACCAGTGTATTTATGATGCTTCCACAACTAATTCGAAATTTATTCCTATATATTTTGATGATGAAGATGAACAATACATTTTGAGACCTTTAAAATCTTTTACTTATTATAATGTAGGGGTAAAAGGAGATTTTGACAAATTATATTGGCGTTTACGAGGTATTAATAAAACACAAAAACCACCACTTGGAAATTTAAGACCACTTCCTCAAAAAGAGCAAAAAACAATGTTTTTTTCATCACCAATTAATTTAGATAAGTGGAATAATGCTGGCTGGAAAGGCATGATATATTTGTTCTATTATGGACAACCTCCAGTTTTAGGATTGTTATATAGTAATTATACAGTAGCAAAGGATATATTTACTGACTGGAAGATTGATGCTAAAGATCGTTTTGCTGATGAATTTATAAAAGTTAGTTACATTATACCTCCATTTCCTAAAGAGTGTTGGATTAATTTTGACAAAGAAAGAAACTATGGAAAAGGTTATTTTGTTCATATAGGGCCAAATACAAATGAGTCTATTAAGCGGGCTTTAGCTTCTGGTATTCATTCAGATGAATTATTACTTGCTTCTGTAAGTAGATATCAATGGATGGATGAATTAAATGGTTCAAGAAACAGAGACTCATTTCAACATCTTACAAGTGATGGATCTGGTTATTTAATGATGCCAATTGGAATAAAAGATGAAAAGAAGTCAATTGAAGAAAGTAATCTTATCATTGATTTTGATTATGCAGTTAAAATGAAGAATGTAGAATTTAAAAAAGCAGTAGAGATAGAAGATAATGACATTTGCAAATCTGTTCTAGATAAGGCACAAGAGTTATAATTTAAGAACTTACTTATTATGTATATGCTGAATAAGCGTAATATAGTAACAGAAAAAAGGAGTAAAAAATGAATAAGTATTTTAGTGATTTTTTATCGCGAGATGATTTAAAAAAGTATGGTCCCAATGCTCTTTTGTTATATGCCCTGCAGTTACGTTTTGAAATAGATGATATAGGCACCGTTGCATCAGAAAGCATTACTGATGGTTATGAAGATAAAAAATGTGACATGATTTATATTGATAATAGTGAAGGGATTGCGGTAGTTGCCCAAGCTTACTATAAACAGAACTTTCAAGAGGGGGAACATGCAAAGTTAACTAAAGCGCAAGACTTAAACACCGCTGCCTCATGGATACTTGGACGCAAAATAGAGGAAGTACCGGAGTTACTGAAAAGCGCAGTTTCGTCTTTGCGAGAGGCAATTGAAAAAGAAGAAATAACAACATTATATTTTTGGTATCAACACAATTGTGATGAAACTAAAGAAATTAAAGATGAATTGGATACAGTAGTAGGCACTGGTAATGCATTGTTAAGTCTTTGCTATCCAGAAAAACAAGTTAATATTATTGGCTTAGAGGTCGGAAATAGAACGCTAGAGAAATGGTACAATAATACAACAAATAAAATACTTGTTATTGACGATATCGAAATTGATCTACCTTTTGGGGGTTATGAAATAATTCAGGAAAATTGGTCCGCATATCAAGCATATATTAGTGGGCATAAGTTACATGAACTATACAATACCTATAATGATGATTTGTTTTCTGCAAATCCACGACGTTTTCTTGGAGTTGGGAAAAAAACGAATATTATAAACTTAGGAATTAAAGAATCAGCTAAAAATGATGCGGATAATTTCTGGGCGTATAATAATGGAATTACAGCTCTAGTCCACGAGTATGATTGTGCTGATGAAGGTAAATTAAAAGTCAAAGGGATTTCAATAATTAATGGAGCACAGACAACAGGATCTATTGGAAGTCTGTCAATGGCTCCGGCTGAAAATCTCTACATATCTATGCGTGTTATTAAGTGTTCAGATCAAAAAACAATTGACGCAATTATTGCAAATAATAATCGGCAAAATGAGATGGTTCCATCAGACTTTAGAAGCAATGATATATGCCAGACAAGGCTTAGAAATGAATTCATAAAATATCCTCAGATTTATTATAATGGAGGGCAACGAAATAGTACCCGTCCACGTTCACGTGAAGTTTTTGATCCAGACACAGTGGCACAAACATTGTTATCGTTTAACGGAAACCCAGTTGATGCATATAGCAGTAAAAAAGAAGTTTGGAGCAATGATATGATGTATGCAAGCATTTTCAATGATGAGCTAAATGCCGAACATATTATTTTTGTGTACTCCTTAAGCAAAGCGATTGATGATGCAAAAAGTAACCTTCAGAAAGAAAACCGAGAAGGCACGGCTATTGGGGCAAAACAGGAACAATTAAAGTTTTTGTGTCGGCGAGGATCAAGAATACTCCTTCTTGCAGCAGTATCAAGTTGTCTTGAAATAATAATGCAACAACGTATTACTTCTGCAGATAAATTACATTTTGATAACAATAAGGATTTCGGGAGCTGTAAACAATGGTGGAAAGCATGTATTGAAACTGCATTGTCTTTTTATATGCAATTAGAGCCTGCTTTATCAGCCGGAGGTTTGGACAGCAAAACAAAGGCGACAAATGCGATAAATCAATTTGCTGCAATGATGAATGCTGTGGTTCCATCAATCACACCACAATTAGAAGAACTTAGGGCTCATACGCAGATATCTTAACATGTTAAATTTTTTATTATTATACTTAAGGAATATTATATTGTTATAGAAAAGACGGCTTGTTTAAATATTATCGTGTTATTTATGTTATTTTTTGTAGACGGGAAAAAAGCAGTGTTTTATCAGAACCCTTTTTAGCGTTCCTTTTAATAGTTAAATATAGGGTAGAGTAAAGGGGGGAGTACAGAAGAACTTCTCTCAAACCTCCTATATTTACTATACTTTTGGAATGAAGATAGGGTTCAGGAAGTGTATCAGACATTTCAAAATTCTTTTTCTGTTTTAACCCCATTCGCATAATCTTACTTAGAAGAATTGATAAGATCTACTACTTCGGAATATGGAATAGAGATACTAGATGATTCAGGTAAACCCCAAAGGCGTAAAGTAGGTATCGGTCTAATAAATCTAGATATTTCTGAAAATAGTAAAAATCCAGATTACGTGGCACTTCTTGAAAAAACAAAGGTCTTTTTTGGGTTTTCAAACCCTATTGATAAAGGAGATAATCGTAATAATTTTGTTCATGGTTATATGCATCCTAGGTTTTGGAACAAAGAATCGTTTGAGCAGTTACTTCATAACATCGCAACTCTTTCAAAATATTCGAAGTTTTAGAATATGTTAACTGTACATTATGTTTATTAGTAATACAAATATATAATGCCATAGTATAGGAGGTACTTATGAAGATTTCAGTTTTTTTCAGCTATCCCAAGCCATATATGCAAGTACAAAAAGATTTTATAGATGAGATTACTAAATACTTACTAGCGCGGGGTCTTGAGCCTAGAACACTTGGTGTAACTGACTATGATATGGAAGAACCATTAGTAGCTATTAGACGACTTATGATGGAATCAAACGGTATGCTAACAGTGGCTTTTAGAAGAGGCTACATCCAAAACGGTCAAGGAAAGCCAAATAGTGATATTAATGAGCCAAATTATGATCTTTCAAATCAATGGATTACGAGCCCTTATTGTCAAATTGAGCCCGCCATGGCTTTTCAGTTAGGCATTCCAATTCTTATATTAAGAGAGAAGGGGGTTATAGCTGAGGGAATACTGGAAAAAGGAGTTATAGGTACATATCTGCCAGAATTTAATTTAAATACTCCGGTTAATACATATTTTAATTCCCGTGAATGGCAACAACTCATTGGTAAGTGGGAAGGCTGTGTAAGAAGAGTGGTTGAAAACAAGGGGTGCCCACCACGACTATACTGATACTTCTTTGTAAATGAATTATATTGTACTTCCCATTATATTTAATAAGAAAATCCTTGTACATAGGTAAATTGGCTATTGTAAGTCGATATATAAATTATATAAAAATATATTGTTTAGTTGAAGTTAAGGTATTATAGAATACTGGGAGGAAAAAAATTATGAATATAAATAATCTGTGGTTGCAGTTAATATTGGGAATTATTGTATTAATTCCTCCCATCTGGACACTTTTGAAAAGCTATTACGACAAATTTCGAATTGCGATAATTACAGACGAAATTTCTTTGGGAATTCATGAATGGGACGGAAATAGATATGAAATAAGGTACTTTTTTCCAATAGAACTTATTAATACTAGCAATTCTATTGGAATTGTAACTGATATGCGGTTAAAACTAAAGTATCACATTAATGGGCTAATATATTATTCTGAATATTTATCGGCGGATTATGAATTAATTCCAGAAAATGATGAACAATTTGATTTTCGTGCAAGGGGGGATAAGCTCAATACCATTGTAAAAAATGATTTTTCGTCCTTTGCATTAAAACCAAAGGAATATTATAATAAGCATATTTTGTTTAGAACCTTTTGGAATAAATTAAAACTAGTAGATAACTTTCAGGTGATCTTAGAAATACAATTAAATAATAAAAAGTGGAAGAAATATATGAAATGGTCCGGGCATTTGTGTCAGATTGACTACAATCTTTATATCTGTAAAGGTGACATTATTCCATTATCGGCAGAGAAAAAGTCCATTAGATTCTTAGAAAAGTGGAGAAAATATATGGGACAGAAAATTCACGAGAAATACGATGCAGAAATCAATATGAAAGCAATCAAAGTAGGTAAATCGGAATCTAAATGGTAAGATATGCTTATTGCTTTGTAAAGCTTGGAGTATTTTATGGATAGGTTTCAAGTATTGTAATTGCAGAGTTTATTATCATGGGATAGAGTGCGGGGTAGAGTACAGAAGAGCAACTCTCAAACCTCCTATATTTACTATGCATTTAGAATGATGATGGGGTTCGAGTCCCGTCTCGCGCTTTTTAAAAGCCTTGTATTTACAGGGCTTTTTTTTGCCGCGTTGTAGTCTCAAAATGATCTATGATTTTTCCTGTGAATATCGTGTTGTAATCTTCCGTAGTTCTCCGGTAAATTAGAATTTAATGAATTAATGTACATTGAGAACTTAATATTGATAGTTAGCAGGTTTGATGATATTCTACTTATAAATAATTATAACATTGGTTTTTATGGAGGTGACATAAATGTCTATAACTATTTATAATGATTGTGATGAACAAGAGTTTTTTAATTCAGTTCGTATAAATGGATTGCTTGAGCACAATATGAAAAAAACAAACGGTAAATTAAAAGTGCCAAATATAGAGTTTACGAATATAGCACGAAATGAAAAGGAAGTTATTGTGGGAGGTGTATCGGGATCTACTTATCTCTCATCCCTAGAAATAGAAGTTCTTTGGGTGCAGGATTCTTATAGAGGACAAAAAATAGCATCGCGTTTATTGCAAGTAATTGAACATCAAGCAAAAGCCGCCGGATGCCAGATTGCTCACCTGACAACATATTCTTTTCAAGCTCCACTTTTTTATCAAAAGCAAGGATATGTTATTTGTGGGGAAGTCAACGGTTTTCCAGATGATATCAGACTATATACATTACAGAAACAGTTATAATTTATAGTAAAGATTATGAGCATAATGTAAGGTCAATAAAATCGAATATGTAAAGAGCAAAACTAACTATCAGTATTAAACTGGTAGTTTTTTATTGCTATAAATCAGTTAAACTGAAATCTCCCGGAGTACCATATTCCTGCATATTTCTTGACAGCTTTCCTTAAAGAAGGTAAAATATGGGTATTAAAAGCTTATATTTCTACGCTAATCTGATGATTTGTCCATAAGCAGAGTTAATTACAATCATATCAGAATATATTCATGTAATAAATCCATAACAATATGTAAAGGGGGAAATGGTATGTTTTTACACAAAAAAATTATGGCTATGTTGGGGGCAGGCATGTTTATGATAGCGGTTCCGTTTACGTCTATGGCTTCTTCCAACACAATCCAGGAGGTAAAAATTAATATTGATTTACAACAAGATGGGAACGATTTAGATGTCAGTGTCACCACCGATTCCAATATGTGCCGTGTAGATGATGTGGCTGTACTTAGTGGGTCGGATATTAATTGGACGGATGATGATGCGCATATTCTGAAAGTTCAGCTGAAGGCTGATGATAACAATACGTTTACTTATGGAATAGAAAAGCATATATCGATAAGTGGTGCCAATGGAACGTTAGTGAAAGGCCAGTCAAATGATTGGGAACTAACAGCATATATCGCGTTAGATGTTTTGTATAAATATAACATTAATGTGCGCGATTTAGCTTTAAGTGATCTGGAATGGGATGAGATGAATGGGATAGCCAGATGGAACGCAGCGGGTGACTCAGATAAGTATGAGGTGCAGCTTTACCGCGGCAGCCAATCCGTAACTTCTGTGTTTAAAACTGAAGAAACCAGCTATGATTTTTCCAGTTTTATTACCAAATCTGGTTCTTATACCTTTAAAGTTCGTGCTATAACGGATTCGTCACTTAAGGGTAGCTGGAAAAAATCCGAATCCTGGCATGTAAATTTAAAAGATGCTGAAAAGATAAGTTCCGGTGGTTCTGCTGATACGCTGTCTGGTCCTGGGGACAGCCGTAGTGGCAAATGGATAAAAGATGATAAAGGATGGAAGTATCGAACGGATAATACTTATACGGTCAGTAACTGGAAGTATATTAATGATAAATGGTATTACTTCAATGAATCAGAATACATGGTGACTGGTTGGGTCCATTGGAAAGATAAGTGGTATTATTGCGGTGATGATGGTGCCATGGATATCAATATAACGACACCGGATGGGTATCGGGTAGGAAACGATGGAGCATGGACTGGGTCATGATAGTTATTATGTCCTATAGTATGTAAACTGCATTTATAACATTTAAAAAGCCTTGTATTACAGGGCTTTTTATTATGGGTGAAGACCCTGTTGAGCACGTTGAAATGGCATTATCATAAATTTTTTAGAAATAGATTGAAAAAATCGACAGAAGTTCAGAAAATATGACAAAAGTTCCTATTGATTTCTTGCTGATTATTGCTTATGATTATTATCAGTAAGATTATTAGCGAGATTATTAGTAAGGAGGCGATTCTTTATGATTGAGAATAAAATTACCGAATTTAAGCGTGAATATATGGACGACATCAAATATGCGGTGATTGCTTTTGCAAATACAGATGGTGGTAAAATCTATATTGGAATAAATGATAATGGAACAGTTTCAGGAGTTTCAGATGTGGATGATACAATGCTGCGTGTAACCAATATGGTGCGTGATGTGGTTCGCCCGGATGTTACTATGTTTATGGACTGTGATGTGGAAACTATTGATGATAAACAGGTCATTGTTGTAACAATTCAGAGAGGAACTTCTCGTCCATATTACTTGCATGGAAAAGGTGTCAGACCGGAAGGTGTTTATGTGCGTCAGGGTGCGTCTTCTGTTCCGGCATCCCAAACAATGATTTTAAATATGATTAAAGAAACCAGTGGAGATAGTTATGAGGATGCTCGTTCGATCAATCAACAGTTGACCTTTGAGGAAACTTCTGCGTATTTTCAAAAGAAAAAAGTAGAATTTGGTGAAGCACAAAAACGCACTATGAACATAATTAGCCAAGACGGTACTTACTCCAATCTGGCAATGCTGTTATCTGACCAGTGTGTGAATACCATCAAAATGGCGGTGTTTGAAGGCAGCCAGAAAAGTGTATTCCATGATCGTAAAGAGCTTACAGGTTCTCTGTTACAGCAATTAGAAGACGCATACGCTTATATTGACCCGTATAACCGAACTCGTGCGGAATTTGCGGGGTTAGATAGAATTGATACAAGAGATTACCCTGCGGAAGCACTCAGAGAAGCATTGCTTAATGCTATTGTTCATCGTGACTATTCTATCAACAGTTCTACTTTGATTAGTATTTTTGATGATAGAATCGAAATTGTGACCATTGGTGGTCTGGTATGTGGCGTTTCTTTTGAGGATATCATGCTTGGTGTTTCGGTACTTAGAAATCCACACCTTGCAAATGTGTTCTATCGTTTGAAACTGATTGAAGCATACGGAACCGGGCTGCTGAAAATTAATGAAAGCTATGCAGAGTTCGGTGTGAAACCAAAGATTGAAGTAACAGACAATGCATTTAAGATTACATTACCAAATGTAAACTACGGAAAATCTGGCAACGGAAATCACGAGCAGGATAAGAAAAAGCCTGCTCAGGTATTTACAGATACTCGTGAAGATACTGTGATTGATTTGCTTGAAGAAATGGATACGATTGCTCGTAAGGATGTAGAAACAGCTCTTGGGGTATCACAGGCTACTGCTGTTCTGATTCTTCGTGAAATGGTTGATAAAGGCATAATTGAAAAAGAAGGTGGCGGTAAGTATTTAAGATACCGCTTGAAAACAACAGAGTAAATTGACACCCTAAAACCATACATGAAAAATACAAGGAGAATTTAAAATGAACTATGATGCATTAATTATTGTAGACATGCAGACGGCTTTGGTGGAAGCAGAACCTTATAATAAGGTGGCTGTGGTAGAAAATATAAAGGCATTATTGGATTCCTGCAGAAAAAGGGGAATCCCGGTAATTTACGTTCAACACGATGGTGGAAATGGCGATGAGCTGGAGCATGGCAGCAGCGGCTGGACGATATATAAAGATATAGCTCCTTTGCCAGACGAAAAAATATTTGAGAAACAATATAACAGTGCATTCAGAAAGACCGGGCTCCATGAATATCTCCAGGAGAAAGGTGTAAGAAGCATTATCTTATGTGGTATGCAGACGGAGTATTGTTTAGATGCTACTTGTAAGGTAGCTTTTGAATATGAATATGAGGTAACCATACCACATTCAACAACGACAACATTTGATAATGCTTTTGCAAGCGGTAAAGAATTAACAGGATATTATGAAAATAAAATATGGAACAACCGCTATGCGAAAATTGTTGGTATGGAACAGATTTTAAAATGGATTTGTTCTTGACTCTTTCATAATGTGAGGGTTTATACTCCTGTTGTAAGATATTATAAACGTCAGGAGGCTTGGATTAATGCAGAAGAAACTGATTACGCTAAAGCATCACGCAGATGACTATGAATGTATGTGGAATGGAATTGAAGACTTGTATATACGGGAGACTGGAGAAACGCTTCCGCCGAGTTTTTTTTTCATTCTCGCCTCATTCGGGTCATTCTGCTACATGAAAACACCAAAATCTAATTTGAAACGAATGATTGCATTGGGAGACGGCCGCACGAAGAAGATGTATGAATTTCTTGCTCCTATTGTAGGTTTTGAATACAAACATTACGAGTATAAGATGTTTGAACAGGCAATCAACAAGGCTAAGTCGGAAATTGACGCCGGCTATCCCCCTGTTTTGGGGGCACTTGATATGTACTATCTGCCATACTATTCAAAATTTTATCTTGGAGAACATATTCCATTCCACTATATTTTGATGACAGGTTATGATGATGAAGCACAGTGTATAGAGTTGTTTGACTGTGGGCGTGAAGAAATGCAGGTACTTCCTTATACAGAACTGCGTAAAGCGTGGAATTGCAGCTATTCTGGCTTGTCCGGACCAAACACCGTCTGTACGGTCAGATTAGGTACCGCAAAAACCAAATACCAGATTGCAAAGGAAGCGTTAGAAAAGAAAGCAAAAATGTTTTTATATCCGCAGGTGGGTTTTACTGGCCGAAAAGGATTTCAAAAGTTTATACAAGAAATACCTAAACTAAAAAGTGAACTTACGAAAGAGGAGTATGATAATATACTCTCTAACCTGGTGATGTTTTTCGGTGAAGTTCCCACAGTGCCTAACGCTCTGCGCGGAATTAGGGAACCGGACGAAGTAAACTTTAATGGTGGATTTGATAAAATGTGCCGTGTTCTCAATGAAATAGGAAAAGAATTTGGAAATGATACATGGCTTAAAGTGTCCATTATATTCCAACAGGGAGCCGAAATCATCTCGGAAATCAAAGATGTGATTGTGGCCTATTTAACTGGTGAGGAGGATAGGACGGACGAACTGACGGAATTGTTTACAAAGATAATGGAGATTATGACAGAAGGCTTTATTCTTTTGGAAACATAGTATTCTATATCTTATAAATAAATTTTGGAGGTAAATAATGGCTTTTGATTTTAAGAAAGAATTTAAAGATTATTATATGCCCAATAACATACCTGAAATAATAACTATTCCGGTCACAAATTATATTGCAGTGAGAGGAAAAGGGGACCCAAATCAGGAAGGCGGAGCATATCAGAATGCGCTGGGGATTCTATATGCGGTTGCATATACCATTAAAATGAGTTATAAGGGTCCACATAAAATAGAAGGTTTTTTTGAATATGTAGTCCCACCTTTGGAAGGATTCTGGTGGCAGGATCATGTCGAGGGTGTGGACTACACAAACAAGGGCGCATTCAATTGGATTTCAGTTATTCGTCTGCCGGACTTTGTTACAAAAGAGGATTTTGACTGGGCAGTGACAGAAGCGGGTAAAAAGAAAAAAATGGATTGCTCTTCGGCTAAGTTTCTGACGGTGGACGAGGGGTTATGTGTGCAAATCATGCACATAGGCCCTTTTGATGACGAACCTGTTACTGTTGCAATTATGAATGAGTATTTACATGAAAACGGGTATATAAATGATATGACAGATACACGTTTTCACCATGAAATTTATCTTTCGGATACCCGTAAAGTGCAGCCATCAAAATGGAAGACAGTCATACGGCATCCGATAAAAAGGACCTGAATTTAGCAGTACAAAGTTATGGAGGTATTCAGCAAATGGTTAGCACATAGCCACTGATTTAAGTCTTATTCCGGTATTCACTGGGCTGGATACCTACATAGGATTTAAAAACCCTGCTGAAGTAAGCACTATCCGGATATCCGGATAGTTCCCCCACCTTCTGTACTTCCATATCCGGATTATGGAGCAGCAGCCGTTTGGCTTCATTGATCCGAAGTCTGGTCAGATACTTGGAAGGCGTTTCTCCAGTACTTTTCTTAAATATCTTTCCAAGATATTCCGGTGTAAATCCGAATTTCTCACTCAATTCCTGAAAGAAAACTTCCTGCTTATAATTCTCCTGAAGATATTTTTCCATAAGTCTGCAAATAGATTCCTGGCTCAGTCTTTCGTTAACTGTGCAGTAGGATTCCAACACATCAGTTTCGGATTTCATGGTAATCAGCAGTTTCTGAAGTGATTCGAAAAGGTTTTCAACAGTAACCGGCTTTAATAAATAATCTACGACTCCATAACGGATTGCGGACTGGGCATAGGAAAAATCATTATACCCGCTGATAATAATAATCTTAACACTGGGATGGTTTTTCTTTAAATAGCTTGCCAGTTCAATTCCGTCGCACTGGGGCATGCGGATATCCGTAATAATGAGATCAGGACAGTTTGCTTCTGTTAATTCTATGGCTTCCAGTCCATTGGCTGCTTCGCCGGCCAGCTTAAGAGGTAAATTTAAGAAAGTTATTTTCTTGATCAGGTTTTTTCGAATGAGGCTTTCGTCTTCCGCTGCAAGATAACTATAGCTCTGGATGGTGTTCATAATATTCCTCCCTTGACTGATAGATAGGGCCGCCCACTATAAAGCTGGTTCTGCCGGGAGTTGAACAGTCAATTTGAAAAACTGCTTCGGTCCCGTAGAGAAGCCTTAAACGAAGGCAGACATTTTTAAGTCCCATATTGCCGATCTGCAATGAATTCCATTCTTTATTCATATCCAGGTTTTCGTAGAGCTGTAATAGTTCTTCTTTCTTTTCTTCACTTAACAGGCCTCCATTATCCTCTACCTTTAAGTACCACTGCCCGTTTTCGGAATAGGAAGAAATAGACAGCTGCCATGGCGGAGTAATCTGAAATCCGTACTTGAAGACATTCTCCACAATTGGCTGAATAATGAGCTTTGGTATATAGATTTGTTCCGTACCTTCTTCTATATTCATGGTATAGGAAAAACCTTCATGAAAACGCATCTGCATACAGTTTAAGTAGCACTCCGTATAGAAAATTTCTTCTTTAAGCGGAACGATCATTTCCCTGGAAGAAGAAATATAGCGGAAATAATCACAAAGGTAACGGCACATTCGTATGATATCGTCATTCATATTTTCTTCCGCCATAACCGAAATATTGGTCAGGCAGTTATAAAGAAAATGGGGATTGATCAGTGACTGGGCGGCCTGAAACTTGGCCCGGGTTTCCTCGGACTTGGACAATAATACCTCCTGTGAAGTGGAACGCAGCTTTTCGTACATGCTGCGAATGGATTCGCAGAGCAGGGAAAGCTCTTTGATACTGCTGTCAGCGGAGGTTAAATTAACCTTTTTTTCATCAAGGACACGGCTGATGGTAATTTTTCCTGTGGCTGCTGTCAGTTTTTCTAATGGGGCCGTCAAACGCTTGGAAATAAAAAAACAGATGAAGAGAGTTACCAGGATGGATAATGCCCCGATCAGGAAAAATGTTGTCCGGAAAAGAGAAAGTGAATTATAAAAAGCGGATTGTGGCCTGATCAGGATGACAGTCCAGTCGTAACCTTCGATGGTCTGGTATGTAAAAAGAAATTTTCCGCTGCTTTCAGTATTTAAGATTCCTGCCTGGCCTTCCGCTGCAGCAGTCTGAGTTATCATGGCGTAATAATCTGGATAAGGGGAATCGGTTGCGTATGGATATACAAGTTCCTGTCTGGAATTGTAGATAAAGACCCGGCTGTCCGGATTCTGGCTTTCAAGCTGCGAGGAAAGGGAAAAGATTCTGTCACAATCCTGGACAACTTCAACAATACCCTCCGGTGTGCCGTCTGTATTGAGAAAAAGGCGTACCAGGGAGATGAATTTCTGAGATTTCTGATTTTCACCTTTGGCAGGCAGCTCTCTGTTTACCACGGGTGCTGTTATGTACTTATGTCCGTTTAATGCGAGAGTCTGGGAATACCAGGGCAGGCGTTCCAAATCTACGGTAGTGGTTCTAAGCCAGTAACCGGCCTCCACGCAGGAACCGTCCATCGTATATAAGTTAATTTCAGAGGCGCTCTGATATGCTCCGATCATGGCCGTTACGATGTCATGAATTGCCATCGCCTTTTCCCGTGAAGCAGCCTGATCTAAGGGCGCCGTGCCGTCTTGCTGGTATGTGGTGGAAAACTCCCTGAAATTCATTTTTATAGCGTTGGAATATACGATGTTCATGGAAATCGAGGAGATGCTGTCCAACTGGGTCCTGACAGAGCTTTCTACCGAAGCGCACATATTTTCCAAATCCTTGGAAGCGTCCTTTAAGGCATTTTTGCGGTAATGGCTATAAGTAAAAACAAAGAAAATAACCAGTAGTATCAGAATAAAAAAACCATATATAATAAAGAGATACCATTTTTGGGAATATTGTTTTCCTGACTTTTTGATAGAAAAGCACCTCCCTTCGTGAACAATATTATACAATGTAGTTCAAAAAAATGCAAATGGCAGTTCGGAATTGTCTATTTTGCCCCGGTGCTCGATATGATATTATGAATTTATAACAAAACATTGCTTTTTCCAAAGGTATTTCCGGAAAAAGTACCAAGTCTAAGTGAGAAGAATAAAGGAGAAGGTCATGAAAAAGAGAGGAAAGAAAATAATCAGTCTGACTTTGGCGGCTATACTCGCGGCAGGAATGACAACGGGCTGCAATTCGGGAGGCAGCAGCGCAAAAAGTGATGACAGCAGTGGTTCCAAAAAGAATGTTACGCTGACTTTTGGCAGTCATCAAAGCGGTCTTCCTACTTCCGGTATCGTTCAGGAGCTTGCCAAGGAGTTTGAAGGAGAAACCGGAATCAAGATCGATTTTCAGATTTCCCCGGATGCTCAGTGGAGGGATTTAATTAAGGTAAAGCTTGAGTCCGGAGAAGCCCCCGATATTATATGTGCAGATACACCAATCAGCCTTGTCTCCAGTATTCACATGGATAAGTACTGCGCTGAGCTGACAGATCAGGACTGGGTAAACCGGTTGGATGCAAGTGCAAAGTCGGCCGTTTCTGTTGACAGTAAGGTATACGGAATTACGTTTCCAGGCGCAAAGATGTATTTCTATCTCTATAATAAAGACATTTTTAACAAACTGGGACTGACTGTTCCCACCACTTATGAAGAGTTTAAAAATGTCTGCCAGAAAATCAAAGATTCCGGTACCACGCCGATTTATGAAGCTACCACCAATGGCTGGCACCAGGTGCTTCCGCTGTTTGAGACAGGCGGCTTGTGGCTGGCTCAGGATCCGGATATTTATCAAAAATTAAATGACAACAAAATTGATCTGGATGAGATCCCTGCACTTTCTACCATTATCGGGCAGTTAGATGAATGTGCCAGAGCGGGATATTTTGGAGACGATTATTTAAGCAATGCATGGGAAAACGGAAAAGAGGCAATGGCTTCCGGAAGATGTGCCATGACAATTGCGGAACTGGGGTACCGCGGCCAGATCGACGCCGATTATCCTGATTTTAAAGCAACTGAGAAATTAGGAGCTTTCGTTATGCCGTGGGGGGATAATCAGACCATTGGAGTGAACCCTGCAAGCAATGCTTATTTTATTAACAAGGACAGCAAACATGTGGAAGAAGCAAAGCAGTTTTTCGAATTTCTTTCAAGACCTGAAAACTTACAGAAACGTCTTGACGGACAGCCGGAGTTAAGCAATTTATGCTGGCCTGAGATCAAGAGCAAATATTCGGAAGAGGATCAGAAGTTTTTGGATTCCTTAAAAAAGGCCAATGTGGTTCAGACCTCAGTTAATTACATTGACAGCCAGTGGATGGATGTAGGCAAGGACCTGGAATCCATGTATACCGGTGCGATGACACCCAGTGATGTTCTTGATTCAATTATGAAACGGCGTACGGAGCAGGCAACTCTGCAAAAAGATCCTGGCTGGACAAAATAAAGGAACGATGCAAATGAACAGAAAAAAAATATACCCGTGGTATTATGCTGCCGGAGCAGCCATTCTCTTCTTTCTCCTGTGTTTCCTTCCGGGAGTGCTTGGAATCGCCTATTCCTTTACAGACTGGAATAATTTCAGCGATGAGATACATTTTGTAGGACTGGCAAATTACAGGACGGTTTTTCATGGAAATTCGGAATATATGAAATACATAGCCAATACCCTGTGGTTTACAATTGCTACAACGGTTCTTAAGACTGTTGTAGGGCTGGCTTTAGCTCTGATATTAACGCAGACCTTCATCAGGGGTAAAAATCTTCACCGTATGATCATATTTTCGCCCCAGGTCATGTCCTATCTGGTGGTAGGTCTGGTTTTCCGCAGCATGCTTCATCCCACAACCGGCTTTTTAAATAATTTCCTGAGAGGAATCGGATTTGGAGGACTGGCAAAAAACTGGCTGACTGACTTAAAGCTTGTGTTTCCAACGGTGATCCTGGTTGATACCTGGAAGGGTATGGGATATATCATGGTGATAGTAATCGCGGGGCTGCTTTCTGTAGCCCCGGAGTACTACGAGGCTGCCAGCATTGACGGAGCCAGCTTCTTTAAAAAATTTACCTGTATCACCCTGCCGCTTTTAAAGCCGGTTCTTGTAAATGTGACTGTATTAAATGTTACGTATGGCCTGCGTGTCTTCGACATGATCTATTCCCTGACAAACGGCGGACCCGGTAATGCAACAGGAGTGATCAATACAGCAGTATATAAAGAATTTTCCAAAGGCAATCTGGCTATGGGCACCACTCTTTCCAGTATATTATTCTTTGTGGTTCTGTCTCTTCTGTATTTCATTATCTGGTCCATGGAAAACAAGGAGGTGGATATATGATGAAGAAAAGTATTGTTTCCATAGCGGGAAACCTGATATCATTTCTGATCAGTCTGATCGTCCTGCTTCCGCTGGCGGTGTTATTTATCAATTCGTTTAAGACCTCAGCGGAAGCCAACCGGATGACTCTTTCCCTTCCGAAAAAATGGGTAGTTGAGAATTACATTATAGTGGTAGAAAAGGGGAAACTGTTTTCTTCCTTTTTAAATGGAATCCTTTATGCATCCTGCAGTGTGGTGATTATTGTTATTCTGGTATCGGCTGCCGCTTTTGTGATCTCAAGGAATCAAAAGGGGATCAACCGCTTTTTGTACTATTTTATTATTTCAGGAATCGCAGTCCCCATTAATAACGTGGCGCTGATGAAGGTCCTCCAGGTCCTTCACCTTGTAAATACACGGATTGGCATTATTCTTTTATATGCGGCTATAAATATTCCTTTAAGCCTTTTTCTTTCCTTTGGATTTATTGCGACAATTCCGAGAGAGATTGATGAAGCGGCAGTCATTGACGGATGCAGCCCCCGCCAGCTGTTTATACGGGTTATTGTACCGTTAATAAAGCCGATTATGTCTACGGTATTCGTACTGGAGTTTATGACGGTCTGGAACGATTTTACCATGCCGCTGTATTATTTAAATAATTCTGGAAAATGGCCTATGACCCTTGCAGTATACAGCTTTTTCGGAGCATTTGAAAATTCATGGAATCTGGTGGCAGCCGACATTATATTGACACTGGCACCGGTGTTAATTGTATTCATATTAGGTCAGAAGTATATTGTCGGCGGAGTATCCGCCGGTTCGGTGAAAGGATAAACAACAGGAGGTTTTCATGGAAAGGCATGAGATTGATGAACTGGTAAAAGAGCTGACACTGGAAGAAAAAATAAAGATGATACACGGACAGGGGATTTTTCACACTGGGGGAGTAAAACGTCTGGATATTCCGCCTCTCTGGATGTCCGATGGACCGATGGGAGTGAGAAGAGAGCTTGAGGATGATAACTGGAACCCCAGAGGCACCACAGATGATTTTGTTTCCTACCTGCCCTCTAATACCGCTCTCGCATGTACCTGGAGCCGCAGACAGGCAGAGCAGATGGGCCGCGTTCTGGGAGCTGAGGCAAGAGGAAGGGGAAAAGACGTAATTCTGGCTCCCGGAATCAATATAATCCGCTCTCCGCTTTGCGGACGTAACTTTGAATATATGAGTGAAGATCCATATCTTACTGCCCAGCTGGCAGTTCCATTAATAAAAGGAATCCAGGAAAATGATACAGCTGCCTGCGTGAAACATTTTGCAGTTAACAACCAGGAAACAAACCGCCTGTCAGTCAGCGTAGAGGTCAGTGAGCGGGCACTGCGGGAAATCTATCTTCCAGGCTTTGAAGCAGCAGTAAAAGAGGGAAAATCGAAAACTGTTATGGGGGCCTATAATAAATTACGGGGAGATTTCTGCTGCCACAACCGGTATCTTCTTCGGTACATTCTTCGTGAGGAATGGAATTTTGACGGAGTTGTGATTTCTGACTGGGGTGGTGTCCATGATACGTCAGAAGCGGCTTTGGGCGGGCTTGATATTGAAATGTCCGTTACTAATGATTTTGATAATTATTTTATGGCAGATCCTCTTTACAAAAAGGTGCTGGCAAAGGAAGTGGATGAGGAGATTATTGATGAAAAGATCAGACACATTCTGAATTTAATGAACAGCCTGTCCATGCTTGGTGATAAAAGGAAAACCAGAAGTCCGGGTGTATATAATGCCCCTGCTCACAGGGAAGCAATCCTGTCCTGCGCAGAAGAGGCTGTTGTTCTTCTGAAAAATGAAGAAAAAAGGCTTCCTCTGGCACTTGCTGGAAAGAAGCGTCTGGCGGTGATCGGTGAAAATGCGGACGCACTTCATGCATCTGGGGGTGGAAGTGCAGGAATCAAGGCATTGTATGAGATTTCTCCTTTGATGGGGCTTAAGATGGAGGCCGGCGGAAATATTGAGGTGGTATATGAACCTGGAGCAGGGGAAGATGGAGTGAAAAGAGCCTCAGCTCTGGCCGCAGAATGTGAAGACGTGATTGTTTTTTGCGGTCTGAATCATGAATATGATGTGGAAGGTCAGGATCGTAAGGATATGAAGCTCCCTGCCGGACAGGAGGAGTTAATCTCGGCGGTGTTAAATGTCAATGATAATGCGGTGATTGCAGTACTGGCGGGGTCACCGGTGGATTTGGAAGCCTTTGCAGACCGTGCAAAAGCCATCGTCTATACCAGCTACAATGGAATGGAGGGCGGACGGGCGCTTGCCAGAGTCCTTCTGGGAAAAGGTAATCCTTCCGGAAAGCTGCCGTTTACTTTACCAAAGTGTCTTGAAGACTGTCCTGCCCATAAGTCTGGAGAATTTCCGGGCGGTGAAACAGTTGTTTACGGAGAAGGAGTTTTTGTGGGATACCGTTATTTTATATCAGAAGATGTTAACGTACGATACTGTTTCGGTCATGGATTATCTTATGCTGAGTATGTGTATGAGGATCTTAGAGTTGAAAATACGAGTCAAGGCTTTTCTGTAAAAGCAGATATACAAAACTGCGGAAAGCGGGCTGGCTTTGAAACTGTTCAGATTTATGTCAGAGCTGCAGGAAAGAATGTGAAAAGACCTGTCATGGAACTGCGGGGATTTGATAAAATATCATTAGAGCCTGGAGAAAAAAAGACACTTGCTTTCCGTTTGTCTATAAAGGCTTTTTCTTATTACAATGAAGAGCAGAAGTGCTATACTGTACCTGATGATGAATATGAGATTTGTGTTGGCAGTTCTGTTTCTGATATACGCTTAAGACAGTGCGTAGAGGTCAGGGAATGTGTATTAGAGACAGAAAAATATGATATGTAATGAACTGATCAATTCAGGCAAGGAGAACAAATATGAAATTCACCAGTGGTTTTTGGAAGGTAAGAGATGAAATTACACCCCTTTATGCTGTTGAATATGCAGGCAGCCGGATAAATGGAGGGGAATTAACGGTTTATGCGCCGGGGAAAAGTATAAAAAGCAGGGGAGATATTCTGAACCTTGGGATGCTGACAATCCGTATCACCAGTCCCATGGAAGACGTGCTGAAAGTCTCCGTTTCCCATTTTGAAGGGCTGGCTGACCAGGGACCATTTACAGCGGTTTCAGAGTGCAGTCCCAGGGTAAGCATTGTTGAATCAGGGGAAGATATTGTTTTTCAGACAGGACGTACCAAAGCTGTTATTGATAAACGGCCTGATTCCTGGGGCATCCGCTTTTACGACGGAGACAGGGAGCTTACCAGCACCGGTTTTAAGAATATGGCCTATATGAAAAACCAGGAAAATGGAAAATGTTATATGGTTGAACAGCTTGCTCTTGATGTGGGAGAATATGTTTATGGAATGGGTGAGAGGTTTACACCTTTTGTAAAGAATGGGCAGATCGTGGAAATGTGGAACGAGGACGGAGGAACTGCCAGCGAAATCGCCTATAAGAATATCCCGTTTTATATGACGAATAAAGGTTATGGTGTTCTCGTCAGTGACCCGGGAGATGTATCCTATGAGGTTGCCAGTGAGAAGGTGGAACGTGTCCAGTTTTCTTTAGAGGGGGAGCGGCTGGATTATTATATCATAAATGGTCATACACCCAAAGGTACCATAAAAAAATATACGGAATTCACAGGAAAGCCCTCCCTCCCTCCGGCCTGGTCCTTTGGTCTCTGGCTGACCACTTCGTTTACCACGGATTATGATGAGGATACAACTTCCGGTTTTATAGACGGAATGGCAGAGCGTGATATTCCTCTGCAGGTTTTTCATTTTGACTGTTTCTGGATGGAAGCGTATGAGTGGTGTAATTTTACCTGGGATGCGAAAACATTTCCCGACCCTGTGGGAATGCTGAAACGTTACCATGAAAAAGGGCTTAAAATCTGTGTGTGGATTAATCCGTATATAGCCCAGAAATCGTCTCTGTTTCAGGAAGGAATGGAGAAAGGATATTTAATCAGAAAGAAAAACGGGGCAGTATGGCAGACCGATATGTGGCAGGCTGGAATGGGAGTGGTTGATTTTACCAATCCTGACGCAGCTGCCTGGTATCAGGAAAAATTAAAAATTCTTATGGATATGGGAGTGGACTGTTTTAAGACGGATTTTGGGGAGCGGATACCGGTGAAGGATATCGTATATCATGATGGTTCTGATCCCGTAAGGATGCATAATTATTATACTTATTTATATAACAAGGCTGTTTTTGATCTGCTTGAGAGGGAGCGGGGAAAAGGGGAAGCAGTTTTATTTGCCCGATCTGCGGCAGCAGGCGGTCAGAAGTTTCCCGTTCACTGGGGAGGCGATTGTTCCGCTTCTTATCCGTCAATGGCAGAAACTCTTCGCAGCGGCCTGTCACTGGCCTGTTCCGGCTTTGGATTCTGGAGTCATGATATCGGTGGATTTGAGAGTACGGCAACAGCCGATGTATACAAACGCTGGTGCCAGTTTGGGCTCTTAAGTTCTCACAGCCGCCTTCATGGATCCTCCTCTTACCGGGTTCCCTGGCTGTTTGATGAGGAAGCCTGTGATGTGCTGCGGAAGTTTGTTAAGCTGAAATGCAGCCTGATGCCTTATTTGTACGGGCAGGCAGCTGAGGCACATGAGGAAGGAATTCCGGTCATGCGTCCCATGTTTATGGAATTTCCGGAGGATCGGTCATGTGAGACTCTTGACAGACAGTATATGCTGGGTGACAGTCTTCTGGTGGCACCGGTTTTTAAAGAATCGGGTGAAGCGGAATACTATTTGCCGGATGGAAAATGGGTGAATTTGCTGAGTGAACAGGTGATTGAAGGTGGACACTGGCAGAAAGAGATCTTTGATTATTACAGCCTTCCGGTTTTGGTAAGACAGAATAGTATTTTAGCTGTTGGCAGCTGCGACAGCAGAACTGATTATGATTTCTGTGATGGGGTTACGTTCTGGTTGTCTGTATTTGAGGATGGGGGAATTGGTGAAACTTCCGTTACCGACTTAAAAGGCAGAGCTGTGATGAATGTGAAAGCGATACGGGAAGCGGATGTGATCAGGCTTTATGTGGAGGGAGGAAAGGGAAACTGGAGCTATAAGGTTTTGGGAACACATGATGTAAAAGTCGTCATAAATTGATAAACCACTTGACATTTAGCATCTACAGATGTAGACTATAAACATAGTTTACAATTGTAGATGCTAACTTTTGTTAAAAAATGCAAATCAGTAAAAATCATTCAAAGCCTGTCACCCAAACACAGCTGGTCAGAACAGACGATTAAAACCTTTATAACCCGGCTTTCTAATAAAAAAGTCATAAGCTACGAAAAGAAGGGCAGGGCTTATTACTATTATCCATTATACTCGAAAGATGATTATATAAAATCGGAGAACAAGGATTTTTTAAAAAGGGTATATGATGGAGCACTTGGTCTGCTATTAATTAAATTTTTAGAGGATAAAGATTTGTCCTTGGATCAGATCGAACAGTTGGAACATGTTTTAAACGAAAAAAGAGAAAGTAAGCCATCTGATGAATCTGAAATTCTGTAAGGAGAAAATGTTGATATGGAGTTCTTAATAAGGGTTTTTCTATGTTTTTTAAGGTCATCTCTGGCAACAAGTATTTTTATATTGCTGGCTATAGTTATTATGAAGCTATTTAGTAAGAAAATGAATATAAGAATGAAGAATGCATTGTGGGTTTTGATCTTGATAAAGCTGTTGATTCCTGTATCTGATCATATGTATAGTAATTTGTTCAATATCTTAAACCAGAAGCATCACACGCTGGTTCAGTCGGAACACATTATAACAAATGAACACCCAGGAAATAGCCAGTCGTCCATAAATCTGGAAGACAGTATCACCAGAGAGGTTTTTGAAAATAGTGAGAACTATGACTTTTTTTCAGCCATTTTACAAACAGCAGCATTTATATGGCTAACCGGGTTCGTCCTGCTGAGCAGCTTTTTATTAATCACCAACTTTAACTTCAGGCGTAAAATTGAGAGTAAAACCAATACGGCAGACATGAAAACGGTGGCACTGGTCGAAAAGTTAAGAATACGGTTGTCAATAAAAGAAAAACTCTCAATTGTGATAAACGATCAGATTAAAAGTCCCTGTATTTCAGGAATTATAAAACCGACTATTTACATACCAGAGTATATTCTTAATATCAGTAATTCTAATCAGATATCCCATATTTTTTTACATGAGCTTGTTCATTTTAAAAGAAAAGACATACTATATAATTTCCTAAGTATCATTGCGTTATTACTACACTGGTATAACCCTCTGGTATGGGTTGCAATTAAGAAGATGAGTCTTTACAGAGAGTGTACCTGTGATGCTTGTGTGCTGGAACTCCTTAATGAGGAAGAGAACATTGAATATGGAATGACTCTTCTTAACTTTTCGAAATCTTATTTTATAAATAATAGTTTTTCACAATTGCCTATATATTTTGAAACCAATAATCAAATGAAGGAGAGAATAAAAATGATAAAAAAATTTAGCAAAGGCTCTAATAAAATTACATTTAAAATGGCTTTAAGCTTCTTTGTTGCTGCCTGTATCATATTATCCAATAATTTGCAGGTGAAGGCATTAAATACGGAAAACATTATTCACTCAGCTTCAGGCGGACCAGGCCAGAATTTTGGGTGGTATAAGGAAAATGACAAATGGTATTATAAAACTGAATTATTTCGAAACAAAGAAATGGTAGTAGGTAATGTATCAGAGGACTGGTTATTTGATACTGGAATGTGGTACTATTTCGATAAACAGGGAGTTATGGTTAGAAATATAACTCTAACTATTGATGGTAAAAGTTATGACTTTGAGAAGGATGGTCACTGTACAAATAAAATTGAAATTGGTTGGCAGATGGATTGTAATAATAGATGGTACTATTTTGATGAAAATGGAATTATGTTAAAAAATACGACTGTCAATAAGAGTACATTAGATGAAAACGGCGTTTTGATCAAAACGGAATCAAGTTTTCTTTCAGACGATCCCAATCAATATCCCGGGTGGTATCTACAGGATAATAAATGGCACTGTAAACTTGGAGATAAAAATTTAGTAAGTACCTGGCTAAGTACCAGTAATGGTAAGTGGTTCTATTTCGATAATCAGGGTATCCTTGTTACCAATACTACCTTAAAAATTGGAAGCAAAGATTATGTTTTTGCAGACAATGGCCTCTGTACGAATAAGAACAGGGGGTGGGAGTATTATGATGGAAAATGGCATTATTACGATGATAACGGAGAAGTACTGAAAAATACTGTGGTTGGTGGTTATAAATTAGATGCTAATGGATATAGAGTAGAAATAGACAATAATAATGCATCAGCTGAGGAAGATCATTCAAGTATAGTTTATATGAATTAAAAATAATTTGTTTTTTAAAAATTAATGTATGCAGGGGGGCTGATATGTTTTATGGCAGTAAAACATTGATTACTTTAGGTACAGCATTATTTATTATGGCATATCCGTTTACGTCCATGGCTGCTTCCAGTATAATTAATGATGTTTCCATGGATATTATATCAGTTGGCATCAGCGATAATGGGGATGGTGATTTAGATGTCATAGTTACAACTGATTCTGATAAGTATCACTTGGATAAAGTATATGATATAGACGAGCCGGTTGGTGATTTCAAAGATATTGACCGCCCAACTCTTGTGGTGTGTATAGAGGCTGATGGTACTTATACTTTTTCCAGACGTGCTATTAGAAATATAAAAATTAACGGCACAAAAGGATCTGTTATTGGTGGTGTGATGAATGACACACACATAAAGGTATATATTGTATTTGATGCCTTAAAAGATGATAGCAGCAAGCATAGTCTGAATGTGATTGATTTTAATGTGAATGGGCTAAAATGGGATAAGATAAACGGGACGGTCAGATGGGATTCGGTAAGTGAAGCAGATAATTATCAGTTGAGACTTTACCGTGGCAGCAGGATGTTAAGCTTATTCATCACGAAAAGTCCCAATTATGATTTATCTGCTTATATAACAAAAGAAGGCGATTATTCCTGTCAAGTCCGTGCCGTAAATGATTCATCAATTAAGGGAACGTGGAAAAAGTCAGATATTTTCCATGTGACTTCCGAAGAGGCTGCAAGAATCAGCTTTGGCAAATCAGAGCTCGGCCTGGAAGGCCCCGGAATCCGTTGGCATTATAAGAATAATAAATGGTATTATTTTAATGAATCAGGAGCAATGGTCACCGGTTGGATCAATTGGAAATCAAAGTGGTATTACTGCGGTAATGATGGTGCCATGTACACCGATACAACTACGCCGGACGGATATAAGGTTGGAAGTGATGGAGCGTGGGTGGAATGATATGCAAGGGGTAAACTATACCCTGATAGTTGAGCACAGCCTCTTTTTCTGTGTCTAACTATCAGGGTACAGTTTACCTCTTTTGCGTGCAAAGCAACTGGAAGATATACCATTACAATTTATTTAATCATCAAAAAAAGCGTTGTCATATTCTTTCATTTCCTCAGTTACTTCTATATCAGTACGCTGGTGAGCTGCATTAGTGAGAAGATGCGGGCAGCTTTCTTCTTCCATAAGCTGTACCTGGTAAAGACTTTTGCTGTAATCAATTACTTTCCTCTTATTCGCATTGTTAAGTTTAATATAATTATTAAATAATTCATCATCAAATGAATGAAGGCGTGTATCATGTTCTTTTCCGCCAGAAGTCTGGACTCTTTCCATGGGTACATCAAAACCCATAAGCCAGGCTTCACTTACATTTAGAGCTTTACCCAGAACAAATAATTTTTTTTGGTTAGGTTCTGTTTTACCTGAACAATATTGGCTGATATCTGATTTATTCATCTTAACGTTATACATATCACAAAAAGGAATTGCCAGATTTAATATATCGGTCTGGCGTAAATTTCTATCTGTCATAATCTTTTTTAAGCGGATAGCTGTGTTTTCATTTTCCATTTTTCATACCGCCTTTCTTTACATAATATATCATATGTTAAGTAATAGTTCAATACAAGAATCATGAAAGTTAAAAATATTGAACTTTGTATTGACAGAAGAATTATACGATGATATGATACAAATAGTTAAAAATATTGAACCTAATCAAAAAAGGAGGATATTTAGAAAAACGCTTGACAACCTGGAAATTTGCTTAAAATACTTATATACAGCATGGTAAATGACGAGGGTATTATCGGAAATTTTTTTGTACAGAAAGTTCAAGATATTGAACTATGCGAAGCGATAGCAGAAAATGTAATTCTGATTATATAGTTTTTGATTAACAGTGTTGTGCAGAAAATAAAGATATTAGGGAGGAATGAAAAATGGGAAATGTAAGACCATTAAACTATAGCAAATATGGAATCAGTAAAAACCGTTTCCTGGAATTGTATTATTGGTGTCTCCAGTATGGAGAATGGAGAGAGGAACTTAAGTATAAAACAGATACACTAAAATCTATGAGCTTAACAGCCATACCATCCGCTCATAATCCGGCTGATGTAACACAACAGCTGGCAATTAAAAGGGTGATGTTGGAACAGAACTGCCGTCTGATAGAACAAACAGCCATAGAAACAGATCCGGAAATTTATAAATATATATTGAAAGCGGTGACGGAAGAAGATATTACTTATGAATATTTGAGAATGATGATGGAGATTCCCTGCAGTCACAATACATATTATGACAGACGCCGTAAGTTCTACTGGCTGCTTGACAAAAGAAAAAAATAAAATTGGTAATCAAGGGACAAATCACCATGCTATATTAGTAGTATGAAAAAGGGTTTCCTGATAGGAGACTCTTTTTTGTTAGAAATTCACTGCCTGATAAGAAACGATAAATGGAAGGGGGAAAGGATCGGTATGATTGTATTAAGTCACTGGAGTCTATAGTATCGCATGAAGGAGGTATTAAAAATGTCTAAAGCAAAAGACACGAAAAAACTGGTGAAAGAGCCGGTGAAGTTTAAACGGGAGGCACTTCTTGCAAGCAAAGAGCTTTCCAGATATCAACCGGACTTTGCGGAGGTACTCCTTACAGAAACGGAGTATACACTGGAAGAAGCACAGGAAATTCTTAATAAATTTTTTGAATATAAGGAGGAAAAGTAAATGGCTGGAGGAACATGGACATCACAAAGTAAAAAGCAGCCTGGTGTTTACATAAATGTAAAATCAAGCATGGAGCAGTCTGTTAAAGTAGGGGACAGGGGAATCGTTGCAATCTGCGAACCATTGTCATGGGGACCGGAAGGAGAGCTTATGGCAATCAATGCCGGGGATGATTTTACCCCATATATTGGATACCCTTCAACCAGTGTTACCGCATTATTTTTAAGAGAAATTTTTAAAGGAAGTGAACGCACAAGCGGGCCGGCAAAGGTTCTGCTTTACCGCCCGGCTGCGGAGAGTGCGGCAAAGGCTGTGGCAGTCATCGGTGAGCTTACTGTTACTGCAAGATATAATGGTGTGCGGGGAAATGACATTTCCGTTTCACTTACGGAAGACCCGGATCAGGCAGGCAGCTATATGGTCCGAACCATTGTGGAGGGATCTGTAAAAAATACTCAGACAGGAAAGACTGTTTCTGATTTAAAAGGAAATGACTGGGTCGTATTTTCAGGAACTGGTAATCTGACAGCTGCGGCTGGGACTTCTTTAACAGGAGGCAGCAATGGAACAGTAAAAAATGCAGAGTATTCCGCATTTCTAACCGTACTGGAATCCCGGAATTTTCAGATTCTGATCTATGATGGCGCTGACAGTACAATTAAGGAAGCATATACAGCCTTTATTAAACGGATGCGGGAAAATTCAGGAAGAAAGTGTCAGGCAGTTATGTCAGGCGCTGAAAGTGACACTGAGGCTGTCATCTCCGTTAAAAACGGAGTGGTGCTCTCAGATGGAACCATACTTACACCTCAGAAAACAACCTGGTGGGTTGGCGGCGCGCAGGCAGGAGCGAAATATACGGAATCACTGGTTTATGCACAATATCCCAATGCAGCAGATGCATCTCCCCGCCTGACATCAGCAGAAATTGATGAAGCGCTGGAAAAGGGCCAAATTGTATTTTTTGAAGAGTTCGGTTCTGTTAAGGTCATGTCAGATATTAACACACTGACTTCTTATACGGCAAACAAAGGAGAAGCATTCAGTTTAAATCAGGTGATTCGGACTGCAGATACATTAACAGGTGATATTTATAAGAATTTCTCACAGAACTATGTTGGGAAAACCCAGAATAATGCAACAGGCAGAGATTTACTCAAGTCCTGGATAGTGGGGTATTTAAATGAGATCCAGGCCAATGGAGGAATTCAGAACTTTGAATCCGATGATGTGACAGTAGAAGCAGGAAATGCACTGAATTCAGTTGTAATAACACTTGCAATTCAGCCGGTAGCTGCAGTTGAAAAAATTTATATCACAGCAACCCTGACAGATTAAGAGGAGGTAGATTATGAGCTTTTTATTAGAACGCGATGCTTTAAACGGAAAGGCAGGAAGAGCCTTTGCAGTAATTGACGGACGCAATGTGGAAATGTTTGGATTAAAGAAAATTCAGGCAGATGCAGAGTTTCAGGAATCTGATTTTAAGGTGGTGGGAACCAATCTGGTGCAGAAAAAGACATCAGGTGTTTCGCTTACCGGTTCCGCAACGGTATATTATGGTACGCCGGAATTTTTAAACATGCTGAAAACTTATTTAAAGACGGGAGCACTTCCGTACTTTACAATTCAGATTACCAATGAAGATGAAGGAAGTTCAATCGGCAGCCAGACAGTAGCTCTTTATAACGTAAAGCTGCAGAAGCTTCCCATTGCCATGCTGGACGCTGATACAGAGTTTTTAACGATGGATATCGCTTTCAGCTTTACTAATGTAGAAGTTTTAAACGCATTTTCAACCCCGGTACAGCTGGGAGAATAGGAGAATTTTATGAGTGCATTAAAAGCATTTTTACAGCCATCAGTAGAGGGTTTAACAAAAGAGGTGATTATTTCCGAGCGTTTTAAGGGGGAAGATGGAAAGCCTGTACCATTTGTAATCAAAGCCATTTCCCAGAAGGAAAATGAGAAACTTGCCCGTATGAGCCGGAAAACAGCAAAGGTCGATGGTGTTCCGGTAGAAAAAACAGACAGCATTCTTTATACCAGAAGACTGATTCTTGCATGTGTTAAAGAGCCGGATTTCAGCGATCAGGAGATGTGTAAATATTACGGAACCGAAGATCCGCTTGAGGTGCCTTCCCAGATGCTGAGTGTGGGAGAATATAACCGTTTATCCAATGCGATCCTGGAATTAAATGACATGAAGAGCTTGGGAGAGAGAATTGAAGAAGCAAAAAACTCTTAAACGGGGGAGATATGGACGTGCAGTTGGCTTACTACATGTTTGTTAACCACGGCCGCTTCCCCGGGGAAGTTGCTAATCTTCCGGAAAACGACAGGATATTAATGTTCCAGATGGCGGTGAAAGAGATTAAAAGCCGTCCAAAGAAGTAAAGGAGGAACTATGGGAGAGATAACAGGAGAATTAGTTGTCAGTGATCAGTTCAGTGAATCTTTTTCCAGGTTCATTGACCTTGGGAATTCTTCGATGGAACAATTGGGACTAATCAGCCAGGCTGCGGTACAAACTGAAATGACCATACGCCGTTCCTTTGGTGGTGCGGCAGTTGTAGTGATTGGAAGTATGAGGCAGTCAGGCGGTGAGGCATTGATGCAGTTAGAACGCATCAATGCCTCTATTGAGAAAATGGGGGAAGATTCCCAATATGTGGCCATTCAGGGTATGAATGAGATTAATGAGAACATAAAAAAGGTTGTTGAGAATACAACAAAAGCCGAGAGTAGGCAGGATAAATACAATAAAAAGATAAAGCAGGCAGAAGAATTCGGCAGTAAACTAATGTCTACGATTAAGAAAATCGGATCGTTTGGCGCTGCTGCAGGGAAGGGATTACTTGGACTTTCAGATGAAATGTCTCAATCAAATACGCGGGTAAACGCTATGAACAAAAGTTTTCAGCCCGCTGAAAATTCTTCTGTAGTGGGAGATGGAGCTGTCAGCAATGATCTGGAAGAAACCAACCGGGTGCAGGAATTGATCTATCAATCGGCCCAGCGGACCAGAATGAGCTATCTTGGAACTGCTGATGCAGTTACTGCATTGGCAAAGGGGGCAGGTGATGCATTTTCCAGCAGCGATGAAGTTGTGGCGTTTGCAGAGAATATGAATAAACAGCTAAAAGCGGCTGGGGCCAGTCAGCAGGACGCGGCCTCTGCGTCTGAGCAGCTGACGAATGCATTAGGCTCCGGTGTGCTTACCAGTGAACAATTCAATGCTGTTGCCAATACTGCTCCTAATATTATCCAGACAATTGCTGATTATATGGGAAAGCCTGTGGAAGAAGTCAGGAGTCTGGCTGCCGAAGGAAAGGTTACTGCGGATATAGTAAAAAATGCCATGCTCGGCGCAACGGATAATATTAATGAAGAGTTTAAAAATGTGCCAATGACTTGGTCAGACGCATGGGGAATGATACAAAATGCAGCGACCTATTCCCTGAGCGGGGTTTCAGAGAAGGTTAATGAATTTTTAAACAGTGATACTGCACAGAAAGCTCTTGGGGGAATTATTGGAGCAATTGATATCATGGCTGATGTAGCGGAAGGCGCAATTGGTTTGCTGACGGCGGGAGCAGGGTTTATTTTAGATAACTGGAATTATGTGTATCCTTTACTCATTGGCATTGGGGTGGCTTTTGCAGCTGCCGGAATTGTTGGTATGATTTCCGGGTTAGGGGCTGCAGTGGCATGGCTAAGTGTTGTATGGCCTTTCATCTTAATTGGTGCACTTGTTGCCATTCTTATTCTGGCGCTAACTAATGCGGGCGTAACCTTTGAACAGATTGGTCAGGTGGCAGGTGCTGCGTTTGGATTTGTTTATGCTGTAGGATATAATTTAATAGCGGATCTGTGGAATTTAATAGCTGTATTTGCGGAGTTTTTTGCAAATGTGTTTAATGATCCGGTTGCAGCGATTGATCGCCTTATGTTTGGGCTGTTTGATACCATTCTTGGAGTAGTAGAGACGGTTGCAAATGCAATTGATGCTATCTGTAATACGAATATGTCAGGTGCTGTATCTGGTTTCAGGAGCATGCTGAGTGGACTTGCTGACGATGTATACGGGGAGCAGGCGGTAACAATAAAGCGTATGACCAAACTTGATACAGGAAATACGACTGACCGTTCCAGTACGTTCTGGGGCAATGCTGGAAATAAAATGGATAATATGGATATCAGTCAGGATAATCCGTTATCAAAACTTACAGATTTAATGGGAGGAAACAAAGACGGATACGAATCCATATCTGACAATGTAAAAAATATTGAAAGCATGGGAAATACAGGAAATATAGAAAATGTCGATAAGGTTGGCAGCGTAGAAAAAATCAATCAGGATGTAAACATTGCTGATGAAAATATTAAGCTTCTCAGAGATTTATCAGAGCGGCAGTATGTAGCCCTTGTCAATCTGACGGTACCACAGACCAATGCAACCATCAACCAGACTGTACATGGCGGTGGAGGATCTGATGTAGATTCCATAGTGGGTGCGCTAAATAATATTCTTGGAGTACAGCAGTCAGTCAGCAGCAATGTATTAGTAACTTAGGAGGAATTATGCGGAACAGATATAAATTTTTTGCAGATATAGGTGGTGACACCATAGAATTTCCTGTTAATCCAAAAGAGTATACCATTTCATATCCAGCCGATCATAAAACCTACGACATATTGGATATAGGTGAAATCATAGTTCCCAGGCTGCCTTCTTTAATGGAGGTGTCCTGGGACTCCTATTTTCCAGGAAATGATAATGATCCGCTGATATACGGACATGACTGGATGGAACCGGGAGACTATGTGGAAGCCATAAAGGATGCCATGGATAATCAGGAAATATGTGATCTTGTTATAAGCCGGTATGATGCAGGCGGAAGCAGGATGTATGATACCAATATCAGTGCAGTGATTGCAGAATTTGAAACAACCGAAAAGGGTGGGGAAGCGGGAGACGTATACTATAAGATTAAGTTTAAGGAATACCGGAATTACGCGCCTATAAAAATACCCATGTCTGATAATAAGAATACAAACAATTCTGCCACTGACGAAGAGTCACAAAGAGCCGTGTCCCCTGCTTTGGAATTAAGGGTAGGTGCTGCCGTAATCGCAAATGGTACCTACTACAGCAGCAGTTATGGGGATAAGCCCACTGGTACGGCTAATAACTTATCTACCGTAGTCTCAAGGATTATTCCGGATGCTTCCAGACCTTATCCAATTCTGATAGGGGGAAGCCGTGGCTGGATTAAGGCAGATCAGCTGCAGGTGACCGGATGAGTTATAAACTTCTGGTTTTGAACACTGAAACAAACACCTTATATGATTATGCCCCTGTTACCGAAAGCGTCACTTATACAACCAACAGAAACGGAAGTGCAGGTACACTGACATTTACTTTACTTAAAAACCAATCCCTTAACCTTACGGAAGGCGCCAGAGTCCAATTCTATGTTGATGGGAAAGGAATCTTCCAGGGGTTTATTTTTGTTATTGAGCAAAACCGCTGGGGAGAAATATCGGTTACGGCATATGACCAGCTTCGTTACTTAAAATGCAATGCCAGCTACAGTTTTATAAATAAAACTCTTGGAGAAATTATTCAGCAGATTGCAACGGATATGGAGCTTCAAACGGGTGTTCTGGAAGATACCGGGCACTCGTTTGATAAGCTGACAAAGGAGAACACTTCATGTCTGGATATTATTGAATACGGACTTATGTTGACTCAATACAAAACTGGAAAAACGTTTGTATTTTATGATGATTTCGGAAAGCTAAACCTTAAGGAATCCCAGAATATGAAATCAGATATCCTGATTGGAGATGGAAGCATTTTAACAGATTATACCTATAAATCAGATATTGATACAGATACGTACAATCAGGTGAAGCTGGTAAAATCAAATAAGGATACCGGTCAGATAGATACCTATATTTTTAAAGATCAGACGACAATAAAAAAGTGGGGAGTACTTCAAAATTTTGTGAAGGTAGATGAAAACCTAAATGAGGCCCAAATCAGTGAACAGGGAAATATCATGATGGCCTATTATAACCGGGTATTAAAAACAATAACCATAAACGGTGTAGGCGGAGCACCGGATTTAAAAGCAGGCTCAATGGCTTACTTCAAACTTAAGGATGTACCAGAGCTGAAAAACAGGTACTTGTTAATTCTGGATAAAGTAAAGCACACCTTTTCCGCTGGGGAACACACAATGAATCTGGAAGCCAGAATTGTTGACAAAGATAAGGAGGTATATTTGCGTGGAATTAATTGAAAGACTGCAGTCCATTATTATTGATACAACAAGAGCACTGGATTTACTTGATACGGGCTATGCGACTGTAATATCGGCCTCGCCTCTTACACTTTGCATTGAGGCAACAAGATTAACTATTACTGAACCGGTGGCAGTAATGACAGATAATGTACGATACAGGACTGTCACCGTTCAGGGAGAAACTGTAGTGATTAATAAAGGTTTGGAACCAGGAGATAAGGTTTTAGTCTTAAAAGCCAATTCCGGTCAGAACTATATAGTAATTTCGAAAGCGTAGGTGAAAAAGAAATATGGCAACATTGCCGGATTCATCAAGTGCATTGTTTTATGAAAGCGAGAAGAGGGAGTACCCTGCGGATACATATCTGGTTGACAAAGGAACTGGGACAATCAGAAAAATGGGACATGGCCTGGAGGCCATGAAACAGGCGGCTGATATTATACTGAATGTGGAACGGTATGAATATCAGATCTATTCCTCAAATTTTGGGAGAGAGTTAAAAAAACTGGTGGGCAAGCCGCCGGAATATGTGGCAAGTATGTTGAAACGTCGGATCAGAGAGGCGTTTTCCATGGACTCGCGGTTCTTATCAGTAGATAACTTTGTCTTTGAGACAACTGATACAGGTACAATAAAATGCGGTTTTCAAATAAAAACCGCATACGGCACCCTTTCTGAGGAGGTGGAAATTTGATTGATTTTAGTAATAAAACTTATGAAACAATATTAAGCAGGCAGCTAAAACGTGTACCAGATACAATTGATAAGAGAGAGGGGTCTATGATTCAAACTGCTCTCGGACCGGAAAGCTGGTATCTGGAGGGCTTGTATCTTGATCTGGACTCCGTACAGAAGAATGCTTACGCCGAAACTGCAGGAGGTGATTTCCTGGATTTACTGGTGGCGGAGCGGGGAATTGAGAGAAAAAAATCTACTTATGCAGTTAAAAAAGGTGTGTTTAACAGAACGGTTCCCATTGGTTCCCGTTTTTCCGCCCTTACAGGTGATGGATACCTGACTTATCAGGTTACAGAATTTGTTGGGCAGACGGAGGCAGGTTATACCTATAAAATGAAATGTGAAGCTGCCGGAGAAATCGGAAATAATTATACGGGTCAGTTGATAGCGATTGATTATGTCACCGGACTGACTTCTGCAGAGCTTACTGAACTTTTATTAGCAGGAACGGAAGAAGAAAAGGACAGTTCTTTGCGAGAACGGTATTTGGCGACTTTTGATGTAGCTACATTTGGAGGTAATATAGCCTCTTACCGGAATGCGATTCTTGCCATAGACGGAGTAGGAGAAGTACAGGTCTATCCCGCATGGAAGGGAGGAGGAACGGTTCTGTGCAGCATTCTTGACGGTAATATGCGCCCCGCTGGCAAAGAATTGATTCACGCGGTTCAAGAAACCATTTGCCCTTTAGAAGAAGGGGGAGCGGAGCCTTCGGCAAGTGGTTATGGAATAGCTCCCATTGGGGCAGCAGTTACGGTTGGGACGGGAACTGAGTTGAATCTGGATATTTCTCTCTCCGTCCAGTTTCTTAATAATGTACCGGATGGTGGTTCAGGCTATAAAAGCCAGATAGAAAAGAAGATAGAGGAATATCTTAAGTCAGTCCGGCAGTCATGGGGAACCATGGTAAAAAGCCAGAAAATAGAATACGTTGTAATTGTGTATATATCCAGAATAATTTATGCGATTCTGGATATTCCAGAGGTAGTAAATGTAACTGAAGTATTAATAAACGGTGCGGCAACTGATGTGGTGTGCAAGGAAGATTTCTCGCAACAGCAGGTGCCGATATTAGGGAAGGTGACTGTAAATGGCAGTTGATTTGAAAATGCTTCTTCCGGAATGGTTTCAAGACATAGTTGAATTTAATGAGTTGCTGAAGACAGAGGCCGCAGAACTGGAAGATGCCGAAGATTGTATCCGCTCTGTGAGAAACAATTGTTATATACAGACTGCTGATGAAGCTGCAATTCTGCTTTTAGAAAAAAGGTTTGGCATTGTTTGTCAGGGAGAAAGCCTGGATTTCAGAAGAAGCCGTATTATGCAGAGGTATAATACTGTAGTTCCTTTTACGGTTGGATTTTTAAAAGACCGTCTGTCGGAGCTTTACGGAGTGGCTGATTATGAGGTTGAGGTTGATGGTAAAAATTGTTTGATTGATATTAAAATTACTTCTGACCGTTATGGTGCTGTTGATCTTCTTTATAATCTTCTGTGGGATATTTTACCGGCACATATGCGGATTACAGCCAGGCAGGTAAATACAAAAAATCTGGCTGGCGATTTAAGTCTGGGAGCAACGGTGAGTGGAACAAAAGTAATAACAATATAAGGAGCATTCCTGTAATTCAGAAATAACGCTAATTGAATAAAAAGAAACCTCGAAGTATGATTAAGGTATCATATTGGCCGGATGAAAAACACCAAAATCAAACGGAGGTTTCATTATGAATTTTACACAGAATGATAAATTAAATCAAGTAACTGCTGACACTTTAATTGTGGGAGTTGATATAGGATCACAGACACACTTCTCCAGAGCCTTTGACTGGAGAGGCGTAGAGCTTGGAAAAAGAGTTTTTAAGTTTAGTAATACAGGAGTTGGATTTCTGACATTTGTTAAGTGGATTGATGAAATGAAACAAAGAACAGGAATGAAAAGAGTGATTTGAAAGATCCAAAGACAATCGCAGGTCTTGTAAAAGATGGACGTTATTCAACATCATATATTCCAACTGGAGTATATGCAGAAATCAGAGAAGCATCGGTCTGCAGAGATCAGATCATGAAGCAACATATAAGACTATCCAATCAGATACAAGGGGTGGTTGCAGAAATACTTTCCAGAGTACTTGGAATGTTATCAGGATTTTGATTCGACAAGCGATTTGATGCTTTTACAGAATACACCATTACCGCATGACATAGTAAAACTTGGTGCTGGTGGTATCAATGAAATCTGGCGAAAGGTTAAGGTAAGAGCTGCAGGAATAAAGAGGGCACAGACCCTGGTTGAAGTAGCTCAGAATAGTGTAGGACTTGAGGGAGGAGAAGCTGCAAGGCTAGAAATATGGATCCTTGTAAACGACTACCTGGCAAAGAAACAACAGCTGGAGAGACGTGATGAATATATGGCGCAGAAAGTTATGGAAGTGCCGAATGTGGAGAAACTGCTCGCCATAAAAGGAGTAGGGCTTAGTACCGTGATAGGCTTTATAGCAGAGGTCGGTGATATCGGACGTTTTACTGATCCAAAGCAGATACAAAAACTAGCAGGACTTGAAATAACCAAGCTTAGTTCAGGCAAGAAGAAAGGCCAACCGGGGATAAGCAAGAGAGGCAGAAGTAAACTTAGAAGGACGATGTATGAGTCAGCAAGAGCCCTAATGAATTGGAATCCAGCGTTTGCAGACGTATTCCTTTATTATATGAATCGAACAAGGAATCCACTAGGAGGAATGCCGGCAAAGATAGCGGTTACATGTAAGGCAATTAGAGTCTTTTACATAATCCTTAAAACTGGTTGTGCTTTTGACGAAGCAAGATTTCGAGAGGATATCATAAGACCAGAAGCAGCATAAAGCTAAATGCACTCAGTAAACAGAAAACGTCCACCAAGGTTCAATTGGTGCTGGATTACAGGAGTGCTCTCTATTACAAGAAAAAGCAGACCGAAGTCGCTAAGGCATAGATTATAGGGCATGACCCTGATAAGGAGCAAGAGCGACACCCAAAGCTATGAGTAGGCTGGACGAAGGAATTTAGGACCTGACTTACGGGTTAGATGATCCTGTTAGACATGAGAGGTTAGCAGCAATAGGGAAACACTGGCCACACATTTCGCTTTCATAAAAGGAGGACGCTTTATTTTGTGTACCTATCATCCAGGAAAACAGACACTTTGTATCAGAGAAGATGTGGTTTTCGCTCAAAAAACTACTTAGTCAAAGTAAAGAAACTTTTAACCAATTTCATAAATAGGCTAAAATAAAGGCTTTTTTGTGAAAAATATATAAGAAAGTATAGAGAGGTTCTATGGGACAATATAATAAAGCAGTTTTGACAGCTGCTGGAGAAAATTTAATTGCACGGGCTTTGGCGGGAGAAATTAAGCTTAGTATTACCAAGGCAAAAACATCAGATTATGCGTATCCAGGCAGTACAGATTTAAAAAGTCTGACGGATATGCAGGGAATCAGGCAAACTGTCGGTGATCCGGAAACAACGGTGTTTAATGAAACAATGATTCAAACGAGGGTGCTGTTTAGCAATGAAGAAATTGCTTCTACCTACTACATTCATAACATTGGTTTATATGCCATGGACGGGACCGAAGAGGTCCTTTTTTGTATTGTGACGGCAGAAACGCCGGATGAGATGCCGCAGTATAATGGGGTGGCGTCTACATCTTATATTTATAATATTCAGAATGTGGTGCAGGATGCGGTTGAGCTAAATATTACAGTTAATCCATCGGGTACTGCTACCATTCAGGATGTAATGGAAAGGGTGGATGCTTCTGGAGGGGATATTTCAGAAACAGTCATTAATACTCTGGATAATATAGAAGATAAGTATCCGATACCAACTACAGGGGAGAATGTTAAGCGTTTTTTTGGAAAAGTGCTGACATTTCTCAAAAACATAAGACCTTTAACTGGCGATATTACTCTTTATGTATCTGCAAATACGGGATCTGACATAACAGGTGACGGAAGCCAGGGTAAGCCATTTAAAACAATCCAACAAGCTATTAATATAGTACCTAAGGATCTGGGTAGTCATGAGTGTACAATACGAGTAACAGATGGTATTTATGATGAAGAATTGGTTATAATGGGTTTTCATAGTGGTGCACTTAGACTGTATAGTACGCATGTAAACACAATTACTGATGATTGCAAAGTATCATATATATTGTGTTCTCAAAATTCTTCATATGTATTTATTACTGGATTTAATATTACAACTATAACTCGAACTGGAATAGATTCATATAATAACAAAGCCATCATAGTCGATTATTGTAAGATAGTTGGTAATGCACCTACTTTTACAGGTATGTACTTTGCAGAAAGTGATTTTCAAGTATATCATAGCATTGTATCCAATAGAGCCAATGCTGTGCACGCATATAAAAGTAATGGCAACTCTGGTTGGTGGGGTACTACTTCCGGAAATGGTGTTGGTATCTATTCTATGATTGGTTCAACTATTAAAATAATGGGAACTCAACCACAGGGAACAATATCAAGAAAAATCGAAACTGGCGGCACCATTTTTTATGAAAATGGTACTCAGATCATGCTTATCACATCTGGTTTATCATGTACATGGGGAGTGATCTATGAGGGATATATAAGACATGGCAATTCAACTGGGGCTGCAATGGTGACTATACAATGCAGAGTGGTTGTATCAACACCACTATTAGCTGGTGGCACTTATTATGTAAACGGATTCCCGCCGTTGGCTATTGGTGGAAGTGCTGTTGCTGTGACGGTGCACGATACATATAATTTGGCTTATTGCCAGCTTAATGATAATGGAAGTATACAGTTCAGTATAGTAAATACAGTACCTGTGGGCAACTATTTTGTATTTAACTGTACATATTTAACAACATCATAAAAGAGGACTTGATATTAATGACGAAATAATCAAAGTAGGTGAAGCCACTTATATTCAGGACAAAATATGAGATCAGGAACAGTAGATCAATGGCTTAACTGCCAAGGCTGTGAACCATCAGTATGGTCCATAATGTGGTAGATCGCTGGATCACAAAGAAGAATTTATCGAAATTACAGAAAAGAATATAAAAAAGAATGAAAATTAAGTATATAAATCATATTTTAGCCATTGCGATAAATGTAATGGTTGAAATATCACGACATACGGACCTGGGACGCCCCCAGGTCCTTTTTGCTTTAAAAAATCTTTGAAGATATAACATTGTATCGCCCCAATCTGTAATCATGTCATAGTCAGCCACCCCATCATCTTTATTCTGGTTTATCGGTTGTATTACTAAAGCCACAGCCTCTGGTTTTTGAAAAAAAATATCACTCACGAAAGCTCAGTCTTGATAGTTATTAATTTATTAGATAGAATAAAAAAAGGCCCATCAGTTACATATGAGGCCTGGGAGGAGGAACCAATATTATAAAAAAAGAAATTTTAATTCTGTTAACTCACCAATGGTGTGATTGGGAAGGCAGCTATGCGATAGCAGTAATTAATTCATTTTCTGACTATACGGTAAAAACCATAGCGATAGATGATCTGCCTAAAACCTCAATGGGCGGCATCAGGGCCAGTATTGATTACTGCATAGAAAATTATCAAACTTACGACAACCTTGCCATGGTAATTATGCCGGGAGGTCTTTCCTGGGAAGAAAACGATTATCCAGAAATAAAAGAATTTGTCAAAAAGCTCATCAGTATGAAGATTCCAATCGCAGCAATATGCGGTGCAACTTATTTCCTGTGTAAACACGGTTTTCTTGATCACGTTAAGCATACAGGAGATTCCCTGGATTATTTTCAGAGCGCAAATGAATACAAAGGTGAAAAATTGTATATACCTGCCCAAGTAGTAGTCGATGGAGGTATAATTACTGCGAATGAAACTGCAGCCGTTGAATTTGCCTATGAGATATTTAAAATCCTTAAAATTGACAGTGACGAGGAAATGAACCAATGGTATGATAATTTTAAGAATGGAGCTGTCCGGTAGATTTTAACCATAAAGGAGAAAGCATGGATTTCAGAAAAACGTTTGACACAATCCCGGAACAATTTGACAAATGGAGACCAAGGTATTGTGAGGAACTCTATAACGAAATAATCAACTCCGCAAATCTCGGACCTCACAAATCCGCCTTAGAAATCGGGCCAGGAACAGGTCAGGCAACCGAACCTTTCCTAAAGACAGGCTGCGACTATCTGGCAATCGAGCTGGGCGAGCATTTTGCAGCGTTCATGGAGAACAAGTTTGGTACTTACCATAATTTCCATATTGTGAATGATGACTTTGAGACTCACAATTTCCAAACACAGAAGTTTGATCTTGTGTACTCTGCCGCAACCATACAATGGATACCGGAGAGCATTGGATTTCCCAAAGTATATGATCTTTTAAAGCCTGGGGGCACCTTTGCCATGTTTATGACTTATTCAGATTACAAAAGCGGGAATGAAGATCTGTATGAACAAATACAGGAAGTATATCGAAAGCATTTTTGTGTGGAAACAAAGTATACATGCAGATTGGAATACGAACATGTTCTCAATTACGGATTTGCCGGCTTAAATTACCGGGAATGGAAAAATGAAAGAGTTTTGAATGCAGACGAATATGTGGATTACCTAGCTGGCACCCAGGTGGAGCACATAACCTTAAAGGAACCCTATAAAACAAGGTTTTATGAGGGGATCAGGGAGGCTGTTATGAATGCTGGAAACAAGATAAAAATAATTGATACAATTGCATTATACATAACGAAGAAGCCTGATTTTAATACCAGTTCCATATAATAGGTAAAGATTCGGATTTCCCTTTTGGAAGTCCGTTTTTTTATGCCTGATCCGGACGGATCTGTGTTAATAATATTGACATTCCAGTTAATAATAAATAAGAAAATTCTTTAACAGAATAAGACATTGCATTTGCTGCAATAAAATATTATAATACATAGCTATTCTACTTCATATTTAAGAATCCACTACAAAGGAGGCAAGCATGATACAACATGTAAAAAACATATTAAAAATATTCGCGGGCGATTTAAAACATATTTTTTTAAATCCGGTAGCAATACTGATCGCACTTGGACTCACATTACTTCCTGCCTTATACGCATGGTTCAATATAGCTGCAAGCTGGGATCCCTATGCAAATACCAAGGGGTTAAAGGTTGCGGTTGTCAATCTGGATGAAGGAGCATCCATTGACAGTATTTTTGATTCTGATATTGATGATTCGGCTATTAATATAGGAGAGATGATCCTCGACGAGCTGAGGAAAAATGATAAAATCGGCTGGCAGTTTGTGGATAAAGAAGAAGCTATGGATGGCGTGGAGTCCGGGAAATTTTATGCCGCTGTCATTGTCCCTGAAGACTTCAGCCAGAAGATATCCAGCGTTCTGACCTCTCACATTGAACGGCCGGTATTGCAGTATTATGTAAATGAGAAAAAGAATGCCGTTGCAACGAAGATTACCGGAAAAGGTGTGGAAAGCGTGCAGCAGCAGATCAATGAAACATTTATCAGTTCCGCCTCCAAAGTGATGGGAAAACTGGTAAATGGATATTCCGATGACTGGAGCAGCCGCAAAGATACGGACAGAGGTGATGCGGTCAGCTCATTGAACGAGATTAAGGACAGTTTAAACCAGCTTACTGATACCATCGGTATGCTAAAAGCGACTCTTCATACAGTGAATAGTTTAAATGACGGAGTTAAGGGAACCCTGCCTGATGTAAACAAAATGATAACTTCAGGACAGGACACGGCTCAAAGTGCCAGAACTCTGGTTGATTCAACAAGGGGAATGTCTGATATTGTTACGGGCGGAGTGGATAATACACTGGATCAGATTACCCAGATCGAGGAGACGGTATATGAGACGTTTCATGTGTTGGGAGACGTATCAGATACATCTGCTGATGCAGCAATTAACACTTTAAAAGCCATGGAAAGCTTAACTTCGGGTATGATCAGCCAGTTAAACAGCTTCAGCACGCTTTTAGGTGATATCAACAGCAAACTTCCTGTTAAGTTAACGGATGTTGCCCGGATCCAGCAGGAGACCGGTGATGCAGTAAAACAGCAGCAGGAGCTTTTAACAAAACTGCAGTCAGCGGAAAAGACTGTGAAAGAGACGAGAAAATTACCTGATGATATAAAAGATGACATCGGGGACAGTCTGTCGCTGGCCTATAATTCTATCTCTGATATTCATAATTACTATACGGGAAAGATTGAGGTGCCCTTAAAGGACAGTCTTGATAAAACCTACGATGCTCTTGGCACCACCGCAGGAGCACTTGGCAGCATCGGAAATCTGGTAGGACAGATTGATACCACACTTACCAGCGTCAATACATCATCTCAAAGTCTGATTGAGGCTTTGGACAGCGCTCTCAATCTGATTCACAAGAGCCAGGAGCGCGTCGATGACATGATTACAGACGTGAATAAGGTTGCAGATAATAAACAGCTGAACAAAATAATGGACATTATGAAGAATGATCCGGAGCAGTTCAGTGATTTTATGATGAAACCTACGGATATGCAGACAAATAAAGTATACCCGGTAGAAAACTATGGTTCTGCCATGGCTCCTTTCTATACTATACTTGCCATTTGGGTAGGCGGCCTGATTCTGGTAGCATTGCTGAAAACAAAAGTGGAACCATCCCGATCCCAGGGTCTGAGGCTATATGAAATGTATTTCGGCAGATACCTTACATTTATGCTCTTCGGAATTATGCAGGCACTGGTGGTATCTCTGGGGGATCTTTATATGCTGAAAATCCAGTGCTTAGAGCCGGGAAAATTTGTGCTGGCTGCAGTCATTGCAAGCATTATATTTACCAATATTACATATTCCATGACAGTTTCCTTCGGGGACGTGGGAAAAGCAATTGTTGTGGTATTTATGGTTATACAGGTGGCTGGGTCCGGCGGTACGTTCCCCATTCAGGTAACGCCCAGATTTTTTCAGATGGTAAATCCCCTCCTTCCATTTACCCACTTAATCAATGCCATGAGGGAATGTGTGGGAGGAATTTATGAAAATGCTTACTGGATTGATATCAGGAATGTTCTGGTATACATTCCGCTCTCCCTGCTGGTGGGAATTGTATTGAGGAAGAAGGTGCTTGAACTTAATGAATTTTTTGAAGAAAAACTCAGCCAGACCGGCATTATGTAATAATAATAAAAAACTGTTTATCTGGGCAGCAGGAATAGCGGCTGTCATTGCTCTTGCAGCTGCAGGATGGCATTATTTCCCTATTTATTATGCCAGATTTTATCTGGCCCGCTCTGCACTGCAGACGCAGGGTATGTTAAAGGAGCTTTGGGGAAATGAGAAGGGAGAAGGAGATGCTTATGAGGATTCCGTCAAGCTGGTGATTGATGAAGCCTTCGTAAATGGAAAGTCCGTACTGGTTCTGCCCGGCGGTCTTGGAGTTTCTTTCACGGAACAGCGGGATCTTGAGAATACGTTTGCACAGGGAAAGGTTGATGTATATTTTCTTGGAGCAGTACGGGAGGGAGCAGAATACTGGGCTGATGCAGATCAGGTGGTGATCCATGTGCCCCAGATTTCTGCAGCTGTTGTAAAAACAACCCAGACCGACGTAAAAGATCAGATTGGAGTGTCACCCATTCCAAAGAAAAAGGAAAAACTGGAAAACAGCTTAAAGCAGCTGCAGGACCATATCGTTGATATGATGGGCAAGAGCAGAGTTGAGTTTACCGGAAGAGACAAAAACGGTGTTACCATACGGGCGCTGGTTCCGGCTGATCAGTTTGACTCCGTCATCAAAGAGACTGGAGCACTTTTGGAAGAAGTACCCGGAAAAGAACCCGAAAGCTGGGCGAACCTTCTTAAGGAACGGAAAACAGAGGGTGAAACCCAGGAAATACTCTTCTCTATACGGAAAGATCTCTCCATTTCACAAATCATCATACCAGGGCTCGCATATGCAGGCTTTCAAAAGGTGGAGAATCAGGGAGCACTTCTATCCGGCCGTATAACCGGGGCAGATGGTGAGATAAATTTTGACTCAACGGTGTATTTTGGAAACGGTGAGGAAGAAAAACGGACTTTGCAGATAAAAGAATTAAATATTGTATATAATAAAAAAGACTTAAATTTGAAACTGAAGCTTAGCGGCGGATATGAGGGCGGAAGAATTTCGGCTGGTGTACTGGATCATAATAAACTTTCTGCAGAAGGGGAAGAGACTGTAAGCCTATCAGAATTAAAGGAAAAATTCCTGGAAATGATAAAATTTCTTGGGTTAGACGTGAAATAAAAATATAGAATTCTATTGACAAATGCAACTGTAACTTTTATAATAACAGTAAGAAAACATAGTAAGGTCCTTTCCATAACCGGGCATAATCCGGGAAATATTGATCAGACTAATGAATAAAGCAATTTCCCTGAAATAAGAAATAGAATGAAGGAGGAGTAATATATGTCAATCGTAACATTAACAAAGCAGAATTTTGATGAAGAGGTCTTAAAAACAGACGATGTAGTGCTGGTGGATTTCTGGGCAACCTGGTGCGGTCCGTGTAAGATGTTTGCACCGGTTCTTGATGAGATTGCATCTGAGAACCATTCCGGTTTAAAGATTGGAAAGGTTGATGTGGATAATGAGCCGGATCTTGCAGGACAGTTTAAGGTTATGAGCATTCCTACTGTAGGAATTTTCAAAGGCGGAAAACTGGCGGCAACTTCTGTAGGAGTGAAGTCCAAGAAAGATATTCTGCAGATGGTAGAGCAGGTAAAATAATAAGACTTATTAAACCACAGGTTAATCCGGTGACAGCAGGAACCTGTGGTTTTTTTTTGTGAGTATAAATAACAAAGAAGTGGGTATTGACATTCCCCTATACGGGAAGGATTATACTGGTTGTATATGTAGATAATACGCATGATAAATAGGTAAATCGAACAGGGAACACATAGACAATGCCAGTGCTTATGGGGGTTTACATGGAAGAAAAGAAACTGTACTCAATAGGGGAAGTGAGTAAGATCTGCAACATTTCAACAAAGGCTCTGCGTTTTTACGACAAGATCGGGATCATATCACCGGATATGATATGTAAGGAGAACAGCTACCGCTATTACAACAAGGAAACACTCATGACGGTTCCTGTTGTAAAGTACTACAAGCAGATGGGATTTAAGCTGGAAGAGATGCAGGGCTTAGTCGAGGGCAATACCTACTATTATCTGGAACAGAATTTCCGCAACAAGATCGATCAGCTCTGTCTTCAGGAGCAGCAGATTCATAACAGCTATGTTGCTGTTAAGGACTGGTACGAGCTGATTCAGGAAGCCAAGATGGTGCTCCAGAACAATGTACATGAGGTATCCGTGAAGTTCCTTCAGGAGTCCACCTTCTGCAGCCTGAAACAGAGCTTCGAATACAATTATATGGAATCAATTATTAACATAGAATGGACCAATCACCTTGAAAAGGCTGAGAATGAAATTACAGGTGCGGTAATCCTTAAGTTTGATTCCTTTGAAGAGAAGATGAGCGGCAAGTGCAAAACGGCAACGATTATGCAGAAAGCCATTCACCCATGCAAGGAATGCTTAAACCGCCAGACCTATGGAGGTATCATGGTTGCGTCAGTCTATCATATTGGAAGACATGAGACCATTGATGAAGAGTACGAACGGATTGTAAGCTGGGCAGCCAAGCGGGGATATCAGTGCGGGAAAGAAAGCTTTGAACGGTATGTGGTGGACTACTGGACAACCAGGAATCCGGAAGAGTTTGTAACGGAAGTTATTGTCCCGGTTTACCGGCAGTAAGGGAGCATGAAACGCTGCCTTACCGGATTTAAAAATAAATCTGACAGGTTCTTTTGAAACAGGAATAAATAAAAATTCCTGTTTCAGGAGAGCCTTTTTTGTGTGTGGAGCACCACGGAAAAAATTGCCATTTAAATTGCAGGAAAAATAAAAAAAAACCGGTTGACATTCCCCATAGGGGGAAGTCCTATACTAAATGCATAGAAAAATGCAGGCAGCCAGTAGAAAATTAGTAACATTAACAGGCGTTGTGCATTTTCTAAACGTTTTCAGCTGAACGTGAAAGAAAGAAAAAGTAACAGGGCAACTTAAATTTTGTGCACTATTCAGATGGGGAAGGAAACTTAAATGACGGAAGCGCGAAAGAAATTTAAAAGAATTGGCGTTACAACCGGTTTGATATCCGGTCTCATGTACGGGTTATATACCACCTTTGTACTGATTGCCGGGTACTACAAACCACTTGCCGGGGCAGTGGGGCTTTTTGCTGCTCCCTACGTAACATCTGGTCTCAATGACTTATTTGCCGGTATCTGGCTTACTGTGTATAACATTAAGACCGGAAGAATACGTGAGATCGGAAGAAGCTTAAAACTGTTTCCAGGAAAAATTATTCTTCTTGGTTCCCTGGTAGGCGGACCAATTGCCAGCGGTGCATACTTAATGGGTCTGGCAATGGCAGGAGCTTATGCAATTCCGATTTCTGCCATGTACATTCTTTTCGGAGCATTATTTGCACGAATCTTTTTAAAACAGAAAATCGTGCCCAGAGTCGGTCTTGGTATGCTGATCTGTGTTGTTGGAGCGATTGTTATTAACTGGGTAAAACCAGAAGGCAGCACCAACTTTACGCTGGGAATCATCTGTGCATTTGTAGCAGCTATTGGCTGGGCGCTGGAAGGTGTTTTTGCAGCTTACGGAAGTGCGATGCTTGACACAGATGTGGTAATTAATATTCGCCAGCTTTTATCCGGAATCGTTGATTTATTTGTAATTCTGCCTATCGTAGGCGGTATGGGACTTTTAAAAGGCACACTCTTTTCCCTGCCTCCTGTTGCATGGCTGATCGTTGCCGGCCTCTGTGCGGCAATCTCTTATCTCTGCTGGTATAAGTCAAACAGCACTGTGGGATGTGCCATGGGAATGTCATTAAACATCACCTACGCGTTCTGGGGCGTGCTGTTTTGTATCCTGTTTATCAAACAGCCAGTAACCCCGACCATTATTATTGGTTCTATTATCATTATCATCGGAGCTATTTTAGTATCTGTTGACCCATTTGAACTGCTGAGTAAAAAGGAGGACTAAACAATGAAATATGATGCATTAGGAATGATCGAAACAAAGGGCTTAATCGGCTCAATCGAAGCTGCAGACGCTATGGTTAAGGCGGCGAATGTAACACTTGTTGGAAAAGAATTTGTAGGCGGCGGACTTGTTACTGTTATGGTAAGAGGTGATGTAGGTGCAGTAAAAGCAGCTACTGATGCAGGCGCAGCAGCAGCACAGAGAGTTGGCGAACTGGTATCCGTACACGTGATTCCACGTCCTCACGCAGAGGTTGAGACAATTCTTCCAAAGGATAAAAAGGAGATTAAGTAATGGGTAACCAAGGAATGACATCAGCATCTGCGGATGCGAAAATGGCAGCTATTAACAAAAAATTCAGGACAACTGGAATGACAACCGGTGCATTATCCGGACTTACCTACGGAATTTATACTGTTCTTGTACTGGTAGCCGGCTATTATGAACCTCTTGCCAGCGCAGCAGGACTTTTAGCAGGACCATATGTATTATCCGGCTTAAATGACCTTTTCGCAGGAATCTGGCTGACTGCATACAATGCAAAAAGCGGCCGTATCCGTGAGATGGGCAGAAGTCTTAATACATTCCCTGGAAAAATGATTGTAATCGGATCACTTCTTGGAGGACCTGTTGCAAACGGCGCTTACCTGGTTGGTCTTGCAATGGCGGGAGCTTATGCGATTCCGATCTCCGCATTATGCAGCCTGTTCGGTGCAATTTTTGCATGGATCTTCCTAAAACAGAAAATTACAAAAAGAGTTATGGTCGGCATGCTTGTATGTGTGGCTGGTGCCATCATCATCAACTGGACCAAGCCGGAAGGCAGCGACAACTTTACACTGGGAATTATCTTCTCCTTCGTTGCAGCAATCTGCTGGGCACTGGAAGGTGTATTCTCTACCTACGGCGGAGCCATGATCGATACTGATGTGGCAGTAAACTTACGTCAGCTCATCTCCGGTATTGTGGACTTATTCGTAATTCTTCCTATCGTTGGAGGTTTAGGACTCTTAGGCGGAACTTTAACTGCAGGAATCCCGGTTATATGGCTGGCAGCAGCAGGCTTAAGCGCAGCAGTATCCTTCCTTTGCTGGTATAAGAGCAACTCCACGGTTGGCTGTGCGATTGGTATGTCCTTAAATGTAACATATGCGTTCTGGGGCGTTTTCTTCTGTATCCTGTTTCTGGGACAGGCAGTTACCCCTACGATTGTAATCGGCTCTATCGTAATCGTATTTGGTGCGATTGTGGTTACCATGAATCCACTGGATTTATTCAGGAAAGGGGAATAAAAACATGTTATTACCTGCAAGAACAGCGGTTTTAAATTATTTATACGGAGTAGAAAGTGCTGATATCGCTCAGATTATGGGGGCTTTAAAGTCCCAGTACGGCGGAGAGCGTCAGTTTACAAAAGATCGTTATATGGACCACGTAATGTCTTTAGAGGCAAACGGACTGGTTAACTTACAAAGCTACGACCTGGATGAAAAGGGTGAACTGCGCATGCGTTATTCCATTAACGATGACGGCAAGGCAACCGTTGACAAGTACGTAGATAAAAAATACCGCAATCACAAATAAATTTCAGGAGGTTTACGAAGGTGAGATATTACGGAGATGAAGCGTTAGGGCTGGTAGAAACTCTTGGATTAACTCCGGCTCTGGAAGCAGCAGATAAGATGCTCAAAGCAGCAGATGTAGAATTAATTTCCTATGAAAACGTAGGCTCTACCCTGGTAACCATTATGGTAAAGGGTGATGTGGCAGCCGTACGTTCCGCAGTCGATGCAGGCGCAGAAGCAGCAGCAGCTATCGGCAAACTGACTGCACATAATGTAATGCCAAGACCGATTAAAGAAGTCGGCGACATTGTATCAGTACATGATATTGACGCGTAAAGAGAGGAAAACAGTATATGGTAAGATATGAAGCCATCGGCTCAATTGAAACATTTGGTTTGGTATTCGCATTAGAAGCAGCTGATGCTATGTGCAAGGCTGCAGATGTTGAACTTGTTGGTTATGAGAACGTAGCTTCCGGATATATTTCCGTTCTGGTACGCGGAGATGTAGGAGCCTGCAAGACTGCAGTTGATGCAGGAGTGAAAGCAGTAAGCGATATGGGCGCTGAGATTTACAGCTGTGTTGTAATCCCAAGACCTCATCCCGATCTTGAAAAGATCATCAGGAGATATGCAATCGCTGCGCCGGAGCAGGAATAAAACGTATCCCGGTTGAAGGGAGAACAAAGAAATGAATTTTGTAGATAAAGACCTTCTCTCCATACAGGAGGCAAGGATTTTAATGGAAAGCGCAAGAGACGCCGGTAAGACCATGCTCACCTTCCCCCAGGAAAAGCTTGATAGGATCGTCGAAGGTCTTGCGAAAGCAGCAAAGGAGCTGGCAGAAGAGCTGGCCGTTATGTCCGCAGAAGAAACAGGTTATGGACGTGCAAAGGACAAGCTGGTCAAGAACACCTTTGTCTGTGAATTTCTCCCGAAGAACTTACAGGACATGAAATGCGTTGGGGTTCTGAATGAAGATCCTGTACTCAAAACCATGGACGTAGGTGTTCCGGTGGGAGTCATTGCTGCTCTTACCCCTTCTGTAAGCCCGGTCTCCACTGCTATTTACAACGTACTGATTGCAGTGAAGTCCGGCAACCCCATCGTCATCGCTCCTCATGAGCGGGCGGTGAAGGTCACAGGCAGGCTTCTTGACTGTATGAAGAAAGTCGGTCTTCGCCATGGACTTCCGGAAGGAGCCATCGGATATTTAAAGACGGTAACGAAAGCAGGAGCGTTGGAACTGATTCATCATCCGGCAGCAGCCATGGTGGTGAATACCGGAGTGCCGGAATTAAACCGTGAGGCAGCAGAAAGCGGAAAGCCCTATATTTACGGAGGCACCGGAAATGGTCCTGTATTTATAGAGCGGACAGCTGATTTAAAACAGGCGGTTGAAGATATTATAGTAAGCCGTACCTTTGATTATGGAATCGTATCTGCGGCTGAGCAGTATGTGGTAGTGGACAGCTTAATCGCTGCAGAAGTAAAAGCGGAAATGTTGAAAAACGGTGCTTATTTCATGAACGGGGTAGAGGAGAAGCAGTTAATTGATCTTCTCAACTTAGAACATGGAAATGCAGATACGGAAATTATGGGAAGACCGGCGTCAGAGCTTGCCAGACGTGCAGGTTTTGGCGTACCGGAGAACACAAGCGTTCTGGTTTCCCAGCAGAAATATATTTCTGACAGAAACCCATTTGCAAAAGAGCTTCTCTGCCCCGTACTTGCTTACTACATCGAAAACGACTGGATGCATGCCTGTGAGAAGTGTATGAATCTCCTGGTAAACGAAAGCCATGGCCACACTCTGGTAATCCATTCCAGAGACGAAGAAGTAATCCGCCAGTTCGCTTTGAAGAAACCGGTTGGAAGAGTACTTGTCAATACTCCCGCAACATTAGGCAGCATGGGAATGACCACCAATTTATTTCCCGCCATGACACTGGGGAGTATCACAGCCGGAGCCGGTATTACATCGGATAATGTTTCCCCTATGAATTTCATCTATATCCGGAAAGTGGGATATGGAGTGAGAAAAGCCGGTGAATATCTGGAAAATGCAAAGAAAGAGTTGTGTTCCTGTACGCAGACTCCGGCATCAGCCGGTCAACAGGGGGATGCAAAAGAACTTTTAAAGCAGATTTTAGAAGCATTATCAAAGGAACTGTAAGAGAAATAATTGAAAGAGAGGGAAAACAGATTGGATATTCGTGAATTTTCAAATAAATTTGTAGAAGCAACGAAGAACATGACACCGGAAGAAAGAGCTTCCCTGATGAAGATGTTTGAAACTGTTTCTGACGAAATCAATAAAAATGAGCCTGCAAAGGCAGGAGCTGCAGTATGCACCGAGGAGACTACAAACATTCCTGACGGTATTACAGCAAGACTTCAGCGCTTAAAAGAGAATTACTTAACACATAAGCCATCCATCACAACATACCGTGCCCGCGCGATCACAAAGATTGCTGCAGAAAATCCAGGTATGCCAAAGATCATGCTTCGTGCAAAATGCTTCCGCTACTGCTGCGAGACAGCTCCTCTTGTAATTCAGGACAACGAGCTGATCGTAGGTGCTCCAAACGGCGCTCCACGTGCAGGTGCTTTCTCTCCAGATATCGCATGGAGATGGATGATGGACGAAATTGATACCATCGGAAGCCGTCCTCAGGATCCATTCTATATCTCTGATGAAGATAAGAAGATTATGAGAGAAGAGCTTTTCCCATTCTGGCAGGGAAAATCCGTTGATGAGTACTGTGAAGACCAGTACCGTGAAGCTGGTGTTTGGGAATTATCCGGTGAATCCTTCGTTTCTGACTGTTCCTATCATGCAGTTAACGGTGGCGGTGACTCCAACCCTGGTTACGACGTAATTTTAATGAATAAGGGTATGCTTGATATCCAGCAGGAAGCAAAGGATCATTTAAAAGAGTTAAATTACGAAAATCCGGATGACATCGAGAAGATCTACTTCTACAAGTCAATCATTGATACCACAGAAGGTGTTATGATCTACGCAAAGAGAATTTCCGAGTATGCAAAAGAGCTTGCTGCAAAGGAAACCAATCCAAAGCGTAAAGATGAGCTTTTAAAGATCGCTGAAGTAAATGCATACGTTCCGGCTCACAAGCCAAGAACGTTCTGGGAAGCAATTCAGTCTGTATGGACCATCGAGTCTCTGCTTGTAGTAGAAGAGAATCAGACTGGTATGTCCATCGGACGTGTAGACCAGTATATGTATCCTTACTATAAGGCTGATATCGAATCCGGCCGTATGAATGACTTCCAGGCATTTGAGCTTGCAGGCTGTATGCTGATCAAAATGTCTGAAATGATGTGGATTACCAGTGAAGGCGGTTCCAAATTCTTCGCAGGTTACCAGCCATTCGTTAATATGTGCGTAGGCGGTGTGACAAGAAGCGGACATGATGCAACCAACGAATTAACCTACCTTCTGATGGATGCTGTCCGTCATGTGAAGATTTATCAGCCATCCCTTGCATGCCGTATTCACAATAAGTCCCCGAAGCAGTACTTAAAGAAGATCGTAGATGTTGTTCGTTCCGGTATGGGATTCCCTGCCTGCCACTTTGACGACGCACACATCAAGATGATGCTTGCAAAGGGCGTTTCCATTGAAGATGCACGTGACTACTGTCTGATGGGCTGCGTTGAGCCTCAGAAATCAGGACGTCTGTATCAGTGGACCTCTACCGCTTATACTCAGTGGCCAATCTGTATCGAGCTTGTATTAAACAAAGGTGTACCGTTATGGTATGGCAAGCAGGTTTGCCCTGATATGGGTGACATCAACAGCTTTAAGACTTATGAAGAGTTCGAAGCAGCTGTTAAGGAAGAAATTAAGTACATTACAAAATGGTCTTCTGTTGCAACAGTTATCTCCCAGCGCGTTCACAGAGAGCTTGCTCCAAAGCCACTGATGTCCATCATGTATGAAGGCTGTATGGAAAAAGCAAAAGACGTATCTGCAGGCGGAGCTATGTATAACTTCGGACCTGGAGTTGTATGGTCCGGTCTTGCAACCTATGCAGATTCTATGGCAGCAATTAAGAAGCTGGTATTTGACGAGAAGAAATACACACTTGCACAGTTAAATGAAGCATTAAAGGCTGACTTTGTGGGCTATGACCAGATCCGCACCGATTGCCTCAATGCACCAAAATACGGAAATGACGATGATTACGCAGATTTAATCGCTGCTGATTTAGTTGACTTTACCGAGCATGAGCACAGACAATATAAGACCTTATATTCCGTATTAAGCCACGGTACCTTATCCATTTCCAACAACACACCATTCGGTCAGTTAACCGGAGCATCTGCAAACGGACGTCATGCATGGCTGCCATTATCCGATGGTATCAGCCCAACCCAGGGTGCTGACTTCAAGGGCCCGACAGCGATCATCAAATCTGTGTCAAAGATGGCCAACGACAGCATGAACATCGGTATGGTACACAACTTTAAGATCATGGCCGGACTTCTTGATACACCGGAAGGAGAAGAAAGCTTAATCACTCTTCTTCGTACCGCCTGCATGTTCGGAAACGGCGAGATGCAGTTTAACTACTTAGATAACAATACTCTGATCGAGGCTCAGAAGCATCCGGAGCTTTACCGTGACTTAATCGTCCGCGTAGCTGGATACAGCGCATTCTTCGTAGAGCTGTGCAAGGATGTACAGGATGAGATCATCAGCAGAACCATGTTGACACATTTCTAAAAGAAAACGGAGAAAAATCACAATGGACCATGGAAATACAGGAGATATCGAACGTAAGGCGCTCATCTTTAACGTACAGAAGTACAACATGTATGACGGACCGGGAATCAGAACCCTGGTATTCTTTAAAGGCTGCCCGCTCCGGTGTAAATGGTGTGCCAATCCGGAAGGACTGGTACGGAAATTCCAGGTGATGTTTAAGCAGAATTCCTGTGCAGACTGCGGGGCATGCGAAAGCGTTTGCCCCGTAGGAATCCATGTGATGTCCAAAGAGACCGGAAAACATGAAATCAGGCGGGATAAGGATTGTATCGGCTGCATGAAATGCAAAAATGTCTGCCCCAATTCAGCGCTTTCCATTGCCGGAGAGGTAAAGACAATTTCCGAGCTGTTAAAGATTGTAGAGGAAGATGCCGCTTTTTATGATATATCAGGCGGCGGTGTGACGTTAGGCGGCGGAGAAGTGACGGCTCAGCCTGAGGCTGCATTAAATCTTTTGATGGCATGTAAGCAGGAAGGCATTAACACAGCCATTGAAACCTGCGGTTACACAAAGACCGAAACGATATTACAGATCGCAGAATATGTGGACTTATTCCTGTTTGACATAAAGCATATGGATCCGGTTCGCCATAATGAACTGGCCGGCGTGAACAATGAACAGATCTTAATCAATTTAAAAGAACTGCTTCACCGCCGGTATAACGTAAAGGTCCGTATGCCAATGTTAAAAGGAATTAATGACAGCCGGGAAGAAATCGATGCAGTGATTAAATTCTTAATGCCGTTCCGTGATTACAAAAATTTTAAGGGAATTGACTTACTTCCTTATCACAAGCTGGGAGTAAACAAATACAACCAGCTGGATATGGAATATCCAATTGAAGGAGATCCAAGCTTAAGTGCGGAGGATTTGGACCGTATCGAAGGCTGGATGAATGAATATCAGTTCCCGGTTACTGTGGTGAAGCATTAGAAAGGGGAGAGCGCCGTGTCAGAGATACAGCGAGTCATAGAAGAATCCGTTCCGGGCAAGCAGGTTACCATCGCTCATGTAATCGCGTCGCCAATACCGGAGGTATATGAGTGTCTGGGCATCGATGAGCTTGGAGCCATCGGAATTTTAACCCTGTCTCCTTTCGAAACCTCCATCATTGCTGCTGATATTGCGGCGAAGGCAGCCAGCGTGCAGGTGGGATTTTTGGACCGCTTCACCGGCTCTGTTATCATCGCAGGAGACGTGGACAGTGTGGAGACAGCCCTTCGGGCAGTGTGTGATACCTTGCGGCGCGGGCTTGGATTTTCCGTGCCGGATATAACCAAAACATGAGAAAAAAGAGAATCATGATCATCGGACCGGGCGGCAGCGGAAAAACTGCCCTTGCAGCCGCAATCAATGGTTTAGACGGTCCTGTCAAACGGACACAGAACATGGTATATGGGGAGAAAACCTTAGATGTACCGGGAGTTTATTTAGAAAGTCCCTGGATGCACAAGCATATCATCGCGGCAGCTCAGGACGCCTCCCATGTACTGATGCTGGTAGACCAGTCCTCATGCCGGGAGAGTTATCCCCCGGGATTTGCAAAAGTATTCCGGGTGCCGGTAATCGGAGTTATTACAGGAAGCGGAAATAAGCCGGAGAATGACGGCTGGTGTATCCGTCAGTTAAAGAAAGCAGGGATTATAACTCCCTGTATTCACATAAACTTATCGGACCGGATGGGAATTGATGAGTTGATGGAACAAATATTAGGAAACACCCTGAGGGGTATCCCTCAATGCCCAGAAAACGTGGGCAAATTCTAGGAAAGGAGGGAAATGTAACGTGGAGCAATTTGTAATGAACACAAAGGTATATATGGGATCTTCCTGTCTGGAAAAAATCAAGGAACTTTCAATCGAAAAAGCTTATATCATCTGTGATCCCTTTATGGCTCAGTCCGGTAAGGTGAATTTAATTACAGACCTGCTGACAGAAAAAGGAAGCAGCTTTGAAGTTTTCTCAGATGTAGTGCCTGATCCTACAATCACTGTTGTATCAAAGGCAATTGGTGGAATGAAAGGCTTTGGACCGGATACGATAATCGCTTTAGGCGGAGGTTCTGCCATCGATACCGCAAAGGCAGCCAGCCACATTTACACACAGATGGGAAATGACAAGCTGAATTTAATTGCAGTTCCAACCACCAGCGGAACCGGAAGCGAAGTAACTAATTTTTCCGTTATTTCTGATCCGGAAGCTCAGGCGAAATATCCACTGCGCTCCGACAGTATGGTACCGGATGCGGCATTCCTTGATCCCCGCTTTACAGTGTCAGTACCGCCTCATATTACGGCAGATACCGGTATGGATGTTTTAACCCATGCGTTAGAAGCCTATGTTTCAACCAATGCAGGTGATTTTACTGATGCATGTGCAGAAAAGGCAGTCAGACTAGTATGGAGCTATCTGGCACGTACTGTGGAAGAAGGAAGCGACATGGAGGCAAGAACTCACATGCACAATGCTTCCTGTCTGGCAGGAGTTGCTTTTAACGGTGCATCTTTAGGACTTTGCCATAGTATGGCACATGCACTGGGAGCCCGTTTCCACATTCCGCATGGAAGAAGCAATGCGATTCTGCTTCATCATGTAATCAGCTATAACGCCGGTTTAGAGGAAGCCGGAGATTTTGCAGCATGCAGCAGATATGTTGCCATTGCCAACATGCTTGGCATTGCAGCAGGAACAGAGAAAGCCACGGTACACGGCCTGGTGCGTCACATTAAAAATCTTATGAGTAAGATTAAAATTCCGCAGCAGATCACCGATTTAAACGTGGACAAAGACGAATTCGAACAGGCTGTACGGGAAATGGCAGAGAAAGCACTTCAGGATAACTGCACATTAACCAACCCAAGAGTGCCTACGGTAGAAGAGATCGAAACAATTTACCGTAAGCTTTGTAAGGGGGGCTATTAATGAAATTCATCACCGAAGAAGATTTGAGAATTTTATTCAGAAGAGAACCCTTTGCCTCTTATGATCTTCCTGCACAGGCAAAGCTTACACCAGGAGCGCGTCAGTTCCTGGTGGACAAAAAGATATCATTTTGCGATGATCCTCTGACGGCAAAACGCAAACTAACAAAACCTGCAGAAGTGATCGCAGAGACGCCAGTTACAGTTACAGAGCCTGCGCCGGACCGTTTCTTATTAAAACTGGAAACCTTAAAGGCACAGTTTCTGGAAGCCGGAATTTCCTTATTAGACAGGGACGTGCTGTTAGCAGAGCAGGTATTTGATTTAGAGCGGAAGTTATCTTTCGTGGGGAAAGGTGCTTCGGGCGACATAAATCCATTTGAGTCCTGCACCGGATTTAATAAGGAAAACCAAAACGAACCATACTCTGACTGTTTTGAGATTACCGGCTTTCATGCCCAATCCGAAAAAGGAAGAGAAATTGTATTGTTACACCGTCTGCGCTGCTGCGTCCGAGAACTTGCGGCAGAAGCAGGAGAAAAGAATTTTAACCCGGTTATTAACCGCTTATCCCAGATGATCTGCCTGTTGTATGGAGGAAATGCATGTCAAAGAAAGAAATAACATTTGATAGCTGCAACGAACTGGTAAGCCAGTTTGAAGCAGTGGTAAAAAATCCTGTCAGGGAACGTTCCTCCGTTTATTATACGGGGGTGGATTTAGGAACAGCGTGCGTGGTAGTGGCTGTACTTGATGAGAATTTCAGGCCAGTGGCTGGCGCTTACCGGTATGCGGATGTGGTCCGTGACGGAATGGTAGTTGATTACATCGGCGCCATCCGGATCGTTCGTGAGTTAAAAGCAGAACTGGAGGAAAAGCTGGATACGGAACTGCTTTATGCAGCTGCAGCCATTCCTCCGGGAACCGATTCACTGGACGGAGGCGCAATCAAGAATGTGGTACAGGGAGCCGGATTTGAAATCACTGCCCTTCTTGATGAACCAACGGCAGCGAATGCAGTATTAAAGATACAAAACGGCGCAGTGGTGGATATCGGCGGCGGAACTACCGGAATTTCCATTCTAAAAGATGGAAAAGTGGTTTATGTAGCTGATGAGCCCACGGGAGGAACTCATTTTTCACTGGTTGTATCCGGAGCTTATAATCTGGCTTTTTCGGAGGCAGAGCTTTATAAACGGAAAGAAGAAAACCACAAAGAGCTGCTTCCGGTATTAAAGCCGGTAATTGAAAAGGTAGCCTCCATCATTAACCGCCATATCAAAGGATATGACGTAGATGAAATTTACTTAGTAGGCGGTACCTGCTGTCTCGCAGGGATCGAAACAATTATTGAGAAGCAGACTGGGATCCGTACAAGAAAACCGGATAATCCCATGTTTGTGACTCCTCTGGGAATCGCATTCTCCTGTACTCAGGAGGAAATGGATTAAAAGGAAGTGGACGTATGGAATATCGGATTATTAAATCACCGTCACCTGGAACCATTGATATACTTAACCGCAGAAAAGGCTCAGGAGCTGCCACTCCAATCGGAAAGGTGGATGCTATTGGTCTCATTCAGGGCCGGATTATTGAAATGGTATGTGCCGCCGATGTGGCGGAAAAGGCCGTGGGTGTTACGGTAGAAGATATCAAGGGGAGCTGCCCACAGAACATGATCATGCTAGCGATTTTTGGAGATACGGCATCGGTAGAGGCAGCGATGGAAGAAATCAGACTGAGAGAGAAGAGAGGCGGGATAGAATGGTAGCAGCAAGACTGATTGACAATATCTGGGCGACCAGAAAGGCAGAGTCTTTAAACGGTTATAAGTTTATGCTTGCCGAGATCATTGGCGGTACACGGGAAGGTGAACGGCTGATTGTAGCAGACATCATCAGCGCCGGTATCGGTGACCGCGTGATCATTTCCACCGGCTCTTCAGCCAGACGCATGCTGGGAAACGATGAGATTCCCGTTGATGCCGTAGTAATTGGGATTATTGATGAAGACTGCCAGTTTATATAGAAGGGAAGTGATCATATGAAGCAGTTGATATGCGCAAAAGACGTAGAAACATTGCATGCGGAAGGCAAAAAAGTATTATACGTAGAGAGCGGAAGCATTATCACACCGTCAGCAAAGGATGCAGCAGATGCTTACGGAATCACCTTCTGCGACAAAGCAGAAGAGAAGGCAGAAGCGAAAGGAGCATTTGCAGGAATGGATATTGACAGCGAGAAAATTTATATGGTACTTAAGACTCTCATGGAGAAGGGAATGTTAAATGACATTTTAAAACCATATGAGTCAGAAAGCCATGGTAACGGTTTAAAGGTTGTTCGCGGAAGTTCAGTAAAGATGGATGTATTTGATACAGGCGATCCTAATGTAAAAGCTTATTATCAGGAGCTTGTAAGCAAAGAAGAGTCAAAAATGAGCGCCGGTTTCCTGGTGATTGACCATTCTGAATTTGAGTGGGAATTAACCTATGAAGAAATCGACTATGTAATCGAAGGAACCTTAACAGTTACCATTGACGGAAAGACTTTTACGGCAAAAGCCGGAGATGTGCTCTTTGTACCGTCAGGATCAAAGGTAATCTGGGGTTCTCCGGACAAGGCAAGAGTATTCTACTCAACCTATCCGGCTAACTGGGCTGACTTGGTTTAAGGAGGTAAATGATGCAGGCACTTGGCTTTATAGAAACAAAGGGTGTGCTGGTGGCAATTGAAGCTGCCGATGCCATGTTAAAGGCGGCGGATGTGTCTCTGGTAGAGAAAACCAAAGTTGGCGGAGGTCTCATTACTGTTACGGTGACCGGCGATGTGGCGGCAGTGAAGGCAGCAGTTGAGGCCGGAGCGGCGGCAGTGGAACGGATTAACAGTGCCGCATTAATCACACGCCATGTGATTCCAAGGCCTCATGAGGAACTTGCAGCTGTCATCGGCGGCAACACTCCAGATGAACCGGAGCAGGCACCAGTACCGGAGATTACAACGGAACCGGAAGAAGAGGCAGCCGAACCAGTTAAAGAGACAGTTGAATCATCTGCCCAGATAACAGAAGAAGAACCAAGCTCAGAGACAGAGCTGGTGGATACCATAAAGAGAGAGACCATTGATCTGTGGATGCACCAGGACGGTCTTGCTGAGACCATGAAGATACTTGAAGATATGAAGGTAACAGAGCTTAGGACGCTTGCCCGGGAATATCCCGAATTCAGCATAGCTGGAAGAGAGATTTCAAAGGCAAATAAAACCCTGCTGCTGGAAGAATTCAGGAAGTATTATGGACAAAATGATTAAGATTTTTAGAAGAGGAGATACGGAACATGGAAAATTTTGATTATGATTTGCGTTCCATCCAGGAAGCAAGGGATTTAGCCAGATGCGGAGAAGCGGCTGCAAAGAAAATCGCCGGATATACGGCAGAACAGATTGATGCCATTTTAAGAAGTATGGCAAAGGCGGGCGAAGAGCATTCCCTGTGTCTTGCACAAATGGCAGTTGAAGAAACAGGATTCGGTAAAGTGATGGATAAGGCTTATAAAAACCATGCAGCTTCCACACTTTTATATGAAGAGATCAAGGACATGAAGACAAGGGGAATTCTTTGCGAAGATACTGTAAAGCAGACCTTTGACGTAGCAGAGCCGGTAGGTCTTGTAATGGGTATCGTACCTTCCACAAACCCAACCTCCACTGTATTCTTCAAATCCATGATCGCAATTAAATCAGGAAATGCAATCGTATTTTCCCCACATCCATCTGCAGCAAAATGTACTCAGAAGGCAGCAGAGGTTATGCGTGAAGCTGCAATGGCTGCTGGTGCACCAGAAGGAATTATCGGCTGTGTGACCATGCCTTCCATGGGATCAACCAATGAGCTGATGAAATGTAAGGAAGTTTCTTTAATCATCGCAACAGGCGGTCCTGGTATGGTAAAAGCTGCTTACAGTGCAGGAAAACCAGCAATCGGCGTAGGCGCAGGAAACTCTCCGGCATACATCGAAAAGACAGCTGATGTAAAACATGCAGTAAGAACCATTATGGCCAGCAAGACATTTGACTACGGCACCATCTGTGCTTCCGAGCAGTCCATCATCTGCGAAGAGAGCAATCATGCAGAAGTTGTAGCAGAGTTAAAGAGCCAGGGCGGTTACTTCATGACGAAGGAAGAAACTGACAAGGTTTGCAACCTGTTATTCAAAAACGGTCATAACATGAACGCAAAGTTTGTAGGACGTTCTCCTGAAGTGATTGCTGCAGCTGCAGGAATCACAATTCCGGAAGGTACAAAAGTGTTAATCGGGAAACAGGAAGGCGTTGGCGAAGGATACCCATTATCCTACGAAAAGCTGACAACTGTTCTTGGCTTCTATACCGTTAAGGACTGGGAAGAAGCATGTGGATTAAGCTACCGTCTGTTACAGAACGGTATCGGACATACCATGAGCATTCATACTCAGGACAGAGATATGGTATTAAAATTTGCAGCAAAACCAGCTTCCAGAATTCTTGTAAACACAGGTGGAAGCCAGGGCGGAACGGGAATCAGCACAGGTCTTCCAATTGCCTTCACATTAGGCTGCGGAACCTGCGGCGGAAGCTCTGTTTCTGAAAATGTAAGCCCGAAACATTTACTGAACGTTAAGACAGTAGCATTCGGCTTAAAAGACTGCGCAACCATTGCAGATGACGACCCAACTTTCATATGGAAAGAAAAATCACAGGCTTCCTCCTGCTTAAGCCCTGCTGAGCTTGTTGCTTCCTTTGAGAAAAAGGAAAGTGCTCCGGCAGCTTCCTGCCAGAGTAACTGCGAAGACAATGACAAGCTTGCGGCTCTTGTAAAGGAAATCGTTCTGGCTATGAAAGGCCAGTAATCTGAACTGAAAAAGGAGAACAGCAATGGATAAGTATGAAGCGGTAATCAAGCTCTTAATGGATGCTGTAAAATCAGAATCCGGCAGTGATGAGCTGACGATTCCGGTAGGCGTTTCCAACCGCCATGTGCATTTGTCTCAGGAAGATCTGGATACTCTTTTTGGAAAAGGCTACGAGCTGACCAATATGAAAGAGCTGTCTCAGCCTGGACAGTATGCATGCAAGGAAATGGTAACGGTATGCGGTCCCAAGGGAGCCATTGAAAAAGTCCGCATTTTAGGACCTGTAAGAAAGCAGACCCAGGTGGAAATCCTGGCTGCCGACTGCTTTAAACTTGGCAGAAACACAACACCTGAAATGTCCGGAGAACTGGCAGGAACACCAGGAATTACACTGGTAGGACCCAAAGGTACTGTAGAGACAAAAGAGGGCTTAATCATTGCCCAGAGACATATTCACATGTCACCGGCTGACGCTTTAAAATTCGGTGTACATGACGGTGAAACAGTTAAAATTGAGACAGAAGGCATCCGTGGAGGTATCTTTAACAACGTGGCAATCCGCGTAACAGAGACTTCAGCATTAGAATGCCACTTAGATACGGAAGAAGCCAATGCTATGGGCCTTTCCGGTTCATCTAAGGTGACTATTGTAAAATAGGGAACTATTAAAAATTAATTATAAAAACCCAGGAGGATTTAAAAATGAAATATGATGCATTAGGAATGATCGAGACTAAAGGTTTAATTGGATCCATCGAGGCAGCAGATGCTATGGTTAAGGCAGCTAACGTTACTTTAATTGGTAAAGAATTCGTAGGCGGCGGTCTTGTTACTGTTATGGTAAGAGGCGATGTAGGAGCTGTAAAGGCAGCAACTGACGCAGGCGCAGCAGCAGCACAGCGTGTAGGTGAACTGGTTTCCGTACATGTAATTCCTCGTCCGCATGCAGAAGTTGAAACAATTCTTCCTGCAGCAAAAGAAGTTTAAATCAGTCTTATGAAAATACCTGGTTCTCTCTGGTTAATCCAGTTGAGAACCAGGTATTTTCTTTGTTATTTTCAGGAGAAAAATGTAGAATAATAATGTTTTTTGTTGGTTACAAATATTAATGGATATCTATGCTTCTTTTATGTACAATTGCTCGTTTTTTATACATGTTTAATAAAAAACAAGTTAAATTTCCGTATATAATAGACAAAGCAAAATTTATTAGGTATAATATCTATTATATGTGCAGGAGGCAGAAGGCAGGTGAATTCATGCGTCATAACAAAAGTGTAATGAGGAGTCTTTTGATGGTAACCCAGCTGGGGTTAAGTGTCATGGTGCCTGTATTTGTCTGTATTCTTGCCGGTTACTACTTCGACCGGTATGCAGGAACAAATCTGCTGCTGTTATTCCTTGTTGTGGGTTTTCTGGCAGGCGGTTTAAACGCATATAAGATTGCAAAAGCCACACTTGCAATGAACGAGAGGGAAGAGAAGGAAGCGGAGCGGAAAGCACGCATGGAAAGGCAAAGAGAAGTAAAGCCTATGGTGAGTAAACCCAAGCAGCCAAGCCGTATAAAAAAGGGCAGTGACGAGAAGCTTAAATAAGCAGGAGGACTTGTAATGGAAAAAGCAACAAAGAATCTGATTGCTGAGGTTTCGGCAGGAATTGTGTTTTTTACTGCGGTCATTTTGCTGGGGGCGTTTTTCGTTTATCCCAGGACCTCTGTTTACGCAGGTCTGCTTCTTGGAATGGTGCTCGCTCTTGCCATGTTTTTTTCCATGGCACTGGTGCTTGACCGATCCATGAAATCTCAGGATCCCAGAATCGTTCAGAAACGGGGAATGATAAGTGCAGCTATCCGTTATCTGCTGCTTGTTGCCGTATTGGTAATAGTCATCAATTGGTTTTCAGACTGGTTTAATCCGGTAGCAGTTGTAATCGGAGTCTTAGGACTCAAGGCAGGAGCATTTTTGCAGCCTGTTATCCACAGGATCGCATCCCGTAAGGGAAACAAATAAAGTTTAATTTGCTGCGGTTTTGTGCATTATTATAAGAAAGGAGGCTATAGCGTATGGTCATTGCGAATGCCAGTAATGTGGACTTTATGATTAAAGGTGTCACAAAGTTTCACGCGTTCGGGCAGGATCTATGGGTAACAACAACTGAAATCGGTCTAAGCATTGTGACAATCGTGATCTTAATTCTCGCATTTGTCACAGACCGGAAGATGAAGCGGGCTACGGAAGTTCCGGGCACATTCCAGAACATTATGGAACTGCTGGTTGAATCACTGGATAAACTGGTGAAGGATACTATGGGGCATAATGCAAGAAAGTTTGTCAATTATATCGGGACAATCTTCCTCTTCATTTTATTATGCAATATCAGCGGTTTATTTGGGCTTAGAACCCCAACCGGAGACTTTGGTGTCACATTTATGCTCGGTGTATTCACATTCTGCATCGTTCAGTACCAGGGAATCAAAAACCATGGAATCGGACATCTTACAAGTCTTGCACAGCCGTTTGTGGTTTTATTTCCGATTAACTTAATCGGAGAGATTACAAACCCATTATCCCAGGCGCTCCGTTTGTTTGGAAACATGATGTCAGGAGTTGTGATCATGGGATTGTGGTATGGGATGATGCCAATCTTTGTCAAGATCGGTATCCCATCATTCTTACATGTATACTGTGATCTGTTTTCAGGCTGTATACAGACTTATGTGTTCTGTATGCTGACCATGGTATATGTAAATGATAAGTTGGATTAATCAAACATTCTATTAATTATTTTAATTCAGGAGGATTTTTCTATGAACGGAATTTCAGGACAGGATTTTATCTACGGTTGCTCAGCAATCGGCGCAGGTATTGCCATGATCGCAGGTATCGGACCTGGTGTTGGACAGGGTATTGCAGCTGGACATGCAGCTGCTGCAGTAGGACGTAATCCAGGTGCAAAATCTGATATTACATCTACCATGCTTTTAGGACAGGCTGTTGCCGAGACAACCGGTCTTTATGGTTTCGCAGTTGCCGCTATTCTTATGTTCTTAAAGCCATTCAGCTAAACAGAGGTCTGGCAGGAATAAAAAGAAAGAGCGAGAGGAGGCGAAACCTTGGAACGATTATTGGGATTTGACCCACAGCTGCTTTTCGATGCGTTTATCACTGGCATTAACGTATTTCTTCTGTTTTTTGCTTTATCCTATAAGCTTTTTAATCCGGTGCGTGATGCTCTGGAAAAAAGAAAGTTAAAGATTGCAGGAGAGTTGAAAAGCGCTGCCGAAGATAAAGAAGCAGCTCATGTTATGAAGGAAGAATACGAGGCCAGACTTTTAGAAGTTAAAAAAGAGGCAGAAGAGATTCTGGAAGATGCAAGAAAAAGAGCGAAGCAGCGTGAGGCAGAGATTTTATCAGAAGCCAGGGAAGAAGCGAACCGCATTGTTATGAGAGGAAATCGTGAAGTGGAACTGGAGAGAAAGAAAGCGCTGGATGATATGAAAGAACAGATCATATCCATCGCATCTGTCATGGCTGGAAAAGTCGTGGCTGCATCCATTGATACTTCCATACAGGATTCTCTCATTGATGAAACCTTGAAAGAGATGGGTGAGAGTACATGGCAAAGCTAGTATCAAAAGTATACGGTGATGCATTGTTTGAGGAAACCCTGGAAAAACAGGAAGTGGACGCTTTGTTCGAGGAAGTAAAGAGCCTGCAGGCAGTCTTTGCTGAGAATCAGGATCTTGCAGGACTTCTTGATAATCCGAAGATAGGCAAGGAAGAAAAAAACGGAATTATTCAGGAAGTGTTCGGCGGACGGGTATCGGAAACTCTCATGGGGTTCCTGACAGTCATTGTCGAAAAGGGCAGACAAAAGGAAATCAATGCAATCTGTGAGTACTTTATTAACGCTGTCAAGGAATATAAAAAAATCGGCGTGGCGCATGTGACCAGCGCTGTGGAATTAAAAGAAGAACAGAAAACCCAGCTTCTGGGGAAACTGCTGGGAACAACCAGCTATCAGGAGTTTGAGATGGTTTATCAGGTTGACCCTTCCATTATCGGAGGGCTGGTAATCCGGATCGGTGATCGGGTAGTGGATTCCAGTATTAAGACGCAGATTTATGAGCTGCGCCGCAGCTTGTCAAAGCTGCAGATATCGTAACAGAAACTTTGCAGAAAGAAGGTGCAGACCTTAATGAATTTAAGACCAGAAGAGATCAGTTCCGTCATCAAGGAACAGATTCAAAGATATTCAACGAAGCTGGAAGTCTCTGATGTCGGTACAGTCATTCAGGTAGCGGACGGTATCGCCCGTATTCACGGTCTTGAGAATGCAATGCAGGGAGAGCTTCTGGAATTTCCGGGAGAAATCTACGGCATGGTTCTCAACCTGGAGGAAGACAACGTTGGTGCAGTTTTACTTGGTACCGGCGCGATCAGTGAAGGCGATACAGTAAAAACTACCGGACGAGTGGTAGAGGTTCCGGTAGGAGATGCTCTGACCGGGCGTGTAGTCAATGCCCTTGGACAGCCGATCGACGGAAAAGGACCGATTCAGACAGACAAGTTCCGTAAAATTGAGCGTGTTGCTCATGGCGTTATCGACAGAAAGTCAGTAGATACTCCGCTTCAGACCGGTATTAAGGCAATTGATGCCATGATCCCCATCGGAAGAGGACAAAGAGAGCTGATTATCGGAGACCGCCAGACAGGAAAGACAGCCATTGCTCTCGATACCATTATTAACCAGAAGGGCCAGGGCGTGCACTGTATCTATGTAGCCATCGGTCAGAAATCATCTACCGTTGCTACAATCGTAAAAACATTGGAAGAGTACGGCGCTATGGATTACACAACTATCGTGGTATCCACTGCTTCCGACTTAGCTCCTCTTCAGTATATCGCTCCTTACTCCGGCTGTGCAATCGGAGAAGAGTGGATGGAGAATGGCGAAGATGTGCTTGTTATCTATGATGATTTAAGTAAACATGCGGCAGCTTACCGTACCCTGTCACTTCTTCTTAAGAGACCACCGGGTCGTGAAGCTTATCCTGGAGATGTATTTTATCTTCATTCCAGACTTCTTGAACGTGCTTCCAGACTTTCCGATGAGTTAGGCGGAGGTTCCTTAACTGCACTTCCGATTATTGAGACACAGGCAGGCGACGTATCGGCTTATATTCCGACCAACGTTATTTCCATCACAGATGGTCAGATTTATCTGGAAACAGAGATGTTTAACTCAGGATTCCGTCCTGCAATCAACGCAGGTCTTTCCGTATCCCGAGTTGGTGGTTCTGCCCAGATTAAGGCGATGAAGAAGATCGCTGCTCCGATCCGTGTGGAGCTGGCTCAGTACAGAGAGCTTGCAAGCTTCGCCCAGTTTGGTTCCGAGCTTGACAAGGAAACAACCGAGCAGCTGGCACAGGGTGAGAGAATCAGGGAAGTATTAAAGCAGGGTCAGTATCAGCCGATTCCGGTTGAATATCAGATCATCATTATCTTTGCAGCGACGAGAAAACTGCTTTTGGATATTCCGACAGCTAAAATTCTCGACTTTGAGAAGGCTTTAAGAAGCTTTATTGACAGCAAATATTCTGAGATTCCTGCAAGTATACGTGAAACAAAACAGATTACACCTGAGACAGAAGAATTGTTGGTGAAAGCAATCAATGAGTGCAAAGCAGGTGTTTTTTAAAGGCAGGTGAAAATCATGGCATCCATAAGGGATATCAAACGAAGAAGAGATAGTATTCAAAGTACCGAACAGATTACCAAAGCCATGAAACTCATATCTACCGTAAAACTGCAGAAATCCAGAGCAAAAGCAGAAGCTTCCAAGCCATATTATGATATGATGTACGATACCATAAACTCCATGCTTAGGAAGTCCGGAACAATAGAGCATAAGTATCTAAAGGCAGGCGATTCCAAGCGGAAGGCAGTGATAGTCATTACTTCCAACAGAGGTCTTGCCGGCGGATACAACAGCAATATTGCAAAGCTTGTCCTTCAGGATGAGCGTTTAAAACCGGAGCTTACCGATATCTATGCCATTGGCCGAAAGGGAAAGGAAGCGCTGGGGAAAAAGGGTTACAATATTGCTCAGGATTATTCCGAGGTAATCAATGAGCCCATTTACCGCGATGCTGCTGACATAACCATGGAGCTTTTGGACGCATTCGGTCAAAACCGGATCGGAGAGATCTATCTGGTATATACTTCATTTAAAAATACGGTGACCCAGATTCCGACCTTAAAGAAACTTCTCCCTGTTGAAATGGCAGAGGGAAGCGAAAAAGCGGATCTGACACTTATGAACTATGAGCCGAATGAAGATGAGGTTCTGGATTCCATTATTCCCAAATATATGAGCAGTCTGATTTACGGCGCTTTATTAGAGGCTGTAGCCAGTGAAAACGGGGCCAGAATGACTGCCATGGACTCTGCAACCAATAATGCGGAAGATATGATAGAAGAGCTTGGACTGATTTATAACAGGGCAAGACAGGGTTCCATTACCCAGGAGCTTACCGAAATTATAGCCGGTGCCAATGCAATATCATAACTGTTCGGAGAGCGAAACAAGCCGAACTTCCTTAATAAATAATGAAATATAAATAAAGGAGAAACAAGATGGCAGAACAAAATATTGGTAAGATCACCCAGATCATCGGTGCCGTACTGGATATCAAGTTCAGCCAGGGAAAGCTGCCGGACATCAATGAAGCCATTGATATCAAAACAAAAGACGGCGGCAGACTGGTTGTAGAAGTATCCCAGCATCTTGGCGATGATACCGTAAGATGTATCGCCATGGGCACAACCGATGGACTGGTACGTGGTATGGAAGCTGTGGCAACAGGCGCTCCCATTACCGTGCCGGTTGGAGAAGAAACTCTGGGACGTATCTTTAACGTTCTGGGCGATCCAATCGATAAGAAACCAGCACCGGAAGTAAAAGAGCATTTCCCGATTCACAGATCTGCTCCCAACTTTGAGGAGCAGTCTACGGAAACGGAAATTCTGGAGACCGGAATCAAAGTCGTAGACCTTCTGTGCCCTTATCAGAAGGGCGGTAAGATCGGTCTGTTCGGCGGTGCCGGAGTTGGAAAAACCGTATTAATTCAGGAATTGATCCGTAACATTGCCACAGAGCACGGCGGATATTCCGTATTTACGGGAGTTGGTGAGAGAACCCGTGAAGGAAATGACTTATATCACGAAATGCAGGAATCAGGCGTTATCAATAAAACAACCATGGTATTCGGTCAGATGAACGAACCGCCGGGCGCACGTATGAGAGTAGGTCTGACTGGACTTACCATGGCAGAATATTTCCGTGACCAGGGCGGTAAGGATGTGCTTTTATTCATCGACAACATCTTCCGTTTTACCCAGGCCGGTTCTGAGGTATCCGCTCTTCTTGGACGTATGCCTTCAGCCGTTGGTTACCAGCCCACACTTCAGACAGAGATGGGTGCACTACAAGAGCGTATTACATCAACAAAGAATGGTTCTATCACTTCCGTTCAGGCAGTTTATGTGCCGGCAGATGATTTAACTGACCCGGCTCCGGCCAATACCTTTGCACATCTGGATGCGACCACGGTTCTTGACCGTTCCATCGTAGAGCTTGGTATCTACCCGGCAGTTGATCCGTTAGGTTCTACTTCCAGAATTCTTGATCCGCGTATTGTGGGCGAAGAGCATTACCATGTTGCCCGCGGAGTACAGGAAGTTCTTCAGAAGTATAAAGAGCTTCAGGATATCATCGCCATGCTCGGTATGGATGAACTTTCTGAGGAAGACAAGCTGACTGTAGCCCGTGCAAGAAAGATTCAGAGATTCTTATCCCAGCCTTTCTTTGTTGCAACCCAGTTTAACGGTCTGGAGGGACGTTATGTGCCTCTTACTGATACTGTTCAGGGCTTTAAAGAGATTCTGGAAGGAAAACACGATGATATACCGGAAAGCTATTTCTTGAATGCAGGTAGCATTGATGACGTTCTTGCCCGCGTGAAAAAATAGGGGGTGGGAAGATGGCTGATTTATTTAAACTGCAGATCATAACTCCTGAAAGAAAGTTTTATGAGGGAGACGCCTCAATGGTAGAGCTTACCACAACAGAAGGTGAGATCGGTGTATACCGCGGACATATTCCCATGACGGCTATTGCAGCACCGGGAGTCTTAAAAATTCACGAAGCAGGCGGCATAAAAGAAGCTGCTCTTATGTCAGGATTTCTTGAGATTTTACCGGAGAAGATTGTTATAATGGCTGAAGTGGCAGAGTGGCCTGAGGAGATCGATTTAAACCGTGCAGAAGAGGCAAAGGTCCGTGCAGAACGCCGCTTGAAAGAGCAGAGCGGAGAAATAGATATAGTAAGAGCGGAAACAGCGTTAAAAAAGGCGCTTGTAAGAATTTCGCTTACCAAATAACAAAAAGGGATTTGAACCGTTTCATGTGGTTTAAGTCCCTTTTTTTGTGGATAGATATACCGGAAAAATCCCGGATTGTGGATTATCTGCTCAAACTATGTTATACTAAGGAACAGATAAATCAAACAGGGAGAATGTATTATGAAAGAAACATCATTAGTCATTATGGCAGCCGGCATCGGGAGCCGGTTTGGCGGCGGGATTAAACAGCTGGAGCCGGTTGGGCCCAGCGGAGAGATCATAATGGACTATTCCATTTATGATGCCCTAAATGCCGGTTTTAACAAAATTGTGTTTATTATTCGTAAGGATCTGGAACTGGACTTTAAAGAGATCATCGGCAACCGGATTGAAAAGATTGCACCTGTGGAATATGCTTTTCAGGAGCTTGATGATCTGCCTGAGGGCTTTCATAAGCCGGAAGGAAGAACCAAACCCTGGGGAACAGGGCAGGCAATTCTCTGTGCCAAAGATGTGATACGGGAGCCGTTTGCAGTGATCAATGCAGATGATTATTACGGCAAAGAGGGGTTTGTAAAGTTACATGATTATCTGGTTAACCAGATGGATACGGATGCAACCCCCTTTGATCTTTGTATGAGCGGATTTATTCTGGGCAACACCTTAAGTGAGAATGGGGGGGTGACCAGAGGGGTATGTCAGGTAGGAACTGATGGTGTCTTACAGAAAGTTACGGAAACCTATGAGCTCGTTATGGAAAACGGTGAAGCCTGCGGAAAGGATGAAGCAGGTAATACGGTGAAAGTGCCGTTAGAACAGAATGTATCCATGAATATGTGGGGGCTGTCACCTGCATTCCTGGCGGAGCTGGAACGTGGATTTCCGGCCTTTTTAGAGAACCTGAAGGAAGGGGATATAAAGTCTGAATATCTGCTTCCCAAGATCATTGACAGGCTGATTAACCAGGATAAAGCCAGAGTCCATGTGCTGGAAACAAGAGATAAGTGGTTTGGGGTAACTTATAAGGAAGATAAACCAGCTGTTTCTGCAGCCATCAGAGAGCTGGTCTCAAAAAGAATTTATCCGGAACGTCTTTTTTAACGATAATATCCGAACTTTTTCAATTTCCTTAGCATAGAATGGTGTTGTATAAGCTAAAAGCAGGGAGTGATAAAAACCGTGCCAGGCAACCCGGACTATACTTATGGAAAGGATAATGAGAGCCTGCCTCCATATATGCTTTATGGTGACAGGAGCATCAGGGAAAGTTCTCTGGAGCCGAAAGATATCATTGCAAAGGATCTGGAATATTTACAGGGAATGTACCCGGGACATATGAAACGTCTGCAGGAATACGTCGTTTCCGCATGTGATCATCTGGATTATAAAGACAGTCCAATGTACGATGAGTTTCCCGACCGTCTGCTCATTCATCAGGTTTGTGATTCTATTTGCGCAAAGATTCGCGAGGAGGGGACCATTACTGACGAATTTCTGATGGGGAACAATGACAGTACAAAAGCGGCCGCGCAGACGCAGCAAGAGCCGATGGACTGGGAAAATGAAGAGGTAGAAAAGGCAGAACTCAATGACCGCTACTCTACATGGGGACCTTCGGGCTGGGGCCCGCCCGGACCAAAACCGCCCGGCTGGGGCCCACCGCCCGGGTCAAAGCCGCCGTATTGGGGACCCGGCCCCGGACCAAGACCTCCATACTGGGGGCCGCCCGGATCAAAACCGCCGTACTGGGGACCCGGTCCCGGACCGAAACCGCCGTACTGGGGACCTGGTCCCGGACCAAAGCCGCCTTATTGGGGGGCCAATCCCGGACCATCTCAGGGGAATGGCTGGCTGGGTGATATTGTGTCTGTATTGCTTCTAAATGAAATGCACCGCAGAAGATGTAATTCCGGACGGTGCAGATAGGCTATAAAAAAGCAGCTTTCTTTAAAAAGGAAAGCTGCTTTTTTTTTAGCCTGAAACCTCTGGCAAAATATTCTGAAGGGAAGAAAAAACCAGTATTTGTTGTTATTTGATATGGACGACTAAAGTAATTTAAATCAGATAATCATGAATTATAAGCGGATTCATCTGCAAAAATACAGTACAAAATTACAAGTAAACAGTCTGAATGTGGCAGACATCTTTTCCTGAAATTCCTTACTATAAAAGAATCAATACATAGGAGGTTTTTATGGAAAAAGAGAATAGGAAACTGGGGTTGATGGCCCTGACTGCATTGGTAATCAGCTCTTCCATTGGAAGCGGAATTTTTGGGATAGCATCAGATATGGCACAGGGGACAAGCCCGGGGGCTGCCATTGCAGCGTGGATCATTACAGGAGCAGGAGTTCTCATGCTGTGCCTGTCACTTACCAATATCATTAATAAAAGGCCTGAATTAAGCGGGATTTTCAGCTATGCAACAGAAACCTTTGGTCCTTTTGGGGGATTTATCAGCGGCTGGGGCTACTGGTTATCCGCATGGTTGGGAAATATTGCTTTCGCCACCATTATGATGAGCGCACTCAGCTATTTTATCCCTGCGCTTGGTGATGGAAGTAATCTTCTTTCCATTATTATTGCAAGTGTGATTCTCTGGATCATGTGTCTGGTTGTAAACAGAGGGATTGAAAGCGCTGCATTTTTAAATACCATAATTACCGTTTGTAAGCTGGTCCCTCTTTTACTTTTTGCCGTTGCGGCAATCATTTCATTTAAGGCGGATATATTTGCCGCAGACTTTTGGGGAACCTTGTCAGGGAACTTTTCTTTAAAGGATATGGTATCTCAGGTAAATTCCAGCATGATGGTGCTTATGTGGGTATTTGTAGGAATCGAGGGAGCGGCTATGATGTCAGATCGAGCCGTAACAAAGGCAACTGCGGGAAAGGCCACTGTGTTGGGACTGGCAGGGCTTTTGTGCGTGTATCTCCTTTTATCTCTGTTACCGTATGGGCTGATGAGCCGTGCCGAGATATGTGAATTGAAGCAGCCCACTATGGCATATCTTCTTTCTTATATTGTTGGTCCGTGGGGAGCAGCTTTTATTAATATCGCAATGATTATATCTGTTGCAGGATGCTGGTTGTCGTGGACCATGCTTCCGGTTGAAACTACATTGCTGATGGCTCAGCAGAATCTTCTTCCGAAAAAATTCGGAGAAGTCAATGACAAGAATGTTCCAACCTTCTCTCTGGTTTTTATGACGGCTCTTTCACAGATTTTCATCTTCACTTTGCTGTTTACGGATAAGGCCTATCATTTTGCATATTCACTCTGTACTGCTGCAATTTTTGTAACATGGATTCTGGTATGTGTATATCAGGTGAAGCTTTCTTATGAAAACAGAGGTAAAAAAGGAGAAGCCGGACAGCTGGCAATAGGACTTCTTGGAACTGTTTTTTATGCATGGGCAATATGGGCATCCGGAATAGGGTATTTTCTACTATGTATGCTGGTTTATATTATTGGCATTCTACTCTATGTTAAAGCAGGAAAAGAAAATGGAGTGAAAAAGGTCTTTTCCACAAAAGAACGAATCGTAATTATGTTCATTCTTATGGGTGCGGCGATATCTGTTTACATGCTGGTAACTGGTGGAATTGCTGTCTGATCATGAATTTCGGATCATTACATGGCCCAGTGCGGACTTGCTTACATAAAATTCAGGCGGCAAAATTGACAAAAATTTACTTTTAATGATATGATTCGACATAAGGAGAACGATTGGAAACGGCAGTGAAGCAAGGTGTTTCAGAGGAGAAGCAGAATGGATAATGTGAGGTCCAAATGAGTACAACAATTTTTATCTTCGACATCGTATTAATTATAATATTTGCCTGTTCCTGTACGATTAATGTAACTGCATACTGTAAAACAAAGCATGTCAGGGAATTTGAGACCGGCATGCTTATGTTCTTTTATTGCCTGAATTCCATGATTATTTTCATGTCAGAATTTTTGCTTAAACTGCCACTTTTTGAAGGTGCCTATAATGTACTGACTTATTTCAGCGTTAAGGTTATCTGTGGAATTGCCATAAGTACCCTGTATATGCTTCTTACCGCTTCTTTACTTGAAAAAAAGACGGGCATTCTTCATGTAATCATTATGATGCCTTTGATCTGTGTGACGGTCTATGTGGGAGATTTAAATGGATCAGTCAGTCAGCACTGGATATTTTATACCATCCGGCAGATATATCTGGCATGCTTTGTTCTTTATTATTTTATCCGGTATGCTTCTGCGAAAGACAGGGAGTATAAAATAAGGATCAGGCAGTACCGGTTTATTTTTGTCATAGGAGGCATCTTCTCTGTGCTGATTTTTGCTGAAGACAGCATGGTTATCTTCCACTTTCAATATGTGATCAATACGTTGAATCTGAAGGTATTTATGGAACATAATTTAAGTGAAGATACATTTTTCGTGATCCTGGCAATGATCGGAGTAAAAAGCGGATTCTCGCAGCTGATACAGAGAAGAGAACCGGCTGAGATAATGGAGCCTGGGATTCCTCTTTCTGCTGCGGCAGTCTGCGAGGTAAAAACTCCTTATCCGGAAGACCCTTTTGTCAGGGCTTACGGATTAAGCAATCGCCAGTGTGATGTACTGTATCTGCTGTTGAAGGACAAGACCTATCAGGAAATGGGAGAAGAACTGGGGCTGTCTGTGGGAACCGTAAAATTTCATGCTCATGGGATCTATGAAAAAACGGATTCCAGGAACCGGTCGGAACTGATTGGCAGATATGAGAAGTTTTATGAAAGCCGGGAGCAGACTCCGTTAACCTGACTTCTGTTTTTTTGCGCTCTCGTAAAGGGCATATAATTCCTGCCGGGATTTTGAACCTGTTTTTTTTAAAAGGTTATGGACATGAGAACGTACGGTAAAGGATGAGATAAGAAGCTTGGCGCTGATCTGCTCATCGGTGGTGTGGTTTAACAGCTCCGTAAGGATGGTCTGTTCCCGCAGAGTGAGGGAATAGGATTTACAAAAAGAATAATAAGAGGCAGTTTCGGTATCTGAAGAAGCGAAAGATTCCGGTACCTGTTCCCGGCAATTTACAGCAGCTTTGCATGTGTGCAGAGCTGCTGTTTTCTTCAGAAAAAAACAGATATAAACCAGGGCTGATAAACCAAATAAAAGATCAATGGAAAAGATACGGCAGAAAAACCGCCCGCTGCGGACAGGGAAAACAAAAATCCTGATATAGTTTTCTATAATGCCGGAAAGAGAAAAGAAGAGAACGGATAGGGATAGCGCAGGGCGAAAATATGAGAAAAGCTTCTTGCTTTGACTGCAGGCTGCCTGATTCATAAGCGCGTAAAAAGAAAAGCCTCTGTAAATTAAGGAAAGAGGAAACAGAGAGCTGTAAAGAAACAAGGTAGTCCTGCTGCTTTTTAAGGTGGGAATCAGCAACAGAAGAAAAATGAATATACACAGAATCATGTATTCATGAAATGGAAGCTTTGATGTGTGGTTTAGCTGATAACCCAGGTTTAAGAGGCAGATAGCAGCGGATATGGATATAACCGTATTCCATACGGGCATAGTGAAATAGACAGCCTGGTAGAACCGGCCGAATTCAGGGAGAAATTCTGCCATAGCTGCAACAAGCTGATTGACAGATAAACAGAGATAGAGTGCGGACAAACTGGCAGCGCTGCAGCACCGCTCACTTAAGTAGCGGCAGAAGGCAAGAAGGCACACTCCAAAGTATAAAATTAAAAGTATATTGTCGTATAAGTAAAGTAACAGATTCATAATTACCTTTGGGCTTTTTCCTTTCAGTATAGCAAACTGGAAAGCAGAGATCAAGAAAAATTGTGCAAAATGTATAAGGTTTAGGCTTGGTTTTGTCTAAAATGTATAATTATTCATAAAAATAAATGAAAAGGTTTATTCCAAACCCGATTTTTTGATGCTATTCTTTGGGAGACGTGAACGCGAAGAAGCGGAAGCGTTACAAAATGCCAATGATAAAACATAAAAGGAGGTTATTAATTATGCAGAGTATTAATGTAAAAAGTGAAATTGGCCGCTTAAAAAGAGTATTGCTGCACAGACCGGGAAAGGAATTATTAAATCTGACACCAGATACACTGGAGAGGCTTCTCTTTGATGATATTCCTTTTTTAGAGGCTGCACAGCAGGAGCATGATGCATTTGCCGAAACATTAAGAAACAATGGCGTAGAGGTATTGTATCTGGAAGATGTTATGGCTGAGGTACTGGATTTAAGCGATGAAATCAGAGATGAGTTCATAAAGCAATGGATCAATGAAGCTGGAATTTCCACCGGACTGTATAAGAAGAAAATTTACGATTATATGATGCAGTTTAAGGATGACAGCAAAGCACTCGTGCTGAAATCCATGGAAGGCATTGTACTAAAGGAGCTTAATTATACGAAAAGCGATTCTTTGGTTGATCTTATGAGCGACCCCTCTAAGCTGGTGATTGATCCCATGCCGAATCTTTACTTTACCCGTGATCCATTCGCATGCATCGGGAATGGAGTCAGCCTGAACCGTATGTATTCTGTTACCAGAAACCGGGAGACGATTTATGGCGAGTATATTTTCAAATACCATCCGGATTTTAAGGGAAAGGTTGATAAGTATTATGACCGTTACAATGCGTTTCATATTGAAGGCGGAGATATTTTAAACATCAACGATAAGGTTCTTGCAGTTGGTATTTCCCAAAGAACGGAGCCCGATGCCCTGGAGCTGCTGGCAAAGAATATTTTCGGAAATGAGAACAGTACTATTGAGACAATCCTTGGATTTAATATTCCTAACAGCCGGGCATTTATGCATCTGGATACGGTGTTTACCCAGATTGATTATGATAAGTTTACCATTCACCCGGGAATTCTGGGACCTCTGCGGATTTACAAGATTGAAAAAGGAAACTGCAAAGGCGATATTAAGGTAGAGGTTCTGAATTCTGATCTTGAGACCGTTCTTGAGAAAAGCCTTGGTATTGATAAGGTTGAGCTGATCAAATGCGGAGGAGAGGATATGATTGCAGCAGAAAGAGAGCAGTGGAATGACGGCTCCAATACTCTTTGCATCTCACCGGGAACCATTGTCACCTATCAGCGCAACACAAAAACCAATGAATTATTGAAAAAGCGGGGGCTGAATGTACTGGAAATTCCAAGTGCAGAGTTGTCCAGGGGAAGAGGCGGTCCCCGCTGCATGAGCATGCCGCTTGACCGTGAGCCGGTCAATTACTAAAGAAAAAGGAGAAAAAGAAATGGCAGTTAATTTACGAGGAAGAAGCTATTTAAAATTACTGGATTTTACACCGGAGGAAATCCGTTACCTGATAGATCTGGCTAAGAATTTTAAGGACTTAAAGAGAAGCAATACTCCTCATAAATATCTTATGGGAAAAAATATTGTTCTTTTATTTGAAAAAACTTCTACAAGAACCCGTTGTTCCTTTGAGGTGGCAGGCAATGATCTGGGAATGGGAGTTACATATCTTGACCCGGGCAGTTCACAGATGGGAAAAAAAGAAAGCATTGAAGATACAGCCAGAGTCCTTGGAAGAATGTATGATGGAATTGAATACCGGGGCTACAGCCAGGAACTGGTTACCAAGCTTGCTCAGTATGCGGGCGTTCCTGTCTGGAACGGGTTAACGGATGAGTTTCATCCTACACAGATGCTTGCAGACCTCCTGACCATTGAAGAGCATTTTGGATTTTTAAAAGGAATAAACTTTACTTTTATGGGAGATGCCAGAAATAATATGGGAAATTCGTTAATGGTGGCGTGTGCCAAAATGGGGCTTAACTTTACAGCCTGTGCTCCAAAGGATTTATGGCCGGCTGAAGAGCTGACTGAGGTATGCAGAAAGATTGCTGCAGAAAACCATTGCTCAATAACATTAACGGATGATGTAAAGGAAGGAACAACGGGGGCTGATGTGGTATATACAGATATATGGGTTTCCATGGGAGAACCGGATAGTGTATGGGACACACGTATCAAGCTGCTGAGTCCGTATCAGGTTAATGAAAAGGTCATGGAAAATGCTGGAAGTCAGGCCATCTTTATGCATTGCCTCCCATCCTTCCATGACAGAAAAACAACCATTGGTGAGGATATCTATCAGAAATTCGGACTGGCTGAGATGGAAGCGACAGATAAAGTATTTGAAGCAAAATATTCCAAGGTATTTGATGAGGCTGAAAATCGTATGCATACCATTAAAGCTGTGATGTATGCAACGCTTTGCTAGAAAGGTTGGTCAGGGTGAAAAGAATTGTAATCGCGCTGGGCGGAAATGCTCTGGGCAATACATCAGAAGAACAGCTGGAACGGGTAAGAATTACCGCAGAAGCTGTTGTGGATATAGTGAAGGCAGGATATGAGGTGGTTGTATGCCATGGAAATGGTCCCCAGGTAGGAATGATCAACCTTGCTTTTGAGAAAGGTCATGAGGCATTAATCGTCCCCGAAATGCATCTTCCTGAATGTACGGCAATGAGTCAGGGGTATATCGGTTATCATCTCCAGCAGGCAATTGATCAGGAGCTGGTTAAGAAGCAAATTCAGGATACGGTTGTAATTACCATGCTGACACAGGTAATCGTGGATGAAAAGGATCCGGCTTTTCAAAATCCCACGAAACCGATTGGAAGATATTATGATGAAGCAGAAGCCGGACGCCTGATGGAGGAAACAGGTCAGAAGTATGCGGAGGATTCCGGACGGGGATACCGCCGGGTAGTTGCTTCCCCCCAGCCGGTAAGTATCTATGAAAGAATTTCCTTAAATACGCTGATCAATTCCCACCATGTGGTTATTGCAGGAGGGGGAGGCGGAATTCCCGTAGTTAAGGAGCCGGATGGCTCTTATCATGGCGTTGATGCAGTAGTTGATAAGGATCTGGCAGCTGAAAAGCTGGCAGAACTGGTGGACGCAGATGCATTTGTCATACTGACAGCTGTAGATAAGGTTTCCATTTACTTTGGTAAACCAAATCAGCAGGATCTTTCCCAGATTACACTGGCCCAGGCAGAACAGTACATTAAGGAGGGGCATTTTGCTGCAGGAAGCATGCTTCCCAAGGTAAAGGCTGCCATGAAATTTATAGAGCAGAAAAAAGAGGGCGTATCCATTATCTGCTCTCTGGAAAAGGCGGCAAAAGCTTTAAGCGGGAAAGCCGGAACAAGAATTATAAGCAAATAAGTTAATGGAGAAAATACGATCCCATTTTATTTATATCAGGTAAAATGGGATACTTTTCCTCCAGGTATGAATAGAAATACTTATATTATCATGAAACAAATGAATATACGATAACTTATTAACGTATTACGCAAAATCTGGAAGGATTTGATAAGATGAAGGAGTATATTGAGCTGCAGTCACATTTCTGCTCAAAAATAGATATTAAAAAAATATGCACCTTCGATTACGAAACAATCGCGGAAAGAACTTTGCCGTTGTATCACAAAAGTCCGAGATTCATTTTAGTGAGAGAAGGAAAAGGCAGTATCGAGGTAGACAGGGAACGGTACGAACTAAAATCAGGGGTATTGCTTTCTGTACTGCCATGGGAGTGCACACAAATCGTAGAGGTGGAAGAGGTCTTAAGCTTTGAAATTGTTAAATATAATTATGATGTGGTGGCGGAAACGATAAAATCCTCTACCTCCATGTCAGATCCTGTTTCTGTTTTAAAGAAACTGGAAGAAACTCCATATGCGTATCTTACGGAGGAAATGAGAGAAGAGGTGGGATATCTGTTTCTTAAAATCAGGGAAGAGGCAGGGGTGGAATCGGTAATGGATTTCAGGGAAAGAAGATCCTATCAGGAGATAAATATAATTATGCTTGTTTCTTCTTTGATCATTGCATTTTGCCGTGTGATTGATAACAGAGATAAAAAGATATGTATAAAAAACGGATCAGAGGATAACCGGCTGCTGATCCTGCGTTACATCTACATGCATCTGGGAGAGAAGATTACTCTGGAGAGAATAGCGAAACAGTTTTATTTGAGCAGATCATCGGTCCGGATGTATATCTTCGAAAAGACAGGACTTGCATTTCATGAACTGGTCAGTGAAATGCGGATTGTAAAAACAATCAATTATTTATTGTATACGGATATGACATTGGAGGAAATAGCGCCTGTTCTTGGATATGTGGATGCAGCACATATATCCAAGGTGTTTTCCTACCGTATGGAAAATAAGATCAGTAATTACCGCAGAACGTATCAAAGGGTTTTGAACATAACAAATATAGAAGAGAAAAAGATGGCTTACCAGCTGGTGGAGTATATTTCCAAAAATTATCAGGAGGAGATACAGGCGTTTGAAACATCAGAAAGATTCGGCATTTCCATAGAGGAGATGAACCGGCATTTAATGATGCAGGTAGAATGTAATTTTTCTGATTTTGTGAACCGGTTAAGGATTGACAAATCCTGTGAACTGCTTCTTGATACGGATAAATCGATTACTGATATTGCCATAGAAGTAGGCTATGGAACGGTAAAGACATTTCGCAGAAACTTTATCCAGCTCAGGCATGTTCTGCCCAATGAGTTTCGGGCAGCTCAGGCTGTGCTTGTCAACTGATGAAAAAGAGGGAAAAAGATGGAATATCAGAAAGAAGAGTATGTGTCATGTGATCATCTGTTCAAAATGAAATTTAAAGTTGGAAAGATTATAAAATGTTCGGAAGTAAATCAGTCCAACCGGCTTTTATGCTTTCAGGTGGAGATTGGGGACAAGACATGTCAGATCCTGTGCGGCCTGAAAGGATATTATGAAACCGAAGAAGTTATCGGAAAAAAAGTGATGGTTCTGGAAAATGTGAAAACCACCAGAATAGCAGGTATGAAATCGGAAGGGATGCTTATGGTGGCGGAGGATCGGGAAGGGAATGTGTCCTTTATGATTCCTGACCGCGACATGGAAGCTGGAGTTGAGATTCTTTAGGTGAACAGGTAAAAGGGGAATACGGTGAATGAATTAGAAAAGGATAATGTAAAAACCAGGCGTCAGAAGACAATTCTTAAATTGATCAGGAAGCAGCCCATCACGACACAGACAATGCTTAAGGAATATTTAAGCAGGGAGGGGATTGATGTCACCCAGGCCACCTTATCCAGAGATATCAGGGAGATGAACCTGATAAAGGGAGTAAGCGGGGAAGGATATATTCAAAGCAGTATTATATCCAGACACCAGATTTCCCACAGGCTTTTTGTACTGTTTTCCATGGCAGTCAGGGCAGTGGAGCAGTCAGGAAATGTGGTTGTTATTGACTGTGAGCCAGGCATGGCGGCTTCTGTATGTACGGTAATCGATGAACTGGGCTGGAATGAAATTGTAGGAACCATTGCCGGGAATAATACGATCTTTGTAATTACCAGAGAAGGTACTTCCTATCAGCTGGCGGAGCAGTTTAAGAATATCAGCAGTTAAGACAGGATATGGAATTTACGCTAACCGGTTTTTTTGCCAATTAACGAATGTTTAAGAAAGTTTTCATTGTAGTTTTGTCCATTATTGTATACAATAAAGTAGATTAAATTGGAAAAATAAAGGATGCTTTATATGAATCGTTTGGCTAAAAAAATCGGAATTTTATCTGTGGTATTCCTGTTGGCTATCGCAGTTTATTTTATGTGGAATCAGAGAAATACGGAAAAAAGCGATGTAATGGTGTATACATCCATGGATGAGGCATCACTTCCTGTTGTATACGCGGATATGTTCGGAAGAAAGATGAATCTGCTGCACGGCTATGTTCAGGATATGGCACAGACGGTATCAAGGGAAGCCCTTACCGTTCTTCCCCAGGACAGAAATTTAAGCCTTGGGATTGCAGATTATAACGGCAGTATAACCGGCATTCAGTATGAAGTGCGAAGTCTTGATTTAAGCCGTCTGGTGGAACGGACCAGCCTGAGTAAGTGGGATGAGGAAGATGGAACAGTAAAGGCTGCGCTTCCCATACAGAATCTGCTGACAAAAGACAAGGAATATATACTGATACTTACTCTGGACACATCGGAAAACGGAACACTTTATTATTATACCCGGATCATGTGGACAGACAGTACCAATGGGAAGGACATGATCGATTTTGCCGTAGATTTCACCACCAAGACATTTCACTATGATCAGGCAAGAGATTTAACCACGTATCTTGAGACCAGTAATTCTGAGGATAACAGTTCTCTTGGACATGTGTCTATCCGGTCCAGCTTTTCCCAGCTCACATGGGGAGGACTGACGATGGAGCCGGTAGGGGAGATCCGTGCCACCCTGAAGGATTTAGACGGCGTGATGTGCAGTGTCAGTCTGGAGTATCAGGCGGCGCGGACAGGCGAAGGGGATGACAGAGAGCTATATGAAGTGGAAGATTCCTTCACGATGAAATGGGACAGCAAGCGCATTTATCTGATGGACTTTGAACGGAGTACCAATCAGATCTTCTCCGGACAGAAAGAACTGTTTTCGGGAAAACGGATTACACTGGGAATTACCAATGCGGATGAAGTGCAGACGAAAAAAAGTCCCGGAGGAAATTGTATTGCCTATGGAATTAACCGGGATTTATGGACATATGATCAGAAACAGGGTCATGCAGTAAAGGTATTTTCATTCCGAAGCGGAAAAGACGACGGCCTTCGCAGCGGATATAATCAGCATGACATTAAGATTCTGTCAGTGAGCGACAACGGCGATGTGGATTTTCTTGTTTACGGCTATATGAACAGGGGAATTCACGAAGGAAGTATGGGAATCGCTCTTTACCGCTATGACAGCGGAGAGAATGCCATAGGAGAGCGTTTCTTTACACCGGTCACTTCATCCTTTGAGATGCTGAAGGAAGAGGTGGATCAGCTTTCTCATTTGGGCACCAACGGAATGCTCTACCTTATGGCCGGAAGATCGGTTTATGGAATTGATTTAAACAGCAACGAATATATGGTACTGGCAGATTCTCTTTCTGAGGGAGGTTATGCAGTCAGCAGTACAGAGCGTCATTTTGCATGGCAGGAAGGCAGTGACGTTTACGGCGCCAGTGTCATACATTTGATGGATTTAGATACAGGTATTAAAAGGGAGATCAACGGAGGAGAGGATAATAAGTTCCGTCCCCTGGGCTTTGTAGGCGATGATTTCATATACGGAATCGCAAAAGGCGGTGATATCTGGACACAAAACGGAAGAGTTCTGGATGCTCCTATGTATCGGATTGAGATCATGGACCAGAGCGGAGCCATCGTCAAGAAGTATGAACAGGATCAATCTTATATTGCGGATGTTACAGTGGACGGAAGCCGGATTCATTTAACCCAGGTGCTGAAAACCGGGGATCAGTCCTATTCGGTTTCCAGACAGGATACCATTGTCTGCAACCAGGAGCTTACCTCTGAAGAATTGAAAGGAATCGGCTGGTATGCCTCAGAGGACCGTAAAAAGATTTACTTCGTCCAGTTAGACCAGGAAGCAGCAAGCCGGAATGTAACGATTGCAGTTCCGAAAAAAGTAGCTTATGAAACGACTGAGGTGGTTGAATTAAAGAGCCGCCCCAAAACACAGGAAAACAGATTTCTGGCCTATGCAGGAGGTCATTATCTGGGAAGCAGTAAAAGCTTCATTAAGGCTTTGGAGCTTGCCTATGATAAGATGGGGGTTGTGACAGACCAGAATCAGGAGATACTGTGGAACCGGGTTAATCGGCCTCCTGTTAAAAATATGAAGGATCCATTGAAAACCGGGGCGGCCTTCTTTCGGAATCTGTCAGGATTTACGGAGAACGGATTAACGGATGGTGTCTTTATGATTGACGCCAGGGGCGCTGCCTTAAATCAGATCCTTTATTTCATCGGACAGGGCTGTCCGGTAGCCGCTTACACAGGACAGGGAGGGTTTCTGCTCATTTCAGGCTATGACCAGTATAATGTTACCCTCTACAATCCGGAAACCAAAGACAGCCAGAAAATGGGCTTAAATGATGCCTCTGCTTACTTTTCAGGCCTTGGAAACGATTTTGTCTGCGGAGTATTTTTTGAATAAGAAAATGCGTTCTCTTTACAAATTCGTAAGATATGTTATAATCATGAAAGGCGAATGTTAAAAATTAAGAGAATTGTAATAGATAAAAGGATAGTCAGAGGTGTGAAATGGAGCAGTATATTATGAAAGGCGGTAATCCCCTGGTTGGAGAAGTGACCATAGGGGGAGCCAAGAATGCCGCTTTGGGAATTCTGGCAGCAGCGATCATGACAGATGAGGATGTGCTGATTGATAATCTGCCTGATGTGAGAGATATTAATGTGTTACTGGAAGCAATCGAAGAAATCGGAGCGAAAGTGGAGCGGATTGACAGACATACGGTCCGTATTAACGGACAGACAATCCGTGAAGTATCGGTTGATGATGAATATATACGCAGAATCAGAGCTTCATACTATTTTATCGGAGCTATGCTTGGAAAATATAAAAGTGCCCAGGTTCCCCTTCCGGGAGGCTGCAACATTGGAAGCAGACCCATTGATCAGCATTTAAAGGGCTTTCGTGCACTGGGAGCCGATGTTAAGATTGAACGGGGAGCAGTGATCGCCCACGCGATTGATCTTGTAGCAAGCCATATCTATCTTGATGTGGTCAGCGTAGGAGCTACCATCAATATTATGATGGCTGCAACTCTTGCAGAAGGACAAACCATTCTGGAGAACGTGGCAAAGGAACCTCATGTCGTTGACGTCGCTAACTTTTTAAACAGTATGGGCGCCAATATTAAGGGAGCAGGTACCGATACCATTCGAATCAAAGGCGTTTCCAGACTTCACGGAACGGAATATTCCATTATTCCCGACCAGATTGAGGCAGGCACATTTATGTGTGCAGCAGCAATTACACGGGGCGATGTTATGGTAAAGAATGTGATTCCCAAGCACCTGGAAGCCATTTCAGCCAAGCTTCTTGAGATGGGCTGTGAAGTGGTGGAATTTGATGATGCAGTCCGTGTAGTGGGAAAAACCAATCAGAAACACACAGATATCAAGACACTTCCTTATCCGGGATTCCCGACTGATATGCAGCCTCAGATGGCAGTAACACTGGCTCTGGCAGGCGGTACCAGTGTAGTGACTGAGAGTATATTTGAGAACCGCTTCCGCTATGTGGATGAGCTTTCCCGCATGGGTGCCAATGTAAAGGTGGAAGGCAACGTCGCTGTAATTGACGGTGTGGCCGGTCTGACCGGAGCCTTCGTGAATGCTCCCGACTTACGTGCAGGAGCAGCGCTGGTGATTGCAGGTCTTGCAGCAGATGGATATACCGTAGTGGATGAAATCGGTTATATTCAAAGAGGTTATGAATGCTTTGAAGATAAGCTTCAGGGACTGGGTGCCATGATAGAAAAGGTGGATTCAGAAAAAGAGGCTCAGAAATTTAAATTAAAAGTAGGCTAGGCGGGGGATTCCCCCGCCGTTTTGCTTGACAGGAGGAAGGGGCTATGGAAATGAAGAAGAAACCGGTGCTGGTTATTATGGCAGCGGGTATGGGCAGCCGGTACGGCGGATTAAAACAGATTGATCCGGTGGATGCCCAGGGAAACAAGATCATTGATTTTTCCATTTATGACGCGGTGGAAGCCGGCTTTGAAAAGGTAGTATTCATCATTAAGAAGGCAATTGAAAAGGAGTTTAAGGAACACATCGGAGACCGTATGGCGGCGCACGTAAAAGTGGAATATGTTTATCAGGAACTTTTTAAACTCCCTGAGGGATATAAAGTGCCGGAGGGGCGTGTAAAGCCATGGGGAACGGGTCATGCCATCCTGTGCTGTGAAGAAGTGATTGACGGTCCGTTTGCTGTGATCAATGCCGACGATTATTATGGGAAAAGTGCTTTTGTTTCTGTTTTCAACTTCTTATCTGAAGTCCGGGAAGTGGACAGATATCAGTTTACCATGGTTGGTTATAAGCTCTACAACACACTGACAGAGAATGGTCATGTGGCGAGAGGGGTATGCACGGTTTCAAAAGACGGACTGCTGACCGACATCTGCGAGAGAACGAGAATAGAAAAGCATGGAGAGAGCGCGGAATATACGGAAGATGACGGTGCAACCTGGACCGGTCTTTCGGAAGATACACTTGTATCCATGAATTTATGGGGATTTACCGGAAGTATTTTAAAAGAGCTGAAAGAACGGTTCCCTGTATTTTTAAACAAAGAGTTAAAAGACAATCCCCTCAAATGCGAGTTCTTCCTGCCGTTTGTGGTTGATGAGCTTTTAAAAGAGAATAAAGCAGAGGTAACTGTGTTGAAAAGTACAGATCGCTGGTATGGAGTTACCTATCAGGAAGATAAAAAGACGGTAGTTGAGGCCATTGCAGGTTTTAAGGCGGCAGGCCTTTATCCGGAAAAGCTCTGGGACTAACAGAAAATCTGCAAGGCTATTGACATATGTCCGTTATTAGAGTAGAATGAAAAAGCAGATATCATAACTGCTAATTGAATAACAAATGAAAAGTCGTAATATCCCTTATTCAGAGTGATGGAGATACAAAGGATCTGTGAAGTCACGGCAACCCCGGTCAGTTTTGTGGTTTTAACCACAATATTCGTCTGGAAGGTGCCAACCTGAGCGAGAAATCGAGCAATAAGAGGATTTGATACAAGTTGAATCAAGTCCGCGTTGCTGCGGACTTTTCTTTTTGTTATTCCCCCATGTGAAGTAAAGGAGGAAATGACAACATGGAAAAATTATTATTTACATCCGAATCCGTTACAGAAGGACATCCGGATAAAATGTGTGATCAGATCTCTGATGCCATACTTGATGAGATGTTAAAACAGGACCCGATGAGCCGGGTAGCCTGTGAGACCTGTACCACCACCGGTCTTGTTATGGTTATGGGTGAGATCACAACCCAGGCATATGTGGACATTCAGAAGGTAGTGCGTGAAACCGTAAGGGAGATCGGTTATGACCGTGCAAAATACGGTTTTGACTGTGACACATGCGGAGTGATTGTTGCACTGGATGAACAGTCCAAGGATATTGCATTGGGTGTTGACCGTGCGCTGGAAGCGAAAGAAAACAAGATGTCAGAGAAAGAAATCGATGCCATCGGAGCCGGAGACCAGGGAATGATGTTCGGTTATGCCAGCAACGAGACAGAAGAATATATGCCATATCCCATTGCACTGGCTCATAAGCTTGCACTTCAGCTGACAAAAGTGCGTAAGAATGGAACCTTAACTTATCTACGTCCTGATGGAAAAACCCAGGTGACGGTAGAATACGATGAGAACGGCAAGCCTCTCCGCCTTGATGCGGTGGTATTATCCACCCAGCATGATGAGGATGTCAGCCAGGAACAGATTCATAAAGATATCAAAAAATATGTATTTGATGAGATTCTTCCGGCTGAGCTTGTAGATGATCACACCAAATTTTTTATTAATCCTACCGGCCGTTTTGTAATCGGCGGACCACACGGAGACAGCGGTCTTACCGGACGTAAAATCATTGTGGACACCTACGGCGGATATGCCCGTCACGGCGGCGGAGCATTTTCAGGAAAAGACTGCACCAAGGTTGACCGTTCAGCCGCTTATGCAGCCCGCTATGTTGCAAAGAATATCGTGGCAGCCGGTCTTGCAGATAAGTGTGAAATACAGTTATCCTACGCCATCGGAGTGGCTCACCCCACTTCCATTATGGCAGATACCTTTGGTACCGGAAAAGTAAGCAATGAAAAGCTGGTTGAGATCATCCGTGAAAACTTCGACTTACGTCCGGCTGGTATTATTAAAATGCTGGATTTACGCCGCCCGATCTATAAACAGACTGCTGCTTACGGACATTTTGGAAGAAACGATTTAGATTTGCCATGGGAAAAGCTTGACAAGGTTTCCCTTTTAAAAGAATATTTATAATCCTTATATTAAGAAGGATGCCGCTAAACAGCCGATATACGCTGGGAGCGGCATCTTTCTTTTTATGGATAGAGCAAAGACTTTATGCTTTTTAATATTTGGCACTAAAATTAGCGCCAAATCCCCGTTACTTCGTGTTGAAATTTAATGCTCACATTGATTATAATAAGGCTATGAAAAGGAATTGATTGGCCAATCATACCTTCCACGGATCACACAGTAAATACTATATCATGAAGTGAGGGTATGCAAAATGAAAGAGAAGGTACAAGTATTTGGCCGCTTTTTAAGCGGTATGGTAATGCCTAACATCGGCGCATTTATTGCATGGGGACTGATTACGGCATTGTTTATTCCAACGGGCTGGTATCCCAATGAAGCCATCGGAGCTCTGGTTTCTCCTATGGCCAGCATGCTTCTGCCGCTTTTGATCGCCTATACAGGTGGTACGGTTGTTTATGGCCAGCGGGGCGGCGTAATCGGCGCAATCACAGCGATGGGCGTAATCGTCGGTTCCAGCGTTCCCATGTTTATGGGGGCAATGATCGTGGGTCCTGTCAGTGCCTGGGTGATTAAGCAGTTTGACCGTAAAATAGAGGGGAAGGTCCCTGCCGGCTTCGAAATGCTGGTTAACAACTTTTCCCTGGGCATCATCGGTGCCATCTTAACAGTTATCGCCTTGAAGGGAGTTGCGCCTTTTGTAGAAGTTATGAACCGTGTGATGGAATCAGGGGTAGGTTTCTTTGTGGATCATAAGCTGCTGCCTCTGGCAAGCGTCTTTATTGAGCCTGCTAAGATCCTGTTCTTAAACAATGCCGTCAACCATGGTATTCTTTCTCCTATGGGTATCCAGCAGGTAGAAGAAATTGGAAAATCCATATTCTTTCTTCTGGAGGCAAACCCAGGACCGGGACTCGGTATTTTGCTTGCTTATTGTATTGCCGGGAAAGGATCTGCCAAAAGCTCAGCACCTGGGGCAATCATCATTCACTTTTTAGGCGGAATCCATGAGATTTATTTCCCATACATCCTGATGAACCCTCTTTTACTTCTGGCGGTTATTTCAGGCGGAGCCAGCGGAATCTTTGTGTTCCAGCTTCTTGGTGTGGGATTGACCTCGCCGGCATCTCCTGGAAGCATCCTGGCTGTCCTTGCAATGACACCAAGAGGCGGATACTTTGGTACGCTGGCAGGTGTTACAGTAGCTGCTGTTGTTTCCTTCCTTGTTGCTCTTCCTCTGCTTCGGTTTACTGGAAAAAATGGAGATCTGGATGAATCGAAGGATAAAGTTAAGAAGATGAAGCAGGAGTCCAAAGGAAATCAGACAGCAGAAAAGAAAACGGTATCTGAAAGTCCAGTTAAAAAAATTGTATTTGCCTGCGATGCAGGTATGGGTTCCAGCGCCATGGGCGCTACCGTATTGAAAAAAAAGCTGGCGGCAGCAGGATTCGGAGATATCGAAGTAGTTCACTCACCAGTATCCTCAATTCCGCTGGATGCTCAGATTGTGGTGACTCATAAGGAATTGAAGGAGCGTGCGGCTCACAGCAATCCGGAGGCAGAACTGGTTCTGATCACTAATTTTATGGCAGCTCCGGAATATGACCAGCTAGTGGAATCATTAAAAGGCAATTAGATAAAATTCATAGTAAACTACCGCCTTTCATCTGATTATAAACCATGATATAATACTTACAAAAATATATAATGGGTTCAGAAGGGGAATTTCACAGATGAAATTAGCGGGGAGAATACTGAAGTATTACAGCAGGGTGATCGCTGAATGCATACCTTTGTTTGTGACAGCAGGGCTGCTGTCAGTCTTTTCAGCAGGCATATTCCAGAATGAACACCTGTATGAAATGTCTAAAATTTTATCTTTTCTGGTGATTCCGGTGTTTATGGGATATAAAGCAGGCACTATGTGCGGCGGGGAAGTCGGCGGTTTAGCCGGCACCCTTGCCGCTTCTGTTGTTGTTATGGCAGAGCCTGCTTCTGCCATGATTCTGTCTGTTATGGTTGGCAGTATGGCCGGATTTTTATGCAAGAGGGGGTTGGACCGGATCAAAAACTGGATCCCCTCCGGCTTTGAGATGCTCTTTTGCAACTTATACTTAGCATCTTTAGGGCTGCTTGCCGGAGGTGCTGCCTACGTTTTTGTGATACCGGTGGCAGAATGGCTGCTGGGATTTTTGGGGAATGGTTTATCGATTATGATAGACAGGGGCATCATCCCTTTTATCAGCTTTGTGGTAGAGCCGTTAAAAATTATTTTTTTCAATAACTGGATCAATCACGGCTTTTTTCTGCCACTGGGGTTGGAACAGCTGAAAACCCAGGAGAGTTCCATTTTGTTTCTTTTGGAAACTAATCCCGGGCCGGGATTTGGCCTCCTTCTTGCTTATGCCCTGGTTTACCGTAACACGAGAAAATCAATGGTTTCCAGCCTTATTATCCAGTCGCTGGGAGGCATCCATGAGGTTTACTTTCCCTATATACTGTCAGATATCCGTTTATTGGCTGGTGCCATTGTCGGCAGCATTGCGGGAAATTACTGTTTCATGATGACGGGCAGCGGGCTTTTAGGACCGGCTTCACCTGGAAGTATTATTACCATACTGATTATGGCGGACAAAAAGCATTGGCTGGGAATTGTTATGGGGATCCTTATCTCAGCTGCGGTTACCTGCCTTCTGTCCTGCCTGATCCTGCTTGGAAACAGGGGGAAACCGTCTATTGATAAAGAAGAACAAAAGGATGAAGAGATACCTATGAAGAGAATGGAACATGCCAGAATATATTTTGTCTGCGACGCAGGGATGGGATCCAGTGCCATGGCCAGTGCCCTATTTAAGAAAAAATTGAGACTGGAAGGCCTGACCGGTGTTGAGGTATTCCATGTGTCAGCTGACCGCATTCCTGCTGATGCAGATGCCGTTGTCTGTCAGAAAGATTTTGCCCGTTTCCTGCAAGGAATTCATATTCCTTGCTTTACGGTGGACAATTTAACAGATATGTCTGGTTATAAGGAACTCCTGAACTGGTTAATGGGAGGTGGATGAGATGGCGGGTAATGATTTTACACCCAGAATGCAGCAAATCGTTCTGGCTCTGCTAAAAGAGCACGGACCTGTTCCTGTGAAGCAGCTTGCAGACCAGATCCGTATCAGTAAAAGAACGGTGCAAAGGGAGTTGGAATACATTCCCAGGGCACTTAAGAAATACGGTCTGACTTTTTGCTCCAAAACCGGGACTGGCATCTGGCTGGAAGGAGACAAGATCCAGATGGAGGCCTTAAAGGCTGAACTTGAAGCCGATGACGCCCTTGATGTCTCTGACCGGATTGAACGCCAGAAGCGTCTGGTCCTGGAAATTCTCAAGGATAAGACGTTAAAAAAGCTGTATTATTATAGTGATATATTCGGGGTGAGCGAAGCCACCGTCAGCTCGGATTTGGAAGCAGTCAAAGAGTGGTTTCACAAGTATCATCTGGAGATAAAGAGAAGGCCGGGATACGGTGTGTTCATTGAGGGCAGTGAACGGGATTTCAGGAGGGCCCTCAGGGTGTTTATCGATGAAAACATTCATACAGAGATGATACAGGGGCTATATGAAGACCGGAACCAGTCCGTATTAAATGTAATTCAGAATAAAAGTGAGAGGAACATTTACAGAATTCTGGATGACGATATAGTAAAACGGGTGATTGCCTGCATCTTAAGGTTACGGGATAAGCGTATACTGAATCTGACCCAGGATTCTTACCTTGGTCTGGTAATCCATGTGGCAATTGCCGTGAATCGGATCCGCCGGCAGGAAATTATTGAGGAAAATCCCCTTATGGCGGATTTTTTGCAGAAAGACCAGGATTATGATCTGGCTGAAACCATAACCAAATCTCTGGAAGAAGAGTTTCAGATACAGATTCCGGAAATTGAGTGTGCCTATATCTGCCTTCACATCAAAGGCTCTAAGATCCAGCAGCTGAATATTGATGAGAAGTCAAAAAGTGAAATTGAAGAGTACAGGGAGCTGTGGGAGGTGGTCAATGAGATGATCGACTGCTATAACGACGGCATGGCTTATTTGCTGAAGCAGGATGAGGAATTTGTGATACAGGGACTGATTGCCCATTTAAAGCCTACTCTGGTTCGCCTTGCCAATGGCATGAAGATCCAGAATCCTTTGCTGGAGCAGATCAAACGGGACTATCCGGCCATATTTGAGCGGTGCAGGACCGTTGCCAGGGTAATTGAAGACCGATATGGATATGAGGTACCGGAGCCGGAGATCGGGTTCCTTGCCGTACACTTCGGTGCGGCTGAAGTCCGGATGGAAAGCAGGAAGGAAAGCCGGAGAAAGGTGAATATAGGGATCGTCTGCGCCAGCGGGATCGGGATTTCACGGCTTATGTCATCCAAAATTGCCAGAGATTTTTCAGACAGGGTGGAGCTGTCTGTTTATGGTATGACGGACTTATCTCCCTATGTGCTGAACAAAACAGATTTCTTTGTATCCACGGTACCCCTAAAGGAGGAGGCGGACATCCTGTATGTGAGTCCTCTGCTTTCCGACGAGGAAATGGAACGGATCGCCGGTAAGGTGCGCCAGTGCGAATATTTGCCTAAAAAGCAGGATAACAAGGAGTTTACCATTCAGCTGGACCAGGTGAATTTTATGGCGGTTCAGATCAAAAATGTCATCAGGTTCATGGAGTACCATCGGGTAGACAATGGGATTACCTTTGAGGAACTGCTCATAGCCGTCAGTGAAAAACTGGCATCCTTCGCAGACCGTCAGATCATGATCCAGGAGGATTTAATGAGGAGAGAACGTCTTTGCAGCCAGATATTTCCTGATTTAAACTTTGCCCTGCTTCATGCCAGGACGGAAGGGGTGGTAAAACCGGTATTCTCGGTTTGCCAGACAAAAGACGGAACGCCATTTAGCGATCCCTATTTTAAAGGAGTATGTGTTGTGCTGGTTATGCTGGTGCCAAAGGATGACCACGAAGCAGAAAACAGTGAGATCCTGGGGGTTTTAAGCGAGAGGCTGATTGAAGAAGAGGAGTTTCTGGAAGCTGTGAGGCATGGAGGAAAAGAGGAGATAAGAGCCTTTGTATCCCAATATTTAAATCAATATTTCAGACATTATCTGGACAAGATGTGAGGAATAAAGACAGGAAAGCCGGGTTCGTAAAGAACCTGGTTTTTTTGTACTTTTTAGTTTTGGCGCCATCTGATGGCGCCAAATGCCATTTTGTTTTCGTTGAAAAAGATAAGACAGAGACCCTATAATTTAATAGAACACCAGCAGAGGAGGGGAATATCGTGTTTGGATACGGAAAAAAAAATAAAGAAAAAAATACAGAACTTCTGGAACAAGGGAATATCCGTTTGAATTGCATACCTGGAGAAAAAGAGACAGTCATAAGGGAAGTGGGGAGAATGCTTTGCGAAAGTGGCTGTGTGGATGAGTCCTATATAGAGGCAATGCTCCGGAGGGAGCTGACCTTTCCTACCAACATCGGCAATGGGATCGCGCTTCCTCACGGTGTGGAGGAATCGAAAAAAAACATCAGGCGCTCCGGCATTGCAGTCATGGTGTTCCCTGACGGAACCGACTGGGGAGGAGAGATGGTGAAACTGGTTATAGGAATCGCAGGAGCAGGAGAGGAGCATTTGGAGATACTTTCTGTCATTGCACAGTGCCTCGCTGATCCGGAAGATGTGAACCGGATCACCAGGTGCAGTGCACAGGAGATCTATACCATGTTTACAGGAAAGGGGTGTTCTTAATGATCGTTACAGTAACCATGAATCCTGCCATTGATAAAACAGTGGATATTGGAAAATTTGAACGGGGAGATTTAAACAGAATAAAGCGGGTGGTAATTGACGCCGGCGGGAAAGGCATTAACGTTTCCAGGACAATCAGGGAATTAGGAGGGGAAAGCATTGCCACAGGTTTTGTGGGAGGAACCAGCGGCACCATCATCAGACAGGTCCTGGCCGACCTCGGCCTTAGAACCGATTTCGTGGACGTAAAAGGGGAGACGAGAACAAATTTAAAGGTGGTGGAGGAAACCGGTGAGGTGACAGAGCTTAATGAACCTGGACCGGAAGTATCAAAGGAACAGCTTAAAGATCTGCTTAACAGGCTGGACGGCTATGCTAATCCTGATACCCTGTTTGTACTGGCAGGAAGCATACCGGCGGGGATACCAACGGATATATACCGAAAGATCACGGAACAGGTTCACCAAAAAGGGGCAAAGGTTTTGCTGGATGCGGACGGCACGCTGTTTTCTGAATCCTTAAAAGGAAAGCCGGATATGTTAAAACCGAACCGTTCAGAACTGGAGCGGTATTATCAGATGGATTACAGGGCTTCCGAACAGGAGCTGATTTCCATGGGAGAGAAGCTTCTTGATCACGGAGCCTCCATGGCTGCAATCTCCCTCGGGCAGATGGGTGCCATTTTTTTAACAAAGGAGAAACGGTACCGTTGTCCGGGACTTCGGGTAAAAGCCCATTCCACCGTAGGTGCCGGAGATGCTCTGGTTGCGGCCATGGCATACAGCTGGGATGAAAAGCTTCCCCTTGAAACCTGCATCCGTTTATGCATGGGAGCTTCTGCAGGCGCTGTCACCAGCATAGGGACTAAGCCGCCTCACCGCAGCCTGGTGGATGAATTGGTCAGGCAGGTAGAACTGCTGGAACTTTAATATTAAAATTCGTAAGGTTGGAGGATGGAACTATGAAAACAAAAGCGGTAAGAATGTATGGTACGGATGATTTGAGACTGGAGGAGTTTGAACTTCCACAGATTAAGGAAGATGAGATTCTTGTAAAAATCATGAGCGACAGTATCTGTATGTCCACCTACAAGCTGGTAAAGCAGGGGAAAAAGCATAAAAGGGCGCCGCAAAACATGGATACCAATCCGGTGATTGTCGGTCATGAATGTTCGGGGCTGATTGTAGAAGTTGGGAACAAGTGGAAGGGCCAGTTTCAGCCTGGGCAGAAATTTTCTCTGCAGCCTGCGTTAAATTACATGGGAAAGCTGGATTCACCGGGATATTCTTATGAATTCTGTGGAGGAGCCTGTACTTACTGTATCATGCCCAACGAGGTAATGGAGCTTGGATGTCTTCTGGACTATACCGGAGAGAGCTTTTTTGAAGCATCCCTGGGAGAGCCAATGAGCTGCATCATTGGCGGATTCCATGCCAATTATCATACCAACAAAAGGAATTATGATCATGCCATGGGAACCAAAGCCGGTGGAAACATCTTGATTATGGGAGGATGCGGACCCATGGGGCTGGGAGCGGTCAGTTATGGCCTCCAGTTTGAAAATAAACCCAAAATGATTGTGGTTACGGATATCAGCGATGAGCGGATTGCCCGGGCCAGGGAAGTGATTTCAGAAGAGTCTGCTTTGGCGAGAGGAATTGAACTTCTCTATGTTAATACAGCTAAAATGAATGATCCCATTTCTGAACTTACGGCCATTACCGGAGGTCATGGCTATGATGATGTATTTGTGTATGTCCCTGTGAAAGAAGTGGCAGAGATGGGGGATAAACTCCTTGCCTTTGACGGATGCATGAACTTTTTTGCCGGTCCTTCTGACAGCCTGTTTAAGGCGGAAATCAATCTTTATAACTGCCATTACACAAGCACACATATTATGGGAACCACAGGCGGCAACACAGATGATCTGGTAGAGGCCAATCAGCTGTCGGCCAAAGGAGCCATTGAAGCGGCTGTTATGGTAACCCATGTAGGAGGAATTGACAGTATCGCAGAGGCGACAAAAAATCTGCCTTCCATACCCGGAGGGAAAAAACTTACTTATACACAATTTGATATGCCTTTAACAGCAATTGACGAATTTGAAGAGCTGGGAAAGACTGATCCGCTGTTTAAAAAGCTCAATGAATCCTGTAAAGCCCATAAGGGATTATGGAATGAGGAAGCGGAAAAGATCCTTTTTGATCATTTTGGAATTGATCCAAAGGAATTATAAATAAGGGCGGAATATTTAACAATCATCCATGCTGCATCCTTTCACTTGCGAAAGAATGCAGCATTTTTTCTTATGAGAAAATCCACCAGATTGTTTATTTTACAGAATGACTTAAATTTTAGAATTGTTTTATAAATTTTGAGAGCTATGTGTGTTATAATACCTTACATATTATTAAATATTTTTCGAATATCAATTCAATGATAACGTGGGAGAGACGAAAAGGTGAAATTAAAATTAAGAACACGCCTGGTCGTAGCGTTTATAATCATAACGGTCATACCTCTGACCATGATTTTTGCAGTAGTAGCAGGTTTGGGAAGCTATCAAATGAAGGCATTCCGCAAAGCCTATAATTTAACGGAGCATGTGGATCTTTTATCCGGCAACTCCCTGCAGATATTTAACCGTTTAACCAGAGAAGAGCAAAAGGAGATCAAAAGGATCTTACAAAGCGATCCTGACCAGTTTAATGATCAGGATTTTTTACAAAAGCTGAATGATAATCTGGCATCCAAGTATGCTTATATGATTGTGCGAAAAGGGGATACTCTGATTTATGACGGCAACAGCCATATTACTCAGGGTATTTACGAACAGCTGCCCAGGTATGAGGAGATAGACAGCACTCTTGACGGTGCGATTTATCTGGACGGAGAGACACAGCATCTTGTTAAGCAGATGGACTTCCTTTATTCAGACCAGGAAAAGGGAAGTGTATTTATTGTATCCAATGTAGACGGGCTTCTTCCCGAGATCAAGGTCATGATGGCAGAGATGCTGTTTGCGGCCATTATGATTATTTTATTTACCGACGCTATTTTAATGATGTGGGTATACCGGTCAGTCGTAAGTCCTTTGGGGCGACTGCAGGTTGCCACCAAGAAGATCAAGGACGGAAACCTGGATTTCAACCTTGAGGTAGAGAACGATGACGAGATCGGACAGCTCTGCCAGGACTTTGAAGAGATGAGAATCCGTTTAAAGGAATCCGCCGAGGAAAAGGTGCAGTATGACAAAGAGAACAAGGAGCTGATCAGCAATATTTCCCATGATTTAAAGACTCCCATTACCGCCATCAAGGGATATGTGGAGGGAATCATGGATGGGGTTGCTTCATCCCCTGAGAAACTGGACCGTTATATCAGAACAATCTACAATAAAGCCAATGATATGGATAAGCTGATAGATGAGCTTACCTTTTATTCCAAGATTGATACCAATAAGATACCTTATACGTTCTCCAAAATTAATGTATCCAATTATTTCGGTGACTGTATCGACGAAGTAGGGCTCGAGATGGAGGCAAGGAACATTGAGCTTGGTTATTTCAATTATGTAGATGAAGATGTGATTATTATAGCAGATGCAGAGCAGATGCGAAGGGTCATCAACAACATTATCAGCAATTCTGTAAAATATATGGATAAGAAAAGCGGCATTATCAATATCCGGATTAAGGATGTGGGTGATTTTATACAGGTGGAGATCGAAGACAACGGTAAGGGAATTCCGGCTAAGGACTTACCCAGCATATTTGACCGTTTCTACCGGACTGATTCATCAAGAAATTCTTCCCAGGGAGGAAGTGGAATCGGTTTATCCATTGTCAAGAAGATTATTGAGGATCATGGAGGCAGAATCTGGGCCACCAGCAAGGAAGGAATTGGAACTGAAATACACTTTGTATTAAGAAAATACCAGGAGGTCATGCAGGAATGAGCAGAATATTGATTGTGGAGGATGAAGTAAGCATCGCGGAGCTGGAAAAGGATTATCTGGAGTTAAGCGGATTTGAAGTTGAGATTGAAAATAACGGAGAAGAAGGGCTTAAGCTGGCGCTCCATGAGGATTTTGATTTACTGATTCTGGATCTGATGCTTCCTGGAGTGGATGGATTTGAGATATGCAGGAAGGTGCGTGAAGTGAAGAATACTCCCATTATCATGGTTTCCGCTAAAAAAGAGGACATCGATAAGATCAGGGGGCTTGGGCTTGGCGCCGACGATTACATTACAAAGCCGTTTTCTCCCAGTGAGATGGTTGCCCGTGTAAAGGCACATCTTGCCCGCTATGAGCGCCTGATCGGCAGCGGTATGCCCGATAATGAGATGATAGAGATCCGCGGCCTTAAGATCGATAAGACTGCAAGGCGCGTATGGGTGAATGGGGAAGAGAAAAACTTTACTACCAAGGAATTTGATCTTCTTACATTCCTGGCGCAGAACCCCAACCATGTTTATACAAAAGAAGAACTGTTCAATAAGATCTGGGATATGGAATCCATCGGAGATATAGCCACAGTTACGGTGCATATCAAAAAGATCAGGGAAAAGATTGAATTCAACACGGCGAAGCCACAGTATATTGAGACCATCTGGGGCGTAGGTTACCGCTTTAAGGTGTAATGATGAAGGAAAAACTATACGAGATTCCCTTAAATGATGCTATGGATGCCGACGATGAATGCCCGTTTTGTTATCTGGAACGAAAAGGGGAAGAAGAGCTGATGGACTTCGTACTGGGGTCCTGTGCTTCCTATATGGAAAGTGACACCAGAGAGAAAACGGACTGTGCAGGTTTTTGCCGGACCCATCAGAAGCGGATGTTTGAATATGGAAATGCCCTTGGGAATGGCTGGATATTAAAAACCTACTACAAGAAGATGATTTCGGAAATGCAGGAAGAATTTAAAAATTTTTCTCCTGGAAAAAAATCGTTTAAGGACCGGATCACCGGCAGGAAGGCAGATGAAAATTCCATATGCCGCTGGATTGAGGGAAAAGAGAAGACCTGCTATATCTGCGACAGGTCGTCGGCGGTTTATGAACGCTACATCGCTACGTTTTATCATCTGTATAAAAAGGATGCTTCCTTCACTGAAAAGCTGAAAAATAGCAAAGGTTTTTGTCTTCATCACTTTGGAGATCTGTTAAGAGAGTCGGACCGGTACTTAAATGACGGAGAACGGGCGCAGTTGTATTCTGTGATTTTCCCGCTGATGCTTAAGAACATGGAACGGGTTTCCGGTGACATAGACTGGTTTATTGAAAAGTATGATTATCTAAACAGGGATGCGGACTGGAAGCAGTCAAAGGATGCCGTTCAGCGCGGTATGCAAAAGATCAGGGGAGGATATCCTGCTGATCCCCCCTATAAGCAAAAATAGTCTGTTTTGATCACTACGGATTAAGTCTTTTAAATTGACCTGGTGTACAGCCGGTTGTCTGACGGAAGGTGCGGATAAAGTTGGAGTAATCCACAAAACCTGACAGATGGCAGGCTTCTGAAACCGTATGACCTTTTAAGAGCATTTCCTTTGCAAGAGCTACCCGCTTCACTACAATATACTGGAAGATGCTGCTTTCTGTCTCTGATTTAAATAAGTGGCTTAAATAATATTTGTCAAGGGACAGGGCAAGGGAGATGGAGTCCAGTGTAAGTGGTTCTGTTAGATGGTCATCAATATAATTCATGATTGTCTGTGCCCTATGAGGCCTTGGCGCTGTTTTAACAGAGCCGGTATTCTGCCAGGCCTGATTAATAAGTATGAGAATCTGAATAATGGTTGTTAACGCTGTTAAATCGCTGCCGTATGGGTGGCGGTTTTTTATTGCCTTCTCCAGATTTTTTGCCATGGAAATGAGAAGTTCATGATCAGCCTGGGATAGCAATACCAGATTGTTTTTTCCGGGATCTCTGTGAAAACAGTCTAAGAGATTGGTTGATGGGGTACAATAAGGCCGGATGTAAGATGGATTAACGTGAATCACCAGTCTGGTAAATGGTTCATTGGAGGTATTGATTGCTTTATGAATCTCCCGGTTGGAAAATAGAATCAGGCTGCCGGGACTCATGTCATAGCATGCATTTTCTACAAAATACTGGATATGGCCGTCTACCAGAAGATAAATTTCATGGCTGTTATGCATGTGAAAATCCACATTACCAGCCATATTGCTGGTGGTGAAATCACAGCTGATGGGATCGGTAAATTCACTGTAATGATAGGGGCTTTCCTTTTTCATGAGCACCTCCTTAAATAGACAATCTACGCATGTTTATAGTCAATCTGCGCAAACAAATTGCGTTAAAATAATTATATAATAGAAATACAGAAGAAACAAGGAAAAGAAAAGAGGAATGATTATGGTTCGGGTTGGAGTGATTGGCTGCGGAAATATCGGAAAAGTCCATTCCATGATCTTAAAGGAATTAAAAGAAGTCAGGCTCTGTGCCATGGCTGATATTCGTATAGACCGGGCGGAGGAATTCTGCCTCCAATATACGGAAGGAAAAGGACATGCATATGAATCGTTAGAAGAGATGCTTGAGAAAGAAGATCTGGATGGAATTCATATTTGTACGCCTCATTTCTGTCATGTTCCCATGGCGGAAATGGCCTTAAAAAATGGCCTTCACGTATTTATGGAGAAGCCGCCGGCTATTAACCGGCAGCAATTTGAACAGTTAGAAAAGGCATCGTCAGAAAGCGGCGCAAGACTTGGAATCTGCTTTCAGAACCGGTATAACGAAACAACGAAAAAAGCGACAGAGTTGATTGAGGAAGGAAAAATCGGAGCTCTGAGGGGAGGCAGAGCCTTTGTCACCTGGCAAAGGAATGCACCTTATTACACAGAAAGCGGATGGAGAGGAAAGCTGGAATCAGAAGGCGGCGGAGCCCTTATGAATCAGTCGATACATGCTCTTGACCTGCTGCTTAACTGGCTTGGCAGGCCCCTCAGAACGGAAGCTTCTATGAGGAATCATCATTTAAAGGGAATTGTGGAGGTGGAAGATACCCTGGAAGCCTATATGGAGTTTACTCATGGAAAAGATCCTGTAAGAGCCAGCTTTTACGCCACGACTGCATACGTCAGTGACGCGCCTGTTCTCATAGAGATTGCAGGGGAAAGAGGATTTATCCGGGTGGAAGGAGATACAGTCACTTATCAGGAGGCAGGAGAGATGGAACCTGTTATCTGGCGTTCGAAAAAAAGCCTTGTACCGGGAAAATCTTACTGGGGCAGTGGACATGAAGCCTGCATTCACGATTTTTATGACTGTGTCAGTACAGGAAAAGCTTATGGAAATGATCTTAAGTCGGTTCGGCTTACATTTGATACAATGATGGATATCTATGAATCTGCAGGAAGTGAGGAGAAATAAACCATGGGAAAAGTGAGACTGGGAATTATCGGAATTGGTAATATGGGGACGAACCATTTGAAGAGTATTCAGGAAGGGAAGGTTCCGGAGATTGTAGTGACAGCAGTGGCTGACAGGGAGGACGGACGGATTGCCTGGGCGAAAGAATATCTGACTGCTGAGACCTTGTTTTTTAAAGAAGGAACGGACTTAATCGATGCAGGCGTGTGTGATGCTGTATTAATTGCTGTACCTCATTATCAGCATCCGGAGCTTACAATCTATGCTATGGAGCATGGCCATCATGTCCTGTGTGAGAAGCCTGCAGGTGTTTACACAGCTCAGGTCAGTAAGATGAATGAAGCAGCGCAAAAATCCGACCGGGTATTTGCCATGATGTTTAATCAAAGAACAAACTGCATTTACAGAAAACTGCATGAGCTGGTAACTGGCGGAGAGTTAGGAGCAATCAAACGGGTGAACTGGATTGTGACTGATTGGTACAGAACGCAGTCCTATTATGATTCCGGCAGCTGGAGAGCAACCTGGGACGGAGAAGGCGGAGGCGTACTTCTAAATCAGTGTCCTCACAATATGGACCTGCTGCAATGGATCTGCGGAATGCCGGATAAGGTACGTGCCTTCTGTCACAACGGAAAATGGCATGATATTGAGGTGGAGGATGATGTGACAGCCTATCTGGAATATCCAAATGGGGCAACGGGAGTCTTTGTAACCTCAACAGCGGATGCTCCCGGTACAAACCGGTTTGAGATTACCATGGAGATGGGAAAAGTAGTTTGTGAAAATGACCGTCTTATGCTTTATAAACTGGCGGAAAATGAGCGTACCTTCTGCAAAACAGCAAAAGGCGGATTTGATACACCGGAATGTACCATCACAGAGGTAGAGACGGACGGTGTCAATGAGCAGCATGTGGGAGTGTTAAAGGCATTTGCAGGGAAAATTTTAAGAGGAACACCTCTGGTTGCAGAAGGAGTGGAAGGAATCAATGGACTGACATTATCAAACGCCATGCATTTGTCCAGCTGGCTTAACAGAGAAGTAGAGATTCCGTTTGATGAAAATCTGTTTTTAGTGGAATTAAATAAACGACGTGCTGCTTCCAGAAAAAAAGAGGGAACTGGCGTGGTATTTGATACAGAAGGAAGTTATTGAGAAAAGGAGAGAGCATGATGTGGGACAATATAAAACTATCCGGATTTGCAGATGAGATTGATATGGATTTAGACATTCAGATGAACGTGTTGAAAAAACTGGGAATGTCTTATGTAGAGATGCGCGGAGTAAATGGTAAGGGTCTGGTGGAGCATACCACAGAAGAGGCAAAAGAGATTAAAAGACGCCTTGACAGCAATGGAATTAAATTATCATCCGTTGGTTCTCCCATTGGTAAAATTAAAATTGCAGATGAATTTGCTCCTCATATGGAGTTGTTTAAACATACCGTGGAACTGGCACATGTGATGGAAACTCCCAATATCCGTATGTTCAGCTTTTTTATGCCGGAGAATTCCAGCTATGAGCCTTATAAAAATAAGGTGATGGATCAGCTTGGTCAGTTTGTGGATTATGCCAAAGCAAATGAAGTAATTCTTCTTCATGAAAATGAGAAGGATATCTATGGGGATATGGCAGACCGGTGCCTGGAAATTATGAAAGAATTTTACGGGGATCATTTTAAGGCAGTATTTGATTTTGCCAACTTTGTCCAGTGCAAACAGGATACGATGGAAGCTTATGAGATGTTAAAACCTTATATTTCCTACATTCATATAAAGGATGCGCTTTGGGCAGATGCAAGCGTGGTTCCTGCAGGAATGGGAGACGGAAATGTGGAAAAAATTCTTGGAAAATTAAAGGAGAGTGGATATCAGGGCTTTTTATCCCTGGAACCCCATCTAAGTGATTTTGCCGGTTTCTCCGCTCTGGAACAGCATGGGGAACAAAAGAAAAAAATGAGCGGGGAAGAGGCTTTTACCATGGCTCATGATGCTCTGGTAAAAATATTGGAAGTGATTTAATCAGATACTTAAGTCAGATCATGTCGCTTAAAACAAATTCTTTTCTTTATTCATCAATCATGTTATTATAATATCATAAGATGATACAAAACAATGAGAGAGTTCAGAAAGGAGAATTATGAATAAGAATTCTATCATCCCGTTGTACCAGCAGTTGGCAGATGATATTAAGCGGCAGATCATAGAGGGAAAGCTTAAGGAGAATGACAGGCTGATGACAGAACTGGAATTCAGTATGTCATATGATATCAGCAGAATTACGGTCAGGAAAGCGATTGAAATACTGGCAGAAGAGGGATATGTAACAAAACGGCAGGGCATAGGAACATTTGTTGCTGCAAAGAAATTGAACCGTGTGATGAATAAGTTGTTAAGCTTTACCGAAATGTGCGAGAATGACGGAAAGACCGCCTCTACAGAGCTGGTTTCTCTTGAATGGACCTGGGCTGCGGTTTCCGTCAGCCAGTATCTCCATATCGAGGAGAATGACCGGATCATGAAAATTGTAAGAATACGCAAAAGCGACGGGGAGCCTGTCATGCTGGAGGAAAATTATTTTCCGTCCAAATATTCCTACCTAATGGAAGAGGACCTTACGGGTTCCGTCTATTCCATTCTCCGAAGACATGATACCACACCGACGCATGCTGTAAAAACGGTTGAGATCTGTTATGCGACCCGCGAAGAGGCAGAGTATCTTCATGTAAAAGAAGGACTGGCACTATTGCTTCACAGAGATCAGGTGATGGATGAGGCAGGAGAAGTGATCCATTATTGTAAACTGATTATCAATCCGGAACGGTATAAGCTGACAATCCTGACTTGATTTTTTAAGTAAAGAATTTATAAAAGAAATAAAACTTATTAATGACGAAGATTTTTGGAAAGTGAACTTTATTTTCTTAAAATATTCGTCATTTTTGCTATCCAAAAACGGGATACTAATAAAATTAATGTTAAATTATACAATAAATTTAAAAAAAGCTATTGCAAAAAGTACTTTAACATAATATAATGTATCCAAGTTGTAATAAGATGTATGCATACAATACATACATAATCGGACAACGATTTACCGGGTACAAGAAAGGAGAGAATAATTATGAAAAAGAGCTTAAGAAAAGCAATGTATGCAGGAATATCCTGTGTCATGGCCCTGTCAATGACTGCCTGCAGCGGTAATACCGCGGGATCTTCCTCCACAGCAGCACCCTCAGAAAGTGCAAAGGCCGGCTCCACACAAGCAGCATCTGGAGGAGAAAAGAAAGTCATAAAACTGTTTCACCGCTTCCCTGATGATCCGGCCAACTCATTCATAGAGAAGAAGGTTGCGGAATACGAAGCAGCTCACCCTGACATTGATATCGAAATAACCAGTGCCCAGAATCAGCCGTACAAAGAAAAGATCAAAGTGGTTGTAGGTTCTGACGAGGCACCCGATATCTTTTTCAGCTGGGGCGGTGAGTTTTCTGAACGTTTTATCCGTGAAAATCTCATTCTGGATCTAAATCCCTATCTGGAAAAGGATGCAAAATGGAAAGATTCTCTTCTGGGTACCCAGATGGTGGAATACACCACAGATGACGGAATGGTTTATGGTGTTCCGTTCAGATTGGATGGCAAATTATTTTTCTATAACAAGGACATATTTAAAAAAGAAGGACTTGAAATTCCAAAGACCTGGGATGAATTCATTGCTGTATGTGATAAACTGAAAGCAGATGGGATCACTCCCATTGCAGAAGGTAATCAGGACCAGTGGCCGGCATGCCATTATGTGGGAACATTAAATCAGATGCTTGTTGCCGATGATGTGAGAGCAAAGGATTACAATCCGAAAACAGGTGAGTTTACTGATCCGGGATATGAGAAAGCTTTGGAATATTATCAGCAGCTGGTACCATACATGAACGCAGGAGTGAACGGGCAGACTCATGATATGGCAAGGCTGGGCTTTACACAGGGACAGACCGCCATGCTGTATGCAGAGCTGGTTGAAATTACTAATGTAAAACAGGAGAATGCAGATTTAAACTGGGGTATGTTTAACTTTCCAGTTGTAAAAGGTTCCGGTAATCCGGATCTTCTGACTGGTTCTCCGGAGGGCTTCGTAATCTCTTCAAAGACGAAATATCCAGATGAATGTGTGGAGTTCTTAAAATGGTTTTTAGGACCGGAAGTGGGAGCGCAGCAGGCAGAAGATGTAGGCTGGTTCAATGCTTCCAAGGGAGTTGATGCCGGACTTAAGGATCAGTCTTTAATTGATGCATACAAAGCTATTTCTTCCGCAAAGGAAATGGGACCGTGGTTTGACAGTTCCTTATATTCAACCGTATGCGATACTTATTTAAACGCTATCTCCGATATCACCAACGGTGATGTAACTCCGAAGGAAGCTATGGAGAAGGTTCAGAAAACGGCTAAAGAAGCGCAGTCACTGGTTCAGTAATAGAGAAGAATATCAGCTTAACAGGGAGCGGTCAATACGCTCCCTGTTGACGAAAAAGGAAGGGTTCAGATGAAAAAAAAGAAATTAGCGCCATATTTGTATATACTGCCGGGACTTTTTATGGTGCTTGGCTTTGTATATATTCCGATCATAGTCAATTGTGTCTATAGCTTTTTCCGGTTGTCTTCCTATTCCTCAGCTATGAAATTCGTAGGACTTGATAATTTCCGGCGGCTGTTTACCAATGAAGTTTTCCCAATCATGATGAGGAACAATATATATTACTGTTTGATTTCGCTTCTGGTACAGGTGGGCTTTGGGACATTTCTGGCCCTGCTTTTAGAGAGCAGACTTACAGGAAAGGCCAGGGGCATTTACAGAAATATATACTTTATACCGTCGTTGATTTCCCTTACTGCAGTAGGCCTGATGTTCAGCTTTATTTATTCGCCGCAGGTCGGTCTTTTGAATACCTTCTTAAAGAATGCAGGTTTGGAACAGCTCCAGCAGACGTGGCTGGGAGATAAGAAGCTGGCAATATTTTGTATTATAGCCATGAGTCAGTGGCAGTTTACCGGTTATATTACCCTACTCATGGTAGTAGCATTCCAAAACGTTCCGGAGGATTATCTGGAAGCGGCAATAATTGACGGAGCAGGTCCTGTCAGACGTGCGGTCAGTATTTCTCTGCCGCTTGCCAAGGAACAGCTTCTGGTATGTTCCATCATAACTATAATTGGTGCATTTAAACTTTTTACAGAGGTTTACTCCACGACTGGCGGAGGACCAGGTAATAATTCCCAGGTGCTTGGACTGTATCTTTACCAGAATGCATTTCTCCATGATGACATGGGAATGGCAGCTGCAACGGGAGTACTGATCTTTGCAATAACAGTAACGGCATCTGTCATACAGCTGAAGGCCTCAAGGTCCGGCCAGATATAAAGGAGGTGTACATGATGAAACATTCCGGGACTTCACACGTAACCGTGCTAAAAATACTTCTTCACTGCTTCCTGATTTTTCTCGTGTGCATCATACTTTTTCCGGTGATGTGGCTGGTTTTGAATTCTTTGAAAACAAATCAGGAGATGTTTATTAATTCCCTGGCTCTTCCTCAAAAGTGGCTGTTTACTAATTATGTGACTGCATGGAACAAAGGGCTTTTCAGCTACTTTAAAAATTCCCTTCTGGTCAGTGGGGTATCCCTGGTTTTAATCCTTTTTATAAGCTCTTTTCTGGCATATGGGTTAACCAGATTTCAGCTTCCAGGCAGTAATTTTTTCTTTGTTCTGATCCTGGGAGGCATGGCCCTTTCTGAACAGGTTGCCCTGGTTCCCTTATATAAGATTCTGCAGTCGTTTAAACTGTATAATACTCAGTGTGCTATTATTCTGCCCTATGTGGCATTTCGGATTCCGTTTACCATGTTTTTGCTGCGGTCCTATTTTATCTCCATTCCCAAGGAATTGGAGGAGGCGGCCATTGTTGATGGCTGCAACAGCCTGCAGAGATTTTTCATGATTATTGTACCGGTCAGTAAGCCTGTGCTTGCCTCCTGTGCCATTGTGAATTTAAATTTTGTATGGAATGAATTCCTGTTTGCCAATGTTTTTCTGGAAAGTAAATCAATTATGACGATTCCGCTTGGACTTATGGCATTTCAGGGAGACTTAAAATCGGATTATGTAGTTATGCTTGCCGGAATATTAATCGCCTCAGTTCCCATGGTGTGCCTGTTTTTGTGCATGCAGAAACAGTTTGTCAGAGGACTGACACAGGGAGCTGTAAAAGGGTGATATATGAAATAATGCAGTTATGCAGGAAAAAGGAGAGAAAATATGTTAAGAGTATTAGGGCTGGGAGATAACGTGGTAGATCAATACATGCATATACAGACGATGTATCCTGGAGGTAATGCTTTAAATTTTGCAGTTTATGCCGGTATGATGGGGCATGCTGCTTCCTACATGGGAAACTTCGGGGATGACGATGCCGCCAGACACGTATACGAAAGTATTACTTCTATGGGAATAGAGGTTTCCAGATGCCGCTTTTATAAAGGTGAAAATGGTGCTGCAAAAGTAGAGATTGTGGAGGGCGACCGGGTGTTTCTTGGAAGCAATAAAGGGGGAATATCCAATCAGCATCCGCTTGAACTAACAAATATGGATAAATCCTATATAGCAGGTTTTGACGTAGTTCATACCAGTATTTTCAGCCACATAGAGAGCCAGCTTCCCATTCTCGGACAGACGGCTTCCTTTTTATCCATGGATTTTTCTAATTATGCGGACAAAGAATATTTGAGAAAAACAGCACCTTATCTGGATTGTGCCTGTGTCTCCTGTGGAGAAGAGATGAGGGAGGAGGAAATACAGGTGCAGATTGATGATATATTCTCGTACGGCTGTCGTCATATTGTGATTGCCACCAGAGGCGCCAAGGGGGCGGTTGTCTGTGTCGACGGGAAACTGTACCGGCAGTCTCCCTGTCTGGTGAAGGCGATCGATACCATGGGAGCAGGAGATTCTTTTATTACCTGCTTCCTGGTCAGTTATCTGGAAGGGATGAAATATGCGGCTGATTTTCCTGAAAGCGGGGGAGACCTGGGAATTACACAGGCAGAGGAATACAAGGACTTAACTGTAAAAGGAAGTCTTTACAGAGCAGCGGTGTATTCAGCCCGTAACTGTCAGAAGGAAGGTTCTTTCGGCTACGGCAGAAAATTCTGATTGAACGAAAAAAGCCCCTGTAAGAGAGGGGCAGTGAATCAGGGAAATATAAGCTCTTTTCACTGCTTTTCTTACAGGGGATTTTTTTAGTACTCCAGCTTCCACATATATCTTCTCTTTGTAAGCGGGTGGTTGCGCACCAGTGCCAGCTGCTCTGCATACACTCTTAAAACTCCGCTTATAAGCATTGGATTGAAATATTCTGCGACAGATGAGCTGATATGTGAGCTTAAGCCGAAATCCTTTGCATCTAAAACGGTCACCTTTGCATCAAAACGTTTTAAGAATGTCAACGCCCTGGAATCCATCGGACGTGTAGGACCGTCATTCATCAGCAGGAGATAAGGAACATCCCGGTCTACCAGTTCAAACGGACCGTGAAAGAATTCACCGTCATGGAAAGAACTTGCAGGAATCCACTGCATTTCCATGAGAAGAAAGCATGAAAAGGAATAGGAAACCATCTGGGTAGCACCCGAACTCATGACGTATAACAGCGGAATGTCCTGATATTTTTCGGCAAATTCCCTGGCAGCAGGCAGACTTGAGGAAACGGCAGTCTCAATCAGATCATAGATTTTTCCAAAGCCGGCTTCCATGTCATCATAATATTTATATCCCTCATATGTATTTAGGATTTCTGCTGCAAGAGACAGGACCAATGTCATCTTCTCCATCTTGGCAGCGTAGTTCTTTCCAAATCCATGGATAATCTGGTAATGGGATGCTACAGCAAGAGGAGAACCGTCAATATGGGTGACAGATATTACACAGGCACCTGCCTCCATTGCTTTTTTAGATGCTGCTACTGTTTCAGGGGTTGTACCGCTTAAGGAGCATGTAACTACAATCGCAGACTCATCTACAGCGGCGGGAGTAGAATAGATAAATTCATTTGCAGTGTAAATGCTGACACGAAGTTTTTTTGCATTTGCTTCCAGAAAATATTTGCCTGGGAATAGTTCAGACATGGAAGCGCCGCAGCCGACAAAATATACGGATTTGATTTCAGACCGGTTCTTTTTGACAGCAGATACGATTTCTTTAACAGTCATAGTATGTTACCTCCAGTTAATTCTATTTATTTAATACAAACATTATATAACATCATAATACAAGTGTCAACGAGTATAAACAGTATTTCACGAAAATACTTGAAAATAGTTTATATAATGTTATAATACATTATATAAAAAATAAAAGGGAGGAACCTGATATGACGGTAAAAGAAACTGTGGCAGAAATAATTGAGAAGAAACAAAAGGACGGAGGTATCCGGGAAGTTTACTTTGTGGGATGCGGAGGCTCTTTAGGTGCTTTTTATCCAGCTAAGATTTTTTTGGAAACAGAATCCCAATCAATCCATGCAGGCTGGTATAACAGCAATGAATTTCTTCATAATACACCAAAGAGACTTGGGGAAAATTCAGTGGTGATTACGGCTTCCCACAGAGGGGATACACCTGAAACAGTGAAAGCTGCAAATATGGCTTATGAAGCCGGTATACCCGTGATTGCACTGACCTGGTCACCCGATTCACCTATCACAAAAGTATCTGATTATGTGGTTTCTTATACCTTTGGACCTGATAAGGATATAGCTGGAGAAAAGACGGTTGTCGGGCTTCTTGCTGCGGTCGAGATTCTTCATCAGACAGAAGGTTATGATAATTATGAAACGTTTTTGGAAGGTGTATCGAGAATTGACGGAATTGTGAAGCGTGCGCGCAGACAGGTGGAAAAGCGTGCCATGGCTTTTGCCCGGGAATACAAAGAGGACCACGTGATTTACAACATGGGAAGTGGTGCCGGTTACGGAGCGGCTTATATGGAGAGCATTTGTATTTTCATGGAAATGCAGTGGATTCATTCTGCCAGCATACATACAGGGGAATTTTTCCATGGTCCATTTGAGATTACCGATGCCGAGGTCCCTTTTTTTATCCAGATCAGTGAAGGTCCTACCAGGGAACTGGATGAGAGAGCGCTGACCTTTTTAAAGAAGTATGCAAAGAGAATTGAAGTACTGGATGCAAAAGAGCTGGGGCTTTCTACGATTGACTCCTCTGTAGTATCCTATTTTAATCATTCTCTGTTTAATAACGTTTATGATGTTTATAACCACGCACTGGCAGAGTCCAGGGAACATCCTCTGACTACAAGAAGATATATGTGGAAAGTGGAGTATTAACAGCTGCTTAAAAGGAAGGTACTGGATATGGCAGTACCTTCCTTCTGTCTAATTACGAAGCCGATAAGAAATATCAATTGGGAGGATTTAATTCCCCGCGGTTTATCCGCTTCACGTAAGCGCTCGGTGACATTCCCGTATTCTTCTTAAAAATCTGGCTGAAATACTGGGGATTGTTACCGCAGCCCACCTTTTCCGCGACCCATTGAATCTGCTCTGCATGCCCCTCACAAAGAAGCTGCTTTGCCTTCTGGATCCGCTGGGTTGTAAGGTAATTGGAGAATTTCTGCCGGGTCTCTTTCATAAATCGTGCGCTGACGTAATCCACATTCATAAACAGGTAATTATCTGCAATCCATTTCAGTGTCAGACTTGGGTTGTCTAAATTATTTTCCACATACTGTATGACTTTTTCGATGAACGGACTGTATGATTTGGAAGCCTCCAAAGAGTCTTCCAGTATCCTGCTGATTTTTTCCATAAGCATATTGCGGATGATCTCCGGATCGGTCTGCTGGTTCAGTGTCATTAAATATTCTGTCGCCACGACGGAAGAGCCATAACGGTTTCCGGCTGTTAATTTAATAATAATACGGGAACCAGCCTGCTTTAAAAAATCAGGGTTACTGATATCATGAAGAGTGCTCTCAAGTTCTTTAAAACCAGCGTGTTGTTCTGCTGTATCAGCTTCCGTTAAAAGGCTGGTCAGCTGCTCTATCTTCTCAATGAGATTTTTATAATTGCAGATTGGCACAGGTCTTAGTCCGTTCATGAAATAGATCATTCCATACCGCCTGATTTTTGCAGTTAAGGCCTCAATCAGCTGAATCAGATTGGGATATGTAATTCTGTGATAATCCAGTATAACAGACTGATCTTCAAATGAAAGCCGGCTCATGAAATCATCCAGTAATTCATAGGAAACCTGATGGCTTTCGAAAAACAGAATCAGGGTATTCTTAACGTAAATGCTGTATACGGCAATTCCGGGCGCACTTTCAGTCATGTAATCATAGATCAGCTGCAGGGCGGATTCCAGGAGCGGTTCTTCCAGATAATGAAGGTAGCAAAGTTCATAACCGGTATAGCAAAAATCCATAAATCCGGAATATACATCCCAGGCAGGCTGGGTACAGTCCTCCGTGAATATCCCCTCGTTAATGATATTTGCCAGTACACTGTGATGAAGATGGTAGGTCAGTGCCTTCTGCCTGTCCTGCAGATCTTTAAATGCCCGCCTGTGATAATATTCCTTAATCACATCTTTCATGCTTTCAATAATCTGCTCTTCATTGCTGGGCTTTAACAGATAGTGATGAACCCGGTATTTCATGGCCTGTTTGGCGTATTCAAATTCCCCGAATCCGGACAAAATAATAAACTGAATATCCATGTCTGTCTGTGAGATCCGCTCAACCAGCTCGAGACCGGAAATACCCGGCATACGGATATCGGTCAGGACAATGTCCGGAGACTCATCAAGTATCATGTTATACGCCTCGATTCCATCTCCGCAGCTGCCGATCAGCTCAATTCCCAGGCTGTTCCAGTCAATTAAACAGGAAATGGATTCCCGTATCATACGTTCGTCATCTGCAATCATTAATTTCAGCAATTTCCATTCTCCTTTCGGACAAGAGGAAAGGCAAGCCTTGCCACTGCCTGTTCATTTTCATTATAGAGGGTGAGACCATATTCCTCCCCATAGGTCAGCTGCATCCGCTGCAGGATGTTTAACAGCCCGATTCCAAAGCCATGGGGGCTGATCTGATTGGTCTTCAGCTTTTCTAACAGCTGGTCTTCAAAAACCGATCCGTTATTTTTTATGTAAACATAAAGTACATCAGATGACCGCTCTGCCAATATGTGAATAAAACAGCCCTCCGTATTCTCCTCAAGGCCATATCGTATGGAGTTTTCAACCAGTGGCTGCAGGGTCAGTTTTAATACACAGCAGGAGTAAAGATCATCAGGCACAGTGACTTTATATTCCAGCCGGTCCTCATAACGAAATTTCTGAATGGTCATATAGCACTGCACCAGCTCCAGTTCCCTCCTTAAGGGTACTTCTTTGTTTTTCTGATCCAGGGTAATTCTTAAAAGCGTACCCAGATTCTCAGCCATGGAAGAGATATCCTTTGCGCCTACTGATTTAGCCCTCCAGTTGATGGATTCCAGAGTATTGTACAGAAAGTGGGGATTCATCTGATTTTCCAGGGCCTTCAGCTGTGCTTCCTTTCTTAAAATCTCATTCAGGTAGCCGTTCTGGATCAGTTCATTTACCTCATTTACCATCTGGTCAAACCGGGTATGAAGAATGCCCAGTTCGTCGGTTCGTCCTGTATAATCATAGGAAATGTTAATTGCGTCTTTCTGCCCGTCAGCGAAGTTCTTCATTTTTAACAGCAGGTTATTAAAATGCCTGATAATGGAGTCAATCAGTGCGGAAGAAAGAATGCTGGAACTAATTACTGCGATGATGGTAATAAAAAAAGAGAACCGAAAGCTTTTCTTAAGAGAAGCGGATATGTTGTCATATGGAATGATGCAGACATAATCCCAGTTATAATTAGGAAGAGCCTGTCTTACATAAAAGTAGTATTTTCCCACAGACTGGAACAGTCCGTACCGTGAGAGGGAGATTTTTGAAACCACAGACGGATCTTCAGCGGTAAAAGCAGAAGAATGGTAGATCAGATTCCCTCCGTCATATAGAATATAATCCGCAGATTCATAAAGGTGACTGCTATCTGTAGAGGAATCAATCAGCTGGTTCATGTCAACATTTACAATCAGACTGCCAATGGAATCCAGCTTTAAAAACTGGGTGCGGCGGATGTTTTTAACCATAAAAAGCCCGTACTGGTCACTGTAATCCGTCACCAGAATTGTCTTTCCCTTTCCTGCCTCGGCCCGTGCGATTAAGTCCCTGCGTATGGAATCGGGCAGCTGCTCTTTATTGATAATGTGGGTGTGAATGGAAAAATTACCCTGGTACAGGCTCATGTAGCGGATGTTATTTTTTCTGAAGTTAAAATAATATTCGTTTAACATTCCATAGATTGCTTTATAAGCTACCGTTCGTTCCTGAATCTGTTCTGTATCCTTTAATATCCCCAGATTTTTTTGCATGGTATTGTCTGCAAGCACCATATCTGCCATGGTACTGATCACGTCCAGATGGTTATCAAGCTCTTTGGCAGAAAAGGAAAGAGAAGATGCCACTGTCTGATAAAGAACCTTCTGGTGGGCGACTGAGGTCATGCGGATATTAAAAAAAGAAACAGAAGTAAGGAGCAGGATACATAGAAACACAATAGACTGGATCTTCTTTTTTAATGTAAGATTCCGGATAAATGCTTTCATACGTCCTCCTTAAATGGACAGCTCTGGTGTGATAAAGAGATTATATATAAAATGTGATAATAATACAACATAAAACCGGAAAAAATATACAAAATATACAAAAAAACTCGGTTTTTTCCACTTTGAACTCGGTTTTACGCATTTACGGCGCATCCTTAGAAACGTATAATAAAACTACCTAAGATGAGTAATAAATTTAAGGAGGAAGGTATTATGAAGAAAAAAATTGCATTACTGATGTCATGCTGTATGGCGGCGGCCTCTCTGGCAGGATGCGGGGGGAGTTCGGCAACTGCTACCACAGCTGCAACTCAGGCGCCTGCAACGACACAGGCGGCCACTACGGCTCCTTCTAAGGAAGCCTCCGGTGGAAGCGGTGACGTGAAGCTGACTATGAGCTGGTGGGGGAACCAGGTCAGAAATGAGAGAACGCAGGCAGCTTTAGACCTTTATTCCGGGCAGAATAAAGGAGTAACCATTGAAGGTCAGTTTTCCGAGTGGTCTGATTACTGGAACAAACTGGCTACATCGGCAGCAGGCCAGTCACTTCCGGATGTGGTTCAGATGGATTACATGTACATAGACCAGTATGTGAAGAACAACCTTCTGGTTGATTTAAAACCTTATATTGAAAAGGGCACACTGGATGTATCCAATATCTCGGAAAACACCATGGCTTCCGGTACAGTAGACGGAGGAGTTTATGCAATTTGTGCAGGTATTAACTCTCCGGCCATGATGTATAACAAGACTTTGCTTGATCAGAACGGCATTACAGTCAAGGACTATATGACCATTGACGATTTTGAGGCAGTATGCCGTCAGGTATATGAAAAAACCGGATATAAGACTTCCATTGTTTATGGTACAGCTCAGACTTATCTGGATTATTTTATGAGAGCGTATGATGTGGTTTTATTCGGCGATAAAAAAATGGGCGGAAAAGCAGAGGATTACATTCCATTCTTCCAGATGTATGAAACCGGCTTAAAAGAAGGCTGGCTCATTGATCCGGGTGTATATGCGGAGATTTCCATAGGTTCTGTTGAACAGGATCCACTTGTATACGGTTCCAGCCCTGAGACCATGTCCTGGTGTGCATTTGCAAACTCCAACCAGCTGACCGCTGTTCAGAATGCGGCCCCGGAAGGCGTGACCATCGGTATGACTACCTGGCCGTCACCTGATCCCAAGAAGTCCGGCTACTTAAAATCCAGCCAGTTCTTTTCCATCGGAGCTCATACAAAGAATCCGGAAGAAGCAGTAAAAGTATTAGATTATCTGATTAATTCCAGCGATGCAAACAACATTCTTTTAGGCGAAAGAGGAGTTCCTGCATCCAGCAAGATTGCAGATGAGCTTTCACCCAAGATGGATGCCATCAACCAGGAGATTATCCGTTATATCAACGATGTTGTTACTCCCAACAGCTCACCGATCAATCCTCCTCAGCCGGATGGAGCGAGCGAAGTATTTAATCTGTTAAATCAGGTTCAGGAACAGCTCTGCTACGGCACATACGATTCAAAAACGGCTGCAGAAGAATTCTTTAACAGCGCCAACAAGATCATGAGCCAGAAATAATTGCCGGTAAATTCGGGGCAGAGAAAGCTCTGCCCCGGTTTTCAATAAGAGCAGTCATATGTGAACGGAGGGGACGTATATGAAAGAAAAAAAGAGGGAGAACTTCAGACACTTTATGAACAGGGAAAGCACGGCAGGATTCGTATTCAGCCTTCCGTTTACCATTGGATTTCTTCTGTTCATGGTAGTTCCCATGGGTTTATCCCTTTATTATTCCTTTTGTGACTACAATATTCTGGCACCGCCGGTCTTTGTAGGAATGAAAAATTACATTAAAATGTTTACTGATGATCCGGTGTTTTTAAAAACCATCGGTGTTACTTTTTACTTTGCATTTGTATCGGTTCCAATGCGTCTGGTATTTGCTTTGATTGTAGCACTGATTCTGTTTAAAACCACAAAAGCCACGGCATTTTACCGCGCTGCCTATTATCTGCCGTCAATTATCGGCGGTTCCGTGGCAGTGGCGATTCTCTGGAAGCGAATGTTTGCAACTGACGGAGTGGTGAATCATCTTCTGCGGATCATAGGAATCAAATCCAGTTTTCCCTGGCTTGGAAATGTAAATACAGCGATCTGGACACTGATCATACTGGCAGTCTGGCAGTTTGGTTCTTCCATGCTGATCTTCTTATCTTCACTCAAACAGATTCCGGTCACGCTCTATGAAGCGGCCAGAGTGGATGGGGCAAACCGGTTTTCTCAGTTTTTTAAGATCACGCTGCCTCTTCTTACACCCACCATATTTTTCAATCTGGTTATGCAGACGATCAATGGATTTCTGGCATTTACTCAGTGTTTTATTATTACACAGGGGAAACCCCTAAATTCCACTTTGTTTTACACTGTTTATATGTACCAGCAATCCTTTGAGTTCTATAATACCGGATATGGAGCAGCACTGGCGTGGATTATGCTTGGAATCATCGGCCTGATTACGTTACTCTTATTTGCTACTAAAAAATTCTGGGTCTATACGGAAGGAGTGTAATATTCATGAAAACAAGGAAAAGAATCGGCGGGATCTTCTATCACGTCATTGTCTGCGGCCTTGGTCTGATCATGATATACCCTCTGGTATGGATGATCATGAGCTCGTTTAAGGAGAGCAACACCATTTTTACAACAGCAGGCCAGCTGATCCCCAGGAAGTTCGTGTTTTCCAACTATTCAACCGGATGGAAGGGGTTTGCAAAGACCGGATTTGTTGTATTTTTTAGAAATTCTCTGTTTGTTGCAATTGTTGCGACTTTTGGCACGGTATTCTCCTCTGCCTTTGTTGCATATGGACTTGCCAGATGCAGATTTTTCGGAAGAAAGTTCCTGTTTGTGGCCATGCTCCTTTCCATGATGCTGCCGGCGCAGGTGTTGATGATTCCCCAGTATTTATGGTATCAGAAGCTGGGCTGGGTAGGAAGCTACAGGCCATTAATTGTCCCCTATTATTTTGCAATCCAGGGCTTCTTCATCTACCTGATGATTAACTTTATTGACGGAATTCCAAGAGAACTTGACGAAGCGGCTAAGATTGACGGATGCTCCTATTACAGTATTTTTGCAAGAATTATACTGCCCCTTATCACACCGGCTTTAATTACTGCAAGCATTTTCTCGTTCATGTGGAGATGGGACGATTTCCTTTCCGCTCTGCTTTACATCAATGAGTCTGCAAAGTATCCGGTGAGCCTTGCGCTAAAATTGTTCTCCGATCCGGGCTCATCCTCCGATTATGGAGCCATGTTTGCAATGGCAACGCTTTCTATCATGCCGGCAGTATTAATCTTCATCTGTCTGCAGAAGTATCTGGTGGAGGGAATCAGCACTTCCGGTTTAAAAGGTTAAAAAATGGCAGAGGCAGTACAAAAAACAGCTTTTTTGTGCGCCTCTGCTATTTTTTTATAGTTAGACCTTTCAATTGGCAGGCTAAATTGGTATAATTGGGCAGTTTAGTAGTGCAATCTGATTAGGATACAGGAAATGGAGGAAATTATGATTTACAATGTATTGGAATTCGGAGCAAAAGGTGATGGAACCGCAAATGATGCTGCGGCGATTCAGAAAGCAATTGATGAATGCACCGGAGCAGGCGGCGGACGTGTACTGCTTCCGGGCGGACATATCTATAACAGCGGTTCGATTCTTCTTAAGTCAAATGTAGAGCTTCATTTGGAGATGGGTGCCGTATTAAAGGCGAGTGATGATTTAAATGATTATTATCCTCTGGCAAACGGCGGCAGGATCGTTGCTCATGAATCAGGTCTTCCTTCCTTTTTAAACAGCGAATATAACGGCAGGCCATTTCATGCATTTATCTATGGCTATGAACAGGAGAATGTGGCAATCACCGGTTTTGGTACCATAGATGCCAATGAATCCATATTTTACGGAGATAATTCCGGATATCACATTGAAGGCACTTATTACCCCAGAATTCCCCTGATGCTTTTAGAAAAATTCAATCATCTTACTATTCGTGACGTAAAGCTTGTAAACTGCGCATTCTGGACCGTTCATCTTGTGGGATGCAACGATGTTCTGATTGAGGGAATCCGTCTTCTTAATAACTTACAGATGGCAAATTCCGACGGTATTGATCCGGATCACTGCACGAATGTACGGATCATCGGCTGCCACATTGAATGCGGTGACGATGCGATTGTATTAAAAAATTCCGGTGATTATAACCATTACGGACCCTGTGAAAATATCGTGATCTCAAACTGCACCTTAATCTCCACCAGTGCAGCCATTAAGTTCGGTACGGAAGGGGAATGTGATTTTAGAAATGTTCTTGTAGAAAACTGTACCATCAGTAAAAGCAACCGTGGAATCTCCATACAGATTCGGGATGGAGGAAATGTGGAGAATGTGGTATTCTCCAATATTACCATTGAAACACGCCGCTTTTCTCATGAGTGGTGGGGAAGGGCAGAACCAATCTGCATCACGGCCCACGACAGAAAACCGGGCGTAAAGGCCGGAAAAATCAGAAATGTACGGTTTGAAAATATCAGCTGCAAAGGGGAAAACGGAATCTTTATCCGCGGAAGCGAAGACAACTATATTGAAGACGTAAGCTTTGAAAACATCCACCTCACGCTGGAGAAAAACTCCCGCTGGGAGATTGAGGGATATGATATCCGCCCCTGCCAGGGAGATGGACTGATTCGCACGAAGATATCCGGAATTTATGCAGAGTATGCAAAGGATATCCGGTTTGATCATGTAAAGATCATGGTGGCTGAAAGCATGAGACCTTTCTACAAGCAGGATGTCACCTTAAGCCACGCGGAAGAAATCACGGTCTAATCCTCATAAGATGCTATGGAAATGGCGCAGTTTTGTTCTTTGCAAAAGGAACAGAATGCGTCATCCGGCATCTTTTCGGTTAAAATATAATCGAACTGATTCATATCTCCATAGGTCATAAGAGATGCCCGGCCAAACTTGGAAGAATCTGCCAGAAGATAATGCTTCTGGCTTTTTTTTAATGCTGCTTTTTTAATATTATATTCATCCGTTGATGCATTGCATATTCCTGACTCAACTGAGATACCGGTACATGCCATGAATGCACGCACAATGTTATAATCTTCCAGATACTCCACGCAGGAGCTGCCGGTCAGAGATGCCGTATCCCTTTTTAAAGTGCCTGGGAGCACAATTAAATCAATATTGGGATAATTCATGGATTTATTAATGACCTGAATGCTGTTGGTTATGACCGTGACTGTATTTAAATGAGTGAGAAAGTCCACAATATTCATGGTAGTGGTACCGCTGTCAATGAATATAATATCTCTGTCTCGTACAAATGAAGCAGCAAGAGATGCAATCCGCTGCTTGCTTAAAAAATTACGGCTGGCTCTGTCCTGAAAAGTGACAAGGTCCGGTATGGGTAAAATGTTTTCGGATGCGATAACGCCTCCATACACCTTTTCCACAGTTCCTCTTCCCACAAGCACTTCCAGATCCCGGCGCAGCGTATTTTTGGATATCTGAAATAGTTCACATAAGGTATCGATCGATGCGGTTTTGTGTTCGAGGATATATTGTTCCAGTTGTTCAATTCGGGAAATTCTCATAGCGTATACTCCTTATATTCCGGTTCCTTTAATGTGCTGTTATTCCCCTATTATAACAGACACAAACAAAAATATCAAGAAATCACCAATAGATAACCAGATTCAGAAAAAAATTTTCAAGTACATCTTGACCAATCTCAAATATGGTGTTAGAATATAACCAACACATAACTAAAACAAAATCAAAACATACTCATAAAGGGAGGAAGAGAGAGGAAACAAAGCATGGGATTAGTAAAAATGAAAGATCTGCTGAATCAGGCATCAGAGCAAAACCGGGCGGTGGGAGCATTCAGCGTGGGGAATCTTGAGATGGTGAAAGGCGCTGTTAAGGCAGCTGAGGAAATGAACACTCCCATTATCTTACAGATTGCGGAAGTACGCCTTCCCCATTCCCCGCTGTCACTAATGGGGCCTATGATGGTAGAAGCTGCCAGGAATGCAAAGGTAGAGATTGCGGTTCATCTGGATCACGGCAAGACCATCGGTGTGTTAAAGCAGGCCCTGGATTATGGATTTACCTCAGTCATGATGGACGGCTCCACTCTTCCCTTTGAAGAGAACATAAAAAAGACGTTAGAAGCGGCTCAGCTCGCAGGAGAATATGGAGCCACGGTAGAAGCGGAGCTTGGTCTGGTTGGCGGCAGTGAGGACGGAAGCACAGATGAAGGAATCCGCTGCACCAATCCGGAAGACGCGAAACTGTTTTGCGAAAAGACAGGTGTGGACGCACTGGCAGTAGCCATTGGCAATGCACACGGCAACTATCCGGTAGCACCCAGACTGGCATTTGATGTTTTAAAGGCCATTGATGAAAAGACAGATGTTCCTCTGGTCCTTCACGGCGGAACCGGAATTACTCCGGAAGACTTTAGAAAAGCAGTTGGTCTTGGAATACGTAAGATCAATATTGCAACAGCCAGCTTTGACAGCCTTACAAGGGAAGCTGAAAAGTATTTGAAATCAGAAGGCAGACATGATTACTTTGGACTGAATGAAGCTATGGTCCAGGGCGTATATGAGAATGTGAAGCAGCATATAAAGATCTTTAACTGTGTAGAGCCTCTATAATATTAACTATTAAATAAATAAAACCGCTAAGAAAGGAATGGATAGAAAGATGGGAGAAGTAAAAACATTAAAGTATTTTGTAAACGGTCAGTGGAAGGAATCTAAAACAACGAAGTATACAGATGCCTTTGATCCAAGCACTGGTGAAGTGATTGCGAAAGTACCATGCTGTACTCCGGATGAAGTGGAAGAGGCTGTAGCAGCAGCGAAAGCAGCATTTCCATCCTGGTCAGCAACTCCGGTTATTAAAAGAGTTCAGATTCTTTATAAGCTGAGAGATTTACTGATCGAGCATATGGATGAACTGACTATGCTGGTAGCAAAAGAAAACGGTAAAAACTGGGAAGAAGCTCAGGGTGATGTGCTGAAAGCAAAAGAAGGAACCGAGCAGGCCATCAGCGCTCCGTCACTGATGATGGGAGAAAGCTTAATGGACGCTTCCAGCGGATTTGACACAGTATTATATCGTATGCCTCTGGGCGTATTTGCAGGTATCGTGCCATTTAACTTCCCGGCTATGATTCCAATGGGCTGGATGACTCCTATGTGTATCGCATGCGGTAACACCATCGTATTAAAAGCAGCTTCCTTTACTCCTCAGTCCAGCATGCGTATCGCTGAGCTGTATAAAGAAGCAGGACTTCCGGACGGTGTAATTAATATCGTTACCTGTTCCAGAAACGAAGCAGAGATTCTTCTTACACACGATGATGTTAAGGGAATTACTTTCGTAGGTTCCACATCTGTCGGAAAGCATATTTATTCCACAGCTGCAGCAACAGGAAAGAGAGTTCAGGCTCTTTGCGAAGCCAAGAACCACGCTCTTGTATTAAAGGATGCTCCTGTTAAACGTGTGGCAGCAGGTATCATCAACTCCACCTTTGGCTGTGCTGGCGAAAGATGTATGGCTCTTCCGGTAGTGGTTGTTCAGGAAGAAATTGCTGATGCACTTGTAGCAGAAATCGTAGCTCAGGCCAAGAAATTAAAAGTGGGACCAGCTTATGATAAAACCACAAATCTTGGACCGGTTATCAATCAGGCACACAAAGATTCTGTTGTAAAATGGATCGAGACAGGAATCTCAGAAGGTGCCAAGGTGGTACTGGACGGCCGTGATGTAGTAGTAGAAGGATTTGAAAACGGATTCTACTTAGGGCCGACAATTCTTGATCATGTTACTCCTGAAATGAGCGTAGGCGAAAGAGAGATCTTCGGACCGGTACTTTGCATTAAGAGAGTGAAGACCTTCGAAGAAGGACTTGCGGTAATGAATGCCAATCCATTTGCCAACGGTTCTGTTATCTTTACACAGAATGGTCGCTATGCAAGAGAGTTTGCAAGACATACAGACGGCGGTATGATCGGTATCAACGTAGGAATTCCGGTTCCGGTTGGTATGTTCCCATTCAACGGCAATAAGCTGTCATTTATCGGAGACCTTCATTGCTTAGGAAAAGATGGTTTCAGATTCTATACAGAGAATAAAGTTGTTACCACCAGATGGTTCGACGAGGAAACCGGAGAGTCCACGGCTGTTAATACCTGGGATGGAACAATCTAAAAGTTGTTTTTATTGAAAAAATAGCACGCATACACTTGCGTGCTATTTTTATGTGTGATATGATTGGTGAAGTGAATTGCTTAAAGGAGAGAACAGATGGCGGGAACGATTCGGGAAATAGCGGAGCGGGCAGGTGTGTCCAGAGGTACTGTTGACCGCGCGTTAAATAAACGGGGGCGGATTGACAAGGAAGTGGAAGAGCGGATCTTTCAGATTGCAGACGAAATCGGTTACGTGCCGAAAAAAGAAAAGACGGCAGTAAAAAAGGAATCGGTTAAAATCGGCATTGTAACCCAGCTGGCTAAATCGTCATTTATGATTCCCATCAGAAAAGGGTTAGAAGATGCACAAAAAGAGTTGAAAAAAAGAGGAATTGTCTTTGTAATGGAAGAGTGTGTTACTGTAAGCGAGGAAGAGCAGCTTGCAGCCATTGAAAGGCTGGAAAAAAACAAGGTGTCAGGCATTGCAATCATGCCTGTGGAGTGCGATAAAATAAGGGACAAAATCAATTCCCTGATTGAGCAGGGGATCTCAGTCGTGACTTTTAATACGGATATTGTAGGAACAAAACGAAGCTGTTTTGTAGGCCAGGACAACAAACGGAGCGGACGCACGGCGGCTGGGCTTATGGGAATGCTCACCGGCGGACAGGGAAAGATTCTCGCTATTACGGGATATTTTGGGAATAGTGTCAACAGTATGCGCGTGGATGGGTTTGTGGATGAGATAAAGAGGACATTTCCCGGTCTTGAGCTTGTGGGAGTGCAGAGCAGTTTTGATGAAAAGGAAGAGGTGGAAAAAATCCTTGTCAACACCCTGACTGCTTATCCGGATCTCCAGGGTGCGGTGATATTCTCAGGAGGTCAGGGGGGCGTTAAAAAGGCGTTTGAAGAGCTGAAGCTGGAGAGAAAGCCTCATATTATTATCTATGATCTGACTACAGGGAACATGAAAGCGCTGGAAGAGGGGATCGCGGATTTTCTGATTGACCAGAACGGCTATACACAAGGGTACCGTGCCCTGTTCATTCTTGCCGATATCATGCAGGCCGGAAGCAGGGAAGAACAGGAATTTTTTTACACGGATATCATTATAAAAACGAAATACAATATTTAAAAGATTATAAAATCAGGAATCTGTTAATGATAAAAAACAGGTCCTGATTTTTTTTATTATCAGAGCGAAATCACTTGCACGCGGACTGCGTGCGTGGTATAATATAGGCACATGAGATGAACGAAAAAGCACGCAAACAGATGGGAGAGGTGTAACAATGGGATATGTAAAATTTAACGAAGCCAGAGAGCTTGATTTAATACTTCTTGGCAGAGTGGCAATTGATTTTAACCCTGCCTACAATGAGCAGGTAAAGGAAGAATTTAAGCCGTTAAAGAAGGTTCACATGTTTGAAAAGTTTGTGGGCGGTTCTCCTGCCAATATCGCCGTAGGCGTGACAAGACATGGCATGAAAGCGGGATTTATCGGGAAAGTATCAGATGACCAGTTCGGCGAATTTGTAGTGGATTATTTTAATGAACAGGGGATTGATACCTCCCACATTACAAAATGTAAAAACGGAGAAAAACTGGGACTTACTTTTACAGAGATGCTGTCCTCCAGCGAAAGCAGCATTCTGATGTATAGAAACTGCATTGCTGATTTACAGCTGAGTGTGGAAGACATCGACGAAGAATACATTAAAAAGGCAAAAGCCATTTTAATTTCAGGTACTGCACTTGCCGAAAGCCCGTCAAGAGAAGCGGCTCTTAAGGCTGTGATGCTGGCTAAGAGAAATGATGTAAGAATTATATTTGACATTGATTACAGGGCATATAACTGGAAAAATACAGATGAGTTATCCATTTACTACTCAACTGTTGCAAAAGAAGCGGATATTATTATGGGATCAAGAGAAGAATTTGATCTGACGGAAAAGCTGATTAAACCTGGTATGACAGATGAAGAAAGTGCCGCCTTATGGCAGGGATATCATGCAACAATTGTGGTGATTAAGCATGGTATGAAGGGGTCTACCGCATATACCCGCGACGGCCAGTCATTTTCCATTAAACCGTTCCCGGTAGAGGCAAGAAAAGGCTTTGGAGGCGGAGACGGATATGGTTCCGGTTTCTTATATGGCCTGTATGAGGGCTGGGATATTATTGACTGCCTGGAATTTGGTTCTGCAGAAGCGTCCATGATGGTAAAGAGCAATAACTGCTCAGACTCTCTTCCCACACCAGAGGAAGTGCATGCATTTATAAAAGAGGAAAAGGAAAAATTCGGTGAGATGATCGCCCGTGTATAAAAATATAAAGGAGAGCGGAACATGTCAAAAACAATAAGAATGACAACAGCACAGGCACTTGTAAAGTTCCTGGATAACCAGTATGTTTCAGTGGATGGGACAGAAATTAAGTTTGTTGAAGGTTTTTTTACAATCTTCGGCCATGGAATTGCAGTTGGTCTGGGAGAGGCTCTGGACACAAATCCGGGACAGCTTCGGGTTCTTCAGGGAAGAAACGAGCAGGGTATGTGCCATACAGCCATTGCATTTGCCAAACAGAACCAGCGCAGAAGAATTATTCCCTGTGCTTCCTCAGTAGGACCTGGCGCTGCCAATATGGTGACAGCCTGCGCTACTGCTACCGTCAATAACATTCCGCTGCTGGTATTTCCTGCGGATACCTTCGCATCCAGACAGCCTGATCCGGTACTTCAGCAGTTAGAGCAGAGCAGCAGCCTTGCGACTACCACCAACGACGCTTTTAAACCGGTATGCAAGTACTGGGACAGAATTACAAGACCTGAGATGATTATGAGTGCCTTAATTAATGCCATGCGTGTGCTCACTGATCCGGCTGAAACAGGAGCCTGCTGCATTTCCCTCTGTCAGGATGTGGAGGGAGAATCCTTTGATTATCCGGAGTATTTCTTTAAGAAACGGGTTCATAAGATTACAAGACCTGTGGCAGTGGAAGAAGAACTGGAAGAGATTGCTGACATCATTGCAGAGGCTAAGAAACCCATCGTGATTGTGGGCGGAGGAGTTCGCTACTCAGATGCAGGAGAAGTTGTAGAACAATTCTGTGAAGAATTCAAGATTCCGTTTGGAGAGAGTCAGGCTGGAAAGAGTGCCTGCAAATCAAGCCATCCTTACTGCCTTGGAGGAATCGGAGTGACCGGTACTTATGCCTCTAATGTCATTGCAAAGGATGCAGATGTGGTAATCGCCATTGGAACCAGACTGAGCGATTTTACTACCAGCTCCAAGTGGCTGTTTAAAAGAGAAAATGTTAAATTTGTTACCATAAATAACAGCAGATTCCATGCCTATAAGATGGATGCATCCATGGCAGTGGGAGATGCAAAAGTAACCGTAGAGGCACTGACAGAAAAGCTGAGAGAAAAACAGTATGTATCCCAGTACCGGAATGAGATTACAGACGCAAAGAAAAAGTGGGATGAAGAGATGGTTCGCCTGGGCAGCATTGAGTATACAGGAGATGATTTCGAACCCATTATCAAAGCAAGAGATCCCAGAACAATTCCGGAATTTGTCCGTCTGACCAATGGTAAGATCACCCAGACCGCAGCACTGGCAGCAATCAGAAGAGTGATCGATGCAGACGCCACAATCATTACGGCAGGAGGTTCCCTTCCAAGCTGTATGCAGCGTATGTGGACCACTGACAAGCGGGGCGGATACCACGCAGAGTACGGATATTCCTGTATGGGATATGAAGTGGCAGCAACCCTGGGCGTTAAATTCGCAGAACCGGAACATGAGGTTTACTGCGTAGTCGGGGATTCCAGTTTTCAGATGCTGCACAGTGAAATTATGACAATTATGCAGGAAAGACAAAAAGTTAATATCCTGATCTTTGATAACTGCGGCTTTGGCTGTATCAACAACCTGGAGATGAACCATGGAATTGGAAGCCTTGCAACTGAGTACCGCTATACAGACGGGAAAAAACCAACCGGCGATTTAATCCCTGTTGACTATGCAAAGGTGGGAGAGGGCTATGGATTAAAGACTTATACCTGCCGTACCATTGCAGAACTGGAAGATGCATTAAATGATGCCAAGAGCCAGGAGAAAGCCTGTCTGTTTGATCTAAAGGTAATTCCAAAGACCATGTCCGACGGATATGAATCCTGGTGGAATGTGGGGCTTGCTGATACTTCAGAAAAAACCAGCGTAAACGAAGCGTTTGGAAGGGTCATGGAAGGCAGAAACGCAGCAAGAAAGTATTAAACGGCCGGACATGACCGGAAAGGAAGAAAATATGAGTCAGGTATTCGGATATCCGGAATTTGATGAGTCCGGAGAAAAGATTTTAACTACTTATACCAATGAGTATAAAGATATGAGAATGGACATTCGGGTTTACCGGATGAAAGCGGGAGAGACCAGAACCTTTTTAAAAACGGAAGAGGAAACAGCAGTGCTTCTTTTAAAAGGAAGGATTGTATACCGCGGGGGCACTGTGGAACAGGAAGCCTCAAGAATTGATGTTTTTACGGAAGGCCCCTGGTGTCTGCATGGTTGTGCGGGAACAGAAATTTCCGTGGAAGCAAAAGAGGATTCGGAAGTTTTAGTACAGTCAGCTGAAAATAAAAGAACCTTTGAAGCAAAACTGTATCAGCCCGAAGATGCACCATGGAAATACTCATCTGTGGGCAAGTTTGGCAATGTGGCAAAACGGCGGGTGAATACGATTTTTGACATTGAGATCGCTCCTTACTCCAATATGGTTTTGGGAGAGGTTTTAAATGACCGGGGAAACTGGTCCGGTTATCTTCCTCACAGACATCCACAGCCGGAGACCTACTATTTCCTTTTTGACCACCCGGAAGGATTTGGTGCAAGCTTTGTAGGCGACCAGGTATTTAAAAGCACAGACGGAAGCTTTTCCGCAATTCCGGGAGGGGAACTTCATCCCCAGGCAGTGGCTCCGGGATACCAGATGTATACCTGCTGGATGATCCGCCATCTGGAGGGTAATCCATGGAATCAGACTGACCGCAATGAAGATGAAAGATACGTGTGGCTGCATGATTCGGAGTTTTAAACAACACAGGGGTTAATCGCCGCGAAACCAGCGGTATAAAAATATGATAAGACAGGGAAGGGAAGCAAAAATGTTAAACAAGGAGAAAGTTAAATTAGGAATTGCACCAATTGCATGGACAAACGATGATCTTCCGGATTTAGGTAAGGAGAATACCTTCGAGCAGTGTGTCAGCGAAATGGCACTTGCAGGATTTACCGGTTCTGAAGTGGGTAATAAATACCCGAAGGATCCGGAGGTTTTAAAGAAGGCTCTGGAATTAAGAGGTGTTGAGATCTGCAACGCATGGTTCTCCACATTCTTAATCAGCAAGCCTTATGAAGAGACTGAGGCAGAGTTTGAAAAGCACGTAGCATTTTTAGCTGCCATGGGCGCCAGGGTAGTGGGTGTTTCCGAGCAGAGCTACAGCACACAGGGAATTCAGGACCAGCCGGTTTTCGAAGGAAAGCATGAGATGGATGACAGAGAATGGGATCTTCTGTGCACAGGCTTAAACCGCCTTGGCAGGCTGTCCAAAGAAAAATACGGTGTGGCATTAACATTCCACCATCATATGGGAACCGTAGTCCAGTCTGCAGCAGAGACTGACCGCATGATGGAGCATACAGATCCGGAATACGTAAGCCTGCTTTTTGACAGCGGCCATTTTGCATACTGCGGAGAGAATCCGGTTGAGATGGTAACAAAGCACATCAAACGTATTAAGCATGTTCATTTAAAAGATATCCGTCCGGAAGTAGTAAAAAAGGTGAGAGAAGAGAAGATGAGCTTCCTGGCAGGCGTACGTGCAGGCGCATTCACCATTCCGGGAGACGGCTGTGTAGATTTTGATCCGATCTTCAAGGTGCTGGAAGATGCAGCCTATGAGGGATATATGGTAGTGGAAGCAGAGCAGGATCCGGCTAAGGCGAATCCGTTAGAATATGCAATCCGTGCAAGAAAATTCATTGCTGAAAAAACTGGTCTTTAATTTAAAGAATAAAAGGAGAAGAATATTATGGTAACCGTAGGAATTATCGGAGCAGGCAGAATCGGAAAGGTTCATACCACAAGCATCTGCAATATCGTTAAGAATGCAACAATTAAAACAATCGCTGACCCATTTATGAACGAGGAAACAGCAAACTGGGCAAAGAGCATGGGCGTAACCAATACAACAAAGGATTATAAAGAAATCCTGGCAGATCCTGATATCGATGCAGTTTTAATCTGCTCCTCTACAAACACACATTCTCCAATCTCTGTAGAAGCAATTAAGGCTGGCAAGCATGTATTCTGCGAGAAGCCAATTGATCATGATATTGATAAAATCAAAGAAGTGATCGATGCATTAAAGGACAGCAAGGTAAAATATCAGGTAGGTTTTAACCGCCGCTTTGACCATAACTTTGAGGCAGTGAGAAATGCAGTTGCAGCAGGAAAAATCGGAGATCCCCATATCATTAAGGTGACTTCCAGAGATCCTGAGCCGCCCAGCGCAGAATACGCTGCTGTATCCGGCGGTATGTTCCTTGACATGACCATTCATGATTTTGATATGGTACGTTACCTGGCTGGCTGTGATGCAGAAGAGGTCTATGTTCAGTCTGCAGTTTTAGTTGATCCTGCCATTGGAAAAGCCGGTGATGTGGATACTGCTGTTATCACTATAAAGATGGAGAACGGTGCAATTGCAGTGATTGATAACTCCAGAAAAGCAGCTTACGGCTATGACCAGAGAGCAGAAGTATTCGGCTCCAAAGGTATGGTTGCAACCTCCAACGACACAGAATCCAGCGCAGTATTAAGCACTGCTGATGGTGTGACAGGCGAGAAGCCTCTCTACTTCTTCTTAGAGCGTTATATGCAGTCCTTTGCAAAAGAAGTAAACTGCTTCATTGAGGCCATTGTAAACGATACAGATACTCCTCTTGGCGTATTAGATGGCTTAAAACCGGTATTAATGGGAATCGCAGCAAAGAAATCGGTTGAAGAGCACAGACCGGTAAAAATTTCCGAAATCACAATGTAAATGTAAGGACCTGCCGCTTCCTGGCAGGTCTTTTTTTCAATATCCTCCGGTTAACCGGAAAAGTACAAAAAGTGCATAGAAACCAGCATGGAAAAAGCAAATTCTGCGCTGACGTTTCGGTTTAAACATGTTAAATTAATAGCATATTTTATAAGATATAGTTCATTACAGAAAAGAGGAGTTATCATGTATCAATTGGAACAGATGCTGATTGGCTGGGTGGAGCGGTATGATCTGGTCTATCAGACCAGTTTGCTTTTTCGAATCATTGCCGCCGGTTTTTCGGGGTATTTAATCGGATATGAAAGAAAGAACCGGAATAAAGGAGCTGGAATGAGAACCCATGCCATTGTGGCAATGGGAGCTGCTCTTATGATGGTGGTATCCAAGTACGGATTTCGGGATGTTCCGAATTTTGACGGCTCCAGAATTGCAGCTCAGATCGTGTCAGGAATCGGTTTTCTTGGAGCTGGTGTTATTTTTGTAAAGAATAATTCGGTCAGCGGTCTGACTACCGCTGCGGGTATCTGGGCAACAGCAGGAGTGGGAATGGCCATAGGAGCCGGTGCTTATTATCTGGGCTGTGGTTCTGCATTTCTTCTGATTATGATACAGGTTCTGCTCCATGACGTTCCATTTTTGTCAAAGGAGCCATACCGGTGTATGCTTAAAATCAGCACATCACATTACGATGCCGTTATTACAGAGCTGTTTCATAAGCTCAACGAAGAAAAGGTGAAAGTACTGAATGTAAAAATAGGAAAGTCCAAGGATGGTACCAAGATCGAACTGGATTTACTTTATCCCGCCGGTTATGAAAAAAATGATCTTGTGATCCGCCTGTCTAATGATAAACGGATTGATTCTGTCAACGGATAGGATCATAAAAACAAAAATTGCAATAAATATTTGAAGAAAGACAAAAATAAGGTAGAAGCTTTGCAATAAAAAGGGATATACTCATTTGAGTAAGAAAAATGAGAATAAGTGAAGTGAGAAATTTATGATAAAACATCTTGCTGCGGATTTACACACCCATACAGATATAAGCAGGCACGGTTACAGTACCGTTTATGAAAATATAACTGCAGCAAAGGATGCCGGTCTTCTGGCTGTAGGAATCAGCAACCACTGTCCGGCCCACCCCGATGGAGCGCCTGAGGGTCATTTTAGAAATCTCCGGGTGATTCCGGAATGGGTGGACGGTATCCGTGTATATCGGGGGGCAGAATTGAATTTTACCGATTTTGAAGGTGGGATTGATTTAAGCTCCGATACCATTGAAAACCGGCTGGATTACACCATAGCCTCTTTTCATGAAGATGTGATTGCGCCCGGAAGTGTGGAAGATCATACAAGAGCGTATCTTTGTGCCGCAAAAAATCCGATGGTGGATATCATCGGTCACAGCGGAACTGCCTGCTATGAGTATGATTATGAACGGGTGATACCAGAGTTTGGAAAGAACGGAAAGCTGGTGGAGATTAACGAAGGAACATTCCGCGTCAGGAAAAGCTCCGCAGAAAATTGCCGGATCATTGCCAGATTATGCATGAAATACAGCGTTCCTGTCATTGTTAGTTCAGATGCACATTTCTGCCGGAGTGTGGGAGTATTTGATGAGGCACTTTCCATGTTAAACAGCCTGGACTTTCCCAAAGAGCTGGTGGTGAATTCAGATATGGAACAGGTAAAGTCCTGGTTTCTTCGCAAGCGGAGAGGATAATAAAGTAAAGAATGCCGGAGCGCAGCTGCGCCCCGGCAGTTGTGCGCGGGAAGGGAGCGGATAGAGGATGAAGTATTATATCGGAATAGACTTAGGCGGAACCAATATTGCAGCCGGTCTGGTAGGAGAGGACGGAACACTTTTTACCCGCCTGTCTGTACCAACCAGAAGCGGAAGAAGCGCAGGGGAAATCGTTCAGGATATGGCAGATCTGGCTAAGAAGGCCGCACAGGAAGGAAATGTTCCCTGGGAAGAGATCGAGGCAGTCGGACTTGGAGTGCCGGGAACAGCCAATAAAGAGACCGGCATGGTAGAATATGCCAATAATCTGGGGTTTTATGATGAACCGGTAGTCTCCATGATGGAGAAGGCGCTTCCTGGTAAAAAAATTCGTTTTGATAATGATGCCAATGCGGCTGCCTGGGGAGAATATACGGCAGGAAGCGGAAAAGGTACGAACTCCATGCTGGCGGTTACTCTGGGCACCGGCGTAGGAGGAGGAATCATTCTTGACGGAAAGCTTTATGAGGGGATCAACTTTGCAGCGGGAGAATTTGGCCATTTTACCATTGAACGGAACGGTATTCCATGTAACTGCGGAAGAAAAGGGTGTTTTGAGGCTTATGCCTCTGCCACTGCATTGATTTCACAGACAAAGGCTGCAATGCTTGAAAACCCACAATCCGTTCTCTGGGAACTGTGCGGCGGGGAGATTGACCATGTGGAAGGTAAGACGCTCTTTGACGGTGTCAGAAGGCAGGATGAAACGGCACTTTTTGTATTTGACCGGTACATCGAATATCTGGCGGCAGGTCTTCTGGATTTAATCAATATTTTCCAGCCGGAGTTAATCTGCATTGGCGGAGGCATCAGCAAAGCCGGAGATTTACTCTTAGATCCGTTAAAAAGAATCATTGACCAGGAAGATTATGCAAGAACCTCAAAACGCAGGACAAGGATCGCAGCAGCCAGGTTAGACAATGATGCAGGGCTCATAGGAGCTGCCTTATTAGAATAGAAGAAAAGAGGACAGAAATTATGAAACGATATATGGGACATCTGATACGTTCTGCTGAGAAGCGGGTGGATCACTTTTTAAGCACACAGGTAACAGATGAGAAGGACCCTTTTTACGGAGGAATGAAACGGGCTATTTTAGAGGTTAAGCCAACCATTTATGTTATGGCAGATGCTGCATCGGTATATTTAAATTCTCAAAGCAGGTATTATAAAGATGCTGATCTTCTTCGTGCCATGGAAGCAGCCGTGACCTTTATTGCCAACTGCCAGAGAGAGGATGGAAGCTTCGATTATCCTTCCTGCAATTTTAAATCTGCACCGGATACCTCTTTCTGTTTTAAACGCCTCATTGCAACGTACCGTCTGTTTTTGAAATATACAAAAGAGGGCGAACTGGACAAACTGAAAGACGGTTACCGTTTTATACTGGAAGAATCCTTAAATGCTCTTTTAACCGGCGGCTTTCATACTCCAAACCACCGCTGGGGCATCACTGCAGCACTCATGCAGGGCGCCAATCTTGTTAAAGAAGAAAATCCGGAGTTTGCTGCCCAGCTGCTTGCCCGTGCAGACCAGTATCTGGCAGAAGGTATTGACGGCAACGAAGAAGGGGAGTATGCAGAACGCTCTACCGGCAATTACAATGCAGTGGTAAATAATGCCATGATGGCGATGTATGAAGAAACCGGTGATGAAAGCTATCTGGGATATGTGGAGCGGAATTTAAAAATGATGCTCTTTTACATTGATCCGGACGATACCATTTTCACTCAGAATTCTACGAGACAGGATCAGGGCAAAGCCGATTATCCGGACAAGTATTTCTACCAGTATTTATATATGGCGGCAAAAACAGGAGAGGAAATCTTTGACCGGGCTGCTCATAAAATAATAAAAGACAATATGGAACGGGGCGATATGGCTCCGGAATGTCTGCATATTATTATGCTTCATGATTTTATGGAGCAGTATGAGTTTAAGGGCTATGGATTTCTGGATACCTACCACAAGCATTTTGAGGAGGCAGGCGTAATCAGAGGGAAGACTTCTGAATATGGCTACAGCATCCTGAAGGGAAAGAGCGCATTTCTGTTTCTGAAATTTAAAGAAACACTGGTATACTTAAAAATAGGAGAAAGCTACTGTGATATCCGTAATTTCATTCCACAGACGATTGAAGAAAAAGACGGTGTCTGTGTTTTAACTTCTGTAGCAAAGGGATGGTATTATCTTCCGTTTAAGGAAAAGCAGGATACAACTGACTGGTGGAAGATGAATCATAAGAAGCGTGAGATCTTAAACAGCAGTGAAATCCGTATGACAGTTACTCTGAAAGAACTCTCTGACGGTATGGAAGTGACGGTTAAGGCAGAGGGACTTGATAAGGCTCCTCTCCGTGTGGAAATCTGTATTCCGGCAGGAAGTGTTCTGGAAAATGAGCATTTCCACATCAGAGCGGAAAAAGCCGGGGAGATGGTGCTTCGCGATGGCTTTATCAATCTGATTCACGGAGATCAGAAGCTTCTGATAGGACCCGGATATGGAACCCACGAGTTCGGCGGTCATTATTCAGGAGAAGAGATCAACACCACCGGTTTTACTCTTTACTTCAATGACTATACCCCTTATGAAAGAACCTTTTCCATTCGAACTATATAAAAAGGGCAGAGCCATAATTACAATGTTGTTCATAATAGATAAAGGATGTGCCAAAGGAGGCAGTTGTGCGGCTTGACAACTGTCTTTTTTACTACCTGATTTATTGGAATACCGCATAAAACATATTAAAACTATAGAAAAATAGGAAATGTGTCGAAATATGTTGAAAAAAGTATTCAAATCGGTATATAATGATTTTAACTTTTTCTGGTAAAGGACAGATGAGTTCTATGGGACAGTAAAAGAAAGGAGAAAATTATGAAAAAGAATTTTATGAAACGTGCGGGCTTTCTTTTAGCAGCTTTTATGGTGCTTGGAGGACTCACCGCCTGCGGCGGAAAAGATCCGTCAGCAGAAGGAACCACAGCAGTATCCGGCAGCACGGCAGGAGCAGGCGAGACAACAGCGGAGGCGGCCAAACCGTCTGAAGGAGGAGAGAGTACATTTACCTATGCTATAGCGGGAGATCCGGGTGCAAATGTGAATGTAATTACAACCAGTGACCGTTTCGGTCTTATGACTCTCAAGATGATCTATTCTCCATTATATATGTATAATGCGGATGGAATCAACTATTTCCTGGCAAAGAGCATTGATACTTCCGATGACAATTTATCTTATACCATGCATTTACGGGATGACGTAAAGTGGTCAGACGGAGAGAAATTTACCGCTGATGACGTTGTCTTCACATTCGAGGCTATGGAGAAGGAAGAGAATGCGGGCTGGGCCTATTCCCAGTTAGTTTATCCGGAAGGTGCGGTAAAGATTGAAAAGGTTGATGATTATACTGTTAAGTTAACCATGCCTTTCGTAAACTCCGCAGCAGTTGAGATGTTCTCCCAGATTTTTATCATGCCTAAGCATGTTTATGAAAATGTAACCAATTTTGAAAACAATGATGTGAATACCAAACCAGTCGGAACTGGTCCTTATGTAATGTCTGAATACTCAGCAGGTTCCTATGTGAAGTTCACAAAGAATGAGAACTATTTCCTTGGAGCACCTTCTATTGACAATATCGTATACCGTATTATAGAAAATGAGAATACAGCCATGACAGCAATTCAGAGCGGCGAAGTAGATGCATGGATCGGAACTCCGGCCCAGGTAGCGCAGATGGATCTGGATTCTGCCAACTTAACGGTTTATCCTTATCAGGAAGGCCGTGTGGGATATATGATGATCAATGCAGCCCGGGTGCAGAATGAGGATTTAAGAAAAGCAATTCTGTATGCTCTGGATAAAAAAGCAATTGCAGATGCAGCTCTGTTAAGCTCAGATTATTATGACCTTCCATGGAGCTTCATGCCGCCTAACAGCAAGTTCTTTACAGAGGACGTAGAAAAGTACGAACAGAACCTTGATAAATCAAAAGAATATCTTGCGGCTTCCGGCGTACAGAAACCGGAACTGAACCTGGCATACAGCGGATCAGACAGCTTACAGTCCACCTCAGCGTTACTGGTTCAGGAGCAGCTTGAGAAAGCAGGATTTAAGGTTACCTTATCCGGTATTGATTCCAAGGCACTCAGCCAGCAGATGAAGGATAAGAACAATACCTACGATATGTACTTTGGCGGTTATATCATGGGAATTGACCCTGATACCTTCTCCAGCTTATTTGAATCAGGCGGTGGATTCAATTACATGCATTATGATAAGCCGGAAATCAATGAGTTGTTTGCACAGGGACGCAAAGAAACAGACGAGACTAAGCGGAAAGAAATCTACACCAATATTCAGAAGAAGATTCAGGATACAGCCTGCTTCTATCCGTTATATTCCAACAAACGCCTCTTAGTGGTTTCTAAAAATGTATCAGGTATTGAAGATGCAAAGCTGGTTCCTGTTTATACCTTTGAGGATACCTCCAAGTTACAGAAAAAGTAATTGCATCTGCAAAATAAGAGAGAGAGAATGGTGTTTCGCTGCCTTAGCTGCAGCAGACACCTCTTTCTTTATCAAGGAGAAATGATATGGCCAAATATATACTGAAACGGATATTAACAGCCATCCCCATGGTCCTTCTCATAACGGTTCTATGCTTTGCGCTGATGCATTTTGCGCCCTATGATGCCATTGATGCCATGACATCCCCGAAGATGTCACAGGAGACAATCAATTTAATCAAAGCAAAATACGGTTATGACCAGCCGGTGTATGTTCAGTACATCCGCTGGCTTGACGGGATTATGAACGGTAATTTCGGATATTCCATTGTGACGAAACAGAGTATTGCTGCAGACCTTGCGGTCAGACTTCCCAATACGGTAAGGCTGGTGCTTCCTGCATTTATAACCGCGTATATCCTGGCTGTTGTGCTGGGGCTTTTAGCGGGTGCAAATAAGAACAAAAGGGCTGATAAGATTATTGATGCAGTTTCTTCTGTGGGGATTGCAGTTCCTTCCTTCTGGTTTGCCATGCTTCTTATCTTTGTTCTGGGTTATAAGCTGAAGCTTCTTCCTATTGTGGGTATGCATGCGGTAGGGAAGGAAAATTCTATAGCTGACTTTTTAAAGCACTTTATTATGCCTTTTCTCACTCTTACGGTTTCTTTTATGCCGGCCAACATAAAATTTGTCCGCTCTTCCACTCTTACCCAGTTTTCTGAGGATTATGTTCTGGTTCAGCGGGCGTTTGGCGCAACAAAGAGTGAGATCATGTTTAAGCATGTGTGCAAGAACGTGCTTCTGCCTGTTATCACGCGCCTCGGTATGGCACTGCCTCTTCTGGTGACAGGAGCCATCATCACTGAGTCAGTTTTCAGCTGGCCGGGAGTGGGTCCATATTTTATTAAAGCGATTCAGGGAATGGATTACCCCATCGTCATGATTATTCTGGTGCTGTCCTCCACTCTGGTTATTTTAGGAAATCTGCTGTCAGATATCCTGTACTGTCTGATTGATCCGCGGATTAAGGAAATGGGGTGATGGGATATGAAAAATGAAAAGAGAAATAAAGATAAATCTATACGAATCGCCAGTGTGAAACTGGCATTAAAGCATGATAAGGCGGCTGTCATTTCCCTGATCCTTTTAGGCATTATTATCCTGTTTGCGCTCCTGTCCCCTTTTTTGCCCATGGAGCCCAATGTGACGGATATTGCCAACAGGCTGAAAGAACCGTCTTTAACCCACTGGTTTGGTACTGATGAGGTGGGGAGAGATTATTTTGCAAGGGTAATTTATGGCGGAAGAGTTTCACTCATTGTGGCATTTTTAGCCATGCTCACAAGCTTAACCATCGGGGTGGCGGCAGGAACTATCGCAGGACTTACCGGAGGAATCGTGGATATGGTTCTGATGAGAATTGTTGACATCCTCCATTCCATTCCGTGGATGGTTCTGGTTACCGTTGTCAGTATTTTCTTAAAACCCGGAATTCAGTCCATTATTCTGGTTATCGGTCTGTTTACCTGGATGGAGATTGCAAGGCTTGTACGGGCCGAGACACTTTCTTTAAAAGAGCGGGAGTTTATTCTCTATGCCGGCTTTTCCGGAGTCAGCAAATGGAAGATTATTATCAGCCATATAATACCATCAGTTTTCCCGACCATTATTGTAGCGGCAACTACCAGCATGGCAGATGCCATTATGACGGAATCTTCCTTAAGCTTTCTTGGAGTTGGTATTCAGCAGCCCATGTCTTCCTGGGGAAGCCTTTTGCAGAATGCCCAGGGAACCATGCAGAACAGCTTTCATATGGCATTGATTCCTGGTCTTCTGATTATTATTACCATATTTGCTTTTAATAAGCTGGGGAATCTGCTTCGTGTTTATGTAGAGCCAAAGGTGATGAGCGGAGAGAAAGAGTAAAGGAGGGACGAAGAATTGGATGAGACATTAAAAAAGAAAGAAAATATACTGTCTGCTGCAGACATTCGTACCACCTTTCATACTCATGGCAGGACCGTGCAGGCAGTGCGCGGAGTCAGCCTGCATGTAGACTCCGGTGAGATCCTGGCAGTCGTAGGGGAATCAGGAAGCGGAAAAAGTGTACTTATGAAGTCAGTCATGGGGCTGATGCCTGATAATGCAGAGGTGAAAGCAGATCAGCTTATATTTGCTGGAGAAGATATGCTCACAATGGATCCGGAGCAGCTAAGAAAGATGCGGGGAAAAGAAATCGCCATGATTTTCCAGGATCCCATGACTGCCTTAAATCCTTTAAAGACCATAGGATCCCATTTGGTGGAAGTGTTAAAACGACACCGCGGCATGGATAAAGAGGCGGCAAAGAAAGAGGCTGTTGCAGTATTAAACCAGGTAGGAATTCCCTCACCGGAGAAACGGTTAGGACAGTATCCACACGAGTTTTCCGGTGGAATGAGACAGAGGGTTCTGATTGCAATGGCTCTTTGCTGCAGACCGAAGCTTCTGATTGCTGATGAACCTACCACTGCCCTTGATGTGACAATTCAGGCCCAAATTCTGGATCTTCTTAAGAATCTCCAGGAAGAAACCGGGATGAGCATCATTCTCATTACCCATGATTTAGGAGTAGTAGCCAGTTTAAGCCATAGAATCGCTGTCATGTACGGCGGCCTCTTAATGGAGGAGGGGACCACAGAGGAGATCTTTTATTCCCCGAAGCATCCCTATACAAGGGCGCTTCTTCATGCAGTTCCAAAACCCCAGTCGGGAAGCAAAGAACGTCTGGAGCCGATTCCTGGCATGGCGCCATCGCTGATCAATCCGCCCTCCGGCTGTCCATTTGCGGAGCGGTGTAAGTTTGCCTGTGAAAACTGCAGGAAGGAAATTCCTCAGTACCGCACTTACAGCCCCACCCAGCGAGCCATGTGCATCTATTCAGGGGAAGAACTGGATCATAAGGAAGGGGAGGTATAACCGCATGGATAATAAAAATAATGAAATCCTTCTGGAAGCCAGAGATCTTTGTAAATATTTCCCGGCCAGAGACTTTTTCGGCAGGAAAAAAGCTGAGGTAAAGGCGGTAGACAAAATTAATCTGGCGATTCGAAAAGGGGAAACCTTCGGTCTGGTAGGAGAATCCGGATGCGGAAAATCTACTCTTGGCCGTACTTTAATCCGTATGTATGATCCCACTTCCGGTTCCATTTTGTTTAAGGATCAGGATATCACCCGATTAAAAGGCAGGCAGCTTCTGTCTGTTCACAAACAGATGCAGATCATTTTCCAGGATCCATATTCTTCCTTAGATCCCCACCACAATGTGCGGGAGATTCTAAAAGAGTCCCTGACTGCAGTATCCGGTTTATCTTCGGATGAGATGGAAGGCAGAATGGAAGAAATCTTAAAAAAGGTGGGCTTGAAGCCCGATGATATGTATAAATATGCATATGAATTTTCCGGCGGACAGCGTCAGAGAATCGGTATTGCCAGAGCGCTGTTAGTGGAACCGGAGTTCCTTCTCTGCGATGAGCCCATCTCTGCCCTTGACGTATCCATACAGGCTCAGGTTGTTAATCTGTTAGAGGATTTACAAAAGGAGATGGGGCTTACCTACCTGTTTGTTGCCCACGACTTATCCATGGTCCGCCACATCTCTACCAGAATCGGTGTGATGTATTTAGGAAGGCTTGTGGAGATTGCGGACAGTGATGAGCTTTATGAGAATCCTCTTCACCCTTACACAAAGGCACTGCTTTCTGCCATACCCCTGGCCGATCCCAGGATGGCGGCCCGGTCAAATCGGGTTATGTTAAGCGGTGAGCTTCCAAGCCCCATGAGTGTACCAGCCGGCTGTCATTTCCATACGAGATGTGTGTATGCCAGGGAAGAATGCAAAAATCACATTCCGGAAATGACGGAAATTTCTCCCGGTCATTTCGTATCCTGCCCCTATGCCGGGGAAAATATTTCTTGACTTTTGATGCAAAACTTTTTATAATAACAACAATATAAAAACGTAACAGGGCAAAGGCGCCTAAGAACTTAAGATTCTTAGGCGTCTTTGTGCTTTTTTTCGGAAATTACACAGAGAGGGGCTGGAAACATGCCAGATATGGTGAAAGTTGAAAACTTAAAAAAGAACTTCGGAGACCTTGAGGTATTAAAGGATATCAGTCTTACGGTCAGGGAAGGGGAAAAACTGGTTATCATCGGACCATCCGGCTCCGGAAAATCCACGTTTATCCGTTGTATTAACTATTTGGAGGAACCTACCAGCGGCACCATTACCGTGGCAGGAACACAGGTAACAAAGAAAAATCATTTGGAAATGGCAAAAAAATACTCATCTATGGTATTTCAGCAATTTAATTTATATCCCCATCTGACGGTTCTGGAAAATCTGACACTGGCACCCGTAAAACTTCAGCATGTTCCCAGGGAAGAAGCAAAAAAAATGGCAATGAAATGTCTGGAACGTGTGGGTTTGAAAGAAAAAGCGGGCAATTATCCGGTTCAGCTTTCCGGCGGACAGCAGCAGAGGGTGGCGATTGCCAGAGCCTTATGCACGAAGCAGCCGCTGATTTTATTTGACGAACCGACTTCCGCCCTGGACCCTGAGATGGTGCAGGAGGTATTAAATGTTATGGTGGAGCTGGCTCATGAAAATATTACCATGATCTGTGTGACACACGAGATGGGCTTTGCCCGTCAGGTTGCAGACCGGGTAATTTTTATGGATGGCGGGTATATTCTGGAAGAGGGAACACCGGAACACTTCTTTGAATGTCCGGAACATGAGCGGACAAAAGCGTTCTTAAGCAAAATCCTTCATTAGGGTGTTGTTTAATATAATAAAAATATTGAGGAGGAAACAATTATGATGAAGAAAATGTTATCCCTGGCAATGGCGTTTGTAATGACAGCTGCCTTAACTGCATGTGGTTCCAAAGCACCGGAGACAACCGCTGCACCGGCCGATACGAAAGCTGCAGGTTCTTCTGCAGAAGCAACAACCGGAGCAGGCAAAACAGGTGCTGATGCAAAAGATGTACAGAAGATTATTGACCGCGGTGTGTTAAAAGTTGGCTGTAAGTCAGATATTCCCAAGTTCAGCCTGCAAAATACAGCGACTGGAGAATACGAAGGTTTTGAAGATGATCTTGCATATGAGATCGCCGGATCGATCTTTGGATGCAGCGCAGCCGAGGCGAAGGAAAAGAAACTGGTGGAATTCCAGGGCGTGACCGCAAAAACAAGAGGACCTTTATTAGAAAATGGGGAAATCGATCTGGTTATTGCAACCTTTACCATTACACCGGAAAGAAAAGAAACCTATAATTTCTCCACCCCATACTATACCGATGCAGTTGGTCTTTTAGTAAATAAAGATTCCGGCATCAGCTCTATTGAGGATTTAGACGGAAAAATAATCGGAGTTGCCCAGTCCTCCACAACAAAGGACGGATTTAAGAAATACGTGGATGAAAAGGGATTAAAGGTTAACCCGCAGTTCCAGGAATTTGACGGATATCCTGCACTGGCTCAGGCACTGGCAACCAAGCAGATTGACTGCTTCTCTGTTGACCGCGCGATTCTTGCAGGTTATGTAAATGACGGCAATCAGATTCTGGAAGACCGTTTTGCAGAGCAGGATTATGGAATTGCAGCTGCAAAGGACAATACAGGTCTTGCTGAGGCGGTTGAGAAAAAAGTTACTTCCATGCTTTCTGATGGTTCCATGAAGAAACTTCAGGATCAATGGGGATTACAGTAAGCTGTTTTAAGTAAAGGAAAAATGACATGATTAAAGGTCTTTTTGATGGAAAACGATGGAGTGCCCTCTTTGCGGCATTCCCCGAATATTATATCCCTGGATTTCTTATGACGCTTCGAATTTCACTGACAGGACTGGCGGTTGCGCTGGTCCTTGGAGTGTTATTCGGCATGTTCTCCACCTCCAAGTGGAAGCTGCTCAAGATCATTTCACGAATTTATGTGGAATTTATACAGAATACGCCTCTGGCTTTGCAGGTCATGTGTTATTACTCGGTTCTTCCCATGTTATTTTCCAGTTCGGGGTTTCGTATCCCCAAGTTTGTGTTAGGGGTGATCGGCGTAGGAGTATATCATGGTGCCTATATTTCCGAGGTTATAAGAACCGGAATTGAAGCCATACCTAAGGGGCAGTCCGAGGCAGCAGCATCCCAGGGTTTTAGCTATCTGGAAACCATGTATCATATCATTCTGCCTCAGACCATTAAGATTATTATGCCCCCTCTTGCCAATCAGGCTTTAAATCTGGTAAAGAATACTTCCATCCTGGCCATGGTTGCCGGTATGGATCTGATGTATTTTACCGATTCCTGGGGCGCTGACAGAGGGTATTTTGCACAGGCTTATTTTACCAGTGCAGTGATGTACTTTATTATCTGTTTCCCGTTAGCCAGACTGGCAAGATATTTGGAGATCCGCTCCATGCGGCTGCCGGTTGCAAAAAAGCTTGATATACAGGCAGACGAGGAGGCAGCATGTTAGAATTATTTCAACAGATATTTACACCGGCAAATGTACTTTTCATGCTGAAGGGTTTGCAGATGACGGTAATGATCGCCGTACTGGCTACCATAATCAGCATTTTTTTCGGAACAATACTGGCACTGATCCGGACCTATTCTTCCGGCAAATGGAGATGGGCCGGGACTTTGGTTGCAGTTTATACAGAATTCTTCCGCTGCACCCCCAACCTTTTGTGGATTCTCTGGATCTATTTTACGGTAAAAGGGAATAAAGTAGGAGTATCGGTATTTGCCATTTCCCTGTTCACTTCTGCAGTTATGGCGGAGATCTTCCGTGGTGGATTAAACTCTATTCCAAAGGGGCAGTTTGAAGGGGCGCAGTCACAGGGCTTTAGTTTTTTACAGACATTGTGGTATATAGTACTGCCTCAGACGTATAAAAAGGTCATTCCGGCTCTTTTAAGCCAGGTCATTACTATTATCAAGGATACCTCATTCTTAAAAATGGTGGACGTAGCCGAATTCATGAGGAACTGCGCCGTAGTCCTGGGCAGCATCTACGATGTCCGGGGAATGATGATGCTGTTTGCTTTTGAGGCTCTTTGCTATTTTGCCATCTGCTTCACGCTCAGCTGTGTAGTCAGGGGATATCAGAAAACAATTGTAACCGGTTAGGGAGGTACATCTTTTATGGAGAAGTTTACGATCACCATTACCCGCGAATTCGGCAGCCTTGGACGCTCCATTGCAAGGGAGCTGTCGAGGATTCTGGGGGTGGAGTTTTATGACCGGGATATTGTGGAGGAAGTTGCAAACAAGCTGAATCTGCCTGTCTCTACGGTGAGCAACGAGGAGGAAAAGTCCAGGCAAAGCTTTCTGCCAAGAATGTTTCCTCTTGGAACTGATGAAGAATACATGCAGGATATTATCTTTGATGTGCAGAAAGGTATTATTCTGGATCTGGCAAAAAAATCAAGCTGTATTCTGGTTGGCAGATGTTCTGATTTTCTTCTGGAGAAACATAAGAATAACATCAACATTTTTATTTACGCTTCTTATGAGAAACGTCTGGAAAACTGTGTGGAGACTCTTGGCATGACAGAGGCTGAGGCGAAAAAAATGATCATCTCTGTAGATAAAGCCCGGAATGCATACCACAAAAAATATGCAGGCTATCTACCCGGTGATCCGGAGCATAAACAGCTGATGATTGACTCCTCTTTACTTGGTGTGACCGGAACTGCAAAACTGATTGCAGAGATTGTACATCAGTTATTTGAAGTATAAAATGAATTCAGAAGTTTCCTATTAAAATAGGCCTTTTTGGTGAAACCAGGATGAGAGTCCGTAGCTTTTGCCAAAAGGGCCTGTTCTATTGACAACAGGAATATCAGGTACTAAACTTTAAAAAGGCAGGTCTGGGAAAAGACCAAGTATCGGGTTTTAGGAGGAAACAGATGTGAGATATAAATTAAACAAAAGACTGATTCCTGTGAAGGCGGAAGAATCTGTATCAGAGGATGATGTTCTGATTGAAATTTTAAGCAGGGAAGAGTATACAAACAGACATCATACCCGTTATGAGGATCATTTGCTGATCCGGAATCTGGAACGGGGCCAGTACTGCAGGACGGATTTGTTAAAAGACTGTATTGTAGGTACGCTGGTAATTCCTGTGAAGAAAAATCCTTTAAAGCGCCCGCTGGTGTTTGGCTATTACATGAATGAGAACCGCCTGATCCTGATTGATGACAGCGGGGAAGCAGACAGAATGCTGAAGGAGATGGATAAGACACAGATTTTTGACAAAGTCTACCCGGCCCATCTGCTGTTTGAGTTTCTGGAATACCAGGTCAGGGACGAGATTGAATATCTTCAGAAATATGAGGAACACTTAACAGAAATGGAAGACAGAATCATGAGCGGCAGAAGGGAAAAGGAAGACGTGCTGGGAATCATTCTAAAGGCCAGAAAGGAACTTGCAAAGGTTACGTCCTATTACGGGCAGCTGATGAACATGAGCCAGACCTTAACGGAGAATTACAACGGGCTGTTAAAGGAGGAAGAACGGGCGTTGTTTCACTTGTTTACAGGGAGAATGGCAAGGCTTGCGGAGTACGGAAGGGAACTGAGGGAATATGCCCAGCAGATCCGTGAGATGTATCAGGTGCGTATGGAAATGAAACAGAATCATGCTTTGTCCTTTCTTACCATGGTGACCGCTGTTTTTGCTCCCCTGTCTCTCATCGCAGGCTGGTATGGCATGAATTTTAAAAATATGCCGGAGCTTAGCTGGACATACGGATATCCGCTTTGTATCCTCATAAGCATACTTCTGATTGTTCTGGAAATATGGTATTTCACCAGAAAAGGGTGGTTAAAAAAATAACATGGAGAATTATTTAATATGATTCCCTTGACACGAAAAAAAAACTCTGCTATACTTTACTTTCGTGTGAAACGAGAGGATGAAGGTCTGAGACGTGCCTGATACCTCTCGTTTTGTTTGCGATAGTGTGTTTGTGCGGCCGTCGGCAACATAAGAACCCGGCTGGCAATGAGAAAGGAATTAATCATTTATGGAAACAGTAAGATTTGATGAATTACAATTAGATGAAAGAATTCTGCGGGCAGTAGCAGATATGGGATTTGAAGAGGCATCTCCGATCCAGACCCAGGCAATTCCGGTTCAGCTGGAAGGAAGAGATATCATTGGTCAGGCCCAGACAGGAACGGGAAAGACCGCAGCCTTTGGAATTCCCCTGTTACAGAAAATTGACCCTAAGGTAAAAAAGCTTCAGGCGGTGGCCCTCTGTCCAACCAGAGAGCTTGCAATTCAGGTGGCAGATGAGATCCGCAGGCTTGCTAAATATATGCATGGTGTGAAGGTTGTCCCGATCTATGGCGGCCAGGACATTGTGAAACAGATCCGTTCCTTAAAAGACGGTACTCAGATCATTATTGGAACACCGGGACGTGTTATGGACCATATGCGCCGGAAAACCGTTAAGTTTGACTTTGTTCATACGGTAGTTATGGATGAGGCAGATGAGATGCTGAATATGGGATTTTTAGAGGATATGGAAACGATCTTAAGCCAGCTTCCCGAAGAACGTCAGACAGTGATGTTTTCCGCTACCATGCCTCCGGCAATTCTTGATATTGCAAGAAAGTTCCAGCAGGAGCCGGTAAATGTAAAGGTAGTAAAGAAAGAACTGACTGTACCGAAAGTAACCCAGTATTACTATGAGGTAAAGCAAAAGAGCAAAGTGGAAGTAATGTGCCGTCTTTTAGATATGTATGCGCCGAAGCTTTCCGTTGTTTTCTGCAACACCAAAAAGCAGGTAGATGAGCTGGTGCAGGCACTTCAGGGCAGAGGATATTTTGCAGAAGGTCTTCATGGAGACTTAAAGCAGATCCAGCGTGACCGCGTTATGAACAGCTTCCGTAACGGTAAGACAGAGATTCTTGTGGCAACCGATGTGGCAGCCCGTGGAATCGACGTAGACGACGTAGAAGCGGTATTTAACTATGACCTTCCCCAGGATGACGAGTACTATGTACACCGTATCGGCCGTACAGGCCGTGCCGGCCGTGAAGGAATCGCATTCAGCTTCGTGGTAGGCAAGGAAGTATACAAGCTTCGTGACATTCAGCGTTACTGTAAGACCAAGATCGTACCTCAGGCAATTCCATCACTCAACGATGTAACCGCCATCAAGGTAGATAAGATTCTGGAAGGCGTTGCAGCTACCATCGGTGATACAGATTTAAGCAAGACTGTTAATATCATTGAGAAGAAACTCTTGGAAGAGGATTACACTTCTCTTGATCTGGCAGCAGCCCTCTTGCGCATGATGATGGGCGAAGAAAACGAAGACATCATCGATACCAGAGAACCCCGTTCCCTTGACGAGCTGGAAGGCTTCGGAGGCGGAAACGGCAGCAGAGGCAGAGGAAGAGGCAACGGACGCGGAGGAAACGGCGGAAGATATGATTCTTCTTCCAGAGAAGACATGGCCCGCTTATTCATTAACATTGGTAAGAACCAGAACGTAAAACCAGGAGATATTCTTGGTGCCATTGCCGGAGAATCCGGTATGCCCGGCAAGATGGTTGGAAGCATCGACATGTATGACAAATATACATTTGTAGAAGTTCCAAGAGAAAGTGCTGATGCCGTGTTAACTGCCATGAAGGACGTAAAAATCAAAGGTAAAAATATCCATATGGAAAAAGCCAACGGAAAAGGCAGATAAATTTTCGGGAGCTGAACAACGAAGGAAGACGGCCTGTCTTACCGGAGGTGTTTAGCTCCTGTTTTTTTCTTGCTTCCTGAAAGAAAACAGGATACAATTAGTTCAAATGAGGAGTCAATTGGAGGACGAAATGGCAGAGTGGAAGAAAAATGACAGGATCCAGGTGTTGATTGAGGATCTTAGTGAAACCGGAGAAGGAATCGGAAAAACCGATGGCTTCACCTGGTTTATAAAGGATACGGTAATCGGGGATCAGGTAGAAGCAAAAGCAATGAAGGTAAAAAAATCCTACGGCTTTGCACACTTAGAGCAGATCATCAAGCCGTCAGAAGGCAGAATCACTCCCCGGTGTCCGGTAGCGAGGCAGTGCGGAGGCTGTCAGCTGCAGGCCATGAGCTATGAAGAACAGCTTCGTTATAAGGAACGTAAAATATATGGCAACATTACACGTATCGGCGGTTTTGCTGATGTTCCCATGCTTCCTGTTATGGGTATGGACGAGCCATGGAGATATCGGAATAAAGCGCAGTTTCCCTGGGGGCAGGATAAAGAAGGAAGACCTGTCGCAGGCTTTTATGCAGGAAGGACTCATGCCATTATCGGGTGTGAGGACTGTCTGTTAGGGGTTGAGGAGAACCAGGAGGTGCTGAGGCGGATTAAGGCCCACATGGAGCGGTTTCATCTGGCTCCTTATGAGGAGAGCACTCATAAGGGCCTGATTCGTCATACGCTGATCCGGAAGGGGTTTCAGACAGGTGAGCTGATGGTGTGTCAGGTAGTCAACGGAAATCAGTTGCCTCACAGCGAGGAGCTGGTGAAAAGTCTGCTTGAGATCCCCGGAATGGCAAGCATATCCCTGAATGTAAATAAAGAACAGACCAATGTGATTCTTGGAAACAAGGTGGAGAACCTTTATGGACCCGGATATATTACGGATTCTATTGGTTCCGTACAATACCGTATTTCCCCTCTATCCTTTTATCAGGTGAATCCGGTGCAGACAGAGAAGTTATACGGAACTGCTTTGGAGTATGCGGGGCTTACCGGCGGCGAGACTGTCTGGGATCTGTATTGCGGAATCGGAACCATATCCCTGTTTCTTGCGCAGAAGGCCAGGAAGGTCTATGGAGTGGAGATCGTTCCCCAGGCAATTGATGATGCAAGGGAGAATGCAAGACTAAATGGTATTGAGAACGCGGAGTTTTTCGTAGGGAAGGCAGAGGAGGTACTGCCGGAACAGTATGAAAAGAACCGGGTTTATGCTGATGTAATTGTTGTGGACCCGCCAAGGAAAGGGTGCGATGAGAAATGTATGGAGACCATTGTGAAGATGGAACCCAAGCGGGTGGTGTATGTCAGCTGTGATTCGGCAACGCTGGCAAGGGATTTGAAGTATCTGGCGGAGAGAGGGTATGAGCTTGTTAAGGTTAGAGGATGCGATATGTTTCCGTGGACGACACATGTGGAGACGGTTTGTTTGCTGGAGAAGAAAGCCCAGTAAATCAAAGGTTTCTGGCTTTTTGGAAAGAAGATGGACGTGTGTTTTTGGTTTATTTGATTAGTCCACGGAAACTTATTTTACCCAAATATCGGAAGGTATAGATTAATTTTGTGGCTGAAAGATAAATTTGAATTTATGGGGAAGGTAAATATGAAAAAAGTAGCATCGGTAGTAAATATAGTTTTATCAATAATATGCTTAATTGCTGCAATAATGAATTTTACAAATAGTGATATACTTATGGAGATTGCATATATTTTTTTCGCTTTAATGTTTTTGATTCTTGGTGTGAAGGAGGTGAATAGGAAAAAGGACAATGAATATAAAGAAAAGTAATTAATCAAATTCCAGTTTGTAAGGTTTAGCAATTGACGATACGTTATTGAAAGCTTTAGCAGAAGTAAACTGTACCAAGTGGGGTAAAAATATTACCCCGCCTAAAAATCCATCAGTTTATTTCTGCCATGTAGTATAAAACTTCCGTCCAGGGGAACGTTGAGACTGTCGTGTTGCTGGAGAAGAAAGGAAAGAAAAATCAAGGGTAGAGGAGATTTTAAAGTGAAGATGTAGGCGTGTTAGATTATAAATGATGTGGAATGAATTCCTTGCTTTCCTAGATAGGGGGGTAAGGAATTATGCATGTTTTGGCGGAAGTAGATATATTTTGGTAAAGGTTATGGCAGTAAGGAAAAAAGTAGGATAAGACCACAATATGTTGAAAGAGTGCAACTTATTCGTTTGAAAAAAAGCTTGTTCATAATAAAGTTAATATATAAAATTTATGAATAAATGTCATTGATGTATGATTCATAAAGATTATCAGGGAATTAAAAAATTAACAATATAAAAAAATTGTAACGAAATATTATTTTTACTGACTTACTGTATAAGGAGGTGAAAAAGTGGAAGATATCGAAATATATTATAAAAGACATGGCAGACAGGTATATTATTTTTTAATGAGCATGGTTAATAATCAGAATTTAGCCGAAGAATTGACACAAGAAACCTTTTATCAAGCAATGAAATCAATAAAAAATTATCGTGGAGAATGCAAACCATCTGTTTGGCTTTGTCAAATTGCAAAACATGTTTGGTATCATTATTTAGAAAAGAATAAAAAAGAAAACTCTATGAATATAGATGAAATCGAATCTGAAATCCTTCGATATGGTAGTGCTGAAGATGAAATTATAAAACGACAGGAAAAAGTATATCTATATAAGAAAATACAACTTTTAAATGAAACAATGCGAGATGTCATTTATCTCAGGCTTGCTAGTGACCTATCTTTCATGGAAATAGGCGAAATTATGGGAAAATCTGAAACTTGGGCTAGAGTGACATATTATAGAGCTAAAAATAAATTAATGGGAGGAGAGAATAAATGAAATTAAGTTGTTATATTGTAAAAGATTTGTTACCTAATTATTTAGAAGGATTAACAAGTGTTGAGTCAAATAATGAAATAGAAGAACACTTAAAATCTTGTGAAAAATGCCATAAAGAATATCAAAAACAAAGTAATTCTGTAATCTTTAATGAAAGTCAGATGCAAAAGAATATCAAAGAAGTTGATTATCTAAAAAAATGTAAAAAGAAATACAAGATAAAAAACGTTATTTTTTTTCTTTCAGGAATTATATGTACAAGTTTAATAATTGCTGGTTTAATTTTTGCTTATTTACAACAATATAATTTAAGTGGAGTAAGCAGATATCCTAGCTTTACCATAGATAAAACAATAGGTACAGAATATATATGCAAATCAGATGAATATATGGTATACACATATAATCTCAAGGATCTTTCTTTTATTAAGTTTAATAGTGAACATATTAAATTGAAAGAGGCTTTGACAAAAAATAAAATTAGTATTGATGATATGATAAAAAAATTAAAAAGTAAAAAGGATAATCAATTGTTCGTTTATGAATTTGAGAACTATCAAATTATATTAAAGGATAATATATGTTTAATAACTCCATTAAATATAGATGTGAATCAAGTGTTAGAAACTATAGATGATAGGGATAATTAATATTGAGAGGAACTGGTATTCCATTTAAAGAGTTAAACAAAGTTTAACGGCATAAAATTTTGAAGTATTTTTTGCCACCAAGAACTCATCAGGTATTCATGACATCATTTTTATCTCCTCAAGGCACGTTGAGTGCGTATGCCTTTTAAAACGATTATAAATAATGATTATAAATAATAAAGATATTTATAGGGGGTACAAGTTATGGATTACCATGAGGGCGGAATTCCTTACTTTCCGGTGATGGGGGTAAGGAATTTTGTACGTTTTGGCGGATAGCTAAACTACTTAGCATAAGTGAACAGAACTCATAGATCAGTAAAAGGATACAGCTACATTTATTTGAGTTGAAAATTCATGTAATTTCCCCATCTGATGCGTATGGGCAGTCTTTGTGATTTAAAACACTTTATCTGCACCTGTAATACGTATCACAGGATTTTTTTCCTTACCTACATTAATCATTTCATTCCTGTCAATTCCGGATACTTTCTTTTTCGTTCCACCGACGGTAATAACCCGGCTTTTTATATTGCATATTCTCTTCATTGAATTTTTAATATTTATTAAAAACATCCTTACCAAATTACCTCAGGTAGAAGTGGCAAAAAAAGAGCACAAAACGAGCTATAAGAGATGTTTTAGAATTGTTAAGATATGGTAAGAAACCGTTAAGAACTCTTTGTTATGATTATTCTGTATTGATAATATGAGGGGGGTGATTTTTATTAAATTTCGTCATGAATGGAAACATGTAATTACTTATAGCGATATGATAACGATTCGACAAAGATTAATTGCTGTTGCCAGGCAGGATTCTCATGCAGTAGACGGAAAATATAAAATCCGAAGTTTATACTTTGATAATATGACGGATAAGGTTTTGCGTGAAAAGCTTGATGGCATAGGCAGAAGAGAAAAATTTCGTATTCGCTATTACAATGACAATACCGGGCTGATTCATCTTGAAAAGAAAAGTAAAATAAATGGGCTATGTAATAAAAAAAGCACAGTCCTTTCTATTCAGGAAGCTCAGTATATTGTGGAGGGGCAAACCCAATGGATGAAAATGAAAGAGGATGCATTGATACAGGAATTATATCTGAAAATGACAATGCAAGGTTTACGACCAAAAACCATTGTGGACTACATAAGAGAACCCTATGTCTATGAACCGGGAAATGTCCGTATTACACTTGATTATGATATTCGTACGGGTATTCAATGCATAGACTTTCTAAACTCTGACTGTCTTATGATTCCTGCGGGAGATTCCGGTATAATTATGGAGGTTAAATGGGATGAATTCCTGCCTTCCATTATACGAGATGTGGTTCAGCTTTCTGGACGACGTGTAACAGCATTTTCTAAATATGCAGCTTGCCGTATATATGGTTAAAATTATATTTAAGGAGAAATAAAAATTATGAAGTTTAGTGATATTTTTAAATCAAGCTTTCTGGAGAGGGTAGCTAGTGTAAGTATTTTGGATATGATGGTGGCTTTACTGCTATCTTTTTGTATTGGACTATTTATTTGCTACATTTACAAAAAAACTTATAATGGAGTCATGTATTCTTCCAGTTTTTCGGTGTCGTTATTGGCATTGACCATGATTACTACAATTGTAATACTGGCGGTAACCTCGAATGTAGTTCTTTCTCTTGGTATGGTAGGTGCGTTATCAATTGTACGTTTTCGAACGGCGATTAAGGAGCCACTAGATATAGCTTTTTTATTTTGGTCAATTGCAGAAGGAATTATATTGGCTGCGGGTATGATACCATTAGCAGTCATTGGCTGTATTGTAATAGGTATTACACTCATAGTTTTTGTTAATAAAAAAACTTATAGTAATCCATATATTGTAATTCTTCAGTGTAATAGCCACAATGTTGAAATTAAGGCAAAGGAATATCTTGAAGCAAAAGCATCACGATGTGTTGTAAAAAATAAATCGGTAAGTAAGGGGTTGATTGATCTGAATATGGAAATTCGATTAAAAAATGATAATACCGACTTTATTAATGAATTATCAGAAATAGAGGGTGTTAATAGTGCTGTATTAGTGAGCTATAATGGAGATTATATGGGATAGGAGGAAAGAAATGTCAACCCACAAGTGTATGGATAAAATATGTATTGCTGCTATACTTCTTGCTCTGATTGTTACAGTAATATTTATGAATGGGAAAAAGATTGGAATTGTATCAGCAAAAAAGACATCGGGGTATGAAGACCGACTTTTTGATAATTCCCGTGTTCACAATATTGATATTGTTATGCAGGATTGGGATAAATTTATAACATCCTGTACAGATAAGAAATATTCCTCCTGTACTGTTGTAATTGATGGTAAGAAGTATGCGAATGTGGGTATACGTGCAAAAGGTTCATCTTCTCTTGAAGGAGTGACGGAATCAGGCAGTACCAGATATAGCTTTAAAATTGAATTTGATCATTATGAAAAGGCGATAAACTATTATGGCCTTGATAAACTATCATTGAATAATATCATCTATGACAACACCTATATGATGGATTACCTGACCTATCAGATGATGGGGGATTTCGGTGTCAGCAGTCCTTTATGCAGTTATACAAATATAACAGTAAATGGAAAAAAGTGGGGGCTTTATCTGGCTATTGAAGGTTTGGAGGAATCATTCCTTAAGAGAAATTATGGTAGTAACTATGGTAATTTATATAAGCCGGAAAGTTCGGCTGTTGAAATAGAAAATAAAGAATACATAGTGAATCAAGATGAATTGAATGAAAATGAATTGGATGAAAGTAGCTCTGCAGATGCTAATTTACAATATATTGATGAAAAGCCCGAAAGCTATTCTCTTTTTTTTAACAATGCCAAAACCAAAATTACGTCAAAGGACAAGAAACGATTTATTTCATCTATAAAGGATTTAAATAAAGGAAATAATCTTGAAAATGTTGTGGATGTAGAAAAAGTAATTCGTTATTTTATTGTCCACAATTTTGTGGTAAATGGTGATAGCTATACAGGTGAATCTGCACACAATTATTTTCTCTATGAAAAGGATGGCAAATTTACCATGATACCATGGGATTATAATATGTCCTTTGGGACATTTGATGTGGGTGAATCTACGACAGCTGTTAATACACCAATTAATGATGCACTTAACAATCGTCCTATGCAGAGTTGGATTTTTCAAAATGAAAAATATATTAAAATGTATCATAAGTATTACAGAGAATTTCTTGATTCTACAGACATCACAAAAAGAATTGAAGATACTAAAACACTCATTGAAACTTATGTTGAAGAGGATCCAAATAAGTTTTGCTCCTATGAAGAGTTTCAGAAAGCAGTCCGTGTTTTGAATAGTTTTTGTAATTTGAGAGTAAAAAGTATTCAAGGTCAGTTGAATGGAACCATACCATCAACAAGCAAAGGGCAGAAGATGGATAGTACTGCACTTATTGATGCATCAGGTATTAATATATCTGATATGCAGGACATGAAAATACCAGGCGGCGGTGGCGCGGGGGTTAATGGGTCAACTCCTACAGTTAGTAATGAAAAAAATAAATAATGGTGTTATTGACAGGAAAAAGGTGATAAAATACATATAATAATTCTCAAATTGGAGGCTGACATGGAAGATGATACTTTTAAATGATGAAAGAATTGCAAATGTTACATGTATTGATAATAAAGAGAAAATGATAACGCTGAGAAATGTACACAGGAATGTGTTAATTGATGAATCTCGAAGCCAGATATCAAGTAAATCCGATTTATTTTGCTATGCACGAGAAGAAATAATTAATAGAATAAAGAAAGCTGCAGATAGTTTACCAAGTGGTTATCAGTTTTTAGTGAAAGAGGCATACAGACCCCTTTCACGTCAGAAAAAATCGTTTATGGAAGCTTTTGATAATTATAAATCAGAATATCCATTAAAGAGTGATGATGAAATTTACAGATTAACTTGTCAATACGTAGCACCAATTGATGTCGCAGGGCATCCTACGGGTGGTGCGATTGATATAACATTATTAGAAAACGGAACAGAGGTAGACATGGGTACGGAGTTTAATGATATTCCTATTGAACCAGAGAATTTAACCTATCTTTATTCTGAATATATTAGTGATACTGCGAAAGCAAACCGCAAAATACTGATTGAAAATATGGAGAGAGTAGGATTTACCAATTATCCAACAGAATGGTGGCACTGGTCGTATGGAGATTGTTATTGGGCGTTTATAAATCACTGCAATGCGATATATTCCGGTGTTGAAGAGAATGATATAATGCAAATAAATCAATAACGTTTTGGTCCAAGACCTTATCAGGTTATAATAGCATTATTTTAGTATCCTCGACACATACGGATCAAAATCATGTAGCAGGCTGTTCCGGTAAGTATACTGAGAAAATTGTTTTTCTTCCATACCTGCAATCCAATTACCAATATTATGGAAATTAACTCAGCTGCGCCGAAAGGAAAATTTGAAAAGTCAATATTCCGCATACAGTAGACCACTAAAATAACTATAATGCTTGCTGGCAGCACTGATCCTAAATAGTGTATGGTCACTGGCAGTTCTTTCTTGCTACTGAAAATTAGAAAAGGCAGTGCACGGGTAACCCAGGTTATTAAACTAATGATTGCTATAGCAGAAAGAGTTGTAAGTACGTCAGTCGGCATGGGGAACGCCTCCTGTCTTTTTGAGAATGGGGGCTTTCATTACGGCTAATGCCAGCAAACTAACAGACAATGACGGAAGGATAAAATGATTGGCTCCCAGTAACAAATAAAAGACAAGAGCGCTGACTAGCCCTGTGATGGCCGGAATGTGGCTTTTAAATTGTCCCCACTGGTTGACTGCAACAACAGTAAAAAATGCAGTTGCGGAAAAATCAATTCCCGTCATGTCAAAAGGAATGGCTTGTCAGGCTCTTTCACAATACCTAGAAGTTGCTGCATCAATAGTTCATTCGCTTTATAATCCGGCACTGTCGCACCCATCTCAATGATGTGCTTTGGAGTCTCATCGGTCAAAAGCCGTACATTTGAAAGAGCATCAAAAGCCACATAAGTACCGCTGCCAATTTTAGCACAAAGCAAGCCTTTTTGCTCGCACTCCTTAAAGGCTTTCGTCACGGTACTGACGTTGATATCCAAAAAATCCGCTAATTCACGCTGCGGTGGTAATTTTATACCGGGCAGAAGATTTCCGCTAACAATATCCTGTTCCAATTTGTCTGCCAGTGTCTTGTAAAGTGAACGGGAGCTTTTATCAATTGATGGTTTCCATGACATTGGATAGTTTTCAAATGAGTTAAATGGCATATACTTACCTCCAAGCCATACAATTATAACATTGTGTGACGTGCGTGGTCAAATTTGACCGTATAATATTAGTATCACTTCAAGCTTATATCTTGATGAAAGGCAACTGAATCTAAAAAAGGTTTTAAACTTTCAACAATCTTTTGAGTCATATTTTGTCCATTATTATCAAAAATATATTTTATTGTGGTTGTGACTAAAGATGCATAGATACATGCGTGGTAATCGGCAAGTTCTGGATTGGAAACATTGTGCGCGGATATATAAGCCTTGTATTTGTTTTTCAACAGCAGCTGCATATCATCGTAAACATGTATAGAATATGTATTAATTTTCCATAGAGCGCATATTATATCTTTTTGATTCAGAAGTCTGTTATAGACGGCTGTTATATATTGTGATAAATCATCGCTATTTTTGTCTGCAAATCTTTCCTCCAGAAAAAGAGAATAGTCAGTAAGAATTTCTTCAGAAATAGTTTTAGCAAGTTCGAATTTGTCTGCATAATGTTTATAAAAAGTTGAACGATTTATTAATGCTTTTTCTAATATGTTTTGAACTGTTATTTGTTCAAAATCCTTTTCATTAAGTAATTGTATAAATGTATTTTTTATATTGTTTCGTGTTTTAATTACACGCAGATCTAATTTGTAATCCATAGGTACACCTTCTTCTATTTCCATTTTACTAAAGTTATAAGGGAAAAGCAACACATACGAATGTTAAGCAACATTATGTCAAGTAATCTTATACAGCATTTGGGAATCTCCTGTGTTAAATGAGTTTGAAACCATCAAGGCTTCTAGATTAATAGCTACCTTAGATAAATTATTTTCTTTATAGCCAAATCGTTTATTCTGAAAGCGGTGTGGCTATTCTAATTGACATCTGTTAATATTCATGGTATTGTTAATATTAACATGTGTAAACATTAAGAGAGGGCGTGCCATGAAATTAAAACCATACCATCACGGAAATTTGCAAACAGAATTAATTGAAGAGGGGTTAGCGCTTATTCACGAAGAAGGCCGAGGAAATTTTTCATTAAGAAAACTGGCAAAAAGGTTAGGCGTATCTCCTACTGCTTGCTATAACCATTATTCTAACGCAGAAGAATTGCTGGGAGAGATGAAAAATTATGTTACAAAGAAATTTTGTGATGCCTTACTGGAGAAAGTAGATGAAGGCGAACTTAAGTATGCTGCAATAAGCATGGGAAAAGCATATGTGAACTTTTTTTCGAAAAATCCACACTATTTTTCGTATATTTATGACAATGAAGATTATAGGATTGAATTAGAGGATGATACATTTGAGGGGAATTTTGAACCTTTCCGCATTTTCAAGGAAGTTGCTTTAAAGTGTATGGAATATAATCACGTAGGCAAAGAAAAGTATCGTGATAATCTGATTGTCATATGGGCAACAGTACATGGATTGGCTGCTATGGCCAATATGGAAGGTTTCCATTATGAGGGCGATTGGGGCGGGCTAACGGAGAAACTTTTAAATACAAAAATTAATTTGTTATAAGCAAACATAATCTGGAAAGGAAAAAACATGACTATTATAAACAGCAGACTCAATCCTATTCCTGCCATGGCAAAACCGCCAATCCTGCCGACAAATATTCTGTCCACTAAATTATATAAGGAATTTACAATTATTTGTTTCCATAATTTACTTCTCCTCTTTAATTGCTAAAACAGTATAGATGGCATCATTGATTTTCGTTTTCTTCACGATTTTAAAGCCAATTAATGACAATGCATTTTGGAGTTTCTCTGATCCAATTCGAATGGACATTGGAGGTCCTTCGATTATCAAGTCGTCCTTTTCATACTCCAGACACAACAAGTGCCCTCCTGATTTTAGCACCTCGAATATATTTGAGAGTGCTTTTGTTAGTGAACTCACTTCGTGGAGTATTAAGGATGCCATAACAAAATCAATACTGTTATTTTGAATGCTTAAGTTTTCAATATAATCCTGAATCAGTTCAATATTAGGAAGGCCTTTTTCCTTAGCCTTATCTTCTATAACGCTGAGCATGCGTCTGTCGGGATCCATAGCATACACTATGCCAGATGTGCTTTGTGCCATAGGAATTGTAAAAAAACCTGAGCCGGCTCCGACATCGAGTAAAGTTTGATTTTTTTGAATGGGCAACTGGTTAATAAGTGCTTCCGGTGGTATGAGGAGCTCCCTTTGCCTGCTATCTAAAAAAGCAATTTTGTTTAAAAATTTTTGATCCGGTTGGTTGTGATGATCCATGTAATTCATAATTATTCCTCCTATAAAATATAATATAGACTGTAAATATCTACAATTAAGGCAAAAAATGAGCAGTTGTGGCTGCCTTTATTACTAACTCATTTTTTACACAATGTCATATATGCGTTTTTCTTTCAGGTGGTTCACCATTTTCTCTTCGGCGTCTCTCATAACCTGTTCTATGAGACAGGAGCGATCCTCGTCCATTTCACAAGTGAAAAGAGCTCCGCTGCCTTCAATGGCTTGAATGACGTCATAAAAGCTTATTTCAGTCTTAGGTTTCCTAAGACTATAGCCTCCATTTACACCAGGTGCAGACTGAATAAGGTCAGCCTTGACTAATTGAGTCAGTATCTTGGACAGGTAGGTAGGTGATATATTCATGTGACCAGCTAAAGGCTGAAGACTTAAATTGTCTTTGCCTTCCTGCTTAACGAAATAGGCCATTATATGCAAAGCATAATTCGTTGCTTTCGTATACTTCATAATTATTCCTCCACAAAAGATATTACAGACTTTATTTATCTGTATTATACATAATGGTTCCTGTTCTGTCAATAATAATTTTTCATTTGGCTTTTCTACAACTCTTAATCTGTCACTACATCTACATTACCATGAATAAATCAAACTATATAAGAAGATAATAGTAAAAATATAACTATAGAATGTCAAACAGATGCAGGAGAAAAATATGGCAGCCAAAATAAATTTAGAAGAAGTAACAATTACTGAATTAAGTAAGATAATAAAAAATAAAACCTTCTCTATAAAAGAGATTGTTTCACAATATTTAGAGCAAATTGACTCTTTGGACAAAGGCTTTCATGGATTAAATTCTATCTGTGAAATAAATTCTGATGTTATTACAATAGCAGAGGAGCTTGATGAAAGAAATAAGGGTGATTCTGGTTTGCTTTATGGGGTACCGATTCTTTTAAAAGATAATATAAATACTGCAGATCGCCTGCACACATCCGCAGGATCGCTGGCATTGGCAGATTCAATTGCAGAAACGGATGCTGAGATTGTTAATATTTTGAGAAAAAAAGGTGCTATTATTCTTGGCAAAACAAATATGACTGAATTTGCCAATTATATGACGAAGGGAATGCCAAACGGATATAGTTCAAAAGGAGGAATAGTAAAATCACCATACGTTTTAAGTGAAAGCCCGGCAGGTTCCAGCACCGGTTCAGGGGTTGCAGTGGCAGTTAATTTATGTACGGCAGCTTTTGGCACAGATACTTCCGGCTCTATCATATCTCCTGGTTTAAAAAATGGTATTGTAGGGTACCGTCCAGGTAAGGGTACTTTGAGTATAAAAGGAATTATACCCATAAGTTTTACTCTTGATATGGTTGGTCCCATGACAAGAACTGTTAAAGATGCAATTATTATTTTTAATGAAATATCAGCTGATAAAATACACTTTACAGAAAAGACAAGTCTTAAAGGTATTGTTATAGGGATTGACCAATCTTCAATCGATAATATGTCCCAGGAAGACGAAAAGAAGGCAAATGGTGTTTTAGATAAGTTAAAGAAAGCTGGTGCAATCTTAAAACAATTACATCTCAAAACAATTTCTAATAAAAAGATAGATGATATTAAAAAATATGAGTTTAAGTATGTTATGAATCAATATTTAGCTGAGTTACCACAAGATTATAAAATAAAAAGTTTAAAAGAAATAATTGAGTTTAACAATAATCATAAAGAAGATGCCTTAAGATATGGTCAAATATTATTAGAAGATGCCCAGAATAATACGTCTGGTGATATGACAGAATCCATATATCTGGATACGTTAAAAGATATGGAGTCCACAAAACGATATATGAGTGATCAGTTAAAGGATGTGAATGTGTGTATTGTATTTAAAGATCACCCCATTGTTCAATATACTGGTTTACCAGCAATTACAGTACCCTGTGGGTTATATAATAATGGAATGCCTTACGGAATAAATATCATTGCTCAAACGGATGAAGAACTATTAAATACAGCTTATGCAATAGAACAAATCGCGGGCAGAAGAGTGAAACCTAAATTGACTGGGTATTAAACTGTGATTTAATGTGAGTGTCCGAAAGAACTCGTAGTAGTAGAGTTGTGAGGGCAGCCATGCTTTTCATCAATTGTATACTTGACGTACAATCAAAAAGGGCGCATAATAGATGTATAAAAGTTAGCTAAAACTAACCTACAAAAGGAAGTGAATTTATATAAAGTTATTTTCTTATCTGGAAAACGGTCCAGAAGATTAAGGAGGTTTTATGTATAATATCAAAACAGAACAATTAGAACGAATGAAGCATGGTGCAGGATTCATTGCAGCGTTGGATCAGAGCGGAGGGAGTACACCGAAGGCTTTGAGGGACTATGGAATTGAGACTTCAGAATATCACACAGAGGATGAAATGTATGATCTGATTCAGCAGATGAGAAGCCGGATTATTGCAAGCAAGGCATTTTCGTCCGATCATATATTAGGGGCAATCCTGTTTGAAAAAACAATGGAACGTAAAATTGACAACCTGTATACTGCGGATTACCTGTGGGAGAAAAAGGGGATTGTTCCTTTTCTGAAAATTGACAATGGACTGGATGAAGAAAAAGACGGGGTTCAGCTGATGAAGACGATTCCTAAGCTGGATGAACTTTTGAACAGAGCCGATGCCAGAAATATTTTTGGAACAAAGATGCGTTCCGTTATCCATGAAGCAAATAGTGTTGGAATTCATGCAATTGTAGAACAGCAGTTTGAACTGGGTCAGATAATTTCTGATGCCGGATTTGTGCCGATTCTGGAACCGGAGGTAGATATACATAGCAGCAGCAAGCGGGAAGCAGAGGAAATGCTGATTACGGAAATGATAAGCCATCTAAAAAAACTGGAAGATTCAATGAACATTATGCTGAAGGTGTCTATCCCTTCGGTAGCCGGAACTTACAGTGGGTTAATGAATGATCCGAGAGTTGTGCGAATTGTGGCACTATCCGGTGGCTACAGCCGTAAAGAGGCAAATGAACTGTTGAGGCAGAATCCGAAACTCATAGCCAGTTTTTCCAGAGCACTTCTTTCTGACCTTTCTGTAAAACAGACACAGCAGGAATTTGATGAGGTATTATTGAAAACAATTATTGAAATTTATGAAGCATCCTTATAGGGAGGGACTGAACATGAGTCATCAATTAGTATTACTCCGTCATGGAGAAAGTATCTGGAATTTAGAAAACCTGTTTACCGGCTGGACAGATGTGGACTTATCAGAAGCCGGCAAAAAAGAAGCAAGAGAAGCTGGCCGGTTATTTAAGGAGCAAGGATATGAATTTGACATCTGTTATACCTCTTATCTGAAACGTGCAATCCATACACTGAATTTAGCCCTGGAGGAAATGGATGCAGAATGGCTGCCTGTAATAAAGGCCTGGCAGCTTAATGAGCGCCATTATGGGAAATTACAGGGATTAAATAAGTCACAGACGGCTGAAAAATATGGAGAGGAACAGGTGAGAATCTGGCGGCGTTCTTTTGATGTACAGCCACCATTCTTAGAGCCGCAGGATGATAGAAATCCGGCCCATCAGAAAGCATATCATAATGTGGGGGAAAGCGAATTGCCGTTAGCGGAAAGTCTGAAAGACACCATTGCACGGGTGATTCCCTACTTTGAGAAGCAGATCAGACCACAGCTTATGGAAGGAAAAAGGGTACTGATTACAGCGCATGGAAATTCCCTGAGGGCCCTGATCATGTATCTGGAGCATCTTTCCCAGCAGGAAATCATAGAGCTTAATCTGGCCACGGGAGTCCCGTTGGTATATGGACTGGATGATACACTCTCGGTTATAGAGAAGCAGTTTTTAGGAAATCCGGATGTGATAGCTGCAAAAATGAAGATGGTAGCAAATCAGGGAAAAGCAAAATAGGCTTGCTTTTCTATAAGATTATACATATTAACCTGGAAAATATAATCCTGTATTTTCCAGGTGATTTTTTATGATTTTAGTTCTATATCTTGACACTTGGTAATATGGCAGGAGGCTGTATTTTGTTGGGACTGCCTTATTGGTATATTTCAAGATAGATCGTAAAAAAGATTGATTCATATAAATGTTCGTTTATAATAGAAGCAATGATGTAATAACTGCAAATCAGTAAGGAGATTTTATTTTGGAACACAAAATTTTAACATTAATCAAAAATTTAGATAAGAAAAATATAAAGGGATACTTTATTCAAAACCGAGAAGATCTTTTTCCTCTTTTAAAAGAGCTTATACCAGAAAACTCTGGTATAGGCTGTGGTGATTCTGTAACTTTAGAAGAATTGGGAGTTTTTGATTTTCTAAGAAAAGAAAACGTTACCTTTTATGATAAATATCAGTCTGGGCTAACCAGAGAAGAAAAACGGGAAATATACTTAAAAAATTTTTCTGCAGACACTTTTATCAGTGGAACCAACGCCATCACTCTGGATGGGGCAATCTTTAATATCGATGGGAACGGAAGCCGGGTTGCCCCTATGCTTTATGGTCCAAAACAGGTCATTCTTATTGTTGGAATCAATAAAGTTACTCCTGATATTGATTCTGCTATCAAAAGAACAAGACAGATTGCAGCTCCACTCGATGCCAAACGCCTCGGAAAACAAACTCCCTGCACAAAATTATCACGTTGTATCGATTGCAAGCATAAAGAACGTATTTGTAATGATTTTGTACTAATTCAAGGTCAGTTCATCAAAGACCGTATTAAGGTGATTATTTTAAATGAGGAAATAGGCTATTAAATGTCTTTTAAAACTTCATTGTGCAGTTCCCCAAACTGATCCATGAGAAGACATAAGGAGCTTAAAAAAATTAATGAATCATTAAAATATGAATAAAATCTCTTTAAAGTCGTATTATATGAAGATACGGATTTATAAACGAGGAGGTTGCAAATGAAATACAACATATTACCGCAAACATCAAAAAAATCAGCCAAGCATACTTGTAACAAGGTAAATAAAAATATTAGAAATAAAACGGTTTGTTGTATTGAAAAATATAAGGACAGCAACAAAGAAATTTTAACTGAAAGAATTAATAAATTAAATTTTGAGTGGGACACGGAGCGAGTGTTGGAAACAAATGCCGCATCTATCATACTTTTAAGCTCAATTCTTGGATTTAGGAAAAAAAGGGACAATTGTTTTATTTTAAGCGGTATGGTTGGTTTTTTCTTGTTAATGCACGCATTGCAGGGGTGGTGTCCGCCCTTACCTATAATCAGAAAATTTGGGGTGCGTACAGCGGAAGAAATTTTCGAGGAAAAATTTGCACTGAAACATATAAGAGGAGACTTTTCGGATAATGTTAATGAGGCAAACAAAATGCTTGAAAATGCAGAAAAATAATTATTTCCAATATGTTGATATAAATTTTAGTGTACTATAAAAACAAAAAGGGAAAAAGCCGGATGGACGATTATAACTTAAAAAGAATTGCAGATGCATTAGAAGAAGTGGCGAAAGAATTAAAATTCAGAAGGGAACTAAATCAAGATACAAATATGTTGAATTCAAAGATTGAAGGTCTTGCAGAAGAAATCAACTCTATAAAACAGCAGATAGAAAACTTAAAGTAGGAGGCACCAACGGTGTCTCCTTTTTTGGTCAGTCTGTATTAGCCGTCAGATAGACGGCTTTCATCATATCCACAATTTGTTTCTCGATGCTTTCCTGGGATATCGGCATTTTGCTGGTTAACCACCACTGTAAAGTCTCCAGGATAGCGCCGGTAAAAAAATGTGCCATAACCTCAGGATCGGCAATGAGCTTATACCCTTTTTCCGCATTTTCTTTAAGTTTTTGAAGAATATCAAATTCTACTTGTTCCGATAGAATTCGGAATAATGACGGATAGCATTCGCTTTTCAGCACAGATTGGACGAGCCTGTCCTTTTCCTTGAAAAATGTCATGACGCGGCGGACGATTGTGATATAAAAATCGATAGGCATGGCGGTATCCAGGCTGGCCGCGATTTCCCTGTCGAACTCCGCCTGAATTTCCCGGATGATAAACGTGAAGAACTCATATTTGTCGCCAAAATGCTTGTAAAAGGTTGCACGGCGTACCATTGCCCGCTCACATAGCTCGTTGACGGTGATATCCTCAAAACGTTTTTCTTCCAACAACTCAAAGAAGGTGTTGGAAAGCGCCATATAGGTTTTTTGTATTCGTAAGTCCATATTTTTTCAGAGCTCCTTTATTTCGGAAACAGTTTCAGTGAATTTGTCAATTAAGTTACACCGGGGTATGTATTGAGCGTTGTATTTGTTCTCCTTAAAAGTATAATAGATATAGTTACATATGTCAATTAGTTATCATATGTGACTATACAAAATACTGAAAGGAGTTTTATTATGAACACTGATGTATTATTTGAACCAATTCAAGTTGGTAATGTCGAACTTAAAAACCGCATCGCCATGTCTCCCATGAACATGGGGTATACAGGGCCAGAGGGTTTTACCAGCGAACAGTCCAACGCCTGGTATGCGACCAGGGCCAGAGGCGGATTCGGTCTGATTATCACAGAATGTGTGGTAGCAAATCCCTTTCCGTGGCGCGGCAGCGACAGCCTGAATCCACTGTTGGCTGACAGCCAGAAGAAGTACCGCCAGCTTAGCCAGATGGCGGATGTGATCCATTCTTATAAGGGAGCAAAGGTATTCATTCAGGTATCCCCAGGCTGGGGACGGCAGGGGCATCCAGATGAGAATGGCATTGCGTCAGGCGCACCCAGCGCAGTACCTCTTAATATTGATTTACGAAACATTAACAAGGGATGGTACCGGCAATTAAGCCGCATTATGAAACAGGCGGGAATATCAATCCCTTCAGAAATCTGGGACTACGATAAAATCAAAAGCTTAAGTGATGATGAATACGAGGCAATGAAACCTGTTATTCTCAAGATGCTTAAAGAGAAAGCTCCGGAATATTACCACATTATATGCGGTCAGACGCCCCGTGAATTGACGATTAGTGAGATTGAAAAGCTTGAGGACTTTATGGTGGAAGCGGTATGTGCCTGCTACGATTTAGGCTACGACGGTGTGGAGCTTCACACTCCTCATGGGTACCTGCTTCACCAGTTCCTGTCGGGCCGCTCCAATCAGCGCACCGACTTATATGGAGGCAGTATAGAAAACCGCGGCCGTGTAGTCACAAACATCATTGAGCGCGTACGCAAAAAAGTCGGTCCTGATAAGGTGCTGGGATGTCGTCTGTCGGGCGACGAGCTCATGCCACAGGGCCTGACCAATGAGGAGGCTTGCGCCTTTGTCAGGCTTTTTACGGAAGCGGGAGCCAATTATTTCAATGTATCTCAGGGAGGTTATGAAAATCTGGGGGCGGCTTTTGCTCCAGATGGCGAGGATGACTTTACAAAATGGGCACCAGGCTTTAAAACAGCTTCCGGTGGAATGCCAATTATAACACCAAACTTTATGAATCCAGAAATGGCTGCTCAGGCTATTGCATCCGGAAAAACCGACATCATATCTTTGGGACGTCAATCCATTGCCGATCCCTACTGGCCCGCAAAGGTTAAAGAGGGACGTGCATGCGATATCGTCAAATGCGCACGATGCCAGCAATGTTATATGAACCTGTTTGAAAACCGCTGGATTCGCTGTTCCGTCAATCCGACGGCCGGTTTCGAGAAGTATTATCCGGAACTTTGGAAGACGGATGGTCTGATGGATGTCCGGGCTAAGAAGTTTATGGAAAAATGTAACAACCTGTCACAGATCTAGGAAAGGAGATTTAGCTTATGAATCACAATGTATGGGAAGACGGCTTCTTTAAAATTGATCCGGAATGTCATATCATAGGCGATATGGGTCCGGTCAATCATTACCCCGGCGTTCAGATGTGGTGGCGCGCCATAGATGGAATTATGCGTCCTACGCTGCAGTGCGCGCCGGAGTCTCTTCTAAACACCATTGAACCATGGGAAATGACAAAAAGTACAGATCCCGAAAATATCCTTCGGGCTATGGATAAGTATGGTATGGATGTTGCATGTCTGCTGCCGGAATCTATGATGGATACGACGGGGTACTCCAGCCGCTGGTGCACAAACGGTGATGCCTGGAATGCTGTGCAGACGCATCCCGACCGCTTCATTATTGAGCCAAACCTGTCACCCATTAAACAGCGAGGCGTTAAAAATGCCATATGGGAAATGGAATACTGGATGGATAAGGGTGCGAAGATTTTTAAGTATTATTCGCCTGAGGATACATATATTAACGATCCCCAGCTGTGGCCATTTTACAAACGTGCGGAAGAACTGGGCGCGGTTTTATGTATGCATACCGGATTCTCCTGGGTTCCGCCCGGTAAGAGCAAATACTGCCATCCGACACAGCTTGACGATGTTGCCCGCGATTTTCCAGGGCTGAGAATTATTGCATTTCATATGGGTTATCCGTACACCGACGCGCTGAATATGGTTGCGCTGGGTCATCCCAATGTCTATTTGTGCCTGAGTCTGCTTGTACCGTGGGCGCTGACCGCCCCGTACAAATTTGCGCATATTCTTGGAGAGGCAATTCGCTTTGTCGGTCCAGACCGGATTATCTGGGGTACAGACAGTGCCGGTTTTGGCGCACAAATCGGCGCAGCGTCTCTGGGGCTGCTTGATTTCCAGATCCCTGAGGAACTGCAGTGGAAATATGGCTATCTGCCGCTATCTGATGAGGATAAACGTAAGATTTTCGGCGGTAACCTTGGAAAGCTGCTGGGGATTGATACCACAAGACGCCGCGGCGGAGAAAATGCCATACACGATTCGTTGAATGATAACGCCCAGAGAATTGTCCTTACCACGCCTCAGGAGGCAAAGAAAAAGGATGCTGATGCGGCAGAAAACGATTACGAAGTTCTAATATCCACCCCGATGGGAGATCTGCCCGGAAAAGTTGTCCTGAGCATTGTCGGAACATCATTGTCAGGCACCATTTCATTCATGAATAATGACAATACCTTTACGGGGGGATCCATTGATACTAACGGGAATATCTCTTTCGCAGGCGATTTGAAAACAACCATGGGAAAAGTGCCGTATACCATCACAGGTACATTTAAAAATGGTATCATCAATGCCATTGCTAAGACAAAAATGGGCGATTTGAGTATAAAATCAAAGTAGAATATTCAAAATCTCGGGCAGTCAGTCAGATGGCTGTCCGAGATTTAGTTGCTTTAAACTATTTCAATGTAAACACATTGAGATCACGTCCTACAGTAATCGGACCATTATAAATGTCTTTCATACCATTTTTGAAAGCCATTTCGAAATACCAGGTTTCCGAAGGAGACGGCATTAAATGGGTTAATACCAAATGCTTTACGTGAGCATCTCCAGCTTCTTTAGCTACCTCCAGCGTAGAAGAGTGGTAATTCATTACTTCATTAATTGTACTTACTCGGTCGGGATACATTTTTTTTGCCTTTTCCATGTAAAATGTACTGTATGACTCATGTACCAGCAAATCAGCATCCTGTCCATACTTTACAATATTCTGGCACGGGCGGGTGTCCCCTGAAAAAACCACACTTTTCCCTTTGTAATCAAACCTGTATCCAACCGCTTCTTTTACTGGATTGTGGTCGACTGGAAAAACCGTTACTTTCATCTGACCATCATTATAAATTACACCTTCCGTCATTTCAGCATAATTCACATTCAAACCAACGGGTGAGTGATGAGCTTGTTCAATTCTTATCTTAATGTCGAAAGAAAATGCGTCTATTATTTTTTTGATCGTTTCTTCTGTTGTCGGCGGACCATATACATCTAAGGCTGTATCCCGCTCTTTGGTGCCGCCTATCCAACTGCTTAAATAAAAATCCGGGAATCCCGCATCGTGATCACTGTGAAAGTGAGTGAAGAAAACACCGTTGATATTCCTTGGCTCTATCCCAAGCTCAGCAAGACGAGATACTGTTCCAGCTCCGCAGTCCACTAAAAATATTTTGTCTCCTGCTAACACAGCCTGAGCAGGTTTTGAACGCAAAGGGTTAAAAATAGGGGATCCAGTTCCCAATAAGACCACTTTCATTTCATCTTCTGATACTGTGATACTCCTTTGTAATTTCTGAACTGGAGTCCAAAGACTCGGCCAATTGATACTGTAAATGCTTGGGGTCATATTTATTCCTCCATATTTTATTGGGTGCATATTAGATTGCAAATAATTAGATATACGTTGATTAAACACCTAATGTTTATTATAATGAGAGTTAAGGAACCATACAATAATCAATCCCCATGTTCCCTGTCAAGATATCAACACATTCGATACAAAATGCTTATTTACTAAGGAGGTTTTTTAGTGGATAGTACAAAAGAAGACAGACGAGTTAAAAAGACCAAAAAACAGCTTCTCTTAGGGTTAACCGAGTTAATGCAGAAAAAAAAGATCAGGGATATCACTGTTCGAGAATTAACTGATATAGTTGATATCAACCGGGGAACATTCTATCTTCATTATAAAGATATTTACGATATGGTAGATCAAATTGAAGACCAATTATTTACAGAGTTCAATAGTTTGATAAATAAACACACACCTGATGAATTAAAAAATACACCTTTTCTTTTACTTAACGATATATTTACTTTTATTTCAAACAATGCAGATACAGTGATTGTTTTAACTGGAAATAATGGCAATATAACTTTTTTTAATAAGGTAAAGAATGCTGTAAGGACCCATAGTATTAATAATTTGACTGAAGTATATAGTATAGATAAAAAACAAATAATCGAGTATTATGCATCATTTCAAATTGCCGCATGCATCGCTTTAGTTGAGGATTGGCTAAAAAAAGGAATGAAGGAATCTCCGGAAGAAATGGCCTTTTTAGCAAAAAAAATGCTCAGGGATGGGATAAATGTACTTAAGTGAAGTCATTAGTGAATTAAGGCAGGATAACGGAAATATCGAATATTTTATCAATATCGGTGGATTAAATTAAAATAAAGTCTATCCTGCCCAACTGCCCGCTATTGAAAGCGGAATATCAATAGCCCTGGTTAATAACCTTCCAATCAGCCTCTTTTGAGTCTCTTGCAACACTGACAGAGCGTTGAGGATTATGGTCTTTTTCATCCCTGCCGGTAAGCACCTTGTAGATAATGATATTGCCTGCCTCATAGTTTCCCTCGATGCCAGGATTTTTATATTGATCATCATCATCGGGCATAAGCTCTATGGACACTATGCCTTCATAATACGGTGCTTCAGTTGTAAAATAATTTCGGACTACCTCCTCGGTATGCCTTAGCTCCCCGGCGGTCAGACTCAGATTGTAATTTGTGTTTTTAACTGACAGTGAATCACCGTCTGCATCGGGGGATATAACGTATTTTGTCAGAGTTTTATATAAATCATCGGAAAGAATGCTATACTGCCCAACTTCACCAGATTGCAACACCGCTGTACCGTCCTTTAGGCGATAAGCGTAAAAGTCATGGATCTCCTGGGTTTGGGGAAAGGTCTGGCGAATACGATAGCATTCCTCCAAGGTGGTTATATCAACACCCTCCCATGCCGCAGATTTCACTGCGGCATTCATAATAATTGCACGTGCAAGTGACTGGGTTTCTGAAGAATATTTGAAAAGCACTTCACCATTTTTCACAAGTTTCATAATAGAATATTCTTCTTCAACTGTCTCTTCAGTTGTTCCTGAACCGATGAAATCAATCAGTTCCTGTAATTTTTCAGGGCTTCTGGCATAGTCACGCACATCTCCGTCTACAGTATGGTCTGCCCATTCCCGGCTATTGGTAAAATCAACTTTTCGGCCTCCATCTGTCAATGTGGCTTGAACTTCATCAGCATTCTCTATTAAAGCAAGTAAGAAAAGTGCATTTGCTCTGAAGGAATTGGCTGCGGATGAGTTTTCCCTATCGTATTCCGGAAGCAATTCTGTTGGAACAGAATATACAATTTCAACCTTATATGGCTGCGATGAAGTTTGTAATTCAAAATGATCATATTGTAAACCCATAGGAACAGGCAGCAATCCAATCAGGTTCCCAACCGCTGAATTATCACCCACATATTTCGTACGGGCATTCCATAAATCTTCGACTGGGTATGCTGTGTCTGGCATTCCTTTTGGCACCTTCTTTGGACTTGTTGTCAAACCGATAACCACAAAAACAACGGTTATTATTGCCGCTAAAACCACCCAAAACGCAGGCTTTTTATAGTTCAGCACATGTTTAACTCTGCCTTTGGTGTCGCCTTCGCCAAAAGCAAGAGGTGTACCGCCAACAATTCTCCTGCCAGTTGCAAGTGTCAGCAGTGAGGCAGAATAATCCTTCTTCACATCATTACCCAGCCGTTTAATAACTGCTTCATCGCAGCACATCTCAATATCTTTTCCGCTAAGGTAAAATGCAATCCATACAAAAGGGTTAAACCAATGAATGCAAAGAATCAAAAAGCTCAGAAGCTTGACAATATGATCATTTCTTTTGATATGAGTCTGCTCATGAAGCAGGATATAGCTTTGTTCAGTCTTATTTAAATTGGAGGGAAGATAAATCTTTGGGCAAAAAATGCCCATGACAAAGGCGGTTTCTATTTTTGACGAAATAAAGATATTATCCTGACACAGCGTGGCATCCCGCAAGTATTTTTTCAGACGGAACAGCATAACAAGGCTATATACCAGCAACGCTGCAGCACCCAGTAACCAAAGCTGACTGCCAATAAATATCAAAGTCTGTAATGGATTCACGCTGGCTTGCAAAGTTGCTGCAGGGAGAATCACATTAACAGAATTATTAATCGCTTCAATACCCGTATCTATTTTTGGTACTTGCATATAGATAATCTCTTGTGAGATTGGGTTTGCCTTTGTGGGTAACAGGCTAAACACGCTCTCAAAAGAAAATGGACAAATCAAACGAAACAGAACCACCGACCACAGCGCATAGGAGAATACCTTTGGCGCTTTTTGCAAAAGCATTCTTACAGCCAATACAAAAGCAATGACAATGCTTGCTGTGAAGCTCATATTTAATATCTGTAAAAATACCCTTTCAAGCATCACTATTCCTCCTTGTATTCATCAATCAGACGCTGTATTTCATCGATTTCTTTAGAATTCAGCTTTTTCCTTCGAGTAAATGCAGCCAAAAAGTGTGGAAGAGAGCCAGCAAAAGCATCGGACAAAAACTGCTCTCCCTGTGCAGCCCCAAACTCATCTTTGGACATCAGTGCAGTGACTATGCCGTTACTATTTTCAAAAATCTTACGCTCACACAGTCGTTTTAACATGGTGTAAGTTGTGGTGCGCTTCCAGGAAAACTCTTTTTCGCATAGTTCTGTGAGAGTACGGGAGCTGACAGGCTCATTTTCCCAAATAATATCGGCAAATTTTTGCTCCATCTCACCCAATTTAAATTGTTCCATTGATTAATCCTCCTGTCGAATAACATTAGACTAAATATAGTCTAACACAATTAGACAAAGGAGTCAATCTTTATTAAATTGAATGCGGCTTGTCTCATTAGATAATAGGATTACATTTATTCCATAATTTTGTGGTTTATGTTATAATTGTAATTAAACATCAGTATAATTTCCGTCTCAATATTTGACTCATGCAATATAATAGAAAATAATCATCTTTGAAGATATTGGAAATAATCAGATGTTTTAATATGAAATAAGGGAGAAATACAAATTGAATTATTTATCATCATGGTTTTATAATGAGGATTTCACTCATAATATCGTCTTAACAGTGTTATATGTCTGGGTTTTATATCAATTATGTTTGTTAACCTATAAAAGCATAAAGAATGCAACACAAGAAAGAAAACATTATTATTTTCGCAAATTGTTCCTGCTTTTGTTAATTTATTTTGTATTAGGTGAAATTATTTTTTTATTACTTGGGAAACAGTTTTTTCTTAACTGGATTCCCAATGGATGGTTTATGCAGGACATTACCCTGTATATTATTTACACATTTATGATTGTCAGCTGTTTATTATTTCTAAGAAAACGTGTAAAGAAGATTTTAAAGAGAGAAAAGAATATAAAAGATACAATTTGGGGCGTTATTTCAATTCTTATCTCGGAATTTCTGATCGGTTCGTTTGTACTGATCACATTTAACGGTGGGTTAAGTAATGTCAGGGTAGAATTGGAATCCCCCACCATATTAGTGGGCGAAAGTAATAATATGTTAGCAATTAATAAGATGAGAATGGTGCTTCCAAACGGGGTAGAACATGGTATTACAACAAACGTTGTCAAATTTACACTTGTTGCAGTAGACTTAAAGGATGGGAAAAAGTGCTGGACGCGTTTATCCGGCTGGCAGGAGTATATCATAGGGGAAAGCACCAATGGACTTCTTATTGTAAATACTAAAAAAAAGGTGCTTAACTTTATAAATCCAAAATCAGGTAAAGTAGACATTACAGAAAAAGAATTTGTAGAAAGATTTCCAGAGTTAAAAGACAATTTAAGTTATAATCAAAATGATTATTACCTTGTTTCAAAATATGAATTATATATATATGCATTAGACGGCAAGTATTATAAAGTGGATATGGTTAATAATTCAGTAACAGAAAGTCCTGATTATAAGAAGATTTTGTCCGAACGGTTTTCTTATTCAAACAACATCAGCGGGCTGTCAAGTGAGGATTTGCAGTGGGTTGCAGAAGCATGTACCACTTATTATTCAGATTTGCTGGATGTGAACATTTTATGGGCAGAGGATAGGAAAACAGCTCTCATTTCCTACCATCAAAAGAGAAATGATGACAAAATAAGCGTTTCCTTGGTTTCGTTGAACGAGCATTCCATAAAATGGACTACGCCAATTGAGTACAATTTTTCTGGCATGATGAATAATTCTATTTCGATATCAAAGGAAGACGATTGGTTTTATATCATTTCTAATGGAAACCTATATAAATTAAGGCAGGAAAACGGAAATATCGAATATATTTATCAATATCGTTGGAATAAATTAAAATAAATCTTATAGTTAAATACATACAAACGGAATCATGCTGACTGCTATAGAATTAAGCGTAAACATAGAAAAAAATAGTGATTTTGACGTTTTTAAATAAAATTGCAAAACATTATGGAATAATTACATGATATATGATATATTTCATATTATTAGAAGAAATGTAATATGTTTCTAATAAATTCAAAAATGGAGGATACAAAAGATGTATTGTAAAAATTGTGCAAAAGAAATTGATGACAAAGCAGCTGTATGTCCGCATTGCGGAGTTGCTCAGACACCTCAGGAGGTTGATAATGGCGGTTTTGGCTGGGGACTCTTAGGATGCTGCATTCCACTCGTGGGATTAATCCTGTTTCTGGTTTGGAAAGGTACGAAACCAAAGACTGCAAAAGCTGCCGGTTTAGGTGCTTTAATTAGTGTCATATTAAGCGTTGTGATATATGCATTAATGTTTGGTCTTGGAATTATGGGTGCAGTGGCGGGTTATTAAAACTGGCGGCTTGTATGAGTGGTTTTTTTTACCGATGGCTTCCAATTTTCTTTGGATGCCATTGCAGGGCGGAACGTTCATTTTTTCTGAATGGAAGACAGTTTCCTATTTGTGCACGATGTACCGGTGAATTAGTGGGGATCTTAATTTTAGGAATGACCTATGGTATATATCACCCACAAATTTTATATGCCGTACTAATTTTGATTCCCATGATAATTGATGGTGGGATTCAACTACTAACCACATACGAAAGCACCAATATCAGGAGATTTCTGACGGGGTTATTTTTTGGGTATGGTCTCTTTTATCTATTGGTAACAAGTATGATTGCTACATATTGGTACGGATATCATTTCGCAAAAATACTTTGAAACAGAACATTGGTATAATGTCCTGTATCCATATCAGAGAAAATAAAAAAGGCAGGGACGGATACGAAAACGATAAGGCATGATTTGCTGGGGAGTTATATTTCAGCAAATTATAGACATTACCACATTGTATCAGTGTTCTAACCTGTCTTTTACTCGTTTCTTAAGTTTGTAAACGTTGTCATACCGGACCAATAGATCTTCAGTATTGGTTTTCTGTAAATATTCTTAGTTCTTATTAATAATTCGGTTCCTGTTAAAATATCCCCCACAGCAACAACATTCACTCCGTTTTTATGAAAGAAAATGGAGCATCTATGATATAATGGTACAAAGAAAAAAATATTCGTATAAACTGGAAGGAGAACTGTATATGAGAAAAACAATAGAGGAACCCTCTATTAGGCTGAAAAGCAGTATCAATCGCAAAGATTATGAACTGATTCAGAATCTTGAGACACAATGTGCACAAAACGATTCAATCACTCTGAAACTCGAACTTGACTATAAACTCAGTGATGGTGAAAACAGTACATCTAAAAATGGCATTTCCGACATAAATGAATTCCTGTACTTTGATGGCGGGGAATTAATCGGATACATGGGAATATGCTGTTTTGGAGGCATGTCACAGCCGTTGGAGATTACCGGAATGGTACACCCCCTTTATCGGCGTCAGGGAATTTTTTCAAAACTGTTTGAATTGGTTATGGTGGAATGCGGAAGAAGGAACGCAGGCTGTATTCTTGCTTTGAGTGATAAAAAGTCTGTTTCAGGCCAGAAGTTTTTAGAAAAGGCGGGAGCGGTCTATCAATATTCAGAGTTTGAGATGTATCTGAACGATGAAATTTATGAAGCTGTGAAAAAGCAGGCACCCTCTGGCATCACGTTCCGAAAAGCGTCCAATGCAGATGCTTTCGAGATAGCCAGGCAAAATACAATTTATTTTGATGACGATCCTGTGGAAGAGAATGAGGATGCTGTGAATCGTGATATCCTTCTGCCGGAAGAGGAAGAAAAACGGGGTATGACGATTTATATTGCAGAAAAAGATGACAGGATAATCGGGAAGGTGAACTTACAGATGTCTGAGGGGGGAACCGGAGGAATCTATGGGCTGGGCGTTCTGCCGGAGGAACGCAAAAAAGGATTTGGAAGAGCAGTACTGACTCATGCAGTAGAAAAATTGAAAGATGCAAATGCGGCTAAGATTATGCTTCAGGTTGCGGCCGAAAATGCGACAGCTCTCAGCCTTTACAAATCCTGCGGATTTCAGGAAACGTCAGTTATGGACTATTTTGAGTTAAAGTAAATAACTTTAAATGGAGAATCAAGTGAACATTACACAAAAATTAAAAGTTCTGTGGAAACATCCACTAATTGAATTATTAAAACATAACAGGGGAAATCCAAGAACACTGATTTTGATGGAGCCTCTCTGGGGCATTCCGTATAATCTGATTGCACCTTTTGCTACCCTGTATATGTATACCCAGGGGATAACGGACGTTCAGATCGGGTTGATTCTGTCTGTTTCTATGGTTGTTCAGGTACTTTTTTCCTTCTTCGGAGGAATCATTACCGATAAGCTGGGGCGCAAATTCACAACCATGATGGGGGATTTCTTTGGCTGGAGTGTTGCCTGTCTGATATGGGCTGTTTCAGATAACTTCTGGTTCTTTTTAACCGCAGTCTTATTTAACAGCTTTGAGCAGATAAATCAGACGGCTTGGTATTGCCTGCTGATTGAAGATGCTGATTCCAAAGATTTAATAGGAATCTATACCTGGGTGAACATAGGCGGTCTGATTGCAATCTTTTTTGCACCAATTTCAGGATTGTTGATTAATTCCTTCACCGTAGTTCCGGTTGTCCGTGTTTTATATTTTGTTTTTGCTCTCAATATGCTGATTAAGGTGATTGTTACGTTTCGGTATTGTGAGGAAACCCGGCAGGGAAAGATTCGTATGGCTGAAACAAAAGATAACTCTGTTTTAAAGCTGCTGTTTGAATACAAGGATTTAATCCCCAAAGTGCTGATGAATAAAGAGATTATGAAAGTATTGATTGTCTCTGTAATATTACATATAGCAAACCTTGTCAGTACCAGCTTCTTCAGTCTGTATGTAACACAAAGGCTGGGCATAGAAAACCGCTATCTTGCTTTTTTCCCGATTCTGAATGCGGCTGTGATGCTTTTATTTATGATTGGAATACAACATCGTTTGGAATCCGTGAAATTCCGGATACCCATGTGGATCGGCCTGGTGTTATATGCCGCATGCTCCATTCTTCTCATACTCGCTCCCTCCCGCAGAATATGGTTTATTGTTATTTATGTCTTTGTCGGAGCGGTAGCCAGTGCCCTTGTAATGCCTCGAAAAGACGCCTTGCTTCAGCTGAATATTAACCCTAGAGAACGGGCTCGCATTAATGCTCTGATTATGTCCTTTACCATTGCATTTGCATCGCCCTTTGGCTATTTTGCCGGTTGGCTGTCAAGCATTGACCGCCGTTTTCCATTTGTATTTACATTTACTATTTATATCATAGCGATTCTTATTGTTGGACGAATCCGTGATCCTGAATTTGCGGATGATAATGAGGCGGAAAACGGCGTTTTGTAATTTTGCAATTACAGATCGCCGTTTTTCTTTTTACCAGGATTCTTTATTTAATTTAAATATTCCAAAATTTCTTTTGCTATCTGATCATTTCCGCCGGCTCTAAGCATAATCTCCTGACAGGCCTGAATACTTTTCTTATAAGTCTCATCATTTAATATACTCATTGCGTTATCAGCCAGGATTTCAGGGGTCAGATGTTTTTTGGACAGAGATTTCCCCATATGGAGAGCTTCTATTTGTCTGGCAACGGCAGGCTGGTCATTTCCTACTGGTATTGCAAGCATAGGGACACCATAATAGATAGATTCGTTGACACTGTTCATTCCGCCATGTGTGATAAATACACTTGTGCGTTTTAGAATTTCTAATTGGGGTACAAAGGGATAAATTGAGATGTTGTCTGGTATAGAACCCAGTTTTTCTGCCTTTACAATCGTTCCGATTGAAATAATTACAGTGATTGGTTTATCTTTAAATGCCTGAATGCATTTTTTGAAAAATGATGTGGAGGTATTTAAAAGTGTACCAAGAGAGATATAAATTAACGGGAAGCGCAATTCAGGAAACTGGAACGTTGTATCAGCTATCCTGTCGTCAAGGGCTGCGCCTATGTATTTATAATGAACGGGATCGAATTCATCAGAAAAAATCTGAAATTCTTTTATGGTGTAAGTAAAGTTTAAGGGAGGCGCATTGTCTACCATTTCTTTTGCAATGCTGTCATAGCGTAAATGAAATTTTTTCTGAAGTTTTTTGGAGATCAGACGGCATAAAGCAGGGTATCGGAATATACATGTCATATACCAGCCGCCTGTCTGACCAAAATAATTTAAGACATGTTCATTTAAGGAAAAAGTTGAAAATAACCGGAACGCAGGAATTCCCAGTTCATCGGCCAGGGACTTGCCAGGTAAAAACAGCATTTCATAAATGAGACAGTCATAATCCCGGCCGATCCTTTTTACCGTATTGTATGCAGCTCCCCAGCTCTTCATCTCTTTCTGGGAGGGGGATAATGTATCCGGATAATTATCATACGGAATAAAATGAGCTCCTGTTTTTTCCACCTTTGATTTCCAGTCAGGGGCCTGAACATAGGTGACCTCATGTCCTAAGTTAATTATGACTTTTGCAAGTCCCAGTGTGGGGTTGGTGTGTCCGGAAAAGGGCAGATTGACCATTAAAATTTTCTTTTTACTAATCATAATATTCTTTTAACCTTTCTTTTTCCATAGAGGCATTTCCATATCTTTTCCACATATTTATTCGGGATGTTTACTGAATTTCTTAATGTATCCAGTAAAATTTAAGGAACACGAAAGGATGCAGGTAAGACATTTACGGGCAGGAAATGACGGGAAATCTTTTAAATTATCAGTTATTATTATACTGGAGGTGGCGTGAATGAATGCAGAGATATTAAAACATTACCTGGAAACAGGTACATATACTTATGCCGGGAATTATAAAGATTATTATAGAAGCTTGCCGGATGATATAACACAATTGGGCAGACTGATATGCAGCCAGGTGATTCACCGGGTTACGTTAAGAGATGGTAATAAAAATGCAAACCACGATTTGATATATGGAGATATGACTCGTTTTCCTTGGTACAGGATGCGGTGCGAAGATGATATATTGCTGACTTCTAATGCGATGACGGCTGAACTGCTGCGGCTTGATGAGAAGGGATTTACCTGGCACAGAAGGGTTGAGGATAAAATTGTTGTATGCTGCAGATATGTCTCAGTTCTTATGAGTGCAATTCTTAAAGCAAAAGGAATCCCATGCAGGTCTCGTGCGGGTTTTGCACCATATTTCATAAAAGATGAAAGCTGGGATCACTGGATTAATCAGTATTGGGACTATAAGTGTAAACGTTGGATTACATTTGATGCAGATGCTTTCTTTGATAAAAACAAGCTTGGATTTGACCAGTATGATATACCTGAAAATAAGTTTGACTGGCCTGCACAAGTGTGGTTACAGATCCGGGATGGCTCTATTGACGGTAAGCGGTTTATTTTTGCAGATGCAGACAGGACGAATTCGTTGAAGGCTGTATTAAGATATTTGTTCTATGATTTTCATGCAATCATGAATAATGAACTGACATTTTCATTCCAGCCATGGTTTTTCGATAACAAATTTGAACAGTTAGACAGGCAGGATTTTCAGGAAATTGATGAATTAGCAAAACTGATGCTTGATGTTGATGGTAACTTTAAGCAATTAGTTTATTTATGGAATACAAAGAAAAAATACCGGATTATCAATAGTCCGCTTGTAGGTGATGGTGATAATGAAACGCATGCTGAATGTTTAGGGGAGAAGAACTGAAACTTCGCACATGTTTCTGTTCCTTTACATATAATGTGAGGAAAATGCGGCAGCAATGCCGGTAATAAGTATTAAGGAAGAGGCCATGATTAACCGGTGTTTTATCACATTAAGCCACAAGGATTATATCCGGAATGGTATACTTAACTCTCAAAATTCTTCATTCCAGATTCAGATTATTGCAGAAAACCTTCAGATACCCTGGGCAGTGGATATCAGTGAAGACGGCAGGATGTTCTTTACGGAGCGCAGCGGAAATCTGCGTGTCATAGAAAACGGGATATTAAATCCGATGCCGGTCTATGCATTCGGCCCACCTTTTGCCAGTACCGGAGAGGGCGGGCTTATGGGTCTTGCTTTAGACAGGGATTTTCTTTCAAACGGATACATCTATCTTATGTATACCTATAATGAAAACGGAGGGGTTTACAGCCGTGTGGTACGCATGCGCATTGAGGGAGATACAGCATTTGTGGATGAGATTCTTTTGGACAGAATTCCGGCAGGCCGGTTCCATAACGGCGGAAGAATAAAAATTGGCCCCGACGGTTACCTGTATATAACTGTGGGAGATGCCGGTGACCGGGATCTTGCACAGGATGTAAGCAGTCTGGCAGGTAAAATCCTGCGTATTGGAACAGATGGAAGTATTCCTCCTGATAACCCCTTTCAGGGTTCACCGGTTTATGCTCTGGGACTCAGAAATCCGCAGGGCCTGGCCTGGAATGAAGAAGATGTACTATATGCTTCGGATCATGGTGAAACAGCTCATGATGAAATTAATATCATACTGCCGGGCGGCAACTATGGCTGGCCTTTGGTTACAGGTGACGTGGAAATGCAGGGATATGATTTTGTTAATCCTGTTATACAAAGCGGGAATGATACCTGGGCCCCTGCGGGAATGGTTTTCGTAACCGGTGGTCCCCGGAACGGCCAGCTTTTGGTATCCACACTCCGGGGAAGTGTGCTCCTGGCAATCACGTTCGACGAATCAGGGACACAAGTGGTTAATATGGAACGGTTATTGCGGGACGATTACGGACGGTTACGGGAGGCTTATCAGGCAAGGGACGGTTCCATATATCTTACTACCAGCAACATGGATGGCAGGGGGGGTCCAAATCCTCAGGATGATAAAATCCTCAGGCTGGTACCCCGCATGTAATAACAGAATTACCTTACTTATTTTTATCGGTAAGTATATGCTGTAATATTGCTATAATAAACGCAGCAAGTAAAGAATTCAGGAAACCACCCATATTCACACTGGATACAAGACTGTCTGCTATCATAATGGTCCAGGCATTTACAACAAAGGTAAACAACCCGAAGGTTACCATACTGAAAGGCAGGGTAAGCAGCAGAATGAAAGGTTTTATAAACATGTTAACCACTAATAATACCAGGCCTAAAACAAGCAGGGCAGGGATGCTGTGAATCGTAATCGAATCAATAGCCAAGGATAACAGATAGATTGTTGCAACAATGGATAAATATTTTGATAAAAGTTTAGACATAGTACCTCCATAGGATAAGCGTTATCTGACTTTAACGGATACCTTAACATTTTCAACGTCAACATTTACAAGTTCATAAGACTCGCTGCAAACCAGCGAATCCATCAGATTGATCAACCCTTTCATCAGTGATCTCAATGTATGAACCGGGAAGGAAGAAGAGTTTGATAACTGCTGCTTAGGCACAAAGAAGCATACCACATTAAACAGGTCCATTACACAGTCCAGCAGCTCTCCGAAAGCATACAAAGATATGGGTAAATTAAGATAGAAATGCTTACCGCCGCTAATATTCACTTTAACCCATAAGATGCGTAATACCTTAGTCAACATAAACCTTCACCATAATCATCGACTTACTGGCCTCATCCCATGCTTCCACATCCACGATGCTGGGGTCATCCAGGGTGCCGTTGATGATTTCCTCAATTATCTTTGCAAAATCAATATTCGAGATATTGACACCTTTTGATTCCATATTTCTGCGGGCATCCTCCGGTATAATAGCTGTCATCTTATCAGCAGTTTCTCCTATGGTTGTTAACAGCCTTAAGGGTACATTGACACTAACGTTCACAGCTTTATTATCTGATGTAACTCTGACTTTTAAAAATTTATATTTGTGGTTAGCAGCACCTGTAACTGCTGTTGTCTGCTCAGGAGCAGATTCATTTGTAATATTTAATGCATCTAATAACTCCATCCCTTCGGCCGCTGTGATCAGTCCTTTTTCAATCATTTCTAATATTTTTTGTTGTTCACTCATGATAAAACCTCCCTTATATAATATGATGCTTTTTCTGATTTAGATTGATACCACGGCGGCTTATAAATTCTTTAGCTTTTCCGTCGCTTCTTTCGGTGTGATTTCTCCTTTGGATAGTTGATCAAGGATTACGTTCCTGGTATTCACTTTGTCACTGTTCTCTTTTAAGGTCTCTTTGGCAGAAACCTCATAGCCAAGACCTCTGATCACCGAGTCGAGCTTACCGCGGACAGTTGGATAGGAGATACCCAGTTCTTTTTCAACATCCTTGATATTGCCTCTGCATTTGATGAATACTTTTATAAACTCAAGATCCTCTTCAGGAAGACGGCAAAATTCACAGGGCTGGAAGTCACCTTCGATGGTAGTGGAGCATTTGGGACAGCCTAATTTTGTTATGGAAAGTTTCTCTCCGCAGACAGGACATTTACCTGGAGCTTTATATTTCATATACGATACCCTCTTTCTGTTCTTTCTGTTACAATATACTACCAATATTAAATGATGTCAATATATAAATTGATATTATTAATATTAAAATAAATATATTTAATATATAAATTGATATATTTAATCGTTATCACTTTGCTAAAGCTTACATACCACTTAATTCTCATTCCCAAGAGGCAGCGGTTCTTTTTCTGAACTTTACGAAATCCCTTAATGACAGCGGCCATTGGATGTTTTTTTAAGTCTCTGGAAAATGGGTAATGGAAGAATAAATAATGGAAGTACATCTTCAAAGGCATTAAGAATTGCTCTATCGGACTATTATAAGTACCGACGGAATAAAGAAATAAATGGACCGGTCAGACAGTTGTGATAAACTGTCTGACCGGTTTTCGTATTCATTCAATCGTTCTGGATAAAATTCTTATAGTTAATCATGATAATATTCTACTTGGTGTATACATATTAACTACAGTTACACCCGTATTAATAAATTTTGGACCTGTATCAAATCCCCTTAATGCAGCAACTGCCTCAGCCACACCCAAATAGCCCATTGTAAATGGATTTTGTACCAATACAGCTTTTATAGTATTATCTCTTATCATTTCCTGAATTATCTCTGTGATATCAAATCCAATACCAATAATATTTATTTCATTTTCTCTCAAAGCGTACCCCATCCCTAACGTAGATCCTTCATTTGTTGAAAAAATACCAACAAGATCAGGATTCTCTCTTATATATTTTTCCGTTGCTTGTTTTGCTAACTCTGGGTTACCATTCGTATATATTGTTTCTAATATTTTATATCTGCCAAACGATTCAAAATAATCGCGAAATCCCATTTCCCGATTTACAGTCGTTCTGTTTTCAGGAGTTACCCCAATGATTCCTATTGAACCATATGTGGCGCCAATCTCCTCTAATTCGTAAAACATATTTTCTCCAGCTATTCTTCCAGCTGTATAATTATCTGTAGCTAAGGTTATTACCGCTTCTTCAAACGCTGGTGCATCAACATAAATGATTTTTATACCCATTGCTTTCGCTTCTTCAACTGCGCTTGAAATCTTTATAGGATCACTTGCCGCTAACAGTATTGCATTTGCTCCCGCATCTGCGACATTATTAAATATTTGAATTTGTTCATTTACATCTCTCGTTAAAGGGGCGTCCCATTCATATGTAACACCTAACATAGAAGCCATTTCCCTGGCACCATTATCCATAATCTTCCAAAATTGATCACTTCTATCCATGGTTATTAAATAAATTTTATAATTCTCATTTACTATATGGTTCATTTCTATAACATCTCCTATATTAATAAATTCGATTAATTCTTAATGAGCCATCCGCATTTTTTAAAATCGGATTTGTGTAATCAATTCCCGTATCTATAATTCCTATTAATACTACTTGTCTCAGCAGGCTGAAATTTAGAGCACTAATTGTTCTTATTTTATTTATATGTAAAATTAGAAAATAATATGTTATATGGTATAATTCAATCGATAGTTGTTTTTAATTCCTTTTATCTTTGGAATGCGTTATAATTTAAAAATCTAAAACAATTTCGTAAAGGGAGAACAGGTTATGAATCGAATTGACCGAGTGACCGCTATTCTTATACAATTGCAGACAAAAAGGGTTGTTACAGCAAAAGAAATTGCACAGCGCTTTAATATAAGCCTTAGAACCGTATATAGAGATATCAGAACTCTTGAAGCAGCTGGAATACCGATTGGCTCAGAAGCTGGGAAAGGGTATTTTCTGGCAGAGGGCTTTCTTCTTCCTCCGGTAATGTTTACATTAACGGAAGTGGGAGCTTTAATTACAGCGGGTAAATTTTTAGACAGCTATGGGGATGAATCATTCAAAAAGAATTTTGCTTCTGCTATGTATAAAATAAAATCTATTTTGAAATATAGCGATAAAGACTATGCGCAGGAATTGGAGAGCAGTACCAATGTGTATAGTACAAACGGGCCAAAAAACACCTTGGCAGATAACATTATTGCAACCATTCAGGCTGCAATCTGTAATAAAAGGATATTATCCATTCAATATCATGCATCAGACAGGAAAGAGCCGGAATTCAGAATGATAGAGCCTGTATCAATGGGGTTTTATGAACGATACTGGTATTTAATAGCCTTTTGCAGACTTAGAAATGAATATAGAAATTTTCGGGTAGACCGAATCATAAGTATCCATATAGAAGAAGAATTTTACCAAAGCCATACTGATTCCGTAGATCAAATACTAAAACAGATGCTTTCATATAAAAAACTGCATAAAGTTATTCTTAGAATTGAAAAAGGGAAGACATACAATTCTATTAAAAACAGGTATTTTCCAGGCTTTCTTGAGGAAACTGACCTTGGAAGTAAGATTGAAATAAAATTTCAGACAGATTCTCTTGAGATATTGGGAAAGCAGCTGATTGAATATGAAACAGACATAGAAATCGTAGAACCGGGTGAATTAAAGTGCATAATTCGTAAACATTGGGAACAAATTATGAATCATTGTCGCAGCCTGATTTAAGAAAATCTGTATGTTTTATAACTTTTATTTTTCCTGCTGACAAACAGCTGTCACTGCAGTGTGATATCCTTTTATAAAAAAGGAGAATTCACAAATATGAAGCCAAAATTAGTCATGCATGCGCAAATCAGCCTTGATGGGAGCATTAAAGGTTTTGACAATCCGGAAGTTTACTACCAGGTTGCCGGCGAAATTCAATCAGACGCGGTGTTGTTTGGGTCAAATACTGTATTTACAGCATTTGAGACATACCCCGTTGAAACAGCAGCGGATTTTACAAAAGCTATTATAAGTCCGGATGATCCCAGGCCCATAGGAGTCATACCAGACAGCAGAGGAATCTTAAGAAATCTTCACTGTTTAAGAAATCTGGGATATTTGAAAGAAGTTGTTATTTTAGTATCAACCGCCACTCCAAAGGAATATTTGAAGTATTTAGAGGAAAGACATTATCCATATATTGTGGCAGGGAATGATTTTGTAGACTATGAAAATGCCTTTCAGATTTTGTATGAACAATATGGTTGTAAATGCATGCGGACAGACAGTGGTGGTGGATTAACCAGTAAATTATTAGAAAACGGATGGATCGATGAAATCAGTCTTGTGATATCCCCATGTCTTACAGGTAATAAAGAAAAGCATTTGTTTCATGATCTTCTGTTATCTGAAAAATTAAATTTGGAACTGCAGGAATCAAAAATTGTTGAGCAAGGCTGTTTACATTTGAGATATGCTGTAAATCATTTCCATTAATACAGGCCCAATTTAGGCTCTGACACGAAAAGTGTCGGAGCTTTTTCTAATTGTGAGAACAGGTTTCTTGTTTTAATCAATTTTCGATAGATAATAAATTTATGATTATGCAGAAGGCATGATGTCAGAAAAGAAAGGAAAAACAGATATGGAATATATTATTGAAACAGAAAACCTTACAAAATATTATGGAACATCAATGGTTGTAGACAATGTTAATATTCATGTTCCGAAAGGTAAAATCTATGGTATGCTGGGAAGAAATGGTGCAGGAAAAACTACTATTATGAGCATGCTCTTAAATCTGGTTACACCTTCAGATGGATATATTAAATTATTCAATAAAGAGTATATGTATAATCCTAAAGAAGTTTATCGCAGAATTGGGTCTATTATTGAGACACCAGGATTTTATGAAAACTTAACAGGTAAAGAAAATTTAGAAATTATGGCAAGGCTTAGAGGTCAATATAAAAAAGAATGCGTGCAATCAGCCCTTCTTTCAGTAGGACTTGGGCATGAAGTCCAAAAGACCTTTGGCAGTTACTCTCTTGGTATGAAGCAGCGTCTTGGAATAGCAGCAGCAGTTATGCATGAGCCCGAATTGTTAATTCTGGATGAGCCTGTTAACGGACTTGATCCGGTTGGTATTGCCGTAGTGCGTAATTATTTAGAGAAGCTGTGCATAGAAAAAGGCATTACAATTTTAATTTCAAGCCATATTTTAGGTGAAATGGAACAGCTTGCAGACATAATAGGGGTAATGAATGAGGGCAGACTGATAGAGGAGATTACCATGGAACAATTACACAAACGGTGCCGCCAATATATAGAAATCGAAGTATCTGATCCCATAAGAGCAATAAAACTTTTGAAAACCTGCCATCACATTACAGATTTGGTATACGACCAAACTGTTAGAGTATATGATTTTACTCATGACAGCGGTGAAATCAACAAAACGCTTGTGGAGAATGGCCTGTTGGTAAAAAAGATAGATGTGAAAGCAGAAAAATTAGAAGATTACTTTTCAGACCTGATTGGAGGTGACGGCATTGCTTAATCTTATTTACTGTGAATTATTGAAACTAAAGCGTTCAAAAATCCTGATTATCAGCATTATGGGGGTAATGGCAACTCCATGTATGATGTTGGCAGAAACATTACAAACCCATTTTGAGCATCCGGAGCTTGCCGTAACATTAACAGACATCTATAGCGACAGCCTGCTTTATATTATGATTTTAATCAATATGATTATTTATGTGACTATTACTTCTTATCTTTTCAGCAGAGAATATACAGAGAATAGTATAAAAACCATATTGCCGATACCAGTTTCAAGAATGGCTTTTATAACGGGCAAATTTATTGTACTTTATCTTTGGTCCGTAATGCTTACGCTTGTTACATGGACGGGGATCTTAATATTCTCAGGACTTTATCATGCTGTCATAGGCATGGATGGCTTCCTTTTTACAGTTATAATTGAATGGCTTTGCAAGTTTCTTATGGGTAATACACTGCTATATTTAACGATTACACCCTTTGCTTTTATAGCCGAAAAAACAAAGGGGATGGTTGCACCAATGATTGCCTCAGCGGTCATTGTTATGGTAAGTGCGGCTATTTTAAATCATGACATAGGGGCGCTATACCCATGGACCGCAACCTGCCTTATTATGGAAGGGAGAATACAAAGTACGGGATATCCAGACTTTCTGGTGTCTGGTATTATCGTTGTTGTATCAGTTGTCGGTTTTTTGATAACATTTCAACATTTTAAAAAGGAGGATATAAAATAGCGAAATTAAGCGGATAAGAAGGTAAACTTGACAAACAGCCGGAATTTCTGTATACTGGCACAATAGATAGGTAACTATTTTCGGACGTTTTTAGAGGCTCTATTCTTGAAGAATAGAGCCTTTACCTTTGGAAGACAATATATGGAATAATAAGTGATTGGAGGAATATAAGATGTCAATGAACGATATAGAAAAAATGAAAAAATTCCTGGAAGAGAAGAAGGCAAAGGGTTCTTTTTTACAGGCCGAAAAGAAGATTGGTTCTGGTAAGGTGGAAAAGAGGAATAAGAATATAGGAATTGAATTTACAAGAACCCATAAAATCTCACAGTAAATGGGGTGAAGTTATACAATAAAGATTTTAAAGGAGAATTCATGCAATTTAAAGATTTAAATATTATGCCTGGTATTATTAAGGCATTGGAAAAAGAAAGTTATGAAATACCTACACCGATACAGGAAAAAGCAATACCCGTTATATTGGAAGGCAGAGATTTATTAGGGTGTGCGCAGACAGGGACGGGAAAGACGGCTGCATTTGCAATACCGACCCTTCAGCTTCTAAGCAGTGAAAAGGCACCTCGTACAGCAAAACAGAATATAAGAGCCCTTGTCATAACACCAACCAGAGAACTGGCATTGCAGATATACGAAAGCTTTAATACTTATGGTCAATTCACCAGCTTAAAAAGTTGCGTGGTTTTTGGTGGAGTATCTCAAAAACCACAGGAGGAAGAACTGAAACGAGGGGTGGATATCCTGGTAGCAACACCGGGAAGGCTGCTGGCACTTATGGATCAGAAGCTTATAAGTATTGATCACTTAAAAATACTCATCCTGGACGAAGCTGACCGTATGTTGGATATGGGATTTATAAATGATGTTAAAAAGATTATTGCGAAAGCACCTCTTAAAAAGCAGACTTTATTTTTCTCGGCTACAATGCCTCCGGATATCGCCAGACTGGCCGATACAATTCTTAAAAATCCTTCGAAAATAGAAATTACTCCGGTATCGTCAACGGTGGATACTATTGACCAGTATCTGTATTATACGGATAAATGCAATAAAAAGGATTTGCTTTTGCACATCCTGGAAGATAAAAATATCGTATCCGTGCTGGTGTTCATACGTACCAAGCATGGAGCCGACCGCCTGATAAAACAATTGGCAAAGAGTAATGTGACCGCCCAGGCAATTCACGGCGATAAATCTCAGGGAGCCCGTCAGCGTGCATTAAGCAGTTTTAAAGATAAAACGCTGCGGATATTACTTGCCACAGATATTGCAGCCAGAGGGATCGACATCGATGAATTAACCCATGTCATAAACTTCGATCTGCCGGATACTCCGGAGACATATGTACACCGAATTGGACGTACAGGCAGGGCAGGGCTTGGCGGAACGGCAATATCCTTTTGTGATTTTGATGAAAAAGAACAGCTTAAGGACATTGAACGATTAATTGGTAAGAAACTAACAGAGGTAAAAGACCACCCGTTTCCATTAAAAAATAACTTCCCGGCGGTGAAAACCACACAGCCCAAAAGAGATACAGGACGAGCAGAGAGAACGAAACCCCAGTTGAGAGAGCCATTACAACCGGTAACGGCAAAAAAGGCTTCAGCCATAAAGAAAAAATATCGAATGACAGCTGATGGGACATTAAAAGAGAAAAAGAGCTATAGTAATTTTTCAACAAAAAGAAAAAGCAGCAGATAAAAAACAGAGGTATCGGGACGAAAATCCTGATACCTCTGTTTGCTGATCCCATCCTATAGATAATTGATTTAATTGCTGAAAAACCGCACAGAACCATTTCCATAGGAATAAAATGAACTGAGAATAAAAATGCAATCGGAGCAGTTTACAGGAGTTTATATGGATGGTAGTAGTTATAGTAGCGCAACAATGGTGAGTGCTGGATTACCCTATGATAATATAAACTGGTATGATATAGAAGGCCAGCCTTTTGGTCCAGCCTCCAGATTTAATGTTATTGTATTTAACGATGCCAATAACATTGTGGACATTGAAGGACCTGTGGCAATAGGCGGTAGCTTTTACAGCCCAAGGGGATTTGGGGCCGGTTTTGCCAGAGACAAAAGCACCAGAGATGCTAATTACTCACCGGATTTAGTCCGGTTTCTGGTTGGCGGCAATGTTGCGATGAGCGAACCACTGGTTATTGTCGGCCATACGGTTGTCGGCGGCGGATTCCGTGCTGGTAAGGGAAGTACCTACTTAATTGGAAAAAGTGGAAGGGCGGGTCAGACAGAAGAACTTAAAACTTTATATCAGGCCAATGGCGGCAGCCAGTATTGGACACCATCAGACAAAGGTAATCACTATTTGATTTCCAGCTATGATGTTCCAAGATATATACCTGCAGGCAGGATACATGCAGATGTCCCCAAATTCTTCCGTGATGCAAAGGAGAGCATCGGATACTATAAAAATTGTATTGAAGATTTGACCCCAAATGGAAGTGTTACAGATAATAATTACGAATGGATATTAAGGGGAAATAACCCCGTTCAGAATGTATTTCTGATTGATGTGACACCAAACGGTCTGATCAACAAAGGAATCCGTGCGGAAGTTCCCGAGGGAAGTACGGTTATTGTAAGGCTGAAAACGGGTCCCAATGCTCACCTGCAATATGGCGTTTATGGGGAAAATAGTAAAGCCAGTCGGACCTTGTATGTGTTTGAGGACGCAACTAATATTTATATGGAAAAATCTTCTGATATATGGGGAAGCATACTGGCACCCCAGGCAATGTTCCATGCGCATCCAACAGGCGGTCATGTAAGCGGTAACGCTGCATTGGGATCATTTGCTGTAGATGCTGCCAGCGGCTTTGAATTTCATTATTACCCCTTTGTTGGAGGCGTGATGTGTCAGGCTGTGGCACCAGATGTGTCTGAGACATTGCCGGAAGAGGAGGAACAGCCTGTCGTGTGTCCGGAATGTCCTGCACCGGTACCCTGCCCGCCGCCAGTATCCTGCCCGGCTCCAGCACCCTGTCCAACACCACCGCCTTGTCCCCAGCCTGAGCCCTGTCCCGCTTGTCCGACACCACCGCCTTGTCCGAAGCCAGAACCGTGTCCCACTTGCCCGGTGTGTCCGAAGCCAGAGCCGTGTCCGGCGTGCCCGGTGTGCCCGAAACCAGAGCCTTGCCCGGCATGTCCGGTGTGTCCGAAACCAGAGCCATGTCCGGCATGCCCGAAACCAGAACCCTGTCCCATATGTCCGGTATGCCCGGTGTGCCCGAAACCAGAGCCTTGCCCTGTTTGTCCGGCATGTCCGGTGTGCCCGAAACCAGAGCCCTGCCCGATTTGTCCTGTATGTCCGGAATGTCCGAAGCCAGTACCATGTCCTGTTTGCCAGGAGTGTCTTATTAAACCAGGCATCATCTCCGGATGCATCTGGGGATGCCGCTGCGGTGATTTTCATGATTGGGAGGTAAAATTATACAAGAGATGTAATGATGTTGAAACATTGCTGTTTTGTGCCAGGATCTGCGGCTGCGGCTGCTTTGAATTTGCAGTTCCTTATGAAGGATGTTATATTCTAAAAGTGAGATTATCCGAAAACTGCTGGAATACTTTCTGGTGCAAGCCAATCATTACATTGAATAATATCGGAGTAGCCAGTTTTATGATTGATTAATTTATATGTTTTGAAAGCTGCCGCAATCCCCAATTGCAGCAGCTTTTTTCTCATTTGTTCATGCTATGATTTTATAGCCCAGCGTAATTTTGCGCATCTGGCACGCCCGTTGGAATTGCATTCTTCTGCGGAAGGTCTGATTGCATCGGGTGCAATTTCTTTATAAACACCGCTGCGATAGAGCTGTTTAAACGATTTTTTCACCAGACGGTCTTCTCCTGAATGAAAGGTAAGAATCGCCACACGTCCCCCTTCAGCCAGAGCAGCAGGAAGCTTTTCCAAAAAGTCATATAATACTTCAAACTCATTATTTACATCGATTCGAAGTGCCTGAAAGCATCGTTGGCATGATTTTTTGATTTCATTATCTCTGTCTTTATCCGGAATAAATTTCAGAGTATCTTTGATAATCTGCCGGAGCTGGCTGGTTGTTGTAATTTCTTCGCCTTTTTTTATTGCTGAAACTACCGCACGAGCGATTTCTTCGGAATGGGGCTCGTCCGCATTTTCCAATAACATGCCGCATAGTTCTGTTTGAGAAATAGTTTTTAAACGTTCTGCCGCAGAAATACCTTTTGACGGATTCAGCCGTAAATCGAGCGGCCCCTCCGTCTTAAATGAAAAGCCTCTTTCCGGATTGTCTATCTGCATGGAGGAAACACCTAAATCTGCCAGAATAAAATCAAGGGGACCTGATTCAGGAACAATCTCATCAATATTGGAAAAATTGGTTTGCCTGATTGTTAGGATCTCCGGACCATAACCCAGGTGCTCTAAACGCTCCCGTGTCCTGGGAAGTTCGATGGGATCTACATCTGTCGCATATAAGTGCCCTTTTGAATTGAGACATTTAAGCATCTCTAAAGTATGACCGCCGTAGCCTAATGTCGCATCTAATCCGGTTTGTCCGGGTTGGATCTGTAATATTTCCAGAATTTCTTTTACGCAGATAGAGCGATGCATTCCGGCAGGAGTATTACCCTTTTGAATCACTTTTGTCACAGTATCAGAATATAATTCCGGATTCAGTTCTTTATATTTATCTTTAAACGCTTTTGGGTGAGTTCCTTTGTATCTGGGGCGACGCTGATGTTTCTGTTCCTGATTATCCATTTTTATTCCACCTTCTTTAAATATCCTTTTAATAAATGCATCTGCTTACATGATATCAAATGCATGCCATAATGGCAAATGTATATTAGAATAATAGGACACTCCCCGAAATATAAACATGAACAGGTACAAAGGTAAGATTGTATTTATTTTATTTGGAGATATAATATACTTATTAAATAGAAGTATTCGGAGGGAATTTATGTTATTTGATATTTTAAAGTGGAGAAGAAGTATTAGAAAGTTTCAAAACAGAGAGATTGAACAGGACAAGATTGATAAAATACTTAAAAGTGCTTTGCTTTCACCATCATCCCGATCCACACGGCCATGGGAGTTCATAACTATCACCAATGGGGAGATAATCAAACAGCTCTCGCTATGCAAAGGTACAGGTTCTCATTTTTTGGCAGGAGCACCTCTGGCGGTTGCAGTAATCGCGGATCACACGTTAAGCGATGTCTGGATTGAAGATACTTCCATCGCTTCGACAATTATTCAGTTAGCGGCCCAGGATCTGGGGCTTGGTTCATGCTGGATTCAGATAAGGGAAAGATACTATACTGAAGAGGAAACAGCGGGGGATTACATCAGGAAAGTGCTTGGAATACCCGGGCAGTACAGTGTTGAATGTCTGATTGCTATCGGCTATCCTGATGAGGAAAAGAAACCTTATGAGGAAGATATGCTGCAAAGTCAGAAGTTGCATTTTAACAGATTTTAAACTAAAATGAAGCTTAATGGATAAAAAGGGGGGAACGTATGGATATTATATATAAAAATACTTTTACCATGACGTTGGAAAGATATTTATATTTTTGTGATAATCCGGTTGGTGCCGAAGCTAAAAAACAATTCCGGTCTTGGAAACTCAGAAATATCTGGTGTATTGTTTTATCAATATTATGTGCGTTGTTAAGTTTCGTATTGAAAGAGTGGGTTGGATTATATCTGTTTGCAGTCTCCTGTGCCCTCTTTTTTTATAGATTATTTTATCAGCGTAAAAAATTAAATAAAAAACTTTATAATACTATGCGAAGAACACAAGATACAAGTGAATGGATCAGAACAACAATATTTACCGATGTAATAAAAGTGCAGGAGGGCAATACAGAAAGCGTTTATGAGTATTCTTATGTTGAGAGAATAACAGATGATGACGTATACTATTATCTATGGCATAATTCCGATTTTGTCTTCCGTCTGCCAAAAGACAGCTTTATAATTGGAGATTGTAAGGAATTTAAAAATTTTATCATTGACCGGATATTTGAGAACAGAACTGCTAATACATAAAAAAACAAAAATAATATCCTCCACCGGGGCTTGCTGATTAATAATTACGTTTTATAATTGTACTTAACAGAAAGTAAAATTATGAAAGGCTGGTAAGAAAATGCATATTCCAGACAATTATTTAAGCCCGTCAACATGTGCTGTTATGGGGGCTGCCATGGTTCCTGTTTGGACAAAGGCAATCAGGAAGGTGAAAGAAGAGATTCCTAAAGTAAAGATACCCCTGCTCGGTGTAGGGGCGGCGTTTTCATTTCTTCTTATGATGTTTAATGTTCCGCTTCCCGGAGGAACGACAGGCCATGCTGTAGGCGGAACGCTTCTGGCAATTTTAATGGGACCTTATGCTGCCTGCATCAGCGTTACAGTTGCACTTTTTATTCAGGCACTGTTATTTGGCGATGGCGGTGTTCTTGCTTTTGGGGCGAATTGTTTCAATATGGCATTTGTCTTACCGTTTTTTGGATATTATATTTATAAACTGATTAAAGATCATGTAAGGTCGGAAAAAGGAGAATACCTTGGTATCATTTTGGGTTCCTATGCCGGGATTAATACAGCTGCATTATGTGCTGCCATAGAATTTGGAATTCAGCCGCTCTTATTTAAAGATGGTGCAGGTCTGGCACTTTATTGCCCTTACCCCCTTTCTGTCTCCATACCTGCCATGCTGATTCCCCATCTGCTGGTTGCAGGAATTGTGGAAGCAGTTTTTACGGCTGCAATTGTAATTTACATAAAAAAAGTATCTCCGGGTACATTTTATAAGGGTGGCAGGGAAAAAACGAAAGCCATATACGGCCTGGCAGCCGGGCTTATCTGCTTTACGCCCCTTGGTCTTCTGGCGACAGGCACCGCATGGGGAGAGTGGGGAGCAGATGAAATTAAGGAGGTAGTATCCGGGGGGAATGCATTGGGATTTGTTCCTCACGGTATGAAGGAAGGCATTCATTTTAATGCTGCCATGCCGGATTATGCAGTAAGCGGTCTTCCCGAAGCTGCAGGATATTTATTATCTGCAGTTGCAGGGGTGGCAATTATGATCATTTTATTTAAGATACTCAGCAATCTGAAAAAAGACAAGGCTGGAAACAACGTTGGATAATACAGAAAATAAACCGGCTGATCTGCCGGAATGGCTTTTAATAAATGAGAACTATATACCGTTAGCCGATAAGGATACTTTTGTCAACAAAAGTATCCTGTCTGTATTTAAGGTAATTTCAAGAATAAAGAAGCAGGATTCACAAGGATTAACCAGATCACCAATTCACGTGCCCCTTCATGTTTTTGGTACATTTCTTCTTATCATACTGGTTTCACTCACAAGAAGCTTTATATTTGTTATTATTGTTAATGTCTGGTTGCTGGTGGTTTTAAGTATGACAGATTCAGAACGTATGGTAAGAATTTTAAAGATGAGTACAGGTGTTACCCTGTGCACTGCTGTAGTAATGCTGCCGGCATTTATTTCAGGTAATACTTATAGCAGCGTCATGATTACCACAAAGGTATTTGGGACAATCACTGCAATGGGCCTGCTTTCCCACTCTGCAAAATGGAGTGCGCTTACACAAGCGCTGAAAAAATTTTTTATGCCTGATATTTTTATCTTTATTCTGGATATCACGATAAAATATATTTATTTGCTGGGTGAATTGTCGTTAAACATGTTTTACGCATTAAAGCTTCGGTCTGTTGGGAAAAACAGCAGCAAGTATTCGTCAATGGCAGGTATTGCAGGATCTGTGTTTCTTCAGTCAAAAGAGCTGGCTGAAGAAATGTACCATGCCATGGAATGCAGAGGATTTACAGGAGAGTATCACATTAATAATAAATCAGAGTTAAAGTGGCTGGATTATATTTATATTGGGATAAATATTGGCTTTTTCATTCTGTTTATTTACTTCGGAAGGATGTAAGATGATTGAACTGAACGATATCTGCTTTTCTTATTCGGATATGATTGCATTAAATCACATTAATCTCACCATTAAAGCAGGTGAAGCAATCGCATTAATGGGGGCGAATGGATGTGGTAAGTCAACTCTGTTAAAGCTGATTAATGGAATTATTTCACCGGACAGGGGGATTTACCGGTTTCAAGGAGAAGAAGTTACCCATAATAAGCTGCAGGATGCAAAATTTTCCAAACTCCTGCATCAGAGAATTGGATTCGTATTTCAGAATTCCGATACACAGCTGTTTTGTTCCAGTGTCTATGATGAAGTGGCTTTCGGCCCAAGACAGATGGGGTATACGGAATCAGAAGTGGAGAGCCGGGTAAATGACTGCCTTGCTATGCTGGGCATACAGGAATTCAGTAACAGAATTCCATATCATTTAAGTGGTGGTGAAAAACGCAAAGTTGCGATCGCATGTGTGATGTCTTTAAATCCCGAGGTTTTGGTGCTTGATGAACCAATGAACGGGCTTGATCCCAAGACACAGAGATGGCTGGTGGATTTTTTAAATAAACTGAACAAAGCAGGAAAGACATTGATTACCTCCACTCATAATCTTGAGCTTGTTCATGAAATATCCGAAAGATCCATTCTCTTTGATGAATCCCATTCAATTGTATCAGACAGGCTGACAGAAGAACTGCTAAAGGATGAAGAACTGTTAAAAAGGGTAAATCTTGTGGATCAGTCCTATCATTACCATGTATGAGAAAACAGCAATATAGAGACTTGATAAGTATTTCGGTTAAATATATAATAAAGTATGAGATTAAATTTAGAAATAAGGGGACAGAGCATGAAAAGAAAGGTGATTTTATTTGCAGCAGCAATACTGACATTATGTTTTGCTGCGGGCTGCCAGAAGCCAGAGGCTGAGAACATCCCTAAGGAGACAGAAAGCTCCAGTGGGATCGGGATTAATAATGAAGCAGTAAGTGACTCAAAAAGCGGAGAGACAGAACCCGCTTCATCCGAGGCCGGGGGATCTTCCGGTTTAAATATAACTCTGGACGAAAACCGAATCATACAGGATCAGTCCTTTCAGGCTGAGCTGAATGACTGGGGAGATGTGAGGTTTGTATCCTATGCCCCCGGGGCTGGTTCGGATTTTGAAGACGTCTCATTCTACCTGATAAAAGATAATAAGGTGGTTTTCTCATTTCCGTATTATGGAGAAAATAATAAAACGGATCAATATGCCGGGCTTTTTGACAGCGTGGAATCTGTGGCGTTTCGGGATGTAAATGGCGATAAATTAAAGGATGTAATCGTTATTATTAACTACATTACCGGTGCCGGTCCCCAGGGGATGGAGCCCCGCCCTAAAGCCAGGATATTCCTGGCAGATAAAAAGGACTTTATTCTGGCCAAGGACATGACAGATGATGTAAACGATCATATTGAGGAAAAAGATATGAGTATGGATCACATTTATGAGTATCTGAAAAATAAATAGCTGCTGATTGTTTTCTGGCTTTCTTTAAACAAGCGCCCCAGGTGTTCAAGGACACTTGGGGCGCTTGTTTATAAATCCATGGAGTCAGGCATTTGCGTAATCGGCTGCATTACTCTTAAGCTTAGGACCGTAGGTGGCGCCATCTCCGTTGTAGATTGCTCCCATCTTAGTAAAATCCCGTGACTGGCAGGCTTTTAATAATGAACCATTGCTGTAGTTTGCAATAAAGGTGCAAAAGCCTTTCATCTGGTTGTCTTCACTGACGCCAAAGTCATGAAACATGGCCTTTGGTGAGTCATAACCTGTAACCTTAAAGTTAAAGCCCATAATCTGGGGAAGTCCCATACTGATGGAATAATAAGCGTAATATTCGTCAAGCCCAATTGCCAGGTTAAATGCCTCATATTCACTTGATTGCTTCCCGGTGTGTGTTTTGTTCCATTTTCCGTTTTTGTAATAATAATGTACTTTATTCTCAACTTTGAAGGTCTTGGAGGCGCTTGGAACATTCTTTAAGAAGATATGGTTTTCAAAACGGATTAACAGCTTTCCGCCGGAAAAACCTGATCCAGAGGATTCGGTGAGGATAAAGCCACCCAGCACATCTTCGCCAATAGAATGTTTTGAAGCAAAGGAAGAGATTATTGATCCAAATTTCTTTTTTAAGTTTTTTGCAGCAGTACTGGCGCTGCCGCCAGAGCCTGCCTTATCAAGAGCAGTAAGTGTGGATTTCCCAGCCTTGCCGTCTATGGTAAGACTTTTGGATCTCTGAAAACCTCTTACTGCAGTATCTGTATCATTACCAAATTTACCATCAGGAGTACCGCAGTTGTGTCCAGCTGTATTTAATTTTCCCTGCATGGTCTTTACTCCCGCACTGTAACGAAGCTTGTCATCTTTCATATAATATCCGGTACCTGCAAGTACCTGAGCGTATGTGTATCTAGAGTTATCATAATCTGCCATAATTTTATCTCCTTTTATTTTTTTGTTGAATTTGCAAATTCAATGATAAAAAAGAAAAATCAAGGCATATTTGTAAACTTGAAACGTTTATTAAATGATAGTTGATAAATAAATTATTTTTTTGGTTTACAAATCCCTCCTCCCATTCTTTTTATCAGGTAGATTTGCAGATCAACTGTTTCTCCGTCTATGCCGGCTAAGGGGGGCATTTGAAATTAAAAATTCCAGGAGGTAATAAGAAATGAATAAAACAATTGCAAAATCAGTAGGTTATTCCAACCCTCTGATCGATCACCACTTAGGAGCAGATCCGTTTGCTCTGATTTATAACGGAAGAGTATATATCTATATGTCCAGCGATAATTACGAGTACAACGCAGATGGCTCAATCAAAGAAAATGGTTTTAATAATTTAAAAAGTGTCTTTGTTATATCTTCAGAAGATATGGTAAACTGGACCGATCATGGTGCTATTCCAGTAGCAGGTGCAAACGGAGCTAACGGAGGACAGGGAATTGCAAAATGGGCAGGCGGCTCCTGGGCACCAGCGGCTGCAGTGAAAAACATCAATGGTAAGGACAAATTTTTCCTTTATTTTGCCAACGGCGGAAACGGCATCGGCGTATTGACGGCTGACAGTCCAATCGGACCGTGGAGCGATCCTCTGGGCAGAGCGCTGGTAACAGGCAGTACGCCTGGTGTTGCCGGTGTGGTATGGCTCTTTGATCCGGCTGTATTTGTAGACAGTGATGGAACCGGCTATTTGTACTGCGGCGGAGGAATCCCTGGAGGTCAGAATCCGTCACAGTCCCAGTGGGCAAATCCAAAGACTGCCAGAGTGCTTCGGCTTGGCCAGGATATGATCAGTATTGTGGGAAGCGCTTCTACCATAGACGCCCCCTTTATGTTTGAAGATTCAGGAATCCATAAGTATAACGGAGTTTATTACTATTCGTACTGTATTAATTTTTCCGGCTCTCATCCAGGAAGTGTCCCTCCGGGAGAAATCGGATATATGACCAGCAGCAGTCCTATGGGACCATTTACCTACAGAGGGCATTTCTTAAAAAATCCGGGCAGTTTTTTCGGAGCCGGAGGCAATAACCATCATTGTGTCTTCCAGTTTAAGAACCAGTGGTATGTGGTTTACCATACACAGACTGTGAGTCTGGCTTTGTATGGTTCCGGTAAAGGTTACCGCTCCCCTCACATTAACCAGTTGTTCCACAACAGCGACGGAAGCATTCGTGAGGTTGCAGCAAACTACGCAGGGGTAGGTCAGCTTTCCAATTTAAATCCTTATAAGCGGGTTGAGGCGGAAACTATCGGATGGAACGGCAGAATTTTAACAGAGAAGAGCAATGCTTCCGGAGGTCCTGTATACAATCAGAATGTGACAGGAATTCAGAACGGAGACTGGATTGCTGTAGGAAATGCAGATTTTGGATCAGCAGGTGCCAAACGTTTTAAGGCAAACGTTGCTTCAACTTCAGGAGGCAAAATTGAAGTGCGCCTTGACAATGAAAGCGGAACTCTTGTGGGAACTCTTAACGTACCAAACACCGGCGGTATGCAGAACTGGAGAGAAGTAGAAACAACCATTAATGGAGCCAAAGGTGTACATAAGCTTTTCTTTATATTTACCGGAAATGGAAACGGAAACTTATTTAATTTTGACTATTGGCAGTTTACATAAACTGTAAAATTCTTAGGTGATAGCTTAAAGAATATATGTAAAAAGGGGATTTATTATGGACAATATTATGAAAGAAGAAATGAAATCAGCCTGGCAGTCTGATAATGGGAATGGTACCTATACCAATCCGATTTTAAATGCGGATTATCCTGATATTGCAGCTATCCGGGTTGGAAAAGATTTTTATATGGTCAGCTCCACGTTTGTATCCTTTCCCTCCATACCAATTATGCACTCAAGGGATCTGGTAAACTGGGAGATAATCGGATATGTCACAGCAGATTTAAACGGAACGGGAAAATCCTATACTCTGACAAACAGCTTTGAGGACTATGGACATGGATGCTGGGCACCTACCATTGCTTACCGAAATGGTGTTTATTATGTGGGGATTTATCAAGCACAGGGTAAATTTATTCTGTGCACCGCCACCAATCCGGCCGGGCCTTATACGAAAACAGTATTTAGCCAGGGATTTCATGACCCGGCGCTGTTTCTTGATGATGACGGGACCGGATATATCATTTCAGAAGCAAATGATGTAAAAATCAGTAAGCTCAGCGGGGATTATAAGTCGGTGGTGAACAGCAGAGTATCCACCCGTATTGAAGGTGTCACCGGTAAGTATCTGGTGGAAGGAACCCATGTGATAAAAAAGAACGGATATTATTATATTTTCCGGAACTCCACACCGCCGGAATCCTATACTTATTGTCTTAGGGCCAGAAATATTTATGGTCCATATGAAATGAGAATTCTTTTAAACGGACCGAGAATACCGGGCGGAAGCCAAATTCATCAGGGAGGTCCGATTGATACCCCAACCGGGGAGTGGTGGTTCTATGTATTTCAGGATGGAAACGGCCTGGGACGCCGTGATATTCTGATACCAATGCAGTGGCAGAATGACTGGCCGGTAATTGGTGATCCAACCACGATTAAAAATGTAACAATCGGAGGTAAGAGCTACCCCATGGGTAATGTTCCCATTACATACAGAAAGCCAGATGTGGGGGCTTCTTATCCGACACAGACCATTCCCGACAGCGATGATTTTAACTCCGCTGTTCTGGGTGTGCAGTGGCAGTGGAATCATTATCCGGACAACAGCAAGTGGTCACTGAGCGAACGCCCCGGATATTTACGGCTTCGGGCAAAACAGGCCAATAACTTATGGCGGGCAACCAATACCCTTACCCAGAGAGTTCAGGGACCTGACTGCCAGGGAACCATTGAGCTGGATACTGCCAATATGGCAGATGGGGATCAGGCAGGACTTTGCCTGTTAAATATTCCTTACGGGTCCATTGGTGTGGTTAAATCCGCAGGCGTGAAAAAGATTGTGGCAAATATTAATGCGAAAGAAGATGCTCAGGGAGTTATTACCAATGGCCCTGTTCTCCGGGGTAATATTGTTTATTTACGAGCCGATGCAAACCTCCTTACAGATAAGGCAGTCTTTTCCTACAGTACTGATAATATTACATTTACCCAGCTTGGGGGACAGCTTAATATGCCGTTTGACCTTGGTTTTTTCCAGGGAGATAAGTTTGGTATTTATAACTTTAATACAGCCTCAACCGGAGGATACGTTGATGTCGACTGGTTTCGTTTCACCTCCTCAAAAAGAAAAGCAGCAGGTATGCCGGATGCATCAGTTACAGAAGATATGCTGGAAACAAGCATGGCGGTATCTGCGTCAGGCGGCGATGCAGCCATTAATCTTGCAGCACAAAAGCAGCTGATCCGGGGCTTTGGCGGAATCAATCATCCTGCCTGGATAGGAGATTTAACGGCAGCCCAGAGAGAAACTGCTTTTGGAAACGGAAATAATCAGCTGGGATTCACTGTTTTAAGAATTTATATTGACGAAAATAAGAACAACTGGAGCAGGGAACTGGCGACTGCAAAAAAGGCAAAGGAAAAAGGAGCCATACTGTTTGCCTCTCCATGGAATCCTCCAAGTGATATGGCAGAGACATTCACCCGCGATGGTGTAGCAGGGCAGAAGAGGCTGAGATATGATAAGTATGCTGCTTATGCACAGCATCTTAATGATTTCGTTTCTTTTATGAAGAATAATGGGGTGGAGCTGTATGCCATATCCGTTCAGAATGAGCCTGATTATGCACATACCTGGACCTGGTGGACACCTTCTGAGATGCTCAACTTCATGAAAAATTACGCAGGATCAATCAACTGCAGAGTCATTGCACCTGAGTCATTTTCTTATATGAAAAATATGTCAGATCCTATATTAAATGATTCAAAGGCACTTGCCAACATGGATATTCTGGGGGCACATCTTTATGGTACACCGGAAAGCGGCTTTTCTTATCCTCTTTTCAAACAGAAGGGAGCGAATAAGGAACTTTGGATGACGGAGGTATATTATCCAAACAGCAATAATAATTCCGCAGATTTATGGCCGGAGGCACTTGAGGTATCCTATCATATTCACAATGCCATGGTATTAGGTGATTTCCAGACCTACGTATGGTGGTATATCCGCAGACAGTACGGTCCGATGAAGGAGGATGGAACGATCAGCAAACGAGGTTATAACATGGCTCATTTCTCTAAATTTGTAAGACCGGGATATGTTAGGGTGGATGCTGACCGGAATCCGGCAAATGGTGTTTATGTTTCCGCATATAAAGGAGATAATAAGGCAGTCATTGTGGCAATCAATAAGAACACATCTGCAGTCAGTCAGAAATTTACATTCCAGAATGGAACGGGAGGCTCGGTATCTTCCTGGATCACAGACGGAAGCAGAAACCTTGCAGCAGGCTCCGGTTACCGTGTATCCGGAAACTCCTTCACTGCCCAGCTTCCAGCCAGAAGTGTCACAACCTTTGTAACTGGTTTAAGCTGATAAAGCGTAATGAAATGAATGAGGCAGGGTGCTTTGACGTTCAGTCAGGGTGCCCTGTTTCAATGTCTTATTTCTTAAGTATTTTGTTTTTTATTTACGGGATCGGAAACTGGTATTATAATACGCTTATATTGAGAAAGAAAGAGGAGAAAGATGAAGAAAGAATTACCCTATTTCAGTATTGGAGATTCCTTTGGGGGAAATCAGGAATGGTTCCGGGATCCGATGATGCATTTAGGCGGCTGCGGGGCTGCAGCTGCATGTGATGTCTGCATTAATCTGGCGTTCCATCACAGTAAAACTCATCTGTATCCATTTGATATCCAACGTCTTGACAAAGAAGCTTATATCAGATTTTCCAGTACCATGAAGCCGTATCTGAGACCACGTTTCGGGGGGATTGATACGCTGGAAGTGTTTATGGATGGTTTTTATCAGTATTTAGAATATGTGAATGAGCGGGGAATACAGCTGTCAGGCTGTCCTGGTGATACTCCTGCAGAGGAAGCGGTATGTAAGGTTAAAAATCAGATTGACCAGGGAATTCCCATTCCCTTTCTGCAGCTCCGCCATAAAAATGTGAACTTTAAGGATCTGGTCTGGCATTGGTTTATGCTGGTGGGATATGAAGAATTTGAAAATGAATTTTATGTAAAAATTGCAACCTACGGCGGTTTCAGATGGCTTTCCTTTTATGAGCTTTGGGAGACCGGATATAAACGAAAGGGTGGAATGGTGCTTCTGCGGGAGCCGGAAGAGTAAGGTGATATGGTGAAAGCAGCGATTTGTGATGATGAGTTACATTTCCAGTCGTTTTTACGGGAGAAGCTGGAATCGTACTATGGTATGTTAGAGGTTGAAATAGAAGTATTTTCTTCCGGAATCAGTTTTTTAGAAAAGTTCAGAGAACATCCATATGTATATCAGCTGATTTTTATGGACATTGAAATGCCTGGAATTAATGGAATAGAGACTTCAAGGCTGATCCGGGATATAAATCAGTCTGTTCCGGTAATTTTCTTAACCAGTCACAGGGAATTGGCTGCAGAGGGGTATGAAGTAGATGCGTTCCGCTTCCTGGAAAAGCCGCTGCAGATGGAGAAACTGGTAAAAGCACTGGATGATTATAACAGATTATGGATGCAAAATGGCAGAATCCCTCTGCAGGACGGAGAAAATACCATTCTGGCCAGCTGGACAGATATTCAGTATGTACAAAGTGAAAATGTATATATACATGTTTTTACAGAGCAGGCAAGGTATCTGATCCGTAAAAAACTAAGTGATATGGAGATGCAGATGCCAAAGAATTTATTTTTTAGACCTCATAGAAGCTATCTGATCAATCTGGGGTATGTTAGTTCTTTTGACGGCAGGAAAATTACCATGAAAAACGGTCATGAAATACCAGTCAGCAGAGGAAAGCGGGATGAATTAAAAGCATCGGTATTAAATTATTTACGGATATCAGGATAAGACAGGTGAGTTATGTTTGAAAAAGTATATATGATAATGGGGTGTACAGAATTATTACTGTTAATGATATTAATCGGTAAATATATCTATTTTGAACGATTTTTTGGGCATTTGCGTTTATGGTTTGTCTATCTGGTACTCTTCCTTTTATTTGAAATTTTACTCTGCTTTTATGATAAAGAGGGGCTGGTTCAGATTGCGTTGTCTTTTGCGTTTTTTAGTTCACTGGTTTTTCTTACAAGAAAGTCTAAAAAAATCAGGGGTCTGTTTATCGTAATACCCATAGCAGGAATGATATTTTCTTTTATAATCATTCCTGTCTCTCTTCTGTTTCTTTTTTCTGAATCCATGAATTCCATAATTGATCACTCAACTGCATGGATGTGGATTTATGATGTTATATTCTGGATTGGTTTTTACTTATTTTTCTGGAAAGTGAAAAAGCGTCTTGATGAACTGCTCATGAACAGAACTCTTTCTAACTGGGAAAGAACTCTTATTAACATGACCGGTTTTTTCCTTTTGATTTTTACCATGCTTCTCGTATGTGTGGATGATTTTAAAATTACATCCTTTTACGCCAGGTGCTTTGCAGGCGCCGGTATTTTCATCATTGCTTTTTTAGAAGCATCAATCATTGCAATGGTGATACAGGGAAATGGAAAAGTCTATTTTCAGCAGGCCGCTGTTTTAAATGAGCATTATTTAAAAGTCCAGCTGGAGCATTTTAAAACATATCAGGAGACTCAGAGAGAAACAAGAAGAGTGTATCATGACATGAAAAACCATATCAGCTGTCTCCATAATCTGATTCTGCAGGGCAGATATGAGGAAACCTGCAATTATCTGATGGATTTAAATACACAGATACAGAACATAAAAAAAGAGCTTTATACCGGGAATGATATTGTGGATGCTATCATAAATGAAAAGCTGTCCAACGCGGCCAAGGATCAGATATCTATATCAATAGATGGAAAACTGGGGTATCTGCCTGTGGATCCCATTGATCTTTGCACCATTTTTTCCAATGCTGCAGACAATGGAATAGAGGCATTAAGAGACAGTCAGATTTTGGATAAGGTGTTGGAAATCCAATTTAAGAGACAGGGAGAAATGCAATGGATTATGTTCCGAAATCAGATGAAGCGCAGAGGACCAGCATTATTATCTGTTACAACAAAAGGAGATTGTATCAATCATGGGTTTGGTCTTGGAAATATAAGAATGGCTGTGGAAAAATATAAAGGACACATGGAGTATGGATTAGAAAATGAGGGGGATCTGCAGTATTTTGTCCTGGAGATTCTTTTATTCGTGCACAACACAACATGATAGAAACATTTCGCAACAAAATTTACAATGGGAAGGGATCCGGAGCTATAATGAAATATGAAATCTGGCAAAGGAGACAAAAGAAATGAGTTATGATTCCCAAACAAATTTAAAACAGTGGAACAAAAAAGAAATCAGAAAGAATACGGGAAAACTGGTCCGGGGTGTACTTATATATGAACTGATCATGTTTGTTACTATAATCGCTGATATTACCCGCAGGATTATCATATATTCCCGCAACGTTGATTTTAATGTTGATAAGGTTCTTGATAAGGCCGTAGAGAGTGGAACTTCCAGTATTATTTCGGTATTTCTGGGTTTGATTTTCTTATTCGTTTATTTTCGAAAAAGTGACGGTCGGAAGCGAATCTTTTACACCGGAGATAAAATGACGGGGCGTTCATTCCTGATTCTGCTGACCGTTTTTATGTCTGCACAGGCTGCATTCAGTTTACTTGGCGGAGGCATGGAACTTGGTTTTAACCAATTTGGTTATAGTATTCTCGGGGAGATTGAAGATGCATCCAGCAACAGTAGTACTGTATCTATGTTATTGTATGCTTCATTTATTGGTCCTGTCTCAGAAGAAATTATTTTCCGCGGATTTATTATGAGAGGGTTTGAAAAATACGGAGCGCGCTATGCAGTTTTAATGTCCGCTGTGATTTTTGGTATGTTCCACGGAAATCTGATTCAGAGTATCTTTGCAGGACTGGTTGGTCTGGTACTTGGGTATACAGCTATGAAATATTCCATAAAATGGGCTGTTTTGCTGCATATTATCAATAATTTTGTATTTGGTGACTTACTTACCCGTCTGCTTTCCGGCATGAATGAATCCATGCAGTCAATGGTACTTTATGGGATAGAAGGCGCGTTTCTGGCAGGAACAGTGGTTCTGATGCTGATGAAGAAAACGGAGATAAGAGAGAAAATGAAAGGGATAAAGATTGACAGAGGGTTACTGGGAGTGACATTTTCTTCCATATGGCTGCTGATCTTTATTGCCTTTCAATTATTCCAGGGAATATCCGGAATAGAAAAGCTGCCTGTTTAAAATCCCATTAGAGATATAGGAGGCAGCAGGGGGAGGGGAAGGCTTGTAATGCAGGCTGCAGAACGGCTTGTGCAGAATAAAACAGCACTTATTATCTCACACCGGGAATTGGGTATGAGGCTGTGCAATAGAAAAATTAAAATTTCATCCGTAAGATGAAGTGTGACTGATATGGAGGTATTATGAATAAAAAATTTTTACTTACTTTAATTACAGTAACATGCCTGACAGCAGGCTGTACAAAAACGGCGCCATCGGTCCGCTTACAGGAAACAGAAAACACATCCGCCAGCACTTCGCAGGAGAATGCGATTACAATACAGTCTTCTCAGGAAGGTAACTCCCAGGCTGCTGCAGAGACAGAGAGTAAACCAGATTACAGCCGATACTTAAAAAAGAACTGGATCAGAAGCACAGACACCGATTTTCCTGAAAACGGAGGTTTATCCTTAGTTATTTCCAGCATTAAGGATGGTAAAATTAAGGGTGACATTTCCGCGGTAGGCAGCGGACCTGCTTATAATATGGACAACTCCGGATTTGAGGGAACAGTAGATAAAGACACGGCACAGTGCGAGCTTGTGGATGATTCCAGAGGAAATAAAGGTACGGTCAGGCTTACTTTTAAATCTCCCGGAATTCTTGAAGCTGCAGTTGCAATTACTGAGAGATCAGAAGATAATATCATGACTCTTCCGGAAGGAACCTTTGAATTTACTCCGGATAATCTGAAACGTATAGAAGGATTTGAACCCATAGAAGATCAGTCTTTTATGGTGGATCTGGATTCATGGGGGAAAGTGAAGTTTGTTTCAGGAAAATTGACCGCTGGCAGTCATATACCTGCAGTGTTTTATCTGACCGATGAAGATGGAGCTATTTATTATGAGTTTAATACAGCCTTTCCTTACAGTGTAGATGTAGAGGCTGTTTCATTTAAAGATTTAAATAAAGACGGTTTAAAGGATATTATTATAATCGTTTCAGACCAGTACGACGGGGCTTTCGGATTGCCGATTGCAAATGTCTGCTTTCAGCAGGAAGATGGAACCTTTATGACGGATTATGAACTTTGCCAGGAGATCAATGATTCCGGAAACAATAAAGATATTAAAACCGTAACTAATTATGTTATGAATAAAAAATAAAAATAAAAAATCGCCAACAGGTATTGACAAGATCACTAATAGTGTATATAGTTAACTGTGTTAGCTAAAATAATCAATACAAGAAGGTGAAAAGATGGATTATACAAGCCTGGCCCGTGAATATATGCAGGTAATGCATCATATGCGCAATAAAAGTGGGCAGAAGAAGATTCATGACTCCATGCACGGTGAGAATTTTATGCTCTCTTATATCTCCAGGCGTCAGGGCGGTATTATCCCAAGTGAAATCAGCAATGAAATGGGAATTACCTCTGCCAGAATAGCTGCTGCACTTAACAGTCTGGAAGCAAAAGGCCTGATTACCCGGAGGATTGATACGGAGGACCGCAGGAGGATTCTCATTGATTTAACAGAGGCAGGAAGAGAACAGGCTAAAAAGCATTATGAAATGATTATGAATATTACGGTAAACATGCTTCAGTATCTGGGAGAAGAGGATGCCAAGGAGCTGGTCCGGATTATGAAGAAGCTTGCTGACAGGAGTCCGGAAGAGTTTATATAATATGCGGCCGATAAAACGGCTGCATATTTTACCAAAAATATCTAATACTATTAGTATATAACAAAGTTAGTAAAAAGGAGAGGAATACATGATAAAATTACTGAAGCGTTTGAAATTGGCAGAATGGGTGCAGGTATTTGCCAGTCTGATTTTTATTGTAGCTCAGGTCTGGCTGGATTTAAAGCTTCCTGACTATATGTCAGAAATTACGAAGTTAACACAGATTCCGGGAAGTGCCATGGCAGATATATGGGCTGCAGGTGCAAAAATGTTAATTTGTGCTTTGGGGAGCCTGGTCTCTGCGACAGCGGTTGGTTTCTTTGCAGCAAGAATTGCAGCTTCTTTTTCACAAAGAATCAGAAGTCTGTTGTTTTCTAAAGTTGATTCCTTCTCCATGGAAGAAATCAACCGTTTTTCCACAGACAGTTTAATCACACGCTCCACCAATGATATTACCCAGGTGCAGATGCTCATTACCATGGGGTTACAGATGCTTATTAAGGCTCCGATCATGGTGGTATGGGCGATTACAAAAATAGCAGGAAAAGGGTATGAGTGGACAGTGGCAACGGGGGTTACGGTAGGAATCATGGTGGCTGTTATTGGTACAATTATGATTTTTATTATGCCCCAATTTAAAAAAATGCAGACACTAACGGATAATTTAAACAGGGTTACAAGAGAGAATTTAACCGGTTTACGGGTAGTAAGGGCATACAATGCAGAGCATTACCAGGAAGAGAAGTTTGATCAGGCAAATCAGGAACTGACTGCCACCCAGTTATACACCAACCGGGGGATGGCGATCATGCTTCCCATGATGACTGCGTTAATGAGCGGTTTGTCTCTGGCTATTTACTGGATTGGAGCTAATTTAATTAACGCAGCCCAGGCCATGGACCGCCTGACAATATTTTCCAACATGGTGGTATTTTCTTCTTATGCGGTTCAGGTCATCATGTCCTTCATGATGTTAGTAATGATTTTTATCCTGCTTCCCAGAGCGTCTGTATCTGCAAAACGTATTAATGAGGTACTGGAAACAAAGCCGGCTATTTTAGACGGGCATAAAAAAGATGGTGAGGTGGGGAAGGAAGGGACGGTTGAATTTAAAAATGTCAGCTTTCAGTATCCGGGAGCTGCCGACTATGTTTTGGAAAATGTCAGCTTTATAGCAGGGAAAGGCGAGACGGTAGCTTTCATTGGCTCAACCGGAAGCGGAAAAAGCACGCTGATCAGTCTGATACCTAGATTTTATGATGCAACAGAGGGAGAGATTCTGGTTGATGGTGTGAATGTAAAGGATTATACACAGGAAGCTCTTCATAATAAGATTGGATATGTGTCCCAGAAAGCAGTGATGTTCCGCGGAACGGTAAGCAGCAATGTGGCATTTGGTGATAACGGAAGGAAAAAACCACTGCCGGAAGAAATTGAATCTGCAGTAAAAACTGCGCAGGGCAGCGAATTTGTGGAGAAGATGGAAAATCAATATGAAGCGGAGATTGCACAGGGAGGCACCAATGTGTCTGGAGGACAGAAACAGCGTCTTGCCATCGCCCGGGCGGTCTGCCGCAAACCGGAGATTTATATTTTTGATGACAGCTTTTCAGCACTGGATTATAAAACTGACCGGGTATTAAGATCTGCTCTTAAAAAAGAATCCCGGGGAGCAACCAGTCTGATTGTCGCACAGAGAATCGGTACAATTATGGATGCGGATCAGATTATTGTACTTGATGAAGGAAAGGTAGTTGGAAAGGGGACTCACAGGGAGCTGCTTCAAACCTGCAGTGTATATAAGGAAATTGCAATGTCACAGCTTAGTCAGGAGGAATTAATATCATGAGTGATCAACAAGGAAAGAAAAATTCCAATACAGGTCAGATGCCAGGAGGCCCTATGGGAAAAGGCTCTATGGGGAATGTTACGGAGAAACCAAAAAACTTTAATACTACAATGGCTAAGCTTTTGGCGTATTGCAGACAATATCTGCCTGTTATTATCTTTGCTCTGGCTGCAGCTGCAGCTGGAACCATTTTACAGATTATCGGACCAGATAAACTGAAAGATTTGACAAATGAGATCATGAAAGGGCTTCCTGCCATGGTCAATGGAGCGCCTGTTTCAGGATCGATTGACATGAGCGCTGTTTTAAGAATCGGCCGGACGCTGGCCGCATTTTACGCCGTTTCTCTTCTTTTAAACTATATACAAAGTCTGGTTATGGCAACTGTCACACAGGTAATATCAAAAAAGATGAGGACGGATATCTCTAAGAAGATGAACCGCCTGCCTTTAAAATATTTTGACTCTGTAAGCTTTGGAGATGTACTAAGCCGTGTGACCAATGATGTGGACGCCATTGGGCAGACATTAAATCAAAGCGTGGGTACCTTGATTACTGCTGTTACAATGCTGTTTGGCTCTTTGATCATGATGTTTTATAACAGCTGGATTCTGGCGTTGACTGCAGTAGGTTCCAGCGTGATTGGGTTCAGTTTCATGATGATTATCATGAGTGGATCGCAGAAATATTTTAAACAGCAGCAGACAGAATTAGGTCATATCAATGGTCTGATTGAGGAAATTTATACAGGTCACAATGTTGTAAAGGTTTATAATGGCAGCAGGGAGGCAAAAGCCGCTTTTGAAAACAGCAATCGCAGCTTATACAGCAGTGCATGGAAATCACAATTCCTTTCAGGACTGATGATGCCTCTTATGAGTTTTGTCGGAAACTTTGGCTACGTGGTTGTCTGTGCGGTTGGCGCAGCTCTTGCAATGGAAGGAAAAATCACTTTTGGTGTGATTGTGGCATTTATGATGTATATTCGTTTATTTACACAGCCATTATCCCAGATTGCCCAGGCGATGAATAATCTTCAAAGAACTGCGGCAGCAAGTGAACGTGTTTTTGAATTCCTTGATGAAGCGGAACTCGAGAATGAATCGGATAAAAAGAAAGCTTTAATGGATGTAAAAGGAGATGTGGAATTTAAAAATGTCAGATTTGGCTACACACCGGATAAGCCGGTAATTAATAATTTTTCTGCAAAAATAAATGCAGGACAGAAGGTGGCAATTGTGGGACCGACGGGAGCGGGAAAGACCACCATGGTCAATCTGCTCATGAGATTTTATGAGACGGATAGAGGAGAAATTCTGATTGACGGGGTATCGGTGGACCAGGTACCAAGAGAGAATGTCCATGCACAGTTTAGCATGGTATTACAGGATACCTGGATTTTTGAAGGGACTATACGGGAAAATATTATTTACAGCAAGCAGGGAGTAACAGACGAAGATGTGATAAATGCCTGCAAAACGGTAGGTCTGCATCATTTTATTATGACATTACCCAAGGGTTATGATACAATATTAAATGATAAGGCCAGTCTTTCAGAGGGGCAGAAGCAGCTGATCACCATTGCAAGGGCGATGATACAAAATGCACCTTTGCTAATTCTTGATGAAGCAACCAGTTCCGTTGATACCCGTACGGAACGTATGGTTCAGAAGGCCATGGACCAGCTTACGGAGGGAAGAACTTCCTTTGTAATCGCTCACCGGCTTTCAACCATAAAAAATGCAGATTTAATTCTGGTTATGAAGGATGGTGATATTATTGAAAGCGGAAACCATGAGGAACTGCTTTCAAAGAACGGATTTTATGCACAGCTTTATAACAGCCAGTTTGAGGCGGCTTAGAAAAATATTATAATAAATATGGAGGCGGGATATGAAGTTTTGCTGGACAACCATAAACGTAAAATCTTTAGAGGAATCGATTCGGTTTTACCACAATATTATTGGTCTTAGCATTGTAAGTCAATTTGAAGCAGGACCCGATATGAAAATCGCGATGCTTGGTGAGCCGGGCAATGCGCTCATTGAATTAATCGAACAGAAAGGTATCTCCCAGGAGAGCAAAGGGTTATCAATTGGGTTTGAAGTGTCATCGATTAAAGAAGCAATGGAGCAGATAAAGCAGAATCAGATAGAAATTAAAAGCGGTCCCTTTTCACCATCACCTTCTACCACTTTCTTTTTTGTAGAAGACCCCAATGGTCTAAAAGTACAGATTGTGCAGCATGGATAGAGATATGTGATTGCTTTTGAACAAGGAGAGGGCTATGAACAGAGGCGTAGTTGTGACTGGGGGAGCTCACGGAATAGGGAAACAAATTTGTTCTGATTTTATCAATGCAGGAGATCAGGTATGTTTTATTGACACAGACGAAAAACGATCCCTGGATTTTGTAAACCAGACCCCCGGTTTGTTTTATTATAATGGAGATGTGGCAGATCCGGAAGTCCTGAAAAGTTTCATTGAATTTGCGATTGATAAACTGAAACGGATTGATGTTCTGGTCAATAACGCCTGCCGGGGAAATAAAGGGATCTTATCAGGATTAACTTACCAGGAATTTGACTATACATTATCCATCGGATTAAAGGCACCTTTCGAATTAAGCCGTTTATGCAAGGATGAATTGAAGAAAAACTGTGGTAGAATTATTAACATTGCTTCTTCCCGTGCATTTCAGTCAGAACCTGATACGGAAGCGTATGCCAGTGCGAAAGGCGGGATCGTTGCATTGACCCATGCGCTGGCCATCTCATTAGGTCCGGAAGTTTTAGTTAACTGTATTGCACCTGGCTGGATTAATGTGACGGAGCAGGAGGAATTCAGCCGGGAAGATGTGGCTGCGATTCCCGCAGGAAAAGTAGGAACGCCAGAGGATATATCCAGGATGGTGACATTTTTATGTGATCAGGATTTCATTACAGGGGAAACCATCACTGTGGATGGCGGAATGAATAAGCGGATGGTCTATCATGGTGACTGGAACTGGCATTTTAGACCTGATTCAAATAGCTGAATAACAAAGGAACCATGACACAGAGTTGTCATGGTTCCTTTGTTATTATAGAAGAAAATGAAAGAAGAGGTTTACATATGTCTGGTGTTTATGAAAAATGTCCTGTACTGGAAAACGAAAATTATCTGCTACGATTTGTTGAGTTTGAAGATGTTCCCTTTCTTTTACGTGTTTATAGTGATAAAAAATCCCTTCAGCTTTTTAATAGTGATAACTGCCATGGTGATGATTTTAATTATGATACATTTAATCGTATGGAAGAGGCAGTGAATTACTGGTTTGATGAATATAATAGAAAAAGCTTTGTGCGCTGGTCTGTTATCTCGAAGAAGATGGATGAAGTGATTGGAACCATAGAGGTATTTCAAAGAAGATCCAGTGATTATTTTAATCAATGTGGTTTATTAAGAATGGATTTAAGGAGCGATTATGAAACGGAAAGCTGCATTGAAAATTTGTTATCCATATTAATTGCACCTGTCTATGAATTATTTGAATGTCAGATTATTGCGACAAAAGCGATTTCTCAGGCAAGAGAAAGAAGGAAAGCACTGGAAAAAATGAATTTTCAGCAGACGGATCAGAAACTGGTTGGATATGACGGAACAGAATATGAAGATTATTGGATTCTTTTAAAATAGAAGTACAGGATCCCCTTTGCTTTTTTTCTCATTGTAAGTATAATGAAAGTACCTTTCAAAAAAGGAAGATACTTTAAAACGCCAAAAAATGGAAAAGGAGCTGATCATATGATAATAGAAATTTGGTCCGATTTTGTCTGCCCCTTCTGCTATATGGGCAAAACGAAGTTTGAAATGGCATTAACCAAGTTTGAACATAAAGATGAAGTAGAAGTCGTATATAGAAGTTTTGAACTAAACATGTCAGGCGAATCTGTAAAGGGTAAAGATATTCATCAGGTTATCGCAGATAAGTACCACATCAGCTATGAAGATGCAAGAAACAATAATGATATGATTGTGAAAGCTGCAGCTGAAGTGGGGCTGCATTACCGTTTTGATTTATTAAAGCTAAATAGCACAGAATTGGCTCATGAAATAATTCAGTATGCAAAGACAAAGGGAAAAGCGAACGAACTGGTGAACCGTTTTTTTCGGGGGTATTTTGAAGAAGGAATGGACATCGGCGACAGGGAAGCTCTTTTAAAACTGGCAGAAGAGGCTGGTCTTGATATTCCTGACTTAACAATACATCTAAATGGTGGTCAGCTAAAGTCAGAGGTGAAAAAGGAAGAAGAAATGGCTCGAAAATTAAATATCAATGCAGTTCCATATTTTTTAATTAATAATTGGTATTCAGTCTCGGGTGCTCAGAATCCTGATACATTTCTTCACGCACTGCAGGAAGCATATGAATCTGAAAAATAATATGATTTAAAGCTAATAATAAAACTGCCGTTATATACTGCTATAAATCGGGTATATACGGCAGTTTCGCTATTTAATTTTTACTATACGGGTTGGTATAAAGCTTTGTTCTTGGGAATTTATAGGATAACAGTTAAAATCGCCGCTTTTGGAACAGTGGAGGATATTATGAACGCAGAACTTTTGACTGATATTTTTGAGACAAAAATAAACATCATTGATGGTCCTTATGGACCATTAGTGGTTTATTAATTATTGGAGAAAAAATTGAAATTTCGTCATCATGATCAAATTGTCTTAAATCCGGAGACAATAGGTCTGCTCATCTTTTTAACAGTGATAACTGCCATGGAGATGATTTTTATTGGTACTGTAAAATAAAACTGTCATTATAATCGGACTTATTTCCGATTTTAACGGCAGTTTATTTTTAATATGTTTTTAAACATGCAGTACATAAAACATTAGCTGTGGTTCAAATACCGGTAGACGGTAGGTTCAGAGACGAAAAGCTGTCTTGCGATTTCAGAGACCGCCCCTTTCATATTCAGGATTCCCTTTTCATTCAGCTGATGAACAATATTGATCTTTTCCTGCCTGGACATGCGCTGGGGTGACACTCCTGCGCCTTTTACAGCCTGGGATACAAGGGTGGAAAGCATCTCTTCTACAGGGGTGCTTAAATCTTCCTGTATATCCGTTCTCCCTTCTGACAAATTATAGTGTTTTTTTAAATTAGACAATGCCAGGTCTAATTCATGAATGGCCGTTGTATTCCGGTTAACACATAACAAACCGATCAACCTGTCTTCATTCTTAATAAAATAGGTGTTGGAAATAAAATTCTTGCTTTTGCTGACACCATGATAATTCGTAAGATAATCCTGCGTTTTGTAAATCTGGTCCTTGGTGATCTGATTGGCAAGGTCAGTCATGGGAGAACCGATGCCTCGTCCGGAGTGGTGTCCGTTGGCAACCGCAATCACCGTACCGCTGTCTGATTTTGAAACATCATGAAGCAAAACTTCACAACCCGGACCGCACAGGCTGGATAAAAAAGAGACCATTGGTTTATACATTTCTAATAATTCTTTATCTGTCATCATTGTTCACATTCCTCTCATACTCCATATTTATTATAACATTTTTTTAAAAAGTATCAATTGTAATACATAAAAATATATAAAATTTTTGTCACTTTGATAAAAATATTGTCAAATTTTAAAAACTGTGATATGATAAAAAAACAATCAATAAGATAAAAATATTATTAAAAAAGAGAGGATGATTTTATTGCAGAAAAAAGTACTAAGCACAAAAAGCGCTCCGGCTGCTATTGGGCCTTATTCTCAGGCGATTATGGCAGAGGGAATGATCTATGTTTCGGGACAGCTTCCCATTGATCCGTCTACCGGATCTTTTGCCGGAGATGATATTAAAGAGCAGACCAGGCAGTCTCTGGATAATATCCGGGCAGTTTTAGAATCTGCAGGTGCCGGAATGGATCATGTGGTGAAGACAACTGTATTATTAAAGGATATTGGGGAATTTTCAGAAATGAATGAGGTTTATGCACAATATTTTACCGGTGCCTGTCCTGCCAGGGCGGCCTTCCAGGTTGGAAGTCTTCCAAAGAATGCGCGGGTAGAAATTGAAGCGATTGCGGTATTGTAACAGGTACGGAAGCTGAATGGGGAGAACACCATAGAGGAGGTAAACATAATGGAAGAGCATGGGAAAAAGCTCGGTATGTTAAATATTTTCGGTCTTGGTTTGGGAGGGGCAATAGGTTCAGGCATATTTGTTTTACTTGGGTTTGGTATTGCTTATACAGGCAGATCAATTGTTCTGGTATGCGTAGGCGGTTGTCTGTTTATGCTGCTGGCTTATATGTATAATGTAATCATGAGCTCTATGTTTGTATTTAAAGGGGGAGATTACAGCCAGAAGGCACTGCTGTTTAATCCCACAATGACTGGTTTTTCAGCAACTATGGCTCTTGTTAACAGCATGGCTATGTCAAGCTATGCACTTGGAATGGTTAACTATATTTCAGCGGTATTTCCCCGGGTGGAGCCTTATACACGCCTGGCGGCAGTACTTATCATGACTCTCTTTTTTGCCAGCACCCTGCGTGGTTCCCGCTTTATTACGCTGCTGGAAAATGCAATGACAGTAATACTGATTGGAGCAATTGCAATCTTTGTAATTTTTGGTATGCCTCAGGTAAGGCCAGACTATTTTTCCAATGCAGACGGAGGCTTTTTCCATGGCGGTTTTGCTGGGTTCGTCAGTGCAATCGCAATTATGGGCTGGGCTTGCCAGGGAACCACTATGGCACCTGTATCGATGGTTGCTGTTACAGAAAAACCGAAAAAGACAATTCCCCTTGCAATTCTCTGGATTACCCTTGCTTTAGCGGTAATATATGGTGTAATGAGTATTGTGGCTGCTGGTGTTTTACCGTATGAACAGGTTGCGGGAGCAAACCTGGGAGCAACTGCTAAGGCGATATTCCCCAATAGCATTTATATTATGTTCATTTTAGGCGGCGGTGTATTTGCCATTGCCACCAGTCTGTTAGGTGGTATTGTAATGTTCCGTTATCCGCTGATGAAGATTGCAGAAGACGGATGGCTTCCTCCTGTATTTAAAAAGACTACTAAAAACGGTTTTCCGTGGGTGATTCAGCTTGCCTTCTATTTACTCAGCGTTATGCCGATCCTGCTTGGATTCAGTCTTGATTCCATAATATCTCTTGTAATGATTCCATCCATGGTGATGAATGTGTATCTCAATATGGCATGTATTACGCTGCCGAAAAAATATCCGGACCAGTGGAAAAAATGTGCACTTCGTATGCCCATTCCGGTGTATAATGTTATTTGTGTTCTCTCCGCAGCCTGTGCAGGAGTTGTAGCTTTTAACTTATTCAAAGATTTAAAAGGTAAGGATATCATTGCATCCATCATTATTCTTGCTGTTTGTGTTGGGTTCTCGTTACTTCGCATACATACCGGTGCAGTGAAGAAGGAGTTTCTGGAGGAAAATAAAAAGGCTATTATCGTTCAGGCACTTGCAGATGATGAGGTGTAAAGATAATAAAATGTATACAAAATGTCTGCCGTTACTAAGGTTATCCCGTTCTTACGGCGGATTAAGATGAAGGAGGATATTGCTATGAAATACGATTTTACATCAATTATGGACCGCAGAGGTAAAGATGCCATTGCTGTGGATGGTCTTGGAACCTTACCAGGATTTGCTCCGGATCTTCCCAAGGATGGCTTTGATACGATTCCAATGTGGGTTGCAGATATGAATTTCCCAACAGTCCCATCAATCTGCGAAGCGATTGTGGAGCGTGTACAGCACCCGGCATTTGGTTATTTCAGCCCTTCTAAGGAGTATTACAATGCCATAATCCGGTGGCAGGAGGAACGAAACGGAGTGACAGGCCTGACAAAGGAGTGCATCGGATATGAAAATGGTGTTCTTGGCGGAGTCATTTCTGTATTGAATGCCTTTTCAGCTCCCGGCGATGCAGTATTGCTTCATTCTCCTACTTATATTGGTTTTACCATGAGCCTGGAAAACAATGGACGCAAAATTATACATAGTCCATTAAAGCAGGATGAGAACGGTGTATGGCGTATGGACTATGAGGATATGGATAAAAAAATAAAGGCTCATAAGATTCATACCGCTATTTTCTGCAATCCTCACAATCCATGCGGACGTGTATGGGAAAAGTGGGAGATTGAAAAAGCGATGGAAGTGTATAAGAATAATGATTGTATCGTTATTTCTGACGAAATCTGGTCCGATCTTATTTTAGACGGAAATAAACATATTCCGGTGCAGTCTGTCAGTGAGGATGCACGTAAGCGGACAGTAGCTTTGTATGCGCCCAGCAAAACCTTCAACCTGGCAGGACTGATCGGTTCCTATCATATTATCTATGACCCGTATTTAAGGGACCGTGTCCGTGCCCAAAGCAGCAAATCTCATTATAATGACATGAATGTGCTGAGTATGCATGCACTGATCGGCGCATATAAACCGGAAGGTGCGGAGTGGGTGGACCAGCTGTGCGAGGTGCTCACGAATAATGTCAATTATGCTTATGACTATATCACACAGCATTTTAATGGTGTGAAGCTTTCCAAACCACAGGGTACCTATATGCTGTTTATGGATTGTACGGATTGGTGTAAAGAGTATGGAAAAACCATTGATGAACTGGAAAAGAGCGGCTGGGATGTAGGCGTTGCATGGCAGGATGGACGCATGTTCCACGGACCATGCTCAATAAGGCTTAATCTGGCTCTTCCTTTCAGCAGAGTTGAGGAAGCGATGAAGCGCCTTGATCAGTATGTTTTTAATGCAAAATAAATTCTCAGATAAAACGAGGTGCACAATATGGGAAAAATTAATGTAAATGACAAGATGCGGGACTTTACCTTTGATACGCCTTTTCGTAAAAATGTCCGGCTCAGTGAGGCAGCAGGCGGAAAAAAACTGGCTCTTGTATTTCTCCGCTATTATGGGTGTACGCTGTGCCAGTACGACCTTTCCCAGTATGCCCGGAATTATGAAAAGATCACGGCAGCAGGAGGCGAATTGCTGGTGGTTCTGCAGAGCGATCCGGATTTATTGAGGGAAGATATGGGAAAAGAAGATATGTTCCCGTTTGAAATCGTCTGTGATCCCAAAGAAGAGCTCTACCGGGAGTTTGAAATTCTTCCCGCAGCCAGTAAAAAAGATCTGGCTGGACTGAAGACTATGGTGAAAGTGGGGAAAGCCATGGCAGCAGGCTTCTCTCATGGAAGGTACGAGGGGGAAGAACTGCAGCTGCCGGCGGCATTCATACTATCTCCAGACCTTACAGTTCAATACGCTCATTATGCAAAAGTGATAGATGATGTTCTGGATGCAGACCAGATTGCGGAAATGATGAAATAATTGTTTAATAAAAGAACCGCTGCAAAAGTTCAAGTTACGTAAGAGCAGCGGTTCTTTTATTTTTCGACAGGGAGATCCCTGCTCATGATTATTCCGGTATCCTTTATTGTAATTGTTCCTGAATTATATTCCAACAGTCCGTCTGACCTCATTTTCTGAAGTTCTCTGCTTAAGGAAGATCGTTGTATTCCCAGTCTTTCCGCCAGTTCCTTCTTGGATATGTTAAGCCTGATCACATAAGATTTTTGTAAATAATACTGATATCCCAGGTAATCCACAATCCGCTGTCTGATTGTCTTCATGGATATGGCATCAATTTTTTCTGTAAGCATCAGGGATTTATCCGCAATCTCCGTCATAAGTCCACTCATAAACCGGTCATTGGAATGACAGAGTTCCAGGATCAGTTCTTTGTAGATATGAAGTATCACAGATCTGCTTTCTGAAACAATTGTCATGGGGTAGACATGTTTGCTTGAGAAAAGAAGATTAACACCCAAAATATCAGCACCGGAGAAGACGGTGATTTTTAATATATTACCTGAGGAGTCTATTTTCTGGACGGAAACTTCTCCCTCAAGCACAATATCCATGGCGGAGCAGACTTCATTCTGAAGATGAATGACCTGGCCTTTTGTATAGGTATTGATTACATATGGGGCATTTTTAAACAGCTGTATAAACTGCTCCTCTTTAAAATCTTTAAATAAATCAAGGTTTAAAAGCAAAGTTGAATACTTTTCTATATTTATTTTTCTCACACTCCTGATTAGTTACCATGGTAACTTTATTATTTGTTATTCTAAAGTATACTATGTTAAAATTAAAATTGAAAGGAGCCTTTTTATGCTTGAAAAAACTTATGATTTCTCAATCCTGGACACAAAGAATATTGAAAAACTGGTGGATGATGACAACCTGCAGCTGAATCATATGATTCTGCCAAATGGCGAGCGGCTTCCGGAGCATTATTCAAACTCCAATGTCTACATGATTATAGTAAGGGGAAACATGTCTCTGGAGCTGGATCAGCAGGGGGTGCACAAATACCATGCCGGGCAGATTATCGCAATTCCATATCATGCAAAGATGAATGTTGTAAACTTCGATGATGAGATTTTGGAATTCTTTGTGGTGAAGGCTCCCAACCCGGCAAAATACGGGAGGGAATAACATGGACATTTTTACAGCCTTATTCTGGATTGTTACCCTGGTGTGGTTTTTTGTTTCAATTGCCAAAGACAGAAAGAAAACGTTTGGTGCACTTAAAATGTCAGGCGGAATGATGAAGGGTATGGCAGGTGAAATACTGGCAATCTTATTTTTGATCGGTTTAATCATGACCTTTGTTCCCCAGGATACAGTCAGACATTTTATGGGAGAATCCAATCTTCTGATTTCCACAATTATTTTTGCATTGATTGGCTGTATTACATTGATACCGGCTTTTGTGGCATTCCCGCTGGCAGGATCTCTCCTGGATGCGGGAGCAAATCTGGTTCCTGTGGTTGCATTTCTCACCACCCTGACAATGGTGGGGATCGTGACTTTTCCCCTGGAAAAGAGAGAGTTTGGATTAAAATTCACCTTACTTAGAAATTCTCTCAGCTTTGTTTTTGCAATCCTGATTGCGGTTATTATGGGGGTGATTTTATGATTAAAATAAAACGGGCAGTAAATAATAACAGGCTTTTGGCATTGGTAATTCTGATTTATTCTGTATTGGCGGTTTTAAGTCCTGATAAAGCAGCACAGGCACTGAAAGGCAGCTTATATTACGTGAAGGAAATGCTGATGATAATGCCTGTCATTCTTGTGCTGACTTCGCTGATTACTGCGTGGGTTCCCAGAAAAACCATAGAAAACAGCTTTGGCAGAGGAGCAGGAGTGAAAGGATCCATTCTTTCATTTCTCCTGGGCAGCTTTTCCGCCGGGCCCATATATGCTGCGTTTCCTGTTTGTAAAACTCTTTTGGAAAAAGGGGCGGGTATTTCTAATATTGTAATAATATTAAGCACCTGGGCTGTAATTAAAGTTCCCATGCTTGTTAATGAAGCTAAATTTTTAAGCGTTAGATTTATGATAATACGCTGGATATTAACCACTGCGTCTATATTTATAATGGGTTTTATTATGTCCAGACTGATAAAGGCAGAGGACATTCCGGTGGGGCATACGAATGAGGATCTGAAAAGCAAGGGGTTATCCGTGAACTCAGCCTGCTGTATGGGGTGTGGATTATGTACAAGGATTGCACCGGATAATTTTGGTATGGAGTCAAAGAAGGCAGTTATCCTTCTGCCGGTGAGTAATGAGGCTCAGCAGCAGCTCGTTTTAGAAGCGGTGGAAAAATGTCCGGCTAAAGCAATCAGTTTAAATTTTAAGGAATAATTATTTTATTGCCGGGGGAAATCCCCGGTTTTTGTTGTTTCTTTGTGCCTATGATGTTATTATTGATAAAATAATTGTTAACCAATTTTCATAAAGTAGTTTACAATTGGAGAAAATTTGATTATACTACTTAAAGATAAGAATTTACAGGAGACCTGTGTATGACAGAGATAGAGATGCTGCTTACTAAGCTGGAGAGAGCATTATCAGAGTTTCAGGGATTTGATGGCTGGCTGATTGGTAAATGCAATTTAAATATCACAAACCGGCTGGAGATAGAAGAAAAAGACAAAGCTCAATTGTTTAAGGCCAGCCTTTTAAAAAGGAATAACATGCTGGCAGTCTTTCAGGTTTATGGAAATCAGGGTAAGCTGGAGGGTAGAATTGAATTAACTCTGGTAAAGCCTGTTTTAACAAAAAAATACATAAATAAGGGATCCAAAGATAAAACAGGGAAGAGATATGGAACTCTTATTTTTTCCCCAGAACAGGTCAGCCGGTTTCTCGATTCCGTATCCGACACCAATCCCATTCATACAGGTAATGATCCGATTATTCCGGGTTTTATGATTATAAATGAGGTTGTGGGACAGGCAGAAGAGATAATGCATAAAAAGACCGGGTATAGCTTTAAGACGGAGGTAAAATTCCTGTCTCCCATGAGAACCGGCCAACAGGCAGAACTCTGGATGGAGGGCATTGATCCAGACGGATTTAGAATATGTGGCTTTTTAAAAGAATCGGAAATATTTAACTTAAAAATATATAAGGAATGATTAACGGAGGAAAAAACATGAATCAAAGAAAGACTACCCAGGAAATGACCGTGATGGGTCTGATGGTGGCATTGCTCAGCGCATCATCCTATATTATCATACCACTTCCATTTTCATCAGCAAGTATAACGGCTCAGACAATTGTGGTGAACCTGATCGGATTGGTTTTAAGGCCATTTCAAGTGCTGCTGGTTTTTGTGGCATGGATTCTGGCAGGGCTTGTGGGTCTCCCTGTATTTTCAGGAGGTATGGGAGGTGCTGCAAAGCTGTTTGGACCTACGGGCGGATATATTTTTGGATATTTAGTGGCAGCTGTTATCATTTCAATGTTTTGCAGGAAAGTCAGGAACAGTCATATGCAAACCCTGTTTCTTATATTAGCCGGAATTCCCATTATTTATCTGATGGGGGCTGTATGGATGAAAATCGTTACAGGACAGCCCTGGCTGGCAATCATGATACAGGCTGTTCTTCCATTTATACCGCTTGATATAGTAAAATGCCTTGCGGCGGCGGCACTGGCAAAGGCTTTGCGCCCGGTAATCCGGTAAACCAGGGAAGGTGATCTGCGTGGAGAGAGTTTGTATTTTAGAGGGAATCAGAAGCTTTATCGGAGTCAAAGACGGAATGTATAAGCATGTACCCGGAGAGATTCTGGGAGCGGAAGTGCTAAAAGAACTTCTTAAACGCATTCGTCTGGAAGAACGGGAAATAGATCTGGTGATTGGAGGCAATGCGGTAGGCGGAGGAGGAAATATCACAAGGCTTGCAGCCCTGGAGGCCGGAATCCCGGAGACAGTCCCGGCAGTCACAGTGGATTTACAGTGTGGTTCCGCATTGGAAAGCATAACAATGGCGGCGGCTTTGATAGAAAGCGGAGCGGCCAGTGTAGTAGTGGCTGGAGGATTTGAAAGTTCTTCTACGCAGCCCCTCAGGCTCTGGAACCCAAACCATCCGGATTTTGTGGAAAATAAGTCCTATACAGTGGCTAAATTCATACCGGGCATGCAGGGAGAGACGGTTATGCTGGAGGGAGCGGAATTGACTGCGCTGGAAGAAGGGATAAAAAAAGAAGAAATGGATGCCTGGATTTTGCGGAGCCATAAAAGAGCAGCACAGGCGGCTGAGAAAGGTCTTTTGTCTGATGTGGTTATATCTGTGAAAGGAAGCGGGAGAGATGAGGGAATAAGGGCTGGTATGAATCAGAAATTGATTGACAGGCTTCCCTTTATTCTTCCAGGAGGAATGGTGATTACGGCCGCCAATGCATGCCTGATGAATGATGGCGCAGCTTTTCTGGTTCTTTGTTCAAAGAGTTATGCAAAAAAAGCAGGGCTGCAGCCAAAGGCATATTTTCGGAAAGGGGTTTCAGTGGGAGGGAATCCACTGAAAAGTCCGGAAACAGCGGTTCTTGCTGCCAGAAAGCTGTTAACGGCTGCGGGACTTGATTACCGTAATATTGATGCTTATGAAGTCAATGAGGCGTTTGCAGTCATTGATGCACTTTTTCTTAAACAGTTTTCGGGAATTGAAGACAGATATAATATATATGGAGGCGCTCTGGCATATGGGCATCCTTACGGAGCTTCGGGGGCAATCCTGCTCATTCATCTCATGAAAGCTCTGGAAAGTAATAGAGGAAGATATGGAATCTGTTCCGTTGCAGCTGCAGGAGGGATCGGCAGCGCTGTTCTGATTGAAAGAGGAGATGAGGGGAATGGAAAAGAAAGATAATAAGGATTATCTGGAACTGATCAGGCAGATACCGGCTGATCGAACCGCCCTGATTATTAACGGCTGCCGGTATACCTTTGGAATCCTTGCGGATCAGGCTGAAAAGCTGAGATTTAAAGAAGGACTTACATGGGGAGAGGCAAAAACAATCCGGGTGATACAGACTTCAGATATTGCGGAACAGCTGATTACTTTTCTGGCCTTAAGCGGTACACAGGCAGTTCCGTTGATCATACCGGCAGATGTGAAAATAAAAGAAACTCTGTTTCAGGCAGAAGTTCCGAAGGAAGCCTGTATGGCGGTCATGACCTCCGGAACTACAGGAGAAAATAAGCTGTTATTTCGTACACTGGAAAGCTGGCTAGGGTACTTTCATATCCAGAATGAGATATTCGGCATGGGAGACAAAAGCAGGATCTTTATGCATGGAAGCCTGGCGTTTACGGGTAATTTAAATCTATATCTGGCACAGCTGACAGCAGGAGGAAGTATTGTTGCATCCAATACGTTTGACCCCAGGAAGTGGATGAAAGAGATAGAGGACTGGAAGGCGGATACGGTTTATCTGATTCCGGCAAAGCTGCGCCTGCTGAAGAAGGCATACGATCGGAAAGCATGGGCGAACAGCTGGGTAAGGAATATAATCAGCGGTTCCCAGAGCCTTGGCAAACGTGAGGCAAAAGAGTTAAAACAGGTATTCAAAAATGCCTCAGTCATTCTTTACTATGGCGCAAGCGAATTGAATTATATCACTTATGTGAAAGATTTCCAGATGGGAGAAGACAAGACTTTAGTCGGGAGTCCGTTTCCCGGGGTGCAGCTTCATGTTGAGAACGGTGAAATCCGGGTGAGTACAAGGTATGGAGTGATTGGGACAAAGGAGGAGGAGTGGATTGGAGACTGCGGTCATATTGACCAGAACGGGCTGCTCTGTTTTGACGGAAGAAAAGATGGAATATGCAATGTAAACGGGCGTAAGGTGATGTCCGCTAAAATAGAAAATGAACTGGCAGGCTGCCCGGGTGTAGCAGAAGCTGCAGTGAAGACTTTGAATAGGGGAGGGCAGGATATGCTGGCAGCATGGATTGTACCGGAGGAACAGGGAAAAACGGATATGCTGCAGGTTCGTAAATATCTTAAGACCTCCCTGTGTGAATGGGAAATTCCGAAAGCCTTTTTTTTCGTGGAAGAGCTTCCGAAAAGTGAAAGTGGAAAGATATTAAAAAGGAATTTAAAGGTTCCACCAGTTAAGAAATCAATTTCAAAAATTCAGACATGGCAAACGTAATATACCGGTTCTTCTTGCAGAAGAAACAGATATTACGTTTGCTTTTTTCTTCGTCAAGCTTATAATAGACCATGTCTTTCAGCGCCGGTGATTTACATAAAAGAGTATCGCTGACAAAACAGATTCCCATCCCGGAGCAGGCAATGTGATATGCGGTAGACTGCTGATCCAGTTCAAACAGGATATCAGGCTTAAAACCATTTGTTTTACATAAATGAATTCCCCTTTGCATGGTGTCATTGTTTGGTTTCAGCATTATGAATGGATAATCCTTAAATGCCAAAAGCGGTACTACAGGTACATTGGGGTCCTGACAGGCATTTAGCCGGATCTGTTCCAGAGTAACCTGATATTCCTGAAGATCTTTGTTAACCTCGTATTTTTGTGGAACTGCGATCATTAAATGCTCTTCTCTGTATAAAAAAGAATCAAACTTGGATTCGCACAGGGTGCTGTTATCTACGATAAAATCCAGTGAGCCCAGCAAAAGCTGGGATTCAAGATTGCTGGTATTGTCTTCGATGATCGTTACGTCGATTCCCGGATACTGCTGGTGCAGACCTGAAATCAGAGGGGGGATGACATAAGAAGTAAATAAATTGCTGCCTCCGATGGTCAGAGTTCCGGTCTGTAAGTTCCTGGCATCATCGAGATAATTATGAAAGTCCTGTTCAATGGCCATGATTGACTCTGCTGCCTGGATGTATTTGAGTCCGCACTCGGTCAGTCCCACAGGTGTTGTGCTTCGGTCAAAAATCGGCATGCCGATTTTGTTTTCGATTCTTTTTATGGTGGAACTTAAAGAGGGCTGTGAAATATAGAGATTGTTAGCTGCCTTCGAGAAGCTCTTTTCTTTGTAGACCTCATAAACGTATTCTTTGCCAGAAAACATAGCTGCCTCCATATAAATGTAAAGTTATGATAATTATAAGTTAATTGATATTTGATTATAGTATAAATGTTTTATATACTTATTTCAAGAATCAGATATCAAACATTTGTAAAAAGTGAGGGAATCCTATGAAAAAAAGGATGGATGATAAAGAGGAAGGGTATCGTTTGGAAAAAGATATCATTGGAGAGCTGAAGGTTTCCAGCAATGCCTATTATGGTATTCAATCCTTAAGAGCAAAAGAAAACTTCAATATTACCGGGTTGAGAATGCATCCGGAGATTATTAAGAATCTGGTTTCAATTAAAAAAGCTGCTGCGATTGTAAATTTTGAAGCTGGCTTACTGGATGAAACCATTTCCATGGCCATTGTCCAGGCATGCGATGAATTGCTGAAAGGAAAGTTTCTGGAATATTTTATCGTGGATCCCATACAGGGCGGAGCAGGAACTTCCCTGAACATGAATGCCAATGAAGTAATCGCAAACAGAGCAATAGAGATCATGGGTGGAGAAAAAGGGGATTACAGTCTCATTAATCCCAATGATCATGTTAACTGCGGACAATCAACCAATGACGTGATTCCCACAGCAGGCAAAATGACCTGTTATGTTCTTTTAAAGAAAGTATTAAAACAACTGGAACGTCTTCATGAAGCATTTGAGGAAAAGTCAAAGGAATTTGATCATGTAATTAAGATGGGAAGAACCCAGCTGCAGGATGCGGTACCCATTCGTCTGGGGCAGGAATTCCACGCGTATGCAACTGCTGTCAGAAGGGATATGCTCCGTATAGAAAAAGTGCTTGAAGAAATAAGATATGTAAACTTAGGCGGCACTGCCATAGGAACCGGAATTAATGCGGATGAACAGTATATGAAACGGATTGTCCCAAAGCTGAAAGCGTTATCCGGCATTGATGTAATACAGGCTTCCGATCTTTTTGATGCAACCCAGAGTCTGGACTCCTTTGTGGCTGTTTCCGGAACGGTTAAAGCCTGCGCTGTCACCCTCTCAAAAATAGCCAGTGACTTACGGCTGATGTCATCAGGACCAAGAACCGGATTTGGAGAAATAAATCTTCCGGCAAGGCAGAATGGATCGTCCATTATGCCAGGTAAGGTAAACCCGGTAATTCCTGAGGTGGTCAATCAGGTGGCTTTTCATATTATTGGGAATGACCTGACTATAACGTTAGCCGCTGAAGCGGGGCAGTTAGAGTTAAATGCCTTTGAACCCATTGTATTTTATTCTCTGTTTCAATCCATTGATACATTAACCTATGCCGTACAGACATTTGTGGATCACTGCATAACCGGTATCACTGCAAATGAAGAGAGATGCCGACAATTAGTAGAAAACAGTGTGGGAGTCATTACCGCTTTATGTCCTCACATCGGTTACAGAAATTCGGCAGAGATTGCAAAAGAGGCCATTCGGACAGGCAGACCGGTAAGAGAGCTGATAATAAAAAAAGGAATACTGTCTCCGGCTGACGTAAATATAGTGCTGGATCCCATGAATATGACGAAACCAGGGATTGCGGAGAAAAAGCTGTTAAGAAAATAGTATAAAGATTTCCAGCCATTGCAAAGAAAGCCTCTGCAGTGGCTTTTTTATAATAGATATGTGATCTTTATTATATAAACAAAATAAGAAAAAGACTATAAATATGTAGACACAAAATAATAATGGTGTTATTATACTACTTATATAAAGAATAAAGGAGATGATACTATTTTTTGGGACGCATCTAAGGATGAACTAAAGAACGGATATATCAAAGAGGGAGAAACATATACCTGTGTTTTCTGCGGGGAAAACTTTCTGGAAGGCCGGATCTATGAAAAGGCCGGACTTTTCTATGACGCAGAAAGATCAATGAAAGAGCATATAAAAGAAAAACATGAATCCGTGCTTGCCTATGTTCTGAATATGAGCTGCGCCAATACCGGAATTACCCAGGCACAGCAGAGGGTGCTTCAGCTTATTGCACAGGGGCTGTCGGATAAGGAGGTGGCTTCTGCGTTAGGCGTTGCAGATTCAACCATTCGAAACCATAAGTACAAATTAAGGGAAAAAGAAAAGCAGGCAAAGGTTTTTCTGGCTATGATGGAACTGCTGTCTGAACAGACACAAAAGGAAATCAGCCGTCTGGAAGGAAGTGTGCTGCATGATGCACACAGTTCGGCTACCATGGTGGATGACCGCTATAATATCACGGATAAAGAAATTGAAAGCATCAGAAAAACCTATTTTGATGACAAGGGCGGTTTAAAAAGCATACCAGCCAGAGAGAAAAAGAAGCTGGTTGTTTTAAGCGAAATCGTAAAGAATTTTGCTCCTGGTAAACAATATGAGGAGAAGGAGTTAAACCGTATTTTAAAAAGGATTTTTGAGGATAATGCCGCCATTCGAAGAGCGCTTATTGAATACGGATTTATGGACCGTACAAACGATGGAACTCTTTATTGGGTCAAAGAATAAGATGGGTAATTCATAAATCCGGATAAGACGAGGTAGTTTGATATGAAGGAAAAAATTCGTAACGCAGTTCTTCAGTCAGGCGCGGATGTGTGTGGATTTGCGGGCACAGAAGGCTTTAATCAGGCACCAAATGGCTTTCAACCCTGCAGCATTTTTCCTGACTGTAAAAGCGTTGTTGTATTTGGAATAGCTTTACCACGCGGGCTATATGAGGTTGATTCCCGTTTTGTTTATTCTCATTATAACAGTCTGGCCTGTCCGCAGGCTGACCTTATCGCGTTACAGACTGCAAAGCTGATTGAAGATACGTTTGAAGCCCGCGCAGTTCCTCTGCCATGTGATTCTCCCTATGAATACTGGGATGAAGAGAAGCTGGAAGGGCGCGGTCTTATATCCATGAAGCATGCGGCATGCCTGGCAGGTCTTGGTACGATGGGAAAGAATACGCTGCTTCTGAATAAAGATTTTGGAAACCGCCTGGTCTTGGGCTGCGTTCTCACAGATCTGGAAACAGAACCAGATGAACCGGCTGTTTCCATCTGTCCGGACAGCTGCAGGCTGTGCATAGAGAACTGCCCTCAGGAGTCCATTAAGGAAGGGTTTGTGGAGCAGAAACCATGCAGACAATACAGCTATGGAAAAACAAAGCGGGGCTTTGAAACAGTAGAATGCAATCGGTGCAGAACTGTCTGCCCCATGCGTTTCGGAGTAAAAAGAGGAAAGGGAAAAGTATGAAAAAAATAGACTGTCTGGGCGAGATCTGCCCGGTTCCTGTAATGAAACTGCAGGCAGTTATGGATTCCATACAAAAAGGAGAAGACTATCTGCTGGTTACGGATCACAGCTGCACCATTTCCAATCTGGAATCCTTTTGTAAAGCCAATAAACTGAATTACCAATTGGATGAGGTGATGAACGGCGTATGGGAAATCACCATAACTGCTAGCAGATAGTGTCCTTTAATATTTTTTCAATATATTTTATGAGCTTTGCCGATTCAGGGGAGGCAGGAACATCATTGGAACGTTTAATGGAGTAATAATCATTCTCAAACTCCAGCCCGGGACAGTCAATGATACGGAGCTGCTTATGGTAAAGCTCTTTTTTTATTGCCATATAGGGCAGAAAGGCAAGCCCGAAGCCATTGATCGCTGACAGCTTAATGGATTCCGTGGATTCCAGTGTGTAAAGAATATGAAGTCTGCTGATCTGAATTCCGCTTTTTATTAAAGATCTGTCTATGAGCTGCCTGGTTTTCTGATTTTTGTCAAGCATCAGCAGAGGATAATGATAAAGTTCCTCAGATGATAACCGGGCCGGAACCTGCATCTTTTCTCCTGCGACCAGACAGAACCTGTCCGTAAATACTTTTTTGGAAGAAAGATTTTTATCCTTTGGTCTGCCGATGATGATCCCCATATCTGCCTGACCCTTTGTTATTTTTTCCTCAATATTCTGGCTGGTCATGACCTCCATATGAAGGGTATATTGGGGATAATTGTTCTTTACATGATAGAGGGTACAGGGCAGGGCGTAGGAATAGACGCAGGGATTGGCTATTATATGTATGGTTTTGTTCTGATTTTGAGAGTTAGAGATGTCTAAAAACATTCGGTCATAAGAAGATGTAATTTCCATGGCGTGACTGTATACGATTTTCCCCGTATCGGTAGGTATGACCCCGTTATAATTGCGTTCAAAGAGCCGGGCACCGATTTCCAGTTCCATGACCCGAAGCTGCTGGCTTAATGCGGACTGGCTGATGCTCATCAGTTCCGCAGCCTTCGATATGCTGCCCGTTTCCACTATTTTGATAAACATCTTCAGATTTTGAACATTCATAAGAATCTCCCCTCGTAAAACTGCTAACTGTTAAAATTCCGTACAGTTCCCCTTGGGCAATTATAACAAATATAAGGTATTATGACTAGTGAAAAGATTTGTTTGGGTATAAGGATATCTTATACCATATCAAAATCTTGATTAACAGCTTTAAATTTATTGTGATATAATCTTACTGTAAAGATCGTTATATAATTATCAATGTAGAAGGGAGGATTCAAGTGTCAGAGACTAATTCAAGTACCGAATCAGGTACACAAAGAGTGCGTAAGACAAGAAAGCCCAAAAAGAGTCAGATTCCATTTGCTATACTGCTTACTGCACTGATCATTGCTTTTGGATTCTATTTGGGGCAGGGGAGCAATAAGCTTCCGGTTTACTGGATCTTTGGTATCGCATTTGGTTATATTCTGCAGCGCTCCAGATTCTGTTTTACAGCAGCGTTCCGTGATCCCTGCATAACAGGGAGCACATCAGTAACAAGAGCCGTCCTGGTAGCCGTCGCTGTTTCAAGCGTGGGTTTTGTTGCAATCAAATATGCCAGTGCCATGGGAGGCGGAGATTCCAATTTGAACATGGCGGGGGTATCTCCCATCGGGCTGCCGTTGATCATCGGGGCCGTTTTATTTGGAATCGGTATGGTAATTGCAGGAGGCTGTGCTTCCGGAACATTAATGCGTGTGGGAGAGGGCTTCCTCATGCAGATGCTGTCACTGGTATTTTTTATTGCAGGTTCCGTCTGGGGTGCTCATGACATGGGATTCTGGGGTAAATTAAATGCCAATGCTCCAAAGGTATTTTTACCTGACGTATTTGGCTGGTTTGGAGCAATTGCCGTTCAGGGACTGATTATTGTATTGCTCTACATAGCTGCTGTAAAATGGCAGCAGAAAAAGATGGGAAGTATCGAATAAATTATATTATTTAAAGGAGATAAAAAAATGGCTGAATTTACACTGGATTGTTTAGGCGAGGCTTGTCCTGTACCGTTAATGAAAACTGAGAAAAAGATGAGTGAGTTATCGGTAGGTGATGTGCTGGTGGTTTCCATTGACCACAGCTGTGCAATGAAGAATGTTCCTGAATGGGCAAGAAAACAGGGACACAATGTTGAAATTGAAGAAGTAGATGACGGAGAATGGGAAATCGTTATTGAGAAAGCAAAATAATAACCGCTTTGAAAGTAGGTGAATGAATTGAAAGAGTTTTTTATTAAACTGGGTGATCATCCGATTTACAAAAAACTGTTAAAGGAACCTTTAACCTATGTGGCGGGAGCTGTTTTACTTTCCGTTTTCCAGATTGCTCATTTCACAGTATTCGGAAAAGGCTGGGGAGTGACAAGTACATTTGCTGTCTGGGGAACCTGGGTTTATAACGCACTTGGCGGAGATGCAGGCAGCTGGGCCTATTATGCATCGGAAAAGATGCAGCAGGAGCTTCATACCGGCTTTCTGGCGGACGGGGGTTCCATCCGCAATCTGGGCATCATCTTCGGAGCATTGGCAGCGACCTTATTTGCATCACAGTTTAAAATAAAGAAGATTAAAACCCTGCGCCAGGTAGTGGCAGCTATCCTGGGCGGTCTGCTTATGGGCTACGGAGCAAGACTTGCAAACGGCTGTAATATCGGAGCTTTGTTTACTGCAATTGCATCCTTCTCCTTATCCGGCTGGGTATTTGGAGCGTTCCTTTTAGTGGGAGCATTCATCGGAAGCAAATTACTGGCAAAGTATTTTATGTAATGACTGGAGCAATCAGAAATGATTGCTCCAATCGTTTAGAAAGGATTATATACCATGGAAAAGAAAACATTACAATATGATGTGGTCATCATCGGCGGCGGTGCAGCCGGTTTAACTGCAGGTATCTATTGCGGCAGGGCAAAATTAAAGACGCTGATTATTGAAAAGACTCTGGTGGGAGGACTTGCAACTTATACCAATGAGATTGAAAATTACCCTGGTTTTCCAGAGGGAGCCACTGGTCTTGGGCTGATGGATTTATTTCATAAACAGGCCAAAAAGTTTGGAGTCGAATTTAAATTAACCGATGTAAGAAGCGTATCTCTTGAGGGAGATATAAAAAAAGTGGAAACGTTCCGCAATATTTTTGAGGCAAAGGCAGTGATCATCGGAAGCGGCGGAAAGCCCCGTCTGACCGGTGCAAAGAACGAGGAACTGTATCTTTATGATAAAGGAATCTCTTTCTGTGCTACCTGTGATGCAGCAGCTAACACCGGTAAAACGGTTATGGTAATCGGCAGCGGAGATGCAGCAATCGAAGAGGGAATGTTTTTAACAAAATTTGCTGATAAGGTAATTGTTTCTGTTATGCATGAAAACGGAAAGATGGACTGCAATGAAATTGCAAAGGCACAGGCACTTGCAAATCCCAAGATGGAATTTATGTGGAATACGGTTGTGGACAGCTTCGAAGGTGAAGAAAGACTCAGCACGGTTGTCTTAAAAAATGTAAAGACGGAAGAAAAGATTCCGGTTACCGTTGACAGCTGCTTTCTGTTCATCGGCTATCTGCCCAATACCGAGATATTCCAGGGAATGCTGGATATGAACCGGGGCGGTTATTTAATTACCAATGAGCGGATGGAAACTAATATACCCGGAGTTTATGCAGTGGGTGATGTACGTGACAAATTCTTAAAACAGGTTGCAACAGCAGTAGGCGACGGAGCTGTGGCAGGTTACGGAGCAGAAAAATACCTTTCAGAGTGTGAAATATTTGAACAGCAGATCATGAATGAAGGGAACCCATCCCTGGTTTATATCTATAATGCAGTTGATGCACATTCCAGAGAGCTTTTATCTGTATTCAAGGAATTTGAGCAGAATCACAGCGGCATGCGGGTATCCTGCATTGATACCTATAAATCAGATGGACTTGCAAAACGCCTCGGTGTTCAAAACGGTCCCTGCGCAGTCTGGATTAAGGATTGTAAGATACAGGAGAAGATTGACGGTAATATAACTAAGGAACGAATCGAAAGCATTTGTAAATAATAAATAAGAAAACAGGATCCCCTGGCGGGTACACATGGAATTTTATGATCATGCGTGCCTGCCTGGTTTTTTTGTCATTTTGGACTGTATATGTGATTTAGTCACGGATAATAATAGGATAGGATTTATAATGAAACCAGGTTTATTAAATGACAGGAAACATAAGAGGAGAAAAATATATGTTTGAATTTTTAAAAAGAAATACAGGAAAAGTAATTCATGTAAATGATTTAGACCCACTCATTGGCAGTATTGAGTTAATAGATATCCGGGAGCCCTATGAATTTAAAAGCGAAACCATGAGAACTGCGAAAAATATCCCCATGGGCAATTTACTAAATAACCCGGAAAAATATTTAATGAAGGACAAGACCTATTATATCATGTGCCAGTCCGGTGCAAGAAGCAGACGGACCTGCGGTGCTCTTCTGAAAAAAGGATTTGATGTGGTGAATGTGGCGGGCGGAATGGGTTCCTACGTTGGTACAAAGAGAAAATAAAATAGTCAGTCCCGGTTCCATGATCAGGGTATCCCTAATGGAACCGGGACTTTTTTTGCATGTCTCAAGAAAAATTCCTTCTTTTAATCCCCCGGAAAACATCATATAATGAAAAAAAGTTTCATAGTTTTTAACACATATTGAAACTATAATACAAACCCGCTAGAATGAGTTCAATACAACTGTGAAGCACAGTGAATCCCTTCTGGCTTTTTAGAGAGGAACAGAGAATGAAAGGTCTACTTGTAAGAATCGATGATTATGTTCAAAATGCCGGAGAGGCTGAAAAACAACTCATAAGCAGGCTTCAGAGAAATCCGGAATCTGTGTTAAGAAAGACCATTAAGGAGATTGCGAAAGAAACCTATACATCTCCTGCCACCATTGTCAGACTGTGTAAAAAGCTGGGGTGTAAAGGTTATAAGGATTTTCAGAGCACTCTGGCCTATGAAGTGGCTTTGTTTCGGGAGAGCCGCGATATTGCGTTTCAAAAGATCACCCAGAAGGATACTGTTGAGGATATTATTTATAAGGTAACAAAGAAAAATATTGAATCACTGGAAACCACGAGAAAGCTTCTCGAGCCTAAGATAATAACAGAGTGTGTAAAACTTTTGGAAACCAGCAGGACAGTCTCCCTGTTCGGACTTGGAACCTCTCTTCTTGTGGCGAGGGACTTGTATTTAAAGCTTCTCAGGGCAGATGTGATCTGCAGTTTATGTGATGACTGGCATGCCCAGTTTTTAACAGCCAGGAATTTACGGGATGGTGATGTGGCAATTGTTATCAGCTATTCCGGTCTTACAGAAGAGATGCTTCAATGTGCCAAAGAAGCCAAGGCAAACGGTGCAAAGGTGATTGCCATAACAAGAGCCGTTGAGTCGAAGCTTGCGGCGGAAGCGGATTTCGTTCTGCCTGTGGCTGCAACGGAGCTCATTCACAGAAGTGGGGCCATGTCTTCCAGGATCTCACAGTTAAATGTGGTAGATGTGTTGTTTACCACTTATGTAAACCGCAATTACGAGTTCTGCATGAATCAGTTCGGCAGAACCCATATACAGAAAGACGGAGGAACTTAAAAGATGATTGATTTATCAAAACTGACAACTGAGTCAAGAAATCCGGATACCATGAGTCTGGATGAGATGACCCCTATAGAAATCGCCCGGATCATGAACCGGGAGGATGAAACAGTGATAAAAGCAATAGAGGAAGTCATTCCCCAGATCGCCCAGGCCATCGGGTGGGCAGCCGAAAGCCTGAAAGCAGGCGGCAGAATCATCTATGTGGGCGCAGGTACTTCGGGAAGGCTTGGAGTACTTGATGCTGTAGAATGTCCGCCCACCTTCGGCGTGCCGCCCCAGATGGTTGTGGGACTGATTGCAGGAGGGGAAAAGGCCTTTGTGGAAGCGGTGGAAGGTGCGGAAGACAGCGAGACTCTGTGCGAGGAGGAATTAAAGTCCATAGGTTTGTTAAAAGAAGATATCGTAATCGGTCTGGCTGCATCCGGCAGAACGCCCTATGTGATTTACGGACTCCGTTATGCACGTTCCATTGGCTGTAAAACTGTTGCCATTTCATGCAACAGGGATTCCGCCATAGGAAAGGAAGCAATGCTTGCCATCGAACCGGTTACAGGACCGGAGGTACTTACCGGCTCTACCAGACTGAAGGCAGGTACTGCGCAGAAAATGGTTTTAAACATGATATCAACCGGCAGCATGATCGGAATCGGAAAGGTCTATCAGAATTTAATGGTAGATGTCAGACAGAGCAATGAAAAGCTTGTGGTGAGATCACAGAATATCGTAATGACAGCAACGGGCTGTGAAAGAGAGGAAGCAAAAGCGGTACTGGAACAGGCAGACGGCCATGTGAAAACAGCTGTGATTATGATTTTATCGGACTGTAATGCGAAAGAAGCAAGAGAAAAGCTGTTAAAAGCAGGCGGGAATGTCCGTCAGGCTTTGAAATAGATTAAGAAAGGGGGTTTTGGTCTGCCAGTTAAGCCGAAACTATGAAATAATAATTAAAAGGAGGAGAACAATGGATTACAAGCAAGTCAGTGAAGAACTGTTATCACTGTTGGGAGGGAAAACCAACATCACATCCAATGCTGCCTGTATGACCAGGCTTCGCATCGGAGTGAAGGATTTATCAAAAGTAAACTTAGAGCAGTTAAAAAAGGTGGAAGGTGTCCTCGGGGTAGTGGAAAGCAATACCCTTCAGATTGTCTTCGGTCCTGGCAAGGTAAACAAGGTGTTAGATGAATTTTATAAGCTTACCGGGCTGCCCAAAGGCCAGGCAGATGATGGGGAAAAAGGCGGGGATATACAGACAGTCACAAGAGAAAACAAAGAACTGCAGAAGGCAAAGTATGATAAGCCTGTCCAGAGATTTTTAAAGAAAATCGCTAATATTTTCGTGGCACTGCTTCCTGGAATTATTGCGGCAGGTTTAATTAACGGTATCTGCAATGTTATCAATGTTTCCACTCACGGAGCACTGGCGGGAGTCTGGTGGTTCGCCTGTATCAGGACCATGGGCTGGGCTTTGTTTGCATACCTTCCTATTCTGGTAGGCTACAATGCAGCAAGGGAATTCGGCGGATCAGGTGCACTGGGAGCCATTGCCGGCGCTATGTCCATAGCCAATGCAGGTATGCCTCTTCTCGCAACGATTAATGAAAAGCAGATACTGCTGCCGATTACCAATGCTCCGTTTAATCCCGCTTCCGGAGGTCTTTTAGCAGCATTAATTGCTGGTATGTTTTTTGCAGAACTGGAGAAGCGGATCAGAAAGCACATGCCGGATTTAATTGACACCTTTATCAGCCCTCTTCTGGTGCTCATTATCGGTGGAATTGTAGCATTATTAGTCATTCAGCCCCTTGGAGCAGGTCTGACCAAGGTCATCTTTGCAGTATTAAGCTTTGCATATGAGAAAATGGGGGTTGTAGGCGGTTATATTCTGTCTGCAGGCTTCCTGCCTCTGGTAGCAGTTGGACTGCATCAGGCACTGACGCCGATTCATGCCATGTTAAATGACCCGGCAGGTGCCACAGGCGGCATTAATTATCTGCTTCCAATCTTAATGATGGCAGGCGGCGGCCAGGTGGGAGCCGGTATTGCTCTTTATGTGAAAACAAAAAATAAAAAATTAAAAAGATACATAAGAGATTCCATTCCTGTAGGAATTCTTGGAATCGGAGAGCCAATGATGTACGCAGTTACCCTGCCTCTTGGCAGATCATTCCTTACTGCCTGTATCGGCAGCGGCTTTGGAGGAGCGCTGGCAGCACTTCTTCATCTGGGAACTGTTTCCCAGGGTGTTTCCGGTTTATTCGGGCTTCTGATTGTAAAGCCAGGCCAGCAGCTGTCATTTATACTGGCTATGCTGGTTGCCTACGCAGGCGGATTTTTAGTCACTTACTTTTTTGGCGTGGATGAAAACAGAATCAATGAGGTATACGGAGAAGAATAATGAAAACCGGAATTTCCATCTATTTCTCCAGTGGTATGGAGAAGAATGAGTCACTGATTAAAAAGGCAGTAAAAAACGGAGTCACCTATGCATTTACATCTCTCCACATACCGGAAGAGACAGGAGTGGATTACAGTAAGAGCATCAGGCAGCTTTTAAACTGCTGCAGGGAAGAAAATTTAAACCTGATCGCAGATGTGGGACCAGAGACCTATGATAAGCTTGGTGTTGCCAGCATGGAAGAGTTAAAGTCTCTGGGAATCACCCATGTGAGGCTGGATTATGGCTTTTCCCCCAGGGAAGTGGTTGAAATCTCCAAACATTTTTTTGTTGTTTTCAATGCTTCCACCATTATGGAAGAGGAGCTCTTGGAATGGAAACGGTATGGTGCAGATTTTACTAAATTTGCCGCCTGTCATAATTTTTATCCCAAGCAGTTCACTGCTTTGTCCTTAAAACAGGTGAGAGAAATCAACAACCGATTAAAGTATCTGGGATTTACAACCATGGCATTTGTTCCGGGTAACTTAACACTCAGGGGGCCTCTTTTTGAAGGCTTGCCAACCGTGGAAGACCACAGGAGCCGTCGGGATGAGGTGGCTTTCAACATGCTGGAGCTTTCCATAAAGGGAGGCTGTGATGTAGTACTGGTCGGTGATGTGGACATCAGTGACAGGGATTGGGCTGAGGTAAAATGCATCAGCCAGGGCTTTGTAGAGCTGAGGGCTGACTTATTACCAGGCTATGAATTTGTAAGAGACCAGATTCATCATGACAGACCCGATTCCAGCGAATATCTTTTCCGCTCCCAGGAATCCAGATTATATAAACAGGAGATTGAAGCAGAAGAGAATTCTTCAAAGACAATGGCTGTGGAAAGCGGGCTGCTTATCAGAAAAGCAGGAAGCATCTGCATATCCAATAAAAAATATTTAAGGTATATGGGAGAGCTTGAAATTGCCCGTGTGGATCTTCCTATGGATGAACGTCTTAATTTGATCGGGCAGATTAAGGAAAATGATTTAAAATTTCTTCCTTACGTTCAGAAAGGTTTTGGAGTGAAGCTGATCTGAAGGTAAGAATGTAAAATAAAAACCAGCCAGGAGAAAAAGGTGTTTCAAGCCTTTTATCTTCCGGCTGGTTTTTGCTAAATTCTGGCATCGATCAATGATTTTAATGCCGCTATGCCATCCTGAATCTCTTTTTCGTTCAGATGACCGTAGCCCAATAAAAGTTTATCCATATGACAATTTTCATCGCTGCAGTACTGGGATATGGTCTGTATTTGAATACCGTTCTTTCTGCAGTCCGAAACAAAATCTTTTCCAAATTTCATTTCCGGAAATTCAAGAGCCACATGAAGTCCCGATTCATCGCCCCAGGCGCTGATCTGGCTGCCAAACGCCTCCCTTGCGGCTGCCAGAAGGGCTTTACGCTTCTTTGCATACACTCTGCGCATATGCTGGACGTGATGGTCCATTTTCCTGCTTTTTAAAAATTCCGTAAGAGCGATCTGCTCCAATACGGGATTTTGAACATCCAGATAGTTCCGGGAATGCCTCCATTTTTTCTGCAGTTCTTTCGGAAGCACGGCAAATCCGATTCTCAGGGCGGGAAACAGGGTTTTGCTAAAGGTACCCACATAGATTACTCTGGAAGGATCCATAGAATAAAGAGGGGTTACCGGTGAACCGCTGTAACGGTATTCGCTGTCATAATCATCCTCAATAATATAGTAATCCTTTTCTGCTGCCAGACGAATCAGCGATGCACGTCTCACAGCAGGCAGAATACCGCCCAGGGGAAACTGATGGGATGGGGTGACATATACGGCTGATAAATCCATCTTTCTGATCCACGATTCATCAGCTCCCTGCCGGTCTGCAGGCATGAAGCACAGGGGATAATCCCGGTCATTTATGACGGTGCGGATGCCTGGATGAGAAGGATTTTCCAAGGCAAAGGGCCGTTCTTTCTTATATAGAATATCCACCAGTAAATAGAATGCCTGGGTAGCTCCTGAGGTAATAAATATATCTTCCGGATTTACCTCCATGCTTCTGCTGCGCATCAGCCACTTGGAAATTTCGCTGCATAAAGGTTCATGTCCTTTTGGACTACTGTATTCTAACTGGTGCACAGGAAGAGTGTTTAATGCTCTGTGAACCATCTGACTCCATGAAGACCATGGAAAAAGTGACAGATCCGGCTGTCCCGTTTTGAAATTCCAATGAATCTCCGGCTGTTCTTTCTCTGTATCCTGGGTGATTCCTGCGTTTCCCGGTATCATATGCAGTCCTTCAGTCACCCTGGAGGGAGCGCCCTGCCGGCTGATAATAAACCCTTCTGTCAGCAGCATGTCATAAGCTTCACATACAGTATTGCGGGAGGTTCCCAGCCCTTTTGCAAGTTCCCTGGTGGAGGGCAGTGGTTCGCCTGGAAGAATCTCTCCTGTGAGAATACGTTTTCGCAGGGAGAGAAAAATCTGGCGGGCCAGACTGATTTCACTGTTGGTGCGCAATTCAATTCCCCACATACTCTCTCCTTTCACTGGTCCATTGAAAATAAGTCTGAACTGGCTCTTACTATAGCCAGTTCATTACGGTATCATTATAGCAAATATTCGCTGTATTGCAATGCTGTGAGAAAGGTCTGATATGAAAAATATTTCTGGAAAAATTTATTTAATGCTTGGGTTTTCCTTAGCGGGAACTTCCGTTGTTACCGGATCCATACTTACGGAAAAGCTAAATGGGCGTCTGGTAACACCTATAAGTTTAGGTATCATGCTTTTATGTCTGTTTCCTTTTTATGGGATCAGGACTATCCGTCTGGCTGCCTGCCTTAAGAAAAGGGATCTGGCGGTTTTTGCTTTGCAGGCAGGCTTTGGGATTGTTTTATTCCGCTTATTTCTCTTGACAGGCGTGGGCCTGACAAGCACTGTGGAGGCTGGAATTTTAACTGGAACTACACCAGCGATTACTTCCATTCTGGCATTTCTGGTATTAAAAGAAACCTGCAATTTCTGGACTGTATCTGGCATTGCCTGCAGTGTTTTGGGAATTGTTCTGATACAGAAAAATCCACAGAACCCAGCGGCATTTTCTATGAGCCATATGGCTGGAAATTTACTGATTCTCTGTGCTGCGGCGAGTGAATCAACGTTCAATATTGTTTCCAGAAAATACAGGGAAAAAGGAAATGATACAGAATTACTTTCTGTCCCGCCTATGATACAGATGTATCTGGTATCATTAATCGCCTTTTTTTTATCCCTGATACCTGGACTTTATAAGCAGTCTGTACTGCCGCTTTCCGCCATTGGCTGGAGGGAATGGCTGGCACTAAGCTGGTATGGTCTGGTGGTAACTGCTTTGGCTTTTATCTTCTTTTTTGAAGGAGTTAAACGTTCTGGTGCACATACGACAGCTGCATTTTCAGGTATGATTCCTTTCACTTCCATGCTGCTGTCACTATTTTTCCTCAAAGAACCAATTGGTCTGAGCCAATGGGCAGGAGGAGGCTTTATTATTTTCAGCATGCTGTTCATCGGACGGCAGTCACAAAACAGGAGGCAGTTATGATTATATTTGAAAAAGACATAGAACAAGTTTATCCAGGCATCAATATGGGGGTTCTCATTGTAAGGGGAATTTCAGAAAGAGCGGATTGTAAAAAAGAAGATGAAGCCATATTTTTGAAGGAACTGAAGAAGAAATATGAGGGGTTTACAAGAAAAGAGTTAAAGGAACAGAGTCCTGTTGATGCCTACGCAGCCTATTACAAAAAGTTTGGACAAAGTTATCACCTTCTGGCACAGCTTGATTCCATGTTAAAAGGGAAAAAAATATGCGATTCAAAATCACCTCTCCTTCAGTCCATGTTTTTTAATGAGCTGGAGAGTATGCTGCTGACTGCCGGTCATGATTTAAACAGGCTGAAACCACCTCTCCGGTTGAATTTGGCAGCAGGAAATGAAGCTTACCAGTCTATCTCCGGAAGAGAAGTAACCGCTGCAGCAGGTGATATAATATTGAGTGACAGCACCAGTGTGTTTTCCAGTATTTTGAAAGGACCCGACTATAATACAAGGATAACACCGGATACAAGCGATGTTCTGTTTATAATCTATGCGCCTCCGGGAATTGGTGCCCCTAAAGTCAGGACAGCGCTGAAGAAGCTGGAAATGAGAATCCGGGCATTTGCGCCGGATTGTAAAACGGAAATTCTTCAGGTTCTGGATGCCCAAACTTGTTAATAAATGGTGAATTTATCTGGCAGCGGTTGACAAATGATATTGTATGGGTGATACTAATAGTAATCTTCAAGTATTGATAAAAATAGTTCAATTAGGAGGCATGTTATATGAAATTATTCAGATGTACTGTATGCGGCTATGTTTATGAAGGGGAGACCGCTCCGGAAGTTTGCCCCAAATGTAAAGTGGGAGCAGAGAAGTTTGAAGAACTCAGCGAGGAAGATGCTGAAAAAATATACCGTTCTGACCGTACCAATGCCATTCACATGGAGATTATCACATTAGCAGAGAAGATGATCGCTTTATGCAAGGAAGGAATTGAGGATAACCTTGATCCCAAATGTGTATCTGCATTTACCCAGGCGAAGGATGAGGCATGGATTATTAAGCAGAGATCCAAGACAGAGCTTGCAGGTCATATGAAATTAGGAAAATATTAGAAAACATACAGAGTTTAGTATATGCTGGTATTAAAATCCTGTAGATATTGATAAAAAATTATTGACTATCTGGTATAATCCGGTATAATTATTTGTAAAGATACAAAGAAGTATTTAAATATGGACTGCTTCTTGTATAAGCTCATTAATATGGTTTGAGCGTCTCGACCAGGCGACCTTAAATTGCCCCAGGCTACATGAGCACAGACTGAACTGCCGCTTCTATCGAAGCAGTTGTTCTGGTGTGTGTTTCGTGTGCCTGGGGCTTATTTTTATCCAAAAGCCCGAAGAAATGCATGCAGACCAGCGGGAAAACAGGAATGAAAAGGAGTAAGGAAAGGTATGAAGAAAACGATTCGCTTCTTTCTGAATGGAAAATTGAAAGAAATTTCAGTCAATGGGGAAACAACAGTTTTGGAGCTTCTTCGCAACCGGTTCCAGTTAAACGGGATTAAGGAAGGCTGCGGAGAGGGGGACTGCGGAGCCTGCACGGTAGTGATTGGGGAGGTAAGAGAGGGAAAGGTACATTATAAGTCAGCCGCAGGCTGTTTATACCTTGCAGCAAAGCTGGAGGGGAAGCATCTCATAACCATAGAAGGGCTTGCGCAAAAGGAAAAACTCCACCCGATACAGGAAGCAGTTTTAAATGCACATGCGACGCAGTGCGGATTTTGCACACCTGGTGTGATTTTGTCTATACTGGCTCTCTATCTGGAGAGACCAAACCCTGGAAAAGAAGAATTCCGCAGATATTTAGAGGGAAATCTCTGCCGGTGTACGGGATATGAAGCGATTCGGAAAGTACCGGAATACTTAGAGGATTTAACCATTGATTCAGGAAATATACGTCCCTTTTATCTGGATCAGACCGAAGAACAGCAGCTGGCTTTCGTCCATGAGGATATTTTTATTGATGACGGCGTAAATGCCTATTATTCCCCTGTTTCAGAGGAAAATCTGGAAGCCTTTATAAAAGATAACGGGGAACTTGTCTCCGGGAAGAACCTGCGGTTCCTAAATGGCGGAAGCGATGTTGTGGTAGGAATTAAGAAAAGAAACCAGCATTACAGGCTCCTTGTGGATATCAGCAGAATTTCATCTCTGCAGAAAATTTCATATGGGGAAAGTCACGGGTTGATTATTGGAGGCGGAGTTACCTTGTCTGCCATTATTGATATGGTAAAGCAATTATTTCCCCAGTTTTCTGATGCGGTCTCAGGCATGTGCTCCGAGCAGATAAGATCCTCGGCTACGCTGGCAGGCAACCTTGTTAACGCCTCTCCGGTAGCAGATACAGTTCCTCTTTTGATGGCGATGAATGCAGTTTTAACATTAAGAGGCTGTGAAGGAACGAGGAGAGTCCCTGTCAGGGAGTTTTATCATGGCTATAAACAGACGGAAAATAAATCAGATGAATGGGTTGCTTCTATTTCCATTCCTCTGGGAGAGTATGATTTTATCCACTTTGAGAAAGTCAGCAAAAGAAAAGAAGTGGATATTTCCGCAGTTAATTCCGCCATTGCCTTAAAGATTTCAGATGGAGTTATTAAAAAGGCGTCCATTGCCTGCGGAGGAGTAGGTCCCACAACACTATTCATGCCGGAAACCTCTCATTATCTGGAGGGAAAGAGTATGACAGAAGAAACTTTTTTGGGAGCTTATGAGATAATTGGCAGAGAGGCAGCTCCGATCGGTGATGTGAGAGGCAGTGCAGACTACCGGAAAGCTGTGATGCAGAATCTTTTAATGAAACATTATCTGGCTTATGAAAGCAGTCAGGAGGCAGATGGTCATGAAAAATGAACAGATGGAAAAAAACAGTCAGTGGGGGCAGGCAGGAACTTCACCGCTTCATGTAAGCGGACGTGATCACGTAATGGGGCGCTCCCAGTTTATTGATGATATACCTAAACCCGGAAATTTATTATATGTAAAAGTTATGGTCAGCCCGGTTGCCAGCGGGCGGATCAAAAAGCTGGATACTCAAAAGGCCAGTGAGATGCCGGGGGTGGCTGCTGTCCTGACTGCAGAGGATATTCCGGGAGAGAATCAGATCGGCGGAATTATAAGGGATGAGGTCTTACTCGCCCAGGGCCATGTGCAGTTTGTAGGTGAGCCTGTGGCAATCATCGCTGCGGACAGCTTGAAGGAAGCAGAGACAGCTATGGATCAGATCCTGTTTGAAGTGGAGGAAGAAACTCCTGTTCTCACGGTAAGGGAAGCGATCAGAAGAGAACAGTATGTAGGTCCTGTGCGGAAAATTGAGCACGGAGATGTGGAAGCAGTTTTTGCTGACTGTCCCTGTTATCTGGAAGGTGTGATCAGAAATGAGGGCCAGGAACATTTTTATCTGGAAACACAGAGTACCCTTGCTGTCCCGGAAGATAACGGCGGAATTACCCTGTATTCCTCTTCCCAGAATCCCAACGAGATTCAGAAGATGGCAGCAGGTGTCTTAGGGCTGCTTCAAAATATGGTTACGGTAGATATTAAAAGACTGGGCGGAGGATTTGGAGGGAAGGAATCCCAGGCAACTTCCTGGGCCTGTCTTGCCGCTCTGGCAGCATATCATACAAACCGTCCTGCGCTGGTCCATCTGACCAGAGATGAAGATATGCTTTCAACTGGAAAGCGCCACGCATTTGAAAGCGATTACCGGGTAGCGTTTGATAAAGATGGAAAGATTCTTGCTTACTGCGTAGAGCTTAATTCCAACTGTGGGGCTGTTGCGGATGTGAGCACCTCCGTTTTAGAAAGAGCCATGCTTCATGCAGAGAACAGCTATCACATTGAAAATATCAGAATTATCGGCAGACCCTGCAAAACCAACTTACACCCGGCTACCGCATTCCGGGGGTTTGGCGGCCCTCAGGGAATATTCGCAATTGAAAGTGTAATTGAGAGAATCTCGTATACTCTTGGACTGGACCCATATGATGTGAGAATGAAGAACATGTACCAGAAGGGGGATATGGCCCCATACGGGCAGGAAATTCATCATGGTGAGGACATAGGAAGAATATTTGAGAAACTGAGAACAGACAGCCGGTGGGATGAACGGAAAAAAGAGATTGCCGTGTTCAATCAGAATAACCGGTATAAGAAAAAGGGGCTTGGGATTACCCCTGTGAAGTTTGGAATTTCCTTTACTGCCGCCCATTTAAATCAGGGGAGTGCTTTAATTCACGTATATGTTGACGGCTCTGTTTCTGTGACCCACGGAGCAATTGAGATGGGGCAGGAGGTTAATACAAAGATTGCCCAGATCGCTGCAACCACTCTGGGAGTACCCATTGGATCAATCAGGATTGAAAGCAATAACACCAAACGGGTTGCCAACACCTCAGCGACCGCGGCATCCTCCGGCTGTGATTTAAATGGTCATGCGGTGGAGAATGCTGCTCTTAAGATTTTGGGAAGGCTGAAGGAACTGGTCTTAAAGCTATATCCGGGAGATGATGCGGTATTTGAAAATGGTTTTGTATATCCGGTGCATGTGGGGAAGACAGATTATGAAAATCCCCTTATTACGTTTAAAGAGTTGGTTCAGAAGGCGTATTTCGAGAGAGTTGATTTATGCGACCATGGATTTTATGCCACTCCGGGTATTTATTTTGACAGAGACAAAGGAGAGGGTAATCCATTCCTGTACTATGTTTTCGGGGCTGCAGTCGCTGAGGTGACAGTAGATTTACTTACCGGCCGGACCACCCTTGATTCCGCACATATCCTTCATGACTGCGCAAGCAGTATTAATCCCATGGTGGATATCGGACAGATTCAGGGAGCCTTTATTCAGGGTGTGGGCTGGGTAACAACGGAAGAACTGGTGTATCAGGAGAAAGGAAGGCTGCTCAGCAGTTCACCGGCTACCTATAAGATTCCAACGATTGGTGATATTCCGGAGGAATTTCATATCGAACTGATGGAAGGCTGCATCAATGAACTGGGGATCAAACGGTCTAAGGCTATTGGAGAACCGCCCTTTATCTATGGAGAATCCGTATTTTTTGCAATCACAGATGCGCTCTGCTCTCTGGGAAGCTATCCGGAAGAATTAAGCATACCGGCAACTCCGGAGAAAATCTGGAGGGCGATAAACCGAAACAAAAAGCAGTGAATGGAGTAATGATACTGAGCAGGAGAAAAGCATTTTATCAGCTTTTCTCCTGCTCTTTTAAAATTCTTAAAAATACCTGACACCGGTTAACCCTCTATTTTTCATTATGAAGTCTCCTTTCAGGTGGATGATTGATATGTGGATAGTATATAATAGAGAAAAAAACAGTACAATAATAGAAAAATGCAACTGTACTATTAGAGTAGAAGGCTGGGCAGATGAAGAAATCGGAAGAAGTAAAAAAATATATTGAGGATCTGATTGAAGAAGGAAAATTAAAAAATGGCAGCAGGCTTCCAAGCTGCAGAGATACGGCGGCGGCGCTGGCGATTAATAAAATCACGGTAAACCGCGCTTACAGAGAACTTGAGGAGGAACATAAGGTTTATTCCATTCAAAGAGGTGGATTTTATCTGGCAGATTTTGATCTGGAGTCAGAGCAGGAGAAGACCATTGTAGACTTCACAGTAGTAAAACCGGATAAAAGGCTTCTGCCCTACAGGGAGTTTACTCATGTCATGAATAAATCCACAGAGCTATATAAAACAAGTGCTTATGATTATGAGGAACCAAAGGGACTTTTGAGCTTAAGAAATGTTCTTGCCAAATATCTGATGACTGGCGGAATTTATACCAGCCCGGAACAGATTCTGGTGACGAACGGAGCCCAGCAGGCGATTGGCCTTGCCCTTCAGTGTATCTTTCCGGACCGAAAGGGTAAGCTTCTGGTAGAAATACCGACTTACAGCCTGGCAATAAAGCAGGCGCAGATGATGGGAATTTCCATGGTCGGAATTGAACGCACAAGTACAGGGTATGACTTTAAAAAACTGGAAAAGCTGCTTAAAGAGGAAGATATACGAGCTTTTTATTTTATTCCCAGACATCATAATCCAACTGGATACAGTCTGAACGAAAAGGATAAGAGAAAAGCTGCAGATCTATTTAATACTCATTCCATTCTTTTGATTGAAGATGATTATCTGGCAGATTTAGGTTCGGGTAAGAATGCCATGCCAGTTCACTACTATGGAGACAAGGAAAAAGTGATATATATCCGGAGCTTTTCTAAGACTTTTATGCCGGGACTGCGGATCGGGGTTGGTGTATTCCCCCGATTTATGGTTGATGAAGCAGCAGAAAGGAAGCGGCTTACCGATTTAAACACGTCTAAACCATTTCAATATGCGCTGGAGCTTTTTATTGAAACCGGTATGTATGAAAAGCATGTTCGTAAAGTAAGAAAGATTTATTCTGAGAAAATGAAAAAAGCGTCAGCAATTTATAATTCTCTGAAGTCTGAGGATATGAACTGGCACATTCCGGATAACGGAATTTTTATATGGGTAGTTAATAATAGGGAGATAAACGGTTCTTTACTGGAAAGTAACTTAATAGAGCAAGGTATCATAGTTAAGAATGCGCAAGATTGCTTTCTTCCAGGTAATATAATTGAGAATGGTAACAGAAGGTGCTACCGGCTGTGTCTGTCAGGGATTAAAGGTGAGAATCTGGAACGGCTGTCAGAGGTAATAAAAGCATTTCAGCAAGCATGAATATGGCATTATAAACGAAATCAGGGGTATTTAAGGCATATTTACTTGAGTGAACATAAGAAAAGCTTTATATTTATGGTGTCAGGAGGTGTTTCTTTGAAGTTAATGCTGCAGCACAGAAGAGAGTTAGAGGAAACAGAGATAGAAATAAAATATCCAAACATGACAGAAAGAATTACAAAGCTGATTCAGCACATCAGACAATATGATTTTATGCTGGAAGGGTTTAAGGAAAATAAGGTTTATCAGATTCCATTGGAACAGGTCTGTTATATTGAAACAATAGACAGGAAAACATTTATCTATTCAGAAAGGAATGTTTACGAGACAAGAAAGACCATACAGGTAATAGAAAAAGAACTGGAAGGGACGACCATTGTCCGGATCTCCAAATCACTGCTTTTAAATATTACAGCCATTCATAATGTAAAACCCTATCCGAATCACCGGATCATGGTAGAACTCATGAATGGTGAGCATCTTCTTGTTTCAAGAAAATACATAACAGACTTAAAAGAAAAGATAAGGAGATAGTATGGTGCAAAAGGTATTAAAAACATATATTCCTACAATTTCAATGTGTTTCACCGTTATTATACTGCTGGCAGGAATCATAAATTTAGTTACAGAGGAAAGGCAGAACTTTTTTATCACGTTTGCTTTTGAAGTAGCGGGATATTTAATTCTTACCTGTATTTTGGATGAACTGACAGGCAGATTTGATTATAAGACATATCTTGGCCATTTCCTGACTGAAACAGTGTTTCTGTATCCCATTACCATGTTCTTTGCTGTGAGATTTAAATGGATTGGTATCAATACAATTTCTATTGTATTATGCTCTGCTGTATATTTTTTTGTCATGGCTGCAAATCATCTTTATTTTTACTATATGGAAAAAAGCAATGCAGAAGAAATAAATCAATTATTGGAAGCGTGGAGAGATAAAAATGTTTGATACTTCGAAATTTCCTGATTCAACATTATTTTATATATTTCATTTGGCTTTGCTGCTTATGATAGCAGCAGAAGTGTTTATAGTTTTTTATACATATTCAAAAGACAGAGGTGCCCAAAAAATTAATAAACGGGACAAAGGTACCAAATGGCTGCTGATAATTAACTTTTATGTTTGTATTTATTTGAGTTTTTTTATGGTTGGTCATAATGGCTGGGATTATATTCTCAATACAAAATTGCCGGCGGTGGTTATCTATCCTGGAGTCGGATTTATGCTGGCGGGAATTATTATTCGATTATGGGCGGTACTCACTTTAAAGAGATCGTTTACATTATCTGTGCAGACATCGAAAGAGCAGCATCTTATTACAGCCGGGATCTATGCAAAAATAAGAAATCCGGCATATACAGGCAGCATATGCAGTCTGATTGGTACAGCGCTTGGACTTAGGGGAGTGATTGCACTGGCTATTGTAATTATTTTTTCCATAGTAAGTTATACTGCCAGAATCTTTGTTGAAGAAGAGGCATTAAGGAAGCATTTTGGAAAAGAATTTACTGATTATGAGAAGCGTACCTATAGGCTAATCCCTTATATGTGGTAGTCCGGTTTTTCAAATAGTTCTTTTAACATATCAGCATCCGTCTTTCTTCTGCAATATCCATACACAGGAAGAATTACTGGTGAAAGACAGTAGAGTCTATCAGATACTTCATATTTCAAAGGGATTGGATGAGTAAAAAAGAATGTCAAAAACACTCCGCCTAAAATGAGCAGTGCGTTTTTGACATTTTTTCTTTTCGTTATTCCTGCTGGGAGGTCATTGACATTTGTCTGCTGATTCTCTAAAATAACAAGCGGGAGAGGAGTTTTACATATGAATAATGTTTCACTGAGCGTATTGCTGATCATTTCTTCTGCACTGATCGGTAATTTTGTTATTTATGGTCTGGCCAGAAGAAGAACTCCGGGTGTTTACTATTTTTGCCTTTTAATGACGGCTATGATTTTCCATTCCGTAGGGTATGCATTTGAGCTGCTGTCTGATACAGCAGATACTATGTATATCTGGATTAAGGTTGAATATATTGGAGCGTCATTTTATCCTTTTTTAATTATGATGTTCTCCAGGGAATATACAGAAGAAAAAAGCTTTGCAAACAGATTTGTGGTGACCCTTGTCCTGATGGTTAATGTCATTACGTTAATTCTTGTATATACGAATAACCATCATTTTCTATATTACTCTTCCATAGGCGTGGATTATTCACCTGGATTTCCCATTTTGGCTCTTCAAAAGGGAATCTGGTATCAGATTCAGGTGTTTTTTCTCTGCTTTTCCATTTTATACAGCATAACGGTTCTGATGATAAAATTGAAAAGAACCAGTGGCAGTTACAGAAATAAAGTGTTGTTTCTTCTGCTGGGTGTGACTGCACCTGTAGTCACAATGTTACTTTATCTGCTGGGTATGGGACCTGTTTATCTGGATATGACCCCATTTTCCTACTTTATCATGAGCATTTCCATTACCATAGGTCTTTTCAGATATGACATGCTGGTTCTTAATCCAATCACTTACGAAATGATATTCCAAAGCATCAATGAAGCAGTTCTTGTAATTGACAGTAATGATATGCTGGTCGGATTTAACAATGTATCCAAAGAATTTTTCCCGTCTCTTTCAAAAATGAAAATCGGACAGTCTTATGAGCTCATTGAAGAACTAAAAGGTCATAATCTGGATTCGGTAAATCTGGTTCATGATATTTGCGGCAGGAAATACAGCTTTAAGGCAATTACAATGAAATCCCACAGAGTCCGTATTTACGTGGCAAATGATATCACAGAATCAGAAAATGCGAAAAAACAGCTGGAGATTATGGCTACTATAGATTCTCTGACAGGACTTTATAACCGAAGATATTTTATGGAGCAGGTGGAGCGCTTTGGTTTGGACGGGGTGTTCGTAATCATTGACCTTGATCATTTTAAAGTGATTAATGATACCTTCGGACACTTTGAGGGAGACCGGGTTTTAAGTGATTTCGGCAGATTGATTCAGCATACCTTTCATGACTATTTATCCTGCCGGTACGGAGGGGAAGAGTTTGCTGTATTTCTGGCAGACACCGGCCTTGGAGAGGCTTATAAACGGGTGGAGTCTTTAAGAGAGAAAAACAGCAGGGGGATTCAGACATGTAAGGTAACGTTTTCAGCAGGACTGGCAGAATATGAGATTGGGTCAGGGACAGTTTCTGATGCACTTATACGGGCAGATCAAAAGCTCTATGAAGCGAAGGAGAGAGGAAGGGACAGAATTTGTTTTTAAAGTTTTTCGATTATCTGTCAGACAAAATGCTGCAATTGGTAACAGGAAAAAATCTTTTTATGATCTTATAATGGTTTGTGAAAGGAGTGACGAATAATGGAATGGGTGAAACTTTTACAAACTGCGATTGATTATATGGAGGACCATCTTCTGGAGAAGATCAGCTATGAGGATGCGGCAAGAGCGGTTCATATGTCCAGCTATAATTTTCACAGAACCTTTAGTCTCATGGCGGGCATGACAGCCAGTGAATACATAAGGAACCGCAGGCTGTCTCTGGCTGGACAGGAGCTTCAGATGACTGATATGAAGGTGATCGATGCAGCATATAAATATGGTTATGAAACCCCGGAAAGCTTTACAAAGGCATTTTCCAGATTTCACGGAGTAACCCCAAAAGCCGCAAAATTAAGGGGAACCCGGCTTTCATTATTCTATGCACTTGTTATAAAAATCACATTGGAAGGCGGGAAAGCGATGGATTACAGGATTGAGGAAACAGGAAATAAGAGATATGCTGCAAAAGTGAAAGCATTTAAAAATGAAATTATAAATGACAATGGAAATCAGGAGATTCCTGATTTCTGGACGCAGTGCAGGAAGGATAAGATCTTTGATGAACTTTATTCTCTGCGGACGGAGGGGAAAAGAGACTTATACGGGCTGTGCAGTCCAACCAGAGAAGATGAGGAAACCTTTGATTACGGTATTGGGGTTGTCATTGATGAGGAAACTGAAATTGACAAAGTACAGGACTTAATCAATCAGGGATTTTGCATCTGGGAAACAGGACCTGCAACGTATGCGGTTTTTTCCTGCTATGGTGAGGATGGAAGCTGCATCGGTGAGATGTGGAGCAGATTCTTCAAAGAATTTCTTCCCCAGTCCGGTTACGGACATACCGATGAGACGGATTTTGAGATTTATTTTGAGAAAAGCGCCCCCGGATTGTTCTGTGAACTCTGGATACCTGTAACGGTACAGAAGAGTGATTCGATTCTATTCCGGTGATCTGGATAAAACCTGGTAGATATGCTATACTTCAAATAACTATTGGGTATATGCAACAAACTTGGAGGGGTAAGATGAGGTATCGAAAACTGGGAAATACGGGATTAATGGTCAGCGAAATCGGCCTGGGGGCTGAATGGCTGGAACGGCGGGATTTAGAAGAAGTGAAGGAAGTAGTCAGGCTTTGCCGGGAACAGGGAGTCAATATTTTAGACTGCTGGATGTCAGAACCCAATGTCAGAACCAATCTGGGAGAGGCAATTAAGGGCTGCAGAGATCAATGGATCATACAGGGCCATTTAGGCGCCACATGGCAGAATGGGCAGTATGTCAGAACCCGGGATATGGAAAAGGTAAAGGAAGCATTTGAAGATCTTCTGGAACGTTTCCAGACTGATTACATGGATCTTGGGATGATCCATTTTGTTGATGAATCCGCCGAGTTTTTCCGGATTATAAATGGAGAGTTCATGGATTACGTGAGAGGGCTGAAAGAGAACGGAGTCATCCGCCATATTGGGATGAGCACACACAATCCCGCTGTTGCAAAACTGGCTGCTTTAAGCGGGGAGATTGAGATGATTCTTTTCAGCTTAAACCCCGCATTTGATCTGCTTCCTGCTACAGAAGATATGAATGAATTATTCCAAAAGGACTATCAGGAAGATTTAACTGGTATCGCTCCGGAGCGGGCTGAACTTTATCAGCTTTGTGAAAGGGAAGGCGTTGGTATTACTGTAATGAAGGGATATGGCGGAGGCAGGCTGTTTTCTGCGGAAAATTCTCCGTTTGGAGTGGCCCTTACTCCGGTGCAGTGCATTCACTATGCGCTGACCCGCCCCGCAGTCGCTTCGGTAATGGTCGGATTAAGTACTCCAAAAGAGGTAAAAGAGGCTCTTGCCTATGAGACCGCCACAGAACAGGAAAAAGATTATGCCAGTGTACTTGCCAGTGCACCCCATCATGCATATTCCGGTCAGTGTACTTATTGCGGTCACTGCGCTCCCTGTCCTGCCCACATCGATATCGCCATGGTTAATAAGCTGTATGATCTGGCTGCCATGCAGGAAGAAGTGCCTGCTACAGTACGTGCCCATTATGAGAATCTTTCATCCAATGCCTCCGACTGTATTGGATGCAAAGCATGTGAAACACGGTGTCCATTTGGGGTTTTGGTCGTTGAAAGAATGGAGAAAGCCAGGGTATTGCTGGGGTGAGAATCGGGGGAAACAGATGAAAATAGGGGTATTTGCCGATATTCACAGTAATTATCGTGGGTTTCGTGCATGCTATGATGAGGCGGTAAAAAGAGGGGTGAATCAGTTCCTGTTTCTGGGAGACTATGTCAGTGACTGCGCATATCCTGAGAAAACAATGGAGCTTTTGTACCAGATAAGAGACCGGTTTCCCTGTCACTTCATAAGAGGGAACCGGGAAGATTATTTATTAAATCATCATAATGGGGCAGAAGATGGCTGGACCACTCCATCTTCTGCCACTGGAGGTCTTTTATATACTTATGAACATCTTACAAAAGAGGATCTGACGTTTTTTGAAAGTATGGATATATCCGGAAGAATGCAGATTGATGGTTATCCTGATTTTTATTATTGCCATGGAACTTTGGAAAATACAAAAGGTGTATTTCATCTGGAAAGTGAAAAAGCAAAGGAAGTGCTTGATAATCTGGATGCAGACCTTATCATCTGCGGACATACTCATAAGCAGGGGATCTTTCGATACAAAGGGAAAACCCATGTCAATGCGGGATCTGTGGGGGTTCCATGGGATTATGACGGAGATGCGCAGTTTTGTATTCTTCATGGAGATAATGGAACGTGGGAGGCTGAGCTGATTCATATAGATTACGATAAATCACTGGCGATAAAAGAACTATATGAAAGTCATTTAAACGAAAAGGCCAGAATCTGGACGAAGCTGGTGGAGAAAACTCTGTTTACGGGAAGGGATTACTCAAGACTCTGTCTGACAGCGGCAATTGAAAAATGGGAGAAAAACGGGGGAAGCGGTACCTGGTCCATGCTTCCTGAAAAGTACTGGGAAGAAGCGGCAAATGAATTTGGTTTATGAAATGCATATGAAAATAAAAAAGATATCTTCGGCGGCATAATAGCAGTTGAAGATATCTTTTTTATTATAATGTTTAATCCATATGTTCATTATTTACATGTTAGGAGCTGAAAAAAGGAACAGAAGTATCCATGATATGGGCATCATCAGATCTGGCAAAATGGTCCATGTATTGTGAGAAGCGTAGTTCTTTTTTTTAACAACTTCCCAGATGTGGTTGATCCCGGCTAACAAATATAAAGGAGATGCCAGCACGATTGCAGCCAGCCAGAATTCCCGATGATAAAAAATACAGAGAAATCCGGCCAAAGCATATCCTGCTTCCGCAAATCCCAGCTCCTTCTGAAAGGGGCTGCCCTTGCTCCAGCCAATTGATTCGGTTACCATGTCGGATCGGAATACATGACCGATAAAGCTGACAGCACCGGAAAGAGTTAGTGTGATTGTCAGCTGGTATGGTTGATCAGATTGTTTTTCAGGATAATCCCGTTGATGATTCCAGAATTATCAGTGAAGGTGTTGATGCTGTTTATCAATATTTAATAGGAAAGACAATATATGAAAAAAGGCGCTCCATAAGGAACGCCTGTCTGATTAACAGGAAGCAGGATTTTGCAGGAATTCATCCAGCAGAAGTTTTTCCACACCTGCCAGCACTGCAATACCGATTCCATGAGGATCGTTAAAGCGCCAGCCCAGCTGACGGTAATAGGATCTGCTGTAAGAACAGTCAGACCCCCGGCATACGCCGTATAGGTCGCCCTTCCGGTTAATCACTGTTTTTTTCATACCTGTCCAGGCCCTGGTTATAGAAGCCATACACCGGATGCGGAGATCTTCTGTAATAATGCCCAGCCTGATTCCTCTGGAAAAAGCGCAGATGAACATGGAGGTTGAAGAAGCCTCTTCATATGTGGAGGAATCATCTAGTATCTGATGCCACATTCCTGTTTCATCCTGTACCTGTAATATTCCTTCTGTCATCTCAAGGAAAAAGGAAGTGACAGCATCGTAATCCGGATGTTCCTCTGGCAGGGTAAGAAGAAGTTCGGAGAGGGCGAGAACCACCCAGCCGTTTCCTCTGCTCCAGGGAATCCGGTTCATCTTTCCATAAGTTAAATCAATGATATGGGACATCAGGTTTTTATCCTTCATAAAAAAATACTGTTTAAAAAGTTTTGCCTGACGGCAGGCATCATCTAAATATGCATGGTCATCACTGAGCTTATAGTACCTGCATAAAAACGGTATGCTCATATACATATCATCAATCCACATGGTATTGTTGTTTCTGGAAAATACCATGTCTTTTTCTCTTCTCTGCTGATTTCTCATGAAATCAGCAATCACATCAGCGAGTTTTTTTGCCTCGCCTGACGGGCGGTATTTGTATGCTTCCAACAGGAAGGAGCCAAAGGAGCCGCAGTCGTCCAGTTCACTTAACCAGCAAAGCTGGGTATTAACTCCAGGATAGCCGAAAATGGATTTGTCGTATACGGAATAATCATAGGCAGCAGCTGTCATACGGGCATATTCCAGGACGTATTCCTGCCAGTCAGCGCGGTTAAAATACCGGCTGGCAGTTAACAGACCGTATAAGGTAACTCCGCAGGGGTAAGTCCATTTTCCGTACAATTCCTCTTCTGCAAACATCCTCACAAACGAATCCGGCTGATCTGCCTTCCAAAAGCACGTACCGTTTATGGCCTCGTAAACTTTTTCCATAGACAAAAGATCGGAGACAGGCGGGATATCTTTCCCAAACATGCCGGCATAAAGCCACTGTCCCTCATATCCTTTTATGCCTGCAGATAAGGTAACAGCCTTGCCATCAGCCTCTAACCGGAAATCAAATCCAGACTCTTTACCCGTGTGCTTCTGGCACAGTATCAGGAGGCTGTGGGTTCCGCCCTGAAGCATAATATCTGAATCCCAGGCACCGTACTGCCATTCCCCGCTTAAATTTCCGTCAATAAAGAGTCTGACCTTTGTATCGCTGCGGCCTGCAACATGGATCGTTTTTGCCTCATCAAGGAAAAAACCGCTTTTTAAAACGGCCGTTCCCTCACTGGAGGAGCCAAAGATCCGGGTAATGGGGCAGCAGGACTGTGCTTTATCATACTTGACACGGGGAAACCAGGTCATAGAACCATAGCAGCCCGAAAGAATGGACTTCAGACACTCAGAGTCCCACTTCACCGGTTCGCTGTAAACAAAGCCTGCCTGTCCGTTCCGCTCGGGTACGGGTGAAAGAAAATGAGGCGGTTCCCATTGCGGTTTTGCATTCCGAAGAGTAAATCCAAAGCCGATCTCTGTCTTTTCCGTAACCAGAATGAAGCGGTTGAGACCTGCTAATAGGGTGATGGAGAAAAAAGCAGAGGTTTTAAAACTCTCGTCTCCGGGCTGAGAATGGAATACCTCTTCTCCGTTTACATAACATATAACAGGCCCCTGACAGCGGACCTCAAAGCGGGAAGGTGTCTGCTCATGGCTGTAAAGGTCACCTGCCCCATAGCAGATATCTCCGATTTGCGCCTGAGGAAAGCGGCGTTCAAAGTCAAATAAATACCAGCCTTTTGTGTCACATAAAATGCCGGAGGTAAAATCCAGCCGGTACTGATAAGGCACCTGGGGATTTTCTCCGATGAAGCGGTTGGCAAGCAGCGCAATTATTTCTCTGTCTCTGTCACCATAAACGGCGTAAGCACTGTCTTCCTGATTAAAATATTTCATAACTGGTCTCCTTAAGTATTAGTTTGAGAGTGATAGGAGCCGAAATGGAAAAGATCATTGTGAAAATCAACAAAAAAACCTTCCATTTATGATATAATTGTAGCGAATGTATGGTTTTTAGTCAAGAAGGTAAAACACACTTCCCCTGAGCTCAGGAAAATGATAGTATAAACATACCAATATACTATGAATTTGCATGGTACTGCCAGAAAATTCATTTATGCAGTTAAGGGGAAACATGTTAAAATAATTACATGAGGCACGGATATGCGTAGCCGTTTCAGGAGAAGGAGCAGAGGCATATGAGAGAACTGATCGATAAATTATATAAGAATCATAACCTGGAAAAGGAAGAATTCATTTATTTAATAGAAAATTTTAATAAAGATACCAGCGAGTATCTTTTTTCCCTGGCTCAGTCAACCAGCCAGGAACATTTTCAAAAGGAAGTTTATATCAGAGGATTGATTGAGTTTACCAATTACTGTAAAAATGACTGTTATTACTGCGGAATCAGACGAAGCAATCTAAATGCCAGCCGTTACCGCCTGAGCAAAGAGGAGATCCTTTTCTGCTGTCAGAATGGTTATGAGCTGGGCTTTCGGACCTTTGTACTGCAGGGAGGAGAAGACCCGGCATTTACCGATGAAATTATGACAGATATTATAAAAGAGATTAGAGAAGGATATCCGGATTGCGCCATTACTCTTTCCATCGGGGAAAAAAGCTATGAGCAGTATCTGGCATATTATGAGGCTGGTGCAAACCGTTTCCTTCTGCGCCATGAGACCGCTAACCAAGAGCATTATAAAAAGCTTCACCCGGATTCTCTTTCCCTGGAAAACAGAAAAGAATGCTTAAGAAATTTAAAAAAGATTGGCTATCAGGTGGGAACCGGCTTTATGGTGGGTTCTCCATACCAGACCCCTGAATGTCTGGCAGAAGATCTGCAGTTTATTAAAGAGCTGTCTCCGCAGATGGTGGGAATCGGACCCTTTATTCCCCACAAGGACACACCATTTAAGGATTTTCCTGCCGGCAGCATGGATTTAACCCTGTTTCTTATAGGAATGCTCAGGCTCATGCTTCCCAATGCCTTAATTCCGGCCACAACTGCGCTGGGGACCATAGATCCCAAGGGCAGAGAGAAAGGAATTTTATCCGGCTCCAATGTTTTAATGCCCAATCTATCTCCCATCGGTGTGAGAAAAAAATATGAGCTTTATGACAACAAAATCTGTACTGGAGAAGAGGCAGCGGAGTGTAATGTCTGCTTAAGAAACCGGGTTTCTTCGATTGGTTATAACGTGGTAGAAAAAAGAGGAGACTTTGTAGAGATTTAACAAACTTTTTCCCGGCAGAATTGATTTTCTGGACTTATATCACCATAGCGTTTCGATGTTTTGATACATTGATACTCATTTGTCAGATGTATTCGGAAAATATAGTAGTACACAGACTAAAATAGAGAAAATAGTCAAAAAATTAACAAATTAATGTTGTTGCTTAACAGGATTGAAATCTATATAATAGGTGTCGGTGAAATAGCATTAAAACAAACCGCAAAAACTATGAAATCACCTACTGGAATGAGGAGAGCAACAATGAAGAAAAAGCTATTTTGGATAGCAATAGGCCAGTTCATCTCTGCATGTGCATATTGCCAGATTTTGAACGCCAACAATTTAGTCGCTACCGGACTTGGGGGACTGGCTACGGTATTTAACCGCCTGACCGGTGCAGATGTACAGCTGCTTTTAATTATTATGGCATTGCCTATTTTCATCTGGGCATTTTTCAGCTATAGCAAAAAACAGATCTTTTATGCCGCATTCAGCTATTTTATGTTTACCTTTTACGTGGGAATCGTGACCCGGATTCTGCCCCAGCTTCACACAGATCCTATCGCGGCAGCCATCAGCGGCGGCGTTGTGGGCGGAATTGCCGGCGGTATTATTATGAAGCAGAGGGTTGCAAACGGACCGGAATCCATTGTGGCATTGTATTTGAAAGAAAAAAAGGGTTTATCAATCGGGTCCTACTATTTAATTATTAATACGGTAGTTATTTTCTCTTCTATTATTTATGGAAACATGACGATGATCATTTATTCCCTGATCTGTACGTTTGTACAGAGTGTGGTAACTGATAAGCTGATCATTGGATTTGAGAAATATTATAATGTTAATATCATGTCAGATCAGTATTTAGAGATCACACAGTTTATCCGCAACGATTTAAACAGGGGCGCCACCTTTATTCAGGGAATGGATACCTCCAATGTAAAAAAGAAAATGCTGATTCAGGCAGTGGTAAATCAACAGGAGTTAATTGCAATCAAAGATTTTGTAAAGTCCTTTCATGATGACAGCTTTATCTGCGCAAGCATAAGCAACAACATCATAGGCAGGGGATTTGATGTAGAATAAATATTATATAAAATGAGATCTGCCGGTAATTTCTTCGTTTCCTAGGTTGAAACGAATTTAAAAATTGCCGGCAGTTTTTTTAACTGGATAACAGTTCAATAACAAATGCAGTAGTCTGTGGAGGGATGCTGGCAGTCTGAAAACTGGCATGCTTAATGCGTACCATTTTCCCGGGTTTTAAATCAACGTCAGTCAGTGGGGTCCCATCCTCATCCATGATTTGAGTAGCACTTGTAATAACAAAGCGCATCTGGTCGTTTTCGTCGTTGGGGTTGCCCGTATAGACAAAATGGTTATCTGTATCAACCCAGACAATCCGGTCTGTGGTTATGCGGTATGAGGTGGTGTCAACCATGGCAATTACCCGATAGGCGTTTGACTGGGGCGGAATGCTTCTTGTCATCACACTGGAAAATGTCGCATTGACATAGGTTCCTTTTGTAATGCTGCATAAGCTGATCGTTTCTCCGAATTGATCAATCAGAATAGTTTCCCAGCCGATATTTAATTGAATCAATTCAATATTTAACATATCATTCTCACCTGGATCTGCATAAGAGATGATAAGATATCCCGTCCTGCTGTTGGAAGTATACATTTCTTCCACAAGGGCATTCTGTACCTCCATAATGCTTCCGTTTACTGTAATCATTCCTCTTGCGTCCTCGTTTTCTCCGTTCATAAATACTCCCATGGCAAAAAGTTTCTATTTCATTATATGCGTACAGCACCAATTATTTCATTTGTTTGTTCAATGTTGTATGGAACTGCAAAAAAAGAAGATATTACCACTTTGAAAATGGAAAAAAGATTCATTCAGTTAAGATGAAATTTATGTTACTATGTAAATGTGCATAAAAAAATATAGTTAATATCTTTGAAAAGGTAAAAAACACACAAATATAGTTTGCTCATAAAATGTGAACAATACCGGCAGTGATTGACAGGGGTGAAGAAAAATGGACCGGCGAATGAAGCAGATCTTGGATATTTTATCAGACAGAGATTACTATACAGCAGAAATGCTTGCAGAACAGATCCATGCGGGGACAAAAACGGTCCGTAATCTTTTGAAGGAGATCAATCAGGAGATAGCCCCCCATGGCGCTGGTATTCTGTCAAAATACGGGGTGGGCTATTTTCTGAGTATTCAGGACAGTGAAAAATATGAGGCATACTGCCGCAAGAATTATGCTCACGGTTCGGAGGAATACTTACCTTCTACTTCAGAGGAGCGGATCCAGTATTTACTGGAGTATTTAATTAACAGCGGGTCCTATGTAAAACTGGAGGAATTAAGCGAAAGCCTGTATATTTCCAAACGTACGCTGACGGAAGATCTTAAGGAAGTGGAACAGTTTTTAAAAAAATTTAATATCCGTGTTGTACGCAAGCCCAACTATGGAATTCGCCTGGAAGGGAAAGAATTTGATACCAGACTCTGCATTGCATCATTTTCCGGTAAGAGGCTTCATAAGGGAAACGAAAGCATGGACGAGATTGCTGCCATCGTATCCATGGTTTTAAAGGAGAATGATTTTATGATTACAGGGGCGGCGTATCAGAATCTGGTAGTCCATCTTTATATTGCCATCAGCAGGATCATGGAATGCCACTATGTTCCCATGCCGGAAGGGCTTCTTGATAATCCGGAAGATCGGTTTGAGTATCACATAGCAAAGACAATAGCAGCAAAGCTGGAAGAGCGGCTTCATATCAGTTTTCCTGAAAATGAAGTCGTCTATATCGCCATTCATCTGGCCGGGAAAAAGATGTTTTTGCAGGAAGAGAGTATAGGAGAAAATGTAATTATTACCCAGGAGATCAGTGATCTGGTGACTGCCATGCTGGAACGGGTATATGATCTGTTTAAATTTGATTTTCGCAGTGATTTAGAACTGAGAATGATCTTAAGCCAGCATCTGGTGCCGTTAAGTGTCCGGATCCGGTTTGATATGGATATGAAAAATCCCATGCTGCGTGATGTGAAGGAAAAATTCTGCCTGTCCTATACCATGGCATGTAATGCGGTCACAGTGCTCAACGAACATTTTAAGGTCTCCTTGTCTGAGGATGAGGTGGCTTACTTTGCTTTTGCCTTTGCACTGGCCCTGGAACGGAAGAAAACAGAGATTAAGAAGAAAAATATTATTCTGGTCTGTTCATCCGGGAGGGGAAGTGCCCAGCTATTGCAGTATAAATATAAGAATTCCTTTAAGGATTATATCGATGAGATTATTGCCTGTGACGTTGGAAGCTTATATAAGATGGATTTTTCCAGATATGACTATATCTTTACCACGGTTCCCATCACGGTTTCTGTTCCGCTGCCCATTCTGGAAGTGGAATATTTTCTTGGTGACGAGGACATTGTAAATGTTAAGAAAGTTCTTTGTGCCCAGAAATCGTTTTCTGTTTGCAATTATTATGAACGGGAGCTGTTTCTCCCACACTTAAAGTTCGGCACCAAATGTGAGGTGCTACGCTTTATGTGTCAGTTTGTCATTGAAAAGAAGAACCTGCCGGAGGAATTTTATGAATCCGTGCTGCAACGGGAGAGGTTGGCAAAAACAGCCTTTGGCAATCAGGTGGCAATGCCTCATGCCTATAAAGCCATGAGCAGTGAGACTTTTGTCTGCGTGGGAATTCTTGACGAACCGGTGGAGTGGGGAGATCAGAAGATCCGGGCTGTTTTCCTGGTATGTATTGCGGATAAGGACCATACCAGCGCAGAGCTGCAGCATTTTTACCAGCTGACTGCCTCTTTTCTGTTAAGTCAGAGGCAGATACAGGAATTGGTGAAGAAACAGGATTATGATGCTTTTATTAAGGCTATGACTCTGATGGAAGAGGCACAGCCCCGTTAAGTCTGTCTGCCAGTCTCTGGAACTGTTTGCTTTAATATAAAAAATCGTATAAATTTATTGCCTTAATCCCCATAAAGAAGTTAAAAAAATAGCCTACCCTGCAGCGAACAGGGTAGGCAGTGTCCGTTAGGACATTTGCTTGCAATGGGAGCTTCCACCTTGTGTGGCGGTTACTCTTTTTATAGTTTTAATATAGCATAACTTGTGTTCGCTTGCAACAGATAGTTTATTTAATACTTAGTAAATTTACACTTTAACATTTATTTCTTCGTACATCTCAAAAAATTGTAAGAATTATGCGCCTACAGTTCATCCGAGTACAGGCTCACTCCATTTGTCTCAATGACTTTCTTATACCAGTAAAAGGATTTTTTCTTCAGTCGTTTATAAGTCCCATTACCGTAATCATCGCAGTCCACATAGATATAACCGTAACGCTTTGACATCTGTTTGGTGGATTCCGAAACCAGATCGATACAGCCCCAGGAGGTATAACCGAGACAATCCACCCCGTCCTCCTCAATGGCATCTAAAATAGCCTTCATATGCTCCCTTAAGTAATCAATCCGGTACTGATCATCAATGGTCCCGTCTTCTTCCACCACATCTGCAGCCCCAAGTCCGTTCTCTACGATAAACAGAGGCTTGCGGTATCGGTCATAGAGATCCACCATGGAAATGCGAAGTCCTGTAGGATCAATCTGCCATCCCCAGTCGGAAGCATTTAAGTAAGGATTTTTAATGGCATTTATAGTATTGCCTGCCGTAACATTTAAATTGGAGGTATCCTCAGCTGCACAGGAAGAATTATAATAGGAGAAGGAAACAAAATCCACAGGATAGGATTTCATGATTTCATCATCTCCCGCTTCTTTGCGTATGTTGATCCCATTATTTTTAAAACGGGAGAGTAAGTAAGCCGGATATTCTCCAAATACCTGGGTATCACTATAGCAGTAGGTTCCCCGCATGGTCTGCTGGGCTTTTAATACATCTTCCGGCTTGCAGGTATAGGGATAGTAGGTCAGCTTTGTCAGCATGCACCCAACGAGAGAGCCGGGAATAATCTCATGACAGATTCTGGTTGCATGGGCAGATGCCACAAACTGGTGGTGCATTGCCTGAAAGATTACCTCCTCGAAGTTCTGACCCGGGAAACGATCTTCGATTAAGCCGCCAGTCGTATAGGGATGGCGGATCATGGAGTCCACTTCATTAAAGGTCAGCCAGTATTTTACCTTATCCTTATACCGGGTGCAGATGGTTTTCACGTATCTTGTGAAAAAGCCGATGACCTCTCTGGAGTACCAGCCCTTATAATTTAATACCAGATTTAAAGGGGGTTCATAGTGAGACATGGTCACAAGAGGTTCGATCCCGTATTTATGAAGCTCGTCAAACACATCGTCATAGAATTTCAGCCCTTCTTCATTGGGCATTTCTTCATCCCCATTTGGGAAAATGCGGGACCAGGCAATGGACAGGCGGTAGACCTTAAAACCCATTTCTGCAAAAAGCCTGATGTCTTCTTTGTAATGGTGATAAAAATCCGATCCATGACGTTTGGGATAATATACCTCATCATCGGTAGCAAGAGCAGCTTCAATATCTTTTGTGGTAACTGCGTTGTGAGCCTTATAATTGGTCACGTCTGTATCAAAATGTGCTCTGGCGCAGTCTGATACGGAAATTCCTTTTCCGCCTTCTTTCCATCCGCCCTCAACCTGGTTGGCAGCAGTTGCACCGCCCCAGAGAAATCCTTCCGGAAATGTTTGTTTGTGATTCATATGATTCCCTCCCTCTTCCTTAGCTGTTTTATATATTTCATGCCGTCATTATAACAGAACGCAAAATCAATATCCAAGAACACTTTTTCCAAATTGGTGGTGGTGTCTGCTTCATTTGGAGAGAAGAAGAAAATGCCATTATGAAAATGGAAAAACTGAACATGGAGTTTAAAATAAAATTATGATAACATGTGAATACGCATAAGAAAACCAAAAAAACAGCTTCAAATGTGGGGAAGTTGTACAATAATTTTGGGAATGCGAAACGATTTAATGTAAATACCGTTTATACGGTGGAGATGGAGGAAAAGATGAAAGACAAATTAATGAACGGCATGCTGTCTGTAGCAGGGGCGATGCAGACACAAAGACATTTGGCAGCAATTAAGAATGCATTTATGAGCCTTCTGCCAATTATCATTATCGGCTCATTCTGTACACTGTTTTCCAATGTTATCTGCAATACCACACCAGGATTTTTCAGTCTTGCTAACATTCCGGGTTTAAGCTTTCTTGGAAAATTAAATCCCATGTTTACAGCAGCCAACTACGGAACCATGAATTTTATCGCGATCGGATGTGTGATCCTAATTGCCATGGAACTGGGGGAACACTACGGAATTACTGATAAGGCACTTCCGGTTGTGGCACTGGGAGCCTATATTTCACTTTGTGCCTTTACTGCAAGCGGAAAGGCAGCTGACGGAACAGAAGTGGTAGTTACCAATGTTCTTTCAAGGGTATATACCAACGCACAGGGTCTGTTCGTAGGAATGTTTGCTTCCATAGCTGCTACGGAAATTTACTGCCGGCTGGTAAAGAGCGGAAAACTGGAAATTCATATGCCTGATGGCGTGCCGTCAAACGTAGCAAGGTCTTTTACGATCCTCTTTCCTTCCCTGATTACTGTCATTCTGATTTCAGCAGTGGGAATGGTGTTTGAAATGGCGACAGGTATGACACTGTTTAATGCAATAACCGCGTTTATTCAAAAGCCGCTGTCCAATATCTTAACAAGCTTCCCTGGATATATCGCCCTTATTTTCATCACCACTGTTTTATGGACGTTTGGTATTCATGGAACCCAGGTGACAAAGGCGGTATACGAACCTATTCTTCTGGCTGCTTTTGCAGAAAATGAGGCTGCATATGCTGCAGGAACGGCGATTCCAAATATTATTAATACCCCCTTTCTGTCCTGTTTTTCAATCGTTACCGGAGCAGGAATTACCGGAGGGCTGATCATCGCCATTATGCTGTTTTCCAAGCGTGATGACTATAGGGCAATTGCGAAGCTGGCTCTTCCCTGTGCTATTTTTAACATCAATGAACCGTTGACTTTCGGACTTCCGATTGTAATGAATCCGGTGCTGGCCATACCATTTATGATATCACCCGCAGTATCCGCAACCTTCGCTTATGCCATGACAAAGATTGGTTTCTGCGGAAGAATGGTGGTAAATGCACCGTGGACCACACCTCCGGGACTTATGGCGTTTCTTTGCTCCGGCGGTAATATGGGGGCAGCAATAACTCAGATTATCTGTATCCTCCTTGCATTTGTTGTGTATATCCCGTTTGTTCTGATAGCAAACAAACAGCAGGTTGTAACAGAAGAATAACAGTTTCATAGAATGAGGCGATTATGAGTCTGACAAAAAAGAGGAGGAAATTATAACATGAAGGAAAAGCATGAGCTTCAGGTGACAGACGTATTCTCAAAAGCAAGAATTATTACTTATCTATGGATTGTATTATGTCCGCCTTACGGACTTTTCCGGGTATGGAGTCCTTCGTCTGAATTTCGCAGACCGGAAAAATGGGTATGGACCATGATTGTGATCTGCACCTTGTTTACATTTGTGAAACTCATAATCGCTGGTTAGAGAGAGAGGCAGCATAGTGATGGATATTGAAATGATTGTTATGAAACTTGTAGTAAACGGAGGGAATGCCAGAAGTATTGCAATTGAGGCCCTTCGTGCGGCGAAGGCCGGTGACTTTAACAAGGCAGATGAACTCATGGAAGAGGCAGACACTACACTTAAGGAAGCTCACGAGATACAGACAGAGATGATCCAGAATGAATTGAACGGCAATAAAGTGGAGGTCGGACTTTTGATGGTTCATGCCCAGGATCATTTGATGAATGCCATGACGGTCATGGATTTATGCAAAGAAATGATTGATATTTTAAGAAAATAAGTTAAAATATTAAAAGAAAGGAGCTGTTAATATGAGAAATATTGTATTATTATGTGCCGCAGGCATGTCAACAAGCCTTTTAGTAAATAAGATGAAAGAAGCAGCAGCAAAAGAAAATTATGAATGTCAGATCATTGCTTACGCTTTAGCAAGTGCAAGAGAAAAAGGACCGGATGCGGATATTATTCTCTTAGGACCCCAGGTTCGCTTTGCCAAGGCAAAGGTGGAAAAGGAATGTCCTGGAAAAATTGTTGAATGTATAGATATGCAGGCTTATGGAACCATGAATGGAGCCAAGGTGATTGCCCAGGTAAAAAAGACACTTGGAGATTAATTGAAAGCAGCAGGGGAAACTGGGAAAATGCAGACAGTATTATTAAAAGCGGGGAGCTTTGTTCTGGTAATTGCAGCAGGGTATTTATTAAAGAAAACCGGTTTATTTAAAACCAGTGAAAACAGGACGATCATGAAACTGATCATGAATGTCACGCTTCCGGCAGCGGTGATTACCAGCTTTTCGAATTATGAAAGGGATTTCTCTCTTAATTTCTGTATTTTTCCTTGGTTTCCTCTTAAACATTATAATGGTGTCCATCGGTTATATTTCGGCAAAGACGAAAGATAAAGGTGACCGGGCATTTAATATGATCAACTATTCCGGTTATAATATCGGAACGTTTGCAATGCCTTATTTGCAGAGTTTTCTTGGTAATTCAGGAATCATTACTGCCTGCCTGTTCGATTCAGGAAATGCAGTAATGTGTACGGGTGTGACCTATGCGGCGGCATCCGCGGTTGCAGGAAAAAGTGACGGGAAGGGAGTAAAGGGTATTTTAAAAAAGCTTGTTTCCTCCGTACCTTTTGATGTTTATATGATTATGATGATACTGTACATTTGTAATATTCATTTTCCAAACCAGGTATTTACCATCACAGGGGTATTTGGTAGCGGAAATGCGTTCCTGGCAATGTTTATGATTGGCGGAGCGCTGGAATTTTGTACGGATAAAAAGAAATTAAAATAATTTTGATCATTATCATCTTTGCACCAATCTCTTCTATGGGTGTTATCAATACAGAGCGGATAAAAGGAGATACAGAACGTGCCGGCATGATTAATTCCATGTCCATACTCATCAGCCTTGCAGTAATGACAGGACTTGTGTGTGTATGGAAGCTTGGTCAGTAAGCGGCATCGGGCAGAGGTGAAACATGGATCTTGCTTATATTACAGCAACTAAAATAATTGAGATGTTTATCATTCTGATAATAGGTGCAGGCGCATATAAAACAGGAATTGCGGATTCAGGTACAGGCAGCAGGCTGACGTCTGTTCTGCTTAAGATCATTTCTCCCTGTGTTATTCTTTTGTCCTATCAGATTGATTTTGACAGAGAACGGTTATATGGGCTGGCAATTACTGCTCTGCTGTCTTTTGCCAGTTTCTTCATTGCGATTGCAGTTTCTAAAATTGCAGTTTCTGAGAAAACCAGTTCTGATCTGGCAGTAGAGCGGATGTCGATTGTCTATTCCAATTGTGGTTTCATCGGAATTCCTCTTATAGACGGAATTCTGGGGGCAGAAGGCGTATTTTATATGACAGCCTATCTGACTGTATTTAATATATTTGTCTGGTCTCACGGAATTATGCTGATGAGCGGAAAATCGGAAAGCATGAAGAAGACAGTAAGAAGTCTGATCAACCCGTCCAATGCAGCGATCCTGACAGGAATAATTCTATTTCTCACAGGAGTTAAAATACCTGAAATAATACGTGAACCGGTCGCTTTAATCGGTGGTATGAATACTCCGGCTGCCATGCTGATTTCCGGCATTAATCTGGCTCAAAGTGACTTTCTGGGAGGATTAAAGAACAAAAGAACCTATATTGTCAGTATATCCAGGCTGATTGTGGTTCCGGCCCTGACCTTACTCCTTTTACTGGCAGCAGGAGCGGACAGAAGTATATCGGTGACCGTTTTAACAGCTGCAGCCTGTCCAAGCGGAGCCATGAGTACCATGTTTGCTCTCCAGTATGAAAAGAACAGTCAGTATGCATCAAATCTTCTAACCATTACAACAGCGCTGTCTTTAATTACCATACCTGTTATGATGGCGGCAGCCAGCGGAATTTTATAATTAAGGGGATAAAAATGATTATTGTTAATGCACCATTGAAACAGGAGACGTTTCAAAAATATGCAGAGGATGAAGGACTTGTTTTTATAAAGAAGTCAGGCATGAAGCTTTTTTTCGAAAATCCGGAGGGAGAGGATGGAAAAAAAGCAGAAGCATTAAAAAAGAAGCTGAAGGGGGAGAAGGAACTGGCAGCTATTTATTTCTCAGTCCAGGCCCAATAGTATGAAAACGTACTTCATTTATATCCGCAATCCGGTATAAATGAAGTGCGTTTTTTTTGTTCCTATGCTATACTGATTTTTGTTTCAATCCGGGTTAGCGTTATAATTTGTTCACTGTGTGAAAAACCAGGAATATTCTAGGATAAGAAGGAAATTTTATGCTTCAGTAAAAATAGGATGGACAGGAGGCGGCTTCCAATATGGTACCTGATGATATCCGAAATATAGAAATAGAGAAACAATATCAGACCATAGATTATGACTGGCTGAGACTGCATTATAAGACCACTGTCGGCATTGTTGTTTTTGCACTGGTCATGGAATGCCTTATGAGTCTGGTTTTTGCGCGGTCTGGTCTTATTCACACAACTATGGAACGTTACGTATTAAAATATATCATAATTCCTTCCGGAATTAATCTTTCCTGTATTCTGGCTGAAACTCTGATTATGAAATCAGGGCAGTTTTCCCAGAAGCAGAAAATTTACAGCGTCTCCCTGATGCTGGTTTTAATCTCATTTGTCCTGTTTACTGTTCACAGCGGTTTTACTGCCACCTATTATATTTTTCCAGGTGCGATTATGATGACAATCATATACGCAGATCAGAGGCTGACCGGTATTACAGCCTTGTTTTGCCTGGGGTCAGCTGCATTTTCCGAAATACTGATTAAATGGGATTCAGATAAGATTGGAATTTTTGACAGCAGCTTAAGTATGGGAAACTTTCTTGTTTCCATGGTGATACTGGTTGCCTTTTCTGCTGCGAGCATGGTGGTAATCCGGTTTGAGCAGAAAAAGAATGCTGCCAGCATCAGGACGGATCTGGAGAGACATCAGTTAAAGCAGAGCATACAGGTAGATGAGCTGACCGGAATATATAACCGTAAGGCTCTTGATGAGGCCATGGCCGTCATGGAGGTCCAAAGACCCTGTGAAGATCATGTACTGGCCGTTGTGGATATTGACAATTTTAAAAGTATTAATGACCGGTTTGGGCATTATATGGGAGACAGGTGTTTGATAGAGTTTGCCAGGGTATTGATGGAACACTCCTGTGACTATACACCATATCGTTATGGCGGAGATGAATTCTGTCTTCTGTTTCACAATATGACAATGGAGGCGGCTGTTCTGGTGTGCGAGGAGATCAGACAACTGACCGAAAAGATCAGGATAGAGGAGGAACGAGAGATCCGCTTTACTGCCAGCTTCGGACTGTCCGCGTATTCCAGCCAGCTTGATGCAGAGCAGCTTTTTGTTCTGTCTGATTACGCGTTATATGATGCAAAGAGAGTCCGCAATTCCGTCAGAGTCTATGAAAAGGGGATGAAGATCGCAGATTGAATGCGGGATAACTCCCCTTTGTTTTTATCTTGACATTACATAATGTGAAATGTTACAATAAATGTAATGATAAGAAAGAAAAGACTAGGAGCAGCAGATATGAATAAAATTAAGCTATCTACCAAAAAGGAACTGGAAATTTATATGAACCCGGTGAGACAGAATCTCCTCCGGATACTGGAGCGCTCCAAGCTGCCCATGACCCCAAAGCAGCTTTCACAAAAACTGGATATTTCCCCATCAAGTGTTCAGCATCACATTAAAAAGCTTGAGTCCCTGGGTGTCATTACACTGGATCATACAGAGGTTATTAACGGAATTACTGCAAGATATTATTGCCCTGCCTATGTCAATGTTCAGATCGGTCTGGATCATCCGGACGATAACCAGATGCAGAAAGAGATTCTTGTTCAGGAACAGATTGCAAGAACCTATGAAGGCTTTTTAACACAGAAGAAGAAATATATAGAGAAACTTCACGATGGGGATTCAGAACCAAGGTGGGATTTGGGGGATATTATGACTGGAGTAGCTCATTTGGCGCCTGGAGAGGGTGAAGAATTATTAAAGCTGATCCTGGATTTTATGGATGCGCACGCTGTTCCGTCCAGGGAGAAGTCTCCATGGGAATATGCCTTTATTTTTTATAATGCCGGGGAGGATCTTTATGAATAGGATGAAGCAGCTGATTATTTTTCTCAATTATGCTTCCCTGGGAATTCTCCTGCCGGTCCTGAACTTAATTCTACTTAACAGGGGTGCAGGTCTTAAGACACTCCCTCTTTTAATAGCCTGTTATTCAGCAACAGTTCTGTGTTTAGAGCTGCCAAGCGGAATATGTGCGGATTTGCATGGCCGGAAAACTGTCTTTCTTATATCGGGAGTCTGTCAGCTGTTATCGGTTGGCCTGCTCTTTTTTGCAGAGAACTGGATCTGGTTATTATGCTGTATTGTGCTGAACGGAGTCAGCAGGGCTTTTTCTTCCGGAAGCTTAGATGCCTTAATTATAGATCAGGCTTTGCAGGAAAAGGGAGAGAACAGTCTGCCTGATGTAACAGCCCGCCTTGCCATCATGGAGGAGGCTGGACTGGCAGTGGGGTGTATTCTTGGCGGTTTCCTTTCCGGATTAGGGGATTCCTATAACGCAAATATTCTGCTTCGCGGTATCCTGACTGCGGTAACAATGGGACTTTGTATATTTGGGATACGGGAAGACCGGATATGCGGCAGCAAAACAGAGCGGCCTCCCATTGCCCGTCATATAAAGAAAGGATTCCGTACAGTTTTTGCAAAGCCGGATTTTCCATTTATCCTGGCAGGGATGATGTTTACCGGATTTTTCATAACTCCCATTGAGACATACTGGCAGCCTGCCTATCTTAAATTGTCAGATTTATCACAGGGAACCGGGATGCTGGGAATACTGTCCTTTGTTGGATTTTTTCTGGCAGCAGCAGGAAATTCTTTCTGCAGAAGACTGTTATTAAAATTTCCCGGAAGACAATGGCGCATCTACGGCATCAGCCGCGTTTTCCTTGGCAGTGCTCTGCTCATTCTGGCACTATGGAATTCTGTCTGGATCTTTGTTATGGCATACGGGGGCATTTACCTGCTACTCGGAACCGGCAGTGTAGCGGAAAATACTTTGATTAACCAGTATACGCCGGGGCCGTTAAGAGCCAGTGTTCTTTCACTGGGATCATTTCTCTTACAGACCGGTTCCGTGTGCGGCTCTGTTTTTTGCAGTCTGTTTGTGGAACAGATTGACATAGCCGGACTCTGGCTTGCTTGCGGGGGAGTTATGATTGTATATACCATTCTGATTACAGCACTTCTGACAGCAAAAAAAAGGGAAATTAAACCGTATGATATTGAATCATTTGAAAACTCCTGATATAAATAGAGGTAGAGGCAATGATAAGAAGCTGTTTTTGCGGATTTCCGGAATAACCAGGTTCTCATGCCAGTAAGAGGAACCGGAATCAGTAAATGGCGACCCAGAGCTATCCTGGATCGTCATTTTTTGGTGGAAAGTAAAACCTGGTTCTTAACAATATCTGGAAATAATTGGATTAATTTCCAAGGTTTAAACCGTCATATAATAAAATATTATAAGCAAAGGAGTTTTACCATGCCAAGAAGAGGAGAAAATATTTATAAACGCAAAGATGGAAGATGGGAAGGAAGAACTTTAAAACAGACCGGAAAGTATCAGTATTTTTATTCCAAAAGCTATAAAGGCGTTAAGGAAAAGATGAAGAATTACAAGGAAAGCCAGGGAAATCCCAGAGAAAAGAAGTCGGGAGAGGTCAGGCAGGGAGCTGCGCTTTTTGAAAACTGGCTGCTTGATGTTTCCCCGAGAGTGAAGCCGTCAACTTATGAAAGCTATTACCGGTGCATGAATAAGTATGTCATTCCGTTTTTTGAGAAGGAAAAAGATCAGAGAATTACAACCGGTTCTGTCTCACGTTTTGTTAAGGAAATGTATGAAAATGAGGAACTTGCAGATTCTTCCAAAAAGAAAAATCTTACCATCTTTAAAATTGCAGTTAAAGAAATACTAAAGGGTTCGGCGGATTGCTTTGCTGTTATGGATTTAATTAAGTATCCGAAGCCGGATGATAAAGAGGTAGAGGTTTTCTCCATGAAAGAACAGCGTCAGATTGAGCAGACAGCATTTCATTGCAGCGACAGACGGGCGATGGGAATTCTCCTCTGTTTTTATACCGGCATCCGCCTGGGAGAGTTATGCGCATTAAAATGGGGGGATATTGATATGGAAACAGGGACTTTATCTATAGGAAGGACCGTTTCGCGTATCCGGCATTTTGAAGAGGAAGAGCATAAAACTGCACTGTTTGTAGGAGCACCGAAAAGCCGTAAATCCATGAGAAAGATTCCCCTTCCCCAATTTTTACTGAATATGCCGGTGCTGGCAGCATTTAAAGACAGAAACCAGGAGAATTATATTTTTACCGGAACCGACGTTCCTTTTGATCCCAGGTGCTTCCAGAAACTGTATAAACGGCTGTTAAAGGAAGCTTGTGTGAAGGACCGGAAGTTTCATGCAATCCGCCATACATTTGCCACCCGGGCACTGGAGCTGGGAGTCGATATTAAGACCATCAGCGAGCTGCTGGGACATTCCAGTGTATCCATTACCTTAAATGTTTACGCCCATTCTCTGATGGAACAAAAAAAGGCTGCAATCGAAAAATTTAATGATATGTATCAGCTGAATGCGGATCTAAACGGAACATTTATAAATAATGATTATGAAATTATGGAAGATTCTTATGCCGGATAGGAAGGAGCTTACATACTTTTTGATATTCAATTACAAAATAAGTGAACATTCCCCATATTTCTGTCATAATTGACAAATATCTACAGGATGTTATATAATATTGATTAATTAAATGTAGTAAAAATTTTACAATAAGGCAATATATTTCCAGATTGCAAATGACGAGTAGGAGGATATGACTGTGGCGGGAAGGATTAAGGTATTTCAGAGAGTCATAAAAAAATCAGAAGAGGGATCTGATCAGGCGGGGAAGAAAAAATCCATCAAGGGGAGATTGTTATTTGGAATTATTGCTATGTGTGCTGCAATTTCAGTCCTTTTTGGACTTTTCAATGGCTATTTGTTTTATCGGGATGCAAAAAAAAGTACTGAAATGAGGCTCATGGAATCAGCCGAGGCTTACAGTCAGTCCGTTAAAAATGCCATCGATATTTACAGGATAAAGATTGAAGCTATCGCACAATACACCTCCATAACAAACCAGAACAAGAGTGCGGAAGACCGGAAAGAGGCCATGGATAAGCTGGCAAAGGACTACGGGTTTCTGGAGGTTACAACGGCTGATGTCAACGGAAAAGCGGCAAATGGGACAGATATGAGCCAAATGGAGTTTTTTAACCGGGCAATTAAAGGGGAAACTTATATTTCAACTACCATGCAGAATAAGGAACTGGGCAAAACAGTTCTGGTAATTGCCGCTAAGATAAATAACGGGCAGTATAACGGGGTTGTAACAGGAACTCTGGATGCAGATGTATTCAGCAGCATGATTGACGGAGTTTCCATAGGAGAATCCGGCTATGGATTTATTGTAGATAAAGACGGAAAGGTAATCGCCCACAAAGACAAAGAGTCTGTGACAAATGAGACCAATTATATTGAGATGGGAAAAAGCGATAAGAATTTTGCTGCTACTTCCACTAATATTCAGGACATGATCGCAGGGAATACTGCAATCAGATCATCTCGTTTAAACGGCAAGACTCTGATTATGGGATACACACCTATTACCAATACTGACGGCTGGTCTATTGGAATTGTAGCAGAGAAGTCTGAGATGATGGCTGGTTTCTATCAGTCACTTGCCATAACAATATTCCTGGCGGCGCTGATGATTCTGTTATCCTTACATATGGCATTCAGGATAGCAGGACCTATCGTTAAACCCATTGTTAAACTGGTAGAACGAATTAAAGCGCTTGATGAGGGTGATCTGCATTCTGAAGTACCACAGATCAATACGGGAGATGAACTTGAGTCTCTTTCCAGATCATTCACCGGAACGGTCAATACGCTGAATAATTATATCAACGAGATATCCACGGTATTAAGCGGTCTGGAAAAGGGCGATTGTACTGTAGCGGCAACCCAGGATTATAAAGGTGATTTTGTACAGATCAAAGATTCTCTAAACGGAATTACATATAACTTAAATTCGGTATTTACCAAGATAAAGGAATCTTCAGACAGAGTGGCAGACGGATCAAAGCAGATTTCCGATGCTTCTCAGGCTCTTGCATCAGGTGCTGCCGAACAGGCTGCGACCGTTGAGGAATTAAGTGCCTCAGTAAGCAGTGTTTCAAACCGTGCTCAGCAGAATGCGGATAATGTTCAGAAAGCGACGGGTTATGTAAGACAGGCTGTAAGCGGAATGGATGAGGGCAATGCCTATATGGAAAAGCTGGATCATTCCATGAAGGAAATCGGACAGGCTTCTGAAAAGATCTCAAGCATTACCAAGGTAATAGAGGATATTGCATTCCAGACTAATATACTGGCATTAAATGCAGCGGTGGAATCAGCCAGAGCCGGAGAAGCCGGCAAGGGATTTGCAGTAGTTGCCGATGAAGTACGTAATCTTGCCGGTAAATCTGCCGAGGCAGCCAAGCAGACCGCAGAGCTGATCGGTCATTCGGTTCAGACTGTGTCAGAAGGAGTAAAGATCGCCTATGAAACAACCCGGATATTGAAATCAGCTGCCGAAAAATCCGGGCAGGTGGAACATACCATTCAGGAGATTGCAGCGGCATCTAATGAACAGGTGGAGGCGATTGAGCAGATTAATCAGGGACTGAACCAGGTATCATCAGTAGTTCAGACGAATGCGGCGACAGCAGAAGAAAGTTCTGCCTCCAGTGAAGAACTGGATGCCCAGGCCCAGATATTAAAACAGGAGGTTGAGCAATTCAGACTTCAGGGGGAATACATCCCGGCAGCCCAGGAGAGTGCACGCTATGAGGCTGCAGCCACAGTTCAGGATCCGGAATATAATGATACAGAGGAATATACGGCACCGATACAGGATGATATAACCCCGGTAACGTATATACATGATTCCGCAAAATATTAAATCTGTCAGAGGCTTTCGCAAAATAGAGTAATCATTTTGCGAAAGCCTCTGTTTTTGGTATTTTGCAATAGGTGAGTTCATGATATAATAGCAAAAAAAAGGGGGGACTATTAGGTGAAGATTGACAGGCTGATTGGTATGATATCCATATTACTGCAAAAAGAAAAGGTGACTGCACCATATCTGGCAGAGAAGTTTGAGGTATCCAGAAGAACTATAAACCGTGATGTGGAGAACTTATGCAAGGCTGGAATACCGATTGTCACCGAGCAGGGGAAAAACGGGGGAATCTCCATAGCAGAAGGATATAAGGTAGATAAGACGTTATTTACTTCAACGGAAATACAGGCAATTCTTTCCGGATTAAAGAGCCTGGACAGCGTGTCAGGAAGCAACCGGTATCAGCTTCTGATGGATAAGCTTTCCTGTTGCAGCAATGAGTACGTAGAAGCAAGCGGCCCGGTTGTCATTAATTTAAGCTCATGGTATGGGTCCTCCCTTCCGCCTAAATTTGAGCTGATTAAAGATGCGATAGAGAGAAAAAAGAGGATAGAATTTCATTATTACGGTCCGGGAGGAGAAAACACACGGATAATAGAACCCTGTTTGCTGATATTTGAATGGTCTTCCTGGTATGTCCGGGGATATTGTCTGCTGAGAGATGATTTTCGTATGTTTAAGCTGAACCGGATGACACAGATAAAATGCACCAATGAAGAATTTGGAGAAAGGGACATTCCTCCATACCGAATGGACCCCCGTGATGTTCAATGGACCAATGAAGTAAATATCACAGCAGAATTTGACAAAACCATGAAATGGCGTCTCATAGAAGAATTTGGCATTGACAGCTTTTGGGAGAGTCCGGACGGAAAGCTGACGATGAGGATTGAATGGTCGGATAAGGCGTCTTTGTTTTGCTGGCTGCTTGGGTTCAGGGATTGTGTGAAGATTATTGAGCCAGTGGAATACCAGACGGATTTTTTAGAACTTCTTGAACGGATTAAAGCCCTTTATTGATAAATATAAATAAGTTGAACCATATTGACAATGCGGGTGGAATCAATCATAATATACAGATACCCCTTATGGTATCCGGAGGTGCAGAATGAAACAGTGTATGGATGCCGATAATCTTCATCGGCGTTTAAAAAAGATCATCGGCCAGGTTCAGGCAATTGACCGTATGGTGGACGAAGATGTTCCCTGTGAAGATGTACTTGCTCAGATCAATGCAGCAAAATCAGCGCTGCACCGGGTTGGACAGGTGGTTCTGGAGGGACATATTAATCATTGTGTCAGAGATGGAATTGAGCATGGAGATGCAGATAAGACTATTGAGAGTTTCACAAAGGCGGTAGAACGTTTCGCCAATATGACATGATTCCAATGTAAAAGCAGGGCAGCCGGTAAAATCGGCGGTCCTGTTATTTCTTTTCTACAGCAACCCATATTTCACAGGTATAGAATGGATTCTTCACATCAGCGGAAGGATAGGCTTCAAAGTCGGTGCCGCCGCAGGGCTGATAGTCGCTGGCAGGAAAAAATTCACTGTAAATTTGCTGATACAGCCTGGTAAATGCTTCCGGCATTGAACCGGTGCATGGGAACACAGCGTAAGTATGGGCTGGAATTTCCCATACAATCAAATCTTTTTTAGCAGCTGGAATGCCATTATAATGGACACCAATGGCATAGGGACAGTTGGAATCAGGGGCATCCTTACCGAAACCCGCTCCTGCAATGCTTCCACCGAATATATTAGCTTCAGAAATGTATCCGGACAACTCCTCAATTGTTCCATCCATGCGGCACTGCTGCCAGAAATCAGATATTCTGGCAGAGGTCAGTTCCTTTTTACCGGACACCCGCAGAGGTCTTCCAATCATTTGAAAGCTTTCCCTCTTTTCAATTCTGTAATCCGTCACATTGGCACCTGCCAGTATCAGTTTTACAGAAAGGCGGGAAAAAGATTTTAAACCAGCTCCGTTTCGCGCCTGAGAAGGAGATACGCCATGAAAACGTGTAAAAGCACGGCTGAAGCTTTCCTGAGTGTCGTAGCCGTATTTTACAGCGATATCCAGAATCCGTGTGTTTGTCGCCGCCAGCTCCAAGCCTGCAAGAGTAAGTCTGCGCATACGGATATAGTCTCCCAGTGTGAATCCGCAGAGAATTCCAAATACACGCTGAAAATGAAAGCTTGATGAATAAGCCTGTTTTGCAATCTCACTAAAATCCAGATCCATGGTAATCTGTTCTTCCACGTAATCTACCGCTTTTTGTATTCCGCTGATCCAATCCATCTTACGTTACCTCCAGCCTGATTTCTGATAATGAACCGGTTCTATTCAAACAAGGGAATAATTTCCCTGGTAACCAGTTCAATGTTAACTTTGTATTTCGGTTCAAACCGTGATGCTATGGCGACAACAATGCTTTTATCCTGGTTGACAAATATAAAGTTCCCTCCGTCACCAATAGCCGAGTAACAATGGTATCCATCATAATCAGCAATCCACCATAAATAACCATAAGGCAGTTCTCCCCAGCGGCTTTTTTCCTTTGTGCTGTCCAAAATCCATTTACTGGATAAAATCCTCCGGTCGTCGTAAATGCCGTTGTTTAAATATAGCTGCCCGATTTTTGCCATATCCCGGGGCGTCAGGCAAAGTCCCCAGCCAGCCGTATTCACGCCCTTTGGATCTACAGCCCAGCCGCTTACATGTCTTTCCTTTAAAAAGGCGAAATGTTCCTCTTTATTGCTTATTCTGGTATTGCCAGGAGCTTTGATTCCAAGGGGATTAAACAAAAACTCCGCTGCGAAATCGGATACGGAACTGCCTGTGGCATTTATAATGATTCCGGATAAAATCTGTGTTCCTACAGTGGAATACTTAAATTCCCTGGTGATGCCAGCTTTGCCCCCTAATAAATCCAGAGCAGCTTTCGTCCAGTCATCACTGGTATACACCTTTGTGTAAGGTTCTGATTTATATTTATACGGTGCGGTCATTGTAAGCATATTTTCTATGGTGACATGCTGTATCGTTTTTTCTCCCCTCTTAAGTTTGTATTCAGGAAAAAATTCCAAAACCTTCTGATCCGGGCTTTTAATATAGCCTCTGTCTATGGCAATGCCTGTCAGCGCCGATATTATACTTTTTGTCACCGACATAGTATGAATGGTATCTTCAGAAGTGAAACCGTCAAAATATCGTTCATAAACGATTTCGCCCTTTTTTTGTACAACAATACCGGCAATATTATCATAATCTGTTTTAATTATATTTTCTAAATTCATAATATCATTGTTCATGATCTCTCCCCGCTTGTGAGTTATTTTATGTGATAGTTCATATAGAACCTATAATACGGGAAAATAATTTTAACCGCCTGACAATTTGTGCGGAGCGGTGTTATTTCAAGCAGATATTATTTTTAATTTACAGCTGTGTTTTGCTCAGATAATCACAGTATAACATAAAGAGTATTTTTTTCAATCTGAGAGAAATAACCATGTAATTTTTCAGTTCCACTTGACAATTAATACCCATGGGGGTATATTTGACAGGTAAATACTTATACCCCCATGGGTATGCACGGGAGGAAAATTATGAATAAATTAAAAGAGATTCTGGAATGGGGAGGGGCTTTAAGGGAAAAAGCAAGTCTGGCAGTTTCTGCACTTGCACTTATTTTCAGCTTTTTTCATCTGGTGCCGGTTCCCTTTGATCCAGCGTGGGCTGCAGTTCTTTTTTGTGGAATTCCTATCATATTGGAGGCGTTCATCGGTTTAATTACTGAGTTTGACATCAAAGCTGATGTGCTGGTATCTATTGCTCTGATAGCCTCTGTTGTAACAGGAGAAATATTTGCTGCCGGAGAAATCGCTTTTATCATGCAGCTGGGGGCATTTCTGGAAGAGTTTACAGTGAAGAAAGCGAGAGATGGAATTGAAAAACTGGTTCATTTAACGCCCCGCACAGCAAGGAGGCTGGAAGGATCCATGGAAACCATTATACCGGCGGCAGAGGTTCTGAAAGGAGATCTTTTGAGAGTGCTTCCGGGAGAGACGGTTCCTGCTGACGGGATCATTAAATCTGGCAGAACCTCTGTGAATCAGGCTGTTATGACGGGTGAATCACTTCCTGCTGATAAGGGTCCGGGAGATGAAGTTTCCAGCGGTACAGTCAATCAGTTCGGTTCCTTTGACATGGAGGCGACCAGGGTAGGAGAGGATAGTTCCATACAAAGAATGATACGTCTGGTTCAGTCAGCAGATGCAGGAAAAGCGAAAATAGTGGGCGTCGCAGACCGATGGGCTACGTGGATTGTGGCAGCAGCCATGGTTTCCGCCATACTGACCTGGTTTATAACAGGTGAGCCAATGCGTGCAGTTACCATACTGGTAGTATTTTGTCCATGTGCACTTGTTCTCGCTACTCCTACGGCTATTATGGCAGCAATCGGCAATGCCACAAAGCATGGATTCCTGGTCAGAGAGGGAGATGCATTGGAACGTCTGTCTGCAGTCAGTAAACTGACCTTTGATAAAACCGGTACTTTAACCTATGGCACTCCAAAAGTAGTGGCTGTAGTCAGTTTTATGAAAGAATATGAGGAAGAAAAAATATTTGCACTTGCTGCAGGCGCAGAAGCCCGCTCTGAGCATCCGCTGGGAAAAGCGGTTCTTCGTTCGTTCAAAGAGGAAAAGAAAGCGGATATCATGGCTGCAGAGGAATTTGAGATGATTCCGGGACGGGGAGTTAAGTCAGTCATTATGGGAAAGGAAATTCTGGCTGGGAATCCGGAACTGCTGTGGGAAAACGGGATTGAATTAGACGGGCAGCACAAAGGAAAGGCGGAATCTTATCTTCAACAGGGTTGTACTGTCATCTATCTGTCTGTTGACAGGAATCCGGCCGGCTTTCTTGCATTATCCGATACGCTCAGGAAGGAGGCCGGTGAGGTAATCAAACAGATAATGGAAATCGGAGCAGCGCCTGTACTTCTGACGGGTGATCATAAAAGCGCAGCCGTGCATATTGCCGGGCAGCTTGGGATTATGGAAGTTCATGCAGAGTGCCTGCCTGAGGATAAACTGAACTGGATTAATACTTATGAGGGAGATCAGAAACGGGTTTGTATGATTGGAGATGGCATAAATGATGCTCCTGCTTTAAAACGGTCTTTTGTTGGAATCGCCATGGGCGGGATTGGAAGCGATATAGCAGTGGAAGCAGCAGATATAGCTCTTGTGAGTGACGAGATAAAGGAAATTCCGCATCTATTGTCCCTTTCGAAAAAAATGATGAGGACGATCCATTATAATCTGGGGTTTTCCATGCTGCTGAACTTTGCGGCAATTATTCTTGCAGTAACCGGAGTTTTAAATCCGGTAGTGGGAGCTCTGGTACATAATGCAGGTTCCTTAGCTGTGATTATTAACTCAGCGTTCCTCTTAAAGTGGAGTGTGAAATAAATAAGCAGCATTGGAAAGTTCTTTTCAATGCTGCTTAACCATTATCCTTTTTCTCTGCCGTTTACAAAGGCTTTAATTGCTGCAAAACTTTCTGCACTGATCACATGCTCAATCCGGCAGGCATCCTCCAAGGCGATCTTACGCTCAACTCCAAGAGCCATAAGCCAGTCGGATAGGAAGGTGTGACGCTCGTAAATCCGTTCTGCGATTTCCTGACCTTTTTCCAGCAGTGTAATATGTCCATTCTCATCCATATCGATGAAACCATTCTCACGCAGATTCTTCATAGCCACACTGACGCTGGGCTTGGAAAACTCCAATTCTCCCGCTATATCGATTGATCGGACATATCCGTTGCGCCTGTGAAGCATTAAGATTGCTTCCAGATAATTTTCAGCAGATTCCTGTATTTTCGTAACAGCACCTTCTTTCAATAGTTCTTTTCGTATCTGTTTATTGTATCACAAACAGCCTGGTATTTTCAAGTCAGGTTATCCAAACCTTTCTCGTGCTTTTTTATCATGGTACGGAACTGGCTGATCGTGATCCCAAGGACTTGGCTGGCTGTCCGCAAAGAATACTCCCGGTTCAGCCATTTTTCATATACCGGGAAGAATTCATCAGGAAGAGGGGAAGGATATCTTCCCAGATGTTTGCCGTTTGCTTTTGCTATGGCAATTCCTTCTGCCTGCCTCTGCCTGATGCTCTCTCTTTCTGCCTGAGCTACATAAGAAAGCAGCTGTAAGACAATGTCCGATATCAGAGTTCCAATTAAATCCTTATTTGTGCGTGTGTCAAGAATCGGCATGTCAATAATTACAATATCTGCCTTTGTTATTTTAACAATGTCTCTCCATTCTTGTTGTATATCTTCATAGTTTCTTCCAAGACGGTCCAGACTCTTGACCACCAGTACATCACCTTCTTTTAGCTTTCGCTTCAGCTTCTGATACTGAGGCCGGTTGAAATCTTTTCCCGATAATTTATCACAGTAGATGTTTTTCTCTAAAACTCCCCATTTAATCAGCTCAATCAGCTGCCGTTCCACATTTTGGTCCAGTGTGGATACTCTTACGTAACCATAAAAATTATTCATATTGTAATTTTACCTCCTGACTTTCTTATTATGGCAGAAAGAGTGGATTTTAAAATGAGACAAGCATATTGTAATGCTAAAAAGGTGTACCTTTTCAGCATTACAATATGCCTGTTAAATGAGTAAAATCAACCATAATATATTATAATAAAAATTCCGACATATTTCAACAAAAAAATAACAGAAAGGGCTTTTTTGACGATGATATAGAAAGGTACACCTTTTTGACAATAAATATAAGAAAATTTATAAAAAATCGGTTATTTTAATCGAAAATAAGACAATTATAACTATATTAAGTAATAATGGAAGGGGGCCGGTCTAAATCCGGTACCTGTAACCGCCAGTTTTAAGTCTGCCAATGAAGTAAATGGGAGAATTTCCGCAACTTCAGAGGAGAGTGCAGCTGCAAGTGAAGAGTTAAACAGCCAGGCAGAGGCAATAATGGGGCTGATCAGCCACTTTAAGCTTAAAACAAGAGTCAACTCATGATAGAAGGTGCAGTAAATGACGGAAAAAGATGCTTATGTTCTTCTGGAGCAGATTCGGAATATTATTTTAAATAAACCGCCGGTGGGAGACCTGGAAGGAGAAGCGCCAGTATATAAGGAGCTGCAGGAGACAATTTCCTGTCTTTCCAGATGCATGAATGAAATGAAAGTAAGAGAGCACAAGCTGCTAGAGCAGGCGGTTAGAAGCAGGGGATTCAGTTCCCTGCTTTTGTCCATAATTAACAGCTTAAAGGACTGGGTTGTTGTAACGGAGGAGAAGACAGGTAAAATCCTTTATACCAATAATCTGGTTAGAAAGCGTCTCTATAATCAGGAAAACGGGCATTTTTTCTGCGGAGAGACGTGCGGGCTGATGGAACGGCTTCAGTCATCTGAAGAAATAACAGATAAACATAAATACGAGTTTAAATGCAGCAGAGAGAAATTCTTTCAGGTAGAATCCCATCCTCTGAAGTGGGAAAATACGAAAGCGGTCATTCATCTGATCACAGATGTGACTTATCAGAAAGAAACAGAAGCCTATCTGGAAGTGATGGCATATAAAGATGAACTGACGGGGCTTAATAACCGAAGATGCTGTATCAGTACCATTGATGAGTATATTAAGGCCGAATCATCATTTGCCTTGTGTATGGTGGATTTAGATGGATTAAAAACAATCAATGATCAGTTTGGCCATTTAAACGGAGATCAATATTTAAAATGTGTATCTCAGGAATTAAAAGAGTCTGCCGGAAAGGGTGATTTTGTCTGCCGATTCGGCGGAGATGAATTTGTAGTCCTTTACCGGGGACTAACGGAAGGTGAGGCTGAGGAAAGGCTGGCTGGAATAAACCGGAATCTTTCCGGCATTTTGGCAGGCTACCCTATGTCTGTCAGCTATGGAATCATCTGTATTAAAAAAGAAATGAATCTGCTGCCTGAGACTGCCTTAAAGATAGCGGATGAAAAAATGTACAGGTTAAAAAGACTAAGAAAGCAAAAAAAAAAGAAGTCTTAAGAAAGCAGTAACCGGCAGGTGTATCTTTTCTTGTGTTTTTTATGATTTTACATTATAATGATAGGCAGGTAAAATGAAATGGGAGCAAGAAAAGAATGAGATTTATTGGAAGCAAGACACTGCTGCTGGATCAGATTAAGAGTGTAATTGACGAGAAAGCACCGGAAGCGGAAAGCTTTTGTGATATATTTTCTGGAACCGCTGCGGTTGCCAGATATTTTAAACAGTGGTACCAGGTCTGTTCCAATGACCTGCTGTACTTTTCTTATGTGCTTCAGCGGGCAACCGTTGAGAACGATCAGATGCCGGAGTTTACCCGTTTGCAGGCAGAGACAGGGATTGCAGATCCACTGGATTACTTTAACGGGTTACAAAAGAAGGAATTGGAAGAGCTGCCTGTGGAACGGCGTTTTTTTCAGAATACATATGCACCTGTGGGCGGCCGTATGTATTTAAATGATGACAATGCACTTCGCATCGACTTTGCACGCTGTACTGCAGAGGACTGGAAGTCCTCCGGATTGTTAAGCGAAGATGAGTATTTTTATCTGGTTGCATGTATTGTAGAGGGAATCCCTTTTGTTTCCAATACATCAGGAACCTATGGCGCTTTTCATAAGTCCTGGGAGAGAAGAAGCTATAAGCATTATGAGCTTTATCGGCTTCCGGTCACTCACAATGGGAAGGAAAACCGCTGCTATAATGAAAATGGTTCGGATTTATTAAAGCGGCTGGAAGGTGATATTCTCTATATCGATCCCCCTTATAATTCCAGACAGTATTTTTCTAATTACCATGTTCTGGAGACAGCTGCCAGATATGATTATCCAGAAGTGCGGGGAGTCACCGGACAAAGACCGGAAGCAGAAGGGCAGAAATCAGAGTTCTGTATGAAAAACAAGGCAGTTCCTGCCTTTGAGGAATTGCTTTCTAACGCCAGGTACCGCCACATCATACTGAGTTACAGTACAGATGGACTGATGTCAATGGAAGAGATAGAAGCGGCCATGAAAAAATATGGAAAGCCGGAGACCTATCAGGTTTATGAGATTCCTTACCGCAGATACAAGAGCCGGAAAGTGAAAGAAACGGAACGTTTAAAGGAGCTTTTGGTATACATAGAAAAGCAGGTGCCGCCATGTACATAAAAAGTCCTCTTAACTATACAGGAGGAAAGTTTAAGATTCTGGAACCTGTTTTTCAGGCATTTCCGGCTGATATCCGAACATTTGTGGACGTGTTTGCAGGAGGGTTTAATGTAGGGATTAATGTAGTGGCTGAGACGATTATCTGCAACGATCAGATTCATTATTTGATTGAGATGTTTCAGATGTTTCAGGCTATGGAGACTGGAGAACTGTTAGAAAGGATTAAAGGCATTATCAGCACCTATCAGCTGACCCAGCAGAATAAAGACGGTTACTATGCGCTTAGGTCTGATTATAACCGAACCGGTGATTTAACAAAGCTTTTTGTTCTGACCTGTTATGCGTTTAATCACCAGATCCGCTTTAATAACAGCCACGAATTTAACTCTCCCTTTGGGAGAAACCGAAGTTCCTTTAACAGCAATATCGAAAAGAATTTATCACAGTTTTGCCTGGCGCTTCAGAAAAAGAATATTCAGTTTACCATCAGGGACTTTACGGAACTGGACTATTCGGAACTTGGACCGAAAGATTTAGTTTATTGTGACCCGCCCTATCTGATTTCCACAGGGAATTATAATGATGGTAACCGGGGATTTAAAGACTGGAAGGAAAAGGAAGAGCGGGCGCTGTTAGACCTGCTTGACAGACTGAATCAGAATGGAATCCGATTTGCTCTGTCCAATGTATTTTACCATAAGGGACTGTCCAATGAACTCTTGATTGAATGGAGCCGGAAGTACCGCATCCATTATATTGATAAAACTTATTTTAACTGTAATTATCAGTTTAAAGAACGGGATGCAGTTACGGTTGAAGTGCTTATAACAAATTATTAATAAAAGCGGAAGCTCTGATTCGTTACATACAGAGATTCCGCTTCTTTTATTTATCTGACTCTTTCTCCACCTTAATCTCCCAATGGATCAAAAAGGTGAGTGCAGCTCTAAGAACAATGATGGCAGCAACCAGAACCACCTCAGAAAGCTCCCGCACAACCACAGTTCTTAAAATCTCGCTTCCAAGCTTAAATTCCAGTCCCAGTGCCATGCCCTGGGCAAGATGCAAACGTATGGCAGGATTATGTTTCACATAGTTGATAATACCTTTTATGCCCGATACAATGATAACAATTACTCCCATGAATTCAAAGAGAAGAATTGCCACATCGACTACCTGCCTCAACAAAAGTTCCAGATTTTCTACCATGTGTTTCCCCTCCGTCTGGCATTATTAATTGGACTTAACTTCCTTCCAGGCTTCGTTATAAAGGCTGTCTGGCTGATCTCCCAGGTACTGATATACTTCGCTGTTCTTTAACACGCTCTCATCTGGAAATAAAGCCTTGTTATTTTTCAGTTCCGGATCAAGAAGGTCGAAAGCCCCTTTATTTGGTGTGGGGTAAGTGATGTATTCAAAGTTCTTCTTTGCAATATCCGGACGGCATAAGAAGTTGATCCACTTTTCAGCATTTTCCTTATTGGGAGCATTGGCTGGAATTACCCAGGAATCAAGCCATAGATTGGTTCCTTCTTCCGGTATTACGTATTCCAGAGAATAATCAAGACCAAGCTCCTTTACTTCGTTCTGGATATAAAGCATCTCACCGGAATAGATAACGCCCACAGCTGCTTCGCCGCCGATCATCTTGTCACGGACCTGATCGATCACATAAGCCTGTACCAGCGGTTTCTGTTTAATTAAAAGCTCTTTCGCTTCATTGATTTCTTGTTCATTGGTGGTATTCATGGAATATCCCAGTGATTTTAACGCCACCATAAATGCATCCCGGACACTGTCCTGCATCAGGATGTTGTCTTTGAATTTTTCATCCCACAGATCGGACCATTTGGTAGGAGCGTCTTCTTTCGCCACCATGCTGGTATTGTAAAGAATTCCTACAGTTCCCCAGCAGTAGGGGACGGAATATTTGTTTTCCGGGTCGAAGCTCTTTGACATCTCTAAGTACTTGGGATCGATTTCCTTGAGGTTTGGGATGTTGTCAAAATTAATTTCTGCAAGAAGATTGTTCTGTGCCATTTTCTGAATCATGTAGTCAGAAGGGCAGACTGCATCATATTTTACACCGCCTGCTTCAATGACAGGGTACATCTCTTCATTGGTTTCAAATAAGTCGTATACAACCTTAATGCCCGTTTCTTTTTCAAATTCCTGAATGACTGATTCGTCAATGTATTCTCCCCAGTTGTAAACATAAACCTCTCCGTTGCTCCCTGCCTTAGCCTGGGATTTTCCGCAGCCGCTTAACAGGGAAATGGAAAGCAGGGTAAGGGTGCCGATTGTCATAACCGTTTGTACTCTTTTTTTCATATACGTGATCTCCTGTTATTTTTTTCGCTTTGGTGCAAAGTTGGTGATTAAAAGAAGAACCAGCACCGTTAAAAAGATAATCGTGGAAAGTGCATACATGGAAGGTTTGATTCCTCTGCGCACTTCACTGTAAATTAAAGTCGATAATGTATTAATGCCGGCGCCTTTTGTAAAGTGAGTGATAATAAAATCATCAAGAGACATGGTAAATGCCAGCAGGAATCCGGAAAGTACACCTGGAAGAATGTCCGGGAATACTACCTTGAAAAACGCGGATACTGAGGTGGCTCCTAAGTCCATGGCCGCCTCGTAGGTACTTTTATCTGTCTGCTTTAACTTCGGCATGACACTTAATATGACATACGGAATGTTAAAGGTAATATGTGCGATCAGTATGGTATTAAATCCCAGGGAAATTCCGAAAGCGATGAATGCCAGCATTAAGGAAATTCCGGTCACAATATCCGCATTCAGCATGGGAATGTTGGTGATGCCCATGAGAAGAGAGCGGGGAAACTGCTTCATACTGTTAATTGCAATGGCTGCTGCTGTGCCGATAATTACTGCAATCAGAGACGAGACAAATGCAATCAGCAGTGTTGTATAAAGTGCATCCATAATTGTACTGCTTGAGAACAGCTCTGTATACCATCTGGTAGTAAAACCGCCCCACTGGGTGCGTGATTTTGAATTATTAAAGGACAGCACTGTCATGGTAGCAATCGGTGCATACAAAAACACCACCATAAGTACCAGGTAAAAATCCTGGATAAAACGTTTGAGAAAAGCTGTTTTTCGATTCATCACAGTACCGTTCCCTCCCCATTTTTATCATACTTGGCAATGAGCGCCATGCTGATTAAAATAAATACCATAAGGACCAGAGAAAGGCCGGAGCCTAAGTTCCAGTTGCTCCCTTTCGTAAATTCCTGCTCGATTACATTGCCGATTAAAAGTATCTTGCTTCCGCCTAAAATATTAGAGATTACGAAAGTTGTAAGGGCAGGAACAAAAACCATGGTGATGCCGCTTACGATACCAGGTATGCTTAAAGGAAGAAGAATCCGAATGAGCACCTGAGCAGAATTAGCGCCTAAATCCCTGGCAGCATTGATCACATTGTCATCAATTTTCATCAGCACGTTGTAAATAGGAAGAACCATGAATGGAAGGAAGTTATAAACCATACCAAGAATAATGGCTCCCGGAGTGTTGATAAGTCCCTGGTTTGGCAGGTGAAGTGTGGATAAGATTCCATTAATCACACCATTCTTTTCCAGAAGCGTCTGCCATGCAAGCGTACGGAGAAGAAAATTCATCCACATGGGAAGGATAAAGATAAATACGATAAAGCTTCCCTGTCCAATGCCTCTTGAACGGAGGACAATTGCCAGGGGATAAGCCAAAAGCAGGCATAAGACCGTGCTTAAAAGGGATAGTCCCAGGGAAAGCCACAGTGCTTTTGCGTGTTCTTCCGTGGTGATAGAAAGAACATTGGAAAGCGTGAAAGCTCCGCTCTTGTCAGTCAGTCCGTAAAATACAATCAGTGCAAGGGGAATCAGGATAAAGCCGATCATCCACAAAAGATACGGTCCGGACAATAATTTCTTATTCATTGACTCCCACGGCCTCCTCATCCTCTGAAGCCGGCTTATTCATGATCTGGATATCAAAAGGATCGACATGAATGCCCACCTTTTGCCCAACAGGGAATAAGTCCGTACTGTGTACCAGCCATTCAAAGCCATCCGGTGAAGTCACTTCCATTTCATAGTGAACACCTTTAAAAATTAAATGCGTTACCACTCCCTGAAGGCTGCCGTTCTCCGGAGCAACCAGGTCGATGTCTTCCGGTCTGATTACCACATCGACAGGGGTGTTGAATCCAAATCCCTTATCCACACAGGTAAATTTTGCGCCGAATAGTTCCACCAGCTCATCTCTTAGCATAATTCCAGGCACGATGTTGCTCTCTCCAATGAAGTCAGCCACAAATGCATTCTCCGGTTCATTGTAGATACTTTCCGGAGTTCCCATCTGCTGTATATAGCCCTGATTCATGACAACGATGGTGTCTGACATAGTCAGTGCCTCTTCCTGGTCATGGGTTACATAAATAAAGGTAATGCCAAGCTCATTTTTTAAACGGATCAGCTCATACTGCATATCCTGACGCAGTTTTAAATCCAGTGCGCCCAAAGGCTCATCCAGCAGAAGGACCCGGGGTTCGTTAACGATGGCTCTTGCAATGGCGATTCTTTGCTGCTGCCCGCCGCTTAAGGAACTGACGCTGCGGTTTTCAAAACCATCTAAGTTTACCAGCTTTAAGGCGTATTTAATCTTATCCTGAATATAGGATCTGGATTTATTCTTAATTTTCAAACCGAATGCAATATTTTCCGCAATGGACATATGGTTGAAAAGAGCATACTTTTGAAATACCGTGTTCAGCTGCCTTTTATTAGGAGGCAGATTGGTAATATTCTGCCCGTCAAAGATGACTTCGCCTTTGCTGGGACTCTCAAAACCTCCGATGATCCGCAGGGTAGTGGTCTTTCCACAGCCGCTTGGCCCCAGTAATGTAACAAAGGTGTTCTCCTTCACGGAGAGATTTAAATCATCAAGAACCATAGTTCCGTCAAAGCTTTTTGATATATTTCGTAAATCAATGAGTGGCTGACCCATGAGCTTTATCCTCCTGTTAAAAGCTTGGAGGTGAACTTACCCAGATTAAGGAAGCACCTGCCTTGCTGCTTAAGTAATGTTTTTTATCTGGTATAAAGTAAAAGGATTCCCCTTTTTTCGCTTTATATGTTTTGTTTCCTATATGAATGGAGACGCTTCCCTGCAGCACATATCCGAATTCCTCTCCTTCATGAGGATTGTCCGGATAAGTCTGTCCCCCTGATTCCAGGGTCAGTAAAATGGGCTCCATCATATTTTTCTGTGCGTTTGGAATGATCCATTTGATTTCATTTTTCAGATCTGCGTCGTGTTTTTCAAAATAATCGGTTTTACCGAACACGATCTGCTCCTCCCGGCTTTCGTTGAAAAACTCTCCGATGGAGGTTCCCAGACACTGTAAAATATCCATAAGAGTCGCAATGGAGGGGGAGGTTAAGTCCCTTTCCAGCTGAGATATAAATCCCTTTGAGAGCTCCGCGCGGTCAGCCAGTTCTTCCTGAGTCAGCCCTTTTAAAACGCGCAGTTCCTTTAATTTTGTACCGATATCCATGTGCTCCTCCTTCTTATTATGTTAAGCTGAAAGTTTACTAATACTAACTGACGATAAATATAACTATAAAGTTTAGTAATAATAAACACGCAGCAAGATACATTATACTTGTTTTTCCATGTATGTCAATAGTTTTTAAGGAAGTTTTTCCTTAACAAACAGGGAAACTTATGATATGATATTTCTAGTTTATACAAGGAAGATTCGAGGAGGAAAAGTGTTATGACAGGTAAATATATGGCGTATGTAGGTTCCTATTCCTACAATGGACAGGCCAAGGGTATCACTGTGTATGATGTTGATGTGAAGAAGGGCCGTTTTATCCCACGATGTGAGGTGGAAGTAGACAATTCTTCCTATGTGGTTGCCTCCAATAACGGCAAGACACTTTATTCCATAGCAGATGAAGGCGTGGTATCTTTCCGTATCCATGAGAATGGTTCCATAACAAGATTAAACTCTGCAAATATTAAAGGGATGAGAGGCTGTCATTTATCTACGGATAAAGATGACAGATATATTTTTGTATCCGGTTATCATGACGGAAAATGCACGGTGCTTCGTTTAAATGACGATGGTTCCGTAGGTGATATTGTGACCGGAGTGTTCCACAAGGGACTGGGCAGTGTGGCAGAAAGAAATTTCCGGCCCCATGTAAGCTGCTCCAGACGGACTCCGGACGGAAAGTTTATTATGGTTGCTGATCTGGGAATCGATCAGGTGAAGATCTACCATTTTGATGAAAAGGACGAAGAGATGCTTCTGGTAGATGCCATAAGAAGCGATTTAGAGTCGGCTCCCAGATGCTTCCGGTTCAGCGAAGATGGAAAGTTCTTTTATCTGGTTCATGAGCTTAAGAATGTCATTGATGTATTTACCTATGAAACGGGAGTACATCAGCCAAAGATTGAAAAGATCCAGACTATAAAGACGACTGGACCCAAGCCGCTGACACAACTGACTGCAGCAAGTGCTCTCCGTTTTTCAAACGATGAAAAGCACATGTTTTGCGGAAATGCAGGAGATAATACGGTTACGGTATATGACCGTGATACCCGGACAGGTCTGCTGACCTATTTATGCTGTCTGCCGATCAGCGGAAGCTATCCAAAAGATATCTGCGTATTCCCGGATGACAGGCACATTGCTTCCATTAACCATGAGACTGGAAGCATTACCTTCTTTATGGTGGATTACGAAAAAGGGCTTTTAATTATGAACGGCAAGGAACTGAAGGTTAATGAGCCCAACAGCTGTGCAATCGTACAAGTCAGCAAATAAAAGGAGAGACAACTATGGCGGGATCGACACTTGGCACAATATTTAAAATCACTACATGGGGAGAATCCCACGGAAAAGGAATCGGTGTGGTAGTAGACGGCTGTCCTGCCGGTCTTTCGCTGGAAGAAAAGGATATTCAGTGTTTTCTAGACCGCAGAAAACCGGGGCAGAGTAAATTTACCACGATGCGCAGTGAAGGAGATCAGGTGGAGATCTTATCCGGCGTATTTGAGGGAAGAACAACCGGAACACCCATCTCCATGATTGTCTGGAATACAGATCAGCGCTCTAAAGATTACGGGAATATTATGGAAGTTTACCGTCCTGGCCATGCTGATTACACCTTCGATGAAAAATATGGTTTCAGGGATTACCGGGGAGGCGGGCGTTCCTCCGGAAGGGAAACCATCGGCAGAGTTGCGGCTGGTGCCATAGCTGCCTGTTTTTTAAAAAGCCTGGGGATTACTGTGACGGCATATACCAGATCTGTGGGACCGTATGAAGTAAAAGAAGAAAGTTTTGATCTAAATGAGAGGGACCAAAACCGTCTCTATATGCCTGATAAGGAGACATGTCTCCTTGCAGAACAGTATTTGGAAGAGATGATGGGAAGAAAAGATTCTGTTGGCGGCGTTGTGGAATGCGTCATCGACGGAGTACCTGCCGGAATTGGAGATCCTGTTTTTGACAAATATGATGCCTCTCTGGCAAAAGCGGTTATGTCCATTGGGGCAGTGAAAGGCTTTGAGATCGGTGATGGTTTTATGGCGTCCCGCGCTTTAGGCTCTCAGAATAATGATGGTTTTTGTATGAATGCAGAAGGCAGGGCGAAGAAGGTAAGCAACCACGCCGGAGGTGTGCTTGGAGGAATCAGTGATGGGTCCAGGGTCGTTTTCCGTGCCGCTTTTAAACCCACTCCCTCAATCGCACAGCCCCAGAAGACGGTTACCAGGCAGGGGGAAGAAACGGAGATTGAAATCAAAGGCCGCCATGATCCTATCGTAGTGCCACGGGCAGTTGTGGTGGTGGAGGCGATGGCAGCTCTTACAACCGTTGATTTACTGCTTGCCAATTTATCTGCCAGAATGGATCGTATTGTTTCCTTTTATAACAAAGAAACTGAATAACTTGATTATATCCGGTATTTATGCTATGTTAAATGCCGGATATATTACTGAATATTTTTATGGATACGAGGAGAATAACAATGAAGATTGCAATGGGTAATGATCATACAGCGATAGAGATGAAAGAAGCGATTAAAGAATTTGTGGAAAGCAAAGGCTATGAAGTGATTGATTTTGGTACCAATTCCACGGAAAGCTGCGATTATCCGGAATATGGAGAGAAGGTAAGCCGCGCGGTAGCAGATGGAAAGGCAGATTTGGGAATCGCAATCTGCGGAACAGGAGTTGGTATTTCTCTTGCCTGCAACAAAGTAAAAGGAATCCGTGCCTGTGTCTGCAGTGAGCCATATACAGCAAAGCTTTCCAGAATGCACAATGATTCCAATGTTCTCTGCTTTGGTGCCAGAGTTATTGGCGTGGAGATGGCCAAGATGATCACGGAAGAATGGCTTGACGCCAAATATGAAGGCGGAAGACATCAGCGCCGCGTAGATATGGTAATGGACATCGAAAAGAGAAATTAGACGTGTGAAAGGGGGGCCTATGAGTTACGAACCGGAAAACAGGACAAAGCAGACCCTGGCGGAACAGGTGGCAGAGCAAATCCTGAATGATATTGTGGAAAAAGGTCTGGAGGTCGGCGCAAAGATACCCAATGAGTTCGAGCTGGCTGAAAAAATCGGAGTAGGCAGGGGGACGATCAGAGAAGCTGTGAAGATTCTGGTTTCCAGAGAGATTCTTACCATACGAAGGGGAGCAGGAACCTTTGTCTCTGAACGCCAGGGTCTGTTAGATGACCCGCTTGGACTTTCCCTTTTAAAGGACAAAACCCATCTTGCACTTGATCTGTTAAGCATCCGTCTGATGCTGGAACCGGAGATCGCTGCGCTTGCTGCGGCCAATGCCAGACCTGAGCAGCAAAAAGAGCTGGAAAAGTTAAGAGACCAGGTGGAGGAACTGATTAACCGGGGAGATGACCACACCCATGCAGATATTCTTTTTCACCGGCAGATTGCTGCATGCAGCGGCAATCTGGTGATGGAAAAGCTGATTCCTGTGATTCATTCATCTATTTCCCTGTTTGTGGATTTAACCAATGCCAGACTTAGGCAGGAGACCATTGATACGCACAGGGAAATTACGGACTGCATTGTCAGAAAAGACCCGGAGGGTGCCAGATGCGCCATGTATATGCATCTGACAGTGAACCGGAGACTGATTAAATCTCTTGAGGGGAATTAGATGGTTATTTCAATCTGGTTCCCTTCCAGACCTACGATACAGCTTTCGTAATAGCCGTCACCGGTCGTTCGCGGACCGCTGATCACTTCATAGCCATCCTGCATTAGTTTATTGGTGAGCCTGTCAACGTTCTCTTTGCTCCCTGTGCTGAAGGCGATGTGGATGAAACCGGTGCGTGTCAGTGTTTTTTGTGGATCTTCCATAACCGGCTTGCTCATGATTTCCAGCCGGCTACTGTCTTCAAAAGTTAAAAAATAGGAGCGGAAACCTGTTTTTTGATTGTGGTACCCGCCATTTGCTTTTCCATTAAAATAAATGGTGAAGAATTCCTTCGCTTTTTCCAAATCATTTACATACATGGCAATATGTTCAATCTTCATTATGATCCTCCTCATTATTCCGGTATTTCCCGTCGGATTAAAATTCCTTTCATGTATTCTGTTTCATTATGCGTTTCAAAGATCAGTTCTTTTTCTTCTTCTGTACAACCTATCAGAATCTTAATTTCCGAATCTCGTTTCATTAAATCCACAATACACATAACTGCGTCAATTCTTTTGTTTTTGTCAGTTCCTGCCCAGACGTCTATTCCCTGTCCATCCATGGAAGATGTGTTCTTTAAGTATCCATAATCAACTTTGTATATAAAATCAGGATACTTAGGATGAGCAGATCCCTTAGGTCTGTCAATAACGATTTCGGAATTATTCACAAGCTGTTCCAGAGCAGCCCAGAATTCAGGATTCAATTGGATCGCCTCCTTTTTTATTGACTGAAAGAAGCAGGCAGGCTGCTATATCCCGCCGAAGCTTCCAGACATTGTCTCCATAATTACTTACTAAGGTTACCAATATCTGATTTTCTTTATCAAAGGCAGAAATAAAGCTAACACCCGGATCACAACCCTCGAAATGGGGGTTAAAATCATTTCCTGCTTTTGTTAACCAGACCCCATAGCCATAACCCCGGCTTTCACCACTATGATTGGATAACATATTTTTCGTCATGGCAGGAGAGAGCAGTTTGTATGACAGAAGGTTCTCCCAGAACAAGCGGACATCACTAACTGTAGTAAAAGCACCCCCTGCACCGGTGCCTTTGGCATCCACACTATATATATTCGTCCGGTAGTCGTTTCTTTCCCTGTCAAATATGTAATTAAAAGCGCATTTGGCCGGCAGTCTGTCCAGTTCGTAATATCCGGTATGTGTCATATTGCAGGGAGCAAATATTGATTTTTCCAGATATTGGTCAAATTCCATTCCTGCAATCTGCTCCAGAATCATTGCTAATACAACAAAACCAGTATTATTGTATTGAAATTTGCTCCCTTTTGAATATATCATCTCTTTGTTAATGAAAAGCGGAAGCAGATCTTTGTTGGAACGTATTCTGTAGTTGGGAAAGTCATACCACAAATCTTCATATTCCGTCATTACAGATTCATCGAAATAGTCGGGGATCCCGGAAGTGTGGGTGAGGAGCTGCTCAACTGTGATTCCCGGGTCGATCTGCTTCCAGTCAAAATCAAACAGTGTTCCGATTTTGTCTTCCAGATGAAGCTTCCCTTTCTCAACCAGCTGTAGGATTGCCACAGCAACAAATATCTTTCCTGCAGAAGCTGTTGCAAATCTGGTTTCAATATCATTGAGAACTTTATTGGACAGATCTGCATATCCGTATGCTCTCTGGAAAAGCATCTCTTCTTTTTTGGAAATGGATACACACCCTCTAAAGTCGGTTGGAATTATTTTTTCAATACTCACACAAAAAATCTCCTTTCCTGTTGCGTATGATTTCATCTTAATAGTAACAGAAAAGCACAGAAAAATATAGAATATTTCAAAGGAACGGCTTAATTGATATATTCACTAATATTAGATTTACTGGATTGATACAGTTTGCTCACCAGAATGATTATTTTTTTTGTATTCAGAAGGCGGGCAGCCAACTAATTTTTTAAATTTTTTTGAAAAGTAGTCAAGGTCATTGAAGCCACAATTATAAGCTGTAATATGAACCGCAATACCATTATTCAGCATATCTTTTGCATGATTAATTCTTATACCATCTAAGTAAGTGTTAAAGTTGTTTCCGATATATTTGCTAAAAATTTTTCCTAGATATGAACTATTATACCCAAATATACTGGATATGTGTTCCAATTTTATTTGTTTGTTATAATTAGCCTCGATGTATTGACAAATTCGTACCATAACATTATTACCCGAACAGTACGCTACTTCATTTTGCATTTCGTGAAATAGCTTTTTTAAATATATCATACCTTTATATAAAGAACTTAATGGATAAAATTTTTCTAAAAAAGCATCGTAATCTGGTAAATTGTATTTTATTTGAGGATAATGCGGCTCTATCGCTTTTTTTACCTGCATATAACAGTTTACAATGAGAAATCCAAACTTCTGTGAACTCACTTCTTTGTACCTTTGAAAATATTCCATAGAATCTAAAATAGTATCTAATTTTTTATTCTGATTTGCTAATATGCAATTTATAAGATTTTGCACTATGTCTATAATACTAAACTCCATTAGAGCAACTTCTTGTTTGCATTTTTCGATTTCTGCTGCATATAGAACAGGGAAAGAAGTTTGATAAAAATAAATATTTTCATTAATATTCTGTATTTCATGATAGAGTAACTTTAGATTATTTGGTGAAGTTACTGTTTGACTAACAATAATAAAACTATGTTTCATGATTTTTTCTTTCTTTAGAAAGCTCTGTATTAATCTACGAAATTCAATAATTTTTTCTTTTCCATTTAAAATAAAATACAATGATCCATTTATAATAGATGAATAAGAAAATGCTTTTTTTAGTTGATGTATAAATAAAGAATCTGTTGAGTTTTCGTCTGGTTTGGTCGCCATTTGAATTGAAATAAGCTCAAAAAGGTTATCATTTAAATCAACACCATATAGATTTGCAGTGTCCGGTTGATATTCGATTTTACCTTGAATTAAATTTGAAAGAATTACTTCTTTTGTATGTCGAATACTCTGATCCGAATAGACTGATATGATTTTTTCTTTTTCAATTTCTTCTTTTGCTTTTATAATTATATTAATTAATTCTTTCGTATCAACTGGCTTTAGAAGATAAGCAGTAACATCATAAAGTATTGCAGTTTTGGCATATTCAAAATCAGAATAACCGCTTAAAATAATAATTTTACCAGTAAATCCTTTTTCACGAACCTCTTTTGCCAGATCTAATCCACTTATTTCTTGCATTCTGATGTCGAGTAAGACTAGATCGGGTTGTAAATTCAATATCATTTCAATTCCAATGGTCCCATCTTCTGCTTCACCACAGATTTCATAGCCGTATTCTTGCCAGGGAATAATCACTTGTAAGCCTTTACGAACAATTGGTTCATCATCAATAAATAATACTTTCATTATTGTTCTCCTTCTCTAATGGTAAAATAATGGTAACTATCGTTCCGATTTTTTCCGTGCTGCTTATTGATAAACCATAAGTATCCCCATAGTAAAATTTAATTCTTTGCTGTACATTTCGAATACCAATGCTATTTTCAGTCTGTTCTTCATGACTACAATGAATGTGTTGAAAAACCTCATTAAGCTTTTGAGCTGACATACCCATACCATTATCCTGAACAGATATATGTAATTCTTGCTCCCGGCGCATGACATTAATATCAATCATTCCATTTTCTTTTTTCTTTTTAAATCCGTGTATCATGGCATTTTCGACAATTGGCTGTAGAAGTAATGGCATTATTTTATCTGTTTTTGTATTAATCTTAGGGCTAATGTGAATTTGATATTTTATTTTATCTCCAAAGCGAAAATGTTGAATTTCTAAATAAGCTTTAATATAATCAAGTTCAGATTCAATTGATACCATTTTATTCTTTGTTTCTAGTGTATATCGCATCAATCGTCCCAATTCTCCTATAATAAAAGTCAAATCATTTTGCCCATTGAGTGCTGCATGCATGCGGATACTTTCCAGCGTATTAAAAAGAAAGTGTGGATTAATCTGACTTACCAGTAATTCAAATTGCATCTTTTGCTGATAATTTTCAAGGTTCTTTTTTGTTATTTTTTCTTTATAAATTTCTTTATTTAAATTTTGAATACTCTCTATTGTAAATTTCATATCCTGAAAAAGTTCACCGAGCTCATCCTTTCCAGCAAAGTTATCTAATATATTTAAATTTCCCTGTGAAATTTTATGCATTTCTTCACGTACAATTAATACACGCCGGCTATATGAATTAGAAAAAACAACTACCATCAACAATGGAATCAGTAAGGATATTAAGATAATACAAAATATTAGAAATACCGTCTTTCGAATGCTTGGTAAAGCATTCGTGATTGTAACTGCCTGAAAGGTATCATTACTATAAATACCCCGCATGGATGAGCAATAAACCAAAACATCGTTCCCTTTATAGGAAGTAATATAAGCCGGCTCTTTCCAATTATTATTTTCTAATGTTTTTATGAATAAAGAATTTCCAATCTCTTTTGCATTATCTGAAAAGATAATTGTTTTATTATTAAGAACGATTAATGTGCTGGTCTTTTTGCTCTCAATCACCGAACTAAAATAGTTATTACTGATACCTATAACGAGTATTGCAAAATTATCACTTTTTGGCACTTTAATCATACGAACTAAGTAAAGATAACTATACTTGTTATCCATATTTGAATTATACATCCAAATTACTTCCCCTGAACTATTTACAGCTTGTTGATACCATGAAGTATTCTCAATATCCTTATCAATAACTACAATTTTATCATTTGTAATAAGTGTTTTATTGTTAACATAAAGTTTTATACTTGAAATTTCTGTATAGTTACTTGCAAAAGAATCCAAAGTAGTAATGTTGCGATAAGCATCATACACTTCCTCGTCAGTTTGAAAATTTCGTGCTATTAAATTATCTAAGGCAGAATCTGATTGTACTGACTTAGAAATGTTCATACACAAATAGGTGATATCAAAAATTATATTATGTACTCGTTTATTTTCTGCCTGTACGAGAATTTTCTGTTGTTCCAGAAGGTTATGATGAGTTGTATAAAGTAAAAAGGCTCCTAAAAACAATGTCGGAATAAATCCAACAAGCAGATATACAACAAGAAGCTTTTTCCTTATTTTCATATTATTTAAATTAGAAGTAATTTTAGATAATGTTTTATTCCAACTTCTTATATATTTTCCTTCTATCATACTTTCCTCCATTCATACAATATCCGTAAATTCAAACTAGCAAATGTAGAAAATCTTCTTTCATACCTATTATACTTTTTGTTCAAAATTACTAATTTATAAATATTAGAACATATTCAGTTGTTATTGTCAAACAATCTTAATTTATAACTAATTATTACTAATTCAGGTGAAGTTTGTTGGGTGTTTCATAAGATAAATCTTTGATAAACTCTATATAGCTCTATTTAGTTCTAAAAAATGAAAGAAGATACGGAGATTTAAAAATGGCCAAAAACAAATCAATTGAAAGTTTCAAAAAATTTATGTTGATTTTACCTTTCATGGTGTTAGTTGCATTATTTGCATATTATCCACTATTTGGATGGGTATATGCATTTTATGATTTTAAGCCACCTTTAAGCTTATCACAATGTGATTTTGTAGGCTTGAAATGGTTTGTTTCCCTTATTGAAAATGAAACAAAGCGAGAACAGCTTTGGGGCGTAATGAGAAATACTTTTGCAATGAGTGGATTGGGAATTATTACTTCTTGGTTTCCTTTGATATTTGCAATATTCTTATCGGAGTTAAAATCAACCCGATTCAAAAAAATTGTACAAACATTTACAACTATTCCTAACTTTGTCAGCTGGGTACTTGTTTATTCTTTAGCATATTCTTTATTTTCCAGTTCTGGTATGATAAATCATTTTTTGCTTCAGCTGGAGCTGATTCAAACGCCAATTTTATTTTTACAATCTGATTCCCATACATGGTTATCCATGTGGCTTTGGGGAACTTGGAAGACGCTTGGCTGGTCATCGATTATGTACATAGCGGCTATTAGCGGCATCGATCAAGAAATGTATGAAGCAGCCAAAGTAGATGGAGCGAAACGTTTGCAGCTTATAAGATATATTACAATCCCTTCCTTATTGCCAACTTATTTTATTTTATTGATGTTAAGTGTTGCTAATTTCTTAAATAATGGTATGGACCAGTATTATGTATTTCAAAATTCATTTAACAGTGACCATATACAGGTACTCGACTTATTCGTATATAATTTAGGCCTAAAATCTGGTGGTTATTCATTGGCTACAGCAATTAGTATTCTAAAAAGTTTTGTCAGTGTGACTCTATTATTCATTGTAAATGGATTGTCAAAACTATTACGTGGTGAATCCATGATTTAGGAGGAAATATGCAAAAAATAACAAAAAGTATCAATACCCACAAAATAGAAAAAACCACTGTTTTTGATTTATTATTATATATTATATTTACTATATTTGTATTTTTTTGCGTCTATCCCTTTTACTATTTGATTATTAATACCATTAGCGCAAATGACATTAGTGAGAAAGGTAGTATCCTGTTCTATCCTGTTAAGATTCATTTTACAAATTATATTGATGCTATGAAAATTCCCGGTTTATTACATGCTGCAGTAATTTCACTGGGAAGAACCATTTTAGGAACTTGTGGTACTTTAATTGGTTCAGCTTTTTTGGGGTTCATGTTTACACAAGAAGATATGTGGGCGAGAAGGTTTTGGTATCGATTTACCATTATAACCATGTATATTGGTGCTGGTATTATACCTTGGTATATTACCATGATGAACTTGCGCTTAACCAATAATTTTTGGGCCTACGTATTACCTGCTATCGTACAGCCTTTTAACATTATATTAGTTAAAACTTATATTGAATCAACGCCAAAGGAATTACAAGAAGCCGCAAGAATAGATGGTGCTGGAATACTTCGAATATTCTCATCCGTAGTAATGCCGATCAGTAAACCTATATTAGCTACTGTTACAATCTTTTCAGCTGTTGGACAATGGAATTCTTTCCAGGATACGTTAATTCTTATGACAGACGAGAAGTATTATACATTACAATATGTATTATACCAGTATATCAATCAATCAAATTCTTTGGCTGCATTAATTAAAAACGGTGTGAGTAATACTTCTTTACAGTCAGTAGCTACTACTCAGACTCCAACTTCTGTAAGAATGACTGTTACTGTAATGGTAGTGATACCTATTTTATTAATATATCCAATTTTTCAACGTTTTTTCGTTAAAGGTATTATGATAGGTTCTGTAAAAGGTTAATAAAAACGTATTTACAAATTTAGTATAAAATTAAAAAAAGAATGGGAGACAATTGAATGAAAAGAACTATGAAAAAGTGTATGTCAATGATGCTGGCAACTGTTATGGCAGTTTCATTGGCAGGATGCAGCAATGGCAGAAGCAATTCAACAACGACAGGTGGAGGTTCTGCAGCAGAAAATTCTTCCGCGGATTCTTCAAAGACAATTCAACTTGATATGTTTTCTGCTTTAGCCAATTATCAAGGAGTTCAAAGTGGGTGGTATGCTAAGGTTCTCAAAGATAAGTTAAATATTGATCTAAATATTATAGCACCAAACGTAGCTGGAGGTGGAGATCAGTTATATCAAACCAGGTCAGCTGCTGGAAATCTGGGCGATATTGTTATTATAAGAAAGGATCAGATGAAGGACTGCATTAAAGCTGGAATTATTATGGATATGACAGATTACATTGCCGATAAAGAAAATATAAATAAATATTCTCTTGGAATTGACAATTTAAAAAGCTATTTTGAAACAGATAAAGTTTATGCGCTTCCAATAAACGCTTCTGCAGAATCACCTTTAAAAGCAGCTTTAAGTGGTGGTAATAAAACGTTTTATGGAAACTATATGCCTTGGGACTACTACAAAGAATTAGGTTGTCCAGACATAAAAAATACAGATGATTTATTAAATGTTTTAGAACAGATGGTAAAGAACCATCCAACTACTGCAAGCGGCAAAAAGACCTATGCCTTTTCTCTGTTTAAAGACTGGGATGGAGGTACGATGGCCATGGCAGCTAAAATTGTTAGTATGTATGGCTATGGTGAAACAACAGGTTATGTATATTCAACTGCAGATGCCACCAAGACACAGGTAATAACGGATGATAATGGACTTTATTTAAAAGCTTTAAAACTTTATTTTGATGCAAATCAAAGAGGACTTCTTGATCCTGACTCAGCAACACAGAATTTTGATACTATGTATTCTAAAATAAAAGATAAGCAGGTAATGTATTTATGGTATAACTGGATGATGGGAAATTATAATACCATTGAAAAAGGAAACAATGAAGATGGTTATGCCTTTATACCTGTTGATGATCAGACTATTATAAATGACGGTTATAATCCTTATGGTAATGAATTCTGTATTGCGATTGGTGCAAATGCATCTGATCCTCAAAAAATCGTTGACTTCCTTGATTGGAGTGCTTCTCCAGAAGGTATGTCATATTATGCTTCTGGTCTTGAGGGGTTAACTTATACTATAGAAAACGGAAAACCTGTTTCTACAGAATATGGTTTAACTGCATGGGCAGACAACTCTCCGGTTCCTGAGGAATATGGCGGTGGAAATTATAAGGATGGAAGTCAACAAATTAACTCAAGTATTGTAAATACTATGGATACAAATCCAAATACAGGTGAAGCATATTTGACAGATTTATGGCCCTCCACATTAAATAATTTTAAAACAAAAATGGATGAGTCATGGGAAGCACAATTTAGCGTAAGTAGTCCGGTAGAATATCTGGAACAAAATAGTATGCTTTCTGTTATTCCTGGTTCTAATTATATCAAACCTGCTGAAGATTCTGAGCTTCAGAATAAACGTACACAATGTGATACCGTTATTAAAGAAGCTTCTTGGAAAATGGTATTTGCAAAAGATGAGACTGAATTTTATAAAATTTGGGATGATATAAAAGAACGATTGACTGGATTTGGCTTTGATGACGTCGTAGCTGCTGATATGAATTACATAACTGGAATTCGTGAAAGTCGTGCACAGGCAATTAAGGGTGCAAATTAGTATTATACCTGATTTACACAAGTTCAATTGCAGCTGCTGTCGCTTCTCCACCATTGACTTTTAAACAAAAAAGTGATATTTTAGTCGTAAATACATCATACGTATTATGACTATGGAAAAGGAAGTGGCCGCAATGGAATTAAGAAGTCAGCAGGTAAGAAAGATTGCTCCTGAAATGGACCCGCTTAAAATGGGAATGGGTTGGTCTGCCGGAGATTTGGAGAAACCCCAGATAATAATTGAAAGTACATTTGGAGAGAGCCATCCGGGAAGTGCCCATCTTCTGGAGCTGGTGGATCAGGCGGCAGAAGGAATCTATGAGTCCGGCGGCAGGGGAGCGCGTTACTTTGCCACAGATACATGTGACGGCATGAGCCAGGGGCATGACGGAGGTAACTATTCCCTGGTATCCAGAGATATGATCTGCAACATGATCGAAATACACAATAACGCAACTCCTTACGATGCGGGGGTATTCATCGCCAGCTGCGACAAGGCAGTACCTGCCCATTTAATGGGAATCGGCAGAATTAACATTCCCTCCATTGTTGTAACAGGAGGTGTGATGGATGCGGGGCCGGATCTTTTAACTCTGGAACAGATCGGCATGTACAGTGCCATGTGTAAGAGAGGGGAAATCTCTGAGGAGAAGCTTACCTGGTATAAGCATCATGCATGTCCCTCCTGCGGTGCCTGTTCCTTTATGGGGACTGCCTCCACCATGCAGATCATGGCAGAAGCGCTGGGGCTGATGCTGCCTGGAACTGCACTTATGCCTGCCACCTCAAAAGAACTGAAAACTGTGGCAAAAGAAGCAGGTGCACAGGCGGTATGGCTTGCAAAGAACGGTCTTACTCCCAGGGAAATGATAACCATGGAATCTTTTGAAAATGCGATTATGGTTCATGCAGCCATATCCGGCTCCACCAATTCTCTGCTGCATATCCCTGCCATCGCCCATGAACTGGGACTCACCATAGATGCGGTTACCTTCGACCGGATCCACAAGAATGCCCATTATCTTCTTGATATCCGTCCCGCAGGAAAGTGGCCTGCACAGTACTTCTACTATGCAGGAGGTGTACCCAGGATCATGGAGGAGATAAAATCCATGCTTCATTTAGAATGCATGACAGTAACCGGGAGAACGGTGGGAGAGAATCTGGAGGATTTAAAGAAAAAGGGCTTTTATGAGACGTGTGACGACTACTTGAAAAAAATTGGAATCGAGCGGGCCGATGTAATCCGATCCTTTGAAGATCCTATTGGAAAGAACGGTACCGTTGCCATTTTAAAAGGAAATTTAGCACCTCTTGGGGCGGTCGTCAAGCATAGTGCCGTAGCTAAGGAAATGCATCAGGCAGTGCTGAAGGCAAAACCTTTTGATAGCGAAGAAGAGGCCCTGGAAGAGGTACTTCAGGGGAATATACACCCGGGAGAAGCAGTGATAATCCGATATGAAGGTCCAAAGGGAAGCGGGATGCCCGAGATGTTTTATACCACCGAGGCAATCTCTTCCGATCCCGTTTTATCAAAATCCATTGCTCTTCTTACAGACGGAAGATTCTCCGGCGCTACAAAAGGTCCTGCTATCGGACACATTTCGCCGGAGGCGGCCCAGGGAGGCCCCATTGCGCTGATTGAAGAAGATGATCTGATTGAGATTGATATACCGGGAAGAAGTCTTCGGATTACGGGAATAAAAGGGAAAGCGATGAACGCGGAGGAAGTAGACCGGATTTTAGAAGAACGGAAAAAGGTCTGGAAGCCCAGAGAAAACAGAATCAAGTCCGGTGTCCTTAAAATCTTTTCCCAGCACGCGGTATCGCCCATGAAGGGAGGATATATGGAATAATAAAACTGGCTGAAAGAAAACGGGAATTGATTCCGGATTCTTTCAGCCAGTTTTTTACTGAAGCTGTTTGATTGATGGGAAATAGCGGAACAACACTTTGGCAATAATCTTGTCCTTTTTCACATACTTATTTTTCCACCTTCTTGCATCAGCCGAATAATTACGGTTGTCGCCGAGCATGAAGTAAGAATCTTCAGGCACTTCATAATGGGCATCTGGTTCCGGCTCCATGGGTTCCGGCAGATACGGCTCCTCAAGCGGGGTATCGGAATTGTTAATATAAACCTTTCCGTCCCGGATATCAATGATATCGCCCGGGAGTCCGATGACACGCTTTACATAGTAAGTCTTTCCGGTAGGATCGTCAGGAAAATGGAAGATGACAATGTCGCCCCGTTCCGGCTCTTCAAAGTAATAGGATAATCTGGAGCCGATAACCCGGTCGCCGGTCATGATGGTTTTTTCCATGGAACCGCTGGGAACTCTGCTGTTTGCGATGATAAAATTGTTCAGCAGAAATGCAATAACGGCAGCTGTAATAATAATTTTAATCCAGCTGATCACTTCTTCCTTCCAGTTAAATGGTTCCTGTGGCATGTTTTCTTCTCTTTTCATATGGTTTCTCTTCTTTGCTTTCTTCATAGTTCTGAATCAAAGTTTAAATGAGATTGGAAAATTGTGCAAGGGGTTTCACAAAATGGTAAGAAAATATTCACAATCATTCACGGTTTGTCCATAATCATGTGGTAAAGTTTACTCCATAATATCATTCACATCCGGGGGACACAGGATATGGGAAATACAGGAAAAATTACAGATAAAAGATTAATTGCCAGTTCTGCAGTTTTGCTTATGATGTCGTTTGCATTTCAGATCCTTGCCAGATCCGTTCCAGGGATCGGTGACCGGTATGCGAAACTTGTTTATCCGGCAATTGTAGGAAGCATCGGCAGATTTTCAGGTTTATTTCCCTTTGCAGTGGTTGAACTGCTTTCTTATGCGCTGATCCTGTATTGCGTTGTATATGGAATCAGGCACATCAGAGAAGGAAAGCGCCTTCTTGTCCGGGCACTGTTTGTGATTGCGTGTCTGTTTTTCCTCTTCACCTTTAACTGCGGGATTAATTATTACAGGACGCCATTTTCTAAGAAATCGGGATTGGAAGTGAAAAAATCTACAGAAGAAGAACTAAGGAATCTCTGTCTTCAGCTTACTCAGATTGTCAATGGGCTGTGTGAAGAAGGAGTAACCGAACATGTTGATTCAGAGGTTATGAAAAGAGAGAGTGTGAAAGCTATGGGAAAGCTGGGAGAGACTTATCCTGAATTATCCGGATATTATCCGCAGCCCAAGCCGCTTCTCTTATCTCAGTTTTTTTCTGTTCAGCAGCTTTGCGGACAGTACTCTCCTTTTACCGTGGAAGCTACCTATAACCGTTCCATGCCCGATTATAATATTCCCCATACAGTCTGCCATGAGCTGTCCCATTTAAGAGGGTTTATGAGAGAAGATGAAGCGAATTTTATTGGATATTTAGCCTGCATTGGTTCAGATAATGAAGCCTTCCGCTACAGCGGGTATTTAACCGGCTGGGTCTATGCGACCAATGCACTGTCTAAGACAGATGCTGTCTCTTACAGGGAGATCTGCCATCTTCTCGACCAGAGAGCATGGGAGGATTTAAGAGATAATAATGAATTCTGGAGACGATATGAGGGTAAAACGGCAGAAGTTGCAAACCAGATGAATAATACATATTTAAAAATGAACAGCCAGTCTGACGGAGTAAAAAGCTACGGCAGAATGGTGGATTTAATGCTTGCTTACGCCAGAACAAAGTAAAGGAAAGCCATTGGAACTATTGAAAAATACTTTCTGCTTTGATAAAATTACGGTACAGAATCAAAGAAGCGGGAGGAGCCAGATATGGATAAAACTTTATATGAGTTAATGGATTGGGCAGGTATCGAGGAAATCGTATATTCGGAAGCAGCAGATCCCCACCGGTTATTGGGACCTCATGTGACAGAGGCAGGGCTTTTGATTCAGACATTTATTCCTACGGCCGCAGATATTGTGGTGAAAGGAATGAATAACGGCAGACTCTATCCGATGGAACGGGCAGACGATGCCGGGTTTTTTGCAGTGCTTTTACCGGAGAAGAAGAGAATCTCCTATATTTATCAGGTTACCTATGATAATGGTACTACCGGGGAACTTGTTGATCCTTACTGCTTTGAACCCTGCTATACGGAAACAGATATTAAAAAGTTCAGTTCCGGAATTCACTACAGCATTTTCGAAAAAATGGGAGCGCACCCTATGACCATAAAGGACACGAATGGCGTTTATTTTTCTGTCTGGGCACCCTGTGCCATGAGAGTCAGCGTCGTGGGTGATTTTAACCTGTGGGATGGCAGGCGGCACCCGATGCGAAGGCTGGGTGATTCCGGAATTTTTGAATTATTCATTCCCGGCTTACATACTGGAATGATATATAAATATGAGATAAAGGCAAAGGATGGGGCTATTCAGCTGAAAAGTGACCCATATGCGGGTTTTTGTGAACTGCGACCGGGCAATGCTTCTGTTATCTGGGATATGGAAGGCTATTCCTGGAATGATGATGTGTGGATGAAAAGAAGAGCTTCTGTAAATCTTACCAGGGAACCGTTTTCCATCTATGAAGTCCATCTGGGATCATGGCTTCGCAAAGAGGCAGAATATGATGAGGAAGGTTCTCCTGTGAATGGCTCAGAATTCCTCAATTACCGGGAGATTGGAGAGAAGCTTGTTCCATATGTGAAAGAAATGGGATACACCCATGTGGAGCTGCTTCCTGTTATGGAACATCCCCTTGATGCTTCGTGGGGATATCAGGTAACCGGTTATTATGCGCCTACCAGCCGTTTTGGAACACCAGATGATTTTAAATATTTCGTGGAACTTCTGCACCAGGAAGGTATTGGTGTGATTTTGGACTGGGTTCCGGCACATTTTCCAAGGGACAGTTTTGGTCTTGCCTGTTTTGACGGCACCTGTGTCTATGAGCATAAGGATCCGAGGCAGGGAGCTCATCCCCACTGGGGAACGCTGATTTATAATTATGGACGCCCCCAGGTGACCAACTTTTTAATTGCCAATGCCCTGTACTGGGTGGAAAAATACCATGCAGACGGAATTCGTATGGATGCGGTGGCCTCCATGCTCTATCTGGATTACGGAAAAAATCCTGGAGAGTGGATCCCTAATATATATGGGGGGAATGAGAATCTGGAAGCAGTGGAATTTTTAAAGCACTTAAATTCCATTTTTAAAAACAGGAAAGATGGTGCGGTTCTGATTGCAGAGGAATCGACTGCCTGGCCCAGAGTTACAGGTGATGTGAAGGAAGAAGGACTGGGATTTGATTTTAAATGGAATATGGGCTGGATGAATGATTTCACGGGTTATATGCAGTGCGATCCTTATTTCAGGAAAAATCATTACGGAGAACTGACCTTTAGTCTGCTGTATGCTTACAGTGAAGATTTTATTCTGGTGTTTTCCCATGATGAGGTAGTTCATTTAAAGGGATCTATGATTGGTAAGATGCCGGGAGATACGATGGAGAAGAAAGCGGCCAATTTAAGGGCTGCTTATGGATTTATGACAGGCCATCCGGGTAAGAAGCTTTTATTTATGGGTCAGGAATTCGGCCAGGTCCGGGAATGGGATGAAAACAGAAGTTTAGACTGGGGACTATTAGACGAGACTATCCATAGTCAGATAAAGGATTATGTAAAAGCCCTGAATCATCTCTATATAAGCCAGCCGGCTCTGTATGCCTCTGATTATGATCCGGAGGGCTTTGAATGGGTGGAATGTACAAATTCCGGGGACAGCATCATCGTTTTCTTAAGAAAGACAAAAAAGAAGGGAGAAACACTTCTCTTTGTCTGTAATTTTGATACCATGCTGCATGAAAAATATCCGGTGGGCGTCCCGTTTGAGGGAAAATATAAGGAACTGATCAACAGCAGTGATACCTCGTTTGGCGGAGAAGGATACCAGAATAAAAGAGTAAAGATTTCTAAGAAGAAAGAAGCGAACGAACGGGAGAATTCCATAGAGATTACCGTGGCCCCTCTTAGTGTGGCTGTTTTTTCCTGTACGCCCGTAAAAGTAAAAACAACAAAAAGAGTTGCAATTAAAAAGGATAAGAAAGTGAAACAGGAGAATCTGACATGATAGTTCATTGGATTGCCGCTACAGCGTCTCAGGAGTCCCTTGCAGCGCTGCAGCAGGAAGTACAGGAAAATTTAGAACAATTAAAACCCAATGTTTTGATGGATACGATAAAAGGCTGGCTGCCGGCAATCATTGCATTTGGCATTAAACTCTTACTGGCACTTTTGATTTTTTTCATCGGATCCAGAGTGATTAAGGTTTTGCATGGTATGCTGAACCGTTCTTTTAAAAGAGTGGATATGGAGGTAAGCGTAAGAAAATTCCTTCTTTCTGTCTTAAATGCGGTCATGTATTGCCTTCTGGCATTTATCATTGCAGGACAGATTGGAGTGAATTCCGCATCCATCGTGGCGCTTCTGGGTTCTGCCAGTATTGCTATTGGTCTGGCTGTTCAGGGAAGTCTGGCAAATTTTGCGGGAGGAGTACTGATCCTTCTTATGAAGCCGTTCCGGGTGGGTGATTACATTGTATCACAATCAGGGGAAGGAACCGTCCGTACCATCGGTCTGGTCTACACTGTTCTCAACACGGCAGATAATAAACAGGTGGTAATACCAAACGGAACTCTTTCCAACTCACCCCTTACCAATGTGACAGCCATGGATAAGCGCAGACTGGATATTCTTGTAGAGATCGGTTATGGGGCGGATTTAAAGAAAGCCAAAGAGCTGCTGGAATCCATTTTTAACAGTCAGCCTGAGGTGAAAAAGGAAGAACCGGTTGATATCTTCGTCAATGATTTATCCTCCAATTCGGTAACCATCGGGGGACGAGGCTGGACTTCAGTGGAAGACTACTGGACTGCAAGGTGGAAGATTTTAGAGAGGATTAAGCTGGAGTTTGATGAAGCGGGGATTGAGATCCCTTACAGCCAGCTGGATGTTCATATTAAAGACGGGGGAAGATAAAAAGAAAGCTGCTGCAGCATGTTCCAGGAGATATTTCTGAGCGTGCTGCAGCAGCTTTTATTATTTAATACTATAGGTTACGGTAACCTGCGCTGTAATGCTGATCTGACCAGGTTCAATTGCTATTTGTTTGGCGCCTGCCTCCAGGGAACCGGTAGCGGAGTCTGCAGCATAAGTTGTATACCGGTTCTCATTGTAAGAACTGATTTCCTGTACATTTGTAACTTCGCCAAGGGATTTTCCGCTTGCAGCTGCCATAGCCTCAGCTTTTACTTTTGAGGACTCAACTGCCTTTTTTAAGGCTTCCTGATAGGACTCATCATATTTGCTGGACAGGTAAGATATACGGTCAATGTTGTTGATACCTGCATCGATGGAAGAGGTGAGGAGCGTACCTACCTGATCCATAGGAATATCTGATACAACAATGCCTGTTCGCATCTCGTATCCGGTTATTTTTTGTCCATCATTCCAGTCATAAATGGGCTGAAGACCGAAATTAGAGGTCTGAATGGATTTTTCATCAATACCGGAGCTTTTCAAAAAGCTGATTACTTTATTCACATCAGTGCTGTTTAAATCCTGAACTGATTTTGGATCTGCAGCCTGCGAGGAAACTGCAAAACTGACTTCTGCTTTGTCAGGAACGACTTTTACTTCTTCCTGACTTTGTACCTGTATATTGTTCTGGTTCTGTGCGTTTACAACCGCTTGAGGGGCGGGGGCAGAAGCACCGGCTGTCTGAGTGCAGGCAGTTAAGCCGAGAACTGTGGCTGCAGCAGCAGCTGCTGCCAGTGTTTTATTCATTCTTCTCATAATTAAATCCTCCTGATTTTATAGTAGTTGCCGCGTTGTTGTGACATCTTTATTCTACAGGAAAACAGAGGAATTAGTATTTCTTTTCTCTTAACATTCCGGGTCGAAATTCCTATGTTTTTTTTACAGAAATATCCTGGGAAGGCAATGGTTGCCATTCCTGCGGCTTTATGCTATTGTTAACCCATAAGATTGTTGAAACATTGGAAAAATGTGTGGATAAAGGAGACTGGTTTATGCGGAAATGCGGTATGTTGCTTCCGGTTTCAAGCCTTCCGTCCAAGTACGGAATCGGAGCGTTTTCAAAAGAGGCATATGAATGGATTGATCTGTTAAAAAAGGCGGGACAGCATTACTGGCAGATTCTGCCCCTGGGGCCTACGGGGTATGGGGATTCTCCCTACCAGTCCTTTTCTTCCTTTGCAGGGAATCCATATTTTATTGATCTGGAAGAACTGGTCAGGGAGGAATTGATTTCAGTGGAGCAGTGTGATTTACAGGACTTTGGAGATAATGCCTCATCTGTAGATTATGAAAAGATATATGAAAGCCGTTATCCTTTATTGAGGCAGGCATATGCGTCATGGAAAGATAAAGGGAATTCTGCCGTAAAGTTTCAGGAAAATCTGGGTGAGGAAACGGTATGGTATTGTTTTTATATGGCATTGAAGGATCATTTTCATGGAAAAAGCTGGATAGAATGGGATGAGGATATCCGCTTAAAAGAAGAAGCGGCTGTGGAATATTATAAGAAGGCTCTTGCGGATGAAGCAGGTTTTTATATATTTCTTCAGGTCAAATTTTGGGAACAATGGAAGAAATTAAAGACTTATGCCGGTGAACAGGGGATCCGGATCATCGGTGACCTGCCTATTTACGTGGCGTTTGACAGCGCAGATGCCTGGGGGCACCCGGAGCTTTTTCAGTTTGATGAAAGCGGATATCCGGAGGCAGTTGCCGGCTGTCCGCCGGATGCGTTCGCCGCTGCAGGCCAGCTGTGGGGCAATCCCCTTTACCGCTGGGACTATCATAAGGAGACGGGGTATGAGTGGTGGATGAAACGTCTGGAATACAGTTTTCGTCTGTATGATACGGTAAGGGTGGATCACTTCCGGGGCTTTGATGAATATTATCGTGTTCCTGCAGACAGAGAAGATGCCATGGTAGGGACATGGGAAAAGGGACCAGGCATCCAGCTGTTTCAGCGTTTAGAGGAGAAATTCGGAAAACTTGATATTATTGCGGAAGACCTTGGGTTTCTGACTCCGTCAGTACTGAATCTGCTTTCAGAAACAGGTCTGCCAGGCATGAAGGTTCTGGAATTTGCGTTTGATGCCAATGGTGAAAGCATTTATCTTCCCCATAATTATTCGAAAAATTGTGTTGTTTACACCGGCACCCATGATAACCAGACCTTAAGAAGCTGGTATGAGGACCTTTCCGAGGCGGACCGGAATTTCAGCCGCAGATATCTAAACAACTGGAATACTCCTGATGACGAGGTTCACTGGGATTTTATCAGGCTTGCACTTGCAAGTGTGGCAGACCTTGCTGTGATACCGGTTCAGGACTATTTAGGTACTGGAAGAGAAGGAAGAATGAATGAACCGTCTACGCTGGGGAACAACTGGAAGTGGCGTTTGAAACAGGGGGAGATAACGGAGGACCTTATTAATAAATGCAGAGAGTTGGCATTACTTTATGGACGAAAATAAAAAACGGATCCGTGCCTGCTATAAGCACGGATCTGTTTTTTGCCTTTATAAATTAATTTTTCTTTTTGACTGTGTTTGATTTCGACTGGGATTTTGAGGTGTCTGTACTTTTAACGGTTTCTTTCGTTACTTTGGCAGCTGTGGTATCTTTAGCAGCCTTGGCATCTTTAGCAGTCGTGGTATCTTTAGCAGTTGTGGTATCTTTAGCGGCTTTGGTATCTTTCGTTGCCTTGGTTTCTTTCGTTGCCGCTGTTTCCCCGGTGGCTTCAGTTTCCACAGTGTCCCCGTTTTCTTCGGCTTCCTCGTTTTCCATCTCAGCATCCTCAAAGCTTTCTCCCTGAGGTGTGAAGGTAACATGAAGTTCATTGCCGATCTTGTCCCTGGCGGTAATGGTGATATTCTCTTTCTTAATTTCAAATGTCACAAGTCCGGTACTGCGGTCAATAGAAAGGGGAAGAATATCGGTGTTCTCCTCGTCAGAGGCTGCAATGGAGGAATAATCCACGCCGGACTGGGTATCTTCCAGGCGGAATGAAAGAATGCCATTCTCCAGTACATTATCTTTAACGGCAGGAGGGGTATCATCCAGTACATTGACCTGTTCATACATAGCTGTTTTCATTTTGTTAAATCCTGTTAATTTCACTTCCAGCATGCCATTATTGGTTAATGTGGCTTTGTAGGTTTTTCCCCCTGTCTTAGTCAACTCAATAGGAGTGCTGTCCAGGGCGACTTCCATGGTTTTTATGGGAAGAAGGGATTTGACCTTTAATTCCATCGTAGTTGTAATATAATCGCTGCTTTCACCAATGGTAATCTCTGCTTTCGGGCTGGAGGTTACCAGTAGAAAGATGAGTCCGTTAATTACGATGAAAGGAAGCACATAAAACAGAAGGACCGAAAGAAAACCGCTTTTTCCGCTGTCACGCCGGTATCCGGAGCTTGTCCTGCGGCGGTCCGGTCTGGGTTGATTGTTATACTGATTCATATGAATTCAAATTCCTCCTGATAATTATTCCGTTACCTAGCATAGCAGAAATTGGGGGATCTTACAAGTTTATACGGGAAATTGTAATAATTTAATTTATTCTTACGAAACGCCGTTTTTATGCGTGTTTAAAAGCTTTTGACTAATTAAAAAAACACGCCCATCTCTGGGCGGTTTTTAAACTTACCTTATAGTCAGAACATAGCTGTCTTTGGTGCCAGATGGCTCCAGCATAATAGAGAGCGGATTTTGAGATTCTGCCACCTCTTGCGGACATTGAAACAGGAAATGTACTCCTAATGTCTGCAGGGGGTTTATAGATGTAATGTTGGCATAGGTAAATCCGGTATTCCCGTCTTCTGGTACGGCCTGTCCGCCATAGGTATATCCGCTGTTATAATCTGCTGTTGTTTTCATGATCTCATCACACGATAAATTTTGCTTACCAAGGTTCTTAACATCAACATCTAAATGAATATAAACATTGCCTGGGTCAGCTGCATAATGGGTGTAGAATCCGGAAGTATCATCTGGAAGAACATCGTATGATAGTTCTGCTTTATTAATTGTGATCTCCATGGTATCGGTCGTAATTATTCCGCCAACTGCTATAGGTGTTCCGTTTTGAACAGCCTTTGTTTCTTCCGCTGTGGTTTCGGGTACTGTCTCAAGCTGAGCCTTTAAATCAGCATTTTCCTGCTTTAATTCTTCTACCTGGGCCTTTAAACTTTCTACCTGGGAATTATCGGCTGAAGCAGTGGAAGCCTTACTGCCGCAGGCGGACAGGCTGATAGCTGCCAAACATAATGCAGGAATTAACCATTTTTTTTTCATACTTTTTCCTCTTTTTTCTTTTGTATTATTAAAAAGCCTGAGGCTGTTTTAATCGTCCTCTTCAGTCTCCCAATTCTCCATTTCATTGATACGATTGATATAATCTCTCATAGCAAGTTCTGCGCCTACATTTTTAACAGTTCCGCTGCTAGGATCGTAATAAGACTGATTTGCAGCTCCGGACCAGCGGTTCGGGCAGCTGCCGTCAGCGTCAAATGTGTAAGTTACACCATCTGCAAGTGTGATAGGGGAAGTCTGCATATAACCGGAATTATTGAAATAATACCATTTATAATCTGTATCCTGAAACCATGCATTAACGGGATAACTGCCGTCATCGTTTTGATACCACCAGCCTGTGTTATCCTGTTTCCACTGACCTGCGAATACCGTAATGTTCATTGCTGTCATGATTACTATAGTTGATATCAGCAATTTTATTTTTTTCATCACTTTTCTCCTTTGTACAAATAAGTATTTTAATGTATAGTTATATTATATACTATTTGCTGCATGTGTGCTAATCTTATTTTCATTAATAGTGTAAATAATTAAGTTATTTTACAATACGGACTGTTAAATTGTCATAATTTGTGTTAGTATAAAAAAAAAGATAAGGAGATCAGGTATGGTGGAGAAAGCTGTTGCATTTGCGAGCAAATGCCATGAGGGGACCTGGCGGAAGGGAACTCAAATCCCTTATATTGTCCATCCTTTGGAGACCGCAGTGATTGCATCATTAATGACTTCAGACCAGGAAATTATCTGTGCTGCGCTGCTGCATGATGTAATTGAGGATGCAGGCGTTACGAAATCACAGCTGGAAAAGGAATTCGGATGCCGGGTTGCACAGCTTGTCATGGAAGAGACAGAAGATAAGACCAAAAGCTGGAAAGAACGCAAAAGTGCGACATTAAAGCACCTGGAACAAGCCTCAGAGGAGATTAAGATTCTTGTATTGGCGGACAAGCTTAGCAATCTGAGAACAACTGCAAGAGATTACCTTCTTATGGGTGATGAGATTTGGCAGCGCTTCAATGAAAAAGATAAATCCCAGCATGCCTGGTATTATTTAAATATAGCCAGACTCTTAAGTGAATTAGAAAAGTTTGGTGCTTATCAGGAATACAAGACATTGTGTGAACATGTATTTGGTAAGAGCTTTGAGTGAGAAACAACCTGAACGTTTTCAAATACTCTATTATTAACTGCTTATACTGCGAAAGAAAAAACTACCGATGATCTTTCGGTAGTCTTAAAGTTACTTCTTTTACTAATATTTTCCCTAACCTTAACTAACCTGCTGACAGACATTTTTGAATTCTTATGTTGCTGTTCTAATTCATGGATATAGTAAAATTATGAATGGATTGGTTAGAAACCTTCACTTTCAGGTAAACTACCAGATAAATGCTTTTGATTGTATAAAGTGTGACCGAAAGGAGTAGGTCGTATGAACAAACTTTGTATTGTTGTACCATGCTATAACGAGGAACAGGCCCTTTTGTACACCAATACGGAATTGACCGGGGTTGTGGCCCGGCTCGTGAAGTCAGAAAAAATTGATAAATCCAGTTTTCTTCTTTATGTGGATGACGGCAGCAAAGACAGCACCTGGAATATGATTGAGAATTTCCGAAAGCAGTCTCCCCTTGTCTTTGGTTTAAAACTTGCCAGAAATACAGGGCACCAGAACGCTTTGACAGCTGGTCTTTTAACAGCCATGTATTATGCGGATATGGTTATTTCAATCGATGCCGACTTACAGGATGATGTCTCTGTTATTGAAGAAATGGTGGACTTATATCTTCTGGGAAATGATATCGTATATGGTGTACGAAAAAGGCGTGACACAGATACCTTATTTAAAAAGTTCACTGCCCTTGGTTTTTACAGACTGATGCAGCTGATGAAGATTAATATTGTTTATAATCATGCGGACTATCGTCTTATGTCCAAAAGAGCGCTGGAGCAGTTTTCCCAGTATAAGGAACGAAACCTGTTTTTAAGAGGAATTGTTCCTTTGATTGGATATCCGTCAGCTACAGTAATGTATGACCGAAAATCCCGTGTTGCAGGTGAGTCAAAATATTCACTGGGCAAGATGCTTTCCATGGCTTTTGAAGGAATTACTTCATTCAGTATACAGCCCATCCGTATGATAACGGATTTAGGTCTGATCATTGTTCTTTGCAGTATCTGTGCAGCTGTTTATGCATTTTATTCCTATATTACGGGGAGAGTGGTTGCAGGATGGACTTCTACCATCTTATCCATATGGTTTATCGGCGGAGTGCAGCTTTTATCGGTGGGACTCATTGGCACGTATGTGGGAAAGATCTATGTCGAGGTAAAGGAGAGACCCAGATATGCGATTGAGGTAAATGATCTGGCGGAGATAGAGCATGAAGAAGCGTGAGGATAAAGGAGCTGCTTCCTATATTACAATATTAATAAAGTTTCTGCAGAGAGTAAGAAGCAGGATAAGGAAGATTAATACCGTTATGGAAGGAAGATATTCTCCTGCGCTTCTTGCTTTTGTTGTTACAGTCATTGCAGCGCTGACAACAATTTTGATTCTTTTTCTGCCTAATTATCTTGGTGTGGCAAATGACGGATCCACCGATGAAGTGATGAGATCTGCCGGAATTTATAATATGGAAGAAGATCCGGAACAGAATTACGGGAATTATTTTAATAAAACTTATACAGAAGTTGCATCTGGAGCGGAGGTTCAGGGGAAGGTATGGAATAGCCAGCTAATCTTTTTAAAGGCAGCAAAGGCACTTGATTACCTGTTTACAAGAGACAGTATTTTTGATATCCGTTTTATGGGTTTGATCTATTTTCTGCTGTATCTTCCTGCTTTGTATCTCATTGTCCGGCAGACTTGTGAACGAGTGAAAAGCTTCTCGGAAGGGATCCTGATCGCAGGAGCGGGACTGATCATTTTTTCAGATGTAGGGTATGTGACATATTTTAATTCTTTTTATCCGGAGGCATTATGGTTTCTTGCCATGCTATATTGTGTGGGAGGAATTATGTCTTTTCAGAATAAGCGTTCTGCGTACAAAGATTTATCTGCCCTGATTCTGATTCTGGTATCAGGAAGTGTACTGGTCAGTTCCCGACGGCAAAGTGCTGTAATGGGTTTTATCCTTGCAGTCCCGGTTATTCGTCTGATCTCTGTCCGCAGAAGCTTTATCTGGGGAGGAGGCTGCGTCGCAGGAGCTTTTATGCTGAGTCTGCTATCGTTTATTTGCATTCTGGGTTATCCATCTGATTTTAATGAGACCAGTAAATTACATGCCATGACGAGGGGCGTTTTGTTTAGTTCTGCTGATCCTGCAAAGACTCTTTCGGAGTTTGGTATTGATCCTTCCTATGAATTGCTGGCTGATGCTTCTGCCTATGATTATCTGCCTTTTGTAAGATCAGGTGACGGTTCCTTATACCATGGCTTCATGGATCAGTATTCGATTTCCGATATTGGCGTTTATTATTTAAGACACCCCACAAGTCTGATTGGTATGATTGATGTTTCCATCAGACAGGGGATGGATATGAGACGAAGTAATTGCGGAAACTATGAGAAAGAGGCAGGCTTTCCGGAGAAAGCAAAGAGTCTGTTCTGGTCAGGCTGGAGCAGTTTTAAGGAATTGTCTGCACCCAAAACTGTGGGGTATTTATTTTTGCTTACAGGTTCCATTATTTTTTTGTTTTTCAGAGGATTTTCCATACGTCCGCTGGAAGACAGAAGAAATACGGTGTTTTTAGATATGCTTTTCATGGTCCTGGCTTCTTTGCTTTCCCAGTCTATTGTGGTAATTGTTAACAGCGGTGATGCACAGATGGTGCAGAGGCTGTTTCTTGTAGGGCTGTCGATTGATATTATGACCTACTGTGTTTTTGCGGAATTACTTCATAAGCTGAGAATTGTTTAGAATCCGCTTTACGTGTTGGAATGTGAGGAAATAAATCTGATGACAAGTAAAAATTCGTTTGGTTATCTGCTGCAGGATTTCGGACTTGTGATTTTGCTGTTTTGTCTGTTTGCCGGAGCAATGATAGTCAGTTATTCGGAAAAAAACATGATGCCTGAAGCGGTTATTATGCTGCTTGGAACCTTTTTTGTAATTCTGTTTTCCGGATTTAAGCTGTTTTCTCTGTCACTGGTTCTGGCAGGAATAGAAATTACTTTTTATACAGCTTACCGGTTGTATCTATTCCTTTCCTATGATGTTGAGATTCCGCCTTACAGCTATTTCTGGATTATCATACCGCTTATTTCCGCTGCTGCCATGTATATGTTTGTATCCGGAACCCACAGACTGGAGCTTGAAAATGATATTTTAAGGAGGCAGGTGGAAGAACTGGTCGTGCTTAATCCGCTCACTAAGCTGTACAATCTAAGAAGCCTGTACAATGATTTAAATGTTCTGGCAGCTTATGCGGAAAGAAACCAGATGTCACTTTCCTTAATGATCATAGTTCTGAAATATGAGGCAGAGTTAAAAAGCATTTTATCAAGACAAAACTATGAGCTTGTCATACAGAGACTGGCTGAACTTGTGGTGGATACGGTGCGGGTGGAAGACAAAACTTATTCCATTGATAATAAAGGATCTCTTGCAGTCATACTGACCTGCGGCAAAGAGGGAAGCGAAATTGCAATGAGAAGGATCAGAAGCCGGATTTCCAATCGGGAAGCCTTTCATGGTATTACTGATGCTTCTATTAAGATCGAAATAAAGATGGCCAGCCTGGAATATAACAAAGAGATATATGAGAACAATATGATTCTGTTCAAGCAGAGGGTAGAGAATGAGCTGCAATATGATGTATAGAAAGTTTTTGGCATGTATGGGTGGATTTCTGTTTTTTTCTTTCGTCAGCATGGGTGGTGTTTTCCCTGCTTATGCAGAGGAAATAAGCCAGGGTGATATCCTGATTATCTACAGTGATAATGCTGGTGAAGATACAAGGGTTGCAGTAAATGATCTTGTGGAGCTTCTGACCTATCAGAGCTTTAAAATCAGCTATGGTCCGGCGTCTTTTGGAATGCAGTATATGGACCGGTATTCCTATATTATCTGTTATGATTTAGATCAGAGTCCGGCTGGTTTTACTGAAAGGCTGGAGCAGTATGAAAACAGCGGCATTACAGCCGGAGGAATGGAATCACCCCATATCTTATTTACAGGTAATAAGTATTTCAAATACTATCTTGATCATACAAAGAGATCGGATCAGTATGAGCTGTTAAGCAGTACTGTGGGACAGTTAAAATATTCCTTTCATGGTTTAGACAGCATGACCGGCCTGGTGAGGGAGAGCTTTTTTGTATTTTTTAAAAAGTCTTCATATCGCAGCGGAACGTTAACTGTCAATGATAAAAGCGGATATTTTTGCGCTGAAAACGGAAGATTAACCCATATATCCGCAGCGGATATAAGCAATCAGTTAATACGGGCCGCTATGATAAAAGAGGTATCCCAATGGAAATGGCCGTATAACGGAAGTCCTCACGTATATGCACAGTACATTTTAATAGACAGGGTTTATCCCTATGAAGATCCGGAGAAGCTACTTAAGACAGTAAACCTGCTGATTGAGAAAAAAACTCCGTTTGTAATCTCTGTGATGCCTATGTATGTAAATGAGAACTATCCTTCCATGATACATTTTTGTGAAGTATTGCGTTTCGCACAGGCAGGTGGAGGTGCAGTGATCATCAATGCCCCCATTAATCAGATGGACCGGCTGGATAAAGACGTAATGCTTGACTATCTCAATCGGGCGATGATCATATACAATAAGGAGGGAGTTTATCCTCTGGCATTAGAAGTGCCCCGCAACTGGATGTTTCAAAAAGATACGATCGGGATTATGAGTCATTTTAAAACAATTTTTACTTCCAGCGAGGCGGATTCTTATTTAAAGCCTGATAACAGGAACAGCAATGAGGTTTACAAAGACGGACATCAATGGGTGGGAACATCAATTCCCATAGATGATACAAAAGTCAGCTATGTATCAGTTTATTCCACTTCAGTACCCATCAGCCTGCAGGAGGATTATGAGGAAATTGAAAGAAAAGTAAAAGCCTGCAGTGACTCGTTCGTACCGTTAAAAAGTCTCTGGGATATGGAACATGGTTATTGGATGGATAAGCAGCTGATGACTTATAAAAACGGGGATTTGATTCTGAATGATAAAAAAATGGATTTAAAATTTAAGCCCGCTGTTTACCCGGACCATTATAATTACCGCCGTAATATGCTTCAGCGGTTTTCCAGGGATTTAACGTCCCAGAACAGAAGACTGGTCATTGCAGTGGGACTTACTTCAGTACTTTTTTTGTTCCTGATTCTCTGGGCCAGGTATAGAAACAGGAAAAACTACTTCTTTCATGATTAGGGAGGGGCCATGTCATTTATTGATGTTCTCGCAATCTATTCAATCTTTGCCATTTGGGGTCTGCTGTTTTTAAATATTGTACTTTCCATAGGGGGTTATATCTATATTATGAGAATGTACCGTACGGACGGACATCAGCCGGTTTTAGAGTATCCCGTGGTAACGGTAATGGTTCCTGCCCACAATGAGAGTATCGTGCTGAGGAAAACAATGGAAGCTTTATTAAAATTTGATTATCCGAAGGACCGGTATGAGATCATAGTGGTGAATGACAATTCTGCCGATGATTCAGCCCAGGTTTTAAAGACCATTCAGCAAAAGAATCCGTCTGCCAGAATTATTGTCATCAATACGGATCATGTAGTGGGAGGGAAAGGAAAATCCAATGCGTTAAATATTGCACTCTCTATGGCCTCTGGTTCCGTAATAGCCATCTATGATGCAGATAATACACCGGAAAAACAGGCTCTTAAGATTCTGGTGGAAAATCTTATGTCAGACGACAGGCTGGGAGCCGTAATTGGCAAATTCCGCACCAGAAATAAATATGCATCTCTGCTGACCAGGTTTGTAAACATAGAAACTCTGGCTTATCAGTGCATGAACCAGGCAGGGCGGTATTTCTTTTTTAAATTGTGTACCATACCTGGAACGAATTACGTGATACGCCGGGAATTGATTGACCGGATGGGCGGCTGGGATGTAAATGCACTTGCAGAGGATACAGAGATCAGCTTCCGTCTATACAGAATGGGTTATTATATCAAATTTATACCTCAGGCAGTCACCTGGGAGCAGGAACCACAGAAACTGAAACAGTGGTTTAAGCAGAGAACACGATGGGTAAAAGGCAATTTATATGTCTTAAAAAGTAATTTTAAATACGCCTTTGATCCTGAGGCAGGCATCATGAGACTGGATGTGATCTATTACGCCCTGGTTTATCTGATGATGTTCAGCTCTCTTATTTTCTCGGATATGATATTTGTCATTGGAATTCTCGGGCTTGGTCATGTTACCTTAGGCGGATTTTCTTCCCTGCTGTGGGAGATGGCAATTTTACTTTTTGTATTAAATGTATCAATTACATTATCTGTAGAAAGAAATGAATTCAATTTGAATAATATACTGCTCACGTTTGCCATGCTGTTTACTTATGCAAAAATGTGGGTTCTGGTTGTAGCAAATGGTATTATTCAGGGAATCCGGGATGTACTTTATCAAAGGGAGACAGTCTGGGACAAGACGGAACGTTTTGAGGAATTGGCAGAGACAGTCACAAAAAATACGAAGCAGGTGTGGAAGTAAGGAGACGAATATGACGATACTGACGGATAAACATAAGAAAAAAACAGCGGGGCAGCGAAAAATATCCGCCGCCTTTCTGATGCTGCTGTTTATCGAGATAACAAACCCTCTGGCTTCATACGGCTCCAATGCCAATGTTCCTGAACCTGCTCAGGAAACTCCACAGGAGAGCGCACAGCAGGTCGCTCAAAAAGAGGACCAGTTACACGTTCTGCCTGCAGCGGATCCTGATTCAGCACAGTTACCAGACCAGAATGAACCTGTGTACGAGCCTGTCAGTCACACCCAGGATACCTTTTTCTACAGGAAAACGTTGAAAGGAATTTATTCTTCCGCAGATCTGTATTTTTATGTGGAAGATTACTGGGATGCAAAGTATGTATATGCAAAAATACAGTATGATGTCAGTCAGCTCATTGAGAGTGCGGCATCATCGGTTACCTTTGCTGTCAATGATGTACCTGTTCAATCTTACAAACTGGAGTACAAAGATGGTAATTCCCAGATTCTCTATGTGAAGATTCCCATGGATCAGGTTCATACCGGTTTTAATTCGCTTTCTGTATCTGCTTATGCAAGACTTTTTGATGAACAGGGCTGTGTGGACGATTATTCGGACGCCAACTGGCTGAGCATTGCAGACACATCCTATATCCGATGCGGATATGAAAGCAGAGATCCTGAACACAGGATTTCATATTATCCCTATCCGTTCATGGCAGCTTATGAGCCCACTGGTAAAGGGCTGGTGATTGCCGTATCTGATGAAGCAGCATCAGGGGAAGTCGCTGCCGCCATGAGCCTGATGGCTGATTTGAGTAAGCATACCGGGAAAAGAAATGATATTGAACTATGCCGGATTTCTGATTTAAAAAACTATCATCCATCAGAAACCTTACTGATATCGGATTATAACAATCTGCCATCCGAATATAAAGATAAAATGACAAAGGCGCCGGATTCATCAGGAAATGCTATTGTAAATTTTATCGATGATTCCAATTCAAAACCATTGCTCATAATTACTTCAAATGATGATTCAAGCCTTATGGAGGCAGCTGACATGCTCATGGATGAAAACCGCCGGAAGCAGGAGACTGGAAATCTTGCAGTCATAGAAAAGGGAAGCGGGGAGCAGGCGGTGAATGCGGCAAAACAAAGTGATATGACTGCGTGGAACTATACTCTTGAGGATATAATGGGAAGCGGACTTTCCTATGCAGGACCGTTTCATCAGGAAAAATATATCTATCTTCCTGTTTCAAAAGATTTTGTACTGGCACAGGGCGGTAAAGCAGTTTTAAAGTTCCGCTACAGTGAAAATCTGGATTTTAAACGTTCTCTGATCACTGTATTTTGGGGAGATGTGCCTTGCGCCAGTAAGCGCCTCAGCCAGGAAAAGGCTTCCGGAGATGAGCTGACATTTGAGATGCCGGGGGATGTGACAGGAACATCTGCGTCCAGTTTAAAAATAGCATTTGATTTAGAAATTCCTGATTTGCTCTGCACCCCCAGACAGAGTGACATGCCATGGGCTTATGTCTCCAGGGAATCTGCTATATTTTTGCCGCCTGCTGCTGATATTACGTTGTCTTTTGATTCCAGAGTATCTCCGTTTAGCAGAAATGGAAAATTCAATGATGTGCTGCTCATTCTTAGTGATGAACCGACTTCTGTTGAACTGAATCTGCTTGGACAGACTCTGGCAATGTATGGTGGGGAGGCAAAACCCTATGGAACCCTTCTTGTGAAAAGAGCGGGCGAATTTAATGGGAAGGATGGAGATTACAATATCATTACTGCGGGTACACTGAAAGGCAATGCTTTTATTTCCCAGATTAATAATAATCTGGCATTTAAGTTTGCACAGGATGGTGCCTCCTTTGAGAGCAATGAGCAGTTGGTTTTGTCCAGGGAATATGCGGGGAAGATCGGGATTATGCAGCTGTTAAAATCTCCTTATTCCCTTAACAGGGGCCTGCTGGTTCTGACTGGAAGCAGTGATGATACGCTAAGGAATCTTCTTGATTTTCTTAGAGACAGCAGTAAGAGAGAAGAGCTGAAAAAGGACTGCGTCATTGTGGATGCCAGTCAGAATATTACAGCTCTTAAGTTTATAAAGGCTGAGGAGGTAAAGGAGGGACCAACTCTTGCCGAAAAGCTGGTACGGAATAAGAGATCCCTTGTATTTACAGCAATTGCAACATCAGCAATGTTTTTAATGCTTCTTGCAGTAATCATAATATTGCTGCGGATGCGGTCATACAGAAAAAAGAATGAAGAATAAACGGATACTTTTGGGAAGGGATGAAGAGAAGGGTGAAATTAGAGAAAAACTGGTTTTATAGTTTTTGTATTTCATTATCAATTGCAGGTATGGCATATATCCTGATTACCGGCGTTTCTGATGTACAGGGTAATCAGGAGTATCCTTATGCAATGAAAGGAATGCTCATTCTTATCTTTTTCCTGACCTGGTCTGGAGTGAATTTCTTTGCACTGCTGTCTGCAAGGATAGGAATTACCGCAAAGCTTCGGAAGTGCCATAAATACTTATCTGGTATGGAGGTGATCTATGTTTTCCTGATTGTGACCCTTGCATTCGCCGCCAGAGTTTTCGTTATACGGGAACTGCCCATGGAACCGGCATCTGATTATAAGACTTACTATGAGATTGCCAAAATGCTAAAGGAAGGAGTTCTTCAGGAAAAGGGAGAGGGTTATTGCAATTATATTGGGATGTTTCCCCATATATTGGGGTATTGTTATATTTTAAAAACTGTTTTTGTTATATTTGGGACAAGTGTCTGGAATGGACAGGCTGCAAATGCCGTGTTTTCCGTAGGAACGGTTTTTTTGATTTACCGGATTGCCAGACGGCTGGGAGGAAGAATGGCAGGCATGGCTGCGCTTACAGCTGCGGCATTCTGGCCTTCCCAAATACTCAATATCAATATGCTGGCTTCCGAGTACTCGTTTACTTTTTTCTTTTATTCATGTGTCCTGCTTTTTCTACATCTGGTCATGGATTATGATGGTGCCACAAAGCATGCGGTCAGAGGGGTTCTCCTTCATATTCTGCTTGGCTGTATGATTGCAGTGACTGCTGCGATCCGCCCTATGGCTCTGATTCTTTTGATAGCGGTCTTTTTGTTCCTGATTCCTATTAAGACGAAGCTACCAGGAATACCAGTCAACAGCATTTCCATATGGGTGAGATTTCTGGCTAAGGGCTGGCTGCGGGCAGCCCTTAGTCTGGCGGCTTATATGGCTGTATCAGGTATTATTAATACAGATATAGAGCTTACCATTAATCAGACAATACCTTCCTTCAGCCAGTCCTTTGGCTACAATTTGCTGGTGGGACTTAATGCGGATTCCAATGGCGTGTGGAATGAAGAAGATTCCAAATTCTTATATGAAAATCTGGAACGGACCGGTTCTCCAGTCGAGGCACAGCTTGCGTGCCGGGAGAAAGCGTACCAACGGCTTGCTGCTGATCCGGGCGGGTTATTTAATCTTCTTATAAAGAAATACGAATTACTTTGGGGAAACGATAATTATGGTGCTGACTGGAATCTTGCCTTTTTAAAAGAGCAAAATGAGCTGACCCCGGACCGGACAATATTTCTGAATCAAATGAAAAGTGCTAACCAGATTGCTTATCTGGTGGCTGTGCTCTTTTCTTTTCTGACTTTGATTTATCTGCTGCAAAGAAGGGCTACCCCTCTCTATATTCTGGTTCTGGTTTATCTTGGAACGGCAGCCATGCATCTTATGGTTGAAAGTCAGAACAGGTATCATTTTCATGTTCTGCCGGTTTTTATAATTATTGCATCTGTTGGAATAAAATATATTTTTGAGAATGCTGTGACATTTGTAAAAACATCTGATTTAGAACGGCAGCAGAAGGAAAACCAGCAGACGAGGGAAGCAGCTGTATTAAAACAATTTGAAATCGAAGAACATAAAGCCATTGAACAGCGTTATAAAAGTATGACCAATTCATTTGATATGCAGTCTGCAATATTAAATGGCAATGTAACTGTCACTGTTTCGGAAGGCTATATGGGACCTGATATGTTAAAAAAAGATAAAAGTGTGGTTACTGCTGCTGAAACTATCCCTGAAAGGGATACAGTCTCAGTAGCTGACGAAATTCATATTAAAGAGAGTGCAGAGCATAATCAGGCACCGGTGATACTTCAGGAAGATAAGACGAAATCAGGTAACACAGATCTTGAGGAATTAATCCTGGAGCTGGAAGAAATTGCAGAAACCGGCCGGGTACCCCGTAAGAATGTTGAGATACAACCCTCTTCCGTCAGCCTGCAGGCTGAACCCTCTTTGCAGGAGGAAAGAAAGGTGTCTGAACTGGAAGAAATACTGGATAAAATCAAAAAACTTGAGAAAAACCAGAATGATCTTATGGAGGGATATACAAAACTGAAGGAAGAGATGGAGCAGATTAAACTGGTCCATGCAGAGGCTGCACATAACGAAGGGGGACATACCATATGAAAAAGGCTCTGTCGGGGAGCAGAACAGAAAAGGCATTAATCATCATTCTTTGTATGCTGACGGTATTCACTGCAGGAGGTCTGCTTTTACTGTCTCATTATTTCAATGAGGAAGAAGAGCTGCAAAGGAGACGAAAGGAGAGCGCAGAAGAAACCTCTCTTGACGATATTACGGCGATCCTGCCGGAATACTGCAATTTAAATGAGAAAATTCCTGATATCAGCTTTACCAGTGAGTCGGGAAAAAAAATATCCATGAAAGAATTTGAAGGTAAGCCGTCCATATTGACTTTTTGGGCCAGCTGGTGCCCAGATTGCCAGAACGAGCTTTCTCATATGAATGAATTTGTAAGCACGGCAAAAAAATATGGAGACTTCAATTATATCCTGGTGAATAAAACAGACAACAAAAAGGAGACAAAAGAAACGGTAAAAAAGTATTTATCAGATCAGAAGATCAGTATGGATACTTACTATGACGAGGGTCTGTCTGCCTATAAAGGGCTTGGTATTCATGCCATCCCAACCACATTGTTTCTGGATGAGAATGGGGTGATACGGGCATGGAGCACAAAGCCGATTGTAAAAAATTCTGTGTTTGAAGGATATTTGAAAGATCTGACAGAAGGAAGCGCAAAAGTGACCGGTGATTTTGTCCTGGGCAATCTGATGGATGACAGGGGAGGCGTTCATACTACCTATGATCCCTCTCAGGGTAATGCCATAAACAGCGATATTTTAAGCGAAACACAGGGAGTGATGCTGGAATATGCGCTCTTGCGAAAGGATCAGCAGTTATTTGAAAAAATCCTATCTTACATCACAGGAGTGATGCGCGTAAACGGATTAACTGCGTGGAAAGTAAACGGAGATAAGCCGTCGGAGGTGAATTCGCTTTTGGATGATTTTCGGATCATGGGTGCACTTCTTTCTGCAAATGATTTATGGGGCGGTTATGACCAGCTGATAAACGATTATTCCGGAGAAATAGCAAAATACGGACTTCACAACAGAAATTACGTAGATTTCTATGATGTCCGTTATAGAAAGTATGCAGACCGCTTTACTTTGTGTTATGGTGACTTACAGACGATGTCCTGGCTGGCAGACCGGGATGACAGGTTCGCAGAACCTTATGAATCGGCAAAAAAGCTGATTCTTGGCGGAAAAATAAGCGATGGCTTTCCTCTGTATTACAGCTGGTATCATTATAGTACAAATTCCTATGCTCCCGATGATTTAAATGCTGCAGAAGCCATGATTACGCTGCTTCATTTAGCGGAAGCCGGGCTGTTGCCGGATGATTCGATGTCCTGGTTAAAGGCACAAATGGACGCAGGAGGGGTGAAAGCACGTTATAAAACAGATGGAACGGTAGTGGAAGGTTATAACTATGATTCAACAGCTGTTTATGCTCTGATAGCGATGATTGGGGAGGTCAAGGGGGATAAAAAACTCCAGGGGAAAGCTCTTAAAAAAATGGAAAAAATGAGAATAATAGATACTGCATCTCCTTATTACGGAGCTTTTGGTATGGAGGATGGAAGCGGGATTACATCATTTGATCAGGTTATGGCAATGTTGGCCTATGAGTATACAGGTAAATCCGCTGAATGACTGGAAGGAGCTATGTACCGTGAAGAATATCATGCTTGTATTTGGGACAAGACCGGAGGCCATAAAGATGTGTCCTTTGGTACTGGAATTGAGAGGCAGGGGAGAAGCCAGGGTATGTGTCTGTGTAACAGGACAGCATAAATCCATGTTAAAGCAGGTTCTGGACGCGTTTTTAATAGAACCGGACTATGATCTTTCCATAATGAAGGAAAAGCAGACACTTTTTGAAATTACCGTCAATATTTTAAATAAAATCAGCGGTGTTTTGGAAAAAGAAAAACCGGATGTGGTTCTGGTCCATGGAGATACCTCAACAGCATTTGCCTGTGCACTTGCTTGTTTTTATTTACAGATACCGGTAGGACATGTAGAGGCCGGGTTAAGGACCCATGATATTTATTCGCCTTATCCTGAGGAATTTAACAGACAGGCAATTGGTATCATAGCCAACTATCATTTTGCCCCAACAGAAAAAGCCAGGCAGAATCTGATTTGTGAGGGGAAGAATCCTTCCACCATATTTGTCACGGGCAATACAGGGATCGATGCGCTGAAAACTACAGTCAGAGCGGATTACAGTCATGAACTTTTAGAATGGGCATCCGGAAGCAGGCTGATTTTGCTGACTGCTCACAGAAGGGAAAATTTAGGGGAGCCGATGAGGCGGATTTTTCGTGCTGTGAAGCGGATAACAGATGCGTATCCTGATGTTAAGGTCATATACCCTATTCACTTAAACCCGCTTGTCAGGGAAATTGCCGGTTCTGTATTCGCCGGAGAGGAAAGGATCCGTCTGGTTGAACCTTTAGATGTAATAGATTTTCATAATTTTCTTGCAAGAGCAGCGCTGATTCTGACAGACAGCGGAGGAATACAGGAAGAGGCACCAAGCTTAGGAAAACCGGTGCTGGTTCTGCGCAAATCAACGGAACGTCCGGAGGGCGTTGATTCAGGAGCGTTGCTTTTGACTGGGATTGAAGAAGAGAGGATATATAATTCGGTATCCGGTTTGCTGAATGATAACAATTTATATAACAGGATGAGCAACGCAGGCAATCCATATGGAGATGGAGAAGCCAGCAGAAGAATTGCGGATATTTTACTGGGGCAGAAAGATAAATAAATAGTACAGACTCTGCACAGGAAATATGTAAAGCCTGTACTATTAATAAAAACTTATAACGTTTTTGCTCTGTCTGATATATTCTTATTAAAATTAATTACCTGATGCTCATAAGTATTTTCCATGAGAGGAGAGGTAATGATGAAATCAGCGGTTGCTCTGGTATTGGCAATGGGAATATCATAAACCTGGGCAATTCGAAGCAGTGCCTTTACGTCCGGATCATGAGGCTGTGCAGTCAGGGGATCGGAGAAGAAGATAACCAGATCAATGCGGCCTTCCACAATCTTTGCACCAATCTGCTGGTCACCGCCTAAAGGACCGCTGTTGTAGCCTTTTACCGGTAGGCCTGTCTGATCTGTAATCATGCGGGCAGTCGTGCCGGTACCGCACAGCGAGTGGTTTTTTAAGATCTCCTTATGCTCGGTGCACCATTCGATTAATGCATGTTTCTCGTTGTCATGGGCGATCAGAGCAATGTTTTTTTGCTTTTGAAGCGTAAGTGTAATAAAATCATCCTGTAACATCATATTCCTCCTGTAGTAGGTATTAATAGAGAGGTATCACCTCATTTAAAAGGCAGAACACTTTGAAGAGAATAGGTAATGGACAAATCTTTCCGGGAGTATTCCTTTTTAAAATTCTGGATTATCCGTTTTAAAACCATCTCTCCGTTTTCATAGGTTGCAGTAGGAAGAAGCATTAAATACTGGCTTACACTGTACCTGCTGTATACGTCTCCTCTGCGCAGGGAATTACGGATGGAACTGCCCAGCTCATCCATGGCACGGGTCTGAACCGCAGGCTTCAATAAATCCCCCTTTAAATTGCTGATGGTAAGCAGACATAAAAAGATGGAATCTCCCGTTCGTTCAATAGCTCTGGCCTCCAGCTGATAGATATCCCTGAATACGGATGGCTCACAGCAGAATGCTCCTTTATTGGTTCCGCCCTCTAAAAGGATCTCCCTGATGGTGCTTAAATCCATGGTAATACCATGCTTTTTGTCGCTGATCATCTTATACAGCTCTTTAAAGCGAATGGAGGGGGTGATGGCAAACTCGTTGTAGAACATGTCGTTTACCCGTTTATAATGCTCCAGGGACATCATCTGGTTGCCGCTCTGGTACAGGGCATAAATCAGATAATAATGGGCATCTTCTCCATATGGATCAATGGAGATTGTCTGCTGGCAGACATCAATCATCGTTGGATAATCCTTCCGGTCATCTAACATCAACAGGATTTTTTTTACTAATTTCTGATAAAGGGTATGATAATAGGTGTGAATCGGAATCACCCAGGATTCCCATTCGGATTTTGGAAGGAAGTTTCCCTTATAAAGATTAAATGCTTCCATTGACAGTTTCAGGCGTATCTCTTCCGAAAATTCCTTGCTCTCAGCCTGAAGACAAAGTTCTTCAAACTTGTCCGTGTCACACACGGTGGTAAGCTCCCTTGTCCAGCCGTAAGCTTTTCTGTTTTGAAATACCAGTTCCTGAGTTGGAAGCCCAAGAGGCTCAAGAAGCTTTCGGACGCGGAACATCAGCGTCTTTAAAGCGCCAGCAGGATTGTTGCTGGCTTCATCTTTCCAAAACAGGTCGATCAATTCCTCAACAGGAATATCCCTTCCCCGAAAAGTGATTAAATACTCCAAAAGACTCCAAGGTTTTTTTGCCTGATTATTCTGATCAACTATTATTTTGTCTCCAATGGTAACGGAGAACCCGCCTAGCATGTTCACATAAATGATCGTCTCTTGATTTTTCATAATATTCTCCAAAGTAACATTTTCTTTCCTTAGTATATAGAAAAAAACGCTAAAAGTCTAGCGCAGCTTATAAAAGATTGAGATTTTTATTAAAATAAGCTATACTGAAGCAGAAGAATATAAAAAAGAAAGCAGGAGAGTGCCATGAATAGAAAAAAAATGTCAACAGGAATTCTCATATTTGCTTTCCTGCTTCTGGCAGCGGGGGTAGGAGTACTTTATTCTGATTACCGGGAAAAGCAGGATTCTGACCATCTTTATGAAAGCCTGGCTGAGCTGGCCGGGGGACAAAAAGAGAGCGTTACTGCTGGTTCAGATACAGAGATAAAAAAAGAAGAGCCTTATGTATCCCCCATTTCTTTTGATGAACTGCGAAAGATCAATCCGGATATTGTTGGCTGGATCCGCATTGCAGATACCAGTATCGATTACCCGATTGTCCATACTGATAATAATGATACTTACCTGGATACAGATTTTGAAGGGAAAAAGAATCCGTCAGGAGCCATATTTCTTGACTGTGACAGTGAACCTGATTTTTCCGGAAGACATAACATAATTTATGGGCATCATATGAAAAATGGATCCATGTTTAAGGATATCATAAAATATAAGGATGAGTCTTTTTACCGCGCCCATCAGGACATTGTAATCTATACACCGCAGCGGGAATTTCATCTGCGGCCGGTCACTGTGCTTTATACAGATGCCTCCGGAATCCGCAGAAAAACGAAATTTGAATCTGATGAGAGCTTTCAGTCATATGTTGACGAGATGACAAAGAGCGGTATGTTCTATCAGGCGCCTCAGGAGCCGGTTGAGACTCTTTGGTCGTTTGTCACCTGCAGCTATGAATTTGATGATGCAAGAACTATTCTTTATGCAGCTTTAATCCCTTAAATTGAAAACAGGGCAGGAATATGGTATAGTACATATCACTTTGTATCACCGCAGATTTTAAAGGAGAATAATAAAATGGGAAAATATTTTGGAACCGACGGTTTTAGAGGAGAAGCAAATGTTACGCTGACCGTTGAGGATGCTTTTAAGGTAGGCCGCTTTTTAGGCTGGTACTATGGACAGAAAAAACCGGCTGAGGTATGCAGGATCGTAATCGGAAAAGATACAAGGCGCAGCAGCTATATGTTTGAATATTCGCTTGTGGCAGGTCTTACTGCATCCGGAGCTGATGCGTATCTGCTGCATGTAACCACGACGCCCAGCGTTTCCTACGTTGTCCGTACAGAAGGCTTTTCCTGCGGAATCATGATCTCCGCCAGCCATAATCCATACTACGATAACGGAATCAAAGTGATCAATGAAAAGGGAGAAAAATTAGAAGAGTCAGTGATTACAGAGATAGAGAGATATTTAGATGGAGAGATGGAAGAGCTGCCATTTGCCACACAGGATAAGATCGGCAGAACCGTGGATTTTGCTGCAGGCAGAAACCGCTATATCGGATATTTAATTTCTACTGCAACCAGATCCTTTAAAAATAAAAAGGTGGCGTTAGACTGTGCCAACGGTAGTGCCTCCGCTATTGCCAAGAATGTATTTGATGCTCTTGGTGCCGAAACCCATGTAATCAGCAATGAACCCAACGGATTGAATATTAATACCGGATGCGGTTCCACTCATATGGATCAGCTTGTAAAGTTTGTTAAGGAGGTGGGAGCAGATGTGGGATTTGCCTATGATGGAGATGCGGACCGCTGTCTTGCAGTGGATGAGAACGGAAATGTGGTTGACGGAGACGGCATCTTATATATCTGCGGCAAATATATGAAAGAGCAGGGACTCCTTAAAAATAACAAAGTAGTAACGACCGTGATGTCTAATTTCGGATTATACAAAGCTTTGGACCGTGAAGGCATTGAGTATGAGAAAACAGCTGTTGGAGACAAATATGTCTATGAGAACATGGTTGCCTATGGAAATTGTCTGGGCGGCGAACAGTCAGGTCATATTATATTCAGCAAACATGCCACAACCGGCGACGGAATCTTAACATCCTTAAAAGTGATGGAAGTGATCCTTGAAAAGAAAGAAAGCCTGGGAAAGCTGGTATCTGAACTGGAAATTTATCCCCAGGTATTAAAGAACGTCCGTGTTCACGACAAGACAGCTGCCCAGGATGATGAAGCGGTGAAGGCAGAAGTGGAAAAAGCAGCACAAGGCCTTGGAGACAGCGGAAGGATTCTTCTCCGCCAGTCTGGTACTGAACCGGTTGTCCGTGTAATGGTAGAAGCCGCGGATTTGAAAACCTGCGAGAAGTACGTGGAACAGGTGATTGATGTGATGAAAGCAAGGGGACACGTCATTTCCTGATTGTAAATATAAGTCATTGAAAACCGTGAGTAAAAGCCGGTTTTTCAATGACTTTTTCAGTATTTATAAAGGTGTCTGATTGTAAATGATAACAATTCATGGTATGATTGTACGTATCTGCAAATTTATTTTGGGAGATCGGAAATATGGATAAAAAAGATAAATCAAACTTAGGAGAACAAATCCGCAGTACGGTGCAAAGCGCCATTGATTCCAGAGATTTTAACCAGCTGAACCGAATCATATCCGATTCCGTAAATTTTGCGCTTGATGAAGCAAGAAACCAGTTGGTGAAAGGAACGAAAGGCTGGACCCAGACGACAGGGCGGACTAACAGGGGCGAAAGCAGTGAGGCGGGGGAAGAGACAGTTGACGGACCTGGATACAGGGCGTTTCAGACCAGCCGTTCCGTAAAGGAGCGGACAGGCAGTTTCTTAGCCGGAACAGGCAGGCAGGAGATCAAAGTCAACCAGCAGGGGCGTGTATCCGGAATACTTTTAACCATTTTCGGAAGTATCTTTCTGGGCTTAGATTTTATTGCGGTACTTGCTTCTCTTTTTATTTCCCTGATCTTAAGGCCTGTTGCATGGGCGGCAGCCAGCGCTTTTACATTTCTTCTGGCGGCAGGAATCGCTTCCGGGTGCATGCTTTTTGCCGGACTGTCTGTAAGCGGAAGATTAAAAAGAGCCCGGATCTATGCCAAACAGTCAGAAAAGCGTATGTATTCCAATTTGGAAGAACTGGCGGCAAGTGTTGGAAAATCCCGTGAATATGTACTGAAAGACGTGGAGAAAATGATGAAGCTGGGTATTTTTCCCCATGCATATTTAGACGAGCAGAAAACATGCCTGATCTTAAGTGAAGCCACATATAATCAGTATCTGGAATGCCAGAAGGCATTAAAGGAGCGGGAAAAGGAAGAAGAACTGAATCAGATTTCTCAGAATGCCGTTCAGGAAAATAAGGCCTTACAGGAGATGATGACCCAGGGAAGAGATTATTTAAGAATATTAAGAGAAGCGAATGATGCCATTCCGGGAGAAGTCATTTCCCGGAAGATATCCATGCTGGAGGATGTAATTCAGAGAATTTTTGATACCGTTTTAAAGCATCCGGAGCAGATGGGTGAGATGGAACAGTTTATGGAATATTACCTTCCCACAACTGTAAAGCTGGTCAATGCCTACAGGGATTTTGAAAGCACGGGAATAGAGGGGAATAATATTATCAGTGCAAAAAAGGAGATAGAGGGAACTCTTGACACCATCAATCAGGCATTTGAAAGGCTGCTTGACGATCTTTACCAGGACGCGGCTATGGACATTACCACGGATGCATCGGTGCTACAGACCATGTTAAAGAAGGATGGCTGGACCGGAAGCGATTTTACAGGAGGAACAAAGAATGAGTAAGGATATGGAAGAGATGATAAAAGAAGCGCCCCAGCTCACGCTGACACCATTTGAACAGACAGAAGGTGTGAAAGAGGGGAATGAGCTTTTAAAAAGCAATGAAACAATCGCTGAGACTGCTCCGGTTCCGGAACTTACTCCGGAAGAAGAGCGTCTGGTTTCTGATTTTGCAGAAAAAATTAATTTAAAAGATTCCAATATGGTACTTCAGTATGGTGCCGGAGCTCAAAAAAAGATTGCTGACTTTTCCGAGTCTGCACTTGATAATGTAAAGTCTAAGGATCTGGGGGAAGTTGGCCAGATGCTCACCAATGTGGTGACGGAGTTAAAAAGTTTTGAAAACGAAGAAGAGGAGAAAGGCTTTTTCGGCTTCTTTAAAAAGAGCGCCAACCGCCTTGACAGCATGAAGGCCAGGTATGCCTCGGCAGAGACCAATGTCAACCAGATCTGCAAGATTCTTCAGAATCACCAGATTCAGCTTTTAAAGGACATTGCCCTGTTAGATAAGATGTATGAGTTAAACACCACTTATTTTAAAGAACTTACCATGTATATTCTGGCGGGCAAGAGAAAGCTTTTAAAGGTTCAGCAGGAAGAACTCCCTCTTTTAATGGACCGGGCAGCAAGAAGCGGTCTTCCGGAAGACGCCCAGGCAGCCAACGATTTGTCTGCCATGTGCGGACGTTTTGAAAAGAAAATCCATGACCTGGAACTGACCCGTATGATTTCCATTCAGATGGCCCCTCAGATCAGGCTGGTTCAAAATAACGATACCTTAATGACAGAGAAAATCCAGTCTACTCTTGTCAACACCATCCCTCTCTGGAAGAGTCAGATGGTTCTTGCCATCGGAATCAATCATTCCGAGCAGGCGGCAAAGGCACAAAGGGAAGTAACCGACATGACCAACGAGCTGCTGCGCAAGAATGCAGAAGTCTTAAAGACAGCAACCATCGAGACGGCAAAAGAGTCAGAGCGTGGTATCGTTGATATGGAAACACTGAAAAAGACCAATGAATCTCTGATAACAACTCTTGATGAAGTGGTGCGCATTCAGGCAGAGGGAAGAGAAAAACGAAAAGCAGCAGAAGCAGAGCTTGCCCGTATGGAAGGGGAATTAAAGACCAAGCTTTTACAGATGAGCCGATAAAAGAATTTACGGGTTTGAAAAGTTTTTGTTGTAAGTCATTTTTACTCGTGCTATAATAGCATAACACTTTACCGTGGTGGTTTGTCAGAGCACGGCATGTGATTTTAATGCAAAGGAATGATGACAGATGGGGTTAGACCTTTAAAACCCACGTTGTTCATTGTCAAGAAATACAGCGTGATTTATCGACTCCAAAGCCTGAACTGATTTTTTATGAAGGAAATACAGAGAAAAAGGAATATGGAGGAGATCAGACATGTTGAATTATGAAAGATATAAGCGGGTACCGGTAGTGAACTATCCGGAAAGACAATGGCCGTGCAGGGAGATTAAGAAAGCGCCGATCTGGTGCAGTGTGGATTTGAGAGACGGAAACCAGGCTCTTATTGAGCCTATGGTGGTGGAAGAAAAGATTGAGATGTTTAACCTTCTGATTAAACTTGGTTTTAAGGAGATTGAAGTGGGATTTCCCGCTGCTTCCCAGATTGAGTTTGATTTCTTAAGGCAGCTTGTGGAACGGAAGCTGATTCCGGATGATGTGGTAATTCAGGTTCTGGTCCAGTGCAGAGAGCATTTGATTAAGAGAACATTTGAGGCCCTGGAAGGAGTAAAGAAGTCAATCGTTCATATCTACAATTCCACATCTACATTACAGCGTGATGTGGTATTCCGCAAAGAGATGGATGAGATTAAAGAGATTGCGATACAGGGAACCCAGTGGGTGAAACAGTATATGCAGGATTTTAAGGGAGAGGTTATGCTTGAGTATTCTCCTGAAAGCTTTACCGGAACAGAGCTTCAATTTGCCCTTGATATCTGTACGGCTGTACAGGAAACCTGGGAAGCAACTCCGGAAAAGAAGATCATCTTCAATCTTCCTTCCACTGTGGAGATGACAACTCCCAACGTATATGCAGATCAGATTGAATGGATGAATTCCCGGTTTAAAAACCGTGACAGCATTATTTTAAGCGTTCATCCCCACAATGACAGGGGAACAGGAATTGCGGCGACTGAGCTGGCTCTTCTTGCAGGTGCAGACCGTGTGGAAGGAACCCTGCTTGGGAATGGAGAACGTACGGGCAACGTGGATATTTTAACAGTTGCCTATAATATGTTTTCTCAGGGCATTAATCCGGAACTTCATCTTGAGAATATCCGGGAGATCGTGGATGTTTACGAGCGCTGTACCAAGATGGAAGTGGAACCCAGACATCCATATGCCGGCAAACTTGTTTTCACTGCATTTTCAGGCTCTCACCAGGATGCCATTAATAAAGGCATGCAGGCGATGCATGAGAGGAAGAATCCGTTCTGGGAGGTACCTTACCTTCCCATCGATCCTTCCGATATTGGCAGGCAGTATGAGCCCATTGTCAGGATCAACAGCCAGTCCGGCAAGGGCGGCGTAGCATTTGTTATGGATACGTTCTATGGCTTCAAGCTTCCTAAGGGTATGCACAAGGAGTTTGCTGATGTCATTCAGGCAATTTCCGAGAAGCAGGGTGAGGTTGCGCCTGAGCAGATCCTGGAAGAGTTCAAAAGCTGCTACACAGAGAGAAAGGAACCAATCCATTTCAGAAAAAGCCAGATTACAGAGGCAGAAGAAGATGTGGAGTTCTCAACTCTTGCCAAAGTCCGTTACACAGACCATGGTGTGGAAAAAGTCTTCGAGGGTGTGGGAAACGGACCGATCGATGCTGTACAGAAGGGTCTGGAGAAGGAGCTTGGTATCGAGATCCGGGTGCTGGATTACTACGAACATGCACTTACATCCGGATCCGGAGCGCAGGCTGCATCCTATATCCATCTGCTTGATGTGAAAACCGGAAAGGCAACTTACGGTGTGGGAATCAGTTCCAATATCACCAGAGCGTCTATTCGGGGTATCTTCAGTGCGGTGAACCGGTTATTTTATTAAGATCAGATAATGAAAGGGATCCTGTCTTCTTTTAAAGAGGCGGGATCCTTTTTTCCTGTCATTTTATTCGTTTCTCAAAGCAGACTGCATCCACGCGCCCCTGATATTTTCCATAATTGGGGATGATGCAAAATCCGTTTCTCATGTAGAAGCTGCAGGCACCCGTATTGATTTTTCTGGTCTCGCAGATCAGTCTGCTGTATCCGAATTCTCCTGCTTTATTTTCAAGTAAGTTTAATATGGAAGAACCAATGCCCTTCCCTTTTTCTTTTGCGTACATCCGTTTTAATTCTGCCGTGGAATCATCGATTCTCCTTATGGCACCACAGCCTGCAGGTATATTTCCATTCTTTGCAATCACAAAAGTGGATTTTTCATCTTCCATATCATTGACTGAAAATGAGGCTTCTCCACTGTTTCCTGTTATGAGATTAAGGCTTTGGGATAACTCACTCAGCAGCGAAACAGACTCGTCGCTGTGAATATCGGCTTCCATAACCTTAATATTTATTTCAGTCTTCTCACTCATATTGTCATTTGTGCCTCCTTCTCATGAATTGATTTCAATTATAAAACAGATGATGTCCCCAGACAATCATTATTTAGAATTTCATAAATGGAACCGGCGTTTACTTTTGTGACAGACTTTAGTATAATTAATGCAGTTTATAAAATGACGGGAGAGTAAAATGAAGAAATATGATTATGTGCTTGTCGGAGGCGGTCTTTACTCCGGTGTATTTGCCTATCTGGCCGGAAAGCAGGGAAAGAAGTGCCTGGTCCTTGAAAAAAGGGGGCATTTGGGAGGAAATCTGTATTGTGAGGAGAAAGAAGGAATCCATGTACACCGGTATGGCGCCCATATTTTCCACACCAGCAACCGCAGGGTATGGCAGTTTGTAAATGAACTGGCGGAATTTAACCGGTATACCAACAGCCCGGTTGCCAATTATTTAGGTGAGATGTACAACCTTCCTTTCAATATGAACACCTTCAGCAAGATGTGGGGCGTATCAACTCCAGAACAGGCGAGGGAAAAGATCAATGAACAGAGAAAGGTGGTTACAGGCGAGCCACAGAACCTGGAAGAGCAGGCAATCAGCCTTGTAGGAACGGATATCTATGAGAAACTGGTAAAGGGTTATACAGAAAAGCAGTGGGGCAGGGGCTGTAAAGAGCTTCCGGCTTTTATCATTAAGCGGCTGCCTGTACGCTTTACCTATGACAATAATTATTTCAATGATTTATATCAGGGAATTCCAATTGGCGGTTACAACGTGATCACAGACAAGCTTTTTGAGGGCTGTGATGTGGAGCTTTCCGTCGATTATCTGGAGCATAGGGAAAAGTATGACAGCCTGGGAGAGAAAATTTTGTATACCGGAATGATCGATGCCTTTTACGGATACAGGTTTGGAAAGCTGGAATACCGCAGTCTGAAATTTGAGACTGAGACTCTTGATACAGACAATTATCAGGGGGTGGCTGTTGTAAACTATACAGATCGTGAAACGCCCTATACGAGAATCATTGAGCATAAGCATTTTGAGTTTGGAACCCAGGAAAAGACCGTTATAACCAGAGAATACCCTGTTGACTGGAGTGAAGGGATGGAACCTTATTATCCGGTTAATGATGAAAAAAATCAGAAGCTGTATCAGGCATATGCACAACTTGCCCGGAAAGAGGATCGGGTTATCTTTGGAGGCAGGCTGGGAGAATATAAATATTACGACATGGACAAAGTGATTGAGTCTGCTTTCAATATGGCACAATCCCAGCTCACACTTCTTCCCTAGCTCCCCGGCTGTTTACTTTTCTAATCAGATATAGTACAATACTACGGAAAAATCGGTATGCGGGGAGGTTATTATGAATGTAGTTTACGCTTCCAACGATAAGTTTGCCAGGCACCTGGCAGTTTCTCTCTATTCTCTTCTGGATCGTAATAAAAAGATAGAAACGCTTGATATCTGGGTATTGTCCATGGGACTGTCAAGGGAAAGCAAAGACCGTTTATCCGGTATCGCACAGGAATTTGACCGGGAACTTTCTGTGATAGAACTGGGAAATTTAAAGGAACGGTTTTCCCATGACGTGGATACAGGAGGTTTTGATTTAAGCATTATGGCACGCCTGTTTTTGGGAGAGGTGATTCCTGAGCATGTGGAACGGGTTCTTTATTTAGACTGCGATACCGTAGTTCTGTCTTCTCTGGAAAAGCTGTGGAAAGCGGATCTTGGTCCGTTTCTGCTGGGCGCTGTCATGGAGCCCACCATTTATCCATGTATTAAGGAAGAGATCGGATTAAGGCCGGAAGAACCTTATTTTAATTCCGGGGTGCTTCTGATTGATTTAAACAGGTGGAGAGAGGAGAATGCCCAAAAGCTGCTTCTTGATTTTTACCGTTCCAGAGGCGGAAAACTGTTTGCCGGAGATCAGGATACGATTAACGGAAGCTTAAAGGGCAGAATCAGGCCATTGTCTCCCCGATATAATTACTTTACGAATTACCGGTATTTCCATTACAGGCATTTAGTCCGGCTGTCTCCGGTGTACGCACTCATAACTGAGAATGGCTTTAAAGAGGCAGGCAGACATCCGGCAATTCTCCATTTTATGGGAGATGAAAGGCCCTGGAAGGAAGGAAATTTAAACCACTACCGCAAAGCTTATGAGAAGTATTTGGCAAAAACCCCCTGGGCAGGAACTCCAAAGGAGAAGGGGAACCGACTTTATATGGTAGCTTATCATCTCATGAATTACGGTACCTATTTGTGTCCGCCGCTTCGTGATTTTATCAGCAGCCGGTTTGGAATGAAGCTTGTAAATTCCAGAAAAGGATCTTAAAAGGAGAAGATATGAATGTAAGCTGTATCATCCTGAACTATAATGATGCCGATACTACCATGAGGCTGGTTCATTCGATTAAAGATTATTCTTCTCTGGACTCCATTGTCATTGTCGATAACCATTCCACAGATGATTCTTACGCCCAATTGAAAGAATTAAGTGGCGGCAGAATCCATGTGGTCAGCTCCTTAAAGAACGGCGGATATGGCTATGGGAATAATCTGGGTATCCGCTATGCTTACAGGGAACTTGGTGCTACCCATGTACTGATTGCCAATCCCGATGTCCTGGTTTCAGAGGAGACGATTGTTGCCATGAAGGCCTCATTTCTGACCAATAAAGCTGTTGCAGTGACGGCTGCAGTCCCAGTCGATCAAAAAGGCAGGGCAGGGCTGTCAGGCTGGAAGCTTACCGGTCTGTTTCCGGATTTACTGGATACGGGACTGGTAACACGGCGTTTGTTTAAACGGTGGCTCAGTGATAATCCGGGAAAGCGTGCATTTCACATAACTACACCTGGGGGAACAGAACGCTGTGCATGGGCAGATGCTGTTCCGGGATCCCTTTTGCTGGCTGATACAGATGCGTTGATGGCATGCGGGCTTTATGATGAAGAAGTATTTCTTTATTACGAAGAGAAGATCCTTGGAAATAAGTTAAAGGCAAAGGGGTACGGTACACTCCTTCTTCTTGACCGTACCTATGTTCATCTCCATTCCGTATCCATTGATAAATCCGTAAGCTCGATCTTGAAGAAGCAGGCGCTGCTCCATAAAAGCAAGCTTCATTACTATAAAAAATATTTAAAAATAAACCGGTTTCAGGAATTGGCTGCAAAGGGATTCCTGGAATTTCTCATGTTTGAGATCTGGTTTTTAACAAAGATTCTGGGAATGTCATGGTAAATGGCGTTGAAAGAAGGGATAGAATGATAACAGTACTTTTGGCTGCCTGGAATGGAGAAAAATATCTAAGAGAGCAGATGGAATCGCTGTTGGGACAGACGAATCAGGAATTTACCATTTTAATTTCAGATGACTGTTCCACGGACCGGACTCCTGAAATAATTTCAGAATATGAAAGCCGGTTTCCGGACCGGGTAAAAAGTTTAAAAAACTTAAAACCGTCTGGCAGTGCCAGGAATAATTTTTTCCGCCTTTTAAAAGCAGCTTCCGATGAGTATCTGATGTTTTGTGATCAGGATGATATCTGGTTGCCGGATAAAGTAGAAGTGACATTCAAAGAGATGAGGAAAATGGAGAACGTATGGGGCAGGGATATGCCTTTACTGGTCCATACGGATCTTTCGGTTACAGATCAGGCAGGAACGGTGGTTTACCCTTCCATGGCCAGATATCAGAAGATCGGAGTTTATGATAACCGAACCAGTCATTATCTGGTTGAAAATAATATCACAGGCAATACCATGATGATTAACAGGTCCTTAAAAGATCTGATGGCGGATATTCCAAAAACATGTGTCATGCACGACTGGTGGCTTGGTCTCATGGCAAGCTGTTTTGGGAAAATCTCCTACATTGACCGTCCGCTGGTACTCTACCGGCAGCATGGAAGCAATCAGGTAGGAGCAAAGAGCGGAATGAAACAGCTGTCGGAGAGAAGGAACAGCCGGGAAAAAGTCAGGGAGAACTACCGCGGCTTATTTGGACAGGCAAAAGCGTTCCTTTCGATTTACGGGCAGTACATGACTCCTGACCAGAGAGAATTGTTTGAAGAATTTTTAAAACTTTGCAAAAGAAGCAGAGCGGGAAAAATAAAGACCATTTTAAAATACAAATTGTTTAAAAGTACCCGTGTCAGAACGCTTGGTCAGATGTTTTCCATCTGACCGGAGGCGGCTCATGGGAAAATGAGGAGAATGGTAGAATGATACCAAATGAAAAAGAAATACTGGTAACGAGGGCTTCCATGCCTTCTTACGAAGAATTTATTAAAGAGATCAAACCAATCTGGGAAACTGCCTGGATGACCAATATGGGAGAATTTCACGACAGATTGAAGGATCAGCTGAAGGAATATTTAAAAGCGGAAAATCTTCTGCTGTTTGTGAACGGACATATGGCTCTTGAGATGGCGCTGCAGGCGATGAACTTAACCGGAGAGGTAATTACCACCCCCTTTTCCTTTGCTTCCACCACCCATGCAATCGTAAGAAATAATCTGACTCCTGTATTCTGTGATATCAGAGAGGATGACTATACCATAGATGCAGATCAGATAGAAGCGCTGATTACGGAAAAAACCACAGCCATTCTCCCTGTGCATGTGTACGGAAATGTCTGTGATGTGGAAAAAATAGAGTTTATTGCAAAAAAACACAATTTAAAGGTGATTTACGATGCGGCCCATGCATTCGGCGTAGAGGTGAATCACCGCGGTATCGGAACCTATGGAGACGCTTCCATGTTCAGCTTTCATGCTACCAAGGTGTATAATACCATCGAGGGGGGAGCGGTTACTTTTAAAGATCCTTCGCTGGAGATTTTATTCAATTACTTAAAAAATTTTGGTATAACCGGAAAAGAATCTGTTGAATACATAGGCGGCAACGCAAAAATGAATGAATTTCAGGCAGCCATGGGAATCTGCAATCTGCGTCATGTGGATGAAAACATTGAAAAGCGCAGGCTGGTATCGGAACGGTACAGGGAACATCTGGAAGGTGTCGCCGGTATCCGTCTCAATCCGGTAAAACAGGGGATCAGTCAGAATTATGCATATTTTCCTGTGTCATTTGAAGGGTTCGCACTATCCAGAAATCAGGTATATGATCTGCTGGCATCCCATCAGATATTTGCGAGAAAATATTTCTACCCGCTGATTACTGATTTTGACTGTTACAGGGAGCGCTTTTTAGGTCTTAACCTTCCCATTGCAAAAAGAGCAGCAGACAGTGTGCTGACTTTGCCCCTTTACGCAGACCTGTGTCTTGAAGATGTAGACCGGATATGCGAAATAATTTTAAGTGCCGCGCAGGGAGGAAAATAAAAAGTATGAAAACTGCAGTTGTAACCGCAATCGGATCATTTTCGGCTGACATTGTGATTAAAAATTTAAAAAAAATGGGGCTTAAGGTGATCGGCTGCGATATATATCCGGCAGAATGGATTGCTGATTCTTCCAATGTCTCTGCATTTTATCAGGTGCCTCGTGCAACAAAGGAAGAGCAGTATACAGAAGCGATTCTAACCATCTGTAAAAAGGAAGCTGCCGATGGGCTGATTGTCCTTACGGATGCAGAGGTGGATGTGTGGAACCGCAACAGAAAAAAACTGAAGGAAGCCGGAGTGACTTTATGCTTATCGCCGGAAGAAACCATAACGATCTGCAGGAATAAAATGAAGCTTTTTGAGTTTCTCTCTGAAAATGGCATCGGAAATCCCATACCTACCAGAATGCTTAACTGTATTTCTCCGGAGTCTGTTACCTATCCGGCAGTTGTAAAGCCGTATAACGGAAGAAGCAGTCAGGGGCTGTGCTATCTTTATGATCAGGAGGAGATGGAGCGCTTCCTTGCTGGCTGTGAGCCGGACGATTATGTAGTACAGCCCTGTTTTAAGGGAAGTATTATCACGGTGGATGTGGTGCGGCAGGCGGACACGGGGCAGTCGGCTGCTGTCTGCCGTAAGGAATTGCTGCGTACCCCTAACGGTGCAGGTACTTCTGTGCAGGTGTTTGCAAATCCGGCTTTGGAAGCTTTATGCAAAGAGACTGCCAGGGCTTTGGGAATCACGGGATGTGTTAATTTTGAATTTATAGAAGGGGAAGACGGAACCTTCTCCATGCTGGAATGCAATCCCCGTTTTTCTGGCGGTGTGGAATTTTCCTGTATGGCGGGATATGACTGCGTCTCAAATCATGTGAAGTGTTTTACAGGAGAGGACATTGAGCCGTTACAACCTGTAACAGAGATGTATATTGCAAGAAAATATGAGGAATACGTGACAAAGGTACTTAAAAAGGCAGGAACTGAGGTATGAGAGACGGATCAAACAGTGAAATCATGGCAAGCATCAACTGTGTCACCTATAACCACGGTGCGTTCATCCGCCAGGCTCTTGACAGTTTTTTGATGCAGAAGACAGACTTTGAGTATGAGATTCTGGTTCATGATGATGCGTCTACGGACGGGACAGGAGATATAATCAGGGAATATGCTGAAAAATATCCGGATAAGATCCGGCCTTTAATTCAGACAGAGAACCAGTATTCCCAGGGAATTGACAATATAAGCGGTGCTTTTAACTTTCCCCGTGCAAGAGGAAAATATATATTTATGTGTGATGGGGATGACTACTTTGATTCTCCGGACAAGCTTCAAAAACAGGTGGACTATATGGAGTCCCATCCGGACTGTACCCTTTGTATCCACAGTGCAAAAATCCAGCTGATGGGAAAAGCAGTGACTGAACGCCAGATGAGGCCTTACCGGAAAACTACAGTTATTACGCCGGAAGAGATCATAGATAAAGCTTCCGGTTACGCCATGTCTTCCATGGCATTTCCCGCAAGGCTTGTAAAAGAACTTCCTGAATACTATACGGACTGTCCGGTTGGAGATACCCCCCTGCAGCTGATGGCTGCAGCTAGTGGGTACGGGTATTATATGGATGAACCCATGAGCGTATACCGGGTGGGGGTTTCCGGGTCCTGGACTGCTGAGGGCAAAAAAGGGGATTATGCTAAGAAGCAGCAGGCATATTATGAACGAATGAAAATAGTTTATGATGAATTTGACAAAGCAACAGGCGGCCGTTTTAAGGCGGCCGCCATGAGTGCATCCAATAGAACCTATTATCAGACGAAGGTCAATACAAGGGATTTCAAGGAAATATTAAATCCCTTGTACCAAAGGTATTATAAGGAACTTACGCCCCTGACACGGTTCTTTATTCAGTTTCAATACCGGACCCCCGGAATATATCATTTACTTCAAAGATTAGTTACCGGAAGCAAGGATTAAAATAACACGCTTCTATCACATGTTGGGATCAGTTGGATCCCAGGTCTGTGTCTCCGGAATGATCTGTTCAATGGCCGGCCGTTCATATGGTCCGGGAACCGGTGATTCGTAAATGGTTACGGTAGTTCCAAGCGCACAATGATCGTAGATCCATTTGGCATCGCCGGAGAGGAGACGTACACAGCCTGCCGATTCGGCAATGCTTAAATAATTATATGTTGTGGGATCAAGAGTCATCTTGTTGGGGCGGCTGTAAAGAATCGAGTGGATCAAAAAGCCCTTCCAGATGCGGGTTGCATACTGAGTGAAGATTCCATGATTCATATCCCGCCAGCGGTATTTTTCAGGTGTCTGGAATGTTCCCAGGGGAGTATCCGGACCTGTAGAGGTAAGGAATGACTTTACCGGAATGATAAAACCATTTTCACCATCTTTTGCAAAGACCGTCATGCAGTTCATCTGTTTGTTGATGCTGATAAAAAATGGTCCGTTGCTTCCAATAACAGGTTCTAAATCGGTAAGCATCTTGCCGGAATTTAAATCAAAATAATATTTGAAGCCATCGATGTACTGCCAGCCTACAACCGGAAGAGAGTCCTTAAAATAGTACCGGTCATTTTCAATCCATGCCCAGCCGGTAAAAGGTGTGCCGTCTCCGTTAAAGTAGCGCAGTCCGCCGTCAACAATCTGCATTCCGTCTTTTGTGGCGGAAATCAGCGGTTTATCTGTCTTATATGGAAAGGCAGAGTTCTTTGCATAGAATGCCATACGAAAACCTGTGATATAATGTCCGGTTCCCATGGTTCCCGCACTGGTTCCGTTCTTTGCCCAGTCAGTGGTGGTACCGTCCTCTAATTTTGCTGAATAATAAAGATTGAACTGGTTGTTTACATAACCGGAAAACCTCATCTGTATGGCTTCAATGTTTACGTCATTGGGGTAATTGGTTGTCTGCTGACCGTTCATGACCCATGGGGACCAGCCAGTGCCTGAGGTGTAGGTCCGGTAAAGCACGTTCCCTACAATATTCGTGAGAAATGTAGACAAACCATGAAAGCCCTGTCCGTCGTTGGTGATCCAGGCATCATTGACAAAAGGCTGTGTCCAGTTGCCGTCACCAGTCATAACAGTGGTCTGAAGACGCGGAAAGTTGGCTTTTAATGCTTCCTGGGCGGCTTTCGTCGCTTCATCAACAACACCGTTTTCTCCACTTCCATCCCCTTCCTGTCCGATATCTATTCCTGCATTTGCCAAAGCGGTTTCTGCTTCCTCTGTAGTTACGCCTTCCGCAGTCTCAGCCGTAGTCTGTTTTTCAGACTTATTGGTATCGCTGATGCTGACGCCATTCCTGTAGCCTGGTCCATATGCCTCATCCGCCCGCGTAAGGGCAGCCTGTCCCAGGACAAGAGCAGCTGTCAGGCAGATTGCCGCCAGGCCGCGTGTCAGTTTACGCATGATAAAACCTCCTGTAAATCATTAAAAATTTTATGGTGATTCCATAATACTTTAACATAACTAACTGGAAAATGCTATAAAAGATTTACATTTATTGGTCAATATAGTACAATAAGGCGAAAATGTAAAATGGATAATTGAGGAGAAAAGCCAGTATGTACCAGGAAAATATGAAAGAGAGAGTGCTTTCCGGACTGTTTTGGAAAGTCATGGAAAACGGGGGAACACAGGGAATTCAGTTCCTTGTATCCGTTCTTTTAGCCAGACTTTTAACGCCGTCCGAATCCGGGGAAGTCATGCTGATCATGATATTTATTACCATCGGCAATGTATTTGTCCAGAGCGGTTTTAACACTTCTCTGATCCAGAAGCAGGAAGTGGATGAAAGGGATTATTCTTCTGCTTTTTGTGTGAGCTTCCTGATTGCCTTTGTTCTGTATGTAATTCTGTTCTTTTCTGCACCTGCAATCGGGGATTTTTATGGACAACCGGTGTTCGTTCCGGTATTAAGGATTTTATCCCTGACCTTATTTTTCGGTGCAGTCGTATCCGTTCAGTCCGCGTCTGTTTCCAGAAATATGGAATTTAGAAAGCTTTGTATGGCAAGTCTCTTTGCTGCGGCAGGTTCCGGCATGATCGGGGTGCTGATGGCATTAAACGGATTTGGATTATGGTCTCTTGCCATGCAGCAGTTTTTTTACAGTTTTTTTCTCATGATTGTGCTGCATGTTTTAAAAACCTGGAAACCCAGCCTGAAGTTTTCTTTTCAGAAAGCTGGGGAGTTGTTCTCATATGGCTGGAAAATTCTGATGTCCGGTCTCATTGACACAGTTTTTACCAATGTTTACGGGCTGGTGATCGGGAAACTATATAATTCGGCTATGATGGGGCAATACTCAAGAGGAAACCAGTTTCCTGCCCTTATTGCCAATAATTTAGGGGCTGCCATACAGTCAGTGATGCTCCCTGCTTTTTCTGCATGTCAGGATGACCGGGAGAGGGTGAAAAACATGGTAAGAAGGTCCATCGTTACAAGCTCTTATCTTGTCTTTCCCATGATGGCGGGATTAATTGCAATAGCAGAACCCATGGTGAAGCTTTTACTCACAGATCAGTATTTACCATGTGTTCCCATGCTACGTCTTTTGTGCATCGCCTATGCCACCTGGCCTCTTCATGTGGCGAATTTACAGGCGATCAATGCCCTTGGAAGAAGTGAGATCTTCTTAAAGCTGGAGATCATTAAAAAAGCAGTCAGTGTGGCGGCTTTAATCATCAGTATTCCGTTTGGGATTTATACCATGGTGGCATTAAGAGCAGTAACGGATTTCATTTGTACATTTATCAATGCATACCCCAATAAGAAGCTTCTTCATTACAGCTTTCTCCAGCAGTGGAGGGATGTATTTCCTTCTCTGATTCTGTCCGCGCTCATGTGCGCTCTGGTGTACAGTGTTCAGTTTCTGGTGAAAGGCACACTTCTGACTCTGACTTTGCAGATTATCACAGGAGTTCTGTTTTATGCAGGTCTTTCCTGGCTGTTCCGCATCGAAAGCTTCTTTTATTTATGCAGGACAGTAAAGAACATGAGAAGGTAAGTAGCCGGTTGGCGGTTTACATTTTTAGGCGGATCATGTAGAATAAAAGGAACTTCTTAAATGAAATGAAATAGAGGAATAAAAATGGAACGTAAAAATGTGGCATGGAATATGATCGGAAGCCTGGTTTATGCGGGTTCCAGCATGCTGCTGACCGCTCTGGTCAATCATCTGGTGGGAACGGATCAGGGAGGCATCTTTGGTTTTGCTTTCAGCACATTCGGCCAGCAGATGTTTCTTGTGGCTTATTTTGGAATGAGACCGATCCAGAGCACGGATGTGAGAGAGAACTATACATTTGGGGAATACCGGCTGGCCCGTATGGTCACCTGCGGTATGGCCCTGATTTTAGGCATCTGCTATATTATATGGAAGGTTTTCTTTTCTTCTTCTGACTACACGTATGAGAAAACCCTGGTAGTGTTTTTTATGGTTCTTTATAAGGTGCTTGATGGTTTTGCTGATGTATACGAGTCGGAATTTCAAAGAAAAGGAAAGCTTTATCTGACCGGACAGGCCATGACATGGCGGACATTGTTTTCCGTGTGTTTATTTTTAGGAACTCTGGCTTTTACAAGGGATTTAATTGCCGCTTCGGCGGTAGCCGCCGCTTCTCAGGCAGTGGGAATCTGGCTGTTTGATAAAAGGACTGCGGACCGGATACCGGATATTACTTATGTACATGTAAAGGGAAGACACAGACAGCTTTTACAGGACAGCTTCCTTTTGTTTTTGTCTGTATTTTTAGACGGTCTCATCTTTGCAATGGCAAAGTACGCCGTTGATTCCCAGATGACTTCCGGGGATAATGCCATTTTTGTGGCAATATTTATGCCTACATCCGTGATTAATCTTGCGGCTAATTTTGTAATCCGTCCTTTCCTCACCAGACTTTCCATTCTTTGGGAGGATAAGAGGACTTCAGAGTTTCTTATGGTTTTGAGGAAGCTGTCGGGAATTATTCTGTTTCTCACTGTAATTGCTCTGGCTGGAGCCTGGGTAATCGGGGTTCCTGTGCTTTCCGCTGTCTTTAATGTGGATCTGACGCCTTACCTCTTTGGACTTCTTGCTATTATTCTGGGAGGCGGGTTCTTCGCAGTAATGAACCTATTTTATTATGTCCTGGTGATCATGAAAAAACAGAGACTGATATTTTTTGGATATGTTCCGGTCTGCATTCTTTCGTTTGTCCTTTCCTACCAGTTTGTGAAAACAGGCGGAATCAACGGCGGTGCGTACTCCTACATGCTTGAAATGATGATTCTTATGTTTTGTTTTATGGGACAGGCAATCCGGATTATTCATACAGAAGAAAAAGAAAGGAGTAAACAGAGGATATGACAGACCGGGTACTGGTAGTGATACCTGCATACAATGAAGCCTTAAATATTGAGCGGGTAGTGGGAGAGGTCATAGAGAATTATCCCATGTATGACTATGTGATTATTAATGACGGTTCTACGGACAGTACCGCCAAAATCTGCAGGAAGCATGGCTGGAAGATCATTGATCTTCCCATGAATTTAGGTCTGGCAGGCGCCTTTCAGACCGGGCTTAAGTATGCACACAGAAAGGGCTATGGATATGCCATACAGTTTGACGGGGACGGACAGCACCGGCCGGAGTTCATTCTTCCCATGAAGGAAAAGATGGATCAGGGATATGACATCGTCATTGGCTCCCGGTTTGTAACAGAGAAAAAACCCCGTTCTCTCCGTATGCTTGGCAGCCGGATGTTAAGCGGCGCCATCTGGTTTACGACAGGAGTAAAGGTGAATGATCCTACATCCGGAATGCGTATGTTCAGCCGTAAGATGATCAAGGAATTTGCAGACGGACTCAATTACGGTCCGGAACCGGATACCATCTCTTATCTGATCCGCCACGGTGCCAGGGTTGCCGAAATACCGGTTGTGATGGATGAACGGATACTGGGAGAGAGTTACTTAAATCCCTTAAATGCGGCCCGGTATATGGGAAAGATGCTGTTTTCCATTTTACTGGTACAAAGCTTTCGCGTTCGGGACAGAAGATAAAGGAAGGGAGTATGTGATATGACGGTTTTACTTCGCTGCGTGCTGATATGCGTTTCCCTGGTACTGACCTTTTATGTACTGGGAAGAATACGCCACTCAAAAATGAAGATAGAGGATTCCATTTTCTGGGTAATGTTTTCCCTGCTTTTGGTAGTTTTCAGCATCTTTCCCAAAGTGGCAGATTTCATATCCAGCCTGGTGGGTACCTATTCTACAGCTAATTTCATTTTTACACTGATGATCTTTATTCTGCTCACCAAGGTCTTTTTTCAGTCGATTAAAATATCTCAGCTAGAGCGCAGAGTGACGGAGTTAATCCAGATGCTGGCGTTAGATAAGGAGGAAGCCATAGAGAAGGAGGAACATAAACTGTGAAGCGTTTGTTAAAGACGAAAGGCTTATGGCTTGCAGCGGGAAGCATTCTGCTTTTGATATTCCTGTTTGTCAGAACCTATTTAAAAACCATAGTGGGGATTCCTTCTCCGGAGTTTGAGCCGGTCCGGCGGTTTTACTGGTGGTTTATTGTCTTCGGTTGTGGATTTCTTGCTGCGTTTGCCTTTCTTTTGTGGATAAAGAATATTTTTAACCAGTGGTTGTTCCCGCTGGTTGTTATTGGACTGGGTGTATTTTATCTGTTCGCTTTAACACCTTTTTCTGCACCCGATGAAGCTGCCCACTTTGTCAGTGCCTATCGTCTTTCCAGTCAGATTATGGGGAGACAGGCAGTGGCAGGAGAAGATTTTTTAAAGCATGCTTCATCAGAAGAACAGGAGCGCATGAAAAAAGGTGCCAATGTCCTGGTTCGAAGCGGGGACGATGTCTCCGGTCTTTATACAGAGCCGGGACAGAGAACGTACAACCGTGTCCTGACAGAGCTGTTTTCCCTGGATCACAGCCAGTCAGTGACAGTCCGGGAGGAAGTTCCGGTGAATACCACACCTGTGGTTTATCTGCCTCAGGCGGTGGGAATTACGATTGCCAGACTTTTACACCTTGGTTTTATTCCCCTGGTATATCTGGGACGGTTTATGAATCTTCTGGCATTTGCAGCCATGGCAGCGATTTCTGTCCGGCTGATGCCGTTTAAAAAAGAAGTTCTTATGGCAGTATCCTGTCTTCCCATGACTCTTCATCTGGCGGCTTCCTACTCCTATGATACTGCATTTATCGGTCTTTCCATGCTTTTGCTTTCCTGGTGTTTCCATCTGGCTTATGAGAAGGAAGAGGTAAAAGTAAAAGACCTCATGATACTGACTCTGTTGCTGGTACTGTTAGAACCTGGGAAAATCGTATATCTGCCTGCTGCCGGAATCTGTCTGCTGATTCCGAAGTCTAAATTTAAATCTCACAGAAATTACTGGATCTCTGTTATTGGCGTGATTGCAGTGATGCTGCTTGCAGTATTCTTAGTGAACCGCCTGATACTTTCTGCATGGGCAGGAGCTACAGAAAGCTATGTGGGCTGGAGTGAAGCTGCAGGATATAACTTATCTGATGTGTGGCAGAGACCATTTTGCGTATTTACGGTTTATTATGAAACCCTGGTGACCCAGTACGACTATTATCTGGTAACTATGCTGGGAGGATTTCTGGGGAATTTAGATCCCAATCTGACGATTCCGCCGGTCTGCCTTACCCTTCTTTGGTACGCCCTGTTTATCAGCGTAATAAAGAGAGAGGGGGAAGTGGTGAAAATGAGGGACGGACAGAAGCTGTGGATATTATTTCTGGTATTTACCAGTGCAGTGCTGGTTCTGACCTCTATGTTTTTGGGGTGGACTCCCAGAAATTTAACGTATATTACCGGAGTTCAGGGGCGTTATTTTATTCCTCTTCTGCCCCTGCTTCTGCTGACTCTGTATGACCGGCGTCTGGTAATCGGTGTGGATTTAAGAAAAAGTGCCTGGTATCTGGAATGCTTTGTAAGCATTTATGCCCTGATCCGTATCTGCTCCACATCATGTCTGCGTTATTGACAGGAAAGAAGGAAATTTAATGGAAGAAATAAGAGGGGAGCAAAAGACCGTTGATGTAATTATTCCGGTTTATAAGCCGGATGAAACGCTTATGCGGCTTTTTCACAGGCTGGAAGAGCAGTCTTATCCCATACGGAAAATTATTGTGATGAATACGGAAAAATCCTACTGGAAGGATTCTGATTATGAGCATGTGAAGAATTTAGAAGTTCATCATGTGACAAAAGAAGAATTTGACCATGGCGGTACAAGAAACAGAGGAGCCGGTTATTCCAGGGCTGATATTATGGTGTTTATGACTGACGATGCAGTTCCCGCTGATAAAAATTTAGTCAGTGCTCTTGTAAATGCGTTTCATCAGACGGGAAAAGGAGGGGAAAAGGTCGTCATGGCTTATGCAAGACAGCTGCCCAATCCGGACTGCGCCATGGCAGAGCAGTATACCCGTTCCTTTAATTATCCTTCTGAGAGCCGGGTTAAGACAGAGGCTGATTTGAAGGAACTGGGAATCAAAACGTTTTTTGCATCCAATGTCTGCTGCGCTTATGACAGGAGTGTCTTCCTGGAAGCAGGAGGATTTACAAAAACTACCATTTTTAATGAGGATATGATTTATGCGGGAAATGCAGTGCGTTATAGAGGCGAGGCTGTGGCATATGCTGCTGATGCAGAGGTGATTCATTCCCATAATTACGGATGCATTGCCCAGTTTAAACGGAATTTTGATCTGGCTGTGTCTCAGGCAGACCACCCCGAGGTGTTTGGTGGAATCCGTTCTGAAAGCGAGGGAATACGGCTGGTGAAAAATACCTGCACCTGGCTGGTAAAACAGAAGAAACCCTTTCTGATTCCCGGGGTGATTATAAAGAGTGGTTTTAAATATATGGGGTATCTTATGGGAAAACGGTACCGCACCCTGCCCAGGCGGCTGATATTAAGCTGTACAATGAACCGGTCTTACTGGGGGAAACACAAAACGGAATAATATGGTTGAATGTGAGTCAATGGAAAGTGAGTAAATTTATTATGAGTTATTTAAACGGACAGACAGGATACCGTGATGACTTATTAGCCACCAGATCCGTCGTTAAGAAGGAAAACTATGTTTTAATTGAGCCGGATGGAATTGTAAAAAACTCGATTCCTGGATATGAAAAGTGTGATGTTACCATACTTGGATCTCCTCATATGGGAGCTTCTTTTGCGGATTATTTAGTAACCGTCCATGAAGGCGGAAATAATTCTGCATTTGGCGGTGAAGGGCTGGAATCATTCATTTATGTAATGGAAGGCTCCATTAAAGTGAAAAATGCGGACAAAGAAGAGACACTCACAGAAGGCGGGTATATTTATTCTCCTGCCAGCAAGACAGTATCTTTTATAAATGAGGGAAAAGAGGAGGCCAGGTTTTTTGCCTATAAGCGCAGATATGAGGAGCTGGATGGTTACAGTGCTTATACCGTTACAGGCAATGCAAACGACCTTCCATGGATCCCGTATGAAGGCATGGAAAACTGTTATATCCGGAATTTCCTGCCTGCAGCAGAGAACTTTGGATTTGATATGAATATGCATATTCTTAAGTTCCATTTAGGGGCATCCCACGGTTATATAGAAACTCATATACAAGAGCATGGCATGTATTTCCTTACCGGAAGTGCGATGTACAGACTGGATAATGACTGGGTACCTGTGAAAAAGGGTGATTATGTCTTTATGGATGCATATTGTCCTCAGGCTTGTTATGCAGTAGGGCGTGAAGAGGATCTGACCTATCTCTATTCCAAAGACTGCAACAGAGATGTAAAGCTTTAATATCAGTGTAATAGTCTTACCTTAATAAAAGTGGGCGGGCAATAGCCGTTAAATAAGACATCTCGGTTTTTTCCTCAAAAAGCATGAGTGTGGCGGCCCTGCAGGACAAAAGACATTCTGGAACGTCTTTTAGTAAGACTTCTTCCTTAATTGAAAAGGTGAGGACATTATCTCTGGTGCGAAGCTGGCATAAGTAAGAGCGTTCCTGATGGCTGGGATTGCCTTCAAGAAATATTTTAAGTCCATCCGGTGTCAGTTCCCAGTCAAGTACAGGACCTCTTGTAACACAGGCATAGCAGGTTCGTATGGCCCGGTCCAGCTTAACAGAAAGGGGAAGAGATGAATCTTCCTCTTTTACAAAAATATATGTAGTAAAAAATCCTTCCATATGAACCGGACGATGAAGATCCATGCCTGACACCGGACAGATATTGAAACCGGAAAAAATCAAATCTTCCCACCACAGAATAGCCGCATGGTTGTCCGGATCCATTGGATGGGCGTTGTTTACTACCTCAATAAAATCAATCAGTCTTAAGTCATGTATCTTCATGGACCAGCGCATTCCGTTGGAAAAAGGCGAGGGAATAGAAAAAGGGTGGGCAGGTCCTGCCAGTCCCCCTGCTTCATGAACCCGTACAAACAGCAGATCTCCATTCTCTTCATCAATATCATCCCAGGGAATATAAGCAGATACATTCTGACAGAGCAGATGTCCGTAATAAGAAGTCAGCTCAAATCCTTTAACAAATTCAACGGGTGAGGAATGGGAAGCAAGCTTCTCTTCCGCCTTTGGAAATCCGGATATTGTATTGTGATCCGTTAATGAAAAGGCACTGATCCCCTGATTATCTAGATAATCCACAAGCTCTGCTGCCGTCATGGCGCCATCGGATTCTATGGTGTGATTATGCAGTTCAATTCTTTTCCACATCTTCAAAATCTCCCTTTATTTCTAATTGATAAGAAGTTTCATTTTCCATGCACTGGAATACATTAACAATCACTTTACCCGCGCCTTCCAGGGGATAAACTGGCAGGCAGCCTCTGGAAGAAATGCGATCTGACAGGTAAAGTTCCTTTATTGTCCCTGGCATATGTACATTTCCTGCAAATTTATTACCAATAAATAAGGCCAGCTGAATTTCAGTTTTCATGGAGTCAACTGCATTTAAAAGCTCTTTTTCGGAGACCGGTCTGCCTTTGTAAGCTTCATATGCTGGCCGGAACTGTTCAGGATTAGTTTCTTTGGCAGGATATTCCTTTGTATAGGTCAGCCGTATGGAAAGTGCCCGGCAGCTGGAAGGAAGTTGAAAGCGGTAAGTTACATTTCCCTGAAAACCCCGGTTTACAGTTCCGTTAAAGCTTTGAATTATTTTCATTATTAATATCCTTTCAGTTCAAATATAAAGTTGTACGATTTCCAGATAGCTTAACCAGACTATGATAGAAAAAGACGGGTAACAAGTCAATATAATTATTGTAAATTCCATGTAATATCTGAGACATAGATTAAAAAAGTAAAAAAAACTGAATATTTTACTAAAAATTTTCGAAATGATGGTTTTTAATTTACATTGGTTTGCTACAATCAAAAACATGGTCAAATCGCGATCATGGGAAGGAGAAAACATCATGGCGGTTATTACAGCACATTCCGGCTGCGATGGAACCAAAGACAATTCTATTGAGTTTTTAAGATATGCCTTAAATTCAGATGCGGATTGTATGGAAGCAGATGTAAGGAGAAATCAGGCAGGAGCTTTGATTTTATCTCATAATAAAACGGAGGAAGAATGTGTGACTCTTCAGGAGGCATTTTGTATTTTAAAACAGTTTCCTGAAAAAAAGATGAACTGTGATTTAAAGGAAGAAGGACTTGAAGTTTCCGTTTACCAGCTTGCAGGAGAGAACGGAGTCAGGCATCAGCTGATTTATTCAGGAGAGATTAATTTAAATCTGCTGGCTGAAAAAGAAAAATGGTATCCGGAAGTACAAGTATATATAAACCCGGAGAATCTGCAGGCGGATTTTTATGAGAGGATGGCAGAGGAGGGATCCTTAAAAAATCTTGAAGAACTTCTGGCAGCTGTGAAAGGCTATCCTGTTTCCTGTATCAATATGGAATATCAAACATATACAGATGAAACTATGGAGCTGCTGGCAGAAATGCAGGTAATGGGATCCGCATGGACCGTGAACGAACCGGACGATATTCGTCGTCTGTTAAAAAAAGGACTTTTTAATATTACAACCAGAAACTTAACAACTGCACTGGAACTGAAGGGAGAAGCAGAAGGATGAAACTTTTGTCGCCTAGAGCATTTTATTATATATTGGGGAAAAAAGGTTTTTTTCAGTATCTGCTGTTTGCGGGATTCCTCATCTTTTTTTATCTTCCGCTTATGAACTTATGTATGCTGGCCTTTGCGGACAAATATGAAGTCCCGGCGATTATTCCGCAGGAGTTTGGTTTTAAATGGTGGGGATTTGTTTTGGGGCAGAGAAGTCTGGTCAGCTCTATTTCAGTCTCATTTATTCTGGCCATAATCGTAACTTTTGTCTCATTGGCTGTCTGTATTCCCGCAGCCTATGCCCTTGCCAGGTATGAGTTTTTTGGAAAACGTATTTTCCTCCTCTCCTTTCTGCTCAGCAATGCATATCCCAGGATGGGGCTTTACATATCAATAGGGATTTTGTTTTATAAGCTTGGTTTAATGGGCACTCTTGCAGGGGTTGTCATTATCCATTTTTTGAATTCCATGATGTTTATGACCTGGATTCCTTCCGGTGCGTTTCGAAGTGTTTACAGGCAGCAGGAGGAATCGGCAAGGGATGCGGGGGCTGGTCCCATAAGAACATTTTTTAAAGTCACATTGCCTTTAGCCACACCGGGAATTGCAGTAGCAAGTGTTTTTACATTTTTAAGTTCTTTAGAGGAGGCCCAGGGGACGCTTTTAGTAGGATTTCCCCAGATTAAAACAATGCCGGTGGAACTTTACGGCGTGATTATGGAGTATCCGCTGACTGCAGGTCCCGTCCTGTCTCTGATTCTTATAATTCCTACGGTGCTGGTTCTGTTCTTCATGCGCAAATACATCAATGCGGACAGTCTGTCCGGCGGATATGGGGTGAAGTAGAAAGGAGAAATTATGGATAAAAAGATAAAGCTGAAAATTACCGATATGAAAAAGCACTATAAAAATGGTGATGGTGTTGATGAAATCAATATTGAGGTTCATGAGGGAGAATTTGTAACAATGTTAGGACCATCCGGCTGTGGAAAATCTACTATTTTACGGACTCTTGGAGGCTTTTTATCCGTAGATTCCGGAGATATTCTTATAGATGGTATCTCTGTGAAAAGTCTTCCTCCGGAAAAAAGACCGACTGCTATGGTATTTCAAAGTTATAATCTGTGGCCGCATATGACGGTTTATGAAAACCTGGCTTTCGGACTGGAGATAAAGAAGATTCCGAAAAATGAAATAAAGGCGGAAGTCGAGAGGGGACTTGCACTGGTAAATATGAGCGGGTTTGAAAAGAAATATCCCGGCCAGCTCTCTGGCGGCCAGCAGCAGAGAGTAGCCATTGCAAGGGCGCTTCTGCTGAAGCCATCCGTTCTCCTCCTTGATGAGCCGTTTTCTGCTCTGGATGCAAAGATCCGGAGCCAGATGAGAGAGGAACTGAAAAGGATTCAGCAAGAATTAAACATTACCGTGGTATTTGTAACTCATGACCAGGAGGAGGCAATGGCTCTGTCTCACAGAATCGTGGTAATGAACAAAGGGGTTATTGAACAGATCGGAACTCCGGAGGAAATTTATGACCGTCCTGCAACACAATTTGTAGCATCTTTTATTGGAGAGATGAATTTCTTTAAGGAACATGACGGAAGTGCCATGGCAGTGCGTCCGGAGGACATTATGATTACCAAAGGAGAAGCAGAAGGACAGATTTGGGGCAGAGTGAGAACTGTCATGGTACTGGGTCACTATGCTGAAATCAACGTAGAGGTTGGGGATCAGGTGATGAAAGCCTATGTCACCCGCGCTGCTGCTGAAGAAATCAAGCCAAGGGATGTGGTATCCCTGTTGTTTACAAAAACCTGTAAATATTGTGCCTGAGAACAAAACAACAAATATGAGGAGACTTAAAATGATGAACAGAATTATTGGAAATGCAAAAAAGACTGCGGCAATTATATTGTCAGTTTCTCTTGGAGCCATGCTGCTTGGAGGCTGCTCTGCAAAAACAACAGCAAAAGCGGACGGAGGAAAGAAAGTTACCGTATGGGCCGGCGGTTCTGATAACGTAAGAATACAGTTTGAAAAACAGATTGAGCAGTTTAATGCTTCCCAGGATAAATATACGGCAGAGCTTCAGTTCATTACCTCCGGAACAGGAGCACAGGGCCTGTTTGACCGGGTTGTGGCAGCCAAGAAGGCAGGACAGTCAAATACGGATTACGATGTCATTGAATTGGGAGGAGATGAGATCAGCCGTTATGTGGAAGAAGGCGGAGAGGACTTTTTTGTAGCTCTTGACAAGTCTAAAATAGAAAACATTAAAAATCTTAAGGTTGAATCTTCTTTCCGAAATGATCTGGTGGTTCCTTACCGGGGAACAACGGTTGTACTGGCTTACAATTCAGACACTGTACCAGAGCCTCCAAAGACCACAGAAGAACTATATAAATGGATTAAGGATCATCCGGGCCGCTTCGCTTATAATACTCCGGGATCAGGCGGAGCCGGCGGTTCCTTTGTAACAACCAGTGTGTACAATCTTATGGATGAGTCTGCACTCACTTCCACAGATCCTGCCAATAAGGAAAAATGGAGTAAAGGTTTCGACCTGCTTAAAGAGCTTCATCCCTTTATGTACAAGTCATCCGGAAAAGTGGTTTATCCAAACAAGAATCAGGGAACCCTGGATCTTCTGGCAAATAAGGAAGTGGATATGATTCCTGCATGGGCGGACATGGCAATTACACAGATCAAAAAGGGAACGTTACCGGACTCCATTAAGATTACCCAGCTCAGTCCCTCCTTTACAGGAAGTGCAGTAACACTTGGAATTCCTTCTATCGGCTCAAATCAGGATGGAGCATATGCATATATCAATTACATGATAAGCCCGGAAGCACAGAATACTGCTCTGGATACTATGGCTGCCATACCGGTTATCGATTTCAGCCTTCTGGATCCGGAACTGATAAAATCCATTGCGGATTTAAAAATAGATAAATTCCGTATCAGCAGTCTGGGAGATTTAGGAAATCAGCTTTATGAACAGTGGGACAAAGAGATTGGTACATTAGAATAAGGGCCGGGAGATTAAGAACATGTTGAAAGAGAAAGTGTTCGGGAAAATCCTCCCTTATCTTCTGATCCTTCCTTCCCTGATCATTCTGGCAGGAGTTGTATTTTATCCGATCACATCAAGCCTTCTTCGCAGCTTTGAGCTGGAAGAGGGCGGACTGGGTCTGGATAATTACCTGTATTTCTTTACAGATAAAATTCAGCGGGATAATATAATCTACACTCTTCAGGTGGTTATGATAACGGTGCTGCTGGCAGTTGGAATTGCCTATTTTTTAGCCTTATATTTACGGTTTTCCAATACCTGGACCAGCAGGCTGATCGGGCGGCTTTATCTTCTCCCCCGGTTTATTCCGGGTCTGGTAGCAGTCAACGGAATGATAACGGTAATCCGTGATTCCGGTCTGATCAACCGTATTTCCCGGCTGTTTGGACTTGAGATAAAACTGGGACTTATGTATAACAGCAAAGGGATTGTTCTGATGAATTTATGGTTTAACATACCCTTTGCAACCATGCTTTTGGCAGCTGCCCTGTCAAAGATCCAGAATTCTGCCATTGAGGCGGCAAGAGACTCAGGGGCAGGAAAACTTCAGATTTTGAAAACCATGATTTTACCGCTGACCTACAGGGATATTTTTATCACTGCAACCTTTGTATTTATGAGCAATTTAGGTTCGTTTACCACCCCTTATCTGATGGGAGGGAACAATCCTCAGATGCTTGGTATTTCTCTATACAGCCAGTTTAATAACGGTCATTATGAGAGGGCAGCTGCTCTTTCCGTAATAATGTTTTTACTTTCCCTGCTTTCTGCTGTTGTCTATGTATATACAAATATGAAAAAAAGTGAATGGGAAAAGGGAAACGGCTGATGGAGGAAATAATGCTATGAATGGAATCAGGGAACAAGGTATGGACAGAATGACAGCACAGGAACCGTGGAAAGTGATTGTGCTGTTTTCTGTTCCATCTTTCTTGGGAAATTTGTTTCAGCAGCTTTACAGCATGACGGATGCCGTGATCATAGGCCGTCTGGTTGGTATTAAGGAACTGGCAGGAGTCGGAGCTGCGGGAGCCATAAATTTTCTGATTATTGGATTTGCCACCGGCATCACGGGAGGATTTTCGGTGATAACAGCTCAGAGGGTTGGAGCAGGAGATACAGAAAGAACAAAATCCTCGATTGCGGCATCATTTTGCCTGTGTGCTATAATAACTCTGCTTTTAACCTTTTTCGGAGTGGTGACTGCAAGGCCTCTTTTGGAGAGAATGAACACACCGGAAGATATTTTTCCATATGCGTTACGATATATGCTGATTGTTTATGCAGGTCTGGGAGCGGCTGTTTATTACAATTTGATTGTCGGAATACTAAGGGCGATCGGTGACAGCCGGACTCCCCTTTATTTTCTGGTTTTATCTTCTGTTTTAAATATAATTCTGGATCTGGCTGCGGTAATCTGGCTTCACGCCGGAGTGACCGGGGTGGCGGTGAGTACGGTTTTGGCCCAGTTTTTTTCGGCTGCAGTCTGTCATCTTTATGCTCATGGAAAATATCCCCAGTTCAGAATGGAGAAGCGGCATTTCAGCGTTTTTTTCTCAGAGGCGTGGAGACATATAAGAATTGGTCTTCCCATGGCACTGCAGTTTTCTGTAACAGCAGTGGGAATTATGATACTGCAGGCTTATTTAAACCGTTTTGGCTCTCTTGTGATTGCCGGATATGTGGCGGCAAGCAAAGTGGAGAATCTGGTGACGCTTCCTTTCACCACTCTGGCCATAACCATGGAGGTCTATTGCGGGCAGAATTATGGTGCGGGAAATAAAGACAGGCTTCGGCAGGGAATACGAAGCAGCATTTTAATAGGACTGGGGACGGCAGCTTTCGCATCCTTCATAAGTGTGTTTCTGGGGAGACAATTTATCGGACTTTTTCTGGATCATTATGATGTCCGGGTGGTAGAATATGGATACCATTATCTTTTAATTATTGCAGTTTTTTTCTGGCTGCTGTGTTCGCTTCAGATATTAAGAAGCGCCCTGCAGGGAATGGAGGAAGCATTAGTACCTTTGGCTGGAGGGGTAATTGAACTGATTGCAAGATGGGCAGGATGTATTCTTTTTATTCCATATGCCGGATACGCGGGAGCATGCCTGTCTACTCCTCTCGCATGGGGGCTGGCTCTGATCCTTCTGCTGGTCCGCTTTGCCAGGATTATGAAGTGATTAAAAGCAGGCAGGTGTATCCTGGATATTGTTAAAAGGTAGCATTTTACGAAAAAATGCTACCTTTTAACAATTTTCTCCTGCTTTTGTTTTGCCCGGTCATTTAGTATAATAAACTTAGTGGAAAGACAAGGAGGACACAATTATGGAAAACGGGAAAAAGGGCCTGCTTTTATTAATGATTGCCGGTTTGGCCGGAATTGTATTTCTCACACTTTTAACCTCCTCCTTTTATGGGTACGTGCTGAAAAAGATCGGGGTGGAGCATGCGGAAAATACCGTTGCATACCGATATCATTATGTAATGATAATCGATAATCTGGATTCCCAGTTCTGGAATGATGTATACCAGAGTGTGAAGGAAGAGGCGGCGCAATATGATGCCTTTGTAGAACTGAAGGGAAAGAACCAGTCATCGGAATACTCTACTCTGGATTTTATGGATATGAGCATAGCAGCCAGGGTTGACGGGATTTTACTGGAATACACCGGAGAGCGTATGCTGGAGGAACGGATCAATGAAGCGGCCAGAAACGGGATACCGGTCGTCACTATTTTAAATGATGCACCTAATACACAGCGGAAAAGCTATGTAGGAATCAATTCCTACCAGCTTGGACAGGAATACGGCAATCAGATTTTAAAGATTCTGCCTGACCATGGGGGAATCACACGGGTTATGATGCTTCTTCATGATAATTCCATAGACAGCAATCAGGCCCAGATATTTAATCAGATTAATAACCGTATGGTTACATCGAAGGAAAATGCGGACAGAATCAAGGTGGAGGAAATCAGAATTCCATCGGGAAGAGCCTTTGAATCAGAGGAGGTTGTCCGCAATCTGTTCCAGAACGCCCAGGGACCGCCGGACATCATTGTATGTATGGATGAGGTGGATACGGAAGCTGTTTATCAGGCGGTGATAGATTATAACAGAGTGGGAAAAACCCAGGTGATTGGTTATTATAAATCCAAAGCGGCACTGGAGGCAGTGGAGAAGGGAACCATGGCAATGACTCTGTGCATTGATACCAGCCAAATGGGCAAATACAGCGTACAGGCACTGACGGAATCCATAAAGGACGGACGGACCAACTCCTTTTACAGCGTGGATTTACAGTTTGTAACAGAGGAGCAGGCGCCTGAATACATGAAGCAGGAGCGGAAATCCCATGGAAATTAAGCGTAATACAATTTGGGAGAATTTACCCATCACCAGAAAGCTCTTTCTGGAAATAGCGGTGACTGCAGTGGTCCTCTTCGCCAGCAATTTATTTATCTATGCCCAGATTAACCAGATGGTGGAACGGATGAATTCTGTTTATATGAGCAATGTGAATTTAAATGAATTGTCCGATGCCCTGACTGATGTACAGAATTTTATGTACAAATACCTGCAGGTAAAAGACTCGGAATCATTAACGGATTACTATCGTGCAGAACAGGACTACAGAAAGCTTTTAGAAGGGCTGAATGTTGTGGTCACAGATAATCCGGTTCAGATTCTGGAGAAAAATATACGGAATATGTCTGACAGCTATCTGGCGGTCACAGATGAGACAGTACAGGCAAAACGGGGCCAGAATGTAGAGAAGTATAAAAGTTCCTATGAATCCGCCTTAAAACTTTACCAGTTCATTAACCACGATATCTCTGTGTTAAACAGCAGGCAGTTTAAGAACAACTCTGCAAGCTATCAGACACTTCAGGCGGCACTTCAGTACTTAGAGGTCATCAGTTCTGTCATACTGGTTATCGTCATGATTATCAGCCTGACGGTAATGATGATGATGACCAGGGACATTGTTACACCCCTCACCAGTCTGGCACATACAGCCAAGCTGGTGGGTCAGGGAAATTTTCATGTAAAGGTGCCCTATATCCGGTCGGGGGACGAACTGGGAATCGTGACGAAGACATTTAATCAGATGGTGGACAGTTTGGCTGATTATGTGAATAAAATTAAAGAGAGTGCGGAGAAAGAGCAGGAGATGAAGGAACGGGAGCTTCTGATGGAAAACCATCTTAAGGAGGCCCGCTTAAGATATTTACAGTCCCAGATTAATCCTCATTTCCTTTTTAATTCCTTAAATGCAGGCGTACAGCTTGCAATGATGGAGGATGCGGAAAAAACCTCGGTATTCATGGAAAAGATGGCGGATTTCTTCCGGTACAATGTAAAAAAGAGCTCTGAGGATGCCACCATTCGGGAAGAGGTGGATACGGTTGAGAACTATATTTATATATTAAATGTCCGGTTCGCGGGAGATATTCATTACGAATCCAGAGTGGAAGAGGAAGCCCTGGATTATTCCATACCAAGCATGACTTTGCAGCCTCTGGTTGAAAATGCAGTAACCCATGGGATACGCAATATCAGCTGGCAGGGAAATATCCGTCTTTCTGTTAAAAATCTGGAAGATACCATAGAGATCCGGATTGATGATAATGGAAAGGGAATCGATAAAGAAAAATTAAAACACATTCAGGAAGGCGTGAGAATTCAGGAAGACTCGGCATCCACAGGAATCGGTATTTACAATGTGATCTCCCGTCTGGAACTTTACTATAATAAAAAGGATTTGTTTTCCATTGTCAGTGAGGGGGAAGATCAGGGGACTTCAGTAATTTTAAGGATTCCTAAAAAGGGGGGAGAGGTACATGTTTCGGATACTGGTTGCAGATGATGAAGGAATTATGCTGGAATCCATACGGAGTATTATTGAATCAAACTTCAAAAGCGAATGTGAAATCGTCTGTGTGAAGACTGGAAGAGCGGTGATTGAGCAGGCCGGGCTGTTCCGCCCGGATATTGCTTTTGTGGATATCCAGATGCCTGGATTAAGCGGAATCCAGGCAATCAGGGAGATACGTAAATTTAATCAGACCATGGTTTTTATTATAATGACGGCCTTTGATAAGTTCTCTTATGCACAGGAAGCGGTAAACCTTGGCGTGATGGAATTCATTATGAAGCCGGTTAACAAGAAAAAAATTCTCGATGTATGCGTAAAAGCCATGCATCAGGTTGAGGAAGCAAGACAGAAGATAAGTGACGATTTAAAAATAAGGGAACGGCTGGAAATCGTCATTCCCATGATCGAAAGCGGCTTCATTTACACCATCCTTCAGGAAGATTCGGACCCTCTTCACAGTGGATATCCGGAGATGCTTGATATCCGAAAACCCTACGGATTCATCGTGGTTCTGGAATTTGGGGACAGCATGGAAGGAGGAACCATGACCAATGCCATCGGGGTGGGGGTAAAGGTCAATAAATATTACAGTACGATCCGGGAAATTGTCAAAGACTATTTTGAATGTGTCATTGGTCCAGCCATGGGAAACCGTCTGGTCCTGTTCCTTTCCTTTGATCAGGAAAAGATGCAGTATGAGAAGCGGGTGGAAGTGATTACCAGAACCAGAAATATGATTCATAAGCTGGAAAACAGCATGGACATGAAATGCAGGGGCGGTATCGGTTCTGTAAAGGTTCTTGCGGGAGTCCGGGACTCCTATACGGAAGCCTTAAAATCCCTGCGGGAAAGCGACAGCCATGTGGTGCATATCACTGATATTCCGGCGGTGGCGGAATACGATGGGGAATACCCTCTGGATCTGGAGAACCAGTACCTTCAAAGGGGCATAAAAGCAGACCGGGAAGGTGCGTTATCCTGCGCCAATGAATTTTTTGACTGGATGCTGGTCCATGACGGAAATGTAAGATCCAATATTGAAATCAAGATTCTGGAACTGGTGATGAGACTGGAGCGAAGGGCTTTTGAAGCCGGCAATGTCCGCTACGGGTTCCGTTATCGGGAAAATTATATGGATGAGCTGAAGGAAGCAGCTGACGGGGAGGGGATGCGGCGCTGGTTCTTAAACAAAACCAGAGATATCTGCGACAAGATCAGCACATCCAGGGAACGGGAATATGAAAATGTGGTATCCAGAGTCAAGGGATATATTGACGAGAATTATGCCAGGGATATTTCTCTTGATGACGTATCACGAATGGTGGATATCAGCCCCTATTATTTCAGCAAGCTGTTTAAGCAGGAAGTAGGGGAGAATTTCATTGAATATGTAACCAGAACCAGAATTAAGAATGCCAGAAGGCTGCTGGAGGATCCCAGATACAGCATTAAAGAGATCTGTGTGATGTCCGGCTACAGTGATCCCAACTATTTCAGCAGAATTTTCAAGAAATATGAAGGGATGACACCAACCGAATACAGGGAGAGGTAAGTGTTATGAAAATGTGGGGCGGGAGGTTATTACTTACGGTATTAGCCTGCTGCATTCTGACGTCAGGATGCGGACAGGCGGAAGTTGAGACTACAGTGCAGGTGCAGGAAAAGGAGGGGGACCGGCCTTTGCAGATCGGACTGAGCATTGACTCATTTGTCATTGAGCGGTGGATCAGAGACCGTGATGTTTTTGTTTCCGCTGCAAAAGAGATGGGGGCTGAAGTCAATGTGCAGAACGCCAATGGAGATGTGAATGAGCAGATTGAGCAGATTCAGTACTTTATCAAGAAGCAGATGGATGTAATCGTGGTAGTGGCAGGTGACTGCGAAGCGCTGGCAGACGTGATGAAAAAGGCAAAAGCGGCAGGAATAAAGACCATGAGCTATGACCGCCTGGTACTAAATGCCGACAGTGATATGTATATATCCTTCGACAACAGGGGGGTAGGGAACCTGATGGCGGAGAATCTGGTTAAGAATATTCCTGATGGCGGCAAAATTGTCATGATACAGGGACCGGAATCCGATCACAATGTGGCGATGATCCGTGAGGGCTTTTATTCCGTTTTGGAAGGAAAAAATTTAGATGTGGTCTATCAGAACAACTGTGAGGGCTGGCTTGCGGAGCATGCTTACGACTATGCCAAGGAAGCCCTTGAAAAATATCCGGATGTGAAGGGGATCATGTGCGGAAATGATGATCTGGCCACCCAGGTTTTTAAAGCCCTTTCCGAGGACCGGCTGGCAGGAAAGGTGTGCCTTGTGGGCCAGGACGGAGATTTAATGGCCTGTCAGCGGATTGTGGAGGGAACCCAGAATATGACTGCTTTTAAATCGGTGGAAGAGGAAGCCAGACTGGCTGCAGAGTATGCGGTCATGCTTGGCAGGGGGGAACCCTTAAAAGGAATTGACCAGACGATTCATGACGGTACCTATGATGTACCGTATCTGGAACTGAAGCCGGTGGCAGTCACCCGGGAAAATATGGATTCCGTCATCATTCAGGGAGGTTTTCATGCCCGGGAAGATGTATATTTAAATGTCATACAGCAGTAGCATTTTTTTGTCAGATAAAAAAGTCCTGTTCTTTCAGGGCTTTTTTTATGTGGATGAATCCGTGCTAACGGTTAACAAACAAGTCCTGATGCTCCCATGTTAATATAGGAATATCAAAAACAAGTATTGGAGGAGGATATTCAATGAAAAGAAAACTTTTAGCAGTGGCGATGACACTTGCCATGACAGCAGGAATGCTGGCCGGGTGCAGCGGGGGAAGCAAGGCACCGGAGACCAAGGCTCCTGAAACCACTACGGCAGCAGCTGCTGAGACAACCAAAGCAGCGGAGACCACTGCAGCAGAAACAAAAGCAGATAAGAAAGATGGAGTTTTAATCGGTGTTGCCATGCCGACCAAGGATTTGCAGAGATGGAATCAGGATGGCGCCAACATGAAAAAGGAACTGGAGGCAGCAGGCTATAAGGTAGATCTTCAGTATGCCAGTAATGATGTTCAGACTCAGGTTTCCCAGATTGAAAACATGATCTCCAATGGCTGCAAGATGTTAGTTATCGCATCCATTGACGGAAGCTCCTTAGGAGAGCCTCTTTCCCAGGCAAAATCAATGGGGATTCCGGTTATCGCCTATGACCGTCTGATCATGAACTCCGATGCAGTTACCTATTATGCCACCTTTGATAATTACAAAGTAGGCCAGAAGCAGGGCGAATATTTAGAGAAGTCTCTTGGGCTTGACAAAGCCGGCGATCCGAAGAATATCGAATTCTTCACAGGCGATCCTGCTGATAATAACTGCAAGTTCTTCTTCGGAGGAGCTATGGATGTTTTAAAGAAATATGTAGACAACGGCAGACTGGTTGTCAAATCCGGCCAGACAGCTTTTGAACAGGTTGCAACCGAGAAATGGGATTCTGAGAAAGCCCAGAACCGTATGGATACCATTATTGCAGGCAACTATTCAGACGGAACCGTACTTGACGCAGTTCTCTGCTCCAACGATTCCACCGCTCTTGGCGTTGAGAATGCACTTGCTTCTTCCTACACCGGAAAATATCCGGTTATCACCGGCCAGGACTGCGACATTGCCAACGTAAAGAACATGCTTCAGGGAAAACAGGCCATGAGCGTATTCAAAGATACCAGAACTCTGGCTACCCAGGTAGTTAAGATGGTAGATTCCGTTATGCAGGGCGGCAAAGCTGAAATCAATGATACCAAGTCCTATGACAACGGAACCGGAATCATTCCTACTTATCTTTGTGACCCGGTAGTTGTTACAGTTGACAACTATAAAGAGATGCTGATCACTTCCGGCTATTATACAGAGGATCAGTTAAAGTAATCAGGCGGATTTCCTTATGGGGGACGGCTTTTATAAATGAAAGCCGTCCTCTGAATATATAAAGAGGGAGGGATATTCTTGGCAAATATACTTTTGGAAATGAAAAACATCACCAAGACGTTTCCGGGTGTGAAAGCCCTGGATTTAGTGAACCTTCAGGTAGAAGAAGGGGAGATCCATGCTCTGGTGGGCGAAAATGGAGCGGGTAAGTCCACTCTGATGAATGTACTCAGCGGTATCTATCCCTATGGATCTTACGAGGGAGACATTATTTACAACGGAGAAATCTGTAAATTCAGTCATATCAGCGACAGTGAAAAGAAGGGGATCGTCATAATCCATCAGGAGCTGGCACTGGTTCCCTACATGACAATTGCCGAAAACATGTATCTTGGAAATGAAAAAGGAAAAAAATTCGCAATCAACTGGAATGAAACCTTTGGGGAGGCTGACAAATACTTAAAGACAGTAGGACTTTCCGAATCCTCCCATACGCTTATTAAGGATATTGGGGTAGGAAAGCAGCAGCTGGTAGAAATAGCCAAAGCTCTTGCAAAAAATGCAAAGCTGCTGATTCTTGATGAGCCCACTGCATCATTAAATGAAGAAGACTCAAAAGCGCTTCTGAATCTTTTGAAAAAATTCAAATCAGAGGGTATGACCTCTATCATCATATCACATAAACTGAATGAAATTGCCTATGTAGCGGATAAAATCACCATCATCCGCGACGGCTCAACCATAGAAACACTGAACAGTAAGACAGATCATATTACAGAGGACCGGATTATAAAAGGAATGGTTGGAAGAGAACTGGTGGATCGTTTCCCAAGACGTACCGGCATCCAAATTGGAGAAAAATCCATGGAAGTCGAGCACTGGAATGCCAGTCATCCGCTTTATTCCGAACGTAAGGTGGTCAGTGACGTTTCCTTATATGTAAGAAAAGGGGAAGTTGTGGGAATCTGCGGACTAATGGGGGCAGGAAGAACAGAGCTTGCCATGAGTCTTTTCGGAAAAAGCTATGGAGTAAATATCTCCGGCACTCTAAAGATTCATGGGCAGGAAGTCCATCTGCGTTCCGTACGGGACGCGATCCGCCATAAGTTAGCCTACGTAACAGAAGACCGGAAAGGAAATGGTCTGATTCTTGGAAACCCCATACGAATCAATACCACACTTGCCAATCTGCGCGCAGTCAGCTTCAGAACTATTATTGATAAGGATAAGGAAGTTCTGGCTGCCGAAGATTACATCAATAAGCTGAAGACAAAATGCCCTTCCGTAGAACAGTCAGTAGGGAATTTAAGCGGAGGAAACCAGCAAAAGGTTCTTTTATCCAAATGGATGTTTACAGAGCCTGATATTATGATTTTAGATGAACCGACCAGAGGAATTGATGTAGGTGCCAAATATGAGATTTACTGTATTATAAACCGCCTGGCTGCTGCCGGAAAATCAATTATCATGATATCCTCAGAGCTTCCGGAGATTCTTGGAATGTCGGACCGCATTTATATCATGAACGAGGGACATATTGCAGGAGAAATGAGTGCACAGGAAGCCACACAGGAAAAAATCATGGCATGCATTTTAAAATCAGATAAGCATCCTTCGGGTATACCTTTAACCCCGGATAACATGGGCATGGAAGAGGAAGGGAGAGTAGAAGATGGAGAATAAATTAAAAATGTCGGAAGGACTTAAAAAATATACGATGGTTATCGTTCTGGCAGTAGTCGTAATCCTGTTTACGGTAAATACGGGAGGGAAAATGCTTCTACCCCAGAATGTAAACAACTTAATCGCACAAAACGCATATGTATTTATTCTGGCAACCGGAATGCTCTTCTGTATTCTGACAGGCGGCAACATTGATTTATCTGTTGGATCTGTTGTCTGTTTCGTAGGAGCTATAGGCGGAAGCATGATGATTAAGATGGGAATGAATCCCTATCTTTCTCTTCTTTCCATGATTATTATCGGCATACTGGCTGGAGCTTGGCAGGGCTTTTGGATTGCCTACGTACGGATTCCGCCATTTATTGTAACTCTTGCAGGAATGCTCATCTTCCGTGGACTTTCAAACGTAGTCCTTCAGGGAATGACCCTCTCTCCTGTACCGGACAGCTTTTTAAATCTGTTTAATACTTATGTTCCCGATGTATTTGGAATGAAGGGCTTTAACCTCACCTGCTTCCTTGTGGGAATTGCAGCCTGCTGTATCTTTATTGTATCAGAACTCTTCACCAGAAAAAGAAAACTGAAAAAGGGATACCGGGTAGATCCGTTAAACAGTACGATTTTAAAAATGGTATTAATGACAGCTGTTATACTCGCCTTTATGTATAAACTGGCTCTGTACAAAGGAATCCCCAATGCTCTCATCTGGGTTGTTGTCATTATTGGAATTTACAGCTACATATCTTCCAAAACAACCACCGGCCGCTATTTCTATGCAGTGGGCGGAAATGAGAAGGCAACAAGACTTTCCGGTATTGATACCAATAAAGTTTATTTTCTTGCATATTTAAATATGGGCCTGCTGGCAGCAGTGGCAGGCATGGTTACCCTGGCCCGTTTAAATTCTGCCAATCCGACGGCTGGTAACAACTATGAAATGGATGCCATCGGAGCCTGCTTTATCGGCGGAGCTTCCGCATACGGCGGAACAGGAACCGTACCGGGTGTTATTGTAGGCGCTACGCTGATGGGTGTCTTAAACCTGGGAATGAGCATCATGGGTGTGGATCAGAACCTTCAGAAGGTTGTGAAAGGAACCGTTCTTCTGGCGGCAGTTATATTTGATGTGGTAAGTAAGAGAAAATCATTTATTGTGAAGCAGTAAGCCTTAGATTATCAAAAAACTGGTTGTTTCTGCATAGAATATTTGTTTCTGGAAATCTCTGTAATATTTAAGACTGATTTAAGCAGTCTGTGATACATTTATAAAGAGAAAACAAAACACTCCGGGGGCTGATATCTGGTCCCCGGATCAAAAAATGCAGGAGGGATCCGATATGTTCCATTATAGAAAGTCCATAGCCATAATGAGTGCTGCAGTTTTTTTTGCAGCATATCCGTTCTCATCTATGGCATCCACTCAAACCCAAATAAGCAGTGTTTCATTGGTAATTGACTCAGATATAGAAGTGGGAACTGATGAGAGTGATGTAACAGTTACTGTCAACACCAGTAAATATAGCGTGGAAGAAATAACCGTAACCAACACTCCTGATGATGAATGGGAAGATGGAGATAAACCAAAGCTGAAAGTATACCTGAATGCAGATGATGACTACTATTTTACCAGTGGATTTTCCAAAAGCAGTGTGAACATCAGCGGATCTGACGGAACAGTTACTTCTGTAAGCAGAAGCAGCAGTTCCGAACTGATTGTTTATATTACTCTTGATGCACTGGATAGTGATAGCAGCGACTATGCACTTGATGCCAGTGAATTATCGTGGAATGAATCCAATGGAACAGCAAGCTGGGATGAAGCAGAAGATGCAAAAAAATATGAAATAAGACTTTACAGAGGAAGCAGTACCGTAACCTCTGTACTTACAACAACCAGCTCCAGCTATGACTTTTCCAGTTATATTACATCCAGCGGCTATTATACGTTTAAGGTAAGAGGCGTCTATAATTCGTCCAATAAAGGGAGCTGGGAAGAATCCTATTCCTGGTATGTAACTACTTCAGAGGCGCAGGAGATCAGTTCCAACAGCACAAGCAATTCCATCAATTCCTCTGGTCCCGGGGCTTCGGCAGGCAGCGGTGCATGGTTAAAAGATGACAAGGGCTGGTGGTATTGCAATGCAGACAAAAGCTATACAGTCAGCAACTGGCAGTATATTAATGGATACTGGTACTATTTCAACGAATATGGATATATGGCAACAGGCTGGATATCCTGGAATTCCAAATGGTATTACTGCGGAGATAATGGTGATATGTACACCAATGCTGAAACACCGGATGGGTATTATGTGGGAACGGACGGTGCATGGACCGGTGCGTGAGTCTGACTTCATAATTGTTACAGTTAAATAAAACAGGAAAGTCGCCGTCTGGCTGAAAATCTTCAGTCGGGCGGTATTTTTTGCTTATATGTATCATAAATGAGCCGCCAACCGGGATGAAACCAATAAAAATTTTCCTATATATAGAAATCTTGGCTGAGTTGTGGTAGAATGCTACAAGTAAAAGAATGTTTTGAAATGTAAAGGAGCATAAAAATATGGGAAAGATAAAAGTAACATCATGTGAGATAGAAGGGCTTTATGTCATTGAACCAACGGTTTTTCCGGATTCCAGAGGATATTTTATGGAAACCTACAACCAGAATGATTTTAAAGAAGCGGGCCTGAATATGAATTTCGTACAGGATAACCAGTCCATGTCTGTAAAAGGAGTGTTAAGAGGACTTCATTTCCAGAAGCAGTTTCCCCAGGGGAAACTGGTACGTGCAGTGAGAGGAACCGTTTTTGATGTAGCAGTGGATTTAAGATCTTCTTCCAAAACTTATGGAAAATGGTTCGGCGTAGAGCTGTCTGCAGAAAACAAAAAGCAGTTCTATATTTCGGAAGGCTTTGCCCATGGATTTTTAGTTCTCTCTGATGAGGCTGAATTTGCATACAAATGCACAGATTTCTACCATCCGGGTGACGAAGGCGGAATTCTTTGGAGTGATCCCGAGATCGGAATTGAATGGCCAGTTTCAGAGGGAATGGAGCTTACTATTTCCGACAAAGACCAGAAGTGGAACGGCATCCGGGATACGTTTAAATTCTAACGAGAGGAGAAAACCATGAATTATCTGGTTTCCTTATTAAAAGAAATCTATATAAAAAGAAAACTGATTCTGGATTTGTCAAAGGCAGATTTTAAGAAGCGGTTTGTAGGCTCCTACTTTGGTATTGCCTGGATGTTTTTGCAGCCGATGGCGACGGTTCTTGTTTATTTTTTTGTGTTTCAGATGGGGTTTAAGAGTGTTCCTCCCATTAAGGAATATCCATATGTATTGTGGCTGATTCCCGGCATAGTACCCTGGTTTTATCTCAGTGAAGTTTTGAACATGGGGACTGGTTGTCTGCAGGAATATAATTATCTGGTAAAGAAAGTGGTTTTCCGTGTAGAGATTCTGCCATTTATTAAGATGTTATCATGTCTGATGGTACACGGTATATTTGCTGTTATTATGATTGTGGTATTTTTATGTTATGGTTTTTTACCAAAGGCCAGCTGGATTCAGATTATTTACTATTCCTTTGCGGCCTCCATGCTGTCTCTGTCCATCGCCTATTTTACCAGTGCCATCAATGTATTTTTCAAGGATATGGCACAGATTGTAGGTATCTGCCTGCAGTTTGGCATGTGGATGGTGCCGATTATGTGGGCCCCGGAGATGTTTCCCAAAGCTCCTGAGTGGCTTCCCACCCTGCTGAAAATAAATCCGGTTTATTATATTGTGGCTGGATACCGTGACAGCATGTTAACCGGGAACTGGATTTTTGAACGGCCAATTCTTGGTCTTTATTTCTGGTTTGTGACCATTGTCTTATTTTTGATAGGACTGAAAGTATTTAAAAAGCTGCGCCCGCATTTTTCCGATGTGCTGTAAGCAGTTACCATGGAGGATTCAATGTCCGTAGAATCGAACAACAAAGCACTGTCTGTTAATAATGTAACCAAAATATATAAATTATATGAGAAGCCCATTGACCGGTTAAAAGAGGCCATGAGTCTGACTCATAAGAATTACCACCGGGATTTTTATGCCTTAAACGGGATCTCTTTTGATGTGGAAAAGGGACAGACCGTAGGCATTATCGGTACCAACGGATCTGGAAAATCCACTATTTTAAAGATTATAACCGGAGTCCTGACCCCTACCACAGGAGATGTGGAGGTAAACGGGGTGATTTCCGCTCTTCTGGAACTGGGGGCGGGATTTAACATGGATTATACAGGAATCGAGAACATCTACATGAATGGTACCATGATGGGATTTTCCCGAAAAGAGATGGATGGAAAACTCCAGGACATTCTGGATTTTGCCGACATCGGAGACTTTGTCTATCAGCCGGTAAAAACTTATTCCAGCGGTATGTTCGTCCGTCTTGCATTTGCCCTTGCCATTAATGTGGAACCGGAAATTCTGATTGTTGATGAAGCGCTATCCGTAGGAGATGTATTTTTCCAGGCCAAATGTTACCGCCGCATGGAAGAAATCCGTAAAAATGGCACCACCATTCTCATGGTTACTCATGATATGGGCGCCATTATCAAGTATTGTGACCGTGTGGTAGTATTAAACAAAGGCAATTTCATCGCAGAGGGTGAACCAGGGAAGATGGTCGATCTCTACAAGAAGATCCTGGCAAACCAGATGGATGATCTGGAGGAAGAACTGGCAGAAGCGGATAGCGGGCTGTACAATGATTTTTCCGGAGATCGGGCACTTTCTGAAAGAAGCAGTGCGGCAGCAGGTGGCATGATGAAGGAAAAGCTGACAATTAATCCAAATCGTACGGAATATGGAGACAAGAGAGCGGAAATCGTCGATTTCGGGCTTCTTGACGAGAGAGGAAACATCACCAATCTCCTGTTAAAGGGAGAGCGTTTTACCATAAAAGAACGGATTCATTTCCATGGAGCAATTGAGACGCCGATTTTTACTTATACCATCAAGGACAAGCGGGGCGCCGATTTAACCGGTACCAATACCATGTACGAAGCCTCCGATGTAAAGGCTGTGAAAAAGGGCGACGAATACGTCGTGGAATTCACTCAGAAGATGACTCTTCAGGGTGGAGAATACTTACTGTCCATGAGCTGCACAGGATTTGAAAACGGGGAGCATGTGGTTTACCATCGTCTGTATGATATTGTAAATATCACCGTTATATCCAACAAGAATACGGTTGGCGTTTATGATATGGAACCAGATGTAAGCTTAACACTTTTGCGCGCAGAAAAGTAAGGAGGAATAAGCATGAATGATATCAGCCCTGAACTTAAAAAGCTGTATCAGAATTACAATGGAGACATCAAAAAGCTGCTGCAGGAAAATCCCAGGCTGGATTACTTATATGCCTTATCAGAGATAAGAGAAAATCTGCTGGACTGGTTTGAATTTAATCCGGAAGGAACTCTTTTGCAGGTAGGATCCGACTACGGCGCGCTTACAGGCTTATACAGCAGACGGGTAAAAGAAGTAACCGTAATAGACCCCAGTCACAACAATTTATCTTTCAACCGTCTTCGTCATCAGAAACGGGACAATATCCACTACGTGAACGGTGATTTACACTCTTTTATCAGTAATGAGAGCTTTGATTATATCGTTTTTGCAGGTTCTCTTTGTGAACCGTATCAGGAAATGACAGAGAAGGCAAAAGAACTTTTAAAACCGGACGGAACTCTGATTGCTGCAATTACAAACCGGCTGGGATTAAAGTATCAGGCTGGTGCAAAAGCGGAGCAGTTTTGTCTGTCCAGAACAGAGCTGAAAGAACTTTTATGCGGAAATGAAGGTGAGGTAGGAACTGTGGAGTTTTATTATCCCATGCCGGATTACCGCCTTCCCGTAACTCTTTACTCCGACGGGTATCTTCCGGGAAAGGGAGATTTAACCCACGCCATTCTTGCCTATGATTACCCGAAGTATTTACGATTCGATTTAGGTAAGATGTTTGATGAAGTGTGTGAAGGAAAACAGTTTGAGACATTTGCCAATTCATTTTTAACCATTTGGAGCCGTCATGAAGAAAATTAATTTTGTAAAATATAATAAAACAAGAAGAGAAGCTTTTCAGATACGAACCAGTCTTGTGGAAGAAAATGGACTGCCGTTTGTGGAAAAGTCTGCCCTGACGGCAGAGGGTATTCCTCACATCCGTTCCTTTGAAGAAAAATACAGAAATCTAAAGGAACAGAATCAGGGGTTAAATGTGGCAGACGTGACTGTCAGTGCCGATGGAACCACAGCCCGGTTCGCTTTCTTAAAAGGTGAGACTTATGCCGAGCTTCTGGGCAGAGAGATTCAGAATGGAAAGGTACCCGAAGCCTCTTTGGAAGAGGGTATTTCCTTGATTTTAAAGGTGCATGATGATTATATGACGCCTTTCCATGTTACTGAGGAGTTTGAAGAGGTATTCGGTGTTCTGCCGGATACCGGAGAGCAGATTAAGAGGGACTGGGCATTTAAACATTCAAATATTGACTGCCTTTTTGAGAATATCATGATGACAGAAGACGGTCCTTACTGTCTGGATTACGAATGGGTATTCTCTTTTCCTGTTCCGGTTAATTTCATAAAGTTCCGTGTGCTTTATTATTTTTATGAGCAGTATAAAAGCATCCTGAGCTATGATTCCATGGAAGCATTTATGGAAGAACAGGGAGTAGACAGGGAGCTTATCGGGATCTATGAAGAGATGGAGCGCCATTTTCAGGAATATGTCCACGGTGAGAACCAGCAGATTTATCTCTTAAACTATATGCATGAGACGTTTGCACTCCCTGACAGCATGTTTGAGGTATCCCAGATCATTGATGATACCAGGGACCGCATTGCCCAGATGAAAGCAGAGTTAAAAGAAAAGGATTTAACCATAACAAAACAGCAGGAAGAAAAACGCCTGACGGATAACCATGTTACCAATCAGGAGATGATTATTGCATCCCTTAGAAAGGACTGCGATACCATGCAGGGGATCATCGAGCAGTTAAGAAAGCATGAATCCTTCTTTTATAAGGTATGGCGCAGGCTGGGAAGAATTTTTAATGAAAAATTCCCAAAAGGAACGAAAAAGCGGAAGATCCTGTTTTATATGAAGGAGACCATTCTTCACCCCATAAAGTCCATTTCCCTTTATACAACAGATGAGGGAAGGAATCTTATGGAAGGGGATATGAAAATCGGTGAGGAATACCGGATTCATGGAAAGCTTCGTTTTGTGAAAGAAGGACACCCCATGGTATCCATCGTCATTCCTGTTTACAACCAGATCCATTATACCTACGCCTGTCTGCTTTCCATACTGGAGCATACAAAGAATGTGGATTATGAGGTGATCATAGCAGATGACGTATCCAGTGATGCCACGGCAGAACTGTCCAAATTCACAGAAAATGTGGTGATCTGCCGCAATGAGACCAATCAGGGCTTTTTAAGAAACTGCAATCAGGCAGCCAAGTCGGCAAGAGGAAAATATATCATGTTTTTAAACAATGATACTCAGGTGACCGACGGCTGGCTGGACAGTCTGGTGAATTTAATCGAGTCAGACTCTTCCATCGGAATGGTGGGTTCCAAGCTGGTTTATCCTGACGGACGCCTTCAGGAAGCTGGAGGAATCTTATGGAGTGATGGCTCCGGCTGGAATTACGGACGTCTGGACGATCCGGAGAAGCCTGAATACAATTATGTAAAAGATGTGGACTATATTTCCGGTGCCGCAATCCTTCTTTCCAATGATTTATGGAAACAGATTGGCGGCTTCGATGAACGCTTTGCACCGGCTTATTGTGAAGATTCCGATCTTGCCTTTGAGGTGCGTAAAGCCGGTTACCGGGTGGTTTATCAGCCCCTTTCCAAGGTCATTCATTTCGAGGGTGTTTCAAACGGCACAGATGTGAATGGTTCCGGATTAAAACGCTATCAGGTGGAAAACAGTAAAAAGCTGAAAGAAAAATGGGCAGTTGAATTCAGCCGGCAAAGCGAAAACAACGGTAATCCTGATCCATTCCGTGCCAGAGAAAGAAGCCAGGGAAAGGACATCATCCTTGTGGTAGATCATTATGTGCCTACCTATGACCGGGATGCTGGTTCCAAAACTACATTCCAGTATTTAAAGATGTTTATTGATAAGGGATATGTAGTCAAGTTCCTGGGAGACAATTTCCTTCATGAAGAACCCTACTCCACCGCTTTGCAGCAGATGGGAATCGAGATTCTTTACGGAAGGGAATACCAGGCAGGTATCTGGGACTGGTTAAAGACACATGGAGACGATATAAAGGCAGCTTATTTAAACCGCCCCCATATCGCTCAGAAATATATTGATTTTCTCCGGGAACATACCAGCATGAAGCTGATTTATTACGGCCATGACCTTCATTTCCTGCGGGAAGGCAGGGAATATGAGCTTACTGGAGATCCTAAAAAGCGGGAAGCTTCCGAATACTGGAGATCCATGGAACTGCGTCTCATGAAAAAGGCGGCAGTATCCTATTATCCGTCCTATGTTGAGAGGGAAGCCATTCATGAAATCGAGCCTTCCGTACCGGTAAAAGCAATCGTAGCTTACGTTTTTGATAAGTTTTTAAATCACATTCCCAATGATTTTGAAAAGAGGGAAGGACTGCTGTTTGTAGGCGGTTTTGCCCATCCGCCCAATGCAGATGCGGTATTATGGTTTGCCAGGGAGATATTTCCATTAATCCGGGAACAGATACCGGTTAATTTCTACATTGTCGGCTCCAAGGTTACAGATGAAATCAAGGCTCTGGAACAGCCGGATAACGGAATCATCGTAAAAGGCTTTGTGACTGAAGAAGAACTGGCAAGTCTGTACGCCAGCTGCCGGATTGTGGTAGTTCCGCTGCGTTATGGAGCAGGCGTGAAGGGAAAGGTAATTGAAGCGCTTTATTATGGCGCCCCTGTTGTAACCACCTCCATAGGAGCAGAGGGAATTCCTGAGGCAGAAAAGGTGATGGTGGTAAGAGATGAGCCGGAGACATTTGCAGAGGAAGTAATCACTCTTTACAATGACCCGGACAGCTTAAGGCAGATGAGCCAGAATACCCAGAACTACATTCGGACGTATCACAGCATTGATGCGGCCTGGAGCGTGGTGGGGGAGGATTTTTAGAACAGATAAAGTATGAACCGATGATAACAGATAAGGGAGGACATGAAGATGCAGGCAGTTTTGCTGGCAGGCGGGCTGGGTACCAGACTGCGTTCCGTAGTAAGTGACCGGCCAAAGCCCATGGCGCTGATAGAAGAGAAACCTTTTATGGAATATGTGGTGAGACAGCTCATCCGGTATGGCGTAACAGAGATCATCTTTGCGGTGGGATATAAAGGTTCTATGGTGGAAGATTATTTCGGAGATGGTTCTAAATGGGGGATCCGTGTTTCTTATGCTTATGAGGAGGAACTCTTAGGAACAGCCGGAGCCATAAAAAATGCCGGAAAACAGGTTACAGAGGAGATGTTTTTCGTTTTAAACGCAGATACCTTCTATCAGATCGACTGCAGCAGCTTCACGGAACTGATGGAGGAAGCGGACCTTGAAATGGCTCTGGTTCTCCGGAAAGTTCCTGATGTATCCCGTTACGGTCAGGCAATTTTGGAAAATGGCCGTTTAACAGCCTTTGACGAAAAGGTGGAAGAGTGCAGAGAAGGAACGATCAACGGTGGATTTTATTTAATGAAACGCGCTCTTTTAGATACCATACCGGAAGGTAAGGTATCTCTTGAGCATGATATGATTCCAAAGTGGCTCTCAGAAGGAAGAAAGCTTGGCGGTCTGGTAAATGACGGATATTTCATTGATATCGGTATTCCGGAAGATTATTACCGTTTCATGGAAGATGTAAAGGAAGGAAAGGTGATCATATGATTATCAGAGGACGGGCTCCCCTGCGTGTCAGCTTTGGAGGAGGAGGAACAGATGTTGCTCCCTTCTGCATCGAGCAGGGAGGAGCCATAATCGGCAGCACCATCAATAAATACGCCTACTGCTCCATTGTACCCAGACAAGATGACCAGATCATCGTCCATTCCCTGGATTTTGATATGACAGTGAAGTATAATACAAAAGAAAACTATGTTTACGATGGACGTCTGGATCTCGTTACTGCTGCTTTAAAAGCCATGGACATCAAACAGGGCTGCGAAGTTTATTTACAGTGTGACGCACCTCCCGGATCCGGACTTGGAACGTCTTCTACTGTAATGGTAGCACTTTTAACTGCCATGGCAAGATGGAAGGGCGTGGAGCTTGACAGCTACGCCATGGCTGATCTTGCTTATCAAGTGGAGCGGGAGGATTTAAAGATTGACGGCGGATATCAGGACCAGTATGCCGCTACCTTTGGAGGCTTTAACTTTATCGAATTCCATGGTCGTAATAACGTAGTGGTCAATCCCCTCAGAATCAAAAAGGAAATCATTCATGAACTGCAGTATAACCTTCTTCTTTGCTATACAGGAAACGTTCATGTATCTGCCAACATTATCAAGGATCAGGTCTCAAATTATGAGAAAAAGGACCCGTTTGAAGCCATGTGTGAAGTCAAGGCACTTGCATATGCCATGAAAGATGAGCTTTTAAAGGGCAATTTATACAGCTTTGGAAAGCTCCTGGACTATGGCTGGAAAAGCAAAAAGAGAATGAGCAGCAAGATTACCACACCCCAGATCGATGAGCTTTATGAAGAGGCTCTGAAAGCAGGTGCACTTGGAGGAAAGCTTCTGGGAGCAGGCGGCGGTGGATTTTTACTGGTTTACTGTCCTTATAATGTACGCCATAAGGTGGCTGCGAGAATGGAAGCGGCTGGAGGCCAGCTGACAGACTGGAACTTTGAATTAAGAGGTGCCCAAAGCTGGATTACTGATGAATCCCGCTGGGATTATCAGGATGTCAGAGTTTCCATGCCAGACGGACAATATCATTTCCATTTATAATAAAAATGAAAAAACAGGCGGCAGGAGAAGAAACGAACATGGATAAAATTGTTTTTTTAGATCGGGATGGGACAATCAATGAGGAAGTAGAGTATCTACACAGGCCCTCGGACGTGGTGATCCTTCCCGGTGTCACTGCTGCATTAAAACGTTTAAAAGAGCAGGGATTTCATCTTGTGGTAGTTACCAATCAGGCAGGGGTCGCAAGAGGATATTATAGTGAGTCGGATGTAGATCAGCTTCATGAATATATGAACCGTCTTCTTGCGGAAGACGGAGCAGAAATAGACCGTTTTTTTTACTGCCCCCATCACCCGGTCCACGGAATCGGAGCTTATAAACAATCCTGCCATTGCCGCAAACCCGATATTGGAATGTTTGAAATGGCGGAGAAATATTTTCATGTGGACAAGTCCCACTCCTATATGGTCGGAGATAAACTTCTGGATACGGAAGCGGGACATAACTTTGGCGTAAGCTCGGTCCTGGTAGGCACAGGATATGGAAAGGAATTATATAACAGCCTGACCGAAGAGGAGAAAAAGGAAGCCTTTGATGCTTATGCGAAAGACATGACAGCAGCAGCAGAATGGATTTTACAAAAAGAAGGAGTGTGAGTTTGATGGAACCCATGAACTATTTGGAAGAGCTTCTTACACGTTATCCGGTTTTAACCAGTGTGAAAGATGAGATAAAAGAAGCGTATGAGATTCTGGAAAACTGTTATAAAAACGGAGGAAAGCTTTTAATTGCCGGAAACGGAGGAAGCTGTGCGGATGCGGAACATATCGTCGGTGAGCTGATGAAAGGTTTTGTAAAACCCAGAAGTGTTTCCGGGAAATTTGCCCAAAAGCTTTTAGAGGCTGATCCGGTCCGTGGTAAGGAACTGGCAGATAAACTTCAGGGAGGGCTTCCGGCCATCGCTTTAACAGGGCACCCGGGACTTTCCACTGCCTACTTAAATGATGTGGATGGCAGTTTAATCTATGCCCAGCAGACATATGGTTATGGAAAAGAGGGAGATGTCCTTCTTGGTATTTCCACATCCGGAAATTCTAAAAATATCATGTATGCCATGACGGCTGCCAGAGCGATTGGCATGAAAACCATTGGCCTTACCGGAAGGGATGGCGGACAGCTAAAGGAAACTGCAGATGTATCCATCGTGGTTCCGGAAAAGGAAACCTATAAAATTCAGGAACTTCATCTGCCGGTATATCATGCATTATGTCTGATGCTGGAGGAACGGTTTTTTTAATTTTACGAGAACAGGAGGAAAAGATGGAAGAGAGACAGTGGATGGGTAAGGAAGCTTTGTGGAAGAACGAAGTCATTGCAGCTCTGCTTTTGATTTCCTTTGCTTTTTTCATTAACAGAGGGATTAAAATAAAAGGTCTATATATGGATGATCTCTATCTTTGGTCCTGTTACGGTGAACAGACCTTTCGGCAGTTTGTATTTCCATTAGGCAGCACCCGGTTCCGTTTTGTTTATTATCTGGCAGCCTGGTTTGAGATGATGATTCTTGGAAGTCATACGGAATGGTTTGTGCCGTTTAATATTCTTCTGAACAGCTGTATTGCGTACACCATATACCGGTTCGGAAAACGTCTTTCCCATCGGTGGCTTGTGGGATTTGGCTGCGGAATCTTATATCTTCTTTCCAGAATGTCTTACTATCAGATCAGTCAGGTGTACGGTCTTATGGAAAGTATGGCTCTTTGGATGGCAATCGGGATTCTTTACTTTCTGTATCGCTATTTATCCGGGGAAGAGCAGCCAGACCGGTATATCAGGTCAGCAGCCGGGCTGTATTTTTCTATATGTTTTGTTCATGAGCGCTATATGGTTCTGCTTCCTTTATTTTACTTTGCATTCTTTATAAAAAAAGAGAAGAAGGTTTCCTATTGGCTTGGTATAACCGGAGCCTTCCTGGCAGTGCAGCTCATACGTTTTCTCACCATCGGAAGCATATCTCCTGCTGGGACCGGAGGCACGACAGTAGCCGATACATTCAGCATATCCCAGAGCATTCAGTATGCCATCAGCCAGGTGCTTTATATATTTGGAATCAATGCAGGACCTGATTATTTAAGCGGATTAAGCTGGAGCCAGTCTCCCTCCTGGATTCGGGTTCTTGTCATGCTCGCCAATTTCTCACTTTTGATCATGATTGTCAGATTTTTATTTGTTTTATTCAGAGACAAGGGGAGATTAAAGGATCGGCTTCCCGTTATTGCGTTATTTGTTATTTTCATAGCCCTGTGCATTGGATCTTCAAGCGTTACCATCCGTGTAGAAACCAGATGGATCTACGTTTCCATGACTGCCGCATGGCTGTTTGCCGCATATTTATGCGGAGAAGCAGTTCCGCTGAAGGAGGGACAGACAATTTTAGCCGGTCCCCTTTTATACTGCGGTTTGTTTGTACTTTACGGTTTTTTCATGCTCCCTGTTGAAAGTTTTTACCGAGGCAAATACGATAATCTTTACTATTGGTCCTCTCAGCTGCGTTATAATTCTCTTGCAGAAGAGACCTATGGAAAGTATGGAGATGATATATTCGGAAAAAAGATCTATATTATCGGAAATACTTATGAAATGAGTGATTTTACAGCCCGGACCTTTTTTAAGACCTTTGACAGCAAACGTCTGGCGGAAGGAACAGAAGTTACATTTATTGATTCCATCAGAGATATTGGTCTTGTGACGCCAAACATGCTGATTTTGCGGGAGGATCCCGCACATAATACATTTCAGGACGTTACTTCATTTGTAAAAGATCTTAAATTCCAGCGGGTTTACGGCAGCTATGAAGATGGCTGGCTGGATGAGAATGCAAAGATCAGAATTATGGCAGGAAAAGAAGGGATAATCAAACTGAAATTCTATTACCCAGGTGTGATAACCGGACTGGAACATATCACTGTTATGGTAGAAGGAAAAGAAAAAACGGTGGTTTCCATCGATTCCAGCACTGCGGCTGCAGAGATTGATGTTCCCCCATATAAAGTTTCGGAAATAACGTTTGAAAGTAACTTTTATTACCAGGCAGCAGCGGAACAGCGGAGCGAAAAGCATCTGGCAGTCGTTGCAGAGATTACAGCCGATTAAGCGACAGAGGTGAAATGATGAAACAAAAATACCTTTACTATACAGTCCCTTTCCTGGGAACGATTTTCTGCCTCTGGTACATCTTCGCGGCAACCTGTGATGGGATATACTCAGACTATGTCCGTCTGGTAAACATCTATCTTCCCAATGTGTTCGATCCAGGACTGTTTTTCGTACCGGATATCCTGACTCGTATCCCAATCAACTATCTGGCAAGAATTATTAATGTAACCTTTTTTGATTATAACATCATGTTTGACCGGGTACTTGGCGTTATAGCACTTGGGCTTTCCAGTGCGGTGATAACTGGATACTGTGTTCGTAAAAAGCTCTCCTATGGCTGGTTTCTGGTACTGATGGCCGTATTTTTCAGTCTGAATAAATGGGAGATGTTAAATAATGGAAGCGGATTTGCACATTTTCTTTCATTTGCGCTTTTCTACTGTCACTATGAAGTTTTGGATCGGTTATGGAACGGTGATGACTGCTTTCGTGACCGTATTTATCTGATTGTACTTCCGTTTATTACAACCCTTCTTGTGGCAGGACCGTATTGCGCCATCTATTCTGTGACCGTGCTTCTGGCCTGCATTGTTATGTTTCTGCTTAAGAGACGGAAATTGGGGATTTGGCCGATCATTTACGGAATTTGTGCCCTTGTTCCGTTTCTTTTATATCTATGGAGCAATCACTATGCAGTGGAAGACCATGATGCGTCTGCGACGGTCTCACTCCTTACCCAGCTCATGGATACTCCTGGATTTTTTGTTCGTTTTTTTGTAAAATCCTTTTCTTCCATGGTAATTGAAGGGGAGAGAGCTGAAGAGATTTTTCGTACAAATGCTCCTTTCCTGATCATGGGTCTCATTGTGATCGCTTTATATGTGCTGGCTCTGTGGTATAACTGGTATTACCGCCTTTATGAGGAAACCATTCTTCCTGTTATTTTAATTATATCGGGAGTATTGAACCATGTGCTGATCGTGCTGGCCAGATGGATCTTTCTTAAGGAGAATTACGGGCTCAGCTCCAGATATGCCCTTCAGTTTCAGACGGGTATACTTGGAATTATTCTTACCTTTGCCTTACTTTTCAGAAAGAGGAGATACCGGATTGGTTCAGGTGTGAAGCTGGCAGCGGGAATTACCTGTTTTGTATTTCTGACAGGAAACTGTTATACCACTTATACTGAAGTAAAAAAAGCGCCTCACCGGAAGGCAGCTTATGAACAGAGAGCAGAACTGGCCCTTAGATTTGAACAGGTGACAGATGAAGAGCTTCGTGCCAATTTCGAATACCGGCTCAGTCGTGAGGACAGCGGACAGAAAGTGAGAAGTGCACTGACTATATTAAGAGAGAATGGTTACAGTGTATTTCGAGAGGGTAACCAGTAGCTAAGGAGTAAATTTATGAAAAAGACATTATCGGTCGTTGTATCATGTTACAATGAAGAATTGGCGCTTAACCGGTTCTATGAGGAAACGGTCAGCATTTTGAAAAATCTAAGCTGGAAATATGAGCTTATCTTCGTAAACGACGGAAGCCAGGATCAGACTCTTTCTGTACTTACCCGTCTGTCTGAGTCCGATGACCGGGTAAAAGTTATAAGCTTTTCCAGAAATTTTGGTCATGAAGCAGCCATGATTGCCGGCCTGGATTATAGTAAGGGTGACGGAATTGTGTGTATGGATGCAGATTTGCAGCACCCGCCGGAATATTTGACTGAGATTGTAAAAAAGCTGGAAGAAGGTTACGATGTGATCAACATGGTGCGTACCAGAAATGAATCAGCAGGCTGGTTTAAAAATTTTGCTTCCTCCGCATTTTATCGTCTGATCAATGTGTTGTCTGATGTGAAATTCGAGCCAAACGCTTCTGATTTTTTTGCAGTATCCGGAAAAGCGGCAAAGGTGCTTAAAGATAATTACAGAGAAAAAGTACGCTTTCTGAGAGGATACGTACAAAACATCGGATACCCCAGAACTATGATTGAATATGAAGCCAGAACCCGGGTTGCAGGAGAAAGTAAGTACAGCATTAAGAAATTAATTGCATTTTCTGTAAATACCATTATGTGTTTTTCTAATCTCCCTCTGAAGCTTGGGATTTATGCCGGCTGCGGTGCCGGTATTCTTGGAATTATCATGATGATTTATACCATATGGAGCTGGGCAAGAGTGGGAACACCAAGTGGGTATGCCACGATTATTGTTCTGATTTGTTTTATGTTTGCAGTTCTGTTTTTAATTGTAGGGATTATTGGAAATTATATTGCGATTCTGTTTGCCGAACTGAAGGACAGGCCGATTTATATAGTTGAGGAGACCAAAAACATTCATTGATTCCTTTTCCTTGGAATGATATAATAAACTCAGGATTATTGATTTCCCCTGGAGAGGGAAAGGAAACAAATGATAAAGTATAAACCGTATGAGCAACTTGAGCTTACGGACGATTTTATGTTTTCTTATGTGATGCGCAGTAATGGGGAATTGTGCAGACAGCTGTTGGAAAGCATACTAAATTTCCCCATAGACAGAATTGATTTTATCAGCTCACAGGAAACCATTGATACTTATGCATCTGCTAAGGGTGTAAGGCTTGATGTTTTTGCTAAAAGCGGTAATAGGAGTTTTGATGTGGAATTGCAGACATCAAACAAAAGAGATCTGCCGCAGAGGAGCAGATATTATCAAAGCCAGTTGGATACTGCCATGCTTCAGAAAGGGCAGATGTATAAAGAACTTGGAAACAGCTACATTATATTTCTCTGTACCTTTGATCCCTTTGGATTTGGACAGTATATTTACAGTTTCCAGAACAGATGCACAGAGTTGCCGGAAAAAGTACTCAATGATGGAGCTTACAAAGTTTTCGTGAATGCCCAGGGAACTCATGGAGTAATTGGAGACGAATTAAAGGAATTTCTATTGTTTTTGAAATCTCCTGGGGAATTTCAGGCAGGAGCGAATGGTAATCTGGTTAAGAAGGCAATCGTTGGCGTGGAGGAAGGACGCAGAAATGAAGAATGGAGGTTGATCTATATGACACTGATGACTAAGTTTGATGAACTTCTGGCAGAAGGACTGCAACAGGGATTAGCAGAAGGTCTTCAACAGGGATTAGCTGAAGGTCGGAGAGAAGGACTGCGGCAAGGGAAACTGGAAGGAATGGCGGCAGGAAGACTGGAAGGGAGAATGGAAGGGAGACTGGAAGGGAGACTGGAAGGTGAAATCCGAATTGCCCGTCTTACTGAAATTCTGTTGTCGGAAGGAAAACTAGATGACTTACAAAGGTCCGTTACTGATACAAAATTTCGTGAACAACTATACTTGAAATATAAATTATCTAAGTAAGGATGAAATTAAAATATGAAAGGCCTGGGATTTTTATATTTCCCAAGCCTTTTCCTATCTGGTTGTTTAATGAATTCCAGGTCCGATCTCCCTGCCCGGTGCAGTTTCACTTACTGTTCCCGAATTGCCGGAATTTGTACTGCCTGTTCCACCAGAATTATTCTGTGGTGTTGTACCAGGTACAGCAGGTTGTGTTTCGCCAGTGGTTTCCTGAGTTGTTTCAGCAGGAGTCAATGTGCATACACCGTTTGCATCTGCCGTATAGGAGACTCCGTCTGCTGTAAAAGTTTCTGATACTTTCATCTTACCGTCAGAAGGATTTAAGTAATACTGCTTGCCGTTTACCGTTATCATACCTTTAGCCATAGCACCGCTTTCACCGAAATAATACCAGCTTCCGTCTACCTGTCTCCAGCCAACGGTCATCTTACCTGAGGAGTTGCTTAAATAATATTTAGCCCCCCGGTCATCCAGCCATCCGGAATGCATCTTACCATCACCTTCCAGGTAATACCAGCTTCCGTCGGCATTCACCCAACCGGTGCTCATGGAGCCATTGGTATTGAAATAATACCAGCTGTTATCCAGCTGCTTCCATCCGGTAGAGGCACTGCCATCATCAGCCATGTAATATTTAGACATTCCGTCTGTATGCCATCCAGTTACCATAGAACCGTCATTATTTAAATAATAGCGTTTGTTATTTAAGTCAATCCAGCCGGTTGCCATAACACCGCTATCCTGTAAATAGTACCGTTTTCCATTTAGATCCAGCCATCCGGTTTTCATTTGTCCATTGCTATCGCTCATATAGTAATGCTGTCCGTTTAAATCAACCCAGCCCGTAGCCATGGTACCGTCAGAATTTAAGTAGTATTTTGCACCATTATCCAGCAGCCATCCAGTATTCATAGAGCCGCCTGCATTGAAGAAATACCATTTATCGGAAAGCTGTTTCCAGCCGGTAAACATGCGTCCGTTGGTATCATCAAGATAGTAGCGCTGTCCGTCTTTATCAAACCATCCGGTAGAAAACTGCCCTTCATTGTTCATATAAAACCAGCCGGTTCCGTCGTTGATCCAGGTGTTCTTCTGCATAGCATAGTTCTGATAATAGTAAGTCTTGTCTCCGATTTTTCTCCATAGATTGCCTGGCAGCTTTGGAGTCAGATCCTGATACAGAAAATCAATATCCACATTTCCGTTAATTCCCTGAATCTGTCCGGTGCTGCTAACCTGCCACATAACCGGGTTGTGGTACGTATGCTTTGCTTCATAGCGGGCAACCCATATATCATATTTCATCTGTGATAAATCGATTTTATTAGCCAGCCAATAGTCGTTAGCATAAACAAGGGGATGATACCCGGCTTCTCTTATACGGTCACAGAACGCGTTGATGATCTGGCTTACCTGATAGGGCGGGAGAGTTCCCAGTGTGGAACTGTCCTCTGCATCAAAGGCAATAGGAAAAGAAATGGGATAGTCCTTAACAAGATCCAGAACAAAGTCCGCCTCAGCTCTGGCCATATCTGTGGTGGTAGCCAGGGAATAGATATAGGCACCTACCTTCAGCCCTGCTGCTGAGGCACCCTGTACATTTGTGTGGAAATTAGGGTCAATTACACCTTTGGAGCGGGTTCCAAGCATAACGAAACTGACATCATTGGCAGCAACTGCCGTCCAGTCCACATTCCCCTGCCAGCGGGAAACATCAATTCCTCTGGCGATTGCCTCTTTTATGACAGTGCCGTCTTTTAGCTGATAATAACCATTTACCCGTTCATAGGGCGCTGCCTGAGTGTTCATAACCGGGTAGAAGCCTGCCGACATGCCGATGAAAGCGCTGAGTGCAGCAGTAGCAAAACGCATACTGATTTTCGTGTATCTCAAAGTTATATCCTCCTTTGTTCCTTTAAGTATTATTAGAGAAAAATGTTCCTATGTACACAAGAAGACGAAAAAATAAGTGCGGGCATCTGCGGAAAGGAGCAGATACCCACACAGAAAAATCCCGTCAAAGATCAACCTGGTCCATTGGTTAATCCAGGTGCTAACTGATATGTACCGCTGCCGGAAGTATTTGATGTTCCGCCCGGCGTGTCGTTGGACTGACTGGTGGGAGGGCTGCTTAAATTACCTGCTCCTGTAGATGTTCCGCCCGGTCCTCCGGAATTAGTCGTAGAGGTGCTTCCAGGGGCATTGCTGTTGCTGCCCGTGCCTCCGGGAGTATTGCTGCCTGTCGTTCCCGCCGGTGTTCCGGAAGAGCCGTTCTGATATGCTCCATTAGAACCGAAGCTATAGCTTTTACCATCAATGGTGAGTGTAGTATTTGCCGCCATCTTGCCAGTTGACGGATCCAGATAATAGTAAACGCCTGAAAGCTGAATCCATCCGGTAGTCATATGTCCGGAATCGCTGAAATAGTAGTAGGATCCTTCAATCTGTTTCCAGCCATGAGCCATCTTTCCATTGCTGGTATCCATATAGTACTTGTTGGTGCCGTCACTAAGCCAGCCTGTCATCATCTTACCTAATACTGACTTGGAATCAGCATTCAGATAGTAATAGGCATTGTCAATCTGTTTCCAGCCGGTGACCATCTTGCCGTCAGAACCGAAATAGAACCAGTCGTTGCCAACCTGACCCCAGCCAAGGGTACAGGTGCCGTCTTCTTTAAAATAGAACCAGCCGTTGTCCATCTCTCTCCAGCCGGTAGCCATAGCGCCGTCACCTTTCATATAGTAGTAACTGCTGCCAATCTTTAACCAGCCCTTTACAAGAACCCCGGTATCGTCCATCAGATAATAATATTTACCACCATCCTTAATCCACTTGGTTGCCATGGAACCATTAGAATGGAAATAATACCAGTTTCCATTGATCTGCTTCCAGCCGGTAGCCATGATACCGGTAGTTAAATCAAGATAATAAAACGTACCGTCAGATGTCTTAACCCAGCCTTTATGAACAGATCCGTCCCCATCTAAATATTTCCAATGAGAACCTTCCTGCACCCATCCCGTTGCGGCCCAGGCTGTATTAGCCGGTATCAAAGCTGCGGTCCCTACAAGTCCTGCAAGCAGCAGAGCCGCTGTTTTCTTTCCGTATCGCATACCGTTTACTTCCTCCTGTTTTAGCCAAATCTATTTTACACATAGAGATATTATAACATAGTGCTATTCATAATACCTAAACATTTTATTACGATTTGCAGACAAATTTCCAAAAATGTCAAAAATTCGGAAGCCCCATACATTTTTTATAATAAGTTTTGGCATATCGGTACATGATTATGGTGTATTCGCCAAATTCCTCTCCCAGAAAAGCCTTATAAATAGCCCAAAGGCTCCATAAAAATCCGCCCAGAGCCATATAGGCATAAACAGTGAACCGTTCCTCAGTGGTCGGATTCCGCTTAAGATAAATCTCGATGAGCCGGTCAGTTTCTTCTTCATTATAATAAGAATAAATTGCGCACATGGAAATATCAACAAGAGGATCACACATACCGGCATATTCCCAGTCGATCAGACGGACCGTTCCATCCGGAAGCATAAGGAAGTTGTCCACTACCGTATCCAGATGGGACAGAACCTTTTTATGCCCCAGCTTGTCTAAATTCTGTAAAAGTTCAGCCATCTGGCTGCGGACCTCAGAATAATCCTCAAAGGGAACAGCTCCATACCGCCTGCAGAGATTTTCATAGAAATCAATTCGTTCCTGGAAGTCAAAGCTGTGGGAAACTTCAATTCCCGATTTATGAAATTCCCGTACAAGTGCCATGCAGCGGCTAATTTCCTCCAGACTGTCAGGGGTGGCATTGTGGGCACCCTCATAAAACTCCGCAATCTTATATCCGGATTCTCCATTAAAATAAATAACCTTTTCCGTAATATCATATTGAGAGAGAGCATCGTAAACCAATTTCTCCTGCTGCCTGTTAATCAGCAGTTCCGTACCAGGTCCGGGAATCCTGCAGATATAATGCCGGTCTTTAATCTTAAACAGAAAAGATTTGTTAGTCATACCTGCTTTTAAACATCTGATTTCCGTAATGTCAGATTCCGGAACATTAAAAACTCTGGAAACCAGCTCTAAAGCTTCATTGTCAGAACGGTGCTGATACTTGATATCGAACCGCCGCAGCTCTTCCAGATTTTCAAATTCATAAACTTCATCAGCCGGTCTCCGGTTAATATACAGTTCGATCTCACCTCCTGCTTCAGAGAGTTCCGGAAGTCGTTTTGCTGCTTCGCCTGAAAGAATCTCCATTAAGACATTCTCCCAATAAAACTGCTCTGTTCCAGGAATCTCATAATAAGCTTCAAGAACAGGCAGAAACTGATCAGAGAAGGATTTAGAGAAAAAAACAGGTCCATACATCACCCATTTGTCCTGCCCCCCAACAGTCACGTTTAAAATGCGTCCCTTCTTATTATAATCAAAACACCATTCAGAAGTTTCTCCTTCCATATAAGAGGAGGAGTACCAGGCGCCCCCTTCATAGGCATGATACATATTATGGCGCATCCAGTTATCCGAGGAAAGGAGATACATATTTCTGTTTTTAAATAATTCCCTGGCGTGGTAAATAGTAGCCAGAGTATTCTTCTTAGAGTATTCAGGATTGTAAAGAAGCCTGACCTTATACTTATCTATAAGGTATTCAAACTTTTCTTTCAGATATCCCACAACGATTGTGATGTCAGTGATACCTGCCTCATGCAGCTGCCGGATCTGGCGCTCGATCATGCGCTCACCAAATACTTCTAAAAGTCCCTTAGGGGTTTCGAAGGTCAGAGGAACAAAACGGGACCCGAAGCCGGCCGCAATGATTACGGCTCCATCAACCTTATGTTCGTCAAGAAGAGCCCTGCCGGCTGGAAGCAGTTCATATGATTCATTCATTTTACCAGGTGCTATCAGTTCTTTTTCTATACAGTCCTTTACCAGGCTGTTTGCAGTTCCAAGTGAAACCATAAGTTCCTGAGAGATCTCTCTTTGTGTGACTGCCGGATTTTCCAAAACAAGACGGCAGATAATAACATTACGATTCATATTAGTTAAACCTCCACATATAGTAAATTGAGTTTGATTATGCGTTCAAAAAAATATTAGTACATATTTATATGAACATTATACCATTGAACTGGTAAAAATCAATAGACGATTAGAGTTGGAAAAGGCGTAAAAAACACCGATAAAACAAGACTTTCCACCCCAAAAACGGAGCTATGTATTTTTAAAAAACAATTTTTCCTAAAAAAAGCCATTTCGTAATATTTACGTAAGAAAATGAACAGATAAATGTTATAGCATTTTTACAAAATATGTATTATAATGTTCCATGTGATGGAGGAATTGATAGCTTCTTCCGGAATTGTAAATATTTTTTTGAATTTGCAAAATATGCAAAAAAAGTAAAAAAAGTATTGATAATTTCCATTATAGGAAGTATAATTACCTCGTAATGCTATTAGGAATTTCAGAAAGTATTTCAAAAAGAAAAAAGGAGAGTGCATTAATTATGAGAAAGCAGACTAAATTAGTTGCTGTTTTATCTACAGCAGCACTGCTGGCATTAGGCGCTTCCATGTCCTCTTTCGCAGCTACTGGCTGGCAGGAAGAAAATGGTACATGGGTGTACTATGACAAGAGCGGAGACAAAGAAACAGAGAAGTGGGAAAAATCTGGTGACAACTGGTTCTACTTAAATGATGATGGCGAAATGGCTACCGATGTTATTGTTGAATACAATGACAACTACTATTATGTAGATGATAACGGTTCCATGGTAACCAATAAGTGGGTTTCCATTGAGAATGAAAATTATGATGGAGACAATGAAGATGAGCCTGTAAATCACTGGTACTATTTTGGTGCTAATGGTAAAGCTTATAAGAGCTCAAGCACCAGCAGCACAGCTTCTTTCAAAACCATTAATGGTAAAAAATATCTTTTCGATGATGAAGGAAAGATGTTATTTGGCTGGATCGGTTCTGACGGCGAGAGAAAGACCGGCGATACAGCTTGGCAGGAAGGCGATTATTACTGCGGAAATGAAAATGATGGAGCACAGGCAGCTGGCTGGGCATCTCTTGACATCGTAGATAGTGATTATACAGAAGATGAAGCTTGGAAATCAAGCAGCAACGTATTTGATGATGAAAACCAGACTCGTTGGTTCTACTTCAAGAGCAATGGTAAGAAGATGACCGAAGAGAAGGGCAAAACCATCAATGGTAAGAAATACAGCTTTGATGAGTATGGCCGTATGAATGCAGAGTGGGTTATCTATGATGCTACACCTACAACAGCTAAGACTGCTACAGGAAGCATTACAGCAACACAGGGTTCTGCAGATTACACCAAAAACTGGAGATATTATGGTACACCAGAAGATGGCGCAAGAGTAACTAAGGGCTGGTTCAAGGTTGTTCCGGATGAGAATCTTTATGAAGATAAGTATAACGATGATGAAGATTCTTGGTACTATTCTGATAAAGATGGTAAATTAGTTGCTTCTGAAATCAAGACAATTAATGGTAAGAAGTACCTCTTTGATGAATACGGAAGAATGAAAGATGGACTGAAGTTCGTTAAATTCGAAACCGGTAGCACAACTGATGTTGAAGCAATCGCATCTGATGATACATTCAGCGATAAGAAGTTTGATACAGAAGACAACTTTAAAGAGAATGCTAATGAATTATTAGATATGGGCTACTTATGCTATTATTTCGGAAGCGGCGATGATGGTTCCATGAAGACTAATAAGCAGAATGTTTCTATCGATGGTGAGTCTTTAGGATTCTTGTTCAACAAGTCTGGCAGCTATAAGGGCGCTGGTAAGAATGGCGTTGATAACAAAAAGTACTATATGGCTGGTATGCTTTTAAGCGCTGATAAGGACGACAAGTATGCAGTTATCAAGATTGATGAGACTGGTACAGCACCAAGATATTCAATCTTAACTACAGACGAGTTCAAGGATGAGTCTTATGTAAGCCCTGCTGCAGTTCCAACAGGAAAAGACTATACAGAGTACTATACAGTTAATAATACAGCTGCAGAAGCTGCTAAGATCAGCTACAAGTTAGTAAATACTAGCGGTAGCGTACAGAAGAGCAAATCAAAAGCTAAAGATGGTAACGAGCGTTGCTATAACTTAACTGGCGAGAAGATCAACTACATCTACGTAGAAGATTAATCATTGCTATAAGTGTGAATGGGGTAGGATTCTTTGGATCCTGCCCCATTTATATTAATTGGGTATAGCTGCTATTACTAAATGAGAATAGGGTTGCATTATTATTTGATATCACGTATAATCAGAATCGTCAGGGCTATTTGATTAGTATTTATAATGTCGTCGTTAGAAAGACTGGATATGAGAGGTTGTGTTAAATGAAAATAATATCTGAAAAAACACGCTTTTTAACATGGATAGTTGGAATATATGTATTGGCTATCGGGATAGGAACTCCATTAATAATAAGAAATGCGTATTTTGACATATTAGTTGTTAAGTACTATTACTATTGTTTGTGTACTATATCTCTTACTATCTTAATTGTATTATATGGTTTAACTAGTGGGAAAAAGTCGGTTAATTTATACTTGAGTGATGGGAATTTAAAAGAAAGATTAAAAAAATTATCAGTTGCTGATATTAGCTTGCTGGTATTTTATTTTAATGCTGTTTTATCAACGTTTACATCGAGTTATTTGTATGAATCTTTTTGGGGAAATGAAGGAAGATACACAGGATTATTCTTGATAACCTTGTATGTATTATCTTACTTTTTTATAAGCAGATTTTGGGTTTTTAAAGCGTATTTTGTTGACTTAATGTTAGGTATTGGAATATTAGTCTGTTTATTTGGAATTACGGACTATTTTAAATTAGATATTTTTAGATTTAAAGTGTTGATGCTAGAGGAACAAAGAGCAATATTCACCTCTACTATTGGCAATATCAATACTTATACAGCTTATGTTGGAATAATAGTGGCTATTTCGGCTGTTCTTTATGCAACTAGTAAGGAGAAAAGACGTATAGCTGTTTATTATATATGTTTGATCATCAGTTTTATAGCAATTGTAACGGGAACTAGTGATAATGCTTATCTCTCATTACTTGCCTTATTTGTTTTTTTACCCTTCTATCTATTTGAAAATAGATTAGGAGTACGAAAGTATATAACCATATTAGCTACCTTCTTATCAGTTATTCAGGGCATTGATTGGGTAAATAAAGCCTTCCCTGATAAAGTTTTGGGAGTGGATGGTGTTTTTAGTGTGGTCATAATGAGTGGATTGTTAATGTATTTGATAGCAGGTCTGTGGATAATAGTATTTTTATTGGTCTATATAAAAAATAAAAATTCGGAAATTAAGTATAATTATAAGTTTCGCAGTATATGGTTGTTATTTGTATGTATGGGTATTTTAATTGTTTTATTTATCCTATATGATTGTAATAGTGCGGGTCATGCTGAACGATATGGAGGATTGAGTAACTATTTTCAGCTTAATGATAATTGGGGAACACATAGAGGATTTATATGGAGAAAATCAATTGAGCGTTACAAAGAGTTACCAATTTGGAAAAAAGTAGTGGGTTATGGGCCTGAGACTTTTGGAATTTTAATGTTGGATCGATTCAAAAACAATCCATATAATGAAATATTTGATAGTGCACACAATGAATATTTGCATATTCTGATTACGATGGGCATCTTGGGTTTGGTTTCATATTTAGTATTTATTTTTGGGGTTATTAAAGATTGTTGTTCCAGAAATAGTAAAAATCCCTATATTATTGCTATTGCATTTGGAGTTATATGTTATGCTGTACAAGCATTTGTGAATTTAAATCTTCCTATAGTCACTCCAATATTTTGGCTGTTAGCTGGAATGGGGGCGTCTAGGCTTCTCACAACGGATAATAAAAGTCAATAATATTAAAAAACACTTCATCTGACCAGGAAATGGTATTAAATATCTTGGTAAGACAGAGTGTTTTTTTAAGGTAAAATATTCATAAATTCTTAAATATTAACAGTGCTTTTTGTAATGAAGAAGATTGTACTTACAACAACTTATATGGTATACTAATATGGCTTGAATAATTACAGAGAATACTATTCCTACTGATAAGCGATGTAACGGTTAATAAATCATATTGGAACATTATTATTAATTTCCAGTTTTGACTAATACAGATAAAAAGGTGTTAATAATATGAAGGTCGATGAAAAGTATAAACGTCTAATAAAATTAATATTTACATTGGGAATAACTTCGATGTTGATTTATTTATATAGTTGGACATGGAACAATTATTATAATAAGATAATAGAATTCCCCTTTTTCAGAAGAGGAAATTGGATGATGATTTTTCTGTACGGAGTTATTCTTATTTTATTTATGAATACTTATGGAGGATTCAAAGTTGGATATTTAAAAAAAGTAAATTTAATATATTCGCAAATGCTTGCAGTTGTATTTACCAATATATTTACATACCTGCAAATAGCAGCTCTAGACAAACATTTTTTGAGCCCATTACAACTTATAAGGATGACATCACAAGATTTTCTCGTTATAATTCTTTGGACATTAATTTATCAATGGATATATAGCAGATTATTTCCACCCAGAAAAATGCTTTTGGTTTCCGGTAAGCGGTCTGATTATCATCTTGCAGATAAAATAAACTCAAGGGAGGATAAATATGAGATTTGTAAAATAGTAGATATAGACTCTGGAGTATTATATATATTTGGAGAAATTACCAATTATGACGGAATAATAATTGGTGATATAAATAGTCATGAAAGAAATCTAATATTAAAGTATTGTTATGCTAATTCCATTCGAACCTACAGCGTTCCTAAAATTTCTGATATTATACTTAAAAGCTCAATAGAATTTAATTTGTTTGATTCTCCCTTGTTGCTGTCTAGAAATGAAGGGTTAACAATTGAACAGCAGTTTATAAAGCGATTGTTCGATATTCTTATATCTTTAATTGGTATAATCATAACGAGTCCTCTATTTATAATTATAAGTCTATGCATTAAGCTGACAGATCCTGGTCCTGTTTTTTTTAACCAGGTCAGAATAACGAAGGACAACAAAAGTTTTGTAATATACAAATTTCGTACAATGATTCAAGAGGCGGAAAAAGATGGAGTTGCACGGCTGGCGGCTGAAGGAGACTGCAGGATATTACCTGTTGGGCATATACTTCGGAGAACCAGGTTAGATGAATTGCCTCAATTATTCAACATATTAAAGGGAGATATGTCATTTGTGGGTCCTCGTCCTGAAAGACCAGAATTAGCTGAAAAAATTCTGGAAGAAATTCCTGAGTTTTCATATAGAACAAAGGTTAAAGCTGGTTTAACTGGGTATGCTCAAATTTATGGGAAGTATAATACTACATCATATGATAAATTGAAATTAGATTTAACATATATTAGAAATTATTCGTTTCTGCTTGATCTGAAATTGTTTTTAATGACACCTAAAATATTGTTTATGAAAGAATCAACAGAAGGAGTACATCAGGATTTATGAAAATAGCATTTGATGTTCAATTGTTTTTAAAAGGGGATAAGACAGGGATTGCCTGGTGTGCAGATAATCTCATTAAAGAAATATCAAAAAATACTAACAATTCATATCAACTTAATTATTTTGAAACTAAAAGAGCTAGAGAAAAGCTTTTTTTACTCGATAAATACAGAACGAGTGGTTGTATAGATAATAGGTGTCGTTATTTTAATGATGTGCTATATAAATTATTGTGGAATATAATACCCATCAGATACTCAGGATTTTTTGGAAAAAAAGCTGATATTACACAATTTTTTAATTATTCCGTACCTCCTGGGGTCAATGGGAAAAAAGTAACTATAATTTATGATATGGCATATAAATCAATTCCGGAGACAGTTCGTAAAAAAACTAGAATATGGTTAGAATTAACAGTCAAAAAATCGTGTAAAAGGGCTGACCGAATAATCACCATTTCTGAATTCAGCAAATCGGAAATAATTAGATATTTGAAAATACCTAAAGAAAAAATCGTTGTTATGCCAATGGGAGTTGACACTGATTTATTTCATAGTGAATATAAAAACGATCAAATACTTTCAGTCAAGGAGAAGTATGAAATTAAAGGAGATTATTTTTTATATTTAGGTACATTAGAACCAAGGAAAAATATTGAAAGAATTATAGAAGCATACAGTAATTTTATAGAGAGAAATAAAACTATAGAAATTCCTTGTCTGGTTTTGGCAGGGAAAAAAGGTTGGATGTACGACTCTATTTTTGAAAAGGTGAAACAATTACATATTGAAGATAAAGTCATATTTACTGGATATGTATCAGAATCAGAAGCACCTATTTTGATGAGTGGAGCAAGATGCTTTATATTCCCTAGTTTATATGAAGGATTCGGTATGCCAGTAATTGAAGCGATGTCTTGTGGTACGCCGGTGATTACTTCCAATACAACCTCCCTTAATGAAATAAGCGGTGAAGCTGCTTTAAAAGTAAATCCACTGGACTCATCTGAAATCACAAAAGCTATTGAGAAATTCATGTTTGAAGAAAATACATTAAATGAATATCGTTTGAAAGGCTTTGATCATGTAGGAAAATATACTTGGCGTGAAGCTGCTTCAATACTTACTAAAGTCTATGAAGAATTATTATAATGGTGATGAGATGTCGGATAAAAAAATCAGAGTTTTAGAGGTAAATAAGCTTTATTATCCAGTGACTGGTGGAATTGAACGTTTAGTACAGCAGATAGCTGAAGGTCTACATCAAAAAATGGATGTTAAAGTGTTAGTATGCAGAGAAAAAGGTTTTGGTACGAAAGAGTTGATTAATGGTGTAGAAGTTATAAGGGCTGGTAGTGCCGGGATGTTATTATCTCTTCCTATTTCATTATCTTTTTTATTAAAATTTAGAAAAATGTCTAAAAAAGCGGATATTGTACATGTTCATCTCCCTTTTCCTCTCGCAGATTTGGCCTGCCTTATATCAAATTATAAAGGCAAAATAATTGTTTCATGGCATAGCGACATTGTTAGACAAAAAAAAATGATGAAATTTTATAAACCCTTGATGAAAAAATTTTTAAAAAGAGCAGATCTAATACTGGTTGCAACCCAGGGCCATATAGATGGATCCGATTACCTGCCTGAATATCGTCACAAATGTAAAATAGTGCCATATGGTGTCGAACCGCGTATTGAACAGTTGGCTGATGAATATCTGTCCTGTAAGGAACTGAATAATGAAGATTTATCGAAATCTGTTAAATTTTTGTTTATAGGCAGACTGGTATATTATAAAGGGTGTGAAGTTCTAATTGAAGCGTTTTCGAAAGTAAAAAATGCTGAACTTTGTTTAGTGGGTACAGGTCCTCTGGAAGAAAAGCTGAAGCAAAAAGCCATAGATTTGGGTATTGCTGAAAAGGTCATGTTTCGCGGAGCGATAACTGATGATGAGATGATCCAATGTATTTGTGATTGTGATGCACTTGTATTACCGTCTATAGTTAAAAGTGAAGCATTTGGTCTTGTGCAATTAGAAGCGATGGTTTTTCAAAAACCTGTTATAAATACAAAATTACCAAGTGGTGTTCCTTATGTAAGCCTTGATAAAGAGACTGGTCTAACTGTTGAACCCGGATCACCTGAAGAGTTGGCAAAGGCTATGCAGTGGTTGGTAGATCATGAAGATGCCCGGATAACTATGGGAAAAAACGGTCGACAGAGAGTGAAAGCACAATTCACTACCAAGGATATGCTTGAAAATATAGAACATATCTATTGCCAATTGGCTAAAAATAAAGAATAGGAGAGAAAATTTGAAGATAGCGTTTGATTCTCAAATATTGTTTGAAAGGCAAAAGACTGGAATAGGAAGAAATTCAGAAGCTATTATAAGTAATTATATACAACTTGGAACTGATGATATTGTATTAAATTATTTTAGAATGTTAGAAGAAAATAAAAGAGAAGAAGTAATTGACCATTATTTATCAAATCATAAAGTAAATATAAATAAATGTAAATGGTTTCATAGTATATTATATAATAGATTAAATCGTTATTTGCGCCTTCCATATAAATTGTTTTTTCGTGAAGAGGCAGATGTTACCCAATTTTTCAATTATGTACTTCCACCGGGAGTTAAAGGAAAAACGGCATTATATGTCTATGATATGGCATATAAAGTATATCCTGAAACTATTGGAGAGAAAACTTTAAGAATGCTGAACGAGAACCTGGCGGAGTCGTGCAGACGCGCTGACCGAATTATAACCATCTCGGAGTTTAGTAAGCAGGAAATAATTAAATATCTGGGCATTCCCAGTGAAAAGATTGCTGTCGTACCTTGTGCTGTAGATCATAGTATTTACAATAATATTATTGATTTGAATGAACTTACGGTCATTAAGAAAAAATTTAATATAGACCAGGATTATTTTTTATATTTGGGAACATTAGAACCAAGGAAGAATATTGAAAGGTTAATAGATGCATATGCAGCTTTACATAAGCGTGACACACTGATACCCAAGTTAGTTATTGCGGGTAAAAATGGCTGGAATTATGACAATGTGTACAAAAAGGTCAATGACTATAAAATAAATGAAAATGTTATATTTACAGGATATATAGAAGCTGAAGAGGCAGTTACTCTATTAAAGGGGGCTTTAGCCTTTGTCTTTCCTTCGATTTATGAGGGGTTTGGCATGCCTCCATTAGAAGCTATGGCATGCGGAGTACCTATCATAACATCTAACGTATCCTCCCTTCCTGAAGTGGTGCAGGATGCCGGGTACCTGATTGATCCCTTCGCTGCTGAAGATCTAAGCGAGGCTATGTTTGAGATTATTAATAATTCAGAGCAAAGAAAGCGATTAATAGAAAAAGGTCTTAAAAGAGCAAAAGAATTTACATGGAAAGGTTCTGCAGAGCGGTTGCGATCAGTCTATGAAAATATGCAATAAAATAGAGGTATAATCTAAATGAAAAAAATAAAAAAATATAGTATTTAAAGTTTATCTAGATAAAGGGTCTACATTAAAAGAAAAGGTATTATTTCGTAATCGAAGAAAATACGAAAGGAGAGAAGTACTAAAGGGAATTAGCTTTACAGTTAAAAAGGGTACGGGTATTGGTCTTATTGGACAGAATGGCTGCGGTAAAAGTACTACATTAAAATTATTGACTAAAATCATGTATCCCGATAGTGGAAAGATAGAAATGCTTGGGAGAGTATCCAGCTTAATTGAATTAGGAGCCGGGTTTCATCCTGACATGAGTGGCAAAGAGAATATCTATATTAATGCATCCATTTTTGGTTTATCAAGAACAGAAATAAATCAGAAATTTGAATCGATTATAGAGTTTTCTGAGTTGGGGGATCATATTGATAACCCCATCCGGACCTATTATTCGGGGATGTATATGCGTCTGGCGTTTTCTGTAGCCATCCACGTAGATGCAGATATTTTGTTGATTGATGAAATATTGACCGTAGGGGATGCTGCTTTTCAGAATAAATGCTTTTAGAGATTAAAGGAAATAAAGCGAAATGGTACGACAATTGTAATTGTATCTCATTCTTTAAATCAGATTGAAGAGATATGTGAGGAGTCGATCTGGATTAAAGAAGGGTTAATCCAGATGAAAGGAGAACCAAAAGAAGTTCATAAGATGTATCTGGAATACATGCAGAATAAGTAGAATGGAAGTGACATTGTGAAGAAGATATTGATAACTGGTGCTACTGGATTTATCGGGAGATATTGCTGTAAAGAAATACTGGCAAGAGGGAATGATTACCTGGCTATTGTTAGAAAAGAGTCTGATTTACAGAAGAATTCTAAAGCTGTGTTAGCAGACCTCAGCAATAGGGAAGAATTAATGAAAGTGATTGAAGAATATAGACCTGATGCTGTTCTTCATTTGGCAGCTATAGCTGCAGTTACATTTGGGAATATATCGGAAATATACAATACTAATATAAGTGTCACAGAGAATTTGTTGGAAGCGATATACAATACCTGCGATTCAGGGACAAGAGTTGTTTTGGTTAGTACAGCAGGTATTTACGGAAATCAAAAAGACCTGTATTATTATGAAAATATGCCGTATGATCCGGTAAATCACTATTCCTACAGTAAAATGGTGATGGAGTATATGAGCAGGCAGTATACAGATAAAATGGATATTAAAATTGTTCGTCCATTTAATATAGTAGGATATGGTCAGAACCAGAATTTCTTTTTACCCAAATTGGTACGCTCTTTTGCAAGTCGGCAGGAATCAATTAAGTTGGGAAATATTGGTTCCGAAAGAGATTATGTCAATGTAGAATACTGCGTTAATGTGCTTGTGGAATTGTTAACGAGATCAAAGATTGAAATTGATAAACTTAATATCTGTTCTGGAGTTGCGACCAGCGGGACTAATATTATTGATATGTTGAAAGAGATCTCTGGTTATACACCAGAGATACAGATAGAAAACAGTCTTGTCAGGAAAAATGAAGTTTGGAGATTGGTTGGATCAAATGAAAGGATGCTTGAATTTCTTGGAGAACATAAATATAACGGCAATAGTATATATGATATTTTAGATAGTATGTATCATAATTATTGCAATGAGTCAGACAAAAAATGTATTTGATTTCATATTGCCAAAAGGCATATTTAAACGTATAATTTATATTAAATAAATAATTGACAATGTTAGGAAAGTTGTGAGGTAATTACTATGAGAAGAACGGCACTTATTATGGCCGGCGGCAGAGGTGAACGTTTTTGGCCGAAAAGCAGACGGGAAATGCCAAAGCAATTCTTATCTTTAACCAATGACGGAAAGACAATGATTCAGTTAACGATTGAAAGAATTCTTCCGGTTGTTGATATGGCGGATATTTATATTGCTACAAATAGGGAATATAAGGAACTCGTAAAAAAACAGCTGCCAGAGATACCTGAAAAAAATATACTTTGTGAACCTGTCGGAAGAAATACAGCGCCCTGTATAGGGCTGGGAGCAGTACATATAGCAAACAGATATGAAGATGCAATAATGTTTGTATTACCGTCGGATCATTTAATAAAGTACAATGGAATGTTTATTAATACGCTAAAAGATGCAGCTGAAAAAGCTGAGCAAGATGAAAATTTAGTTACAATCGGAATTACTCCTGACTATCCGGAGACCGGATATGGTTATATAAAGTTTAATGGAGATAAATGTGACGGACATGCATTTGAGGTCGATTGTTTTGTCGAGAAACCTAACTTAGAGACTGCGAAAGAATATATAGCGTCAGAAGAGTATTTGTGGAATAGCGGAATGTTTGTTTGGAAAGTATCTGCTATACTATCAAAATTTAAAGAATATCTTCCGGATATATATACCGGACTGAACGAAATAAAGAATGCAATTGGTACGGAACATGAAGATTTGGTATTAGAAAAGACATTTCTGGATTTCCGTTCAGAATCTGTTGATTATGGAATAATGGAAAAGGCTAATAATATATATACGTTACCAGGTACATTTGGCTGGGATGATGTTGGATCGTGGCTGGCTGTAGAGAGAATTAGAAAAACAAATGAATTTGGCAATGTAGTAAGTGGTAATATAATTACAATTGATACTAAGAATTGTATTATTGAAGGCGATAAAAAGTTAATAGCAGCGGTCGGCCTGAAAGATTTAGTAATTGTAGATACTGAGGATGCTACCCTGATATGTGATAAAGACAGTGCAGGCGATATAAAGAAGGTACTGGAAAATCTAAAAATTTGTAATAGAAATGAATACTTATAGAGATCAAAGGAGATTAATTATGAAAACAGCATTAATAACTGGAATAACTGGACAGGATGGTTCTTATCTAGCGGAACTGTTACTTGAAAAAGGGTATAATGTTTACGGTATTATGAGAAGAAAAAGCGTTGTGGATTATGGCAATGTTGAACATATAAAGGAAAAGATTAATTTCATTTATGCTGATATGACAGATCCTATTTCATTGATAAATGCGATGAAGATCTCACAGGCAGATGAAGTTTATAATTTGGCAGCTCAGTCTTTTGTGGCAACCAGCTGGGAACAGCCTCTTGCAACAGCAGATATTGACGGAATCGGTGTAACTAACATACTGGAGGCTATTAGAATTGTTAAACCAACAGCCCGGTTTTATCAGGCTTCTACCAGTGAGATGTTTGGTTTGGTTCAGGAGATGCCACAGACAGAAAATACGCCATTTTATCCAAGAAGTCCATATGGTGTTGCTAAAGTTTATGGTCATTGGATTACAAAAAATTATCGTGAGAGCTATAATATGTATGCATGCAGCGGTATTCTCTTTAATCATGAAAGCGAGCGAAGAGGTAAAGAGTTTGTTACACGTAAGATTACAAATGCAGTTGCCCGGATTAAGTTTGGTTTACAGGATTGCCTGGAGTTAGGAAATATGGATAGTAAACGTGATTGGGGACATTCACAAGATTATGTTCAAGCTATGTGGTTAATGCTTCAACAAGAAACACCAGATGATTATGTTATTGCTACGAATGAAACTCGCACTGTTCGTGAATTCGTAGAGAAAGCGTTCAATTATGCAGACATTGAAATTGAATGGAATGGTGCTGGTGTTAATGAGGTGGGTATTGACAAGACAAGTGGAAGAATAGTAATTAGGGTTAATCCTAAATTCTTTAGGCCAGCTGAAGTAGAAGTGCTATTAGGTAATCCTGCAAAAGCTGAAAAAGCACTTGGATGGAAACGTGAAGTAAGTTTTGATAATTTAGTAAAGAGAATGACAGAGAATGATTTGGTGTTAACTAGGGCTTGTTTGAAATAGAATAACGTATTATTAGGTGATTCTAGATTAGAAGTGAAAAACGTTTGATTTGAGTTCTCTACCTGGATTCGCATTATCAGAAAAGTTAACATTTCTTACGGGCTTAACGAACTGTTACTAATATATCGAATGTCGAGTAGCTCAAAATCTGCCAGGGAACATCGACTGTGTTGATGACATATAACGCATACCGAGATGTGGGTTATAATGCGAGTGTTGCATTATAGTGACCGTCAGGTATGCGTTGCGGCATAAGGAAAAGGAAAAGGAAATTAATTTATGAAAATTAAACGTATTGTCGCTTTTATTACAACCTGTCTAGTGGGTATTTGCTTTATCGCCTTTGCGATATTTGTTATTTTGGATTTGCATATGCCGAATGCTAAGAATAGAGATGTTATCGATAGTGCGAAGTATGTAGGCTTTACGGAGAATGATTCTTTATACACAGCGGGAGATCTTTCGTATTTGTCGTTTGACGACTTAATAGCCAGGGGCGAGGTCTCAAATTCATTCCGTTATATTGAGTTAAAACTTCAGAATTTGCCTGAAAGCGGAGCTTATATTTTTGCAAATTACTCCGAAAATGGTCTTGACTTTACGGAGATTAACAAAGATGGCATTAAAATAAAAAACGGCAGAAACATTTTAAAAATAGAAAAGAAAAATATCAGAATTAAAACACTTCATATTCATTTTCCCAAGGATGTTAGCTTTAAAATCACATCGTTGAAGCTGCATGAGCATATGCCGTTAAGATTCCGGCACATAGTGCTTTTTTTACTGTTATGTGGTATTTGGGTTTGGTTGTGTAAAATATTTATTATAAAGGAAAATTTAAATTTTGCGCATATATTAAACTTCAAGAAATATGGTTATCTGTTATTATCATTGGTTAAAAGGGATTTTACTCTAAAATATCGGCGCTCGTTTCTTGGAATTTTATGGAGTGTTCTCAACCCACTGTTTATGGCTGCGATTATAACGACGGTGTTCAATAATTTGTTTCGTGTTCGGACAGAGCATTTTCCTGTGTATTATTTAACAGGTTCTTTGATGTTTACATTAATGAGTGATGCAACTTCTGGTGCACTGACTTCTGTGTTAGGGGCGAGCAGTCTCATAAAGAAAGTGTATATTCCGAAGTATATATTTCCTATGGAAAAATGCCTGTTTGCCTTTGTAAATATGTTGTTTTCCTTTATTGCGCTCTTGATTGTAATGTTGGCTTTAGGCGTTTCATTCAAGCCAACCATACTGCTATTTTGGATACCTATGCTTTATGTATTAGTATTCAGTACAGGCGTTGGTATGATACTTGCAGCGGTGAACGTGTTCTTTCGCGATATTGGGTATTTATATGGAATATGGACAGTAGCATGGATGTATCTCACTCCGGTGATGTATCCACAGGAGATGCTGCCGCAATCGTTCAGAAATGTATTGGTGTTTAATCCGATGTTCCATTATATTGATTATTTCCGTAAGATTATGATGTATAATACAGTTCCCGATTTAGCGACCAATATTACCTGTATTGTGTTTTCGTTATCTGCATTTGCAGTGGGGCTTGTCATATTTAAGAAAACGCAACGCAAATTTATATTATATATTTAAACGGGACTGGAGGTGTTCTTCCGATGATTACGGAATATGTTGTGGAGTGCTCTGATGTTGGAGTGACCTTTAATATGAGCAAGGAAAAGTTAAGCTCCCTCAAAGAGTATTTTCTTGGTTTTGTCAAAGGAAAATTGATGTTTGAAGAGTTTAAAGCATTAGAAAATGTTACATTTAAAGTTGAGAAAGGCGATGTTTTTGGGATAGTAGGTTTTAACGGAGCAGGGAAGAGCACACTTTTGAAAATAATATCGGGGATACTAAGCCCTACAAATGGCTCAGTTATTGTGCGAGGTTCAATCGCTCCGCTTATTGAACTGGGTGCAGGTTTCGATATGGAGCTTACTGCAAGGGAAAATATTTTTTTAAATGGTGCTGTGCTTGGCTTCAATAAGAAATATATTCAGGAACATTTTGATGATATAGTCGAATTTTCGGAAATGAAAGACTTTCTCGATGTCCCGATGAAAAACTATTCGTCGGGCATGGTTGCAAGAATCGGTTTTAGTATTGCCACCTCCACTAAACCGGATATTCTGATAGTCGATGAAATACTTGGTGTTGGTGATTTCAAGTTTCAGGAAAAGTGCGAACAACGCATCAATGAGCTTATGTCGGGAGGAACTACGGTACTAGTCGTATCACATTCGCTTGGTCAAATAGAACAGTTATGCAAACATGCAATGTGGCTTGAACATGGGCAAGTAAAAATGATTGGGGAAGTCTCAGATGTATGTAGTGCGTATAAGAATGCGTAATCATCATAATATCGTATAATTTGAAGAAGAAGCAACCCCCAAACCATTGCTTAGCAAGCTATATGCGGACTATGTGTCTTGAGGGAGAGCGATGCAGACAACTTGCTTAAAAGTCAGAACAACGCTAGACTGGAAGCGTGAAATTCCATTCACACAAATGGTACAGCGTATGGTCGAGAATGACCTGATATAAAATACGCATTAAGGAGTAAATTAGATGTCGATTTGGATGTGTATGAATCAAACAATATTAAATTTGAATTTTCTTTCGGGCATTTGCCGTGCGGAACTTCTTGTTGCACACCATCTTTTGGATATTAATCATGGTATTAAGTTTTTTGTTGGTAAAGATAATGAAATCAGAGAACTTAATGCTGAAGAAATGTCCATAATTAAGTCGGATAATCCAATAAAGGCTTACGAAGAATACCTTAAAAAGAATAAAAAAAGCGATGTGAGCATCCAATCTGGTAAAACAACATATCCTGCACTTGAACAGGCCTATAATACATCTGGCAGTAGGATGAGGAGATACTTCAAATTTCTGAAGTTGCTTATAAGTGGCGTACCTTTAGCATCACCTTTAATATTTATAATCGGATTAGTTGGTACAGTACCGATGGCATTGTGGTCTTTTATGCTTTGGATAACGAACAGGAGCAGAAATATTGTTCGTAAAATCCATTCGTCTGATATGAAATCTGAACATACACTAAGTAAGAGAACAGTAAAACACCCGTTTAGTGATGGGGACGTCTTGTATGTTATGGGCTGGATAATATTAGAAGTTGAAAACGCTTTTAGAAGTATTAGAAGAAGCGGCGTAGATATAAAAGTCGTCAATGTTATTTATGATACGGTGATTCTCAATACTAATACAACTAGCTTTCTTGATTCAGATAATAAATTCACCTTTTTGAGAAGTTTTAAAACAAGTTTTATTTTAGCTGACCATATAATTTTTGGCGGCAAAAACGCAATGATTGACAGCTATAAACATCAGGAAGCAATGGGGCTGCCTTTTGTTCCGGGTACACCATTAAAGTGGGGTAGCGATATATCAACAGGTGAAGTTGATATAAACAAACTATGCGAAAGAAACAAAATAAAAAAACGCTTTGTTTTACTTGTTGGAAACGAAATCGGGCACAAAAACTATGATAGTATTTACAAGGCTTTTGTTATCTTATCGCAAAAAATGTCTCCCGAAGAATTACCGTCAGTTGTCATCTGTGCGAAATATATTTTACAAGGTGTGGAGTCAGATATAAAGCGTGACCCCAATGTGGCACCGTACTTTGTGCAACTTTCTCCGAATGATGATGAACTTAATACGTTGTATAAGCATTGTTTGTTTTTTGTACATTCAAGTGTAGGCGAGGGGTGGTCTCTCACACTTCCAGAAGCACTGAATCTCAATAAATGTTGCTTAGTTTCCAACATACCGTCTTTGAGGGAAACCGGTGAGAACTTCGTTGCATATGTTGATCGTTATCTTGACCCTCAGGCGTGGGCGGATGAAATGCAAAAACTCATTACATCGGACTCGTTACGCAGGGAATATGAAGAGAAAGTTAAGGCAAGTTGGAAGAATACAACATGGTATGAAAGTACTGTGGATATTAATAATGTATTGGTTAAAGTGCAAAAAGAAGTTTCTTCGATAAATTATAAACAAAATGTCTGGTATTGTCTAAATCTAATAGCGGATTATCATGTTACAGCATTAAATGGCATAATCAAAGCTGATTTAATGATACTAAAGTATTTGCTATTGCATTGCAGAAATCTGAATTTAGTTTATTTTGATTCCGATAAAGGAGCGATTGAGATTGATGTCTCATTTTTAGATGAACTTAAATTTGCTAATTCCGATTCAAATATGGTGCAAATTCTTCATAGTATTCAAAGTAAGGTAAACTGTCTAAAAGAATCCGGCAAAGGAATAAAGAAAACGAACGTAAACAAAAGGTTATTGAAAGATGCGGGCTGGATGTCGTTTACGTTGATTCCTTGCAGACTTGCGTTGCCGATTATTCAAAAGATTACAAACAATAATATTGATTTGATCAATAAAAATAATAAGACAGAAAATGTTGCCTATAAATTAAGTTCACCGAATAATAAGATTATTGAGTCGATGCCATTCAAAAAGGATGATATTGTTATTTCTTTGTCGCATTTTATACATAAAAAAATAGCTAACAGTCTGACTGTTGCAGCAAACTGTATAGGATTTAAATATATATCTACAATATATGATTTTACACCAACTATAATTCCGCAGACACATTTGGGATATACAGTTCTGGAAAATGAAGCTTATTTCAAAACCGTACACGAGGCAGCGAGTTTAGTCATATATGGAGGAGAAACGGCAAAAAGGGACGGGGACGAATACTTTACCAACAAGTACGGAAAAGTTCCCAGAGGAGTAGCGGTTAAGTGGGGCAGCGATAGCGTTGTATTGTCGAATGACGCAGACAAAGATAAGGATATACTGAAAGATATTGGGGTAAAGCGTCAATTTATACTTGCTGTTGGCACAATACAAGAGAGAAAGAATTACCAGACGCTCTACTTTGCGTTCCTTGATATGTTAGAACGGTATGACCCAGAAAACGTTCCCCAGCTTATTATATGCGGTGGTTGGGGGTGGAATTCGGATATGTTTTACAGACTCTACGAAAATGACAAAAGGGTTCATAAAGGTAATATTATAATAAACTCGTTTAGCGATGAACAACTCGACTGTTTGTATAGAAACTGCCTGTTTACATTAGTGCCGTCAATATACGAGGGCTGGTCTCTTACTGTTCCAGAGTCACTTGGCTATGGCAAGTTCTGCCTTTGCAGTGATAATGCACCGCTTCGTGAAGTAGGGCAGGATTTTGTTGATTACGTTCCAGCATTCAGTACACAGGAGTGGGCAGATAAGATAATGCACTATGTGCAGTATCCTGACAAGTTGGAAGAAAAAGAGCGGTATATAGCAAGTGAATATCACAACGTAACTTGGAACGAGTGCGGAGAAAGTATACTTAATATTATTAACAGTGAATTAAAAAGGGAGAACATACTATGAAAATAAAACCACTTACTTCTCTACGTTTCTTATTTGCTTTTGCGGTTTTCATTCATCACACAGATATTTTTAATGCACTGGCACTTCCTGGGTGGGAGCCGATTTCACGTGTGCTGATTGAAGGTTTTTTCGGTGTTGATTTCTTTTTTATCTTGAGTGGTTTTGTGATTTGCTATGCATATAAGAAATCCATTGAAACTGGGAAAGTGAGAGGCGATTCGTTTATTGTTTATAGATTGGCAAGACTTTTCCCTGTTCATTTTGTAACATTTTTGATCGCTTTCACTATTAATAAAGGTACTTTTGGTTTACAGGCTTTTGTAAACCTGCTTATGCTTCAAAGTTGGATTCCAGCTCCGCAGTCGAATTTCGCCTTTACGTTCAATGCAGTTTCTTGGAGCATATCTACGGAGTTGTTTTTTTACTTAGCATTTTTACTTTTAGTAAAAGTTAACCGTAAGAATTTAACTATTATATTTGCTTTTCTGTGCGCGTTTAGCTTGTTGTTGGTAGCGGTTGCTAACAGAGGAATGCTCCTTGACGCAGGATGGGTGCTTTATATTAATCCATTTATCAGAGTGCTGGATTTTATTTCTGGTATGTTAATTTGTCAGTATACGGAACAGAATAGAACGGAACAAAATAAAGTAGAACTAAACAAAATAGAACAAAATAGGTATACTCTTATGGAGATTACAAGTTTGTTGTCATTGATTTTGTTTACTACGTTTGGTTTGCTTAATAACGTAAATTGGAATTTGAAAGATGGAATGTTTTATCTCATTCCAGGTTCATTTATAGTTTATGCTTTTGCTTTTGGTCGAGGAGCGATTTCGCGCTTGCTAAGTAAAAGAGTGTTTGTGTGGTTAGGAGAAATATCATTTTCGTTTTATATGATTCACCAGCTGGTATATTTGTATCTTGTCCAACATTTTGGCTATCTTATTACTCGAATAAGTCATATTGCTTTGATTACCTGCATTTCATTTTTTATTTCATTAATCAGTGCCGCAGTGCTGTATTATGTTGTTGAAAAACCACTAAATAACTTAATACGTAAGGGTTGGGACAAATATATTTTAAAAGTTAGCGATTAATTTAGCTAACCACTTTACAGGTTTTAAAAGTGCCAGCACTGCTGCTGTATCAGATGTTTCAATGCCTTTATAGCCGCATTGGATTTTATTGCAGTTTCGCACGAAAGTGACAAAAAATATCTGCTGTCGGATTTGCTCGCTGAGAGAAAACTGAAATTTCTACACTTTCAAAACGGTACTTTGAAAAAGATTCCTCCTGGTAGGGCAGTATTCTCATGGAGCAATACGAAAGATTGATCAGGTTAATCAGCAGCTCGATCTCTTTCCGGCTGTGCAGCATATAGCTGCATAGTGATCAGAAGGTCTTCTGTTCGTAATAGCTTACTTCGATATTCTAGCAAAAGGAGTTCGCTTTCTCCAAATCGATTTGTAAGGACACGGCGTACGTCAATATAGTAACCCCCTGTTTTTTCATCGGAAAGAAGAACATCTTCTGTGAGTGAAATCCGGTCCCTATGCTTTGCTGGTCTGCCTCTTCTTCCTGTTGACTACGGCAGGCAGCGGGTCATACATGACAGAATCGTATCTGGCATTGCACATGAGGTCCAGATTGGAATGCTCGTCTACGATACAGGCAAGATTCCTTTGGGCTTACCAGATGCCGCAAAGCATGAGGCTAGCAAAACAGTGTCCGTTAAGACGGTTAGATTCGCTATGCGCAGCATGGTCGAAGAGCTGGACACATCTTCTAACTTTTTACCATACTTCGAAACCATGGTGTCGTCTATGCAGAAGAAAATCGGCTGTGATTTTAAGGAATCCGGAATCAGTTTTAAAGCCATAGAGGCGGTCATGTTCATGAACCCGGAATCGTCCACTTTGATATAGGAGTGGGCATAATAAAAGGAGTTTAGAGATTTTTCTGTTATGCCTGAGAGGAAATGCCGGTACAGGTAGTGTATGGAATTTGCCGATTCCATAGCGAGCATGGATAAAACAGTATATCCACAGATGGTGCGGAAAAAGTATCAAAATAATTGTGAAAATACCAATAAAGTCTACTAATTAGTTTTTTTTGTTGTTTAATTAGTTCGTCGTACAGGAGTACTTCCTTCGTAATATTTAGTATGCAAACTTATTATACAGCAAAGTGCTCTGTACGGCATTTTTTATCAAAAAATTATAAAGTGGTGTTATTAAATATATATAAAATGGGAGCTTTAAAAAAAAATGGATGAACATATAATAAAATCATGGAATGAATGGAGAAGTTTAAAATTAGCAGATGAGGATTTGAATTTAGAATTAGATAATATAAAGAATTCTGAAGTAGAGATTACTGATCGCTTTTATAGAGACCTGGAATTTGGTACAGGCGGTCTACGTGGTGTTATTGGAGCAGGTTCTAACCGTATGAATATCTATACGGTGGCAAAAGCTACTCAGGGATATAGTAATTATTTAAATAAATCAGTTTGCTCTCCATCAGTTGCAATTGCTTATGATAGCCGTATAAAATCAGATGTATTCGCTAAAGTTGCTGCAGAGGTGTTTGCAGCAAATGGAATACATGTATATATTTATCCTAAACTAATGCCAACACCATCATTATCATACGCCGTTCGATACCTAAAGTGTTCAGGTGGTATAGTAATTACCGCCAGTCATAATCCATCTAAATATAACGGCTATAAAGTTTATGGGAAGGATGGCTGCCAAATTACTACAGATGCTGCTAATTCTATTTTAAAGGAAATAGAAAAGTTAGATATCTTTAAAGATGTGAGAAGGGTACCATTCGAAGAAGGGATACTTGAAGGTAAAATCTCTTTTATTGATGATAAGGTAGTTGATGAGTATCTTAACGCAGTATCTTTACAATCATTGTGTGGAGAGCAAATAGATAAAGGCTTTTCTATAATTTACACTCCTTTAAATGGATCAGGGCTAGATTGTGTAACTAAGATATTGAAAAATAACGGATTCACCAATATTTCAGTAGTGAAAGAACAGGAAAAGCCAGATGGAGAGTTTCCGACATGCCCATATCCGAATCCTGAAATTAAAGAGGCGCTGGAGTTGGGACTTCGGGATGCAAAAGAAAGAGGCAGTGAATTGTTATTAGCTACAGATCCAGATTGTGACCGTGTAGGAATCGCAGTGCGCAATGACGATGATTATGTACTATTAACGGGAAATGAAGTTGGGATGTTGCTCCTTGATTATATATGTAAACGCAGAAGTGCTCTTGGAAAAATGCCAAATAACCCGATTCTGGTAAAAACTATTGTAACTATAGATATGGCAAATAGAATTGCAGAAGATTATGGAGTACAAGTAATTGATGTGTTAACCGGCTTCAAATTTATTGGTGAGCAAATTGGGTTTCTGGAGGAAAAAGGAGAAGAGGATCGTTTCATCCTGGGGTTTGAGGAGAGCTATGGGTATTTAACTGGTGGATATGTGCGTGATAAGGATGCTGTAGTTGGGGCTTTGATGATTTGCGAAATGTTTGCTTATTATAAAACTATGGGTGTAAGTTTAATTGATGTTTTGGAGGAATTATATAAAAAATACGGATACTGTTTAAATACATTGCATAGTTATACCTTTGAGGGGGCCGAAGGTTTTCAGAAAATGCAGAAAATAATGCAGGAGCTGCGTAAGAATCCTTTAAAAAATGTTGAGGGGTTGGACGTAATTGAAGTCAGGGATTATCTTGAAGGAATTAATCAACTTCCCAAATCTGATGTCTTAAAGTATATGCTGGAGAAAAACGCCTCTATTGTGATTCGGCCTTCTGGAACAGAACCAAAATTAAAAGTATATCTTTCTGTAAGTGCTGAGAATCGTAATGCTGCGGAGCAGACAGAAGCTTTAATCGTAAAAAGATTGGAAAAAATTTTCGATAAGATAATACTTTAGTCAACCATCTGAGATAGTGTCAAGATTTTTTTGCAAATTGTATTTCAGTCTGATATGATAGCCGGTGGTCAACCGGCTATCATATCAGACTGATTCTGGAGATCCAATTCTTTCAGATGCTCCATATTCATGTAGCGCTTTGTACCTCATTGGGTTCCAGCAACGTGTCGCAGTCTGGCACAAACAAGCATTAAAGCACTTTGCCCGTCAGGAAAAGCGCCAATAGCACGGGTTCTACGTTTGATTTCCCGGTTTAGACGTTCAATGGATTGTTGATGCGGATTCTAGTCCAGTGTTGTCTGGGAAAATCCATATATGTTAGGTTTTCCTCGATTCCATCTTCAACCTTTTTAGCTGCAGAAGTTAATTTCATCTCGCGAAGTTTATCCGCTACTTGTTTAGCCTTTTCTTTTGCAGATGTTTTGCATTCTTGAGCATGGATAGCCTTCAGCAGCATAACTTTTAGCCATACAAAGAATGTTCTCCAGCTTTCACGGCCTTCCTTCGTGCCTTCGGCTACGCCAATAATTTCATGACATTCATCCTCGTTGACTCCAATAGCAACAATAGACCAACCGGATCTTCTCTCTGCATCATTGTTATCAAGAGGTATTTCCGGATCCTCCAGAAATACTCTTAGAAATTGTTCCTGATGGATGGAATAATTAAGGGCACCTGCTAGTTTCTTACTTTTATCCAATCCCGTTTTACCGGCATACTCTTTTACCCACTCAAAATAGGCATCTACCAGAGGTTTGACTGAGTTTTTTCTATTATCCAGTCTTTCCTCATACTTTTTTATTTGCTTGAGCAGTTAATGCATTATCCAAGAAATAATGTTCCGGAAGATGAACTGGTAAAACTAATAATCGACTGAAAAAAATTTAAGCCATGATTATACCGAATTTTGCGATACTTATCAACTGGATCTTCATCATATTTAATAATATCTAATTAATCCAAACCCCGTTGGCATCAACCAAATAACCATCTGGTGTAGTAGTATTAACCACCATAGCTCCTGATGTATTTAGATAATACCAGTTACCATTCTGCTCAATCCATCCTTTTGCCATAGCCCCCGATAAATTTAAATAATACCAGCTATTATTATACAGCACCCACCCCGTCGCCATATATCCAGCTTCATTGAACCAATACCAGAAACCATTATTTAATAACCACTCATTCTTAGGATATGAACCATCGGTTTTCTGGAACCACCATCCAGCATCATCCTGTTTCCACGCTCCTATTGCTTTTGTATTGTCTTTGTTCGACGTAGATTCACTGCTTGATGAAGAGTTAGTGCCGTGAGAAGTATTGCCTGGTGTAACAATAGATGGTGCTTCCCATTCTATTGGCTGTGTTATATATCCTCCATAACTAAAATATCCCCCATTATAATTTGTTAAATCAAAATTAACATATAAATTATTTTCATCCATATTCTCCCAAATAAAGTTTGGTGCAACGTAGTAACCATTATCTGAAAGCTCATAGAATGAAGTAGATAAATTCAGATCATCTACTCCCTTTAATGGATTCATTAATGTATAAACAGAACCCATTTTTTCTATATGGAGTAATTCAGGTTTTAAAACAATTATCTGCCAATTTATGCTTATAAAACAATTTGGTATTAGGTTGATTATAGGTTCAATATTAGTAATACTATTATCATCCAAAGTCAAGTAGGTTAAATTTATTAACCGACTAAGCGGTTCAATATCATTTATTTGATTTCCACTCAACCGTAATTGTTTTAAATTAATTAAATTACTCAATGAAGAAACATCTTTAATCTTATTTGTAGATATATTTAAATACTCTAACTTAGTTAATTTACTTAAAGGTGTAATATCACTAACGTTACACCAGTATAAATCTAACTTTTCTAAATTACTTAAGTTACTAAGAGGTTCTAAATCACTAACCTCACTTAATGGTAACCTTATACTATTTAAATCAACCATATTGCGTAGGGGCTCTAAACTACTAATATGTGATCCATTAATATCAAGGCTATGTAGATTAGTTAAATATTCTATGCCATCTAATGAAGATACAATATAATATGAACCAATATTTAAATTTTCTATATTTTCCAAATCACTTAGTAAGACTTCATCTGTCCTCATCTTTCCTAGACTTTCAGCAATTGCATATCCTAAAAACCGGTCAGCAAAAAATGTTTCATAGGACATACCTGCAGGAAATTCCGCATTAGAGGGACTAGCATTTGAGGGTGTCCCCGCCCATCTCTCCTCCTCTGGTATCATACTACTGGAAACAATTTTATCAACGTGTTGTCCGGCAGGAAATTCCGCATCAGACGGACTGGCATTTGAGGGTGTCCCTATCCATCTTTCCGCTTCTGGTATCATACTACTGGAAACAATTTCATCAATGTGTTGTCCTTCTGCAAATACAGACATACTTGGTGTGGCGATTACAATTAAAGATAATAAAATACTTAATTTTCTTTTCATTTTTTACGTCTAATTCAATTATCTCAGATGGTAATTGGATTATTTCCTTTCTCTCAGAAATTACTGTAAGGTTATTTCAAAATATACTTTTAAAAATAATAAAGCCGGTTTTGAACAATTACATATATAAGAAATTTTTTCTTTAAGGCAAACTAAAACCGACTCTGTTGACTGCGAATCAATAGCTCATTGGTTAATGGCGGTTGAATACAAACCCATTCAAAAGGATTTTACCACGCTTACTCCTTAGAGTCATTAACTCGTTTACTCGACAGACAAATTCGACTCATTTTATCTTGTAAAAATTACTAATGTGCTAGATCACACATTTCCTGAATTCAAACCATTTTTCAATGAACGATTATCAAAGACCGCTTTATATCTTCTTGAGAACTATGGCTCTGCCTAAAAAATGGCTAGAATGAATTCAGTGTCTTATGACAAACTTCATTCCATATCAAGAGGCAATTTTTCACCTCAGAAGTTCCTGCTGTTAAAGGAACTTGCCACAAATACTGTGGAGGTAAATAATTCCATCTTTGATGTTGAACTTAATAGCTTACTTACCCTTTACAAACTCTTGTGTAGCCAGCATGCCGTATGGTTTCTATTACACATGTTTCAGACCCCACCAGTTCTCTTAAAATATCTTCATTTATGTCTTTAAATAAGGGATTGCCTGATAAAAGTTCTATATCCATTCCGATACCTCCAGACTAAAATGTGTAACAGTAGTTACATTATTTTCCTATAAAATCAAGTATACTATAAAAAAAACATAATTCAAATAAGGTATTAAAATAAATGTGAGAGATGTAAAAGAATTACCAATGCCAAATTTGATGCAGAGGCAATTGAAAAGAACAGGAAACAGCGGAGAATGATAAATGCTCATTTGTCATTCTCCGCTGTTTCTATTTGTCCGAATCTAAGTTTTTCCGTTGACAGCCATAAATGAACATTTCAATAAAAAGTCAAAATTTATTTCGGGTTTCCATCCCCCCTTATGCGGTATGATGAGATATCATCAGTATAATATAGCACTGAAAGACTGCCCAGCCAACGGCATTTGGGCGTATCCGCACTATCTAAAACAATGAGAGTAAGGAGGAAATTATTATGGACCCTTATATTGGTCAGATTCAGCTATTTCCCTATAATTTTGAACCCAGAGGCTGGGTTCTGTGTGATGGAAGATCAATGCAGATTATGCAAAATCAGGCATTATATTCTCTCATAGGAATTACATTTGGAGGCAATGGAACGACGGAATTTAAGATACCCGACTTAAGAAATGCAAATCCTCTTGCAACGACCAACCAGATGAAGTATTACATAGCAATTGAGGGGCTGTATCCCATGAGATCATAATTTGAAGCAGCCTTAATCATGGATGGAAAGGAGAGAAAATGCATGGATGAATTTTTGATTGGTGAAATCATTCCTGTACCCTATACATTTGTACCTGAGTTTACGCTGTACTGTGATGGGCAGGAGTACCCGGTTCAGCAGTTTCAACTACTATTTGCTTTAATTGGATTTACGTTTGGAGGCAATGGTTCCACTACATTTCGTGTTCCTAATCTAAAAGGATTTGAACCCAACCCCAATATCCGTTATGCCATTGTGACAGATGGCATATTCCCCGATCGGTATTAGTCAAATGCTGATATCGATGAATAACCGTATTTCAATTTACCGGAAAGGATTGATGAGATAAATATGGGTATAAATTTGGCTTTGAATGCAGATATAACTGCAAGCAGTTATGTCGATCCTTATGCGCCTGGCAGAGCTGTAAACGGAATAGTCAGTGACCCCACCTCCAGATGGCTGTGTGCTACCCTGCCGGGGTGGCTGCGTCTTGATTTAAAAAAGTCCTGCTGGGTCGGTCAGTGGACAGTAAAAAGTATAGGAAGTAACGCTGGCTGGCCGGATAATTATTGTATGACTTCGTTTCGTCTGGAAAGCAGTTTAAATGGAACTAATTGGACCACAGTTGATTCTGTAACCAGTAATACAAAAAATACGTGTACGCGCGTGTTGGTAAATCCGGTATGTGCCAGATATTTCAGACTCTTCGTTCCTGTAGATGGGGGATTACAAGCCAATAAATCCGCCGCGTCTGTCATGGAACTGGAACTGATAGAAACAGATGTGGCCATTCTGACTTCCCTGGAAATAAAGGATAAAGAAGAGCACACAGCAGTGCTGACTCCTGTATTTCATTCGGATACACTGTCATATACTTCCAATGTGGGATATGATTCTGACCGTATCACAGTGATTCCTGTTGCATCAAAAACTACGGCAGCTATTACAGTCAACGGGCAGGCACTGACAGAGGGAAAAGCTTCAGTAGAGATAAATAACGGATCAAATAAGGTTGAGATTAGTGTAACTTCAGCAGACGGTATTAAAGTGACTTATGTGGTAACTGTTACAAGGGCCAGCAGCCCTTATCTGACTTCTGTAAAATTTACAGGAATCCGTTTTTCCGGATTTGTAAAGACAACGTATAATTATAATTTGAGTGCTGGTTCGACGCTTGCCAGTACTGCAGTAACTCCAACTGCGGAAGATCCGGAGGCGGCTGTTGTGATTACCTTAAATGGTGTTGTCTATAACAGCGGTCAGTCAATTCCGCTGAGTAATGGCATGAATCCCATCAATCTTGTTGTTACATCAAAAACAGGAGTTGATAACAGAACTTATGTATTTAATGTAAATAAAAACATATGATATAAAAATTAAAAATCTCTCAGAGACATAAAGCAGAGAGAAGATTTTCCTCTTTATGCCTCTGAGAATTATGAAGAGAGTGATAGAATGATGTTAAAGAAAAAGAAGCGCTTTTTAAGCGGCGTTCTTATTGCAGCTGTACTAATGTCTGCGATTCCGTTTAGCGTATATGCGGACACAGGACAGATCTTAAGTGAAGATGACCAGGACGCAAAATCCATTAGTGGCTGGGTTGGAGGCATTGATGGGCGGAGTGATCTTTTTGGAATTAACGGAGATCCGGTTAAAAGCTGGTATCAGTACAATATGCAGAATCCGATAGGAAAAAGTTCTCCAACCGATCTTTTGGATAGCAATGAAAATATTATAGAGTACTGCTCTTATTTTCTGGCTGGAGACAACAGTAAAGGTACCATCCATAAAGATTATATACTCAGCAGTACTGGCTATTTTAATCTGACAGCTTCCTGTCAAATGTTTCTGCAATTTTCCAGTGATGCAGCAAAGTTAAAAATCGAAGTGTATGATAACACCGCTGGAACAGGTGACCCTATTAACAGTTCATCGGCTGCAGCTCAATATAAGAGCGGAGAATGGGATAGTGTAACAATTGACAATCTGTATATAACATCACACGCAAAAATGATCCGGGTGATATTAGAGGCCTCCACAGCATTAAACGATTCAAATGATTATGTTGATTTTGATGGTTTAAGTGTAACGCTTGCGGCCGCAGCTGCACCTCCTGCCATTTCCAATTTAAATGGCGATACAGTGACATTTACAGAGGGAGGGTCCCCAGTATCGCTGGATAAAGACAGCAACGTTACAGTAAAGGTAGATTCCGATTTCGGCAGAACCTATACTAGCGGCATGGTCTCTGCCTCCATTACTGGTAATGGTGTCGCCTCAGAGGATGTGCTGGAGATTACGCAAACAGGTGGTATTACACTGTCTGGAAGCAATGTTCTCTATAGCGGAACCGCAATTGGTACGTATTCAGGAGGTACTTCAGGAACAGCTCTATCCATCTCGCTGAATTCAAATGCGAATGATACCAGTGTCGCAGCATTAATTAAAGCGATTACGTACAAAAACACTAACACAGTAAAACCCGATACAAAACCAAGGACAGTTATGGTTTCAGCATTAGATAACACCAATGCAACAGAACCAGTCTATACGACTGTTAATGTGCAGGGGGTAAACTATGCGCCAGTCAGGAAAAGCGGTGTGGGAACAACTGTATCAGCCAGCTTACCAGTTAAAAATGCATTTTCCATAGACCTGGGTACAATATTTGAGGACCCGGATACAGATTCCATGACCTATAAAGTCAAAATTAATACGGACTCTCAAGTGACAGCAACAAAAAATTATTCATTTATGCCTCCTGCTACGGGCACATACACCCTTGTGTTTACCGCCAGTGACGGAACTATTGACTCAACAGACACCTATACAGTAACACTGACTGCAGTTAATACAGCACCAGTCAGAAAGAGTGGGGTGGGAGCATCTAAATCAGAAGATATAACAGTGAATACTGGATATACCATTGATTTAAGTACAATATTTGAAGATACGGATGAGGATTCTTTAAATTATAAAGTAAAAATGAATGACCAGCCAGAGGAGGCGGTTAGTGATAAACCTACCTTCACTCCAAATGTTATTGGAACGTTAACGCTGGTATTTAAAGCAAATGACGGAATTGCAGATTCAGAAGATACCTATACCGTGACCCTGAATGTGAAAGCAGCCAATACGCCGCCCACAAGAAAAACCGGTGTGGATGCCAGCGTAACAGACAGTGTACCAGTTAAAAAAGCATACTCAACTAACCTGAATACAATATTTGAGGATATTGACAGTGATAATTTAACCTATAAGGTAAAAATTAACGGAGGAATGGAAGTGGCCGCGGATGAGAGCTATTCCTATACCCCCGCTGCTGTAGGAACGTATACACTGGTATTTAGAGCTAATGATGGAAAAGCGGACTCCACTGATACCTATACAGTAACCCTTTCAGCTGTTAATTCGATCCCGGTGAGGAAAAGCGGAGCAGGAGCTGTTCAGTCCGGAAATATCCAGGTCTTTAACACTTATTCGCTTGATTTAAGTACAATATTTGAAGATGAGAACAAGGATGCTCTCAGCTATAAAGTAAAAGTAAATGAGGAAGCCGAAATGGCAGCTGACGAGAGCTATACCTTTACGCCGATAGCAGTTGGAACGTATACGCTGGTATTTAAGGCCAATGACGGAATTAGTGATTCAACTGATATCTACACCGTAACTCTCAATGTGAAAGCGCCAAATACTGCTCCTGAAAGAAAGAGCGGAGTAGGAGATACGTTAACATGTGAACAACCAGTCAATACATCAATTAATATCACCTTAAAGAATATTTTTCAGGATTCAGACGGCGATCCTCTTACCTACAAGGTAAAGATTGATGATGGACCTGAAATGACAGCAGACAATGACTTTTCCTATAAGCCGACCACCACAGGTACGCATACTTTGGTATTGAAAGCCAATGATGGAATTGCAGATTCCACTGAAACTTATACCATAATCTTTACAGCAACAGAAAATCCTGTCATATCAATCACTCCCTCTGATCCTGTGACGGGTATAGCCAATGGTACAGCAAAAACAGCTTCTGCGCTTGGGCTGCCTGAGCATGTAAATCTTTTTACGTACACAGGCAATGTACCGGCTGATGTCACCTGGGATGTAGAGGCAAGCTCTTATGATCCCAATCAGAAAACAGAGCAGACCTTTGTTGTGGAAGGAACTGTGACACTGCCCGCAGGAGTATATAATCCTGACGGTTTATCTCTGGATGTAACGGTTTATGTTACTGTAAAAGCAGAAGTGCTGGTGGATAAGGTTCTGGAGAGTATTTCTCCGTTGTCCCCTGTAACAGGAATTCCTAACGGTACAGCAAAAACAGCCGCTGCACTTGGTCTTCCTGTAAATGTAGATCTTGAGACAGATAATGGAACCGTACCGGCCAATGTAACCTGGGATGTGGACTCCAGCTCCTATGATCCTGACCTGAAAACGGCCCAGACCTTCGAGGTAGAAGGAAACGTGATTCTTCCGGCCAAAGTAATTAATCCTGACAGTGTATCTCTGGATATTACAGTTGAAGTAACAGTGGATGCAGAGTCACTGACTGATAAAATTCTGGAAAAAATTTATCCGCTGCCTTCCATAAAAGGAATTACAAACGGAACTGCCAAAACAGTTACTGCCCTGGGGATCCCATCCAGAGTTACGCTGGGAACCGATGCCGGAAACGTTCAGGCAGATGTGATCTGGGATTTGGATTCCAGTTCCTATGATCCGTTCATCAGTGAAGAACAGACCTTTACTGTAGAGGGAAATGTAGTTCTACCGGATAACGTTATCAATCCATCTGGAATTTCTCTGGAAGTAACGATAAATTTAACAGTTTCGGAAGAAGAGGAAGAACAGGAGTATTACACCATCCGGATCAACGTGACGAAAAGACCGGATAAAGTCAGCTATACACTGGGAGAGGATTTAGATACACAGGGGCTTGAGGTAACCGAATATCAGAAAGCCAGTCCCTCAAATGCAGTGAAAAAAACAGTTTTATCAGAGGGGCAGTATGATCTGGAATATAATCTTACCAGAACAGGAACACGAACAGTTAAGGTTATTTATTACGGAACCGACCGGTATGGGAATGAGAAAGAGTTTACAGATGAGTTTACTGTCAGAGTAAAAGAACCGCCGAGAGATGACAGCGATGACGATGATGACAGAGATATTACACAACCAGGCAAGCCAAAAGGCGGAGACGATGACCATTATTATTCCGGAAGCTGGCATTCAGATGAAAATGGATGGCGGATTACCGGAAATGATGGAAACAGTCCGACAAACCGCTGGGTGTATACGGACTGGAAGGGATCAAACGACTGGTACTTCTTTGACGAAAAAGGCTATATGGTAACCGGATGGTTTGAATACAAAGGTAATAAGTATTATTTAAATCCGGTCAGTGACGGAAAGAAAGGCTATATGTATACCGGCTGGAATATGATTGAAGGAAAATGGTATTATTTCAGTGAAGCGGCAGATGAAACAAAAGGTTCCATGCTTAAGGACACCACAACTCCGGATGGGCATCGGGTAGGGCCGGATGGAGAACGTATTTCTTAAAATTACAGGATAGTATCTCCATTAACCATTTGCACTGTAACAGAATAATAGATTTTCAGATAAGAAAAGGAAAGAGAGCATTCGGCAATAAACTTGTCCGTCCGCCCTCTTTCCTTTCTATTGTGATGAGTTAAAATATTTATATTGCTATATTTTTCCAGAAATAGTAAAATAAACAAAAATACATGGAATTTGATGCATGATGGGTGACAGGTTCGGGGGAAAATTTAAGAGTATAATGAAAGAAAAACAAAAGAAGAACAGAAGAGCCCTGTTATTTTTAATTTTGTCAGTATGTTTGATATCAGGGCTTGTAAGTATCCGGAATCAATATGTTTCCTATCCCATATCCGATGGATTTTTAAATCTGTCGGATAAGAATATGGAAGATAAGGCAGTTCAGTTAAATGGTGCATGGAAGTTTTATGAAGGGACATTTGAGGATACTGTCTCCCGGACAGCAGGCAGCCTGGACGTTCCGGGAAGCTGGCGGGGAAAAGTAATTAACGGAAAGAGGCTGGAAAAACACGGCATCGGTGTATATGAACTCCGTGTAAAAGTTCCATCGCCCGGTGATTACTGCATGAAGCTTAACTATGTTTCCAGTGCATACGAGCTTTCCATCAATAATAAAAAGATTGTAGAAAACGGAAGAATCGGTGCAGACAAGAACGGAGAAATTCCCAGCTGGGTCCCTCAGTTTGTTTACTTTCATGCAGATCAGGCTGATCTTGTGATCAGGCTTAAGGTATCCAATTTTCACTGCAATAATGGTGGAATCGTACTTCCGGTCTATTTTGGAAAACAGGTGCCTCTGTTCCGGTTCCACCTTCTCAATCTGATGAAAAACATCGGGTTTATTGGTATTCTTGCTGGAATGGCGTGCTATCTGTATGTTTTTAACTGGTGTTTAAATAAAAAAGCACAGTCTGTATATCTTTGGATTTTTTGTATCTCTGTGCTGGTTTCTGCATCGATTATAGACGGTGAGAGTCTGGTCAGTATTTTATCCTTTCTCAGCATTGATGCAGTTTTGAAAATAGAGTATGTGTCCTTTATGGTCCAGATTACATCCATTCAGTTTTTTCTTTGGAGCATGTACCCGGAGCTGGGGAAGACCCATCCGGTCCGCTTTTTAAAGATTATAGATTTTTTCTATACTGCCATTCTTATTTTTCTGCCCGTCGTGCCTGTTTTGTATGACAATATGGTATTCGTACCGATTTTGTTTATTAATGCACTTTGTTATTTTATGAAAATTGCCAGGGCGTTCCAGTTAAAAAAGCCCAATGCCGGACCGGTTTTACTGGGCTTTTGTGTATATGTGATGTCCTGTTTCGTGCAGCTTGTGGATATCCAGCATAATATTGATGCAAAATTTTTAAGCGATTTCAATTTCTACTATTTCGGAGTGCTTTTTTTCCTTCTCAGCCAGGGATATGTTCTGGCAGTGAATGTGGAAGATACGTTCCATCAGTCAGAACTGGCCCATGAGATGGAGATTGCCTCTTTACAGGCCCAGATCTCCCCTCATTTCCTGTTTAATATTCTTCATAACATCTACTACCTTATGGACACGAATGCGAAGACGGCAAAAAATATGCTTATGTGTCTGTCTGATTTTTTGAGGGTAAAATACCGGTTTGATTACAGAACCTATACCCTGTATCAGTTAAGTGAGGAACTGGATCTGGTAAATGCTTATGTGGAACTGGAAAATGTGAGAATGAACGGTGCCCTAAAGCTTGAGATTGATGCACCTGATGAGCTTCTGACAAACAAGATTCTTCCCCTTACCCTTCAGCCCCTTGTGGAAAACTGCATTAAGCACGGATATGATTCCCGTGAGCTTAATATCCGGATCGGGGTTATGGATAAAGGAGAGATGCTATTAATCAGCGTAGAGGATAATGGAAGGGGAATCAGACCGGAAGTTCTTGAAAATATTGGCAGGAGTGATGCTTCAAAAAGAGGAGTCGGAATCAGCAATATCAATTACCGGCTGAAAATATGTTTTCAAAGCGAGCTGGTCATTGAAAGCCAGTGGTTAAAAGGAACAAAGATCAGTTTTCAGATACCGAAGAGGGGGTAATATACAGGTATGCAGGTTGTAGTCATTGATGATGAGAAAAATTCAATTGAATATCTTACAGAATTGCTGAAGAAAAAGGAGGAATTTTCTTTGGCAGCGGCTTTTTCTGATTCCAGAGAGGGGCTGGCATATTTACTTAAGAACCCCTGCGACCTGTTGTTTTTGGATATTGACATGCCGGGAATTAATGGAATGTACATTGCTGAGCAGATCAGCAGCCTTCATCCACAAACGAAGATCTGCTTTGTAACTGCGTATAATGGTTATGCGGCAAAGGCATTTGAACTGAATGCAGTGGATTATTTATTAAAACCCTACACGGAAGAACGCTTTTTTAAGTGTCTGAACAAATTAAAGAATACCACAGCCGGACAGGAGGTATACCAGGAGATCAGCGGTCAGTATGAGTATAATTTAGACATGATCTGCGGATTTAATGACGAAGATATTGTTCTTATACCAGCGGCTGATATATTTTATATAGAAGCATTACAGGGAGTTTGTATGATACATACCAGGAACCACGTATTCCGCGGTAATAAAACACTGAATTTTTATGAGGAAAAGCTGAAGAAGAATTCATTTTTCAGAACTCATAAGTGTTACCTGGCTAATCTCGCCAGAGCAGACCGGTTTCGGCCGCGAATTAATTATACTTATGATATGTATTTTAAGGATATTTCCGATGTGATACTGGTCAGCCGGAATAAGGTAAAAGAACTGAAACAATATTTTAATTAATTCAGGAGGATGAAACGATGAGTGAAAAAGTCAGGGTAAGTGATCTAAAAGCTGGAGATATCCTTTTACTGGAGCCCAGCGAAGACAAGATATCAAAGATCATAGCGTGGGTCACAAAATCTGAAGTAAGCCATACCGCTTTAAGCTGCGGGCCTTCCAAACCGACAGGGACCGTAATTGAGGAAACGCCCCCCAATGCAGTGGAGGATACCATCCTAACCAGAACCGCCAGGACAGCCTATGTGATGCGGTTAAATCCGGGAAATAACGACTGCCAGCCAGTTATGGACATTGCAGCCCGGTATGTCAGCGAGAAGCTGCCTTACGCCCATGCCCAGCTTCCGTTTATCGGCCTGTATTGCATCACCAATAACATGCTGGGTGACACGGGGCTTCAGGGCCTTGTAACAAAGATTGTGAAGCTTTCCATGGGGATTTTAATGGAGCTGGAGGATGCAGTGATTTATAAAGGCAGAGAAGCCATGATGTGCTCCCAGTTTGCTTATCATTGCTATAAGGAAGCAGGAGAGAGTTATGAGATCCATTTAAATGATAAAACAGGCTTTCCTGTGATTGATAAGATCATTGATATCATTCAGAAAGATCCTTCTGGTTTTAACAGCCGGATATTCTCTGCAATGGGGGAAAACAGTCCTGTAACTGATGAGAATGTGGATGAAGCAATCAGTGAATTATATGATGCGCTGAGTGAGAATCAGGCTGGCACTGGATTTTCTGCTTCGCCTGATTTGCCGGATGACCTTATTATAGAAGTAACCCGTTTCTGCATCCAGTTCGTTAAGACTTTTTCCAGGGGAGCAGACTGTAATCAGGAGGATGCTGTCTATTATTTGGACCGGCTTAAGGATATGTATGAATACTTTATCTCTCCAGGGGACCTGTTGAAAAACACTCTTAATTTAACCTGCATCGGTACGGTTGATTACGAAGATTGAAGATTATTATTAACCGTTAATCCCGCAGATTAACAGGTTATGCTGTTTTTTTGCATCTTAGGGATATCCCGCCTGCAATGAAAAAAATACCGATATAATGTAGCCAGCTGGTGATTACAAACCAGCTGGCTTTTTTGGCGTAAATAACAGCCGAATACTGTATTTTTAGGAAGGCGGGAAAATAAATGGATTATGCAAAAACAAAACAGTGGCTGGATGATCATGGAGTCATTCTGGAGGAAAGCTTCTATGCAGCATTGAATAATCTTGCAAAAGACTACAAAAAGACAAATGACTTAAGGCTTCTGGAAGACGTATATCAGAAACTGGGGGTAAATAAACAGGCTGTTTCCTGGTGGAAAAATCACCCATACAGCACTCAGACAAGAGAATCCAAGAAGCAGGTGATTGCCTCCTGTGCGAAAATATTTCATTTAAATGCAGATGAGTCCGAGCTTCTGGCCAATAAGGCGGGACTCTCTCTTTCCGGCGAGCATGATTTTTGCGGATATTTCAGACAGTTTCTAAATGGCGGCAGAGGAAGAGGCAAATCCATCTGCGAGGCAGCCAATGTCAGCGAGCGGATGTTTCAATACATTAAGAGTCAGAAACGGCCGTCAAAGGAAACGCTTCTGGCAATTGCCATCTCTCTTGGACTCGGAATTGACGAAATACAGCTTTTACTTAAAAAAGCGGGGTATGCGTTATCTGCTTCTCTCCCCAATGATGCAGTTGTATGCTGGTTTCTTTCCGGTGAAAGAAAGACAGATGGAGCTGTTCCTGTACTGTTTTATATCAATGAAGTGCTTGATGAGCTTCAGCTTCCTCTTCTTATGACGCGGTTAAGAAGCTCGTAATTCATGTACTTTCACCTAAAATAGAATAATTTTATGAAAGCCGGATATAAAGCCGGCTTTTTGAGGTTGTGCTGGTAATAAATAGATATATGTCTTATTAATTGTCAAAAATCTGACGAGAATAAAAAGTAATCGGATAAATTAAAATAATTATTGTAAAATCTATTATAATTGATATCAATTATGTCGACAATATAAGATTTGGGTAAATCGCATATTTAGTATCAGATACTTTTCGACACGGCATATGTAGTACTTTAACTAAAAAATCCCCTCATAAATTGATTAAACTTACTAAAAAAATGTAAATTATGTCGAATAATGCGATAAAATTTACTTTTCAAACACTTGGAAAGGACTTATATTGATTACAGGTAAAGCAGAAAAAGGAGGGGGTATCTATATGACAGATGCTGAGAAGCTGCGGATTGTACAGATGGAGAATGAGAAGCTGATGGAAGAAAATTCGAGACTCCATAAAGTGATTGAAAGGTTGAATCAGACGCTGAACAGATTGATCGGTCGTTACATAAGTACTGACAAAATCGCCTGACAGGGGATGGGTAAGGAGTGCAGGGGGGCACTCCCGGAATATCCCTGTCAGGGATCAATCCCCTTTTGGGATTCTGCCTGGTCATTTACATTTAATCCCTTGTTTTTACGTACCATTTCCCAGATTGTCTGGTGCATCCATTCAATGGTTTTATTCAGCTTTTCATTTTCAATCTCCAGTTCGGTAATGCGGTCTCCCATTCGGGCTATGATTTCCCGGTTATTATTAACTTTGTGAGGTACCAGCAGGCGCTTTACATAGGGAGACGATGAGGCAATGATTTGGGAGGATAGCAGTTCGTCCCTTTCTTCACAGGGCAAATCCATGAAAGCCTGATAGCTGATGGACAACGCAAGCATGTCCACCTTGCACTTTGGGCATACCGCATTCCTCTCCAGCTGATAATAACCATAATACCCGCATTTGGAACAATAGTACACGGACAGTTCTCTCATTGGTCTCCTCCTTTTTTTATTAATGTATGAACATTCTACTCCTATATGTATAACGTTTAATCGACAAAAATATAACGCAAAAACAATGAAATCGATAAAAAATTTTCTATTTAGGCATTTTGCACAGATAAAGCAATTACAATTGTTCAAATAAATAAAAGCCCGCAGCTGATATGCTGCGGACTTTTTGGCAATTGAACGGATGTTTCATTTATAAAGGTGTTCTATTTACTGAATAATACCATTTACATCAACAACATAAACTTTTTCGTTGGTGTCTTTGAAATCTCTGAAGCCTGCGCCAAGCTCTGGTTTTGCTGTGGACTTGGATGTAGAGGAAGCTTTCTGAAGAACACCATTGGTATTCACCAGATAGTTCTTGCCGTTAAGAGCGAATGGAGCAACTCTTAAATCCGCATCTGCTTCTTTTCTTAAACCGTACTCGTAAAGAGTATCGTCAAGAATACCGTGGAAGCCCTGGCCTTTCTTACTTCCGGAAGTTACAAAGTACCAGATCTGGTTCTCGCCTAAATCCTCGTCGTAAATGGACTGTTTTCCAGTGTTGATCACGCCGCTTTCTGCGAAATAGAAGTTTGCAGTATTTCCGTCTTCCAGAGTAACAACCTCAAGTCCGGTCTGCATTTCACCTTTTGTATTAAATCCATATTTCTGGGAGTTTACAGTGAATAATTGAATACCCTTTTTCGCAAAGTAAGGAGCACCGTTTTTAAAGAAGAACCAGTGCTGTTCACCTTCTGCGCTGATGCCTTCGATGCCTTCGATTTCTCTCCAGCCATCGACTCTTGCACCGCTCTCATCATAGTACTGATAGCCTGCTGCAGAAGTATTGTTGTCAGTATTTTCGGCCGCTTCTGAAGGAGTTGCTGTTACAGGAAGTTTGTACCAGCCGGTCTGCATTTCACCGTTTACAAAGGTGTAATAGGAACCGTTAATTTTTTTGTCTGCCTGATCTTTTACCATGATACCGTCTTTGTCAAAATAGTACCATGCACGTGGATGCTCGGAATCTTCTTTTGCACTGTCAAGCTCAAACCAGCCTGTTTTCTGTGCTCCGTCGTTTTCATCACCCAGGTAATAAGTAGAACCTGCGATTTCTACCTTGCCGGTGAGCATCTGACCCTGTTCGTCAAAGTAGTACCAGCTGTTGTTAATCTTCTGCCATTTGGAAACTACGGCTTTTCCGTCTTTTCCGTAATAATGCCAGTAGTTTTCTGGTGAATCAGGGGAGTCCCAGTAGCTGTCATTGGTAACAGAGATCCAGTAATTAGATACTCTTTTACCGCTCTCATCTACATAGTACTCATCAATTTCCTCGCTGGTAGCGATTTCGCCATCCTCGTTTAAGTAGTACCAGTCTTCTCCGTACTTCTTCCAGGAATCAGTGGCGAAGTAATCACCCTCCTCATAAAATCTCCATGTACCGTTTTCTTCTACCCAGCCAGTTGCCTTGGCATAGACAGTAGAGGCTGTGTTAAAAGATCCCAGTTGTGGGGCTGCAGCAGTTAAAATACCGGCAGCGGATAATACAGCCATCAATTTGATTTGCTTTTTCATAAATATGTTCTCTCCTTTTTTGCAGTAAGTTTTATCGTGGCCGAAAATCCATAGTTGCATTACTCTGCGATTATAACGTAAATGTACGAAACAAAGAAAGTGTGGTTTGATGGCAGATATGGAAGGAGCTAACAGAACAGGAGAAAAGTTGAGGATACGCAGGGGTTCCCCGGACTGTATGGGACCGCTGCAGTACAGGGAATACAGGCAGTTGTAAGGAAAATAAGGCTGAGACGGGATAGAAACGGAAGAAAAATGGAAATGCAGGAAGCATTTAGAAAGTAAGAAAACTTTAATAGGAAAATAAAGTGGGGTGTGGTATAATCACAGACAGATAATTACCATTCCTTAATAAAGGAGAAAATAACATGAGAACGAAAATATCCAATTATATTGCCCGGAGTCTGGTGGAACTTGGAATTTCCCAGGTGTTTACCGTAACAGGAGGAGGTGCCATGCATTTAAACGATGCATTGGGACATCAGGAAGGGCTTAACTGTCTCTATAACCATCATGAGCAGGCATGTGCCATCGCTGCCGAATCCTACGCCAGAATCAGGGGACAGATTGCCGCTGTATGCGTGACGACAGGCCCGGGGGGTACCAATGCCATAACCGGAGTTTTAGGCGGCTGGCTGGATTCCATTCCCATGCTGATTCTGTCAGGACAGGTTCGCTATGATACCACGGCCAGATGGTCCGGTGTAGGAATCCGTGCCATGGGAGATCAGGAATTTGATATTACGAAAGCAACTGACTGCATGACCAAGTACAGCGAGATGGTGATTGATCCCATGAGGATCCGCTACTGCCTGGAAAAGGCAGTCTATCTGGCGTATTCCGGCCGCCCCGGACCTGTATGGCTGGACATTCCCTTAAACGTGCAGGGCGCTTATGTGGAAACTGGTGATCTAATCGGATTTAATCCGGAGGACTACGAACAGGGGGGAGACGGATGGGCTTCTGTATGTGAAGCAAAGATCTCTGAGGATGAGAACGGATATGGAGAGAAACGTCAGACGCTGCCGCCAAAGCCGGATCAGGATGCTGTTCGTGACGTCCTTTTAAAGATCAAAGAAGCATCACGCCCTGTAATCAATGCAGGCAATGGAATCCGCATCGGACAGGCTCATGAGGCGTTTCTTCGTGTAGCAGAGAAGCTGGGAGTTCCTGTTGTGACGGGCTGGAACAGCCAGGACTGTATCTATGATGCCCATCCTCTTTATACTGGAAGAGGAGGTGGAATGGGAGACCGTCCCGGTAATTTTGCCATTCAGAACAGCGACCTGGTGCTTTCACTTGCCAGCCGTTTAAGCATCCGCCAGGTTGGATATAATTATGCCACCTGGGCCAGAGAGGCCTGTGTCATTGTCAATGACATTGATTCTGAGGAATTAAAGAAACCGTCTGTTCACGCAGATATGCGGATTCATGCAGATATTAAAGAACTGCTGGCGGTGATGGAAGATCTTCTGGATCACGAATTTAAGGCAACTGGGAAAGATCCCCTCTTTAAGGGCGGAAAGGGAATTGACTCCCTTACCTGGAATGAGACATGCCGCATGTGGAAAGAGACGTATCCGGTGGTGCTTCCAAAGCATTACAGACAGGAAGAAGAGAAGGAAGTCAACATTTATGCATTTATTAAGGAGCTCAGCTCCCGCCTTCCCGAAAACCGGATTACTGTGGTTGGCAACGGATCGGCCTGTGTTGTGGGCGGACATGCTTATGTGATCAAGCCCGGCCAGCGTTTTATTACCAATTCTGCAGTGGCCTCCATGGGATATGATCTGCCGGCAGCGATCGGCGTTGCAAAGGCTGATCCGGGAGAAGACATTATTCTGGTGACAGGGGACGGAAGTATCCAGATGAACCTGCAGGAACTGCAGACAATTATACACCACCGCCTACCCATTAAGATATTCCTGATTAATAACGGCGGTTACCATTCCATCCGCCAGACCCAGAAGAATTATTTTGGAGAGCCGTTAGTGGGAATCGGAGATGACAGCGGGGATTTAAGCTTCCCTGATATGAAGAAGCTTTCCGGTGCATACGGATACCCCTATGTCTGCGCCCGTCATAACGGTGAGATTGATCAGGCGCTCCGTGATACCCTGTCTCTTAACGGACCGGCGATTTGTGAAGTATTTGTCAGCAGAGATCAGAATTTTGAGCCGAAATCAGCGGCCAAGCGCCTTCCGGACGGAACCATGGTTTCTCCTCCATTAGAGGATTTATCCCCGTTCCTGTCTGAGGAAGAGATGGACCGCAATATGATCATTCCCCGAATCAGGGATTAGAGTACAGGACAGGGAGGAAATACGGTGAATGTTGTTGTAACAGGAGCGACCAGCTTCCTGGGAAGAGCTGTGGCGGACCGCCTTTTAAAACAGGGCAGCAGGGTATATGCAGTGGTCCGTCCCGGTTCTAAGAATATGAGATACCTTCCGGCAGAACAAAAGGGACTTAGCGTAATAGAACGGGAGCTTGGGGAGCTTGATACACTGGATCAGTTAATTGACGGACCCTGCCAGGCATTTTATCACTTTGGCTGGGATGGTTCAGGCAGCGAGAACCGGATGAAGCGTGAAGTCCAGCAGAAGAATGTCAGGGACTCTTTAAAGGCTTTGGAAGGGGCCAGACGTTTAGGCTGCAGCCGTTTTCTCTTCAGCGGCTCCCAGGCGGAATACGGCATTCACGCCGGACCGCTTTCTGAGGAGACCGTATGCAGCCCTGTCTCTGAATATGGAAAGGCGAAGCTGGACTTTTTAAATCAGGCGGCAGAAAAGACGGACCAGTGGAGGCAGGCAGGGATTTCTTCCATGGAATATATCCACGCAAGGATTTTCAGCGTATACGGACCGGGAGACCATCCCTGGTCTCTGGTGGAAAGCTGCTTAAGAGCATTTGGCAGGGGAGAATACATATCCTTGGGGGAATGTACACAAATGTGGAATTTTTTATATCTGGAGGATTGTGTCCGGGCACTGATACTTTTAATGGAACGGGAAAAAGAATCGGTTTCCGGAATTTATAATGTGGCAGCACCGGAAAGCGAAACTAAGCTGCTGCGGGAATACATTCGGCTGATGTATGAAACCATGGGATATCATGGCTGCTACAGTTATGGAAGAAGACGGCCCAATGCGGAAGGTCTTGCAAATCTGATTCCGGATATAAAAAAACTGGAAAAAGAGACCGGTTTTTCTCCCCTTGTGAGCTTTTCTGAGGGGGTTAAGAAAACCTGCGGATATTAAAAATGGATTGACATGGAGGAAATTTTGTGGTATGAGAGATAGGATTTGTATTGTCTGCGGGCAGACGCTTGACGGGGAACCTTTACTGACACTGGATCATATGCCCGCATCCGCCCAGGATATTCCGGGCAGCGAGGATCTGGCAGATGACAGGGGAATCAGTTTAAATCTGCACCAGTGCAGCTGCTGCGGCCTGGTTCAGTTTGATTGTGAACCAGTGCCATATTATAAGGACGTAATCCGGTCTGGCGGATTTACCACCACCATGGTGGAATTAAGAAAACGCCAGTACCGGCATTTTATTGAAACCTGCCATCTGGAAGGGAAGAAGCTCATTGAGGCGGGCTGCGGTCAGGGAGAATTCCTTTCTGTCCTTACCGGATTCCCGGTTACTGCCTGTGGAATTGAGCACCGGGAGAGCCTGGTTTTACTCGGAAAAGAAAAAGGGCTGAATGTCTGGAGGCAGTTTGCCGGGGAGGGAGAGGTCCTTGCGTCCCCCGATGGCAGCATGAGAGGTCCCTACGATGGATTTTTATCCTTTAACTATCTGGAACACCAGCCGGATCCTGTTGGGATGCTTCGCTGTATTGCTGAGAATTTAACAGATGAGGGCGTGGGTTTAATTACGGTGCCAAGTCTTGAATATATATTACAGTATGACGGTTACTATGAGCTGATCCGGGATCATATTGCTTATTATACCTTTGATACGCTGCGCTTTGCAGCGGATCAGGCTGGTTTTGAAGTGATTCAGGAAGAGATGGTAAACCGGGATACACTCTCAGTGATTGTCAGAAAGAAGAAAACTTTAAAAGAAAGGGCGGGCAGGGAAAGCTCAGGCAGACTGGATGTCTCCGGTCTGGTGCAGAGCCGGGTGATCATCGGCGATGAGCTGAAACGTCTGATCCGTGAATTAGAGTCAGAAGGAAAGAGTCTTGGAATCTGGGGAGCAAGCCATCAGGGCTTTACCCTCGCCTCCACAACTGCAATCGGGGATTTTGCCAGATATATCATTGATTCAGCTCCCTTTAAACAGGGCAGATATGCACCTGCCTCCCACTTACCCATCGTGGCACCGGACCATTTTCTTAAGGATCCGGTAGATGCCATTTTAATCGTGGCGCCGGGTTATACGGAAGAGATCGCTAAGTCCATTGTGGAAAAATTTGGCCGGAATGTGGAGATTCTGGCGTTGAAATCCAATCATTTGGAAAGGATATAAGAAAAAAGTATGAAAGCATTTGTTTTAATTGAACCGGGAAAAGTTGGCTGGCATGATGCGCCGGAGCCGGAGCTTACACCTTACGGGGCGATTCTGCGCCCTGTTGCAGTGGCTCCCTGCTCCTCAGATGTTCATACCGTTTACGGAGGGGGATCAAGAAAAGCGCCGAATCTCATATTAGGCCATGAATGTGTGGCAGAGATTTTAGAGACCGGTGAATTGGTGAAAGATTTTAAGCCTGGAGAGGTTGTTGCAGTTCCTGCCATCACCCCGGACTGGAGGGCTATGGGGATCCAGGAAGGAAATTATAAGCATGCATCGGCTCCATTTTCCGGACATCAGCTGGGCAGATCCATACCCGGCGTATTTGCTGAAAAATTCCTGATTCCTGATGCGGATACCACTCTTGCAAAGATTCCTGAGGGAGTTACCCTGGAACAGGCTCTTATGTGTGTGGATGTGGTCACTACCGGTTTTACCGGGGCAGAATATGCAGACATACAGTTTGGAGACACAGTCGTGGTTATGGGAATCGGTCCCATCGGCCTGATGGCAGTTGAGGGTGCCAGACATTTAGGGGCAGCCCGCATCATTGCAGTAGGTACCAGGCCTGTATGCACCAGTCTTGCCATGGAGTTTGGGGCGACGGAGGTCTTAAGCTATAAAAACGGCAGTATCGTGGACCAGGTGATGGAACGGACCGGCGGTCTGGGAGCCGATGGGGTTATCATCTGCGGAGGCGGTGACGAAGTATTTACCCAGGCGGTTGATATGGCAAGATATGGAATCGGAACCATTTCCAATGTCAATTATTTTGGCGGCACCGGAAATCTTGCTTTCCCCAAATTCTCGGGCGGCAGGGGAATGGGCGGGAAGACCATTCATACGGAGCTGGCAAAAGGCGGGAGAGTGAGAATTGAACGCCTCTTAAAGATGATTCAGTACGGCAGAATTAATCCCCAGAAGCTGGTGACCCATCACCTGTATGGACTGGATGAAGTGGAGACTGCACTCCGGCTGATGAAAGAAAAACCTGCAGATTTAGTAAAAGTGATGGTGCGGACAGATGGGAAGTGAACACATGAAAACAATTAGCATTGTAGTTCCCTGTTATAACGAGGAAGAAAACGTAGAAGCCATGTATCAGGCGATTACAGGAGTTTTTCACAGGGAATTGAATAAATACTGTTATGAACTGATTTTTATTGATAATGATTCTTCAGACAGAACCAGGGAATTAATCCGCGGTTTATGTTCAAAGGATAAAGGGGTAAAGGGAATTTTAAATGCGAAAAATTTCGGGCAGTTCAATTCTCCATACTACGCCATGCTCCAGTCAGACGGCGACTGCACGATCTTAATGGCAGCAGATTTCCAGGATCCGGTGGAGATGATTCCCAGATATGTAAAGGAATGGGAGGACGGTTACAAAATTGTGATCGGAATCAAAAAGTCCAGTAAAGAGAATAAGATCATGTACTGGCTGAGAAGCTGTTACTATAAGATGATTAAAAAACTCTCCGATGTGGAGCAGATTGAGCATTTTACCGGATTCGGACTGTATGACAGGACATTTATTAATGTTTTAAGGCAGCTTGATGATCCAACTCCCTTCCTCAGGGGAATTGTGGCAGAGCTTGGGTTCAGAAGAAAAGAGATTCCTTATGAGCAGCCCAAACGGCGGGCCGGGAAAACCAGCAATAATTTCTATAAGCTCTATGATGCCGCGATGTTAAGCATTACTTCCTACACAAAGGTCGGACTTCGCCTGGCAACTATTTTCGGAAGCATCTGCTCCATTGCCAGTATGACGGTGGGCCTGATTTATCTGATCTTAAAGCTGATCTACTGGGACCGTTTCCCGGCCGGAATGGCACCTCTCCTGATTGGAATGTGCTTTCTGGGATCGGTTCAGATCTTCTTTATCGGTCTTGTGGGTGAGTACATTCTTTCCATCAATGCCCGCATTATGAAACGTCCTCTTGTAATTGAAGAAGAGCGGATTAATTTTACATGCGGCACACAGGAAGATACAGATGAGGATCTGCTTCTTACGGCAGCCTCCATGGAGGATGGGAATCGGAGATGAAATATAAGATAGATGTAGCGCGGATTCGTGATAATTCCATCGTGTTAAATGGCTGGGTGATCGGAAAAACTCCGGAAGAACCAGTGGAATTTAAGGTGCTTGATGAACAGGGAAATCCTGTGGAATTCAAATACGTACCGGTGCGCAGAGATGATGTAAGCCAGATATATTTTAAGAAAACGGTTGAAAAGGACCTTGGTTTTGATATCCGGATTCCTTATGTCCGGGACAGCAGAAAAGACCGGACTTTAGTGATACAGTGTGAAAATAAGTCAGTACAGGTAAAACTGAATGCGGATATCATAGAAAAGCAGAACAGCTCAGCCCATAAAAAATCGGCTAAATTAAAGAGCATGATGAATAAGCAGACACTGCAGTCTGCCATGGATTTTCTCATGGAAAATGGCCTGAAAGCATTTGTGATCAAATCCAGACATAAGCTTCAGGGAATTGACAGCGATTACGATTATCCGGAATGGGTATCTCTTACGAGAACAACGGAGGAAGAACTGGCACAGCAAAGGCAGTTTGTGTTTGATTATATGCCAAGACTTTCTGTTGTCATACCCGCTTATAAAACGCCGGAGCGTTTCCTTTCCGCCATGCTTGATTCTCTGCTTGCCCAGACTTACACAAACTGGGAGGTCTGTGTCGCTGACGGTAGCCCCAGGGGAGAAGGGGTGGAGCGGGTGCTTAAGCGCTACGCCATGAAGGATGAGAGATTCCGTTACGTGATACTGGGAGAGAACAAAGGAATTTCCGGCAATACCAATGCTGCCATTGAGATGGCCACAGGCGACTTCATTGTTCTTGCAGATCATGATGATACGCTGGCACCGGATGCATTGTATGAATGTGTAAAGGCCATTAACAAAGATCCTGAGATCGATGTGGTTTATACCGATGAGGATAAGCTTGATATCGACGGAGGGGAGTTGTTTGAGCCTCACTTTAAACCTGACTTCAGTCCGGATTTGTTAACCAGTGTTAATTATATCTGTCATTTATTTGTGGTAAACCATGAGCTGCTTCTGGAAGTAGGATTATTTAAGGAGGAGTTTGACGGAGCCCAGGATTATGATTTCATTCTGCGCTGTACGGAAAAGGCCAGAAAGATCTGTCATATTCCAAAGACGCTTTACCACTGGCGCTGTCATCAGGATTCCACAGCAAGTAATCCGGAAAGCAAGCTGTATGCCTTTGAGGCAGGTGCAAGAGCGGTGAAAGCTCATTATGACCGGCTGGGAATCCAGGTGAAATCTGTTGAAAAAGGGATCGATTACGGTATCTACCATACCACATTTAAGATAACCGGAGATCCTCTGGTATCCGTCATTATTCCCAACAAGGATCACAGTGCAGATCTGGATTTGTGCATGCGCTCCCTGATTGATAAATCCACTTATAGGAACCTGGAGTTTATTGTTGTGGAGAATAACAGCACAGATCCGGCCACATTTGCCTATTATGAGAAGATTCAAAAGGAATTTGAGTTTGTCCATGTTGTAACATGGGAGAGAGAATTCAATTATTCTGCCATCAATAATTTTGGCGTTTCATTTGCAAAGGGAGAGTACCTTCTGTTCTTAAATAACGATACAGAACTGATTAATCCGGAAAGCATACACGAGATGCTGGGATTCTGCCAGAGAGAGGATGTGGGAATCACCGGAGTCCGGCTTCTGTATTCTGATGATACCATTCAGCATGCCGGAGTGGTTGTCGGCTTCGGAGGAATTGCAGGTCATACTTTTATAGGTCTCCATAAGGCAGAAAGCAGCTATTTTAACCAGGCTATGTGCGCAAGGAATTACAGTGCTGTCACTGCGGCCTGTATGATGAGCAAGCGGTCCCTGTTTGATAAGGTGGGTGGATTTTCCGAAGACCTGGCCGTTGCTTTCAATGACATTGATTACTGTATGAAGATCCGTTCCTTAAATAAACTGGTGGTTTATGCGCCCTATGCTCTTTTCTATCATTATGAGTCAAAGTCCAGAGGGCTTGAGGACACGCCGGAAAAGGTGGAGCGCTTCAACCGGGAGATCCGGAAGTTTTCAGATAAATGGCCGGAAATACTACGAGACGGCGATCCCTACTATAACCCCAATTTGACTCTTCGCAAATCTAATTTTGCATTACGGGATTTAAAGAAAGAGAAAATAGGGGAACCCTATCAGTTAGAGGTTTAAGATGCGAAAGAAAGTAACAATCATCATTCCCAATTATAACGGATTAAAATTTATGGAACCCTGTTTTAAGGCCTTAAGAGCTCAAAGTGATCAGAACTTTGAGCTTCTTGTGGTGGATAACGGTTCTTCTGATGGCAGCGTTGAATGGCTGAAAGACCATCAGATTCCGTCCATATTTTTAGAAGAAAATACAGGATTTTCCGGTGCTGTTAATGTTGGAATCCGGGAATCTGTGACTCCCTATGTCATTCTTTTAAATAATGATACGGAGCCGGAGCCGGATTACGTCAGGGAGATGGTAAAGGCCATTGAGCGTTCTCCGAAGATTTTCTCTGTCAGCAGTAAGATGATTCAGCTTTACCACAAAGATCTGATGGATGATGCAGGGGATATGTACAGCGTACTGGGCTGGGCATATCAAAGAGGAGTGGGACAGAAAAGCAGCGGCTATAAAAAAGCCTGCCGGGTGTTCTCCGCCTGCGCCGGTGCTGCTATCTACCGGAGAGAGATTTTTGACAAAATCGGTGGCTTTGACGAGGATCATTTCGCATATCTGGAGGATATTGATGTGGGATATCGGGCTAAGATATGCGGCTATGAGAACTGGTATTGTCCCAAAGCTGTGGTTTATCATGTGGGAAGCGGAACCAGCGGTTCCAAATACAACTCCTTTAAAGTAAAGCTGGCGGCAAGAAACAATCTTTATTTAAATTATAAGAATATGCCCCTGCTGCAGCTTTTATTTAACTTACTTCCCCTACTGGCGGGAATGGTAGTGAAATATTTATTTTTCCGGCGTATTGGCTTTGCCTCCGATTATGTGGAAGGGGTAAAGGAAGGGATCAGAACTCTGAAAAAAACAAAAAAAGTCAGGTTTCAAATGTCCCGGCTTGGAAATTATATAAGAATTGAGGGAGAGCTGATTTTCGGCACATTTCTCTATGTATGGGAATTTATGAACAGAAAACTAAAAATTGACAGGTCAATTTAAGAATAATTTAATGGCATCATATTGACATATCATGTATAATAAACGGGAAATTATCATGGAAGAGTATGTAGTCATGCAAGTAGGAAGGTTTTGCTGCTATGATTAAAGATAATCAAAAAAAATTTAACGGGTTTCATGTAGTACTGGATGGACTGGTCATTATTCTGTCATATGTGATTGCCTGGCTTCTTCTTTTACTGGGCAACCGGATATTCAGTCCCTATAAGCAGGTTCTGCCACCACAGTACTATTTTGCGGCGCTTCTCCTGATTTTGCCGACCTATCTGCTCCTCTACGGCATATTCCAGCTGTATGCACCGAAACGGGTTCAGGAAAGGCGATATGAGTTCACCAATATTTTAAAGGCCAACTTACTGGGGCTTCTGCTCTTTACCCTCAGTCTGTTTCTGGTTAAGAAGAACCCGTATTTCAGTGAGTTTTCAACCCGAATGGTATTCTATTTCTTTGCTGTCAATGTTATTTTAGAGACAGCGGAGAGAAATTTAATCCGTATGATGCTTCACTCCATGCGGACCAAGGGATACAACCAGAAGCATATACTCCTGCTGGGGTACAGCCGTGCGGCGGAGGGCTTTATTGACCGGGTTCGTATGAATCCCGAATGGGGGTATCAGATCAAGGGAATTCTTGACAATAACAAAGAATGGGGTGCTGAGTATAAAGGGATTCATGTCATTGGAAAAGTGAGTGACTTAGATGAAATACTTGCCCTTAATTCTCTTGACGAGATTGCCATAACCTTAAGCATCAGCGAATATGCGGATTTAGAGCGGATTGTGGCCTCCTGTGAAAAATCAGGTGTTCACACCAAGTTTATACCTGATTATAATAATATGATTCCAACGAGACCTTACATTGAAGATCTGCAGGGACTTCCTGTGGTCAATATCCGGCGCGTGCCGCTGACAGATCCGGTGAATGCCATGTTAAAAAGGGCTGTAGATATATTTGGAGCGGCCTTTGCGCTGGCTGTATTTTCTCCGGTTATGCTTCTTACGGTCATATTAATCAAGCTCACTGCTCCGGGCCCCCTGATCTATAAGCAGGAGAGAGTAGGGCTTCATAACCGGTCGTTTCATATGTATAAATTCCGGTCCATGGTGGTACAGGCTCCTTCGGAAGAAAAAACAAGATGGACAACAAAGCACGATTCCAGAGTTACCCCGGTTGGCCGTTTTATCAGAAAGACAAGTATAGATGAGATGCCGCAGTTTTTTAATGTGTTAAGGGGAGACATGAGTCTGGTAGGCCCCAGACCCGAACGCCCTCTTTTTGTAGAAAAATTTAAAGAAGAAATTCCCCGCTATATGATCAAACATCAGGTACGTCCCGGAATCACAGGCTGGGCACAGGTAAACGGACTTCGGGGAGACACTTCCATTACAAAACGGATTGAACATGATCTTTATTATATTGAAAACTGGACACTTGGATTTGATTTTAAAATTCTGTTCCTTACCATGTTCAAAGGGTTTATTAATAAAAATGCGTACTGATATCGGATACGACACAATTAGGATGAGGATAAGTAAATGAGAAATGAATTTGATGATGAATTAAACCGCGAAAACACCCGAAAGGAAAGGCGCGGTTCTGATTCGAAGCCAGATTCTGCTGGCAGCAGCGGACAGGCAGGCAAAGATTCAAAAAGGTCTGTAAACGAGGGCGACAGCCGGACTTACAGAAAGCAGCCGTCAGTGGAAGGTAACGGGCAGCCCATGTTTAGGGGACAATCATCAGCAGGTAAACAGCAGTCACCGGCGGACGCAGCACGCAGACAGCCGGAAACCGGCAGCAGACAGGCACAAAGCGGTGCCAGACGTCCTGAGACAGGAGCCAGACAGCCGGAAAGCGGTGCCAGACGTCCGGAAGCCGGAAGCAGACAGCCGGATGAAAACAGAGCAAGAACTCCAAGGAAAGATCAGATTGTGATCGGAGACGGCGCTTCCAGACAGCAGCCACGAATTTCTCCCCAGGAAAAGGCAGCAGCAGCCAGCCGTATGGCAGTTCATACGGAAAAAAAGAGACGAATTCGTAAATTCATAATTCTTGCGGTTGCGGAAGTTTTTACACTGGCACTTATTTTCTCCTATGCTTATGTGGCGAGAATCATGGGTTCTATTCAGAAACCCGATGATTTTAATGCACATCAGGTACGCAATGAGGATATGTCTCCGGAACAGAAGAAGCATATGACCGGATACCGGACCATAGCAGTATTTGGCGTAGACAGTCGTGACGGCAATGTAAATAAAGGAACGAATGCCGATGTTATTATGCTCTGCAATATAAACAGAGGTACTGGAGAAATAAAAATTGTATCCGTTTTCCGTGATACATATCTGAATATAAATGAAGGAAGTACTTATAATAAAATCAATGCTGCCTATGCAAACGGCGGAGCCGCCCAGGCCCTTGCCGCTCTTAATAAAAACCTGGATTTGGATGTCACAGAATACGTGACATTTAACTGGAAGTCTGTTGCTGATGGAATCAATATGCTTGGAGGCGTTGACATTGATATCAGTAAGGCAGAATTCCGTTATATCAACTCTTTTATTACGGAGACTGTGGAAAAAACCGGTGTTCCTTCCGTTCATTTAAAATCAGCCGGTATGAATCATCTGGACGGCGTTCAGGCTGTGGCCTATGCCAGACTCAGAAAGATGGATACGGATTATGCAAGAACAGAGCGTCAGCGCCTTGTGATTCAGAAATCCTTTGATAAAGCAAAGAAAGCCGATCTTGGGCTTTTAAACAGAATTCTTCTTATGGAGGTAGATCAGATCGGCTCTAATTTAACCTTCAGTGATTTTACAGAGCTGCTTCTTGATATCGGTAAATACCACATTGGTGAAACAGGAGGATTTCCATTCGCCCGCGGCGATATGAAAGTCGGTAAAAAGGGAGACTGCGTTATCCCCCAGACACTGGAGACGAATGTTGTGCAGCTGCATAAATTCCTTTTTGATAAGGACAGCTATGAGCCGTCTGATATGGTGAAAAAGATCAGTGCGAAGATTGCAGCTGATTCCGGCATGTATAAGCAGGGAACCAGCATTGATCATGTGCCTACCGACGAAGGAGTGGATGATGACAGGACAAAGCCGGCCGTGAAGGAAACGAAGGCTACAGAGGCAGAAGAGACCTCCAGCACGGAGGAAACCATTGAAGCCACTGATGAGTTCGGCAATCCTGTAAAGACAACGGAATCATCGGAAAACGTTACAGGACCGACCAAAGAAACCAAGCCTTCCGAAACCACCAAAGGTACCGGAAAACCAGGAGAGACGAAACCAACTACTTCCGGCACCAGTGAGACAACTACCGCTGCAGCAGGACCCGGAACCAGCGGGACTACCAAGCCGGGGACTAACGAAGAGACAAAGACGACTGCCCCAGGTCCGGGAGAAACTGAGGCGACACAGCAGGCAGGCACGGCTCCAACCACTGCAGCAACTGTGCCAGGTGGCACAACAAATGCAGTTGTAGTACCTGCACCGCCCACAAATTAATATTAAATTAAAAATGACGAATCCCTGCTTACGGCGCTTTGCAAAAAAAGCTCTTTTTGCAGGGATTTTTTCAATTCACATATTCAATATAGATTTATCACAGAATGGTCACATTTCATTGGTAGACTTTGATTATCAGAAGAGATAATAAACATACATGAAAGGAGATTGATGTTATGTATGACGAAAATAACAACATTGAAACAGGCCGGGTAAATCCGGAAGCCAATAAAGAAGAAGCCGTAACAACCAATTTTATTATGAGAGATCCGGAACCGGAAAAGGAGAAGTCTCAGAACAGCATTCCCCATTATCAGGAATACCGTTATCAGAGAACTCCCGACCATACACCTTATCAGGAAGACGGCAGGAAAAGAAAAAAGGGCGGTTTTGCAAAAAAAGCAGCAGGAATTGTTGGCAGTGCCCTGGTATTTGGAATTGTTGCCGGCAGCACGATCGTAGGAATTAACTGGGCAGCAGGTTCCTATGTACAGAAAAATTCGGTGGAGATCAGCCGTGCGGAGACCGTGCCGTCTGCACCAGCGAATAATTCTCTTCCTGCATCGAATACATCCAGTATATCTACAGTCAATGACGTATCTTCTATAGTTGACAAAGCAATGCCGTCGGTTGTAGCCATAACAAGCAAGGTTGTCTATGAAAGCCAGACATGGTTTGGTCCCATGCAGCAGGAAGGAGAAGGAAGCGGTTCCGGAATTGTTGTTGGTAAAAACGATGATGAACTTTTAATTGTCACCAACAACCACGTAGTTCAGGGAGCCAGTGAGCTGAAAGTTACCTTTATTGACCAGACAGCAGTGGATGCGGCGATTAAGGGAACCGATGCAGAGAGCGATTTAGCAGTAATAGCAGTTCCATTAAAGAACATCTCTTCTGACACATTATCCAAAATAGCGATTGCCTCACTGGGCAAATCCGATACATTAAAAGTAGGGCAGGGAGTCATTGCCATCGGCAATGCACTTGGATACGGACAGTCCGTAACAGTAGGTTATATCAGTGCACTTGACCGTGCCGTGCAGACAGAAGACGGAACAAACCGTGACCTGCTTCAGACCGATGCAGCCATTAACCCCGGCAACAGCGGCGGCGCCCTCTTAAATATGCAGGGAGAAGTAATCGGCATCAATTCAGCCAAATATTCCTCTACAGAAGTTGAAGGTATGGGATACGCCATTCCCATCTCAAAAGCCCAGACAATCATAGACAGTCTGATTACGAAAAAGACCAGAACACAGGTCGCAGACAACGATCAGGGCTACCTGGGAATCCAGTGCAAGAACATTGATTCCACCACCAGCCAGCAGCTTGGTATGCCACAGGGCGTATTCATCTATAAAATTGTGGAAGGCGGAGCAGCTTCCAAGTCAGATCTGCGTGAAAAAGACATTATCACCAAATTTGACGGGCAGGGAATCAAGACCTACGATGATTTAACAGGCATGCTGAAATACTATGCAGGCGGAACAACAGTCACTCTTACGGTACAGTCTCTTGAAAACGGACAGTATGTAGAGCGCAATGTTGATATCACACTTGGCAAAAAGCCTGCAGATGCAAACCAGCAGGGATAATAAAACTCAAAGAACGGGCTCCTGAAATTCTGATTGGAATTTCAGGAGTTTTTTCTATTTCATTAAAAAAATCTAAACTGTCAGTCTCCTCTTGTAGGAGTCTTTTAAATGCTTTATAATAATTTGGTATACCGAATAGAATTACAGATAAAAGGAGATTATACTTTGAACGATAAAGATTTTCTGGAGGAGAAGATGGAAGATAAAAAGATCCAAAACTCTGATGTTGATAAAGAAAAAAAAGAAAACGAATCAGAATACGAAAAAATCTGTTACGTATGCCGAAGACCCGAAAGCAAGGCAGGCGCCATGGTATCCATGCCAGGAGGCATGAATTTATGCCATGACTGCATGCAGAAAGCATTTGATTCGGTCACTCAGGGAGGTCTTGACTTAAGCAAACTCCCCGGAATGCCATACATGAATCTCAACCTTAACGATCTTGGAAGCTTAAATAAGGATTTAGAGATTCCCCAAAAACAGAAGATCAAAAAGCGATCAGATAAGGAACCCAAAAAGCAGCTGGAGAGAAAAGACATCCCAGCTCCCCATACAGTCCGTCAGAAGCTTGACGAATACATCATCGGACAGGAACAGGCAAAGAAGGCTATATCCGTTGCAGTCTACAACCATTATAAGCGGGTGTACTTAGCAGACGCCTTAGAAAAAGACGAGGAGGCCATTCAGATTGAGAAATCCAACATTCTCATGATTGGGCCTACGGGCAGCGGCAAGACATATCTGGTAAAAACGCTGGCAAGACTTCTTGATGTCCCCCTTGCAATCGCAGATGCCACTTCTTTAACCGAAGCCGGATACATTGGCGATGACATAGAAAGCGTGGTATCGAAGCTCCTCTCTGCAGCAGACAATGACGTAGAACGTGCAGAACGGGGAATTATTTTTATCGACGAAATCGACAAAATTGCAAAGAAGAAGAATACCAGCAGCAGAGATGTAAGCGGAGAGTCAGTCCAGCAGGAACTTTTAAAACTTCTGGAAGGAAGCACCGTTGAAGTCCCTGTAGGAGCGAACCAGAAGAATGCCATGACTCCCATGACGACCGTTCGTACCGACAACATCTTATTCATCTGCGGAGGTGCATTCCCTGATCTGGAGGACATCATCAAAGAGCGTCTCAAAGAAAAAACCTCCATGGGATTTTCCGCCGAATTAAAAGACAAGTATGACAGGGATTCCAACATACTGTCCCGTGTGACCAATGAAGACTTAAGAAAATTTGGGATGATCCCGGAATTTCTCGGACGTCTGCCCATCACGGTCACATTAGAGACATTAACAAAGGAACTGCTGGTCCGGGTATTAAACGAGCCCAGGAATGCCATATTAAAACAGTATCAGAAGCTTTTGGAACTTGATGAGGTAAAGCTGGTATTTGAAGATGACGCACTGGAGTGGATCGCAGAAGAGGCATTAAAGAAAAAGACCGGTGCCAGAGCACTACGTGCCATCATTGAAAGCTTTATGCTGGATATCATGTATGAGATCCCCAAGGACCCCAACATCGGTTCCGTCATTATCACAAGAGCTTACTTAGATAAAAACGGCGGTCCCCTCATTCAGATGAGAGGATAAGAAAGGAGAGTGAAACATGCTATATATCGGTATCATAGGTATCCTTGCGGCTCTCGATCTATTCATCAAGCAGGCCATTGAACAGCAGGACGACGTTGATTTTCCAAAAGAACTAAAAGAAAGCGGCGGAAAGATCCTTTTATATAAGAATCATAATCCCGGCTTCTCCTTCGGGTATTTAAAAGACCATCCGGAGCTGGTTTCCATGATTCCCCTGGCAGTTGCCTCCTTTATCGGAGGAATGCTTGCATGCCTCTTAAGGAGCAAAGGAAAGACAGCAGAGAAGCTTTCCTTATCAATCGCTCTCGGAGGAGCAGTCAGCAATCTTTACGACCGTCTGGTCCGTCATTACGTAGTGGATTATTTCAGTATTCAGTACGGAAAGTTTAAAAAAGTCGTTTTTAACCTGGGAGATTTCTTCATCTTTCTGGGCGCCGGCCTTATCATCATCATTGAAACCGTACGTGCATTTAAAGAACGCTGAACTTAAAAAAACGGCTGTCTTCTTGACACAGCCGTTTTTCTATTGTACAATCATTCGTAAAATATTATAAAACAGGAGTTGATTTTTTTGGATTCGAGTGACTATATACAGTTGCTTATGTTAATTTTTTTAGTTGGATTATCAGCATTTTTCTCATCCGCTGAGACAGCACTTACGACGGTGAACCGGATCAGGGTCAGAACTCTGGCAGAAGCCGGCGACAAAAACGCCATTACGCTTACAAAGATTCTGGAAAACCAGGGCAAGATGCTCAGCGCGATTCTCGTAGGGAACAATGTGGTCAACTTAACCGCTTCTTCCATGTCCACCACGCTGGTCATGAGTATCTGGGGGAATAAGGCGATCAGTATTGGGACCGGCATTCTGACGCTTGTAATTCTGGTTTTCGGTGAGATTTCCCCTAAAACCATTTCGACCTTATATTCCGAAACAATTTCTTTAAAGTATGCAAAAATTATATACCCCTTTATGACAGTGATGACACCAGTTATCTATGTGGTGCACATCCTATCTTCCAGCTTTCTGCGTTTCATTCACGTCAACCCAAACCGAAAGCAGGATTCCATCACAGAAGACGAACTTAGAACCATTGTAGATGTAAGTCATGAAGAGGGAGTCATTGAGTCAGAAGAAAGAAAGATGATTAACAATGTATTCGATTTCGGAGATTCCGTAGCCAGGGACATCATGATACCCCGTATCGACATGACGCTGGTAGATGTGAATGCAACCTATGAAGAACTCATCGATATATTCCGTGAAGAGATGTACACAAGAATACCTGTATACGAAGATACCAATGACAATGTAATCGGAATCATCAATATGAAAGACCTTCTTCTAAACGACAACAGTACCGGCTTTAATATCCGGAATTTCTTAAGAGAGCCCCTCTATACATATGAGTACAAGAAAACGGCTGAACTCATGATAGAGATGCGCCAGACCTGTAACAATGTGGTCATCGTACTTGACGAGTACGGAGCAACAGCCGGTATGATCACACTTGAGGATTTACTGGAGGAGATTGTAGGAGAGATCAGGGATGAATACGATGAGGACGAAGAGAACGAACTTGTAGAAGTAGCGCCGTTTGAATATCTGGTGGAAGGTTCCATGAAGCTTGATGATTTAAATGACAGGCTGGGTTTGGAACTGGAATCAGATGACTACGATTCCATAGCCGGACTGATAATCGGACTTTTGGACCGACTTCCAGAGCAGGGAGAAGAAGTGGTCTGCAGTGATATCAGGCTGGTGGTGGAAGCCCTGGATAAGAACAGGATTGATAAAGTAAGGATGTACCTGCCTCACAAGGCTTAAGGGGGGGGTGCGGGGTGGAGGAAACAGGACAGAGCAAGAGGGGCTGAGACGGAGTTTCGGCGGAAGAACTTCTAAGGCCGGACAGGCACAAAAAACATGGGATCGGAAACACTTCACCCGAATTTCTGAAAGAAATTCGCGCTCAGGGTTTCCTCGGAAATTGGCCTTGAAGCCAATTTCCGCCCATGTTTTTTGCACCTGCCCGGCCTAAGAAGTTCTAACCCGCCTCCAAACCGTCTCAGCCCCTCTTGCTCTGTCCTGTTTCCCGCGACGCCGCTGAAAACCCGCTGGAAGCCAATCCCCTCCACGTTTCCAATACTCATTAAGCGAAGATGCTGGTTATCTCATATTGTCCGCGACGCTTTTTTTCAGATGGAGAAACACTGTCTGACAGAAAATGAGGAGTCCGGTCCCCGGATACGGCGAATTTTGCAGGGCGTCGATAGGTGTTAGGGAGAGGAAGTACGGAAATGAGGACAAAAAACGGACTCACAAAGTCCGTTTTTTAGGCGCCCTGAATCGGGTTTTCATCAGGAAAACCCGATGAATGGTGCCGGTGTCCTTATTTCCGTGCTTTCTCTCCCTTACACCTATCCCGCCCGAAACCATGAGCGTATCCGGGGACCGGACTCCTCATTTTCCGCCAGTCCACCCCAGTCTTCCCATCTCAAACCTCGTCTCCGCCCTAACTAAGCATCCCCCCCGCAGTCCCACTGGCCGCGCAGATCGCCATCGTAGTAAGTATCTGATTCATCGACCCGTTTATCCCTCTGTTCAGCATAAAGGAAACTGCAAACAGCACAAGGAAATACAAAAGACCAAGTAACAGGCCCCAGAAGAACCTCCTCTGCTTTATGCTCTTTCCCATGAGAATACCTCCAAAGAGACAGGTGATGATGTAAACTGCATTGACACCCAGCCGGATCTGACCTTCCTTCAGCCGGAATCTATAAAGCGCTAAGGCCAGGATCACCAGCAGGACTCCGGTCAATATGTAGGTGACAAGCAGATTTCTAAGTGTGACCTGAAGCTTTGATTTTTCCATGTTATTTCTCCTTATGTCTTGTCTTATGGTTCAGTATATTCGTCCATCAGGGAGGATATTCGAATATATTGGCGGTAGAAAAAAATGTTTGAGCACCTGCCGGAGGGGGCAATTCATCTTGCACTGGTTAAAAACATGTGGTATAATCTCAAAGAATTAGGCAAATACAGGAGGTGTAAGTTTATGAAACACGTGAAAACATTAAGTTCCAGTACTTTAAAAGAATCTATGAAAAAAGGCGGCTGCGGTGAATGCCAGACTTCCTGCCAGTCAGCTTGCAAAACATCCTGTACAGTAGGAAACCAGAGCTGCGAGAACAGCAATCGTTAGTATAAAACTGTATAGAACAGCCATAAGGCAGATAAGCATATGCCCCTACGGTCGTTAGACGGTAGGGGTTGCTTCGCTTGTCTGCTAAAATGATTACGGGTTAAATTTTAATTAAGGAGAATACAGGTGATCCATCAATATATTAATAATGGCTTCCATATTATTATGGATGTCAACAGCGGTTCTGTTCATTCGGTCGATCCGGTTATGTATGATGCTGTGAAAATTGCGGCAGAACTGGTGCCGGATATGGAAGAGGCTGCAGCGCTTCCGAAAGAAGCGGAAGAAAAGGTGTTAAAGGAACTTTCGGGGATCTACGAAGAGGCTGAGGTCAGGGAAGCCCTGGAAGAAATTCAGTTTCTGATTAATGAAGGGGAACTGTTTACGAGGGATATTTACCATGATTATGTGGTTGATTTTAAAAAGAGAAAGACGGTTGTAAAGGCACTTTGCTTACATATTGCTCACGACTGCAACCTCGCCTGTAAGTATTGCTTTGCGGAAGAAGGGGAGTATCACGGTCGCCGTGCGCTTATGTCGTTTGAGGTTGGGAAGAAGGCACTGGATTTTCTGATTGCTAATTCCGGGAACCGCAAGAATCTGGAAGTGGACTTTTTTGGCGGCGAACCTTTGATGAATTGGGATGTTGTTAAGCAGCTTGTTGAATACGGACGATCAAAAGAGAAAGAATATAATAAGAACTTCCGCTTTACCATGACCACTAACGGCGTTCTTTTGAATGATGAGATTATGGAATACTGCAACCGGGAAATGAGCAATGTGGTGCTGAGCCTTGACGGACGGAAGGAAGTCAATGATCAGATGAGGCCGTTCCGTAATGGTAAGGGGAGCTATGAACTGATTGTTCCTAAATTTCAGAAGTTTGCAAAACTGAGAGGGACAAAGGATTATTATATCCGCGGGACATTTACCAGAAATAATATGGATTTTTCTAAAGATGTGCTGGAATTTGCTGATCTTGGTTTTGAGAGTATGTCCATTGAACCGGTTGTGGCTCAGGAGGAAGAGGATTATTCCATCAGGCAGGAGGATATTCCGGCAATTTTAGAGGAGTATGATAAGCTGGCTGTTGAGTATATTAAGAGACAGAAGGAAGGAAAAGGATTTAATTTCTTCCACTTTAACATTGATCTGACTCAGGGACCCTGTGTAGCGAAGAGATTGTCAGGTTGCGGCTCGGGGACAGAGTATCTGGCAGTTACCCCTTGGGGGGATTTCTATCCATGCCACCAGTTTGTCGGAGAAGAAGAGTTCCTTCTCGGCAATGTAGATACAGGTGTGACAAACACACAGATCCGCGATGAATTTAAGCTTTGCAATGTTTATGCGAAAGACAAATGCCGGGATTGCTTTGCAAGGTTTTATTGCAGCGGAGGCTGTGCAGCCAACTCCTATAATTTTCATGGAAGCATTACTGATGCGTATGATATCGGCTGCGAGATGCAGAAGAAGCGTATTGAGTGTGCAATCATGATCAAGGCAGCACTGGCTGAAGAATAAGACTGAAAGAACTTGCTTTCAGACTTAAGCTTGTTTATTCCAAAAGTGAAGGAGAAAAGTCATGAAAAGTAACAAAGGCAAGGGCCTGTTAGGGCTGATTTTTGCACTGGCGATGGTTGGATTGTTCGGCTATTTCGGCTATACCACCATGGGTGACATTAAGCTTGGATTGGATCTGGCGGGGGGCGTCAGCATTACCTATCAGGCAAAGGAAGAAAAACCAAGCGCCGAGGATATGAAAGACACAATCTACAAGCTGCAGCAGAGAGTTCAGAACTACAGCACAGAAGCAGAGGTATATCAGGAAGGGGACAACCGTATTAATGTTGATATCCCCGGCGTATCTGATGCGAATGCAATTCTGGAAGAGCTTGGAAAACCTGGCTCATTAACATTTACAGATGAAGCCGGAAAAGTTATATTAAACGGTAATCAGGTATCGACTGCGAAACCGGTTATCACGGAAAATAACGGCATCAAGGAATATATGGTAGATTTAACCTTCACAGATGAAGGGAAGAAAGTTTTTGGCGACGCGACCACTGCCAATGTTGGAAAAAGAATTGCTATTATCTATGATGGGAAGATCTATTCAAATCCCGTTGTCCAGGAACCGATTACTCAGGGACAGTGCCAGATCAGCGGAATGAGTTCTTATGAAGAAGCGGAGACACTTGCTTCCACCATCCGCATTGGATCTCTTTCACTGGAGCTGGAAGAGTTGCGTTCCAATGTAGTGGGTGCAAAGCTTGGACAGGAAGCCATTACTACAAGCTTAAAGGCAGGTGCGATCGGATTTGCCATGGTAGCCGTATTAATGATTCTGGTTTATCTGCTTCCAGGATTTGCTGCAGTAGTGGCATTGTCTATTTACGTTGGTGTTATTTTAATTCTGCTGGAAGCATTTGAGGTGACACTTACTCTTCCGGGAGTTGCAGGTATTATTCTTTCCATTGGTATGGCGGTGGATGCAAACGTTATTATTTTTACCCGTATCAAAGAAGAGATCGGTTATGGAAAAACGGTTAAATCTGCCATTGAGGCCGGCTTCCACAAAGCGCTGTCCGCCATCATAGATGGTAATGTTACGACGCTGATTGCAGCAGGAGTGCTGTTCTGGAGAGGTTCCGGTACAGTGAAGGGCTTTGCTTCCACACTGGCCATCGGTATTATACTTTCTATGATAACTGCGCTGTTTGTGACCAGGTTTGTATTAAATAGTCTGTTCCAGCTGGGCTTTGATAAGGAAAAGATGTATGGAATTAAAAAGGACAGAAAGCCCATTGATTTTGTTTCAAAACGTATGATCTGGTTCTCAGCGTCAATACTTGTTATCGTTATTGGTCTTGCATGGCTTGGAGTGAATAAATCCCAGACTGGAAGTATTTTAAATTACAGTATGGAGTTTAAAGGGGGTACTTCCACCAATGTGACCTTTAATGAGGACCTGACTCTGGAAAAAATCTCTTCTGAGGTAGTTCCGGTGGTAGAGCAGATTACGAAAGATGCAGATGTACAAACTCAGAAGGTGGCAGGTACCAACGAAGTTATTATTAAGACAAGAACATTAACGGTAGACGAGAGAGAAGCTCTGAATAAATCCATGGTTGATAATTTTGGTGTGGAATCAGAGAAGATTACTGCGGAAAGCATTTCCGGAGCTATCAGCCAGGAAATGAAGCGGGATGCAATTGTGGCGGTTATCATTGCTACTATCTGTATGCTGCTGTATATCTGGTTCCGGTTTAAGGATATCCGGTTTGCAAGCAGTGCAGTACTGGCGCTGGTTCATGATGTACTGGTTGTGTTTACCTGTTATTCAGTATTAAGGTGGTCGGTAGGCTCCACATTTATTGCATGTATGCTTACCATTTTGGGATATTCCATTAATGCTACCATCGTTATCTTTGACCGTATCCGCGAAAACTTAAAGACTCAGAGTAAGATGGAGCTTATTGATATCGTTAACTTGAGTATTACCCAGACATTTACCAGAAGTATTAATACTTCTCTGACCACATTTATCATGGTATTTGTTCTGTTTATTATGGGTGTATCCTCCATTCGGGAGTTTGCTCTTCCGCTTATGGTGGGTATTGTATGCGGTACCTATTCTTCTGTCTGCATTACAGGATCTCTGTGGTATATGATGACTGTTAATAAGGGTAAGAAGAATACAATTGCAAAAGAAACTGCTAAGAACAGCAAAAAATCAAAGTAAGGAATTGTAAATGAACTATAAAATCATTGCAAAAGACGGACGTGCAAAGCGGGCGGAAGTGACTACGGTCCATGGCACAATCCAGACGCCGGTGTTTATGAATGTGGGAACGGTAGGAGCGATTAAAGGGGCTGTATCCACCGATGATCTCCGGGAGATCAAAACCCAGGTGGAACTGTCCAATACCTATCACCTTCATGTACGCACAGGTGACCGGTTAATTAAGGAATTTGGCGGGCTTCACCAGTTTATGAACTGGGACCGCCCAATTCTTACAGATTCCGGCGGCTTTCAGGTATTTTCTCTCACTGGTCTGAGAAAGATAAAGGAAGAAGGCGTGTACTTCCAGTCCCACATTGACGGACACAGGATCTTTATGGGACCGGAGGAGAGTATGCAGATTCAGTCGAATTTAGCTTCTACCATTGCAATGGCATTCGATGAATGTCCGCCTCATCCGGCCACCAGGGAATATATGCAAAACAGTGTGGACCGTACTACCAGATGGCTGGAGCGGTGCAGGATTGAGATGGCAAGGCTTAATGAACTTCCAGATACCATTAATAAAGATCAGCTGCTCTTTGGTATTAATCAGGGCGGAACCTTTGAAGATATCAGGATCGCCCATGCGAAGACCATTTCTGCCATGGATCTTGACGGATATGCTCTTGGAGGTCTTGCGGTGGGAGAGAGCCATTCGGAGATGTACCGGATTCTTGATGAGACGGTGCCTTATCTTCCGGAAAACAAACCCACTTATCTGATGGGGGTAGGAACACCCGCTAATATTTTAGAATCTGTGGACAGAGGCGTTGATTTCTTTGATTGTGTTTACCCGTCAAGAAACGGCCGTCACGGTCACGTTTATACAAACCTTGGAAAATTAAATCTATTTAATTCCAAATTCGAACTGGATCATAAGCCGATTGAAGAAGGGTGCCAGTGCCCTGCCTGCCGTTCCTACAGCAGAGCTTACATCAGGCATTTATTGAAAGCAAAAGAAATGCTGGGCATGAGATTATGTGTCTTGCATAATCTGTATTTTTATAATACAATGATGGAAGAGATTCGCGAAGCGATCGAGAATCACCGTTATGGAGAATATAAGGAGAGGAAGCTATCCGGCATGATGACCGGTGGATCCGGGGCATAAGGCCCTCTTTTAGGACAGGCAGACGGCAGATCGATATATAAGGAGGAAACGGTTATGTTATTAGCAACAGGCGGTACGATGGGCATGGGTTTCTGGGTAATTTACATTGCAGTAATCTTTGGCTTTATGTATTTTATTGCGATCAGACCACAGAAGAAAGAGAAAAAAAGACAGCAGGAGATGTTCGCCAGCATTGCAATCGGTGACAGTGTATTAACCAGCAGCGGATTTTATGGAGTTATTATCGATATGACTGATGATACGGTTATCGTTGAATTCGGCAACAACAAAAACTGCAGAATTCCTATGCAGAAATCAGCCATTGTACAGGTTGAAAAGCCAGAAGCATAAAAACCATTACCCGGAAAAAGATTTCTTTTTCCGGGTTTTTTTATATTCAGGGTTGACAGGTGTTTCTATGTGAGATATACTTCAAAAGTAAACGGTTCAATAGTGAACTATTAAATGCGTTGGAACAGCTTTGGCAGTATACAGCGCAGGAATTTTCTCATATGATTTAGTAAGGGTGTTGTTATGAATGAGTCTGTAACCAGTATGCCGGGAGAAAGAATGAGACAGGAAGAAGAGTGCTGTCTGGCATGCTTTGTAAAAATCGATAAGGTATATCAGAAACTTTGCAGTCAGTCCGTATCAGAATATGGTTTTACGCCCAATGAAATAGTAGTTATGATGTTTCTGGCAAATAATGAGGGATTAAAAAGTGCTTCGGAGATTGCGCAATACAGAAACATCTCCAAGGGTCTGATCGCAAGATCTGTAGATTCTCTGTGTGAGAAGGGATATATAACGGCAGACAGGGATAAGAATGACCGAAGGCTGGTTCGTCTCCAGCTTACGCATAAAAGCCATGAGATTGTGGAGCGGATCAGGCGGTGCAGGAAGGACTTTGTGGAAGAACTTCACAGGGAGATTCCTGAAGAAGATCTAAAGCTTCTTCACCGCACCGCGTCAATCATGAATCAGAATGTGGAACGCTTATTAAATAAAACCTCCGTCAAGACCGATGATCTGACCGGTTAGATAGGAGTTTTTATAGCCCAGGTGATAGACAAGATCTGCCACTTCTTCCGCTTTGCCCAGCCTTCCGGCGGGAATATCATCGATAAGAGCGATTAACTCATCTTCGCTTAGGAACTGATTCATCTCTGTATCGATGGCTCCGCATGCCACAGCATTGACCTGGATATTACTTGGTGCCAGCTCTTTGGCAAGAGCTTTGGTGAATGCATTGATACCGCCTTTGGTAGCGGAATAGGCTACTTCACAGGACGCACCCGAGACACCCCAGATAGAGGAGATGTTTATGATCTTTCCCTGCTTGCGTTCCAGCATTCCGGGAATAGCCAGCTTTGAACAGTGAAAGACAGATGTTAAATTGGTCCGGATGATACGGTCCCAGGCTTCTGCCGGCATATCCTGAAGGAGGCCGATGTAGGAGATACCTGCATTGTTAACAAGAACATCCAGAGGACCAAACTGCTTTTTAATCATTTGAAACAGTTCCTGGCACTCACTCATATCTCCCATGTCACCCATATAGGAGAGGCAGGAGATCTGATAGGACTCCAGTTCCTTCCTGGTCTGCAAAAGGCGGTCTTCATTATGAAGACAGTTAATGACCACATTGTATCCTTTTTTTGCAAATTTGACAGCAATGGCCTTTCCGATTCCCCGGGAAGCGCCGGTTACAAGTACTGTTTTTCTAGACATAAAACCACCCTTTCTGTCGGTATATGATGCCTTTATTTTAACAAATTCTGCTTTGAAATGCAACGAGGGCATTGCATACAAAAAGCCGGGTGAGATATAATGAATACAAAAGAATCTGTATTACAAATTAAAGAAAGCAGGTAGATAAAATGAATGAGATTTATGACGTTGTGATCATTGGGTCAGGTCCGGCAGGTCTTACTGCTGCAGTATATGGAAAAAGAGCAGAACTTAAGATGGTAGTGATTGAAAAAGAAGTCGCCAGCGGCGGCCAGATTCTCAATACCTACGAGGTAGACAATTATCCGGGACTTCCCGGAATTAACGGATTTGACTTAGGTATGAAGTTTCGGGATCATGCAGAAAAGCTGGGGGCAGAGTTTGTCACAGATGAGGTACTTCGGATTGAGGCAGCAGACGGAGAATTTACCGTTGTCGGCCAGGAGCAGTCCTATGTGACAAAATCGGTTATTATTGCAACCGGCGCTCTGTATCGAAAGCTCAGTGTTGTTGGAGAGAAGGAACTGACCGGAATGGGTGTTTCCTATTGTGCAACCTGTGACGGAGCATTTTTCCGTAACAAGGTAGCCGCCGTTGTAGGCGGTGGCGATGTGGCAATTGAAGACGCCATATTCCTTTCCAGAATGTGCAAAAAGGTGTACTTAATTCACAGAAGAAATGAACTGAGGGGGGCAAAGACACTGCAGACTCAGTTATTTAACCAGGAGAATGTTGAAATTATCTGGGATACGGTAGTGGAAGAGATTGAGGGCGGAGATCAGGTAGAGTCTCTTACCATAAAAAACTCCAAGACAGAAGAAACAAGCAAGCTTTCCGTTGACGGCGTATTTATTGCAGTGGGAATCAATCCCCAGAGCGAAGCCTTTGATAACCTTGTTGAGATGGATCATGGATATATTAAAGCAGGAGAAGACTGTGAGACCAATGTTCCCGGTATTTTTGCAGCAGGTGATGTAAGAACCAAACAGTTAAGACAGGTATCCACTGCAGTTTCAGACGGAGCCAATGCAATTACAAGCGTAGAGCGTTATCTGACACGATATGGCAAATAGGCTCACAATATTTAAATCCTCCGATAATGTATGACCTTTATCGGAGGATTTTGCTAACCGTTAAATTCCCGGTTTTCAGGAATATAGGTGTCAAAGGGGGCTCTGCCAGATACTGCCTCCTGGCTTCCGTCATCTGATTTTTTCTGAGCGGAGGATGCCTCACCCTTCAGCTGCTGAATCTGACCATCCAATTCCTTAATTCTTTTTTCCAGATCTTTATATTTGCTGCTTTGCTGCAATGCGAAAGGATTTCTTTCTTTATCCCGCTGGTCTTCCAGTTTCCCCTTTTCCTTTTCCAACGCTTTTATTTGCTGCTCAATATCACTGGTGCTGTCCGGCTCTGGTTTTTGGCCTGCCTCTGCACCGGCTGGGTATTGAGGTGAAAAAGTTCCCATATTGCTGATATTCATAGCAATGCCTCCTTTTTTCCTGAGATACTATGAATATATTAAGGATGTTATGGAGTTTCAAGAGCTTTGCATTGAGATGCAGTCTGATTGTTGTGAAATGATAAAGAGTACATTTAAACGAAAGGTTTGGGGATCTTTCTCGATATGGACTGTACCATGATATTTCCCGGCCACTGCTTTTATACTTTGAAGTCCGATTCCGGAACCTTTGACTGGCACAATATCATCGGAACGGCTGTTTTCAATTTCAATCATAAAAAAATCCCCTTTCCGGACCGTCTTAAGTATCAGATATTGAGGCGTTTTGCTTTCGCTGCTGCAGGCTTTGACAGCATTATCCACAGCATTTGAGAATACGATGCATAAATCCATATCATCGATGATACTGTTGTCGGGAATTTTTACGGTGCAGTCTACGTTTATTCCCTTCTGGCGGGCTATCCCTAATTTATTTGTTAACAGAATATCTAACACAGCATTTCCTGTCTGGCATGGAAATGAAAGCTGATCTGTCAGCGTAGTCAGCTTACCCAGATATTCCATGGCTCTTTTTGTTTCTCCTGTTTTTAAGAAGCCCCCCAGTACGGCTAAGTGTCCATTTAAGTCATGCCGGAATGTTCGTGTCAGTTCGTAACGCATCTGCATTTCCTGGACAGAATCATACTGGACGTTTACCTGCTGTTCCAAAAGAGTATTCCGCATCTGCAGTGAAAAACCTTCCAGTAATTCTTTATAAGCAAAAAGCACTGCAAACAGACATAGATAAGCAGTTGTCTGTATGACCAGCATCATGAAGTCATTTACGTCCGGAAAAATTCTGGTACCGTTTGAACTGACTGTGACTGTGTTCCCGTATGTGGCAAAAACATGCTGCATGACCAGAAGAACGAAGAAAATGGGCAGCATCAGAATCAGGAAATAACGCAGCATGGGTACTTTTCCGTCTTTCAGCCATTTCAAAGCAAGCTGATAGGAGAAAAATACAGCTGTCATTACAAACACACCGTTTATTCCTGTAAGAACCAGCGTATAGGGAAACAGGATTGTTAAAAAAATATTAAGCAGTGACTGAAATATACCGTTTACAACCTGCATAATGCAGATTGCCAATATGGCAGCAGCTGCAGACGTTGCCGGAGGACATTTTAGAGCCAGCCATCCGAATAAAAAAAGTGCTCCAAGCTCCAGAAGGGTGGACACTGGAAATGAAGCCCGGGTGAATAGTTCCATTGCAGCCACCAGGTAAATGACAAGAATGTAACCTGCATAATGATACCATTTTACAATTCGAATCGTAAATCTGCCCAAAAACCAGATTTCAAGCAAAGCCAGGCAGGCATTCAATATACAGAAGAAGTAAATAAAATCAAACCACCCCATGAACAGTTCGGTTGCAGGCATCTATCTGTCCCCTTTCTTCATATAGTTCAGCATTGCTTCCATAAATTCCTGCCTTCGAAGCCTGGAAACAGGAATGTTCTCCCCGTTAACTAACTTTGCCTGGCCGTTCTCATACCCGCAGACAGCATGAAGGTTAACCAGATAGCTGCGGTGGCAGCAGAAGAAATCAGATTCCAGCTGTTTTTCTAATTCATTGATTTTGAAATAGTAGTCAATAATCTCCTGTTTTGTATGAACATAAATTTTTCTGTTAATTGCTTCGCAGTATAAAATATCAGCAAAACGGATTGATTTACACCAGCACCCTTTCTGAATTGTTAAAACTGATGCTTTTTTGTCCTCAACATAGTGTATGATACGGTTCATTGTGGATAGAAAGCGCTGGCTGTTTAACGGTTTTAACAGATAATCGGATGCTTCTACGGAAAAGGCATCATAGACATATTCCTTCAGAACTGTTACAAAAATAAGAAAGCATTCGGAACCGGACTGCCGGATCCGCTTTGCTGCTTCCATACCTGTCATACTGCCCATTTGTATATCAAGGAAAACAATGTCGAATACTATATCACTTTTAAGCAGATCCTCTGCGCAGGAAAAAGAATGTATCTCAGCTTTATAACTGGTTTCATTTATATACCCGGATATCTTATTTTTTAATTCCAGTATCATATTGTCATCATCATCACAAACCGCTATTTTAATCAAAATCAGTACCTCAGTATCACATAATAGAAATAGACACATTAAGGATACATTTGTTGTTATAAAAGTTCAAGTGAAATGTTGTGAAATGCTGCCATAGTGTCGGGTTATGCAGTGGAATGAAATATAAACTGGCATGCAAAAAGTAAGGGTGGAAACCGATTCTGGTTTCCACCCTTACCTGACTCATTTATAGTAATTCCGGTTCAATTAATCCGTAAGAACCGCCTTTCCTTTTATATACAACATTCACTTCGTCCGTATCCGCATTGAGGAATACGTAGAAGCTGTGCCCCAGAAGCTCCATCTGTACACAAGCTTCTTCCGGGTCCATAGGCTTTACTGCAAATTTCTTTGTTTTGACAATTTCCACATGATCATCCACTGCTGTTTCATCTTCCAAAAATGCTGTTGAAAAAGAGGGAGCGTTTAATTTTTTGTCGATTAACTTGTTTTTATATTTTTTCAACTGCCGTTCCAGGATCTCTTCTACCAGATCGATGGAAACGTACATGTCAGTGCTCGATTCTTCGGCTCGAATAATATGTCCTTTCACTGGAATAGTTACTTCAATTTTCTGTATTTCCTTCTGCACGCTGAGTCTTACTGTTGCCTCTGTAGCAGGTGCGAAAAAACGGTCCAGTTTTCCAAGCTTATCCTCAACTGCCTCCCGTAACCCTGCTGTCACCTCAATATTTCTTCCTGTAATTGTAAAACGCATAAGTCATCAGCTCCTTTTTCTTGAGATAGCTATAGTATAGCATATTTATGAGAATAATTCAATCTCTCTGTAAAATATTAAGATAATTTAAGGAAAGATTTTGTAAAAAAGTCTCTTCTTATATTTTATCAATTTATTGAAAAACTATAGATGGGATAAAAAAAATGTCAAGGGAAAAATGGGATTTTTCGTCGAAAAAGAAAATTTTATGACAAGTATACAAAAATGAGTGGATCTGTCATTCGCATGGGATTGCTGGGAATATGTGGAGAAAAAATGTGGATAATGTGGATAACTCGGTGCATAACTGTTTTTTTTCGCAAATGCGAGGGTTAGTGGTGGGGATAATAATGGGGGAAAAATACACAATCCAATGTGGATAATGTGGAAAAGTCGGGAATCGAACAAATTTTTTGTGCAATGTGTCAGGTTAACCATAATTTTCAACTGAATTTGCTGGAGGTTGCTGATGAAAATGGCAGTACCTGGCAATTAAAGGTCTGATTATTACCAGAATGTTAATTTTTTATGAATTCGTTGAATTAAAAGCAGGTTAGTGCTACAATATACAGGATTGTACGGTGTATATTGAAAGATAGAGTAGGAGAATAAATCATGAACTTGGTTCAAAAAATATTTGGAACTCATAGTGAAAGAGAATTGAAAATTATTAATCCGATTGTGGATAAAATAGAATCTCTGCGCCCGACCATGGTTGCACTTACGGATGAGGAATTGAAAAACAACACGAAGCTTTTTAAGGAAAGACTGGCAGCAGGAGAAACTCTTGACGACATCTTGCCGGAAGCGTTCGCAACTGTAAGAGAAGCCGGAAGGCGAGTTCTTAATATGGAACATTTCCGTGTGCAGTTAATCGGTGGTGTGGTTCTTCACCAGGGACGTATTGCGGAGATGAGGACTGGTGAAGGTAAGACTCTGGTGTCAACATGCCCGGCTTATTTAAACGCGCTGGCAGGGAACGGAGTACAGATTGTAACAGTTAACGACTACCTGGCAAAGCGTGATGCGGAGTGGATGGGAAGAATCCATGAGTTCCTTGGTTTGACAGTAGGCGTTGTACTCAACAACATGAACTCAGATGAAAGACGTGATGCTTACAACTGTGACATCACCTATGTAACCAACAACGAGCTTGGTTTTGATTATTTAAGAGACAACATGGCCATCTATAAAGAACAGATGGTTTTAAGAAATTTAGATTTCTGTATTATTGATGAGGTCGACTCTGTTTTAATTGATGAGGCGAGAACTCCTCTTATTATTTCCGGACAGAGCGGGAAATCCACAAAGCTCTATGAAGTCTGCGATATTCTCGCGCGCCAGCTGGAGAAGGGCGAAGCTTCCGGAGAGTTTTCCAAGATGGGTGCCATCATGGGAGAAGAAATCACTGAGACCGGTGATTTTATTGTGGATGAGAAGGACAAGGTTGTAAACTTAACAGAACAGGGTGTGGAAAAAGTGGAACAGTTCTTCCACATTGAGAACCTGTCAGATCCGCAGAACTTAGAGGTTCAGCATAACATTATTCTGGCTCTTCGTGCCAACTATTTAATGTTCAGAGATAAAGATTATGTGGTAAAAGATGATGAAGTCCTGATTGTAGATGAATTTACAGGACGTATTATGCCCGGCAGACGGTATTCTGACGGCCTTCATCAGGCGATTGAAGCAAAAGAGCATGTGAATGTCCGCAGAGAGAGTAAAACTCTTGCCACCATCACGTTCCAGAACTTCTTTAATAAATACAACAAAAAAGCAGGTATGACCGGTACTGCTCTTACAGAGGAGAAGGAATTCAGGAATACCTATGGAATGGATGCGATCTCTATTCCGACAAACCGTCCGATTGCCCGCATTGACCAGGAAGATGCGGTTTATAAAACAAAGAAAGAAAAATTTGAAGCAGTATGCGACGAAGTGGCAGCTGCCTATGAAAAGGGTCAGCCGGTACTGGTTGGTACCATAACCATTGAAACATCTGAGATGTTAAGCGGTATGCTAAAACGAAGAGGCATTCCCCACAAAGTCTTAAATGCAAAATATCATGAGCTTGAGGCGGAGATCGTTGCTGATGCAGGTGTGCATAAGGCAGTTACCATTGCAACCAACATGGCAGGCCGTGGTACTGATATTAAGCTTGATGATGAATCCAAAGCTGCAGGCGGTTTGAAGATAATTGGTACAGAGCGTCATGAGTCCCGCCGTATTGATAATCAGCTCCGTGGCCGTTCCGGCCGTCAGGGAGATCCGGGTGAGTCCAGATTCTATATCTCTCTGGAAGATGATTTAATGCGTCTTTTCGGTTCCGAACGTCTTGTAGGCATGTTCAATGCTCTTGGTGTGCCGGAAGGCGAGCAGATTGAGCATAAGATGCTTTCCAATGCTATTGAAAAGGCACAGATGAAGATTGAGACCAACAACTATGGCATCCGTGAGAACCTTTTAAAATATGATGAGGTCATGAACGAACAGCGTGAAGTGATCTACGCTGAAAGAAGAAAAGTTCTTGACGGGGACAACATGCGTGACGTTGTATTAAAGATGGTCACTGATATTGTGGAGAATGCTGTGGATTTGTCCATCAGTGAAGAGCAGTCTCCGGAAGAATGGGATTTGAATGAGTTAAATACCCTTCTCCTTCCTGTGATTCCCCTACAGCCAATCACCCTTCCGGAAGATGGAAAAGTGAAAAAGAATGAGCTGAAGCATATGCTGAAGGAAGAAGCCATTAAGCTTTATGAAACCAAAGAGGCAGAGTTCCCTGAGGGAGAACAGATCCGTGAGATTGAGCGCGTAATTCTTTTAAAAGTAATTGATAATAAATGGATGTCCCATATTGATGATATGGATCAGTTGCGCCAGGGCATTGGTCTTCAGGCCTATGGACAGAGAGATCCCCTTGTGGAATATAAGATGAGCGGCTATCAGATGTTTGATGAGATGACAGCTGCTATCCGGGAAGATACTGTCCGGATTCTCTTCCACATCAGAGTTGAGCAGAAGGTGGAGCGTGAACCGGCTGCCAAGGTGACAGGAACCAATAAGGATGACAGCTCAGTGAAGGCACCGGTGAAAAAGGCTGATAATAAAGTCTATCCCAATGATCCATGTCCATGCGGTTCCGGCAAAAAGTATAAACAGTGCTGCGGACGCAAACCAGTATAGTATTTTTATGAGATTGGAGTCCGCTCCCTTTCCGGGACGGACCCCAATTTTATATTTATAAATTAAAAAACGAAAGTGGGTGACACAGTGGTAGAATTAGATCAGTACAAATACGAATTATCGACGTATGAAAAACCATTAGTGGAAGTGAGGGATTCACTTTGACTTAGATAACAAGTTAAAGCGAATCGATGAGTTAGACAAGTCCATGGAGGAGCCGGGCTTCTGGGAAGATCCCGAAAAGTCAGGAAAGATCGTCCAGCTGGCTAAGAATCTAAAGGATACCGTACAAAGCTACAAAGAGTTAGAACAGCAGTATGAAGACATCGGAGTCATGATCCAGATGGGCAATGAAGAAAACGATGCCTCTCTGATTCCGGAAGTAGCCCAGATGCTTGCTGAATTAAAGGAAAAGCTGGAGGAGATGCGCATTAATACGCTGCTTTCCGGTGAATATGACAGCCACAATGCTATTTTAAGACTGAATGCCGGCGCCGGAGGAACTGAATCCTGTGACTGGTGTGGCATGCTTTATCGCATGTTCTGCCGCTGGGCGGAGAAAAAAGGCTTTCAGACAGAAGTGCTTGATTATCTTGACGGAGATGAAGCAGGAATCAAATCCGTAACCATACAGATCAATGGTGTCAATGCTTTTGGTTATTTAAAATCAGAAAAAGGGGTGCACCGTCTGGTACGTATTTCCCCGTTTAATGCTGCCGGCAAGCGTCAGACCTCCTTTGTATCCTGCGATGTCATGCCGGATATTGAAGAAGACCTTGACGTGGATATCAATGATGAAGATTTAAGAATTGATACCTACCGATCAAGCGGGGCAGGCGGACAGCATATTAATAAAACTTCCTCTGCCATCCGTATTACGCATCTCCCTACAGGAATTGTGGTACAGTGTCAGAATGAACGGTCCCAGTTCCAGAACAAGGATAAGGCAATGCAGATGTTAAAAGCAAAGCTATATATGTTAAAACAGCAGGAGAATGCAGAGAAACTTTCCGGAATCCGTGGAGATGTAACGGAAATCGGCTGGGGAAACCAGATACGTTCCTATGTGCTGCAGCCCTATACGATGGTGAAGGATCACAGAACCAATTCAGAGACAGGCAACGTAAACAGCGTCCTTGACGGAGCGTTAGACCAGTTTATGTATGCATATCTCCGCTGGTTAAGTACCGGGGCAAAAGCCGGTGAGGATTCAGCAGAAATCTAGGTTTTTTCATGCATTTTTTTAAATACCGAAGAAAATAAATACAAAAATAGTTGCATACCATGTATAAATATGATAATATCTTCCCTATGAGCACAGATGTATTTCCGATGCGGACACAGAAGGGAAGATATTTTTTTATGGAAGATAAAAGTAAATATTTTGTGGTAAAGCAGAAAGCTGTACCTGAAGTATTGCTGAAAGTTGTTGAGGCAAAAAAATTACTGGAATCGGAACGGGTTATCACTGTACAGGAGGCAACTGACCGGGTTGGAATCAGCCGCAGTTCCTTTTATAAATACAAAGATGATATCTTTCCGTTCTACGACAATGCAAAGGGAAAGACCATTACACTGGTTATGCAGATGGATGATGAGCCTGGTCTTCTTTCTGATTTGCTTCATGTGGTAGCTGTGTACCGTGCGAATATATTAACCATTCATCAGAGTATTCCGGTCAATGGCGTTGCCACCCTCACATTAAGCGTGGAGGTTCTCGAAACGACAGGGAATGTTTCAAAGATGGTTGAGGATATGGAAGAAAAGGATGGAGTCCACTACGTTAAAATTTTAGCCAGGGAGTGAGAATATGATGAATGTTGCAGTTATGGGCTATGGTACCATTGGATCAGGTGTTGTTGAAATTCTGGAAAGGAACAAAGAAATCATTGCCAGACAGACCGGTGACACGGTGAATGTAAAGTATATTCTTGATTTAAGAGAATTCCCCGGTACACCGATCGAAAACAAAATTGTTCATGATTTTTCCGTCATTGAAAAGGATCCGGAGGTATCCATGGTAATCGAAACCATGGGAGGCTTAAATCCGGCATATCCCTTTGTGAAAGCAAGCCTTCAGGCAGGAAAACATGTAGCTACCTCCAACAAGGCGCTGGTAGCAGCTTATGGAACGGAGCTTTTAAAAATAGCAGAAACAAACCGGGTTAACTTTCTTTTTGAGGCAAGCGTGGGAGGCGGTATTCCCATAATACGTCCTTTGTATACTTCACTTGCCGGTGAAAAAATCGAAGAAATTACAGGCATTTTAAACGGTACAACCAACTACATACTGACCAAGATGGACAAAGCCGGAGAGACCTTTGAAGAGGCACTTAAAAAAGCCCAGGAGCTGGGGTATGCAGAGCGTAATCCGGAGGCAGATGTGGAAGGACATGATACCTGCAGGAAAATTGCCATTTTAACAGCACTGGCTGCGGGACACGAAGTGAATTACGAGCATATTTATACAGAAGGGATAACTAATATAACGGATGTGGATTTCCGTTATGCGGAAGCTCTTGGAACTTCTGTTAAATTATTCGGATCCAGCAGAATCAGTGACAATACAGTTCATGCCTTTGTAGCTCCGGTCATGATTGGAAAGGAACATCCGCTGTATTCGGTAAACGATGTATACAACGGAATTCTGGTGAAAGGAAATATGCTGGGCACTTCCATGTTTTACGGAAGCGGAGCCGGAAAGCTTCCTACAGCCAGCGCTGTTGTGGCAGATATTATTGAAGCCCTTAAGAATCCTGGTCATCATGTGAAGATGGGCTGGGATGAAAACAGTTTAAAGATCTCCTCCATGGACAGCGTTTCCTTCCGGTATTTTGTAAGAATCAAGGGAATTGCGGCAAAGCGCCTGGCTGAAGCAGAGGCTGCTTTTGGAAAGTTAGAAGTAACGGAACTGGACCACATGGATGAATTCGCAGTCATGACGGAAGTTATGACCGAAGAGGAATACGGTTTAAGAGCGAAAAAGCTGTTAGGAATCAGACAGCGCATCCGCGCAGAAATTTAATTTTCGCCAGGAGGCATCAATGTTAGTTGTTAAAAAATTTGGCGGTAGCTCCGTCGCAGACAAAGAAAGAATATTCAATGTGGCAAAACGCTGCATTGAGGATTATGAAAAAGGCAATCAGGTGGTTGTGGTTTTATCCGCTATGGGAAAGACAACGGACGGTCTGATCGCCAAAGCCCATGAGATAAATCCAAATCCTCCAAAGAGAGAGCTGGATATGCTTCTGGCAACCGGAGAGCAGGTGAGCGTGGCACTGATGTCCATGGCCATGAATGTTCTGGGTGTACCCTCTGTATCGTTAAATGCGGCACAGGTTGCCATGCATACCTCCTCGGCCTATGGGATGGCCAAATTAAAGAAAATTGATACGGAGCGGATCCAGCATGAACTGGAAGCGAAGAAAATTGTTATTATCACAGGGTTTCAGGGCATTAATAAGTATGACGATTTAACAACTCTCGGACGGGGAGGATCGGATACCACAGCCGTAGCTCTCGCAGCCGCTCTCCATGCGGATGCATGTGAGATTTACACAGATGTGGATGGAGTCTATACGGCTGACCCCCGGATCGTTCCGGATGCCAGAAAGCTTTTGGAGGTTTCCTACGATGAGATGCTTGAGTTTGCTTCTCTGGGAGCCAAAGTACTTCATAACCGTTCGGTAGAGATGGCAAAGCGTTATGGAGTACAGCTGGTTGTGCGGTCAAGTCTGAACAGAGAAGAAGGTACCATCGTCAAGGAGGAAACAAAATTGGAAAGAATGCTGGTGAGCGGAGTTGCCGCGGATAAAAATGTAGCCCGTATTTCAGTGATCGGGGTTAAGAATGAGCCAGGAGTAGCATTTAAAATCTTTAATCTTCTGGCAAAACACAATATTAACGTTGATATTATTATCCAGTCCATTGGCAGAGAAGAAAGAAAAGATATCTCCTTTACGGTGGCGAAGCAGGATTTAAAAGAAACCATGGAGCTGTTAAATGAGCACAGAGATGGGATAACAGCCCAGAATGTAACCAGTGAGGAAGATGTGGCAAAGCTTTCCATCATCGGTGCGGGAATGACCAGTAATCCGGGAGTCGCAGCAAAGATGTTTGAAGCACTTTACAACGCCGATATTAACATCAAGATGATTGCAACATCTGAAATAAGGATTACGGTCCTGATCCACGAAGAGGACGTAAACCGTGCCATGAGAACGGTTCATGATGCCTTTGATCTTGCAGATTAAACAAAGGTGGAACGAATGATCTGGTTGGAAAAAATATGGAAAATAGGATCCGTCTGTATCTTTCATTCCCTCACCGGGCTGTATTGCCCCGGATGCGGTGGAACGAGGGCAGTCCGGACTTTGCTACAGGGGGACCTGCGGATGAGTGTTCAATATCATCCGCTGGTCCTTTATACTGTTTTTGCTCTTTTCATTGATATGGGAATAAGATTCCTGTCAAAAAAAAGAAAGCATCCGTTCGATCATAGAAAGCGGGAACGGATACTTGTTCTTATTGGAGCAGGAATCGTGATTATAAACTGGATTTTTAAGAATTATATGCTGGTGGTAAAAGGAATTGACTTACTGCCGCCATTAAAATAAATTATTTGCCGACGCCGCCCGTAGGCATCAGTGCCTGGGTGGTTGCTTCGAATACCTGTCTGAAATACTGCCCCAAAGGGGTATTGGTATCCATGACATCATAGACAAATATAATAAATAATGCCAGTAAAAGTCCGCAGACAGCAGAAATTATGGAAAGAATCAGTCCCAGCTGAGCCTGATGGCTGAAGGGCTTTCCTTTCTTTGATAAAACGGCAAGAGCGATGCCTGTCAGACCAAAAATCAGACCTGCCGGCAGATTCCAGATGCTGAATAAGGGAAGACAGTCTGTAAGCAGTCCCAGACCGCCGAAAAGGACAGACCAGAATGCAAAAAACGAACCTGTATTCGGAGATTGCGGAAGCATTCCGTTATTACTGTTATAATTTTCTCCCATTGGTGTTTACCTCGTTTGTGAATAGTACAGACAGCATCCAGGATTTTCCTGATATATATCTGTATTGTATGATTGTAGCACGAAAAGACCGCCGTGTCCAGACGGGTATTGCATAACGGGGAATGATGAATTATAATAGTTGAATTGAACCAACTATGAAAATTAAGAGGTACAGCATGGATATAATAAAGATTTTGCAGGAAGAACTTTCCATTTCCAGAAACCAGGTAGAAGAAACAATCAGACTCATAGATGAGGGAAATACCATCCCTTTTATCGCAAGATACCGGAAAGAAGTAACCGGTTCTTTAAATGATGAGGTTCTGCGTAACCTTGATGAAAGGCTTCGTTATTTAAGAAACTTAGAGGAGCGCAAAGAACAGGTCCTTTCATCCATCAGAGAACAGGAGAAGCTGACACCGGAACTGGAAAAAAAGATTCTGGAAGCCCAGACCCTGGTTGCAGTGGAGGATTTATACCGTCCCTATAAGCAAAAAAGACGGACTAGGGCCACCATTGCCAAAGAGAAAGGATTAGAGCCCCTTGCGGATCTGATCATCCTTCAGATGATTAAAACTCCGCTTCTGGAAGCTGCATCTGACTACATTTCAGAGGAAAAAGGGGTTGCTTCTGCCCAGGAGGCGATTGACGGAGCAAAGGACATTCTGGCAGAGCGGATTTCCGATCATGCGGAATACCGCACATACATCAGGAATGCTACCATGAACCAGGGAAGTCTTTCCTCATCTGCAAAGGATGAGGAAGCGGAATCTGTTTATGAGATGTACTACAATTATGAGGAACCTTTAAAGAAGACGGCAGGTCACCGGATTCTTGCCATTAACAGAGGTGAAAAGGAAAAGGTCCTGACTGTTAAGGTACTGGCTCCGGAAGAAGTGATTATCAGGTATTTGGAAAAACAGGTGATTATCCGGGACAACCCTGTTACCTCCCCTGTATTAAGTGAAGTGATAAAGGACAGCTATGACCGTCTTATTGCACCCGCAATTGAGCGGGAGGTAAGAAGCGATTTAACAGAAACAGCGGAGAACGGAGCAATTCGTGTATTCGGTAAGAATTTAGAGCAGCTTCTTATGCAGCCGCCCATTGTAGGAAGAGTGGTTCTCGGCTGGGATCCGGCCTTTCGTACCGGCTGTAAGCTGGCTGTGGTTGATGAGACGGGAAAAGTGCTGGATACGGTTGTAATTTATCCCACGGCCCCTCAGAACAAAGTGGAGGAAGCCAAGACAGTTTTAAAGAAGCTGATTAAAAAATATGGTATTTCCCTGATTTCCGTTGGAAACGGAACTGCCTCAAGAGAATCAGAAGCCATCATTGTAGAACTGTTAAAGGAGATTCCGGAGCCGGTTCAGTATATCATTGTCAACGAAGCCGGAGCTTCTGTCTATTCCGCCAGCAAGCTGGCAACAGAAGAATTTCCTAATTTTGATGTAGGACAGAGAAGTGCAGCTTCCATTGCCAGAAGACTGCAGGATCCGCTGGCAGAACTGGTAAAGATTGATCCCAAGTCCATTGGTGTCGGCCAGTACCAGCATGATATGAACCAGAAGCATTTAAGTGAAGCATTACAGGGCGTGGTGGAAGACTGCGTGAATAAAGTAGGCGTGGATTTAAACACCGCATCTGCCTCTTTACTGGAATATATATCCGGTATCTCAAAACCAATTGCGAAGAATATTGTAGTTTACCGGGAGGAAAACGGAGCGTTTGAAAGCAGAAGCCAGCTGTTAAAAGTTGCAAAACTGGGGCCTAAGGCGTTTGAACAATGTGCCGGTTTCATGAGAATTCAGGGAGGAAAGAATCCTCTCGACGTTACCAGCGTTCATCCCGAATCCTATGATGCTGCGAAAAAGCTGCTGAAGAAACTGGGTTATGAGGCCGAAGAGCTGATGAACGGAGGATTAAACGGAATCAGTAAGAAGATTCATAACTATAAAGAACTGGCGGAAGAACTGGAGATCGGTGAAATCACCCTTCGTGATATTGTAAAGGAACTGGAAAAACCGGCCAGAGATCCCCGCGATGAGATGCCAAAGCCCATATTACGCACCGATGTCATGGAGATGAAGGATTTACAGCCAGGGATGGTCTTAAAGGGAACGGTGAGAAATGTAATCGACTTCGGCGCTTTTGTGGATATCGGCGTTCACCAGGACGGACTGGTTCACATTTCCCAGATATCAGACAAATTCATCAAACACCCGTTAGAAGCAGTCAGTGTAGGAGATATCGTGGAAGTAAAGGTAATAAGCGTAGATGTTCCCAAAAAGAGGATTGCTCTTACCATGAAATTCTAAAAAGATACAGCTTACCGCTGTACAAAAGGAGGAAAATGTGGAACAAATTAATCCGCTTGTATTAGATGTGAAACTGACTGCAAAAGATCTCTGGAAATTCTCCATGTATCATTCATACCGGGGATTCCAGGGGGTTTTCAGCTTACTTTTCAGTGCTGCAGCTCTTTACGTGCTCGTTGCAACCTGGACAACAGCAACTCTGCCCTACCGGATTCTTATTATTGTCTGTTCTCTGATGTTTACAGTATGGCAGCCTTTTGTTCTCTATATGAAGGCAGCAAGGCAGGCAAATAGATCCGTGATCCGCGATGGTATGACTCTTTCCTTTTCTGCGGAAGGGATTGTGGTAACTCAGGGACAGGAGAAGCTGGAATTATTGTGGGAAGATGTGATCATGGTGAAGAGAGTCGGAAAACTGCTGATTATCTATATGGACCGGATTCATGCCTATCTGCTTCCGGATTCTGTCGCAGGCGAAAAGGCGGCAGAATTAACGGCATTCATGAAAGAAAATCTGCCTCCTGAGAGGCGAAAGAGGATATAAGTGATGGTTATAGAAAGCTGGAAACCAGAAGAAACCTTTGAACTTGGAAAAAAACTGGGAGAGGAAGCGCAACCTTCCTCCGTATTTTGCTTAAATGGAGATCTTGGGGTGGGAAAAACCGTATTTACCCAGGGGTTTGCCGCCGGTCTTGGTATTACAGAACCGGTGGACAGCCCCACATTTACCATAGTAAAACAATATGACGGCGGGCGTCTGCCATTTTACCATTTTGATGTATACCGCATCGGTGATGTGAGCGAAATGGACGAAATCGGTTATGAAGACTGTTTTTACGGGGAAGGTGTTACGTTAATTGAATGGTCCGGACTGATTAAAGAGATTCTTCCTGAACGGGTCATCACAGTAACAATTGAAAAAGATTTGAAAAAAGGATTTGACTACAGAAAAATCACCGTGGAGGGAATGTAAATGAACATATTAGGAATTGAGAGCTCCTCTCTTGTTGCATCCGTTGCCCTTCTTTCTGATGACATACTGACTGCAGAGTACACGGTAAATTTTAAAAAGACTCATTCCCAGACACTGCTACCCATGCTTGATGAGATTGTGACCATGACCGGGGTAAGCCTGGATCATGTAGATGCCATAGCAGTTTCTGCAGGTCCCGGTTCCTTCACCGGACTTCGGATTGGTTCTGCTACAGGAAAAGGTCTGGGGCTGGCACTGAAAAAACCGCTTATTTCTGTACCAACGATAGATGCCATGGCTTATCAGTTTTACGGCAGTTCTTCTATTATATGCCCGATTATGGATGCAAGAAGGAATCAGGTCTATACCGGTATATATGACAACCGCAAGGGCTTTTCGGTGAGGAAGGAGTCCTGTGCCATGGACATAAGGGATTTAATTGATGAGCTGAATTCCATGGGAGAACATGTGATTTTCTCAGGAGACGGAGTTCCTGCTTACAAAGAACGTATAGAAGAATTCATGAAGGTTCCGTTTGAATTTGCGCCGGCTCATTTAAACAGACAGCGGGCAGGTGCAGTAGCCGCTTATGGAGCCCGTCTCTTTTTACAGGGAAAGACGGTCACTGCAGCGGAGCATGCTCCCGATTATCTGCGCAAGCCTCAGGCAGAACGTGAGAGAGAAGAGGCGTTAAAAGGAGAATAAGATGGTTCATGTAATGACGCCGACGGATATATCCGGTGTTCTGGAAATAGAAAAGCTGTGCTTTTCGGATCCATGGTCTTATGAGATGATTGAAAACGGTTTAAAAAGCAGTCTTGATACCTGGCTTGTGCTTTGGGAAGAAGGACCAGCCGGATACTGTGTTTTCCGGGCAGTTGCAGATGAGTGTGAGCTGCTTCGCATTGCAGTCCGCCCAGAATACAGGGGGAGGGGCCTTTCCAAGAAACTTATGGACCAGATGGTTTTTTATTCCAGACAAAATGATGTGAAATCCATATTTTTAGAGGTCCGGGAAAGCAATGAACGGGCAAAAAACCTTTATAAATCCTATGGATTTACAGAGGAAGGGGTCAGAAAGCATTACTACCTCAACCCATGTGAAAATGCAGTGCTTATGGTTTGCCGCGATATTTGAAACATTTACCACTAAAAATAAGGCATAACACCGTTTATAATGTAGGGGTATCCAGTAAGGATGCCCTTTTTTCTATCCTGGCGTGCAGGGAGGGGAATTAAGGGATTTCTCTGGAAAATGCGAAAAAGGAACGCCTTGCAGGCATACCATTATGCCCGGAAAGAAAAGCATGGGCGGTAAAAGGAAAGGTGAGAGTAAGATGAGAAAGTACAAAAACGGCGGTCAGCTAGAAACAGTTGTTTGCAACTGCTGCGGCAAAAAAATTATCGTGTCAGAAGGGATTGCCAGGGAAGGGGTTATCAGTATCAACCACGCGTGGGACTTCTTTTCAGAGAAAGATGGGGAGATCCATCATTTTGATTTATGTGAAAACTGCTATGATCAATTGGTATCTGAGTTTAAGATACCGGTGGAGGTAGAGGAACAGCTGGAATATTTATAGTTGCTAATTCCCTCTGCTTTGTGTTATGATTTTATGTGGCAGTTTTTTTGTGCTGCTCATTGATCGAGACAAAAGCGAGGAAATTCTATGTTGGATATATGTTTGCTGGGAACCGGGGGCATGATGCCCCTGCCATACCGCTGGCTGACGGCCATGATGGCGCGGTGTGACGGCAGCAATCTTTTGATTGACTGCGGGGAAGGAACCCAGATTGCTTTAAAAGAAAAGGGCTGGAGCCCAAAACCCATTGATATTATCTGTTTTACCCATTATCATGCGGATCACATCAGCGGTCTTCCGGGACTTCTTCTGACAATGGGGAATGCAGAACGGACAGAACCCTTAACGCTGATTGGTCCAAAAGGGCTTGAGCGTGTGGTGGGAGCACTTCGTACCATTGCGCCGGAGCTGCCTTTTGAGCTGAAATTTATTGAACTCTCCGAAAACAGGGAGCAGATAACCATGGCGCCTTACGTAATTGATGCATACCGTGTCAATCATAACGTTGTCTGCTATGGTTATTCCATTTCCATTCCAAGGACCGGAAGATTTGATGTGGATCGTGCCAAAGAAGCAGGGATTCCTCAAAAGTTCTGGAGCCGTCTTCAGAAGGGAGAGACCATTGATTATGATGGTACAATCCTGACCCCTGATCTGGTTTTAGGACCGGACAGGCGCGGGCTTAAGGTGACCTACTGTACAGATACCAGACCCGTTCCCGTCATTGCAGAATATGCAAAGGATGCAGATCTTTTCATTTGCGAAGGCATGTACGGAGAAGAGGGGAAAGAGGCCAAGGCAAGGGAATACCGCCATATGACCTTTTATGAGGCTGCCAGACTGGCAAAAGAAGCTCAGCCCAGACAGATGTGGCTGACCCATTACAGTCCCTCTTTAACCAGACCGGAGGATTTTATGGATAAAGTCCGTGAGATCTTCCCCAGGGCAAAAGCCGCAAGAGATGCCTGGACGCTGGAACTGGAATTTGATGAGGAATGAGGGAATGGCGATGAAGAAGAATCATACAGAAGAAGATGTCTATATACTTGCAATTGAAAGTTCCTGTGACGAGACGGCAGCAGCGGTGGTAAAGAACGGAAGAGAGATTCTGTCCAATGTAATTTCCTCCCAGATTGATCTTCATACTCTATATGGGGGTGTGGTTCCTGAGATTGCTTCCAGAAAGCACATTGAAAAGATCAACCAGGTCATAGAATCAGCGCTTCTGGAGTCAGGACTTCCCCTTGAGAATATGGATGCCATCGGGGTTACTTACGGTCCGGGGCTGGTGGGAGCACTGCTGGTTGGAGTGGCAGAAGCAAAAGCGATGGCTTATGCAGCAAATAAGCCTCTGGTAGGTGTCCATCATATAGAAGGTCATGTATCCGCTAATTTTATTGAGCATCCCGATTTAGAACCGCCTTTTATGTGTCTGATTGTATCAGGAGGCCACACTCATCTTGTGATCGTACGGGATTATGGAGAATTTGAGATACTTGGAAGAACCAGAGATGATGCAGCAGGCGAAGCATTTGACAAGGTGGCAAGGGCAGTGGGTCTGGGATATCCAGGCGGACCGAAGATTGACAAGGCAGCAAAAGAGGGAAATCCACAGGCGATTAAATTCCCCAGAGCCAGAGTAGATGGAAATGTTTACGATTTTAGCTTTAGCGGGTTAAAGTCCGCGGTCTTAAATCACATTAATCACGCCAATATGATGGGAGAGGAAATTAATATACCGGATCTTCTGGCATCGTTCCAGAATGCAGTGGTTGATGTTCTGGTATCCCATACAGTAGAGGCTGCGAAAGAATATGGCTTTAAAAAAGTGGCGATAGCGGGGGGAGTTGCTTCTAATTCCGCTCTTCGTAAAGGCATGAAAGAAGCCTGCGAAAAAAATGAAATTGCTTTTTACTATCCGTCGCCCATTTATTGTACTGATAATGCTGCCATGATCGGAACAGCGGCCTATTACGAATTTATTAACGGAGCCAGGGCCGGCTGGGATTTAAATGCAGTTCCCAATCTAAAACTTGGAGAAAGGTAACCGGCCTATGGAACGAACAGCAGCAGTAGTGCTGGCAGCAGGAAAAGGCACCCGTATGGGCAGCACTATCCATAAACAGTATATGGAATTGTGCGGAAAGCCTCTTCTTTATCATACGCTGAGAGCCTTTGAAGAGAGCTCCGTAGATGAGATCGTTCTGGTCACCGGTCCGGGAGAGGTACCATTCTGCCAGAATGAAATTGTGGACCGTTATGGATTTTCCAAAATATCTGCCGTGACAGAAGGCGGGAAAGAGAGATTTCATTCCGTTTATGCCGGGCTGAAAGCAGTAGGGGATTGTGACTATGTTCTCATTCATGACGGGGCAAGACCCTGTGTCACCAAAGAAATCATTGATGCATCAAGAGCTGCAGCGATCAGATACGGGGCATGTGTCGTAGGAATGCCGGTTAAAGATACCATTAAGATTTCCGATGAAAACGGATATGCAGCCCTGACTCCGGACCGGACAAGCCTCTGGCAGATCCAGACACCTCAGGCATTCCGGTACGATCTGGTCTTAAGGGCTTATAACAGACTGATGGATTCAGAATCTTTTCAAAAAGGGGTTACGGACGATGCCATGGTGGTAGAAACCATGACGAAAGAAAAGGTGAAGTTAATACAGGGCGATTATACCAATATAAAAGTAACTACACCTGAGGACTTAGAGATCGCCAGTGTATTTCTTAACAGAATATATGGGAAAAAATAAAAGGAACGCTGTAGGAGCAGCTTCCTTTTTATTTTTTTCCACCTGTTTTTAATAGATCCCTGACAATCAGATGAAGGTGCTCAAGCTGCTCTCGATTTAAATGCTGTGCGTCATCCATAAGTTCTTTGACTTTGGCTGGACTGGTTATGTCACGGGAAAAAAATTCGGCTGGTTCAATATCCAGATACTCACATATATAGAAAAAACCCATCATGGACGGAAGCGCCCGTCCATTCTCTATTTTATGAATATATGTGGGATTCTGTCCGAGAGAAAGACTCATATCACGTGCAGATACACCCTTTTGAGCCCTGAGCTCTGAGAGGCGTTTGGAAAAATTGAAGTCTATATACATGGGTAACTCCTCCTGATTCCATAGTATTGCATTAAATGAAATATGTGTAGTAAATAATGCATTCCATCACTTGACATGTTGCATTCATTACAATATTATTATTTATATAAAGTATTCAATGTATGATCAGGCTAAGAAATCCGTTATAAGGATTGCATGGCTATTAGATAGTATCAGTTGATTCATCAGATGAAAAGTAGGAAAGAAGGTACAATAGATGGAAACTGGAAAAAGCAGGAAAGAAACGGATACAGGCACCAGGGAAGGCCTGCTGGAACGGATTGCGTCGGAATTAGGCTGCATGTATTTATCTGATTTGCGGGGAAGCACAGCCAAAGCACGGTTCCGTTTCGTTGTTTCTGATATTCCGGCTATGGATTATTCAGTAAAAGTATGGCAGGATGCGCTGTACTATATTACGGGAATAGAAGAAAACTTTAGCACTGCCGAGCGGGCAAAGCAACGTCTTTTAGAGTATTTGTAGAGGGGGTTAAAATT
>JAEWJZ010000014.1:0-2500 GCA_023386315.1 Bacillota bacterium | reverse complement strand
ATATTCCCTGGGGAGTTGGCGAGCGAGTGTTGATCCGGGGGTTTCCGAATGGGGTAACCTAGCCAGGTTGGATTTCTGGTTGCCATCACTTGAATGTATAGGGTGGTGGGGGGAACGTGGGGAAGTGAAACATCTTAGTACCTGCAGGAAGAGATATTCTGTGAGTAGTGGCGAGCGAAAGCGGATGATGGCTAAACTGCGTGCGTGTTATTGGGTGCAGCCTTAGCGTGCGTGGGGTTGTGGGATGCGTCTTCCATTTTCTGCATGGGGGTGGGGGTAGTGATAAATAACATGGTTGGGGTTGAACATCTTGGGATGGGTGACCGTAGTGCGTGAGAGTCGTGTAGGCCTTTTGACTGTGTTCTGCCTTGGCGTTTTTCCCGAGTAGCAGCGGGCTCGTGGAATCTGCTGTGAATCTGCCCAGACCACTGGGTAAGCCTGAATACTACCAGGTGACCGATAGTGCATAGTACCGTGAGGGAATGGTGAAAAGTACCCCGGGAGGGGAGTGAAATAGTACCTGAAACCGTTTGCCTTTAAGCCGTCAGAGCCTTTTTTTGGGGGTGATGGCGTGCCTTTTGAAGAATGAGCCTGCGAGTTAGTGGTGCGTGGCTTGGTTAACCCGTGTGGGGGATCCGTAGCGAAAGCGAGTCTGAATGGGGCGTTTTTGGTCGCGTGCTCTAGACCCGAAGCGGGGTGATCTACCCATGGCCAGGTTGAAGCGATTGTAAAGGGTCGTGGAGGACCGTACCCACCTAGGTTGAAAACTGGGGGGATGAGTTGTGGGTAGGGGTGAAAGGCCAATCAAACTCCGTGATAGCTGGTTCTCCCCGAAATGCATTTAGGTGCAGCGTCTTTTGTATCACTGTGGTGGTAGAGCTACTGGTTGGTTGATGGGCCATTGTGGTTACTGACGTCAGCTAAACTCCGAATGCCATTGGTGTTATTGGAAGGTAGTGAGACTGCGGGGGATAAGCTTCGTAGTCGAGAGGGAAACAGCCCAGATCGCCGGTTAAGGCCCCTAAGGGTGTGCTGAGTGGGAAAGGATGTGGAGTTGCATAGACAACCAGGAGGTTGGCTTAGAAGCAGCCATCCTTGAAAGAGTGCGTAATAGCTCACTGGTCAAGTGATTCTGCGCCGACAATTTAGCGGGGCTTAAGTACACCGCCGAAGCCGCGGCAAACACACTGTTATGGTGTGGTTGGGTAGGGGAGCGTCCTGCATGAGGTGAAGCATTTGTGTGAACGGGTGTGGATTGTGTGGGAGTGAGAATGCAGGCATGAGTAGCGAATCGTGGGTGGGAATCCCACGCGCCGATTGACTAAGGGTTCCAGGGCTAGGTTTATCCGCCCTGGGTTAGTCGGGTCCTAAGGCGAGGCCGACAGGCGTAGTCGATGGATAACCAGTTGATATTCTGGTACCAGTGTTTTTTCGTCCAGTGCTGACAAAGTTATGCTAACCAACACCCTTCTACCGCTACTTCCCTTTCGGGGGTTTTAGTGGTGGGGGTCTTGGGGTCCTGGCTTGGGTAGGCAAGCGTGTTAACAGGGGTGACGCATCGTGGTAGCTGACGCTGGCCGGTGGTTGTGCCAGTCTAAGGTTGTGGCCTGCTGCTTTGGTAAATCCGGGTGGCCCCACCTTTGGTGGGAGTGTGGTGAGGACTGATGGGACTGCCCCGTTTGGGGTGGTTGTTGGTGAGCCTGTGGTGCCTAGAAAAGCCTCGACGCGAGAAGGATCACTGCCCGTACCCTAAACCGACTCAGGTGGTCAGGTAGAGTATACCGAGGCGTTCGAGATAATCATGGTTAAGGAACTCGGCAAAATGCCCCCGTAACTTCGGGATAAGGGGGACCCTCTTTGGATACCCACCCTGGCGGTGGTGTGTTTGTGGGGGGTCGCAGTGAATTGGCAGAAGCGACTGTTTACTAAAAACATAGGTGTGTGCGAAGCCCTAAGGCGATGTATACGCACTGACGCCTGCCCGGTGCTGGAAGGTTAAGCGGAAGGCTCAACCACACTAGTGTGGTGAAGGTTTGAAGTTAAGCCCCAGTAAACGGCGGTGGTAACTATAACCATCCTAAGGTAGCGAAATTCCTTGTCGGGTAAGTTCCGACCTGCACGAATGGCGTAACGACTTCTGCGCTGTCTCAACCATGAACTCGGTGAAATTGCAATACGAGTAAAGATGCTCGTTTCGCGCAGCAGGACGGAAAGACCCCGGGACCTTTACTATAGCTTGGTATTGGTAGCCGGTTGTGTTTGTGTAGGATAGGTGGGAGACTATGAGCCCGCGCCGCTAGGTGTGGGGGAGTCGTTGTTGAAATACCACTCTGATGCAAACGGTTATCTAACCTTGGTCCGTGATCCGGATTGGGGACAGTGCCTGGTGGGTAGTTTAACTGGGGCGGTTGCCTCCTAAAATGTAACGGAGGCGCTCAAAGGTCCTCTCAGCCTGGTTGGTAATCAGGTGTTGAGTGTAAGTGTATAAGAGGGCTTGACT
>JAEWJZ010000008.1 GCA_023386315.1 Bacillota bacterium | reverse complement strand
TACGGAGGTATATTATCATGGCAAAGTTAACAACAGCTGAATTTATCGAAGCGATCAAAGAATTATCTGTATTAGAATTAAACGAATTAGTAAAGGCATGTGAGGAAGAATTTGGTGTATCTGCAGCAGCAGGTGTAGTAGTTGCAGCAGCAGGCCCAGCAGCAGAAGCTGAAGAGAAGACTGAATTCGACGTAGAATTAACAGAAGTTGGTCCTAACAAGGTTAAGGTTATCAAAGTTGTTCGTGAAGCTACAGGCTTAGGCTTAAAAGAAGCAAAAGACGTAGTTGACGGAGCTCCTAAGGTATTAAAGGCTGGCGCTTCCAAAGAAGAAGCAGATCAGATCAAAGCTGCTTTAGAAGCAGAAGGCGCAAAAGTTACTTTAAAGTAATTAAATTTTCGACTATGACAGAACAGGGTCCATACCTTTTTCAACAGGGACAGGACCCTGTTTTTCCTATATATGAATATCAGTTTTGTCTTGACATTTTTGCGTTTTCGGGGTAGAATGTACGTGTAATATCGAATGGAGTTATGATTTCACATATTTTTGTAAGTCATTATTTTCGGATGATGGTTTACAAAAATATGTGATTTTTTGTTTCAGGCGATATATCAAATTATTTTTTATTTATTATAGGAGGTACGCGTTATGAACAACGGTACAGTAAAATGGTTTAATGGTGCTAAGGGATATGGTTTCATCGTAAATGATGCAACTGGCGAGGAAGTATTTGTACACTTCTCCGGAATCGTTTCTGATGGTTACAAGACTCTTGAAGAGGGACAGAAAGTAACTTATGAAACAACAGAAGGAAACCGCGGTCTTCAGGCAGTTAATGTTTGCCTGGCTTAATTAGATCCTTAGTTGAAAAATAAGCCTTTTGAGGGCTGCCACCATTTTTATGGGAGGCAGCCCTTTTTGCATATATAAAACTGCCATAGTCACTATAGAATCTTTATATCTGGTTCCACATCCCCACTATCGTTTTTATAATTATATTTTGTAAAATAAGGGTTGAAAATAAGTGCGATCAATCAGGAGGGAAGGACCTTATATGCTGTTTCAATTGATGGCATGGAGGTTTTAGGCCAGATCCAGTCCATTCTGGTTTTTATGGCAAATATCAGGAGGAAAACTGAAGAGGACTCGGCCAATCCCAGGTTTATTATAACTGAGGTAGGAGTAGGATATCGGTTTACTGAAAATTGAAAACAGGCAGAGATCAGAAAAATACAGGATTTTCCAGTGTCTGCCTGTTTTAATTCTAAACGATGTTTTAGAAGTCAGTACGTGATAAGTAAGTTTTTCATGTGGGATTTTGTATTATTTTTCGGTCGGAAGAGCGGATATGGGGTCGGCATAGAGGTGTTTGATTGTGTCAATGGTCCGGGTGATTCCCAGTTGGCTGATGTTAAACAGAATCTGATGGGATTCAATGTTTCCCCACCTCCGGTCTGTATATGTCTCGTAATACTGCTTTCGGCGGTGGTCCATTTTTTTAATGGATGCTTCTGCTTCTTTTTTTGAGATGTTATAGCGTTTCATAATGCGCTCAGTGCGGTCCTTGAATGCTGCGTAGAGAAATATATTCAGACATAGAGGATTTTCCCGCAGAACATAGTCAGCACATCTGCCTACAAATATGCATGGTCCTTTATCAGCCAGGCTTTCAATGATTTTACTTTGTGTCTCGAACGTGCTGTCATTTAATGGAATTCTTCTTGGGGCGAGACCGTTATAACGGTACGAAGACAGAAATGTGTTGAAAACTGATTCATCTACTGCCTCAATAGTGATTTCTGAAAGACCCAGTTTTTCCGCAGCCATTTCCACCAGATCCCGGTCATACATGGGAACCCCCAATTCCTCAGATAGTCTGAATGCGATCTCGTGTCCTCCGCTGCCAAACTGACGGCCGATTGCAATGATCCTGTGCTCCATTTTAATCTGCTCCTTCCCTTAGGGATTGTACACAATATTTAGAAATATATTGTTAATATATCTTAATTATAACGTATTTTAGAAGGGAAAGATAGAAAAAAACTGAAATTTTCTGGTTTTATTTTGACCTTAAAGCCCATAGATTGTTTAATAAAAGCAGAAAGCCGGCTTGTGAGTTTATGAAAATAAGATGGAAATTGGCCTGTCTGTTGGCAGTCATTGTACTGGATATTGCCTTTGCAGGGGCATTGTATTATAATTACATTGAGGCGAAAAATACGTTGTTTTTGCCGGCAGATGCCGGAGGAGAGGCAAAGGAAGAGGTTCGGAAACAGTTTTCCGGTGATAAACAGATTGCACTGACATTTGACGACGGACCTCATTCCATTTATACACCCATGCTTTTAGACGGTCTTCGCAAACGGGGTGTCCATGCTACCTTTTTTCTTCTGGGAAAAAATGTGATAGGCAAGGAAGCAATTGTGAAGCAGATGCAGGAGGATGGGCACCTCATCGGAAACCATGGCTACAGTCACGTACAGATGAATAAGGAGGCTGTGTCCAATGCCTGCGAACAGATTGAGGAAAATAACCGCCAGATAGAGGCTATTACGGGAGTACGGCCCCAGTACCTTCGGCCGCCCTATGGGTCGTGGAATGAGGAACTGGAGTGCACAACCAATATGACGGTGGTACTGTGGGATGTGGATACGTTGCATAGAGATGGAAAATTTAGAAATGAGTAAAATGTCCTTAAATAAAAACGGCAGGTGAAATAGTTATGGGAATTAAAAGATTAGAGGGGGATTTTTCCCCCGTTGAAATACGAGGATATACTTCAAAGTCAATGCAGACATACTCTGATTATGCAGTTATCGCTATAAATGAATCGCATAAAGTTATTGCAGTTGGGAAAGCAGCATACCAATATGTTGACGCTATTGAAAGTGTTGATATGGGTGAAATTTCTGTTTATTCTACTTTTAAGAGAAACGTAGTTGCCGAATTTTTCGAAACTGTCACAGTAGTGAAATTGATTTTTAAAAATATTCTTCCAGGAATAATATATAAAATCTTTAAACCAACTGTTGCTGTATGTATCCCTTTTGAATTAACAGGGGTGGAAATAAAAGCATTTCAAGATGTGTTCTATGCGGCTGGAGCAAGAAAGGTTAATATTTTTAAACTGGAGTTTGAAGATATTAAAAAAGAATTAGCAAAGAACTACAGTATTGTTATCGGTATTATACCTAATAAGCTATAGAATAAGATTATTCTGATATGTAAACCTCCAAACTGATAATTTTATCTTATACCAATTCGGAGGTTTACATAATCTATAAAATATACCATACATCCGATTTAGTGAATTATTATATTTTTACCATTCATCATTTTTCTCATTATATGTTTTAGAAAATCAGAGTAAATTTTTTTGGCAATCCCTATTTTTTGACTGGTATAGTAGTCTTTTTCTAACCAGCCGCGTTCCAGCCAGTAATTATATTCAATATTTTTCTTTTGTGCTGATTTTAGAGCTTTACACTGCATTGCACGAAACATTGCAAGTTGATATAAGGATGGCTGGCCTGCTTTTCTCTTTTTGTATATTTTATCCACCAGTTTGTCAATTCTAATCTGAACGTCCGTTTTATATTTCTCATCTGATGATAATGTAGATCCGCAAACGCCTACCATACCTGCAATATCGAATCCCCAGCCGATTGCCGTCATTTTCATATAGTTCAGTGTCCCTTTTAAACCAGAGCCTCCAGTTGAGGATAGCAGAATTGCCTTTTTGCCAAAAAACCGCGGTCTATGAAACAGAAAGGAAAAATTATCATAAAAATTCTTCATTAATGCAGTAACATGCTGTTCATAAACCGGACAGGCAAAAATCACAATATCGCACTCCATCATTTTTTCAAGTAATAAACCGGTAACCTGAATATGGGGGCAGAACTGTTCGCCTTTTGTATAACATAAGAGACAGCTTTTACAAAATCCTAAATCAAAATCCCTTAGAAATACATATTCCACCTGTGTTTCACTGATCCTGTTAAAGCTTTTTTCTATCATTTCAATTGTTTTGAAACAATCACCACTTTTTCTGGGGCTTCCAATAATTGCTGTAATTTTCATGATTTTTCCTCCAAAATATTCTCTGTTGCACCTATGATACAACATTCTGGAGCTGAATAAATCAGTAAATAGTATGAATTATACCTCTTTTTTCTGCTTCGACCACTGCTTTCGAACGGTTATTCACTTCCAGTTTGGTAAACAGATTCAGGATATGGCTTTTTACCGTACTGATTGAAATGTATAATGACTGTGCGATTTCTTCATTACTTGCACCGTCACTGATCAGCTTTAATACCTCCAGTTCTCTTTTGGTCAGAAGTGAATTTCCTTTAACTGTTTTCTGAGTTTTAACATCAAAAAATTTTAGAATGTCTTTGGCATACATTATGCTTCGCTTGTCAGAAAGGGTATTCTCCATGGTAAGAAATACATGAAGCATAGACTCCATTCTGGATCCATAATTGATCAATAATCTCAAATAATTTTCATTCGAGCATTTGGCCAGCGCCTTATGTAACTCGGCAAAAGCAGCTTCTGGTTTCGATATACTTTGTAATGCGTCTGATTTTATTATTTCTAACTGCATTTCATAAAGTTCGCCAATACTGTCCAGTTTCAATATTTCATCAATACAAAAAAGGGCATTTATATATTCTTTTCTTTTTACCAATACTTCTGCCAGCAGGACATAATCATGCAGATTATATTTTTTTAAATGATCCGTATGGGATAAATGATATTGTTCGATAAAATCTTCTGCTTTCTCTATTTCACCCATATCCAGAAAAATTCTTGCCCTGCAGTATTCAATATGTCTTTTAAAGCCATACGTGTTATCTTTTTCTGACAGAATCAGTGCTTTATTCATTACTTCAATTGCTCTGCTGTTACAGCCTTTGGCTAACAATGACCGGGCTTTTATTACATAGCAATTATTTTTTATATCAAAAATGCCGCCCTTTTCAAACATTTCTATTGCTTTATCTGAATATTCAGCAGCATGTTCTATATCGTTTTTCATATAAAATATTTCTGATAATCCGGAAAAAACAATTCCTAATAATGGAATGGAATTACCGCCTTTTTCTTTTAAATAAGTTTCCGCTTCCTGATATAGCATCTCTGCTTCTCTGAATCTGCCCTGGCAGGTCAACATCATACCAAGTCCACCCCAGGAATAAGCGGCGGAATACAGATTTTCAATTTTAATACTGGCTGTAAGTGCCTTTGAGTAATATTCTTCTGCCTCCGGAACATCACCATGAACAATGTATGTAGTTGCAATACTCATTAAAGCAGCTGCATAATTGGGGTTAAACGGATCCACCAGCTCCATGGCGTTTTTTAACAGCTGAATACTTTCTTCCAGATGATCCATTTTGATAAACGCTTTTGCAATAAGAAATTCCCCTTTAATGTCTGACGGTAGTGTTGCATCTTCCGATTCTTTTTCAATCAGTTCTATATAATAACTGGCATCACAGACTTTATGTCTGGATAAATATATCCATACGTAATCCAGCATCAGCCGTATATTCCTGAATACATATTGTGCCGGTATACATTCTATCCATTTTTCAATTACAGTAAACTGTCCCTGATAAATAAGAGGACTGCTGATCTGTTCAATTATATGGATCGCCTTCTCATAACTTTGTGCCTTCAGATAACAGGTGCAGGCTTCCTGTGCATATCCTTTTCTTTCGTACCATTGTCCCGCCTTCCAATATATATCTTTCACTAATCCAGGCTGTTCTTCTTTTGCTTTCTTTCTTAAAAAAGCAGCAAAAAGACTATGATATCGATACCATTGATCTTTTTGATCGAAACAGGAGATAAAGAGATTCATCTCAAACACCTGCTTTAACAGTTCATTACAATTTTCCATATCAGTCACAGCCTGGCACAGCTCACAGGAGAACGCATTTAACTGCGATGTCTTTATCAGAAACTCATAAACGGCAGGAGACTGGCTGTTTAAGATGTCTTCCATGAAATAATCAGCGAAATTTGACTGAAGCATCATTACCTGCTTATCATATATTGAATCTATGCCCTTACGTTTACAGAATAATGCAGCAATCTGAAGCCCCACCGGCCAGCCCTCTGTTAGTTCATACAGTCGGATTAAATGATCCTGTGCAACCTTTAGCTCCATGATTTCATTTACATAAGCAGCTGTTTCGTTTTTGGTGAATTTCAGCTCTTCCACTCCGATTTCAATGATACTATTGGAGTGTTTTATTCCTGATAGCTGGGATATTATGCGGAGTCGGCTGGTAATGATCAGGTGTATATTATAAGGCATGTGATTAATAAAAAATTTCAACCCATTCAGAATCTGCGTGTTTTTTATTACATGCAGATCTTCAATTATAAAAAGGAATTTTTTCCTGTTCTCCAGTATTTCATTGATTAGTACCGTAATTATTGTTTCTATGCCGCCTATTCTGGATGTATTTAACAGATTTAATGATTTTCCACCGATGTCTGGTATTACTGATTTTATTGCTGAAATAAAATAAATCCAAAATCTGTTCTCTTCATTGTCCTCAGCCTCCAGCGTGAGCCATGCTGCATATATTGATCTTTTTTTATGCATTGTAATCCAGGAGCTTAACAGAGTCGTTTTTCCAAATCCGGCCGGCGCACTTATTAAGGTAAGTCTGGTGTTTACTGCGTCATCCAGTATGCAAAAAAGATTCTCTCTTGCTATGGCTTTCTGGCGGTAAATGTGATTAATACTGAATTTAGTTTCCAGAAGATCTATATGATTTTCCATAATACTCTCCTTGCCTGAAAAAATTCTTGTCCTTACAGATTATACCATATATGGAAGATAAAAATATAATGAAAGAAATGATAATAGCTTTGATTTGATTGTTAATTTATTTTGTTGAATGATTTTGATTTTTGGCTAAGAAATTATTCAAACCACTATTTTACCAAAATATGAAATAAAAAAAAGCGAAAACAACAAAAAGACAACAATAAAACAACTTAAAACAAAAATAAATCAATAAAAATAAATAAAATATATTGAAAAAACAAAATTAGTATGTTACAATTTCCACATAAAGGACATATCGGGGTGTGTGCGGAGCAATAAACTATATTTTTCATTTTAAGGAGGTTTATTTTATGAAAAAGGGGTTAGCAATGATTCTTGCAGCAGCATTGGTTCTTTCGGCAACGGGATGCGGCAGCGGGACAACAGCAGCGACTACGGCTGCAGAAACAGAGAAAAAAACAGAAGCTTCAAAAACAGAAGAAACCACAACAGCAGCACAGAAGGTAGCAGAAGCACAGGCTGCAGGTTCTCTGAAGGGTAAGAAAGTCGCAGTTGTCAGAAATTTAGCTGCCGGCGATCATACACAGCAATTCCTCGATGGCTGTGTATCAGAAGGCAAAAAATTTGGGTGGACTGTAGATACGTTTGTTACGGATGGGGATGATGCAAAGGCACAGGAGACCGTAGCACAGGTGATTGCAAAAGGCTATGACGGTCTGATTGTATCTCACGGACAGCTTTCTTATTCTTACGATATGTTAAAGCCTGCAAGAGATAAGGGAATGGCAGTTGTGACGTTTGATACCATGCCTTTTAAGGGCGGAGATGCAAATGGTCTTCTTCTGGAAGGCGTGACCTCAACCGCTCAGAATGATCAGGCACTTGCAGAACTTTCACTGGGCTATATGATGAAGGAATTTGAGGCAAAGGGAGGCAAATATCCCATGAAGGTGCTGAAAACATTTATGGGCCCTGGCATTCCTCCTCTGGACAGGCGTAACGAGATTTATACCAAACTGGAAGATGAAGGAAAGATTAAGACTCTGGAGATAATTGCACCTTCCGATTCTGCCAATGCAAGAGGGGATATGACCAATAAGACAGCAGCCATTCTGCCCAAGTATCCGGAAGGATCCGTCGATGCAATCTGGGGATGCTATGATGAGCTTGCCAAGGGCGTTCTGCAGGCACTCAATGATGCGGGCAGAACTGATATTCCTATGTATACCATAGACGTATCCAATGATGATATCCAGCTGATGGTTAAGAATCCACAGGTGTGGAAATCTACAGCGGCGGTTGACCCAAAGCTCATTGGAATTGTGGATACCCGTCTTCTTGCTCTTAAATTATTAGGAGAAGAAACTCCAAGTTATTTTGACTTAAATGCCAGCAACATAGTAACAACGCAGCTGAGTGCAGAGACCACCATGGGTGATCTTGGCAAGATTATAGATGGCTGGGGCGATGCAGAAGATCCGAAAGGAGCTCTGTACACCGATATAATTCAAGGACTTTATGTAGAATAGAGGGATCCGTTTTCCAGTCATTACATAGGTAAGGAAGAGACGTCATGAACGAGATAAAGCTTGAAATGAAGGATATATCCATAGAGTTTCCAGGGGTTAAGGCTCTGAATGGAGTTGATTTTAGTTTGACAAGTGGCAGCATTCATGCGCTCGTTGGAGCCAATGGTGCCGGCAAGTCCACGCTGATGAAAGTGCTTGCCGGTGTTAACACACATTATACGGGACAAATAAGTGTCGGAGGGGAACCGGTTGAAATCCGGTGCCCCAAAGATGCGAAGAACCTGGGAATAGAAATTGTGTTTCAGGAAGTGGACACAGCCTTAATCCCATATCTGACTGTAGCTGAAAATGTGATGTTTAACACCCTGGTCAATAAAATGGGGAAAAAACAGGTTGTACATTGGAAGGAAATCAAACGGGCAGCAAAAGCAGTTCTTGAAAAGTTAAATGTGGCAGTCGATATTAATAAGCCGGTATCTGCGCTGACACTTGCACAAAAGCAGATGGTTTTGATTGCACGGTGTGTGGTGGAAAAATGCCGTTTTCTCATATTGGATGAACCCACAGCCCCCCTTTCTAATTCCGAAACACTGGAATTGTTCCGGGTTGTCCGTGAATTAGCCAAAGAGAATGTTGGTGTGGTATTTATCTCTCACCGGCTGAGTGAGCTGTATGAGATCTGTGAAAGCATAACCATAATGAGAGACGGTATGCTGGTGACGAATTTACCTCTTACAAAGGAACTGGAGGTAAATACCCTGGTGGAATATATGCTGGGACGCTGCTATGAGGATAATTATACTAAAAAAGCATGTGAAATCGGAGAACCGCTCCTTGAAATAAACGACCTTACTGAGAAAGACGGCAAGGTGAAGAATATAACCTTAACCGTCCGCGAAGGGGAAATAGTAGGTGTGGCAGGTTTGGTAGGAGCCGGTAAGACGGAACTGTGCAAGACGTTATTTTCTGCCTATCAGCATAAAAGCGGTACCATAAAGCTTCGGGGAAAAGTAATCCATGCAAAAGGTCCCACTCAGGCGGTAAAAAACGGTCTGGCTCTGGTTCCGGAGGAACGCAGGAAGGAAGGCGTTCTGATCTCAGATTCGGTAGTATCCAACATTTCCGTAGCGGCTATGGAGAAATATACCAACAAATTATCTGTTGTCAATAAAAAGCGGGAGAAAGAGGATGCGAGAAGTATGATCCATAATCTTGGGATCAAGACGCCGTCTGAAAACCAGGTGGTATCCCTTTTATCCGGAGGAAACCAGCAGAAGGTAGTAGTGGGTAAGTGGCTGAATAAAGATTCGGAAGTTTATATTTTCGATGAGCCCACAAAGGGAATTGATGTAGGTGCCAAACAGGATATGTATGAGCTGATTGAAGGCCTTGCTGCCAGAGGAAAAGGCATTATCTATGCAACCTGCGAATTTCAGGAAATATTAAGTATCTGCGACCGGATTTATGTCATGTATGACGGAGAGATTATCAGGGAGCTGAAAGCTGCGGATACGGATGAGAAGGAACTGCTTTATTATTCGACAGGAGGTAAATGATATGTCTGGGGCAGAGAAGGTAAAGAAGAAAGGTAATTTAGGGGATTTTGTAACAAGATGGGGCACGATTGCAACAATGGTAATCCTGTTTATTCTGTTTACGTTTGGAAACTGGAGTAAGGATACGGGGACAAGCATGTTTCTGACTCAATCCAATATGATCACAATTTTACGAGCCGTGTCGATTACCACAATTATTGCGACTGGTCTTACATTTGCACTGGCTGTAAATGGTATGGATCTTTCCATTGGAGCTACGGCACAGCTGGCAAATGTATTTGTAATGACATGTTTTGTATGGCATAACATCAACATCGGTATTTCTGTGCTTCTCACAGTTTTTATCTGTTTAAGCGTTGCGGTGATTAACAGCATTCTGATTGTAAAATTTAAGATACCGGATATGGTTGCAGCACTTTCTGTTATGTTTATGTATCAGGGCGTTTCCATGACCTATTCAAAGGGCGGTGCCATTACGGAGCGTATGACCAGGGCTGATGGAACACAGGCGCCGGGGCTTGTTCCGGAAGCATTTCGGGCTCTGGGAAAGGAGCCGTGGCTGATCATTATCATGGTTTGTGTGGTGCTGTTTGCATATTTCTTTCTGAATTTTACAAAGCATGGCAGATATATGTATGCGGTAGGAGGTAATCCTGAAGCGGCGGAGCTTTCAGGAATTCCTGTGGCAAGGTATAAGATTCTGGCCTATTTTCTGTCAGCAACCTTTGCTTCAATAGGAGGCATCTGTCTGGCAGCGCGTGTAGGCACAGCCCAGATCTCTGCCGGAGATGCATATTTAATGCCATCTGTATGCGCAGCTTATATTGGATTCTCTGTATTAGGGGCTGGGAAGGCCAATGCATTCGGAACGTTTGCAGGGGCAGTTTTAGTGGGTATGCTGGAAAATGGCCTTATCATGATGTCCGTTCCGTATTTTGCAATGAACATAATTAAGGGCGCAGTCCTGGCAATTGCACTTGCTATGACCTATGCCAGCGGAAAAACAAAGAATGCAAATTAAGCAGCAGATTATAAAATGATCAGGGGAAGGTGACAAAAATGTCTAAATACGACAGTTATTTTTTAATGAAGGCACCAGAAGTTCCAGATTACGTACAGGAAAAGCTTTCCTATTTTGACAAAGGAGCCGAGCTGGAATGTAAGGAAATTGGTGACGGGAACCTAAACTATGTGTTTCGGGTAAAGGATGCAAAAAGCGGGAAATCAATTATTGTGAAACAGGCAGGCGAGGCTCTTAGAATCTCTGCTGACATGCATATTTCCACGGACAGAGGTAGAATTGAAGCGAAGATTCTGGGAATCCAGGAGATGTACGCGCCGGGACTGGTTCCAAAGGTATATCTCTATGATGGTGTTATGTGCGCCATGATCATGGAGGATATGACCGGTCATACCATGATGCGGACCGGCCTGATTAACCATGAGATCTATCCTCTGTTTGCGGATCATGTGACCACATTTATGGTAAATTCTCTATTACGGACAACGGATGTAGTGATGGGGCATAAGGAAAAAAAGGAGCTGGTTAAGAGCTTTATTAACCCCGATTTATGTGAGATCAGCGAAGATCTGGTGTACAGTGAACCTTTTATTGACTATAACCACAGGAATCATGTGTTCCCACCCAATGAGGATTTTGTAAGGGAAGAGCTTTATGAGGATCAGGCGTTGCATTTAGAAGCTGCAAAGCTGAAATTCGAATTTATGAATCATGCACAGTCGCTGATTCATGGAGATCTGCATACAGGGTCCGTATTTATTAATAAGGAGCACACGTTCATTTTTGATCCGGAGTTCGCATTTTTCGGACCTATGGGTTACGATATCGGCAATGTGATAGCAAATATATTCTTTGCATGGTGCAATGGAGACGCCGTCATTTCTGATGAAGAAAAGAAAGCAGAGTTCTGCGGCTGGTGCCTTCAGACCATATCAGGTGTGGTGGATTTATTTGTTGAAAAATATAATCGGGTATTCGATGAATACGCCACTGACACTATGGCAAAAGTACCGGGATTTAAAGAGTGGTATCTGGAACGGATCCTTTCTGATACAGCAGGAGTTGCCGGACTGGAATCAATACGCCGGATTGTTGGCATGGCCAATGTAATTGATATTACAACCATTCCGGATGAAGCGAAACGGGCAAGGGCAGAGAGAATTGTGATCACGCTGGCAAAAAAATATATTATGAACCGGGACACCTTCCGTTGCGGAGCAGATTATTTAACAGCCATCAAAGAGGCAGCAGGCAAGTACGAATCATAAAAGACGGGAAAGGCAAAAACATGAGTGAAGACAAAAAGAAATCCATTATGGATTATGACACAGTGGCACTTGATGAAGAAAACCATGCCCTTGTTATCATAGACCAGACACAGCTTCCGTATAACACGGAAATTCTTTCATTAACAAAACAGGAGGATATATGGAATGCCATTTATCTTCTTCAGGTAAGAGGGGCGCCTGCAATCGGAGTGGCGGCAGCTATCGGCATTTATCTGGCAGCAAGAGAGATTAAGGCTTCTGACTTTGGAGATTTTTACGGGAAATTCAGTAAAGCAAAGGATTATCTTGATTCAGCCCGTCCTACCGCTGTCAATCTCTCATGGGCTTTAAAACGAATGGAAGGAATTGTTTTGGACAATAAAGACAAGTCTGTTTCTGAGATCGTGGAGCAATTGCATAAAGAGGCTGTAAAAATAAGAGAAGAGGATATCTGGGTATGTAAGACAATTGGAGAATATGGTCTTACCCTTGTAAAACCGGGCGATGGTCTGCTGACACACTGCAATGCAGGGCAGCTGGCGACTGTGAAATATGGCACTGCAACGGCACCTATGTATCTGGGACAGGAACGGGGGTATCACTTCCGCATTTTCTCAGACGAAACCAGACCTTTGCTCCAGGGAGCAAGACTGACATCGTTTGAGTTAAAGGAATCCGGACTTGATGTAACCGTAATCTGTGATAATATGTCTGCTTCTGTTATGCGTAAGGGCTGGGTTAATGCAGTGTTTGTAGGGTGCGACAGAGTGGCAGCCAATGGAGATACTGCAAACAAAATCGGAACCTCCATGGTGGCACTGGCTGCGAAACGCTACGGTGTGCCTATGTATATCTGTGCACCTACCTCTACAATTGATTTGAATACACCTACCGGTAAGGAGATCCACATTGAAGAACGTCCTGCAGCGGAAGTGGTGGAGATGTGGTATGAAAAACCAATGGCTCCCGAAGGCGTGAAGGTGTTTAATCCTGCTTTTGATGTGACGGATCATGATTTAATTGCAGGAATTGTGACAGAGTATGGAATCGCAAGAGAGCCATATAGTGAGTCGTTAAAAGAGATATTCCGGAGGAAGCAGGAAGCTTTAAAATGTGAGTGACGCAAAGAGGATGCCTTACTTTAAGAGACATCCTCCTGAAAGACCGGGCTATGCGTCGATGGCCTCATACAGGGTGACATTATTTTTAGTCAGATATTCTGTCCACTGGCTGTCCAGATTTTTGTCGGTGATCAATCCGGTAATTGCATCAAAACCGGAAATCCAGATAAAAGAGGTTTTATTGAATTTGGAATGGTCTGCTACAAGATAGATATGATTGCTGCGTGTGATCAATGTCTGCCGTATGGCTGCAATTGATTCGTTGGAATCGGTGATTCCGTGTTCCATGGATATGCTTCGGCAGGACATAAAGGTCTTATCCAGATAGAAAGACTCTAAATTCCGGATTGCCGTATTGCCGACAAATGCTTTATCTCTTGATGCATAGGAGCCTCCCAGCGTTATGAGGCGTATATCTTCTTTATCCTGAAGTTCATTGATAATGAGAAGGGAATTGGTAACGACTGTCAGACGCATTCCCTGAAGCTCGCGGGCGATCTGGAGAGCGGTTGTAGAGGCATCTAAGAAGATGGAATCGCCGTTATGTATAAGTGAGAGGCATTTTTTAGCAATGGCCTGCTTGCTTTCCATATATGCGGTTTCCCTTATGGTAAGTTCCACATTGTTCTCAACTCCGTCCTGTATGAATGCACCTCCGTAAGTTCTGGTTAGAAAACCGTCGTCTTCCAGCTGCTTTAAATCACGGCGTATCGTCTCCTCGGTTACGGAAAATGTTTTAGATAGTTCAGTTACTGTGACGCTTTTCTTTTCTAATATAATATCTTTGATTTTGGCTTTCCTTGTTACTGCTAACATAGGTATGTTCCTTTCTTTCTGTGAACAATTATTTTTGAAATGCAGTATGAAACCATAAGAATACAGTGACATATAAGTATATTGTATATTTTTTTTGACGAAATGTAAAGAAAAAATGATCAAAATAAAAACAAAACAAAATAAATCACATAAAATCAAATATAAAATTGCTAAAATACAGCAAAAATTGACAAGTTCAGACAAGCCATGTATATAGTCGTTTGAACTTTGGAGGGATCGTTATGATGACAGTTCAAGGCGTGAAATACATGTCTGATTTTGAAGCCAAAAAGGCAATTTTGGATATTGGCAAGCGTATGTATGACAAAGGCTTTGTGGCTTCCAATGATGGAAACATAAGCTGTAAGGTGGGACCAAACACGATCTGGACAACACCGACCGGTGTATCCAAGGGTTTTATGAAACAGGATATGCTTGTAAAAATGGATTTGAACGGCAAGGTGCTCATGGGGAAAGCAAAGCCTTCTTCAGAAGTAAAGATGCATTTAAGAGTATATCAGGAAAATCCGGATGTACAGGCAGTCACACATGCTCATCCTCTGGTGGCAACCAGCTTTGCCATTGCAGGCATTAGTCTGGATACGGCTGTTTTGACGGAAGCAGTACTGGGGCTGGGATCAATTCCTATTGCAAAATATGCCACTCCTGGTACGGAAGAAGTTCCTGATTCGATTGCACCGTTTGTAAATACCCACAATGGGGTACTCCTTGCAAATCATGGAGCATTAACCTGGGGAAAAGATATTTTCCAGGCATTCTACCGGCTGGAGTCCATTGAATATTATGCAACCATATTGATGTATACAGGGAATATAATCGGCCGTCAGAACGTACTTTCCTGCGACCAGGTAAATAAGCTGCTTGATATCCGGCAAAAGCTGGGCATTACTGCAGGCGGAATACCACCCTGTTCCTTACAGGAAACCAATATGAGAGATGTAATAACTTCTTCCGATATCCATCCATCCTGGCCTGCTGCGCCGATTCAGGCTCCGCTTAATCCGCCGGTAAATGAATTAAAAGGTGTTACTCCTCTTGTTAAACCCGGGCAGTCTTCCTATCCTAAGGAAGGCGGATGTTCTTGTGGGATTACTGCTTTGCCAAAGGAAACGGTGGAAAAGAAAGATACAGAGCATTTGAGCAAGGCAAAGGAGGAAATCATTGCTGAGGTTGTCAGAAGAGTAATGGGGCAGTTTAACTAGGAGGAAAAAATGGAAATTGGGACAAGGGAGATTGAACTGATTGTAAGGGAAGTGCTTGCAGGACTGGAAAAGAAAAACCCCGCGCCATCTTATGTTCCTTCCCGGAGCGATAACGGAGTATTTGACCGGGTGGAGGACGCAATTGAGGCAGCTTACATCGCTCAACGCGATTGGATCAATCATTATAAGGTAGAAGACAGGAGAAGGGTTATTGAGGCGATCCGATCCGCTGCAGGAAAACATGCCCAGTCACTGGCATCGATGGTGCGGGAAGAAACCGGTATGGGCCGTGCGGAAGATAAGCTTCAGAAACATCTGGCAGTCATTGAGAGGACTCCGGGAGTGGAATGCCTGACTACAGAGGCGATCTCCGGCGACGGCGGGCTTATGATAGAGGAATATGCCCCGTTTGGAGTCATTGGAGCTATTACGCCATCAACAAACCCGACGGAAACCATTATTAACAATACGATCAGTATGATTGCCGGAGGCAATTCGGTTGTGTTTAATGTTCATCCAGGCGCCAAACGGTGCTGTGCCCACTGCCTGAAGCTGCTTCATCAGGCAATTGTGGAAAGCGGCGGTCCGGCGAATCTGATTACTATGCAAAGAGAACCTGACATGGAAGCGGTTAACATTATGACCGCTGATCCGAGAATCCGTCTGATGGTGGGGACCGGAGGAATGGGTATGGTAAATGCGCTGTTACGGTCAGGCAAGAAGACGATTGGCGCGGGTGCAGGCAATCCCCCTGTTATTGTAGATGATACCGCAGATATAAAGCTGGCAGCCAGGGAGATTTACCGTGGAGCCTCCTTTGATAATAATATTTTATGCCTGGCAGAGAAAGAAGTCTTTGTAATGGAGCAGGCTGCCGATGAGCTTATATACCAGCTGCAGCAGGAGGGAGCATTTTTGCTTCAGAAAGATCAGCTTCAGGAGATTTTGAAACTTGTCATGATTGAGAAAAACGGCACTTATGAAGTAAATAAAAAATGGGTAGGAAAGGATGCAGCTTTGTTCCTGGAAGCGATAGGCATACACAGTGATAAAGAGGTGCGGCTTCTGATCTGTGAAACAGACAGAAATCATCCCTTTGTCATGGTGGAGCAGCTCATGCCTGTTCTTCCCATTGTCCGCCTGAAAACCTTTGAGGAATGTATGGAAAGTGCAAAAAAGGCAGAATCAGGAAACCGCCATACTGCATCCATGTTTTCCAGGAATGTGGAGAACATGACCAGATTTGCAAAGGAGATCGAGACTACTATTTTTACAAAGAACGGAGCTACTTTAAGAGGTGTGGGAATCGGCGGAGAAGGACATACCACAATGACAATCGCAGGTCCCACGGGAGAAGGCCTCACCTGCGCGAAAAGCTTTACCAGAAGGCGCAGATGTATGCTGGCTGAAGGCGGCTTAAGGATCATCTGAGGGAGGTACATATGGCAATTGGCTTTTTGGAGTGTGCAGGATATGGAGCGGTTTTGTATGCCATGGATAAAGCTTGCAAGGCTGCAGATGTGAAAATCATCGGCATTGATACCATTAATCCAAAGGATGCAGCATCGTTTGTTCCTCTTACCGCTCAGGTGAAATTTGAGGGTGGGGTGGATGATGTAAAGGAAGCCTGTGAAGCAGCAAGGCGGGCAGCGCTTGAGCTTAACAGTCCCGGGGAAGTCCTGGTACGGATGATCGAAAGGCCGTACGAAGGAACAAAAGCATTGGCCCGCATAACAAAGGTAACATTCATGGAAGATAATATAAATGATTAGAGGAGGTAGAATGGTATGGCATCCACATCAATCGGTTTAGTAGAAACAAGGGGATTAATTGCCTCCATAGAAGCGGCAGATGCAATGTTAAAGGCGGCAGACGTGGAACTGGTGGGAACGGAAAAGATCGGTTCAGGACTGGTAACAGTCATTGTAACCGGCGAGGTCGGGGCAGTTAAGGCGGCTACCGAAGCGGGGGAAGCGGCGGCTTCCAGAATCGGAGAGCTGGTAGCTGTCCATGTGATTCCCAGACCACATCAGGATATAGACAAGATTCTGCCAAAAGCAAAATAGTGATGATAGTTCCGGCAGAAAAGGTGGGTTATCATGAAAAGAAACGGAAACGCCATAGGAATACTGGAAATAAATTATTACGCCAATACAGTTTTTGTGGTTGATCAGGCGCTGAAAGCGGCGCAGGTGGAGATTGTCAGCTGTCATAAGACATTGGGCGGCAGGATGTGCCATACTGTGCTGGCAGGTGAGACATCAGCGGTTTATGCGGCAATGGAAGCGGCCAGAGATTCCGGTCGGATCGTGGGCGAGGGTAACATAAAAGTATGTGTCTCCATTAATAACCCTCATCATGAGGTGTGGAAGCTGTTAAATATGATAGACAGACATGAGGAAGAATCGAAAACCGAGACAGGTAAGGATCATGAGAATGAAGATAAAACAGGAGGAGAAGGAAATGGCAGAGATATCAGTTAAGAAGGGCATGCTGGCACTGGGGATGGTTGAAACAAGAGGTCTGACTGCATCGATTGAAGCGGCAGATGCCATGTTAAAGGCAGCAGACGTTGAAATGGTTGGTACAGAAAAGATTGGCTCAGGTCTCGTAACCGTCATGGTACAGGGAGATGTGGGAGCTGTAAAAGCAGCGGTAGAGGCAGGAGAAGAGGCTGCTTCCAGAGTAGGGGAACTGGTGGCTGTCCACGTAATTCCAAGACCTCATAATTCCATAGCAGGAATTATTCCGCTGATTAAATAAGGGATAAGTGTCTGATGGAAAACAGGGAAGAACTGATTCAGAAAATAACAGGAATGGTTCTGGAACACTGGAACCGGCTAAGTACTGATCCCTATCAGGTTCCGGTTGGCATTTCGGCAAGACATGTACATTTATCAAGAGAACACGTGGAAACACTGTTTGGAGCAGGATATCAGCTTACATCCCAAAAATCATTAAGCCAGCCTGGTCAGTTTGCGTGCAAAGAACAGGTTGAAGTCTGCGGTCCGAAAGAATCGATAGAAAAAGTCCGGATTCTGGGTCCGGAGAGGAAACAAAGTCAGGTGGAGATGGCTTTTAGTGACTGCAGAATTCTGGGTATTCAGCCCCCTGTCAGGACTTCCGGAGATTTAAAAGATACTCCGGGAATCCTGCTTAAAGGACCTGCCGGCGAAGTCTCTCTGAAAGAGGGTGTTATTATTGCCGACCGTCACATTCATATGACGCCAGAAGAGGCAGAATGGTTTGGCGTATCAGATGGGGAACGGGTGAATGTGGTGGTTCCGGGGGAAAAAGGAGGCGTTCTTGGCTGGGTTCTTATCCGGATTACCAGGGAGAGCCGTCTGGATTTTCATGTAGATACAGATGATGCCAATGCATTTTTGCTGAAACAGGGGCAGTGGATCACCATTAGAAAGGATGATGCCAGATGATATTAGGAACGATTAGGGGGACTGTGGTTTCCACAAGAAAGTGCAGAAATCTGGTGGGGTTTAAGCTCCTTTTGGTGGAACCGTATTACGGAGAAAAAAAGAATATATTCGTGGCAGCTGATACCATGGGAGCCGGAATTGGGGAACTGGTGCTGGTAACGACTGATGATACTACCCAGTTTGCCCTTGACCGCTCGGCACCGGTTGATGCTTTTGTCGTGGGTATTGTAGATGCACCTCCTCAATTGGGGAAATAAACAGAGGGAGGGGATTGATATGGAGCAGGGAATATTAAAGGTTCTTGCAGTAGCAGATCCGGCAGTAAACGGTTATCTTGACAGAGAATTGGGGATTCTGGACGGATATAAGGGAAGTGTGGAATTTCAAATTGTACCGTGGTCGGAGTATTATGCCAGAATGATGGAATCACTTACCGGAAGCGATGATTATGACATTATTATGGCAGCAGGTCATCTGTGGCTGTCTGATTTTGTACAAAAGGGTTATCTGGCAGAAATTGAGTTTGAAGAGGATGATATCCTTCCTGCCATTGCCAGGGAAATGAGCTATCAGAATAAGGCATACTTATCTCCTTCTTTCTGTGACGGTCATATGATTGTATACCGTAAGAGTCTGCTTTATAAGGCGCTTGGAAAGGAGCTCGGGCCTGTTATCACGCCTCAGGAATACCTGGATACAGCAAAGGCTCTTGCGGCATTATATGGAAGAAAGGCCGTGGCAATGAAGGCTGATTCGTCAGAGATATTTACCGATGCACTTCCTTTTCTCCGTATGTATGGAGGAGATGCCTATGATTTGGCGGGAAATCCAGTCTGCGGTAATGTGGAGACCATAAGAGGGCTTCAGTCTTATTGTGAACTAAAGTCATTTGCTTTGGAAGGCACGGAACTCTTCGCAAATGAGGAGATTGCAGAGGCTATCCGAAAGAAAAAGGCTGTTATGGCAGTAACATGGAGCGGACAGCTTGGATCTGTATGGGAGAATGGCTGTCTGGAGCCGGAGGATTTAGGTTTCAGTACATTTTCAACTGCATGGAATGTGACGTGGTCCTTTGCCGTCTGCTCAGGAAGCAGGAAACGGGAAGCTGCCAACGGCTTTTTAAGATATCTGCGTTCTTCTGAGGTTGACTGTAAAACGGGAATGGTAAGCGGGGCGCCTGTGAGAGAGTCGAGCTATCGGAAAGGAGCCGGTAACTATCCATGGTTTCCGGTACAGAAAATGATGATTGAGTCTGCAAAGCCCCTTCCTCATATAAAGCGGTCAGGGGATAAAAACGCAATCCTATACCAAAAAATATATCAGGCTTTCACAGGAGAATTATCAGCCAGGGATGCGATGGAATCTGCAGAGCGTGAAATAGCTGATAAAACCTGATGGAGGAAAATTTATGAAGATTATTATAATCGGAGGAGTTGCGGCAGGTATGAGTGCCGCATCCAAGATACGCAGGCTGAATTCTGAAATTCAGGTTACCGTTTACGAAAAGGGCGGATTCCTTTCCTATGGTGCGTGCGGGCTGCCTTATTATGTAGGAGACTTTAATGAGGATTACAGAAAAATGATTGCCCGCAGCCGTGATGCATTTGAAAAGATGGGAGTAGAAACATTTCTAAAGCATGAGGTGATATCAGTTGATGCTGGAAAAAAGCAGATTGTCGTGAGGGATCTTGTATCTGGCAGAGAGTTCGAGGATACTTATGATAAGCTGATGATCGCAGTGGGAGCAGAGGCAGTGATTCCTCCGTTTCCGGGCAGAGAGCTCATGGGAGTCCATGCTTTAAAGAATATGGAAGACGGAATCTTTTTAAAAGAATACGCAAAAATGGAAAAGATCCGGAATGTAGTCATCGTAGGCGGAGGCTACATTGGCGTAGAATGCGCCGAGGCTTTTTTACATATAGGGAAAAATGTTCGTATGATAGAAACGGCTCCCAGAATTCTTGTATCCTTTGATGAAGAAATGACGGCGCTTGCTCAGGAAGAGCTGTTAAAGCAGGGGATAAAGCTTCATACTGGTGAAAAAGTGGAGGCGTTTGAAGGCGACGGACTTTATGTCAATCGCGTAATTACAAACAAAGAAAGTTATGATGCAGATTTAGTTATTGTCGCAGCAGGGGTAAGACCCTGTACGGAATTTCTGAAAAATACCGGCATAGAGAGAGGAAAAAACGGAGCAATCATAGTGGACAGGGAAATGAGAACTTCCATACCGGATATTTATGCTGCAGGTGACTGTATTCTTGTCTATCATGAAATATTAAATGAAAACACTTATCTGGCTCTTGGAACGGTAGCCAATAAATGCGGGCGGATTGCCGGTACGAATCTGGCAGGAGGCAGTGAAGTGTTTCAGGGAGCACTGGGGTCTGCAGCTGTTAAAGTCTGCGGGCTGGAGCTGGGGCGGACCGGCATGAGTGAAGGGGATGCAAAACGTCTTTCTATTAATTACAGCACTTTGCTTGTCACGGTGAATGATCATCCGGCTTATTATCCAGGACCTACCCCGATTACAATTAAGCTGATCTATGAAAAGGAAACCAAACGTATTCTTGGCGCCCAGACCTGCGGGGAAAAAGGGGCAGTTCTTCGGGCGGATGTATTTGCCGTCGCCATTCACTGCAGGATGACAACGAAAGAACTGGGAATGACGGACCTTATTTATGCACCTCCGTTTGCGGGAGTCTGGGATGCCATACAGATTGCCTGTAATGCAGCAAAATAGGGACAGCAGGCGAGAAAGGGGCAGTTCATGAGTAAAATTATATCGATGCAGGAAGCGGCAGCCCTGGTCAGTAATGGAGCAGTTCTTGGGATCGGCGGGAATGTACTTCACCGCGCGCCTATGGCTTTTGTAAGGGAACTGGTACGTCAGAGTAAGCGTAATCTGAAGCTGGTTAAAACTGCGGGCGCAATGGATGTGGATATGCTGTGCCTTGGAGGATGCGTAACCAGTGTAGATGCCGGGTTTATCAGCTATGAAAGTGAGTTTTCTCTGGCAATGCATTACAGAAAGGCAGTGGAGAGCGGCCGGGTAAAAGGAAATGAGCATGCCTGCTATACTGTTATTTCCGCACTTCGGGCGGCCAGCTATGGAATCGGATTTATGCCGGTAAAAGGCCTGACAGTCAGTGATTTAATTGAAGAAAATGATTATTTTACCAGAATAGCGGATCCATTTACAAATGAAATGGTTACGGTAGTAAAAGCGATTCGTCCGGATGTGGCAGTAATTCATGTTCAGGAGGCAGATGAAGACGGCAATGCCAGAATAACAGGCCCTCTGTTTGAGGATGTACTGCTTTCCAGAGCGGCAAAGAGGGTGATTCTTACAGCAGAACATATCGTCCCCGGTTCTTTGTTTGCCAGCGGAACTAAAAAAGCGGACATACCAGATTTTCTGGTTCATGGAGTTGTGCATGCCGCAAAAGGTGCTGCGCCCTGTTCTTGTGCGGGAAACTATGATGTTGATTCAAAAGGAATTCTTACATTTAAAGAGATTAAAGACCAGGATGGTCTGGCTGTTTATCTTTCGGCATATGAAAAGGCGGACCGCAGAGGCTTGGGAGGCAAAAATGATGGAAAAAGATAACCGGATCTGTGACATTATGGTGTGTGCAATGGCCCGTATGATTCAGGATGGAGATAAAGTGTTTCACGGAGTATCTTCCCACATGCCAATGATTGCTGTGCTTCTTGCAAAGGAACTCCATGCTCCCCATACCGTGCATTTGAATATACCTGGTGGAGTTGATCCGTCCCCCAGAAAGCTTAAAAAGTATACCAGTGCAGGCAGCGAGCTGTTAGAAGGTGCAAGATCCTGTTTTCCCCTTATGGAGGTATTTGATTTATCCATGAGAGGGGGGCTTGATATGGCATTTTTAAGTGGTGTCCAGTTTGATAACAGGGGTAATGTGAATGCGTCGGTAATTGGTAGTTACCAAAAACCAAAAGTAAGGCTTCCAGGCGGTGCAGGAAGTGCAGTTTTGATACCCACTGCAAAGAGGGCTGTTATCTGGAGAACGAAGCATGATAAACGGACGTTTGTAAACCAGGTGGATTTCATTACAACAAAAGGGAATGTAGACAGGATTGTAACTCCTCTTTGCATTTTTAAAATGGAAAATGGAGAACTGGTTCTGGATACCATACATGAAACATCAACTCTTAAGGAAGTTCAGGATAACACCGGATTTCCTGTTAAATATTCACGAATTGCAATCACCCCGTCTCCCACAAAGACTGAGCTTTCTGTGTTAAAACGGATCGATCCGGGTGATTTCAGAAATATAGAATTTTAGGGAGAATTTACTATGGGGCTTTTAAGAGTGAATGCAGTGGCTGCCAGTTTTTTTGGAAGGGGATCCATTGGTATGCTGCCTGCGGAACTTAAAAAGAGAGGGTTGAAACGGGGGCTCATTGTTACGGACCAGTTTCTGTATAAGAGCGGAGCAGCGGATAAAGTGGGTTTGTTTTTGCTGGAAGCGGGAATTGAATATGCTGTCTACTATCTGGTACAGCCGAATCCTGCAGTGGCAGTGATTAATGAATGCCTGGAAGCGGCGAAAGCTTTAAACGTTGATTTTCTGACTGCAGTTGGCGGCGGATCTGCGATTGACACGGCAAAGGCAGTCAGCATTGTACTGGAAAACGGAGGCCGGATTGAAGATTATGAGGGAATTAATCAGTCTGACAGACCTGGAATACCCGTTGTGGCAGTAAATACAACTGCGGGAACCGGTTCAGAGGTCACATCATTTTATATTGTGACCAATCCGGACAAGCATACAAAGATGTGTATGGTGGATACCAATTGTATGGTGAGCATTGCTGTCAATGATATTGATTTTATGATGAGTATGCCCAAAAATCTGACTGCATCAACTGGAATGGATGCTATGACTCATGCTATTGAGGCAGCAGTTTCAAAGCGGTGCACTCCGTTTACCGATAAAGATGCCCTTTGGGCAATCGGGGTGATCAGCCGATATCTTTCGGAAGCGGTGGAGGACGGAGGAAATGAGACTGCCAGAGAAATGATGGCTTATGCAGAATACAGCGCGGGAATGGCTTTTTCCAATGCTGGTCTTGGGATGGTTCATGCCATGGCGCATTCCCTTGGGGGACGTTTCAATCTTCCTCATGGTGTCTGCAATGCAATTTTATTGCCTTATGTAATGGAATTCAATGGAAGTAAAAAAAACATTGCAGAGCGTTATATAAAAGTGGCAAAAGGCCTGGGCATAGAGGGAGCCGAGGCTATGTCAGGGGAACAGGCAGTAAGGGAGGCGGTTTTCCGGATCAGAAAACTGTCAAAAAGAATCGGACTGGCAGAATGTTTAAGTGAGCTTCCTGTGGATTACCGTGCTTTTGGGGATCTGGCGGAAAGTGCGATGGTTGATGCCTGTATGGAAGACAATCCGTTTAAACCTGAAAAAGAAGAGATCATTGGGGTATATCAAAAAGCTTATTATGGGATTTCATCAAAATAGGAGAGGGTGGTAGAATGAAAAAGTTAATGAATGATCCGGAAAATTATGTAAATGAAATGCTGGAAGGAATCTACCTGACACATCCAGATCAACTTACCTTTACAGGAAATGATCTGCGCTGTCTGGTAACGACCAAAAAGGCGGCAGGGAAAGTTGGAATTGCCACTGGAGGAGGATCCGGTCATCTTCCGCTGTTTTTAGGCTACGTAGGCAAGGGAATGTTAGATGGCTGCTGCGTAGGTGATGTGTTTCAGTCGCCAAGCGCCGATCAGATGCTGGAAGTGACAAAGCGTATTGATTCAGGGGCAGGAGTTCTTTACATTTATGGGAATTATAACGGGGATATTTTCAATTTTGATATGGCTGCTGAGATGGCGGACATGGAAGAAGGAATCCGGGTGGAGCAGGTGGTAGCAGGCGAAGATGTTGCCTCTCCTCCGGCGAAAGATGGAGGGAAGAATACCAGAAGAGGAGTTGCCGGTATTTTTTTCGTATATAAATGCGCAGGAGCAGCGGCGGTCACAGGAAAAGATCTTTCGGAGGTAAAGCGGATTGCAGAAAAGACAGCCTCAAATGTAAGGACTATGGGAGTGGCACTGACACCCTGTACGGTACCAAGAGTCGGTCATCCAGGATTTGAGATTGCTGAGGACGAGATGGAAGTCGGCATGGGAATTCATGGGGAACCGGGAATCCGACGGGGAAAGATGGAATCAGCGGATCAGATTGCAGAAGAAATGGTTGATAAAATTCTGAAAGATATTTCCTATAAACCAGGGGATGAGACGGCGGTTCTTGTTAATGGGCTGGGAGCAACACCTCTTGATGAGCAGTATATTGTTGCAAGAAAGGTTCATCAGATATTAAAAGAAAAGAATATCCGGGTACATCGCTGTTATGTGGGGGAATATGTCACCTCTATCGAAATGGCAGGTCTGTCTATTTCCCTATTAAAGCTGGATGAGGAACTTAAAGTTTATCTGGATGCCCCGGCAGATACACCATTTTTCAAACAGGAACGGAATGGAGAATAAGATGAATCAGAAGGAACTGATTGCCATGCTTGGCAGGATCAGCAAAATAATGGAGGAAAACCGGGATTATCTCATTGAACTTGACAGTGTAGTAGGGGACAGTGACTTGGGATTAACCATGTCCGACGGATTCCGGTCTGCCTATGATTCGGTATCCGATGGTATGGAACCCGATCTGGGAAAACTGCTTTATAAGGCAGGAAAGGCCATGGGTAATAAGGTCCCTTCCACCATGGGGACATTGATGGCTGCAGGTCTTATGCGTGCGGGAAAAGTCTTAAAGGGAAAAACGGAACTCACTGATAATGATGTTGTTTCTCTATTTCAAGCTTATAAGGAGGGGGTTGCTGGCCTTGGTAAGGCTGAATTAGGTGAAAAAACTTTTCTGGATGGTTTTCAGCCTGGAATAGACGCGCTTGCGGCTGGCTTAGATGCTGGTATTTCTCTTGAGATGGCCCTACAGGAGGCGGCCAGTGCCGCGTGGACGGGTTTTGTAAATACCACGACCATGGTTGCGGTTCACGGAAGAGCAGCCACGAGAGGGGAAGCATCCCGCTCTTTAAAGGATCCGGGAGCAGCTGTGGGGGCTCTGATCATGAGGGCAGTTGCAGAAAAATAGATTCTAAAACAAAGAAACCGCTGTTAGTAGGGATAATTACTTACTAACAGCGGTTTTTTGATGATAGGTCTTTACTAAATGTAATTTATCTGATAAGATGATATTGCTTAAATCTAAATTCATTTCTATGATATGCATTATCTGTTTCACATTCTAAATTATTTAAATTTTTTCCCTTTACTCATTTTCTTATTTTTTATATTATCTTGTAGTAATAATCGTTTATTCAGCTTATTTTCCACAATTTCAGGCTTTACATGAGATATTCTTTATTAATATCAGGAGATTTCTCTTATTCTAAATGGTGACTCTTTCCCATTTTCTTTATGTATTCTATTTCTTTTATTCCCTAGTATTGCAGTATATGTACGAGTAATAATCAAATATAATTTGCTGCATTTTTGAGAGGAGGTATCGGTCAATCAACGAAATGAAGGAGATGATTTGAGCAGGAACAATTAACAAAATGGGCAGCCGATGCAGGCATGCAGCTGCCTGTTTGGCAGAACTATCGGGAAGGACGATAAACAATGTTGATCATCATGTTGGTTCCGTATTTAATTCTTGGTTTTATATATGCATCAGCTGTAGTTTTGGGTGTGACACTTCTATTCTGTGTTGTTGTTTTAAGGTCAAAGCAGAAAAAGGGGAAAGACGGTGGTCATAAAGTCAAAGAATCATTGCAGAAGTAATGTAATTATACAGTAAATAAACAATAATCGCTCCTCTGTCCAATCCGGACAGAGGAAGAATGGAGGAAAATATGAATCGAGTAATTTTAATGGGAAGATTAACCAGAGATCCGGAAGTGAGATATTCGCAAGGAGAACGCACAATGGCGATTGCCAGATATACACTTGCCGTTGATCGCAGAGGGCGAAAAAATCAGGACAGCAATGAGCCAACCGCTGATTTTATTAATTGTGTTTCGTTTGATAAGACAGGAGAGTTTGCAGAAAAATACTTTCATCAGGGAATGAGAGTATTGGTTACTGGAAGAATTCAAACAGGCAGCTACATAAATAAAGACGGAGTTAAGATATATACTTTTGAGGTCATTGTTGATGAACAGGAGTTTGCTGACAGTAAGAACATGTCTGCTGGAGGAAATCAGGCGGTTTCTAGACAGGAACCTACCAGCGCAATAGGAGATGGGTTTATGAATATCCCTGATGGTCTTGATGATCCGGATTTACCGTTTAATTAAATTTAACACTGCTTTTCTGACCGCTCTTGTTTTTACAGGGGGATTCTTTAGCGTTTCTTACGGTACAGAAAAAACAGTTGAAATAAAGAAAGAATTCCGGACATTAAATAAGGAGGATGAGGGAAGCAGCCATTTTGAGAGGATTATCGAAAAAAATGGAATAAAATATCAGTTAATGTCCCTGAAGACAGACTATGAGGAGACAATTTATCCTGACAGTGTTTTAACAATTGATTCCCCCCCTTTTGTGGGAAGCCCGGAAGGGTATATCCCCCAGGAAACATTGGAGGAAAGGGGGAAGAAGTATCATTTAACTGCCGGTGAAATTCTAGATATTTCTACAGAAGAAAAAACGAAGTATACAGAATCGTCTATTTTATATAAGGGGGTGGAGTATATTGACCAAATGCCTGAGCAGGCACAGGTACGGGTGAGAGATGAAGACTTAAATCAGGAACAAATAGTTGAATTGCCTGCAGTTTCCTACGCAGAAGAAAGTAATTACTGGAATTACGATTTTACCTTTCCCATAACGGTATCAGGCTATCACGAAAAATCGTATTTACTGGGAGATACGGAAATACCGAATGGAGTGCCTCTTATAGATTATGCAGAAGCATTTTTGAAGTATCTGAATCTACCTACGGATTATTATGAAATAACAAGTATCGCATGGACTGGAGAACCGGAGGAACGAAATGGAGATCTGGTCCGTACCGCACAGGCGCGTGGGAGGAAGCTGGTAAAAAACATAAGGGGTATATATGGAGGGGAGGTCACATTTCCAGCTGTACAGGCTAAGGTATATCGGGGATCTTATGTGGAAGAGGGGGCGGAAAACCAGACAGATCATTTGATTTATAAGAAAATTGTAACAGCTGTTTATGAACGTCAGACCGGGGAGGGGTTTCCGGAGATATTAAGATCCATTCTTACAAAAACTATTGTACTGACTGGATTTCTGATATTGTTCATAGTGATACTGATTCTCTGCAGAAAGAAAAAAAGATCAAAAACCACCCCACAATCTGACTTAAATTCCCGTTGAAAAAGAAGCCTGTCCCTGTGGATTAATTATCGTCGGCTGACATATATTGAAACAAGTAATTGCATGAACGAGGTGAAATCGTACTGCATGAGAGTTGAAAATATTTATCCCATCTACAAAAGTAATCGTGACAGGGAGAAATCAGTGCAGAAAATATATGAAGAGCTTCAATTAATTTTTTATCATAAATCACAATCTGAAAAGAATTGTTTTCTCATGGAAAAAGAACAGACGGTTGATGAAAAGAAGGGAAATTAATTAAGCCATATGGATGCGATTTATGCAAGACAGTCAATTGATAAAAAAGACAGTCTCTCCATTGAGACGCAGCTGAGTTTCGCCAGGAGTATTGCAGTTGGTGAGCCGAGATTATACATAGACAGGGGTATTTCGGGAAAAGATGTGGTACACAGACCGGAGTTTTTAAAATTGTTAAATGATATAAAAAAAGGTACGATTAACAGAATACTTGTTTACAAGCTTGACCGTTTTACCCGCTCGCTTCTGGATTTTACAAACACCTGGGAATATATGAGCAAATATAAGGTAGAGTTTATTTCCGTTACGGAAAATTTTGATACCTCAACACCCATAGGAAAAGCAATGATATTTATTATGGCCGTGTTTGCTCAGATGGAGCGGGAACAGATTTCGAAAAGAGTTTATGACAATTATTATGACAGGATTGAACTGGGGCGCTGGCCGGGCGGTCCCGCTCCCTATGGTTACAGCAATACAGCAATCACACATGGAGAACAAAAAGTTTCTTCGCTGAAACTGGAAGATAACATAAAGAATCTGGAAGAGATTATGAAGATTTATGCTTATCCAACTACCAGTCTGGGAGATATCGGGCGAATGATGACAGCAAGACATTGTCCGGGACCAAACAGTGAAAAATGGTCCCCCTGTTCCATTGGGCGGGTGCTTAGAAATCCTGCCAGCGTAAAATGTGATCATGCTGTCTATTCGTACTTTAAAAAACTTGGAGTAAATATTATAAATCCACTGAAAGATTTTAACGGGAAGCATGGCGGTATGCTGGTGGGGAAAAAGGGAGCAGTGACAAAAGGAGCACTGGATTCAAAGGAGGCTACCTTTGCCATTGGTAACTGGCCTGGATATATTGATTCTAAGTTGTGGCTCCGTTGTCAGAAAAAACTGGATACAAACGAGAAAGTGGCCTCAAATGATGGTCCGCGCAACAGCTGGCTGACGGGACTGATCAAATGCGGTGACTGTGGGAGGGCAGTTATGGTTCGGAAATACAAGCGCAAATCAGATGGAGAAATAGTCCGGACTTTAAGATGCCGCGGAAAGGATTTTCTGGATTGTAATTTAAAACCGCAGATGAGGATTGAACAGATTGAGGGTTCTGTAGAGATAGAATTGGAAAAGCTTCTTGACAGCTGCAAACCAACTCCGATTGAAAATGTGAATGAGACCAATGATCTGGAGCTGGAACTGATCCGGATTGATGAAGCTATTACTAATTTAATGCAGGTTCTTAAGACGAAAACGGTCAGTTCACTAACTATCGATTATATTAATAAAGAGTTGGAAGAACTGACGCAGACGAAAGAAAAATTATTAGAGGAGAAAGGAAAAATGGTCAGGAAATCTGAATTTCTGCAAAAAATTATTTTTTCCCAGTTAAATAAAGAAGATAAACGGGCGGTGGCATTTTCTTATCTGGAAACAGTCGTGGTTTACGAAGATTATATCAGTTTGATATGGAAAAAATAGCTGAAAATGCACATTTTTCAAAGAAGTATCCCCGTGAAACAAGATGTGGATGCTTCTTTGTATTTTACCCTTTGCCGGGCATATGCAGTATCTGACTTACCATGCAATCAACGAACTCATATAATCTACCATCTGATCTATGGAGACCCGCATGCCGTTTTGCAGCCACCACATAATCAGAGCAATTGCAGCCCCGGTATAATATTCCGACATGATGGCGATTGGAACCGGACTATGAACACCTAAACGTGTTTCGTCCATACGGAAACTACGGTCAAGATAGGTACTGACAGTGTTTCTTAAAAGATCTGCCATAAAGTCATTTTTAATATGGGAGGCACTCTGAACGAAAAAATCTTTATAATTTCTGGCATATTCAAACATCTGGCGGATGATACGGCGATAATATTCCTGTTCTGATTCGCCCTCTTCAATATGTAATTCTATAAATTTACGCTGCTCGTCCGAAAACATAGTCTCCAACAGCTGGTATTTATCCTCAAAATGCTTATAGAATGTGGTGCGGTGTACCATGGCTTTTTTGCAGATATCGGTCACGGTAATTTCTTCAAACGGCTTTTTGAGAACCAGCTCAAAAAGGGCGTCACTAAGAAATCGGTAGGTTCTCAGCATACGCAGGTCAGTTGCCTTATCTTCCATATACAGTTCTCCAATCTACACTTATTGATAAAATGTAGTTTAGGCTACACTTTACAAAGTCTGTTTCTTGCTTTTTCTCTGAAAAAATAATATCATGCAAATCGACAGGTGTAAACAAAAAATACCGAAAAGATACAGCGGTGATGATAAAGGAGAAAGGCAATGATAGAGAGAAAGAGAATACCCATATGGGCGGCACCTGTTTTGTGTGCATTGCTGCTGGCGGGATGCAGCGGTGATAAAGGACAGGAAAAAAAGGAAATGAGAAGTATTTCTGTTGCAACCGTAAGTGAAGCGGCTTATACGGACACACTTAATTTAAGCGGTAATGTAACTCCGGTTGAAACCGCGAATCTGTCGTTTAAGCTGGACGGAAAGCTGAAGGAAGTATATGTGCGGGAAGGTGATCCGGTAGAAATGGGACAGAAGGTGGCGGAGCTTTCCATGGAAGATTATTCTCTGCAGGTCCGGTCTGCCCAGGCGCAGTTTCGGGCTGCCGAAGCTCAGTATGCGACAGCAAAGATGCAGGCGGATACAGATGCTCCCTCCAAAATCGCACAGGCAAAGGCACAGCTGGTGCTGACTCAGAAAACTTATAACAGAGTAAAAGCCCTTTATGAGGCTCAGGCAGTATCCCAAAGTGATCTTGATGAGATTTCAGCAAAGCTGGCGGCTGATTCTGAGACATATCACCAGGCACTGGAAGGGAAAAACATGGCTATCGCGCAGCTTGAGGCAGCAGGGGCTCAGAAAGACCAGGCTGCGGCTGCAGCGGATAAAGCAGTCAGGGATCTGGCGGATACTGCGCTGAACAGCCCCATGAAGGGAGTGATATTAAAAAAGCTTATGAATGGAGGTGAAACGGCAGCAGCCGGATATCCGGTTGTAGTGATCGGACGAACTGATGAGGTTTACATAGAAGTTGGTATTCCCGATGAACAGATTAATGAGATTAAGCAGGGACAGAAGGCGGAAGTTTCAGTATATGGTATAGAAACTGGGTTTGAGGGAAGTGTTTCAGGAATTGGTGCGTTAGCGGACAGCAATACACGGACCTTTACTGTGAAAATCCGTGTAAAAAATACTGCCGGCGTGTTAAAACCCGGAATGATTGCCAATGTCATCCTCCATACTGGTTCACAAAAATCTGTTTTAATTCCGTTGGACAGCGTACTGCAGCGTGCGAATGGATCAGTTGTATTTGTGTATGATGCTGCCAGCGGCACTGTGACCAGAAAAGTCGTGACGACCGGGGAGATCAGGGGCAATTCCATTGAAATTCTTTCCGGACTGGAGTTTGGAGAACAAATCGTAACAGAAGGTCAGTTTTTATTATATGACGGCGATGCTGTTCAGCTTGCAGAGGAGGTTAAGCCATGATTGCATGGAGTGTTAAGCATAAAAGCATTCTTGCTCTGCTGACCGGACTATTTATGATACTTGGTATTTATGCTTATGTCGTAATGGAGAGGCAGGAAAATCCCGAGGTCACCAGCCCGGTCGCTTCCGTTACCTGTATTTATCCAGGTGCGAGTCCGGAGGATATAGAAAAGCTGATCGTCAAGCCGATTGAAGATAAAATTGATACCATTTCGGGAATCAAGAAGCTGGAAAGCTATTCCGTGGATTCAGCCGGAGTAATTCAGATCACACTGAAAGATATGAGTGATAATGAAATTAATAAAAAGTGGGACAAGCTGCGGGAAAAGATTGATGAAATAAAGCCTGAGCTTCCCGCTGATGCACAGGCACCTGTAATAAAAACGGACTTTTCAAGTTCCTACGGACTCATTTTAGGCCTTTCAGGGGAAGACAACACCAATCAGGAGATGGCAGATGTTGCCAGGCAGATAAAAAATATGCTTTCCAAAGATACAGATGTGAAAGCTGTGGATATCATGGGTGACGAAAAGCAGCAGGTGGAAATTGACTTAAACATGTCAAAGCTTCAGCAGTACGGTATTTCTCCTGCAACAGTCGCCACTCAGCTTGGAGCCCGTAACATAAACATCCCCGGCGGTAACCTGGAACTTACAGGCACTAAGATACCGGTGCAGGTTTCCGGGGAATATCAGTCTATGGAGGAAATAAAGAATACAATTGTTTCTGTTTCCACTGATTCCGGAACTCCTGTTTATTTAAAAAATGTGGCTGAAGTTCTTCAGACACCGGTAAAGCCGGAAAAGCTGGTATTTGTCAATGGAAGCCAGGGAGTGCTGATCGGTGTCAAATATGCGGATGGAATTAATATATTAAATGTGGAAAAGCGCCTTCAGAACAAGATTGATGAGTTTAAAACGTCAAAGCTGTATGCGGGAATGAAACTGACAGAATTAAATAATCAGGCCAGTTTTGTAAAGGATTCCATAGATATGTTTGCAGATAACCTGATTGAAGGGGTTCTGCTGGTATTTATCGTTGTTCTTATATCCATGGGACTGCGGTCAGCTGCTGTTGTATCTATTCCCATTCCGGTTATCTGTATTCTTGTATTTGGTTACATGTATCTGACAAGAATTCCTCTTCACCAGGTAGCGGTTGCATCACTGATGATATCGTTAAGCTTAATGGTTGCAAACGGAATTGTTGCAAATGATAACATACAGGTTTATCTGGCCAGGGGTGAAACGCTCACGAATGCCTGTATCAATGGTGTAAAGGAGGTTGGAATTCCCATTCTGACTTCATCACTGACTACGGTTGCCTCCTTTCTTCCTTTGGCAATGATGAACGGAGATGCGGGAAAATTTGTAAAAACGCTGCCAATTCTGGTAAGTGTGGCGCTGGCAGGTTCTTATCTGACTTCTCTGACAATTGTTCCGGCGCTGGCACATCTGCTTAACCGTCAGCCGGCCAAAGATAAGCCTGTCAAAGCAGAGCCATCCAGATTTACAGTATGGATACAAAAAATAGCAGAAAAACTGCATTTAAAGCAAATTCTGGAAAAAGGGAATGAATTATATGGACGCTTATTGAGTTTTTCATTAAAGAAACCACGTACGGTTCTGTTATTTTTTGCCGGTTTGCTTGCAGCTTCTTCTCTTGTAGTACCGACTCTTGCCGTGCAGCTTTTTCCTCCGGTAGAACGTGATCAGTATGTACTCAACGTAACAACCCAGGACGGAAGTACTTTAGAAAAAACTCTGGCTCAAAGCCAGAAGGTAGCCGCTGTGCTGGAGAATGAAAAATCCGTACACTCCTTTGCAAGCACAGCTGGTGATGGTTTTATGAAATACTATGTTACCTTTGAACCGGAACAGCAGGCTACGAACAAAGCCCAGTTTCTGATTAATGGAACCCGTGCAGAGGCAGCTGCTGTAGAAAAGAGAATTCTTGAAGCGGTTCCGGGGATCAGCACTACCCTTAAATATTTAGAAATCAGTTTACCCCTGACGTACCCCATTCAGGTACGAGTATCCGGTGATGATATTGAAAAACTTCGGAGCGCAGCCGCTGAGATAGAGGAACGCTGCCGTACTGTGCCGGGTACCCGAAATGTGGAGGACAACTATGGAGATAACAGCTACCGCTTAAACGTAAATGTAAATGAGGAAAAGGCGAACCTTGTAGGAATCACCAACTACGATGTTGCCAGTACAGTGCGAATGGCGGTAAACGGATTAGAAATATTAAAGATGAAGCAGAAGGATCTGGAGAAAGATTCCCTGCCGGTTATTGCAAAAATATCCGATAAAGATAAAACCAGCAGGGAAATACTCAATACCATATTCCTGACTTCGCAGGTGACAGGAAAGAATGTTCCGCTGACGCAGATCGCTGAAATACAGACCCAGTCATCATTAAACCAGATTATCCGCCGAAACAGCCAGCGGACCATTACCATTGGCAGTTATGTGGAAGATGGATACAATACGGCAGCAGTGATGGAAAATGTGGAAAAAAGTATGAAAGATCTCAAACTTCCGGACGGTTACACTTTGGAATACGGCGGCGAAAGTGAAAACAGCACGGATGCATTTTCTTCCATGACTTTGCCAACGATTATCGCAGTTTTCCTGATTTATATCATACTGGTATTCCAGTTTGGAGATCTTGTAGAGCCGCTGATCATAATGGGGACGATTCCGCTGTCATTTATCGGCATTATCTGGGGCTTAAAGTGGATGGGATATCCCATTGGATTCATGGCGCTGTTAGGTGCAATCAGCCTCATGGGAGTTGTTGTTAATAACGGTATTGTACTTCTGGATTATATCAAGGTGCTGATTCCCCAGTCGGGTAGCGTTAAGGAAGCCATTGTTAAAGCATGTGAAACGCGAATGCGCCCAATCATGATTGGAATGGTAACAACTGTTTTCTCCCTTCTCCCGCTTATGACTTCAGGAGGACCCCTGTGGGCACCTATGGCCACAGCTGTAATATTCGGAATGATCCTGTCCACAGTTTTAACTATGATTGTCATTCCCTGTGCCTATGCAATGATTGCCTCTGGACGTGCAGAACAAAAATAGATAATACAATTATTTCAAAAAGGTTAAAGAAGGCTTTGTTCAAAATATTATGAACAAGGCCTTTTCATTTATATGGGGTTGAATTAAAAAACTACTAAACAAATAAATTATATTTTTTTGAAAAATATGTTATTATATTGTCAAAGATTGAAAACGGGAGGTACTATGGAAAATCATATAAAAATAATCGACGCCATAAAAGCTTACTGCCTCGGGCATTCCGGTGCCTATGAAGCAAGACCATTTGGGGAGTATCCAATCTGTTACAAAGTGATGGGGAAAATATTTGCCCAGTTCAATCCTCAGGAAAATTTCTATAAAATGACCTTAAAATGTGATCCGGAAAAATCATACCTTTATCGTCAGATTTATCCGGGAATCATAGTAAGGGGTTACCATTGTCCTCCCGTTCAGCAGCCGCATTGGAATACGGTTAATCTGGATTCGTTTTCAGATCAGGAGCTGCTGTTTCAGATGATTGATGAGGCTTATGAATCTGTGATAAATAAATTCAGTAAAAAAGCAAAAGAGAAGCTGGGCAGTCTGTCTGTACTGGAGTTTCGGGACATGGATGGAGATGATCCGGATTTTGCAATGCTTTGCGGAAGGCTGGACCGCACACTGGATGAGATTGTGGGAAGTCATTATCAAAGAAGTAAGTATGACCAGTACAATCAGAGAGACAGTATTCATGACGTGATTGTTGCATATCACAATGGAGAACCGGTGGCGTGCGGAGCATTTAAAATGTTTGACGAAACTCATGCGGAGCTGAAACGGGTCTATGTGGATCCGTCACATCGTCATATAGGATTAGGTGGGGAATTAATACGGAGATTAGAAGCAAAAGCAAAGATGAAAGGTTATGGCTGGTGTATTCTGGAAACCGGGCGGCTGTTAGATGCAGCTCATACAATGTACAAAAAAGCAGGTTATCAGATTATTCCTAATTATGGTCAGTATGCAGGGCTGGAGGATTCCATTTGTATGGAACGTAAAATTTGATGGGGGAAGAAAACATAGAAAAATATGAACTTGGATTGAAGAAAAAATCATTCTCCCTGTTCTTTCATGGAGGAGAGATCTGGTGTGAGCATCTGGATTCTCTTTATGATCAGATGGAGCTGTTAAAACAGAAATTTATGCAGGATTTATTACAAATTCAAAAGCCATCTTCCAGTTCATTTGTAGCCGTTATTCTGAATGATTCCAATGTTGACTGTGATATATTGGATCAGATTCTGAATGAGATTTTTAAATTAAATAAGCAGCTTCGTAAAGTTGTCTTTGTGGGATTAAATTCAAAAATGAAACGATATATGAAAAAGAAAAGCGCAGATACCAATTTCTTAATGATCTGCATGGATGATCTGGAAAAGGCGAAAGAATGGCTGGTAAGTAAAGAATGAGGGGGTATTATGAACAATAAAGAAATCCTTGAGATTGCAATGCGGCAATCTGCAATTGACAGTAATTGCTGTATGGAGGATTTTAGCAGGAATGAGAATAAGGTTGTACTCTCTGTAAAAAATCCCAAAGCCAGAATATATTTAAATCTCCCCTTCTTCTGTGATTTAACATCCTATGGCAATAACATTGTTGCATCTGTTTCGGGAGAATTAAAAAAGACAGTAGAGGGTTATATAGCAAAATATCCGGTTGCCCATTGTTTTGAGACACCAAATCTACATAAATTGATAGAAAAACTAAAGCCGTTTAATCTGAATGTCTGTTTTATGGCAGAGTATTTTTTACCAGATATGGAAGCATTAAAACCGCTCTCCTGCCAATATGAAATAAGAGTCATGGCGCCGGAGTATTTTGCAGAATATTATCTGCCGGAATGGAGCAATGCTCTATGTGAAAAAAGAAAAGAGTCAGACTACCTGGCAGTAGGCGCATTTGACAATGGGAAACTGATTGGACTTGCGGGAGGGTCTGCTGATTGTGATACCATGTGGCAGATCGGTATTGATGTGCTGCCAGAATATAGAAGGCAGGGAATTGCTTCCAGTCTCACAAGCAGGCTTGCGATAGAAATATTGGAAAGAGGGATAGTCCCATTTTATTGCTGTGCATGGTCAAATGTGAAGTCTGCGCGGAATGCGATAAAAAGTGGGTTTCGGCCTGCCTGGGTGCAGGTTACGGCACGAGAGAACAGCTTTATTGCTGAAATGAATAGGTAGGGAATCAGGAGACAGTCATATGACAACGGTATATTTTATTCGGCATGCTGAACCAGATTATACAAATCATTCTGATGCGGAGCGGCCGCTGAGTTATCCATTACTACGATCCAACCTTTGGATTTGCAGAATTTCAGCAGATTCGGCATCTAATGCCATGGATTGTGAAATTTACATTTGACAATGGAAAACTTACGGGAATTGAAAAAATAGAGGTTCGGAGAAGCATATTATGTTTATGAATACAGGCTTTTTAAAAAGTGACGAAATATCTCTCAAGTTAATAAAAACAACTGTCGGCAATATCCATAAAGAATGGCTTCCGACATATCATTTTGCGATATATGATAGGCAGGGAGAAGAAGTTGGCGGTTGTGATTTAAGAATCGGACATAACAAAAATGTGTACTATGGCGGCAATATTGGATACCACATAGATAAAAAATATCGTGGATCTCATTATGCCGGGAAAGCCTGTCTTTTACTTTTTCAGTTGGCTAAAAAACATAAGATGGATTACCTTATTATCACCTGCAATCCCGATAACCATGCTTCAAGGAAGACCTGTGAGTATGCAGGCGGAACATTAGAAAAAATTGTACAGATACCGGATGATAATGATATGAGAAAAGTTGGTGAAACAGAAAAATGTATCTATCGGTTTCATTTACAGGATTATTAGAAATTAGTGAGGTGACTAACGATGAAAAATGAATTACATGTCTTTTTTGATTATATCTGCCCGTTTTGCCTGAGAGCACATAACTATTTAAAGGAACTTATGCCAGAATATCCGGACCTGCCTATAGTCTGGCATCCCTGTGAATCCCACCCCAGACCAGACCGATATGGCCCTCATAGTGATTTGTGCATACAGGGATATTTTTATGCACTTGATCATGGAGTTAACATTTTGGATTACCATGACCGTATGTACCAGGCAATCTTTAAAGATCATGTTAATATTGAGGATATGGATGCTCTCAGCAATTATGTCAGCGATATGGTTGATGTTAATAACTTTAAACAGTCGATTCAGCAGGGAACTTACCTTGAAAAACTTGCAGGATCCAATGAACTTGCGTTTGAACATTCTGGCGTCTGGGTAGTCCCTGCATATAGAATGGGTGCTTTAAAGTTTGATGCAGTTGAAAATGTGGGCATTACCAAAGAGCAGATTCGGTATATGATTGATAAGGGGGAATACTATGCAGTTGAAGAATGATATGGTATTACAAATAAATAAGGCTATCAAAGCTGATGCAGCTGAAATGATTGAATTTCTTAATATTGTGGGTGGAGAGAGTGATAATTTGTTGTTTGGAGCAAATGGTTTTCATATGTCGGTAGAAGCAGAAGAAGATTTCATAGGAAACTTGCTGGATTCTAATGTTTCGGCTCTGTTAGTAGGGAGAATTGAAAATGAAATAGTATGCGTAGGCAGTATAATGACCTCACCAAAAGAAAGGATATCTCATCAGGGGGATCTTGCCGTTTCAGTTAAAAAGAAGTATTGGGGTTTAGGTATAGGAACACACCTGATGCAGACAATGATTTCTTTTGCTAAAAGAAATGGTCAGACAGAGATACTGCATTTAGGCGTCAAAGATGATAATTTAGCTGCAGTAAATCTTTATAAAAAAATGGGTTTCAATGAAATAGGCAGGCATAAAAACTTCTTTAAAATCGATGGTAAATATTACGATGAGATTCTTATGGATTTGTATTTATGAAGTCTTAATATGAGAATAAATAGCCAGAATATTATAAAATAGAATATATATTAAAAATGGAGGAATTCTTATGAAAACCATTGGGATTATTGGTGGAATGAGTTGGGAATCGACAGCTACTTATTATCTTGAATTAAACAGATATACAAATAAAAAATTAGGTGAATATTTCAGTGCTAAATGCATCCTATATAATGTTCAATATCAAGAAATAAAAGAAGTACATAAAACTGGAAACTGGGAACTTGCAGGTGATATTTTAAGTGAAGCAGCGTTAACTCTTGAAAACGCAGGTGCTGATTTAATAATTCTTGCAACTAACACAATGCACATTGCAGCACCAGGGATACAAAAAGCAATTCATATACCATTTTTACATATTGCTGAAGTAACTGCGGATAAATTATTAGAAGATGATATTAAAAAGGTGGCGTTACTGGGGACTCGATTTACGATGGAGAAAGATTTCTATAAAGATGTACTTATAAATCGTGGAATCAAAGTAATGATCCCGGAAGCTGAGGATATAGATAATATTCATCAAATCATCAATAAGGAATTAATCATCGGAGAAATTAGGGATACTTCTCGTAAATATTTTAGTAAAGTCATAACAAAACTGAAACAACAGGGAGCAGAAGGGGTTATACTTGGATGTACAGAGATTGGATTACTTGTGAGACAAGAAGATAGCTCACTGCCTGTATATGATACTGCGCTAATACATGCTGATGCGGCCGCTGAATATGCCATGAAAGAAGACTGGGAAGATCAGCAGACACATCTTTCAAGGAACCATTGAAAGGGTAAAAGCCATGAAGAATTGGAACGTCGGAATATTACTTTTCAATGAGGTTGAATTGCTGGATTTTGCTGGGCCATTTGCCATATTATTGCATCTGTATGTACTGGTTCATTTTTGCTGGCTGAGGCTGGCATATTAGATGGGAAACGTGCAACTACGCACTGGATGGATATAAGCAGGCTGGAAAGAGAATATAGCAAAGTAAAAATTCAACGAGGGGTTAAATTTGTTGATGAAAACACTATCATTACATCTGGTGGTATTTCTGCCGGAATTAATATGTCTTTTTATCTGCTTATCCGGCTTGTTGGAAAAGAAGTTGCGATTGCTACTGCAAAAAGGATGGAATATGATATAGATATACTTAAAATGTGATATATTGAATTGATTTTTATAGCAGATGGAGGCATATTACATGAATAAAAAAGTAATGATCCAAAACCGGCAAAGCTGGGATACCATGGCTGATACATGGTTTGGATCAACAGCTTTGCCGGTATATGGCTGCCTTGCACCTACAGAAACAGAATTAAAGCTGTTTCCTGACCTTAGCTGCAAAAAGGTGTTGGATATTGGCTGCGGCAGCGGTCATTCTCTGAAATGGTGTGGTGACAACGGCGCATCAGAACTATGGGGAGTTGATATTTCTTCAAGGCAGATTGAAAATGCAGATAGATATTTGGCTCAAAACAGTTATAAAGCAATATTGTCCGTTTCTCCTATGGAGGAAATGGGGGAGATGCCCAAGAAGTATTTTGATGTCATATATTCAATATACGCATTAGGGTGGACTGTAGATTTACCTAAAACAATCCATAATATTACAGATTGCATCAAACAAGGCGGCACTCTGATTTTTTCATGGGATCACCCGCTGATGCATTGTGTGACGGCAAGGGATAACAAACTCTTACTGGAAGGCTGCAGCTATATTACAGACGAAATGGTTACTTTTGAACTGCGCGGTAACCCCGTTACTATTCAAAACCGAAAGATGTCTACGTGGATTAATACATTAGCGGAGGAAGGCTTTAAAATTGAAAGGATAATCGAAGAAACCAGTCAGGACGTATTAGAACAGGAGTATGAGTTTTCTGAAAGTTATTATGCCCCCAGCCGTGCAAAGGTAATACCCCTTTCCTTTATAATTAAAGCAACTAAACTATAATATCTCTGCATTTAATGCAAGATCATTATTAATTTCATTTGGAACCAAATAATATAAATTTTAATACGTGGGAGTTATGAGATGAAAATTGACTCTGTGGAAATTGATTTAATAAAAAATCTTGATAAAATAAATACAACAGAATTGGGTGCTCAGAGGATCAGGATGAATCTGAGTCTGGACACGCCGGATTTAATTGCATGGAGTAAAAATTGTGTTAAAAATGCAGACAGTATAAGCAGAAAAGGAAAGAATTGGTATGTGGATGTTGGCGGCTGTATTTTAACTATTAACGCAAATAATTTTACAGTAATTACAGCTCATAAAAAGAAATAATGGGAAGAACAGTGAAATTCTCTTTAATAGAGCGGAGGACAAAACTATGAGAGTGTTTGTCGTGTACTGCCATCCAAGTAGGAAAAGCTTTACTTATGATGTTAAGCAGGAGTTTTTAAAGGGATTAAATGACGCAAATCATGAATTTGTTGTCTCTGATTTATATGAGATGAATTTTAATGATGAGATGTCAGAAGACGAATATGAAAGAGAAGCTTATTACAGAACGGATATCCCAGTAGCTGACGATGTTATTGAAGAACAGCGAAAAATTCAGGAATCTGATGCAATCGTATTCATATATCCTGTTTTTTGGACAGAGGCTCCTGCAAAATTAGTAGGGTGGTTTGACCGGATATGGACGAGCGGTTTTGCATATAATCCGAATCCCCAAATGAAAGTACTTAAGAAGGCATTATTTATCTTAAGTGCCGGAAAAACAATGGAATCTCTTGAGGAAACAGGGGAGTCTAATGCTATGAGAACTGTAATGATGGGAGATAGGATCAGAAACAGAGCACTTGAGAAAGAAATGATTATATTTGATGGTACTACCCATTGGGATGAGGAGCAACGAAAGGAACGGATGGCAGAGCATCTTAATACTGCATATAAGTTAGGGTTAAATTTTTAAATAAATAATATGAATTAATTCAGATGGCAGGAGGAATATTGTGAAAAAATTAGGTTTGATAGGTGGCATGGGACCGGAGTCTACCATTCCCTATTACCGCGATATTGTTTATGGTATTAAACAAAGAGTGGGGAAGGACTATTTTCCTCATTTAACAATTGAAAGTGTTAATGTTTTTGAAGTTTTGAAATTATGCAGAGAAAATAGGCACGAAGAATTGACCAATTATCTTCTGGAAGCAATCAATAATTTGGAGCGTAGCGGAGCAGAAATAGCTGCTTTATCAGCAAATACACCGCATATCGTATTCGACAGGCTTAAAGAACAAACATCCATACCTCTAATCAGTATTATTGAGGCGACCTGTCAAGAGGCTGAACATAGAGGATTAAAAAAAATAGGTCTACTTGGAACCATTTTTACAATGACGGGAGATTTTTATAAAAAACCTTTTTATGAGAAGAATATAGAGATTGTGGTTCCATCAAGTTTATCAATGGAATTTATTAACGAAAAAATTACAAAGGAGTTGGAACTTGGTATAGTGAAAGAAGAAACACGAAAGAGCTTTCAAAAAATAATTATGCAGATGAAAGATGAAGATAATATTCAGGCTGTAATTTTGGGTTGTACAGAATTACCTTTGATTTTAAATGATGAAGTGAGTTCTGTCCCGTGCCTGGATACAATGCAAATACACATCGCGTCTATAATAAATGCTATTCTTGGCTAATCTTCATCTTGGCATAGTTTATAAACAAACTGGCAAGAAGTTGAAGGATTTGTCATCGGAAATAATTGTCTCATTAGATGTTGCAGCCGCTTAACTTGTATGGTATTGTGCTTTTACAAGATAAACACCTGCCACTACTATAATAATTCCAGCAATTTCTTTTGGTGATATTATTTCTGAAAACAAAAGGAACGAATAGACGGATGCAATCGCCGGTTGTGAAAGACAAATAATAGATGACAAATTCACATTAATTTTTCCCTGGCAATGTGCAAGAAGGTTATGTCCTATTACCTGTAAGCAAAGTGTTAAACCTAACAATGGCCAGAGCTCGTTTATACCATTTGGAACCTGAAATCCCTCAATCAGCGCAGAAGAAATGAATAAAGCTGTGACACTTCCAAATCCGCTCACAAACATTATGACACTGCTCTCAATTCTGTCCCGCAGCCTGTAAGATATCAGCAGAAAGCTTGCGTAGAAAAATGAGGCGCAAAATGCTAAAAAATTACCAAAATAATTGGAAGTACTGGGATTGATTTTTCCGCCAATTAAAATGAATACTCCCAAAAGTGTTATTACAGCTCCCGCGAAGAAAAATTTGGGTATCTTTTCTTTGAAAAGAAAGAAGGATACAGGAATGACTGTGAACGGAGTTAAGTTTGTCAGCAAATTAGCATTTGCTACCGAAGTATAGCTGAATGATAAATTCCAAAGTGATATATCTCCCGCAAGGAAGACTCCCGCTAAAAATAAGATGATTATATCCTTCAGTTTTAGCCGCTTCAGGTTTTTATAAGCGAGTGGATACAGAATCGGCAGGGAAAACAGTACACGGTAAAATCCTGTATTGATTGGAGACAATGCACTGTATTTTACAAATATTCCGCCAGTAGCCAGGAATGCTACTGCAATAAGCTCCAATAGAATATCCTTTGTTTTATTGTGTCTGATACTTATGTCCATGATAGTTCTCCTTTGTTCATTTTTAACTTATGATATACCAATAATGGTACTATTAAAAGTGCCACTAAAACATAAAATAATGGTGCCACTAATGAGGAGGGTTTATGATTTTCGTTGTGAAAGAAAGCAGAGAACCTTTGTATATGCAAATCTATCAGCAGTTAAAAAAGGAAATAATAAACGGCATAATGAAAGAAGGGGATATTCTGGCTGGAAGCAGAGGGCTGGCAAAAACATTAAGTGTAAGCAGAAATACAGTTGACAGCGCATATAGCCAGCTATTAGCGGAAGGATATATTACGCCGAAGAAGGGAGTGGGATATGCAGTTACTTCATTGCCTGTATTGAAGCTAACCCACAAAGGGTCATTTTGTGCGTATACAGGACAGATAATCTCAGATCATGAAATCCCGAGGAAAAAAGATGTTGTATATGATCTGACAAATGGAAGTCATACGGATGATCTTTTTCCTAAAGCACTTTGGCGGAAATATATGTTAGAATGTCTCGATTTGCTGGACCGCGAAAATAAATTAGCCTCCCATCTGGATCAGCAGGGGGAATTGTATTTAAGACAAAATCTGCTCTCCTATCTTGTGCGCATCAGAGGTGTACGGTGCAATGAAAATCAGATAATAATTACTTGCGGGATTCAGCAATCACTGGAATATTTGTGCAGCTTATTCAACGATAAAAAAGTATGCGTAATAATGGAAGAGCCTGGATACCACAAAGCAGCGGCGGTTTTTAAAAATAATGGTCTCGATATCAGGACGGTACCCACGGATGAAAATGGGCTGGTCGTTTCCGGGCTGCCAGTGCAGTCTGAGAATTATGTAATATATTCAACTCCTTCACACCAATTTCCAACAGGTGTAACTATGCCCATTAAGAGACGTTTGGAATTATTACAGTGGGTAAAGGATCATAACGCTTATATTTTAGAAGATGATTTTGATAGCGAACTGCGGTATTACGCAAGACCAATTCCATCCCTTCAATCAATTGATGAAGAGGATCGGGTGATTTATCTGGGAACATTTTCAAAAGCGCTATCACCTTCGATCAGGATGGGGTATATGATTTTACCTCCTCAATTGCTGAAATTATACCTGGAAAAATTCGGGGATTATAACAGTACGGTCCCTGTACTGAATCAATATACGATAGCCCGTTTAATAAAAACCGGAGAATATGACCGGCATATCAGGCGGCTAAACCATGTATTCCGGAAACGGCTGGAGCGATTTAATGATGAGTTTTCGGATGTTAAAGATAGAGTGAAAATATCCGGAAACGGCAGCGGCCAGTATTTTCTTCTTGAATTTTCATCAATGACAGATCAGGAGAAGCTGATAAATAAAGCAATGGAGTATGGGGTCAGAGTATACCCGACAATGCAGTTCTGGCAGGAGAAGGCGGATTGTCCGCCCAATACTGTTTTTTTGGGTTTCAGTAAAATTGACTTGAAAGATATACCGGATTGTGTAAGGCGATTAAAAACTGCATGGTCAGAATGGCTATAATTTATTTTCCCTATAATTGAAGAGGAATGATTATTTTATGAAAATTGAAAGCACAAAACTTAAAGATGTTAAAATTATTGAATATGATCCCAGGTTTGATAACAGAGGCTTTTCATACTGTATCTATAATAAAAGTGAATCAGAGCAGGCAGAAATCAATTTTGAATACATTGAGGAGCGGGTGTACTTCTCAGAAAAAGCAGGCACGCTCTACGGCATTCATTTTCAGAATAATCCCAAACCACAGACAAAGCTTCTGTATTGTATCAAAGGCAGGGGGATTGATTATGCGGTTGATTTACGAAGAAGTTCGCCCACGTATTTACAGTGGGTTGGTGTAGAATTAAGTGCGGAAAACAGGAAACAGATTTACATTCCGAAAGGATTTGGTCATGCATTTATATCTCTTGAAGACGGAACTATGAATGTTATGCGTTTCGATGAACCATTTGACAGCCGGTTGTCACGTCAAATCGCATATGATGATCCTGAGATTGGAATTAAATATCCCATGAATGATCCAATACTCGCACCTCATGACAGGAATGCCCCGTTGTTATCAGAAAGCGATTTAAATCTATAAAAGTTTAGTATGAAACCACAAAATAATAAAACGATAAAAAGGATGGCTGCCGATATGATTCTATCTGATAAAACAATTATTAAAATGCTAAAAGAAAAAACTCTGTTTATAGAACCCCTGGAAGAGGGACAGATTCAGCCCGCAAGTGTGGATATTCGCCTTGGAAACACATTTAGTGTAGTGGAAGATACTTCAGACGGAATTATCACAATGCAAAACGAGATTAAATACAAGACAATTGTGACGGATAAATATCTTCTCCTTCCCGGTCAGTTTGTACTTGCAACCACGCTGGAGTATTTTGCAATGCCGGATGATCTTACCGCATTTGTTGAAGGAAGAAGTTCTCTGGGCAGGATGGGGCTTTTTATCCAGAATGCTGGTTGGGTTGATCCGGGGTTTGAGGGAGAAATAACCCTTGAGTTGTTTAATGCGAACCGCTGCGCGATTGAGCTGCAGTCTGGACGCAGGGTGGGACAGCTTGTTTTTGCCAAGATGGATGAGAATGCTTTGAATCCATACCGGGGAAAATATCAGGGCCAGAAAGGGGCGACCGGGTCAAAGGTATTTATGGATAACGATGTAAGATAATTAATGGAGGCTGAAATGGTAATTACGTATCGAATCCCAACACCGGATGATATGAAGAAAGTCAGTGAACAAATTAGGCGCAGCTACGTGGCTGCATACGAAAGACTTATGGATCAAGAGTATTTATCAACGTTGAAAGCAGATCACTGGGAACCGATTTTGCAGGAAAGTATCCAGAACGGGGATACCTGTCTTATTGCAGAATGCGATGGAAACATTATAGGAAGTACCGTTTTCGGAACGGTTCCAGTCGGCGATAAAACCCAGGCTCAGTGGCACGCATTCTATCTTTTGCCCCAATATATTGGCATTGGAGTAGGACATTTGTTCTATCAGAAAATTGAAGAAGAAATGGTACGGCAGAAATGTGAGTGCTGTATACTGGAAGTATTGTCTTCTAATGAACGGGCAATTAAATTTTACATAAGCCATGGTTTTACAAAGTCAGAAACTTTCGAAGTGGAAGAGAATGGCATGAGATTATTATGTGATAAAATGACGAAAGATTTCAGATAAGGAGCGATCTATGGAATTTGAGATGCAGGAAAATGTTTTGACTGTAAAAGATTATCAAAAACTTAGAACATCTGCAGGCTGGAGCGAGTTACCAGAGCGGCAGATAGAGACTGCATTAAAGAACTCATTATTTACAATAGCAGTCAAATATCAGGAACAGGTTGTGGCTATGGGCAGACTTGTGGGAGATGGGTGTTATATCTGCTATATCCAGGATCTGGTTGTATTACCGGAATATCAGGGTAAAGGTATTGGAAAATATATAATAGAAAGGCTTGTTTCTTATGTAAGGGAGCAGGGAATTCCAGATACAAATATTACATTGGGACTCTTTGCCGCCATAGGGAAAGAAGGCTTTTATCAGAAACAGGGATTTCATATCCGGCCAAATGATCACAGAGGGGCTGGAATGGAGATTATATTACCCGTACACCAGGATACAGGAGCATAGCTGGAAGTAAAAATAGAAAAGGAAGGTATGGCATGCAAACAATTATTATCCGATTATCTCCGGAGAAACTTGAAAATGCTGATTTGGATTTGCGTTACTATATTCCAGAACGTATAGAGGAAATAACTGACGGAATGGTTCAGGACAATGGGTATGATTATCTGGAGGAAAATGCTCTGGCACTTTGGCTCCAGACAGAAGATGCGATCAGCGCTTATCCAGCTATTGTGAAGCTGTTTAGGGAGGAATCCTTTATGGGAAATGACCTTTCTTTGTCAGCTGAACTATATATCTCTGAAAAAGATACGGATGAGCTGGAAAACTGCAGGCTTGTTTATCCATAATAAAAGGGGGAAGATCCAATGGTACATTTGGTATACTGCGACAATCAAGGTAAAAAGGGAGAACGTGACTTAGACAAAATAATCTCCGGTACGAAGATGATGGTGGTAAGAGGGGCAGCTGGACGTAAAATCCCTCATAGCAGAGTATTTGAAGGTGAAACCGTTTATTTTATGGAGAAAGGAACCGGTGAAATCTCTGCGTATGCCGTTGTAAAGTCTGTCCAGAATCATGTAAAACTGGCAGATGAGGAAATATCAAAAGTTTTAAATGAGAATCAGGATAAACTTAATCTGACGGACAAACAGAAAGAGCGCTGGCATAAAAAATGTTTGTGTCTGGTTGAATTTGTCGGAGTTCAGCAGATTAAACCAACGCTGCCCTTTGATCATCAGGGAAATATGGATGACTGGCTGATTATTGATAAGATTGAGGATGTGGTTGTGGGTACCAGTATACCCTATAACTATGAAAAGTCCAGGTTCTGACATTAATACATAAGTAACTTCAAAAGAAGGAATAATATGAGAATTTTGATGTTTGGCGGTACAAGATTTTTTGGTATCCATACAGTAAATGAATTAATACAAAATGGACATGATGTCTCCATCGCGACAAGAGGTATCACGTCTGATAAGTTTGGCAGCAGTGTCAATAGAATCATTCTGGACCGGAACAATCAGGAGAGTCTGAAACAAAGACTTGCCGGAACACATTATGATGTGGTGATTGATAAACTGGCATATTGCTCTAACGATGTGAAGCAGATATTTGATGTTATTGATTGTGATAAATATATTCAGATGTCCAGCACCGCTGTTTATGATCCCAAGCACTGGAATACCGTGGAAGAGGACTTTAATCCTAAGGATAAAGAACTGGTCTGGTGTTCAAGAATGGATTTTCCATATGATGAAATAAAAAGACAGGCAGAACGCGCGCTATGGCAGAGATACCCGGACAGAAAAATCGTTTCAGTCCGATATCCATTTGTATTGGGAAAAGATGATTACACAAAAAGACTGTTGTTTTATGCTGAACATGTAAAAAATGGTCTGCCTATGAATATTGATAACACAGATTGCCAGATGAGTTTTATAAGGTCTGACGAAGCCGGAAAATTAATGGCATTTCTGGCAGACAGTAATTATACCGGACCAATTAACGGCGCTTCTGATGGAACAATATCAATACGGGAAATTCTTGATCATCTGGAGCAGCGGACGGGGAACAAAGCAATTCTTACAACAGCTGGAGAAAATGGTCCATACAATAACGAACCTGAATACAGCATTAACACAGACCGGGCGAGACAATGCGGTTTTACTTTTACCAATATTAAAGACTGGATTTTTGAACTGGTTGATGAGTATTTGTCCGATATCACATATGGAAGGAAATAAAAAAATGTTTCGATACGTACATACTAATATTATTGCGAAAGATCCTGATAAACTGATTGCCTTTTACAAAGAAGTGTTTCATTGCAAACGTATCGGAGAGGAACGGGATTTAAAAGGACAGTGGCTGGACCGGCTGACAGGTTTAAATAATGCCCATATTATCGGAGAACACTTATTACTGCCCGGTTACGGTGACGATCATCCCACACTGGAAATATTTTCCTATGATGCAGTCAGAGAGACCGTAATAGGAGAAGTAAATCGCCCTGGTATTGCCCATATTGCATTTGAAGTTGACGATGTAGAGACAACCCTGGAATTCATGATACATGCTGGAGGAAGCCAGGTTGGTGAATTGGTCACGGCCGAATATCCCAATGATACAGAAGCTGTCTTTGTCTATGCCAGGGACCCGGAAGGCAATATTATTGAGCTGCAAAGCTGGAGGCAGAAAAAGAACTAAGAGGAGTGTGAACAATATGGACCAGATTATGGAACTTGTATGTGGATTAAAAGACAAAAACGATAAATATGCATATCAGTGTTTGAAAAAACTGGAGTCTGAAAGTTTAATCTCAGATACCGTTTACCCATATTTTGATCTTTTTGCAGAACTATTAGATCATCCTAATTCATATTTCAGAACCAGAGGAATTATATTAATTGCAGCAAATGCAAAATGGGACAGGGAAAATAAAATTGATGAAATCATTGATCAGCTTCTTAAACACGTGGGAGATGAGAAGCCAATTACGGCAAGACAGTGCATAAAAGTGTTGCCGCTGGTAGCTCAATATAAACCTGATCTGGCATATGATATCATCATGGCTTTGAGTAATGCCAATACCCAATTGTACAAGGACAGTATGCAGCCATTGGTTAATAAAGATATAACTGAAGCATTAAACCGTATAGATAAGTTAAAATAATAAATCCACAGGGGGGACTGTAAATGCTGCATTATGAGACATTAATACATGTAGAAAGAGAAGTAATATATCAGGCTTTTACAGTTAATCAGTATGAGATGAAGCTGGAATTATAACAGAGAAAATAAGTGTAAACAGGAGAGGTATAAATGAATCCCGGGGAAATAGTTGGTGTTGGTAATACTGCAACCGTATATGAGTGGGAAATCGGAAAAGTAGTGAAGCTTTTTCGTGAGGGCTATTCCTGTCAGGATGCGATCAGAGAATTTGAAAATGCAAGGGCTGTAAATGATATGGATTTTCCAAAACCGAAAGCATATGAGTTTATTACATATGAAGGAAAACATGGAATTGTGTACGATAAGGTGATGGGAGAACCTTTACTTGACTGGACTTTAAGAACCGGTAATCTGGAGAAATGTTCAATTCTTATGGCGAAAGCTCACAAGGCTATTTTGAAACATAATATCACAAATGTACCTGATTACAAAGATTTTTTGATATACCAGATAAAGAAGGCCTCCATAACAAAAGAAGAACGGCAGAATGCACTTTATCTGGCTGATCAGCTGGAGAATGGTACGACTCTGTGTCACGGTGATTTTCACCCAGGCAATGTAATGCTATTCCAGGATCGTATATCTGTCATCGATTTTATGAATGTATGCCGGGGGAGCAGGCTGTATGATATTGCGAGAACAGTATACTTAATCGAATATACACCAGTACCATCTGGTGCAGATAATCCAGAGAAGATCAGAAATCTCAAGAAAACACTGTCACGGCTATACCTGGAACAAATGAATATAAACAAAGACAGTATAAAAGATTATTTGACCGCCATTTCTGTTGCTCGAAAAGGTGAGTGCCCGGAAGAAAATTGAATGCACTGATGTTACTAAAAACAGTGTAATCTGCATTGACAGGAACTTTGGTAACCATATTGCCGCTGAAAATATATGTATGTTACAATAATTGATAATTATATTATTAATAGAATATAACGTAATTGTTAATTAATAGTCAAATAATATGGCGAATATTATTGAAAATACACTTAATTATCTCGCGCTTTTGTCGATATTATCCATAAGAGCTGAAGAAATACCAGCTGACTAAACGAGCGGAGGTAAAGGCTATGAACATCATGAAAAACTTAAAAGTGGCAAACAAATTATGGCTGATTATTTTTCCTGCAATTTTCGCACTCATATTTTTGCTGGTGTTTTTTATTTATCGATCAAACAAGATTATGGAAGATTCAAAGACATCTTTATACGATGAGGTCTTTGTCAGTACGGATAAAATCCTGAATGCAGATCGGGATTTTTATCAGGCGGCTATTGCGCTGAAGGAGATGCATCTGGAAAAGGGTAAATTGAAAGATGAAGATAAAAATAAACTGATAGCAGACTTTGATGAAAATGTCAAACAGGTTCAGGACCGGGTTTCCTCCGCACTTGACAATGTAAAATCAAACGAAGCTCTTTACCGGAACTATCAGCATTCCACAGCCCAATTAACTCTGGAGCAGTTATATACAGCTTTTCAGGCAGACTTTCAAACATGGCTGAATGCATATGACATTAAAAATGGTACAGGGGATATGGAGTTGTCACAGTCCAGCTTTGACAAAGCAAGAGAAGATATTAATCTGATGACAGAGCTGCTTGAGGATTATGCCAATACCCGCTCTGCTGAAATTGAAAACAGTGTAACCCAAAGTATCCGGACATCAGTTGCCACTATAGCTGTTGTGATTTTTTTAATCGCTCTATTCTCGATTCAGACTCTCCGCTATTTAAAAACGAATATCCAGTATATTACCGGGATCAGCAAACGGATTGCCCAGGGAGAATTATCTCTGGAAATAGATGAGAAAAAAATCACCAGAGATGAACTGGGACAGCTTTGTGAGGCAACCGGACAGACGCTCCGGCAGTTGAATGAATATAATTCATATATCAATGAGATCACTGAGGTACTTGACATTATGGCTGGGGGAGATATGAGAATTACATTAAGTCAGGAATACTCAGGCAGGTTTTCTCCTATTAAAAATTCCCTGCTTGGCATTTCCACCTCTCTGAATAAGACACTGACCACAATTGCGGATTCTTCCAGACATATAGATTCCAGTTCCAGGCAGATTTCCGATACCGCACAGTCCCTGGCCCAGAGCACAACAGAGCAGGCGAGTTCTGTGGAAGAACTGTCTGCATCCATTGCAGATGTGTCTCAGCTGGTACATAAGAATGCGGCCAGTGTGAAAGAAGCCGCTGATTATATCGGAGAGACAGTCATGGATATTAATGAGAGCAATGCTTCCATGAAGCAGATGCTGGCTTCCATGGAAGAAATCGGCAGTTCCTCCGGTGAGATCAATAAGATCATTGCAGTAATTAATGATATCGCATTCCAGACGAATATTCTTGCATTGAATGCGGCTGTAGAGGCAGCAAGAGCAGGTGCAGCAGGAAAGGGCTTTGCGGTAGTTGCAGATGAGGTCCGGAATCTGGCAACAAAATCTGCCAGCGCAGCCCAGCAGACCTCTTCCCTCATTGAAGATTCCATTAAAGCAGTTTCAGACGGCTCAAAACTGGCAGAAGATACGGCAGATGCGCTGGAACGTGTTTCCTCAAAGGCATCTCAGATTAATGAGATTATTCTTAAGATTAAAGAGGCTTCCTCTGAACAGGCTGTTTCCATTTCCCAGATTAATCAGGGAATTGAGCAGATCTCTTCTGTTGTACAGACAAATGCTGCGACTGCGGAAGAAAGTGCCGCTTCCAGTGAAGAACTGTCCGGTCAGGCAGCCCTGTTATATAGCGAAGTGGGTAAGTTTAAGCTTGCAGATGTATGACCCCTTTTCATTATCAATTATTTTTGAATAAGTATGTTTTGGGAATAGCCCGGACTGTAATATTACAGTCCGGGTTGTATTAATTTAAAGACACGGGTTTGATTGTTATATTTCATTACTTAGGCTATAATATTTGTAATGGTTAAGTAATATAAAAATCTTAAAATGGAAAAAATGAATAAAAAACAAGATACGGAGGAATTGGATATGTTTGAACCGATGATTGCTGCATTGAAATTACAAAAAAGGCGAATTGTTTTTACTGAGGGGACTGATCCAAGAATATTAGAAGCAGCCAGCCGCCTGTATCGCGATGAAATTCTAACTCCCATTTTGCTGGGGAATCCGGCTGAGATCAACGCTGCAGCCAGAGAGTGTAACTGGCCGGTTGATGAAATTGAGATGATCGATCCTCTGAATTATGATGGTCTGGATGAAATGGTATTAAAAATGACAGAATTAAGAAAAGGCAAAATGGACGAAGCAGCCTGCCGCGAAGCTCTCAAAAAGTCCAACTATTTTGGAACCATGCTGGTTCAGATGGGTAAGGCAGACTGTCTTTTGGGAGGAGCAACTTATTCCACTGCAGACACAGTGAGGCCTGCCCTTCAGCTGATTAAAACCAGACCCGGCAGTAAAATTGTTTCCAGTTGTTTTATTCTTTCCAGGAAAACAGAAGGTGGGAATGAGATGTATGCCATGGGTGACTGTGCCATAAACCTTGATCCCAATGACGGGGAGCTGGCGGAAATTGCATGTGAAACAGCCCGGACAGCCAAACGATTTTCCATCGATCCAAAGGTTGCCTTACTTTCCTATAGCACACTGGGGTCAGGAAAGGGAGAGTCTGTTGATAAGGTGAGAATGGCAGCTGAGAAATTAAAAGCCATGAATCTGGATTTTCCGGCAGACGGAGAATTGCAGTTTGATGCGGCATTTTCTCCTGTTGTGGCAAAAACGAAAGCTCCGGAATCAGCGGTTGCAGGAAAGGCCAATGTTTTCATTTTCCCGGATATCAATGCCGGTAATATCGGTTATAAAATTGCACAGCGCTTAGGCGGATTTGAAGCTTTCGGACCGATTCTGCAGGGATTAAATGCACCGATTAATGATCTTTCCAGAGGCTGTAATGCAGACGAGGTTTATAAAATGTCTATTATTACAGCAGCTCTTATATAGCTTACAAACAGATATTTCGCTGTCTTCGTGAAAGGAGTTTTATATGTTTAGAGAAATGCGGCGTAAAAATCAGGTACTGTCAGCAGAAGAAAGCATTCAGATTCTGAAACGGGCAACGTCCGGAGTGCTTGCTGTATCTGGTGATGATGATTATCCATATGCTGTCCCCTTAAGTTATGTATACCATGATAATAAGATTTACTTTCATGGTGCAAAAGCAGGTCATAAATTAGATGGAATTACAAGAAATGAAAAAGTTTCATTTTGTGTAATTGATCAGGATCAGGTTATACAGGATGAATATACCACATATTTTCGAAGTGTCATTGTATTTGGCAGAGCCCGTGTCATGGATGAAGAGGAGAAAAGAAGAGCGCTTGAAATTTTAACAGCAAGATACTCACCTGATATAGAAGAGGCCAGGCGTTCACAGGCAATTGACAAAGAGTTAAAAGCTGTCTGCATGATAGAACTTGAAATTGAACATATGAGCGGGAAAGAATCAATTGAATTGGTTAAGCAAAAAGAAATACAATAAATGAAAAAGGGATGATTTAAATGGACAGGTGGTTTACACTTAATCAAATTGATTCGGATACTCACATCATCAGCGAATACCGCCATTGGGAGGAGACTCACTGCTATCTGCTGGAAGGAGAAGAACGATGTCTGCTTATAGACACTGGTCTTGGCATCTGCAATATTTCAGAAGAAGTAATGCGTCTCACAGATAAAAGGGTAACTGCAGCTGCGACACATATCCACTGGGACCATATCGGCGGGCACCAATATTATCCGGATTTTTATGCGCATGAAGCGGAACTGGAATGGCTGAACGGAGGTTTTCCGTTATCGGTGGATACAATCCGTGATATGGTTACTGACCGGTGTGATCTACCGGAGGGGTATGATGTCAATACTTACAAGTTTTTTCAGGGAGTTCCTGCACGGGTACTAAAAGACGGTGATACCATTGATCTGGGAGGGCGGAAGATTACTGCATTACATACACCTGGGCATTCTCCCGGACATCTGTGTTTTTGGGAAGCGAAGCGGGGATACTTATTTACCGGGGATCTTGTTTATAAAGATACGCTGTTTGCTTACTATCCTTCCACCGATCCCAAGGCATATCTTGAATCTCTGGAAAAAATTGCAGCGCTGCCTGTTAAAAAAGTATTTCCGGCTCATCACAGCCTGGACATTCACCCGGAGATTTTAAGCCGTATGAGGGACGCTTTCCGCCAGCTGGAAGCGGATGGCGTCCTTCATCATGGCAGCGGTACCTTTGATTTCGGAGACTGGGCTGTCTGGCTTTGATATTTAAAATTTAAATGATCCGACCAGTGATTTTAATGACACAGCCTGTGCAGATAATTCTTCTGCTGTAGCAGCACTTTCTTCTGCTGCAGCAGAATTAGACTGCACAACATTGGAAATTTGATCGACACCTATGAGCATTTGGTTGATTGCATCATTTTCCTGTTCTGTAGCTGAAATTATTTCTCTCATACTTCTTACTGCGATTTCAGTTTTTTCCACAACTTCCTTTAATGATAAACCTGTTTCATCAACCATACGTGACCCTTCTTCTACCGCGAGAATGGATCGTTCTATCAGTGCAGTTGTACTGCTGGCGGCCTGACTGGATTTGGCGGCCAGACTTCTTACCTCATCTGCAACAACGGCAAAGCCCTTGCCGACGCTTCCCGCGCGTGCAGCTTCTACCGCAGCATTCAGGGCCAGAATATTTGTCTGGAAAGCAATTTCTTCTATCACTTTTATTATTTTTCCTATCTCAGCAGAGGTGGTATTTATTTCCTTCATTGCAGAAATCAGACTATTCATCTGATCGTTGCTGAATTTAATTTTTTCCCCCAGATCTGACATGTACTTTTCTGAAGCTGTTGCATTGGAGGTATTTAGTTTTGTCCGTGAAGAAATTTCATCAAAAGATGCTGCAAGTTCCTCCACGGAAGAGGCCTGTTCGGTAGCCCCCTGAGCCAGTCCGGTTGCGCTTGCCGCCAGTTGTTCTACTCCAGAGGTTACCTGACTGGAGGCAATATCAATCTGATGTAACGTATTTGTTATATTATTGCTCATATAGGTGATGGATGTATAAATTTCATGCATATCACCCACATAGGCGCTTTCTGGTATCTGAGGCCTTGCTGAGAAATTTCCTCTTGCCATTTCTCCAAGAAGATATTTTATATCTTCAATGATAGATTGAAGTGAACTTGTTAACATTTTTGCTGACTGAGTCAACAGCATTGTCTCATCATTGGTCTTAATGTCTGCAACGATACTGTGGAAATCCCCTTCTGCCAGCTTCTGTAGCCGGGTTGTACAGATCTGAATCGGTTTCCCAATGGCATTTGCCAATTTAGCAGCGGATAGAAAGCTTATGATAAGAGCCAGTACAATCACTGCAATGGTCGTGGCGATACTCTGGACCGTTCCACTTAAAAAATCATTGACGGGGGCACTGATTGCAATACTCCAGCCGTTGGTTTCTCCTATTGGGGCATAAGCAAGATATTTATTCTGTCCTTGATATTTGTAAGATCCAAAACCATTTTTTCCGGAAATCATTTCTTTCAGCACTGCTGCCAAAGATGCATACTGGGGGTCTTTTTTAGATTCTTCTATGTAATTAGTCTGGTTTTTAATTAATTCATTGTTTGGATGTGCAATCATCGTTCCCTTGCTGTCGGTGATGTAGGCATATCCATTCTTACTGACATTTATGGAAGAAACCAGAGTATTGAGAGAGCTTACATCCATACATACCATAACTGCACCGATGACTTCTGTATTCTGGATACCGTCCTTCCAGATTGGAGCCGCAACAGCACACACATATTCTCCGGAGTCTCTGCTGTAAATCGGATCGCTGATATTTGATTTACCAGCAAGTGCAGATATGAAGTATTGTCTGTCACAAACGTTTAACTCTTTATTTGCAAGACTAACTCCCTCTTTATCAAATAAATAGACCTGGCTCCAGTTATATGATTTTTTGTAATGTTCTAATATTTCCAACTTCTCGGTAATTGGCATTGTATCTACTGATAACTCTTTTACGGTGCCTAATGTTTCTACGATATTTAATGTGGATTTCAGACGATATTCTACCTGACCGGCTGCCGCAGCGGCAGTTGTTTTTAAATTATTTTTCAAGATATAGATTGTTGACGAAAAGTTGAGCAAACATGTTAAAAAACCTACAAAGATAAGTGATGCAGAAACCATTACCATGATCATAAACCGTATCTTTCTTTTAATTGATGTCACTTTTTGTAATTTGTTGTTATTCATATTTTTCTCCTTTTCGTATTGTGGGGTAAAATATAACAATAAAAAAACCAATTATGGATAAATTTTATTATATTTATACAAAAATGTAAACGAAATTATTTGAAAATCAAAAAACTTTTGTCGACAAAATACGACAAAATATGTCGACAAAAATTTAACAAATTCTACTGTTCTGCTGTTAAAGAGTGACGGAAAGGAAGTAGTATTTTCCAGCTTTATGCAATGTGGATACACTGGACTGGAAGACCCAGAATACAAAAAAAATCGTCCGCCACATAGTAAAACATGTGGAGCCTGGTGATATCATACTTCTTCACGATGTATTCCCTACATCTGTAGAAGCTGCGCTGGAGGCGATTGATGTATTAACCAAACAGGGTTATACGTTTGTTACTGCAGATGAATTATTAATTGATTAATGAATGTTTCAGGATTTGCTGCCGGAATTGAAAAAAAGTATCATTAAAAGCTCTTCCACATTGGCATTTTCGTTATATAATATTCTTAGAACAGAAATGTCCATTATATAACAAAGGAGGAGTTAATATGTCAACAGCCGTAATTTGTACGATTTTAATTGTGATCTGTTATTTTGGATTAAAAAGTTCGATTAAAAGGACAAAGCAGGGCTGCTGTGGAAGCGGCAGTGAAGAAGTTAAGAAAGTAAAAGCTGCAGACACCAATGAATCCCATTATCCGTTTACCGTGACTCTTCAAGTAGATGGAATGACCTGTGCCAACTGCAGAAAAAAAGTGGAGAATGCATTCAACAGTCTTAATGGGATTTATGCGGCCGCAGATTTAGAAAAAAAGCAGATTGTGATTCATATGAAAGAAAAATTAGCAGATGGAGAGATGAGAGATATTGTAAAAAAGGCTGGTTATTTTCCAGGCCGGTTCCTTTAACCTTAATGCTTTCGGCGCAGAGGGGCTGCTGCTCCATAAGTGATATATCAACTTATGGAGCAACAGCCTCTTTGATCAGACTGATTTATCGGATCCCGTTCATCATTGCATTTACAATATCGGGGTAATAAAAGGTATAATTTATTCTGTCGAGCAGACCAAAGAGCTCGCCATCACCACTTATGGCACCATTATCCCACCAGATGCAGGGAATCCCTTTTGCTTTGGCTGATTTTACATAGAAATTAGCCCAGTCAGTACGCTGTTTCAGATTGTTCTTATTCATTGCACCGAATTCACCAATTATGACCGGATAACCTTTGGAAATGAAATATCGGTCAATACTGTCTATCAGATAGGTTATGGCCCCGGTATCTGCTCCGTTATCAAGACGCCATTCCGAAGTTCCGGAAGTATTCAGGGCAAAGTCATAAGGCGTGTAAGCGTGTATAGAGACAATGATCTTATTATCCTTTGGTATAACAAAGTTATCCCAGGCATTTGTGGCAGAAGTAGCAGCATAAGGCGGTATCATTAAATGTCTTAAAGGGTTGTTGCCGCTTAAGCTGCGAATGGTCTTTACAAAAGCAGCATTGAAACGGTTCACGACCTCCTGGCCTTCTTTATTGCCGCCGTTCCACTCGTCAGCCGTACCCTTTTGCCGTGGTTCATTCAGACCTTCAAAGATCAGATGCTCATCATAATTTTTAAATCTTTCCGCGATCTGGGTCCATACTTTTGTAAGCATCCTGGTGGCAGCAGCTTCATTTGCGAAAGAAGGAAAATGCCATTCCTCATGATGAAGGTTCAAAATAACGAACATCTTGTTATTGATGCCATAATCGACAACCTCCACAACCCTGTTAAGCCACGCAGGATCAATGGTGTAATCCGGTGCAGGTCCAAGGTGTTTTTCCCAGGTAGTTGGAACTCTTAAGGTATTAAAGCCACCTGCTTTGATTTTATCAATCATGGCTTTATCTGTTTTTGGATTACCCCAGGAGGTTTCGGAAGAAAGGCCAAAACCTCCTGTTGCATCCAGGGTATTTCCTAAATTCCATCCGATATGGATTTCCCTGACCAGTTCAGTGGAAGAGATATTCCGGATGGCTGCAGGACTGCCTGCTTTTTGTGCGGCGGTCTCATTCATAAGGCCTGCCTGTTCTGACATAATACTCGTTGTTTTCATGTTTTTTGTACTCATATACCCTCCTATAAAAATATTTTTTTACTACAATCAGAGAATAACACGTCTTGTATCAGTTTAAAATGAAATTTAATGCAATAAAATCTGAGAAATAAAATAAATAGTAACAATTATAGATTACGCAGCAGATTTTAGAGAAAAAGCGGGTGATAATACATATAGATGCATAGAGAACAAATGTTCTTGACAAATGACCCGACACTGCCCATAATAAAGAAAAAGAGATCAGAATAAGCCCTGTTTATCTGGATACGGGATAACGTATGGAGGAGAAGAAAATGGATTTATTTGATTATATGAGGGAAAACACGATGGAAAAAGAATCCCCTCTTGCTTCCAGGCTTCGTCCGTCCACCCTGGAAGAAGTGGTGGGCCAGCAGCATATTATCGGAAAGGATAAGCTCCTTTACCGCGCGATCAAAGCGGATAAACTGGGATCTGTGATATTCTACGGACCTCCGGGAACGGGGAAAACCACTCTGGCCAGGGTAATTGCCAATACCACCAGTGCGGATTTCAAACAGCTCAATGCAACTGTGGCCGGAAAAAAAGATATGGAAGAAATTGTGAAAGAAGCTAAGGATTCTCTGGGGATGTACGGGAAGAAGACCATTCTTTTTGTAGATGAGATTCACAGGTTCAATAAGGGGCAGCAGGATTATCTTCTGCCTTTTGTAGAAGACGGAACATTAATATTAATCGGCGCTACCACGGAAAACCCATATTTTGAGGTAAATGGTGCCCTTCTTTCCCGTTCCCGGGTATTTGAACTGAAGACACTGGAGAAAGAAGACATTAAGGAACTGATCAGACGGGCAGTTTACGATAAAGAGAAGGGAATGGGCGCCTATGACGCAGTCATTGATCCGGAGGCAGAAGATTTTCTGGCAGATGTGGCAAACGGCGATGCAAGAGCAGCGTTAAATGCGGTGGAGCTTGGCGTCATGACAACGGAACGGGATCCTCATGACGGGAAAATTCATATTGATATGGAAGTGGCACAGGAATGCATTCAGAAACGTGCAGTCCGGTACGATAAAAACGGTGATAACCACTACGATACCATATCTGCATTTATTAAAAGTATGAGAGGTTCGGACCCCGATGCAGCAGTTTATTATCTGGCAAGGATGCTTTATGCAGGGGAGGACATTAAATTCATAGCCAGAAGAATCATGATCTGTGCGTCAGAAGATGTGGGGAATGCAGATCCACAGGCGCTTGTGGTGGCAGTAGCGGCGGCACAGGCAGTGGAGCGGATCGGACTTCCGGAGGCCCAGATCATTTTATCCCAGGCAGTTACCTATGTGGCATGTGCCCCCAAAAGCAATGCGGCGTGTATCGCAGTATTTGAAGCACAGGATGCGGTAAAAAATAAAAAAACCATGCCCATACCGGTTCATTTACAGGATTCCCATTATAAAGGTTCCTCAAAGCTTGGACATGGGCAGGGATATCTCTATGCCCACGATTATGAAAATCATTATGTGAAACAGCAATATCTGCCGGATGGCCTGGAAGGCACGGAATTTTACCGGCCTACGGAAAACGGATATGAGAAAAAAATCAGGGAACACTTGAGCTTTCTGAAAAAATAACTTTTCTTTTTATATATTAAGGTATATAATAGGCATATCGTACGACCTGATTCAACATGATTAGGACCGGAAGTGCATTCCGGTCGTCTGTTTGCGATATTCTATCGTAAATCATTCCCAAGATTACGAAACAACTGGTATAAGGATCATGAAGGAGATTAATATGCGTGAAAAATTACAGACATTGCCGTTAGCGGAGTTAAAGGAGCTTGCCAAGGCCCAGGGGATAAAGGGCTTCAGTTCCATGAGAAAGCCCGATATTATAAATATACTCTGTGAAAAGGAAGGAGAGACTTCTGATATCGCAGTTGCGGGCGGGAGTGTATCGGCAGAAAAAAGGGAACCGGTCAGAGAGCCGGTAACCGAACAGACAGAGAAGGAAACCGGCAGACCGCCTGTACCAGCTCCCCAGCCCCAGGTGCAGTCCACCGTAGAGCAGCAGAACACACCGGGTCAGAACAATATTAAGAAAACGGTTGTCCGTTCTTACCGTCAGGATACACAGCAGAGAACATACCGCCCGACAGGGGGGGCAGTTTCTGAGGGAAATAACAGATATGATAATTCCGGAAGAAGTGAAGGAATGACCAGGAATGAAGCACCGGTAAAGCAGGAGAGCCCTGTCAGGGCGGAATCAAGGCAGGAATATGGTACGGAAGAACCCAGGGTGGATTTTCAGCCAAGCCCTGAACTTCAGGAGCTTGACAGCGGAATTGATGCCCATGGGATACTGGAAGTCATGCCTGATGGATTTGGTTTTATTCGTTGTGAAAATTATCTCCCCGGTGAGAATGACGTCTATGTAGCTCCATCCCAGATCCGTCGCTTTAACATGAAGACCGGAGACATTATTCATGGCAGCCGCAGAGTAAAGACTGCAGCAGAAAAGTTTGCAGCACTCTTATATGTGAAGAAGATTAACGGATATCCCACCAACATGGCAGAGCGCCGCCCGAACTTCGAAAATATGACTCCTATTTTCCCTGACAAGCGTCTTCATATGGAGACAGACGGAGGAAAGAATACAACTGCCATGAGAGTGGTGGATTTATTAGCTCCCATTGGAAAAGGGCAGAGAGGTATGATTGTATCACCGCCCAAGGCAGGTAAAACTACTTTATTAAAGCAGGTGGCTAAAGCAATCACACTCAATCATCCTGAGATTCATCTGATGATACTTCTCATTGATGAGCGCCCGGAAGAGGTTACAGATATCAAGGAATCGATCGTAGGTAATAATGTGGAGGTTCTTTATTCCACGTTTGACGAACTTCCAGACCGCCACAAACGGGTATCGGAGATGGTAATTGAGAGGGCCAAACGTCTTGTAGAGCATGGAAGAGATGTGGTAATCCTCTTAGACAGTATAACCCGCCTTGCAAGAGCCTACAACTTAACGGTTGCACCAAGCGGAAGAACTCTTTCCGGCGGTCTTGATCCTGCAGCTCTCCATATGCCCAAGCGCTTTTTCGGTGCAGCAAGAAACATGAGAGAAGGCGGTAGTCTTACCGTACTTGCCACAGCACTTGTTGATACAGGAAGCCGTATGGACGATGTTATTTATGAGGAATTTAAAGGTACGGGCAACATGGAGCTGGTGCTTGACCGGAAGCTTTCAGAGAAGAGAATCTTCCCGGCTATTGATATTTTAAAGTCAGGAACCAGAAGAGACGATCTGCTCCTTACCAGAGAAGAAGCAGAGGCTGTTGACATTGTGCGTAAGGCGACCAATACATTAAAACCCGAAGATGCAGTAGAAAAAATTCTGGATCTGTTTTCAAAAACCAAGAATAACCGGGAATTTGTGGAGATGTCCAAGAAGATGCGCTTTTTCTAAGGCTGTAATCTTTTATATAATAAATGCTTGCATTAAGTTTTTTTCTATGTTATACTATACAAGCTGTTTATTAGACAAAGTCGGTTTACGAACCGCGATTTAATAGAAATCAGAGTATGCGAGGTGAAAATCATGAAAGAGGGAATCCATCCAAATTACTACCAGGCAAAGGTTGTTTGCAACTGCGGTAATGAATTCGTAACTGGTTCTACAAAGGAAGACATCCACGTAGAAGTTTGTTCTAAATGCCATTCATTCTACACCGGTCAGCAGAAAGCTGCTTCCGCTCGTGGACGTATTGATAAATTCAATCGTAAATATGGCGTTAAGGCTGAATAAGTTTGGAGCAAAGAAAAGGTTGAGTTTAGTGGAAACACTTTAGCTCAACCTTTTTTGAGATTAGAATATTGTTACATCTATTTTTCTAACAGAGAGGTGGTTGGCGTATGAAGTATTCAGGAATCGGCGGTCAGGCCGTGATTGAAGGCGTTATGATGAAAAACAGGGATGAGTATGCCATAGCAGTTCGCAAGCCGGACGGAACCATTGAAGTGAAAAAAGATGAGTATGTCAGCATGGGGGAAAAGGTAAAGCTGTTTTCTCTTCCATTTTTCAGAGGTATTTTCAGTTTTGCTGACTCTATGATACTGGGGATGAGGGCGCTCACCTTTTCTGCCAGTTTTTTTGAGGATGATGAGGAGGATTCAGAACCCTCCGGATTTGAGAAACTGCTGGAACGGATCTTTGGTGAAAAGATGGAAAAAGCTCTGATGAGCATGGTGATGGTATTTTCCGTAATCATGGCGATCTGCATATTTATGGTGCTTCCTTTGTTTCTGGCTAATATATTTCACCGTTTCATTCAGTCACAGACTGTGATGGCTGTATTGGAAGGTGTAATCCGTATCGGTATTTTTATCACTTATATTAAACTGGTTTCCCGCATGGAGGACATCAGACGTACCTTCATGTACCATGGAGCCGAACATAAATGTATTAACTGCCTGGAACACGGGCTGGAACTGAATGTGGAGAATGTAAGAAAAAGTTCCAAGGAACATAAACGATGCGGAACCAGTTTTCTTTTAATCGTAATGATTATCAGCATTCTGTTTTTTATGGTGATTCAGGTAAAGACTCTTCCCTTGAGAATTTTGAGCCGTATTATTCTGATTCCGGTGATTGCAGGGGTATCCTATGAGTTTCTGCGTTTAGCAGGACGGAGCGATTCAAAGCTGGTGGATATTTTAAGCAGACCTGGCATGTGGATGCAGGGGCTGACTACCAGTGAACCAGATGATTCCATGATTGAAGTAGGGATTGCCTCTGTAGAAGCCGTATTTAACTGGAGAGAATTTCTTGGTAAGAATTTTCCGGAGATCAAATCATGAGTTTAACATTAAATCAGTTATTGGAAGAAGGAACAGACAGACTGATGAAAGCAGGGGTAGAGGAAGCTGCAATTGATGCGAGATATCTGCTGCTTGAAGCATTCCATACGGATCTGACTCATTTTCTTATTGAACGGAACAGGGTTCTGAGTGCGAAAGAGGAATCCGGAGAATCTGTACGTGATTTTTACCGGATGCTTGGACTGCGGTCGGAGAGAATTCCCCTTCAGCAGATTACCGGGAGCAGGGAATTTATGGGTCTGAATTTTTTTGTCAATGAACATGTTCTGATTCCAAGGCAGGATACAGAGACACTGGTGGAACAGATTTTAAAGGATTATAAGGACAGGAATCCCAGGGTTCTGGATTTATGCACCGGCAGCGGGTGTATTGCCGTAAGTCTCGCAAAGCTTGGCGGGTTTGAATCGGTTATAGCTGCGGACATTTCCGAAGAAGCTTTAAAAGTTGCGAAAAGGAATGGGGAAGCAATTTTAGGAAAAGAGAAAATTACATTTCTGTTAAGCGATTTATTTAATGCTTTTAAGGAAGGTGAAACGTTCGATGTGATTGTGTCCAATCCGCCCTATATTCCCACTGAGGTAATCAAAGATCTGCAGCCTGAGGTACGGGATCATGAGCCTGTACTGGCACTGGATGGAAAAGAAGATGGTCTTTATTTTTACAGAAGACTGGCAGCAGAAAGCCGTAAATATCTGAATCCTGACGGTGCGGTTTATCTGGAGATTGGTTATGACCAGAAAGACGCAGTGAGCACACTGCTTGAGCAAGCCGGTTTTATAAAGATCCGTTCCTGGTGCGATGCGGCGGGTCTGGACCGCGTAGTGAGCGGAGTTTTAGAAAAATAATGGGCAGAAGCCCTTTTGGTGACATTTTGGAGGATACCAATGTTTGATCGATTAGATGATATATTAATTCATTATGAAGAGCTGATGCAGGAGCTTAACAACCCGTCCGTAGCAGAGGATCAGAACCGGTTTCGGAAGCTGATGAAAGAACAGGCAGATTTGGCAGATCTTGTGGAAGCTTATACCCAGTATAAGAAAGCAAAACAGACCGTGGAAGAAAGTCTGGCTCTTCTTGAGGAAGAGAGCGATGAAGAGATGCGGGAGATGGCAAAAGAAGAATTATCGGATGCCAAGAAGCAGATTGAACAGCTGGAACAGCGGCTCAAAGTACTTCTTTTGCCCAAGGATCCCAATGATGATAAGAATATCATGCTGGAAATCCGTGCAGGAGCAGGTGGTGATGAGGCTGCACTTTTTGCTTCTGAGCTGTATCGCATGTATGTCAATTATGCAGAAGCCCAGAGATGGAAAGTAGAGTTAATCAGCGTCAATGAAAACGGAATCGGCGGTTTTAAGGAAGTGGTTGCCATGATTACAGGAAAAGGCGCTTATTCCAAGATGAAATACGAAAGCGGCGTTCACCGGGTCCAGAGAGTACCGGAGACGGAGAGTGGCGGCAGAATCCATACGTCAACGGCTACTGTGGCAGTTATGCCGGAAGCAGAAGATGTGGATGTAGTAATTGAGGATAAGGATGTCAGAATCGATGTAATGCGTGCTTCCGGTAACGGCGGACAGTGTGTTAACACAACGGATTCCGCTGTTCGTCTGACTCATATGCCTACGGGTATTGTGATTTACAGCCAGACTGAAAAATCCCAGCTTCAGAACAAAGAGAAGGCATTCCGTCTGCTTCGTTCCAAGCTTTATGATATTGAGCTGGAGAAGAGACAGAATTCTGAGTCGGAGGCGCGCAGAAGCCAGATCGGTACAGGTGACCGGTCTGAGAAGATCAGAACGTATAACTTCCCTCAGGGACGTGTGACAGATCACCGGATCAAGCTGACTCTTTATAAGATTGATTCCATCATGAATGGAGATATTTATGAACTTCTGGACTCTCTCATTGCGGCAGATCAGGCAGAAAAGCTTGCCAGACTGAATGAAAATTAAGGGGATTACCAGAAATTTCTGCAAAGATTCTAAAATAAATGCCTGTACTTGTAATATTTTAAACAGCAGGTATAATATAATAAAGAAGGGCAATCGCCACAGGGTGGTTGGCTAATCAGAAAAGCAAAAACCTTCCCGACCGGCCAAAGTACAGGGAAGGCTTTTTGCGGTCAGTGACACGTCATAAAGACGAATGTCAGCAGTGCCAGAAGGAACGTACCAAAAGACATTAAGTCCTTGAAATCATAATTCTTCATAAGCAACACCTCCATTCTATGTAGAATCGAGGCCTACCACCCTATACACGATTGCCAGCAGTTTGTACCTGCCAGTATAATTATATGTACCAACTCATAAATATACCAATAAAAAATGAAAATATCTGAAAAATCCCTCTTGGACATAGTCGTTGTCTGAGAGGGATTTTTTGCTGTTAAATGAAATAGTCGGGAAATGACGCCACAAGCTCTGACTTTTCCAACTGGTGTCTGTTTATATGCCTGGTCATCAGGATCTCGGCAAGCTCTGAATCCCTGCGCTCAATGGCATATATAATATTCTCATGATCTTCCACAAGCCTGGTAGGCTTGCTTGATTTTAAGGAAAGGGTTCTGATCCGGTCAAAATGGACCATCTGGGACTGAATGATCTCAAACGTTCTGGCTTTATTCACAGATTGAAACAAGAGCATATGAAACTCATTATCCAGTGGGAAGAACTTTGCTGTGTCTTCCTGCTCCAGGCAGAACTTCTGCTCACTTATATTGTCTTTCAGCTTCTTTAAATCCACTGGTTCCGGACTTTCGCATGCAAGCTTTAAAACCGCATTTTCCAGAACAAGTCTCATAAAGCGTGCTTCTTCAATGCGTTCATAATCGATTTTTGATATATAGCTGCCCCTTTGGGGGAGTATTTCAACAAGGCTTGATTTGCTCAGTTCAATCAGTGCCTCTCTGACTGGCGTTCTTGAAAGCTTTAAGGTAGAAGAAAGCTCGTTTTCACTTACTGCACTGCCCGGAGCAAGCTCCAGGTTAATGATATTATAGAGAAGAACGCGTATGGCATAGTTTCTTGCATTCTCTCCGGGAGACCGATCGAACAATTTCATAAAAAACCTCTCTTATCAAAATATAAATCCTGCTGACAGGATCATACGGTTAGTATACTACTGAACAGCAAGTTTATCTATCGTTTTATTTAAAAACCCGTTTGGATCGGGAGATAACTTGTATACAAGTATCATGCTTTGTAAACATTCAAATGTCAATGATATAAGAATAGAAAATAAAAATATGTCAATATGCACAAAAATGTAGTCATAAAATGTACAAAATTACATATTGAATATTTCCTCGTAATATACTACCATACAAGATAGAAGGGCATGTAATAGAAAAATTCATACATGTTTGGTTGGCTGGGCATTACTAACACATAATAGGGACAGCACTTATTTTGTGCCGGCCGCATCTATACGTAAAAACCATGAATGATTAAAAAACAGGAGGAACGAAACAATGGAAATGACTTTGCGCTGGTATGGACCAGGATATGACAGTGTGTCTCTTGAACAGATCAAACAGATACCCGGAGTAAAAGGTGTTGTTACAACCCTGATGGGAAAACAGGCAGGAGAGGTTTGGACCGAGGCAGAGATTTTGGAACTTAAAAAAGCAGTGGAGGATGCAGGCCTCACCATTGCCGGAATCGAATCAGTGAATATTTCTGACGATATTAAGATCGGTACCGAAAAGCGGGAACAGCATATTGCAAATTATATCGAGACTCTTGAAAATCTGGGTAAAGCCGGAATTCATATGGTCTGCTATAATTTTATGCCTGTATTTGACTGGACACGTTCCGATCTGGCAAGAGTACGTCCTGATGGATCAACCGTACTTGCTTATAACCAGGATGTAGTAGATAAAATAGATCCCGCACATATGAAAGAATCTGTTGAAAAGATGTCCAACGGCTTTGTAATGCCAGGCTGGGAGCCGGAGCGTCTGTCACGTCTGGAAGCTTTATTTGAGGCATACAAAGACATCAACGAAGAAAAGCTGTTTCATAACCTTGTTTATTTCCTTGAGTCAATCGGTGAGGTTTGTGAAAAATATGATATCAGGATGGGTATTCACCCCGATGATCCGGCATGGCCAATCTTCGGTCTGCCAAGAATCGTGCGTAACAAGGAATGGATTGTAAAACTGCTAAAGGCTGTTGACAAGCCATACAATGGTATTACCTTATGCACAGGATCTCTTGGATCCAATCCCGCCAACGATATCTGTGATATTATTAAAGCTGCAAAGGGAAGAATTCCATTTGCACATGTGAGAAACTTAAAATACAACAGTGAGAGAGATTTTGAAGAAGCAGCGCATCTTTCTTCTGACGGCTCCATGGACATGCATGCCATTATGAAAGCACTGTATGAAACAGGATTTGACGGTGTGATCCGTCCGGATCATGGAAGAATGATCTGGGGAGAAGTTGCCATGCCTGGATACGGTCTTTATGACAGAGCACTGGGAGCAGTATATCTCCAGGGATTATGGGAAGCCATTGATAAGGAATCAGTGAAAAACTAAGGAGGCAGTGCCGCTATGAAGCTGACATTAAAGGGTTTAAAAAATAAAGAAGCCTGGGAGGCAGCTGGAATCAGTCTTCCGCTTTATGACATTGAGACGGTGGTCAGAGAGACAAAAGAATCACCGGTGTGGGTACATTTTGGAGCAGGTAATATCTTCCGTATCTTTATCGGAGGAATTGCAGACACTCTGATTGCCCAGGGAGAAAGCACCAAAGGAATTACCTGTGTAGAGACTTTTGATTTTGATGTAATTGATAAGATCTACGATCCATATGACAATCTGGTTCTTGGAGTAACCCTGAATGCAGATGGCTCCACTGGAAAAAAGGTGATCGGATCCCTGACAGAAGCAATCAGGGCTCAGTCCTCTGCTGCATCTGAGTGGAACCGCCTGAAGGAGATCTTTGTAAATCCTGGCTTGCAGATGGCGTCTTTTACTATTACAGAAAAAGGCTATGCACTGAAGGGAACAGAGGGAAACTATTTCCCATTTATCTTGGCAGATCTGGAAAATGGTCCCGATAAAGCAGTTTCCGCCATGGCAGTGGTATGTGCGCTGCTGTTTGAACGGTTTAAGGCTGGAAAGGCACCTCTGGCGGTGGTTTCCATGGATAACTGCTCTCATAATGGAGAAAAGCTGAAACAGTCCATCGTGACAGTTGCAAGAGAATGGGAGAGCAGAGGATTTGTAGAGAAAGCCTTTGTTGATTACCTGGAAGACGAATCCCGTATTTCTTTCCCCTGGTCCATGATTGATAAGATCACGCCACGTCCTGCAGATTCTGTATGCAGCGAGCTGGAAAAAGCAGGAGTTGAGGATATGGCTCCGGTAATCACATCCAAGAAGACCTACATCGCACCATTTGTTAATGCAGAGGGACCTCAGTATCTGGTAATTGAAGACAAGTTCCCTAACGGAAGGCCGGCACTTGAGAAAGCCGGTGTGTATATGACAGACCGGGATACTGTAAATAAAGTAGAGCGAATGAAAGTTACCACCTGCTTAAATCCGCTGCATACGGCACTGGCTGTTTACGGCTGTGTTCTCGGATATACACTGATTGCAGATGAGATGAAGGATGCGCAGCTGAACCAGCTGGTTCATGAGATCGGTCCGGTAGAAGGTATGCCGGTTGTTACTGACCCTGGTATTCTATCTCCTATGGAATTTGTAGATGAAGTAATTCGTGTCAGAATCCCCAATCCTTTTATGCCTGATACACCTCAGCGAATTGCTACTGATACATCTCAGAAGGTTGGAATTCGTTATGGTGAGACCATTAAGGCATATGTGGAAAAATACGGAGATGCGAAAAAATTAAAAGCCATTCCTCTGGCAATTGCTGGCTGGTGCCGTTATCTACTGGCAGTGGATGATGAGGGTAAGGCATTTGAACTCTCTTCTGATCCTATGATTCCAGAGCTGACAGAGAAGTTAAAAGGAATTGAACTTGGAAAGCCGGAGACTTACCATGGCCAGCTGAAAGAAATCCTGTCTAATGAGCATATTTTTGGAATTGATCTTTACAAGGCAGGTATTGGAGAAAAGATTGAAGAAATGTTCTGCGCACAGATTACGGGAGCCGGAGCAGTGAGAGAAACACTGAAGCGTGAATTAAATCACTGATGAAGATATAAAAGTGCGTCCTGACAGGGGGGAAAGTCCTGGCCGGGACGCACTTTGTATATTATGATATTCCGGATTCTATTTTCTGATTCTTAATTCCATGTTTTTCTGCAAAGCCTGTTAGTATCATAGTCAGGGCTCCGTCTCCGGTTACATTGCATGCAGTACCAAAGCTGTCCTGCAGTGCAAAGATTGTCAACATGAGAGCAGTTCCCATTTCGTCGAAACCTAAGACTCCGGTAATCAGACCAAGAGATGCCATAACGGTTCCTCCCGGAACGCCCGGCGCACCAATTGCAAATACGCCCAGGAGAGCACAGAATAAAAGCATGGAACCAAGGGAAGGCATGGAACCGTAAAGGATTTTCGATACAGTCATAACAAAGAAAACCTCGGTGAGTACAGATCCGCATAAGTGAATGTTGGCAAAAAGCGGAATGCCGAAGTCCACCATATCTTCCCGCAGAGTGGGCTGTGATTTTTTTGCACATTTTAAAGCTACTGCGAGAGTGGCTGCTGATGACATGGTTCCTACGGCAGTGATATAAGCAGGTCCGTAGTTGCGCAGAACATCAAAGGGATTCTTTCTGGAATAAGCACCGCCGATCAGATACAAAACTGCCAGCCAGATATAGTGCCCTGCCATTACAATCAGCACGACCTGAAGGAAAACAGGAAGTTGTTTTGTGATGGTTCCTTCGTAGGACAGAGCGCAGAAAGTAAATGCGATAAAAACAGGAAGAATGGGTATGACCACCTTCGTTACAATGGAAAGAACAATTTCCTGAAATTCCTCCAATACCTGGGTAATCACCTTAGCTTTTGTCCAGGTAGCAGCAAGACCCAGCAAAAGTGAAAACACCAGTGCGCTCATGACCGGCATGATCTGGGGAATATCCAGCTGGAATACAATTCCCGGAAGTTCCTTTAAGCCATCTGTATTTGCGGAAATGGACAGATGGGGGATCATAATATATCCGGCAGTCATGGAAAATAAGGCTGCACCTATGGAAGAAATATAAGCTGCGGAAACAGCAATTCCCAGCATTTTGGAAGCGTTATTGCCTAATCTTGTAATAGATGGGGCAATAAAGCCGATGATAATGAGCGGAACACAGAATACAATGATCTGATTCAGTATGTATTTGACTGTTACCACAACATTCATCAGTTGTTCTCCAGCCACCTGCCCGATTAAAATTCCCCCGATAACCCCCAGAAGTAATTTAAATGGTAAACTACTTACTAATTTTTTCATACCTATTCTCCTATCATGATTTTAATGATTTCCTCGTTGGTTTCTTTCATGCCTCTTTTCCCCAATCTTCCAACGTTTCTAAGCGTAGCCTCTACGCCTTTTGTGACAATGCCGTCCCCATCCAGAAACTGCTGTCCCTGACTGTACATGCTGTATCCAAAGATTCCGGCCTCAATGGAGGAGGCAATCTTTGCCGCACAGGAAGCCTTTGCACCATCGCATACAATACCGGAAACAATGGCCAGTGCATTGACAACCGTATGTATGACCTCTTCGTAGCCCCCTCCGCATAGATAGGCTATTCCGGCTCCTGCCCCTGCCCCCGCATTGACCGCTCCGCAGTAAGCGGATAATCTTCCAATGGGAGTCTTCTGATGAATAGAAGTTAAGTTGGATAAGGCAAGTGCACGGTACATGGTTTCCTCACTGACTCCCAATTCCTTTGCATAGACGATTACAGGAACAGATACTGTGATTCCCTGATTGCCGCTTCCCGAGTTAATAATGACTGGCAGCTCGCAGCCATTCATACGAGCGTCGGAACCGGCCGCAGCCATGGCCTTTGCTTTAAGGGAAATGTCGCTGCCTGCGCTCTTTAAAAGTACCTTACCGATATTGGCGCCGTAGTCATTCTTAAGCCCCTCCTCGGCAATGGCCCAGTTGTACTTAATCTGACGGTCCAGCGTTTCTTTGATATCAGCAATGTCAACTGTATTAATAAAATCCCAGATATCCTCCATATTGAGTAAGCTCCGGTCAGTCAGGGCCTCTTCTTCTTTGCCGGCATCCAGCTGCTTTAAGATTACCCCGTCTTTCTCGATCAGTACTATATTGGTATGGTAATTGGCAATCCGTACTTTGCAGGTGGAAGACCCTTTATATAAAGTGATAAGGATATCGAAGGTGATTCCGTTATCAATATGTATAACCTCTAATTCAGTCTCCTCCATAAATTTTTTCATCCCGGCGATCTGCTCTGGTGTAACGCAGGAGATCACTTCCAGTTCCTTTTCCGGATCTCCCGCCACGATACCTGCAGCAGCGGCAGCGGGGATTCCCTTTAAATGACCGGTATTGGGAACAATTACGGATTTTACATTTTTAATGATACTCCCGCTGGCGCCTATTACCACCTTATCAGGCATAGCCCCAAGAGTTTTTCTTGCTACTGCGGCAGCGTAAGCCAGGGCGATTGGTTCCGTACAGCCCATGGCGGGAACCAGTTCCTCCTTCAGTATCTGCACGTAGGCGCGGTATTTACAATTTGCCTTTTCCATACTTTAAAGTCCTTTCTGATCGTATGCTGAAAATACTCATCTTTTGAGTTGATTTCTGAGTGACTTTAATGTACCATAAAAACATCTGGATGTAAAATTTAATGTTTTTATGATTATGTTTAATATTTTTAAATGATGAGAGGAAAACTATGGAACTCCGTGAGATACGAACGTTTTTAGAAGTGGCTGATTTAAAAAGCTTCTGCAGGGCTGCAGAAAAGCTTAAATATTCCCAGGCGGCAGTCACAGTTCAGATTAAACAACTGGAAAGAGAATTAAATATCCACTTATTTGACCGGATTGGAAAACAAACCACTCTGACCCATGAGGGGGAGATGTTTTATCAGTATGCATCTGAAATTATGCGCAATGTGGCCTATGCCCGTAATGCGCTGGGGCAGTCTTCGGAACTGACGGGCAGGCTGGTGATCGGTACAATCGAATCCATCTGTTCTACACTGTTTCCTCCGCTGATCAGGGAGTATCACCACCGGTATCCCAGAGTCAATATCAATATTATTGTTGATTCTCCAGGTACTCTGCTGAACATGATGAACAGCAATCAGGTAGATATGGTGTATTTTCTGGATCGCAGAATGTATGATGCCAAATGGGTTAAAATATTGGAAAAACCGGAAGAAATCATATTTGCTGCATCAATGGATCATATATTTGCAAAGGAAACCGGACTTACCATCGAACAGGTGATTACCCAGCCACTGATACTGACAGAAAAAGATGCAAGCTACCGGTTTATACTGGAGCAGTATCTGGCATCAGACGACAAGAAGCTCCATCCCTTCCTGGAAATTGGAAATACGGAGTTTATCATAAAACTTCTTAAGCAGAATGAGGGAATCTCCTTTCTTCCCGAGTTTACCATAAGAAAAGATATGGAGCTGGGAAGTCTGACCGCGCTTTCCATGAAAGAATTTCATTTGAGGACGTGGAGACAGATCGTTTATCATAAGGATAAGTGGCTCAGCAGGGAGATGAAGGCGTTTATGGAACTGGTTTTGGAGATGGAGGAGCATTGATATTGTACGGGCTGTAACCATGTGATATACTAAGAGAACTAGAATAATCAGCTGGAGGATAAACTATGGAAGTATTAAAAATTGGGATCATGGGAACAGGCAGAATTGCATCACTGCTGGCAGAGACCATGGTTCAGATGCCTGAAATCTGTTTGTATGGAGCTGCTTCACGAAGCCTTGAAAAGGCGGAAGAATTTGCAGCACGTTTTTCTATAAAAAAAGCTTATGGCTCTTATGAAGAACTGGCGGCTGACAGCGGGATTCAGCTGATTTATATTGCGACTCCTCATTCGGAGCATTACAGCAATGCCAGGCTCTGTCTGGAGCATGGAAAGCATGTTCTCTGTGAAAAATCCTTTGCAGCAAATTATTCCCAGGCGAAAGAGATGATTGATCTGGCAGAAGAGAAAAACCTGATGATCACGGAAGCCATGTGGGTACGTTATATGCCTATGGCTGAGACATTAAAAGAAATTCTTCATTCCGGCATTATTGGAGAACCAATGACACTCACTGCCAATCTGGCCTATCTGGTATTGAATAAGCCCAGGATTGTTAAGCCGGAGCTTGCAGGAGGAGCGCTCTTAGATGTAGGAGTTTATACACTTAATTTTGCCTCTCTTGTCTTCGGCGATGAAATTACAGATATATCCTCCAGCGTGATAAAGACAGAATCGGGAGTGGATGCTCAAAACAGCATCACGCTTCTTTATCCCGGCGGAAAAATGGCTGTACTTAACAGCTCGGTTCAGGTACTTTCTGACCGTCAGGGTATTATTTACGGAACAAAAGGATTTCTGGTTGTGGAAAACATCAATAATTTTGAATCTATTTGTGTATACGATCAGGATCGGAAGCAGGTGGAAACCTATAAAAGACCGCCGCAGATAACGGGATATGAATATCAGGTTCTGGCCAGCAAAGCGGCCATTGAGCAGGGCCTGACCGAGTGCCCGCAGATGCCTCACCAGACGACTCTTCATGTTTTGAAAGTCATGGACGAGCTTAGAAGACAATGGGGGATACGTTATCCCTTTGAAAAGGACGAATGAGGATACTGGTATGTTTAATAGAAAAGATTTGATCCGGCTGCTGGCCCCTTTAATTGTGGAACAGATCCTGGCAGTTTTGGTAGGGATGGCAGATGTGGTCATGGTGGCGGCAGTCGGAGAAGCAGCGGTATCCGGAGTTTCCCTTGTTGATTCCATCAGCATACTGATACTCCAGATCCTGTCTGCCCTGGCTACCGGGGGAGCTGTTATTTCAGCCCAGTATCTTGGTAAAAAGCAGTCGGAAAATGCATGTAAGGCAGCAGGTCAGCTCATAGGTGTGACTACGGTATTGTCACTGGCAGTATCCATAATTGCATTGGCAGGAAACAGGTTTTTGCTGGCATCAATATTCGGAAATGTGGAAACTCAGGTGATGAGTGATGCAGTGATATACTTTAGAATCACAGCGTTATCCTATCCCTTTATGGCGATTTATAATTCCTGTGCAGCGCTGTTTCGTTCCATGGGTAACTCCAAGGTTTCCATGGTGGTATCTATGGTGATGAATACCATAAACATCGCAGGCAATGCTGTCTGTGTTTTCGGGCTGCACATGGGGGTGGCCGGTGTGGCATTTCCCACCCTTGCCAGCCGTATTGTAGCAGCAGTTATGATGTTTTATCTGATTCAAAATCCTGATAATACAGTCAGAATCAAACGGCTTGACGAATTAAGGCCCGATTTTCATATGATAAGAAACATTCTGTCGGTCGGGATTCCCAACGGACTGGAAAACGGCATGTTCCAGTTTGGAAAGATTGCACTGCAGAGTCTGGTATCCTCTCTGGGAACTGCGGCGATTGCAAGCTATGCGGTAGCTTCCAATCTCGTGACGCTGCTTTACCTTCCCGGCACCGCCATTGGCTTAGGGCTGATCACAATAGTGGGCCAGTGCGTGGGAGCAGGTGAAAGAAAGCAGGCAAAGCATTATACCAGACGTTTAGTCATGGTTAATTACGCAATTCTTGTGGTATTGTGTGCTGCCATGATTTTATTTTCCGGTCAGCTTGTTTCCATTTATCACCTTTCCAAAGAAGCGGCCAGGATTTCTGTACAGATGATCGAGGCACACAGCTATGCTATGATTGTGTGGCCAATAGCATTTACGATTCCATATTCTTTAAGAGCTTCCATGGATGCCAAATTCACCATGGCTGTCTCGGTTTTCTCTATGTGGCTCTTTCGGATTGCATCTGCCTATTTTTTTGTACAGATTATGAATCTGGGAGTAATGGGGATCTGGTATGGAATGTTTATTGACTGGTTTTTCCGTGCTGTTGTATTTGGACTGCGGTTTCGGGGGATTGAAAAAAGGGCAGTGTCCGTTAGTTAACGGCACTGCCTTTTTTTATGGTATAAAACCCTATTTTCGTATTTCTGCTAATCTGCCTGCTTAAGTTTTGTTAATCCATATGTGTGTTTATATCTATCATGTTTGTAAAAAGTTGATGGCAGAGTGTAAAATCTTTTTCTTTTATAGCCTGATACATTTTTACGTGATCATCAATCAGGATAGAGGAAGCATATTTTTTATATATGTTACTTGAGAAAAGCTCAATTTGCTTATAAATCAAACTTCCAATTAGTTCATACATCATTGGAAAATATTTATTTTTTGAACATCTGCAAATCTGAAGATGAAATTCAAAATCATAGGCAGCACCTTTGGCGTAATCTTTACGTTTAAATGCATCAACCAGGTTGTCACATATGAGCTTTAATTGTTCGATATCATCCGGCTCTGCTTTTTTTATGGCAAGTGATAGGCTTTCCAATTCTAATGCTCGACGAACTTCGACAATTTCAGATACATTCTGTTCATCCATAATAAAATCTGCATAGTTTGCAATATATTCAGCTGTACTAAATTGTTTTACATAGCTTCCATCACCAACGCGGATATCAATAAGTCCCATTGCGCGCAATCGCTCTACAGCAGCTTTGATGGAAGGACGGCTAACTCCCAGCATTTTTGTAAGTTCATTTTCTGATGGGATTTTTTCCCCCACTTTGAACTTGCCTTGTATAATATAGTCTTTTAACATGTCAAAGACCTGATCTGATACACTTTTTCTTGCTATTTTTGGCAAATTTTCCATTTAATTTATACTCCATATCTTATTGACTGATTAAAGTATATCGGCATTAAATGCGAATGTCAAGAAAAGCATTGGTATCCTTCTTCTACAAATTTTCGTTAAAGTGCTAAAAAAATATAAGATTAATTAGGGGATTTTAACGGAAATTCAATGAGTAGTAATGTACTTATTGACAAACATAAAACATAGTTGTAATATGTAAGTTGTCATACAACTTACATTTATACATATAAACATATGTTAAGGAGAAGAAAACTATGAAAATTACCAGTATGGATGTTATGGCCCTGGAAAAGGACAACGGATGTGGTGGATCACGTCCAGTCATCTGTCGAATTAACACAGATGAAGGCTTCTATGGTTTAGGCGAAGCAGCAGTTGCAATTGGGACAGGAGCAAGAGGTGCATATGAGCTGTTAAAAGATTTTGGCCCATTAATTATTGGTATGGATCCATTGGCTAACGAAGTGATTTGGGAAAAGCTTTTTAAAGTATCTTTCTGGGGGCAGGGAAATGGAGCTATCATGATGGCTGCAATCAGCGCTATTGATACAGCTCTCTGGGATATTAAAGGAAAAGTTGCAAATCTTCCACTGTACCAGTTACTTGGAGGAAAGCAGCGCAGCAAATTAAGGACTTATGCAAGTCAGCTCCAGTTTGGATGGGGAATTGATAAGTTCAATCCGGCACAGACACAAGGTGGAGATGCTTTACTCTACTGTGAGGCAGCAACAAAGGCTGTAGAAGAGGGATATGAGGCAATCAAGATCAATTTCCTTCGTTTTGACCGACAGGGAAAAATTCTTACTCATTTAGATACAACTGGTCATTTAAGCAGAGAGACTATGAGACTGGCAGAGGAGAGATTATCTGCAGTTCGTAAAACTGTTGGACCAGATATTGATATTATAATTGAAAACCATGCTATGACTGATGCTAACACTGCTATTCAGTTTGCTAAGATGGCTGAGCAGTATGATGTTATGTTCCTGGAAGAAGGATGTACACCATTAAATCCTGGAGTTATGAAGAAAATTTCTGAGAATACAAGCATTCCATTAACTACTGGTGAGAGAACATATACAAGATGGGGATTCCTCCCATTTCTTGAAAACGGAAGCTTATCTATGATTCAGCCGGATATCGGAAACTGTGGTGGTATCACAGAGTGTAAGAAGATTGCTGATATGGCTCATATTTATGATATAGGTGTTCAGTGCCATGTATGTTCAAGTCCAATCAGTGTTGCAATTGCTCTTCATCTGGAGGCAGCTATTCCAAACTTCATTATTCATGAGCATCATATCGCAAATACTACAAGTGGTACAATTCAGCAGTGTGAATACAACTACCAGCCAGTAAAAGGATACTTTGAATTACCTGAATTACCAGGTATTGGACAGGAATTGTCTAAGAGAGCAATTGAAACAGCTGAAATCGTGACAATCAAATAAGGAGAAAAAATATGGAAAGTACTTCTGGTAAAGGAACTCTTGGCTTTAGAGAATTATTGTCTTTAGCAGTAGGGCAGGTAATTGGTGCCGGTGTTGTAACATTAGTAGGACAGGCAATCGGTGTAACTGGCCGATCTGTATGGCTTGCTTATGTATTTGCTGTTGTTCTTGGATTATGTATTATATTTCCGTATATTATGCTAAGCAGTATGATTCGTGTAAATGGTGGAAACTATACATTTGTTGCAACAATTCTTGGTGAACGATGGGGCGGAATGTATGGAATGGCCTTTACTTTGAACAGTTTTGCCTGCGGTATGTTTGGACTGGGCCTTGGAACTTATCTGAATGCCTTATTCCCAAGTGTTAATATCAAAGTAACTGCAGTTATTGCAATCACATTATTCTGGATTGCAAATATGTTGGGCGTAAAATTCATGGCAAAGATTCAGAATGTGATGTCTGTCTGCCTTTTAGTTGGTCTGGCTGTGTTCATTGTAGTTGGTCTTTTCAACTTACGTCCAGGTACATTTGATTTTTCATCACGGGAATTTTTCACAGGCGGTGCCAGCGGATTTTTCAATGGTACATTATTATTAGTTTTCTCCTGTACAGGTCAGTCATTTATTGTTGCTTTTAGTAAGGAAGCTAAAAATCCGCGCCGTGATGTTCCTTTTGCAATTATTGCAGCCAGTGGAGTTATTCTTGTTGTATATGGATTAATTGCAGTTGTTGCTTCCGGCGTTCTTCCAATCGATCAGGTCGCTGGTAAACCACTGACACTTGCAGCTGGCCAGATTCTTTCCCGTCCATTGTATTATGCGTTTATTATTGGTGGACCAATCATGGCACTTGCAACAACTCTGAATTCGTCCTTTACTGTTTTTTCCCGTCCATTCCATCAGATGGCAAGAGATGGATGGTTCTCAAAAAAGATGGCGGTAACAAACAACTTAGGAGCTCCTTATATCTTACTTACAGTTATTTACATTATTTCGGTAGTTCCGGTACTGTTAAATTTTAGTATCAGTACAATTACAAGCAATTCAATTCTCATCAGCCGTATCTCAGACGTCGTTGCAATTGTTGCTGTAATTTGTCTTCCAAAACGTATTCCTGATGCCTGGGAAAATAGATACTTTAAGATTACAAAACCAGCATTCTATGCATTGATGATATTCTGCCTTTGTGTAACTTTATTTGTAATCGGGCTATCACTGCGCAACCTGAAACCAACATTAGTCATTGTTACGGTTGTATTAATTACTTTATTCTTTATTTATTCAACACTTAGACAGAAGTCAGGAAAAGTACAGATGGAAAAGAGCTACGAGCTTCAGTAATAATATGGATTAGAGCCGGACACGAAACCCACAGGTACGATTCAATGAGAGGGAAATAATTCTTAGCAATTATTTCCCTCTCATTTTTCTTCATTCATCTTTCCATCAGCATTCACATAAGAACCATCCACGACACGGCTGACTGCCATCTGCCCCACAACACCGTCATGCCCGGGGTTAAAATAATACCAGCTGCCGTCGACCTTGTGCCATCCGGTCACCATAATACCTATCTGGTTTGTATAAAATGTGGCATTATAATGATTATCACGAATCCAGCCGGTTACCATGGCACCTTCTGTTCTTCCTTCCTCAGGATTAAAGTAATACCAATGACCGTTTAAATAGCGCCATCCGGTAGCCATATATCCATTATCCATAAAATAATAGGAATTACCCTGATATTCGATCCACTGTCCGGCTGGATATTTGGAATTCCACTGGTTGAAGTACCGCCAGCCGGCATCATCCTTCACCCAGTTTCCGGAAATATAGATGGATTCATCTTTTGTATGGGCATAGCTGATTAAATAGTCTGTGCCGTATGCAGCAAACCACACGGATAAAAGCACGGCGGCTGACAGGCGGATGGCAGGGGCCGGAAACAAGCGGCGTCTGTCGTTCATATTCTCCTCCTTCCGGTTTATTCAGAAATTGTATGAATCGATTATAAGCGAACCCCTGGGAAAAAACAATGAGGGAAAGGAAACCGTAAGATATTATTTATAAATCTGTGATTTTAGTTAAAAGGATCTTGACACAGTTCTCTGCGTTTGTTATATTACATATAGAACAAATGAGGCAATGTTTGCACATAACCGGATAAAGGAGGAAATTGCCGTGAACATTAATAAATTTACACAGAAGTCCATGGAGGCTGTAAAGAATTGCGAAAAGCTTGCATATGAATACGGGAACCAGCAGATTGAGCAGGAGCACATGCTTTACAGTCTTCTTACCATTGAAGACAGCCTGATTTTAAAACTGGTTACAAAGATGAATATACAAAAGGAACAGTTTCTTGATGAGGCCGCAGGGGCAATACAAAAGCTTCCTAAAGTGAGCGGAGGACAGCTTTTTATCAGCAATGATTTAAATAAAGTTTTAATCAGTGCCGAGGATGAAGCGAAGGGAATGGGAGACCAGTATGTTTCCGTTGAGCATTTATTCCTGGCTATGTTAAAGCAGCCGTCAAGAACATTAAAGGAATTGTTTCGCAGCTACGGCATAACCAGAGAAAACTTTTTAACAGCTTTGTCTACGGTCAGAGGCAACCAGCGGGTTGTAAGCGACAATCCGGAGGCTACCTACGATACCCTTACAAAGTATGGATACGACATGGTAGAACGGGCCAGAGAACAGAAACTGGATCCGGTAATAGGAAGAGACAGCGAAATCCGCAACGTAGTCAGGATTCTATCCAGAAAGACTAAAAACAACCCGGTTTTAATCGGCGAGCCAGGCGTAGGTAAGACAGCGGTTGTAGAAGGGCTGGCTCAGAGAATCGTAAGAGGGGATATACCGGAGGGATTAAAGGATAAAAAGCTGTTTGCCCTTGATATGGGTGCCTTGCTTGCGGGTGCAAAGTACCGGGGAGAATTTGAAGAACGTTTAAAGGCAGTTCTTGATGAGGTGAAAAAAAGCGACGGCCAGATCATCCTTTTCATTGATGAGCTTCACACCATTGTTGGAGCAGGAAAGACAGAGGGCTCCATGGATGCAGGTAATATGCTCAAACCCATGCTCGCCAGGGGAGAACTTCACTGCATCGGTGCGACTACTCTGGACGAATACCGTCAGTATATTGAAAAAGATCAGGCCCTGGAACGGAGATTTCAGCCGGTTATGGTGGATGAACCCACAGTGGAAGATACGATTTCAATCTTAAGGGGATTAAAGGAGCGGTATGAGGTTTATCACGGGGTGAAGATCACAGATTCTGCCCTGGTATCTGCCGCAACTCTTTCTGACCGCTATATCAGTGAGCGTTTTCTTCCGGATAAGGCCATCGACCTGGTGGATGAAGCCTGTGCCATGATAAAGACAGAGCTGGATTCCATGCCTTCTGAACTCGATGAGCTTTCAAGACGGATTATGCAGATGGAGATAGAAGAAGCTGCGTTAAAGAAAGAAACTGACCGGTTAAGTCAGGACCGTCTGGCAGAACTGCAGAAAGAACTGGCAGAGCTGCACGACGAATTTGCATCACAGAAGGCTCAGTGGGAGAATGAAAAGGCATCGGTAGAACGTCTTTCTTCTTTAAGAGAAGAGATTGAAAATTTAAACAGAGAAATTCAGACAGCACAGCAGAAATATGACTTAAACCGTGCGGCAGAGCTGCAATATGGCAGACTGCCACAACTTCAGAAGGAGCTTGCACAGGAAGAGGAACGGGTAAAAAATCAGGATTTAAGCCTGGTTCGGGAAAGCGTTACCGAGGATGAAATTGCAAGGATTGTATCCAAATGGACGGGAATCCCCGTTGCCCGGCTGACTGAGAGCGAGAGAAATAAGACTCTTCATCTGGATCAGGAACTTCACAAAAGAGTCATTGGACAGGAGGAAGCCGTATTAAAGGTGACTGAAGCAATTATCAGGTCCAAGGCTGGAATTAAGGATCCAACCAAGCCGATCGGTTCCTTTCTCTTTTTAGGACCTACCGGCGTGGGAAAAACAGAGCTTGCCAAGGCACTTGCAGAAAGCCTGTTTGATGAAGAAAACAACATTGTCCGAATCGATATGAGCGAATACATGGAAAAGCATTCCGTATCCAGACTCATCGGAGCACCTCCCGGATATGTAGGCTATGACGAGGGAGGCCAGCTGACAGAAGCAGTCCGCAGAAAACCATATTCCGTGGTACTTTTTGATGAAGTTGAAAAAGCACATCCGGATGTATTTAATGTGCTTTTGCAGGTTCTTGATGATGGGCGGATCACCGATTCCACAGGAAAAACCGTTGACTTTAAAAATACCATTATAATTATGACATCAAACATCGGATCTCAGTATCTTCTTACGGGAATAGACAGCGAAGGAAATATCAGAAAAGAGGCAGAAGAGATGGTAATGGGAGACTTAAGAGCCCATTTCAGACCGGAGTTTTTAAACCGTCTGGATGAAATTATTCTGTTTAAGCCTCTGGATAAGAGTAATATTTCCGGTATTGTGAGTCTGCTGATGAAGGATCTAAACCGGAGGCTGGAGGATCGTGAGATCAGAATCGAACTGACTGACCAGGCCGGTGAATTTGTAGTAGAGCAGGGGTATGATCCGGTGTATGGTGCCAGACCGTTAAAACGTTATCTGCAAAAGCATGTGGAGACACTTGCGGCAAGGGTGATCCTTGGAGATGAGATACATGCAGGCAGTACTATCGTAATTGATGTTTCACAAGATGGGGAAAAGCTGATTGCATATCTGGAATAAAAGGCAGATAGATTTAAAACCGATTAATATGTGTAATAAGGGAGCCAGAGTTTCGGCTCCCTTATTATGTCGGAATCATCAGACTTTTCAATTAAGATACTGTCCAGAGGATATCTCTGTTCACCGTATGATAAAAAGTATCCCGTATTTCCTTGGGATCGGTTGTCTTTCCAAGAATCCACATGAGTTTTGTTACTGTGGCTTCCAGAGTCATATCATATGCTTCCAGCAGACCGAATTCTTTCTTAATAGAATGTCCCACTTCGTAAACAGACATATTGCTGCCTTCATTGGTTACCTGGGTGGTCATAACCACAGTCTTTCCCTGAGAAATCCATTTTTCAATCGCTTTATAGAAATCCCCCGTATCATAGGAAGGAAGGCCGCCTACACCGAAGGATTCGATGATAACAGCATCATAATGGCCTGCCATATAATCCAGAACATCCGCACACATGGATGGGATCAGTTTTAAGAGCGCCACGTTGCAGTTCAGCTTATGAGAAAACAGGGGGGTACCGGAGCAGTTCCTTTTATCATCCAGATAGAAAATTATATGCCCATCCTGAATTGTGGCAATATAGGGGAAATTAATGCTGGAAAAGGCGTTGTAGCTTTTAGTCCGTTCTTTCTTTCCCCTTGTGCCGGAAATGACTTTGCCGTCGAAAACAATATTCACATCGTGTGACCGGTCATCACTGGCGAAACGGAGGCTGTCGGATAAATTGGTTCTTGCATCCGTATTTTCCATGTCAATGGGTTTTTGAGCACCGGTTATGACGATCGGCTTAGGTGAATTCTGCACCAGATAAGAAAGTGCTGCAGCTGTATAAGCCATCGTATCCGTACCATGGCAGACAACAAAGCCGTCATAATCTTCGTAATGGTCTTCAATTGCTTTTGCAATTACAAGCCAGTGCTTTGGCTGCATATTGGTGCTGTCTATATTGAATATCTGAAGACTGTCTACATGACAGAAATCTGCCGCATCCGGGACATAGGAGAGGAGTTCCTCAGAAGTCAGAAGAGGCTTTAAACCAGAATCTCCTCTTTTGCATGCGATGGTACCGCCGGTTCCCAGCATCATTATTTTTTTCATTTGAATATACCTCCTGAAGGATTATGAACCTGATTGTAGCATTTCTTTTTCCATTCGTACAGGGCATTTCTTGAAAATCAAAGAAATATATGTTAAAATGAGGGACAAACAGAGATAGGAGATAAAATGATGGCGAATATACCAAAGGATCCGGTTATGCTGCTCAGCTATATCAATACTCAGCTGAGAGATTTTTATCCGTCTTTAAATGAGTGCTGTCTGAGTCTGGGGATAGAGGAAGAAGAGATCATGAAGTCTCTTGCTTCCATTGACTACCGGTATGACAATGAAAAAAATCAGTTTATGTGAGTGAAGTGGATAAAAAAGGGTCGTCGCAGCTGCGGGGGCCTTTTTTGGAAAAATGATTTGTGACTATTTACAGGTTTCGGACCATAAAATTATTAGAATGAAAGAGCAGAAAAAAGGAAAACTGTTTCATGTATAAGGGTATCGGCTGTTTATGGAACAGGATAGAAAGAGAAGGGAGGGATTTGACATGGAATCTGTCTGGAATCAGATTATATCTGTATGGAGCTGGTTAATGGAGCATTTAATCTATATAAACCTGATTCTTTCTGTTATCATTGTTTTTTTTCAGCGGAGGGACCCAAAGGCAGTCTGGACCTGGCTTTTAGCGCTGTATTTTATACCTGTATTCGGATTCCTCTTTTATCTCATCCTGGGGCAGGATATGAGGAAAGGAAAGATGTTCCGGGTTAAGGAAGTAGAGGACCGGATGCGTTACTCTGCCAGAAATCAGGAGGAGTTTCTAAAAAGCCATGATATCGGGCTGGACACATTGCTTGCAAGAGATTATGCAGATCTTGTGGTATACAATTTAGAAACCTCAGGCTCTGTTCTGACCGTTGATAATTCTGTAGAGATCTTTACAGACGGAGAGAAAAAATTTAAGGATCTCAGGGAAGAACTATCCAAAGCAGTACGGTTTATTCATTTTCAGTATTATATTATCAAGGACGACGAGCTGTTTGATTCCATCATGCCCATATTAATGGAACGGGCAAAAGCAGGTGTGGAAGTCCGGATACTCTGTGATGGTATGGGCGGACGGTTCATGCGTAAATCAAAATGGGAGAGATTAAAGGAAAGCGGTGTTAAGGTTGGGATCTTCTTCCCCCCGGTATTAGGAAGGCTTCATCTGCGTATTAACTATCGAAACCACCGGAAGATTGTTGTTATTGATAACCGGGTCGGCTACGTGGGCGGATTTAATATTGGAAGAGAATATATTTCCAAAGATCCTAAATTCGGCTACTGGAGAGATACTCATCTAAAGCTTCAGGGCGGCTCTGTTTTAAGCCTTCAGATTCGTTTTGCACTGGACTGGAACTATGCGGTAGGAGAAAATTTGTTTAAAAATATGACGTACTTCTGTGAGGACGAAGACGGAGCCTGTCTGTATAATATGGGAGTGGTGGATATGAACCAGACAGAAAAAAAACTTGGTATTCAGATTATTGCCAGCGGACCTGATGCCAGAAGCAGACAGATCCGGGATAATTATATCCGGCTGTTTTCCAAAGCAAAGCATCATATCTACATTCAGACTCCTTATTTTGTTCCTGACGACGCGGTGCTTTCTGCCCTCAGGGTTGCAGCCAGATCGGGAGTGGATGTCAGGCTTATGATCCCATGCAAGCCGGATCATCCCTTTGTTTACTGGGCTACTTATTCCTATGTGGGCGATCTGCTTTCCGAAGGTGCCAGATGCTACACATATAAAAATGGTTTTCTTCATTCAAAAGGTGTCATGACAGACGGAAGGGTCAGCTCCTATGGAACTGCCAATATGGATATCCGAAGCTTTGAACTGAACTTTGAAGTCAATGCGGTGATCTATGATGAAGAGACGACCAGAAAATTAGAAGCGTTATTTCTGGAAGATTTAAAGGTATGTGAAGAGATCACACCGGAGAGATATGAAGCCAGAGGTATCTTTATCAGGATTAAGGAACAGGGCAGCAGACTTCTTTCACCTCTTTTATAGAATTCTTTTACAGTGCAACATAATATCTCCATGACCGGCACATAATGAAGCTTATGAAGATACTATCACAATTAAACCTAAAAGAATTACCCTTAAATTTTTGTAAATGCGGGGTTACAGGCTGGTGCCTGGAGGTACTATTTACTTCAACAGACTCCATTCTGCGCCATGACTGGCGGCTGATGGGGCAGACATCTCTTCTTATGTTTCCTATTTATGGCTGCGGAGCATTACTGGCGCCTATCGGAATGCTGATTGACAGCTGGGTTAATCCCAGAACCGGTCTGGCGGCAGCGCGGACGGATATTGCCATCCGTCACGGATTTCTCTATATGGTGCTGATCTTTGTGGCGGAGTACTTTTCCGGATCGCTTTTGCGGGGCAGGGGAATGTGCCCATGGGACTATACCGGCAGGAGCACCAACATTGACGGACTGATCCGACTTGATTTCGCACCGCTGTGGTTTGCTACGGGATTATTGTTCGAACAAATTACAAAAAAGAAAGGCAGGTAGTATTGTAATTAAAGAAACCATTCTATATAATAGATGGAATGGAGGACTAGACCAATGATTCGATTTATTCTTGTAGCAGCAACCGTTATTATTTACCTGATTTTAAGCATTCCGGTACTGATTGCTGAAAGCCTGATCGGAAAAAAGAACCGCCGTCATCGTGATGAGCAGAGTATTTCCAAAGTGCGGTGGATATTTAAGATCATCCTGTTTTTTGCAGGTGTTAAAATTACAGTGAAAGGGAAAGAAAAGATACCAAAGAACGAGGCAGTCTTATATGTGGGAAACCATAGAAGCTATTTCGATATTCTTGTTGGTTATACCACTGTTCCCGGCCTGATTGGTTTTGTAGCAAAAAAGGAGATGGAAAAGATCCCCCTTCTCTCCACCTGGATGAAATATGTCAACTGCCTGTTTTTAGACAGACAGAATCTAAAGGAAGGGTTAAAAACCATTCTTCTGGGCATCGAGCAGGTGAAAAGTGGAATTTCTGTTTGGATATTCCCGGAAGGAACCCGCAATTCAAATGAAGATATCAGGAAGCTTCTTCCTTTTAAGGAAGGCAGCTTAAAAATAGCAGAAAAAAGCGGATGCCCGGTAGTTCCTGTTGCCATAACCGGGACTGCGGAAGTTTTTGAAAAGCACCTCCCATTCATTCGTTCTTCTAAAGTGACCATTGAATTCGGAGAGCCCTTCCGTGTGAAGGAGCTGGAACCGGAATTAAAAAAATTTCCGGGTGCTTATGTAAAAAAACAGATTGAAGATATGCTGGAAGCAGAACTTTCACATCAGGGAAAGCTGGCAGGGCGGTAAAGAAGACCAACAGATAAGGCAGAGGAATGGACATATGAAAAAATTAGACTTGCTGGAGATCAGAGAACAGCTTGACGGCATTGACCGTGAAATCGTAGCGTTGTTTGAAAAGCGAATGAGACTGAGCGGTGAGGTGGCTGAATTTAAGATTGAAACCGGAAAACCGGTTTATGATAAGGAAAGAGAGATGCAAAAGATTGATTCCGTAACCGGTATGGTGGATGACGGATTCATGAAGCAGGCAGTCAGCGAACTGTTTACCCAGATGATGACTATCAGCCGCCATTATCAGTATAAGCTGATGGCGGAACACGGAATGAAAGGGGAGGAGACCTTTCGTCCGGTAAAAACCATTCCTGTGACGGATGCCCGTGTGGTCTATCAGGGCGTAGAGGGTGCGTACAGCCATGCTGCTGCGCTTCAGTATTTCGGCTCTGATAAAAGCTTTTATCATGTGGCGACTTTTGAGGATGCCATGAAGGAAGTGGAGTCAGGACGTGCAGATTATGCCGTACTCCCCATTGAAAATTCCTCTGCAGGAGCAGTGATTGATAACTATGACCTGCTGATGAAGTATAGCAATTATATAGTGGCGGAAACATTTTTACCCGTAAACCATGCACTGCTGGGACTTCCGGATGCCAGTCCGGAAGACATCCGCACTGTATTTTCCCACCCCCAGGCGTTGATGCAGTGTTCGGAATTTCTAAATGATAACAGGAACTGGAAGCAGATCAGCGTGGAGAATACTGCTGCTGCTGCGAAAAAGATCTTAGAAGAAGGAGATCCTTCTCAGGCAGCTGTAGCAAGTGAGATTGCTGCCAGACTCTATGGACTGAAAGTCCTTAAAGCTTCTGTCAATCATAACAAGTGCAATACCACACGGTTCATTATCCTGTCCAACAAAAGGATATACCGGGAGGATGCACAAAAAGTCAGTATCAGTTTTGAACTGCCCCATAAAAGCGGTACTCTCTATAACATTCTGAGTAATATGATCTATAACGGAATCAGCATGATTATGATTGAATCCAGACCGATTCCCGGAAGAAACTGGGAATACCGTTTCTTCGTAGATATGGAAGGAAATTTAAGTGAACCCTCGATTCAGAATGCTTTAAAGGGCATTTTAGAAGAAGGACGCAATATGAGGGTTTTGGGAAATTATTAATGCTTACTAAGAAGTTCGGCCTGGATCCAGGCCGGACTTCCATTTACACAGGGAGGAATTAAATTGAAGGAACTGATTTTATACCGGGATTTAAAATATCAGAAGCTTTTTGACCAGATCTTAAGACAGCTGACTCCGCAAGCGGAGCAAATGAAAGAAACAATGCCGGAATCCTGTGCCTGTGCCGGTCAGCTAATCGAGCTGGCGTCGTCCTATGGCTTTGAGGGGAATCTCTGGCATTGTTTTTTAGCATTATGCCTTGCAGATCACGAGAATGCTTACAGCACTTCCTGTGAAATTACGGGTCCTGTTAAGGGCACATTGAATGATCTGGCTGCCCATGATTTTAAAATTATGAAGGAGCTGTTTGACCAGGACATCTGCAAACTTGACTGCGGGGAAGAAAGCGGCATATGGGCGGCTCTTTCTGATTATCGGGCTAATGACGGAAACAGTAAAATCTATAACAAACGAATCCGGGATCAGATTGTGACGCTTGCAGTGGAGTTAAAAAAGGCACCGGATGTTCAGGCGTTCGGAGAGAAAATTACTTCATTTTATAAAAATTTCGGCGTGGGTAAATTCGGCTTAAATAAAGCTTTTCGCGTGGAAGAGACAGATACGGATCCAAAGATTATACCTATTACAAGCATGGATCACATTTATTTAAATGATCTTGTGGGGTATGAACGGCAGAAAGAAAAATTAATTGAGAACACAGAAGCGTTTATAAACGGTAAACCGGCCAACAACGTTCTTTTGTTCGGAGACAGTGGAACTGGAAAATCATCAAGCATCAAAGCGATTTTAAATGAATATTATGACAAAGGGCTGCGGATTATTGAAGTTTATAAGCATCAGTTTCATACTCTTTCAAAGATACAGGAGCAGATAAAAGACAGAAATTATAAATTTATCATCTATATGGATGATTTATCTTTTGAGGATACAGAACTGGAATATAAGTATTTAAAGGCTATCATAGAGGGAGGGCTTGCAAAGAAACCAGGCAATGTTTTAATCTATGCTACCTCAAACCGCCGTCATTTAATCCGTGAGAAATTCAGCGACAAGAGGCAACTGGATGATGAATTACATAATAATGATACCGTCCAGGAGAAGCTTTCCCTGGTTGCCCGTTTTGGAGTAACCATCTATTATGGAGCGCCGGAACCTGCTGAATTTAAAGAGATTGTAAAACAGCTGGCAGCCCGCAGCCAGATTTCTATGCCTTTGGAGGAACTGTATGAAAAGGCAAATATATGGGAGCTTAGTCATGGCGGCTTATCAGGCAGAACAGCAAATCAGTTTATCACCTATCTTCTGGCAAAGCAGGAAAAGTGTTAATATTTTTGCAGATTTTACCGATATTTGACACAAAAGGTAAAAAAATAAGGTAGAATAGTAAAAAAACTGTCCTGAAGAGGGCAGTGAGGAGGACACGTATGGCAATCAGATTATTTGCCGCTATTGATGTAGGATCTTTTGAACTTGAACTTGGCATCTATGAGATTTCCCCCAAAACGGGAATCCGCAAGATTGATCATGTCCGCCATGTCATCGCCCTTGGAAGGGACACCTATAAAAATGGAAAAATCCGCTATGAATTAGTAGATGAAATGTGTAAAGTGATCGAGGACTTCGCAGATATTATGCAGTCCTATAAAGTGACAGGATATCGTGCCTATGCAACCAGCGCACTTCGGGAAGCAAAAAACAGTCAGATTGTGCTGGATCAGATCCGGGTAAGAACCGGTATTGAGGTTCAGATTATCAGCAACTCCGAGCAGCGCTTCATCAGTTATAAGGCAATCGCTTCCAAGGATGCGGAGTTTAACAAGATTATACAGAAGGGGACTGCCATTGTAGATGTGGGGTTCGGCAGTATGCAGGTTTCCTTATTTGATAAGGATGCCCTCATATCCACTCAGAATCTGATGCTTGGAGTATTGAGAATTCGTGAGATGATGGGTGATATGCAGGTGAGTACTTTGATGCAGAATACCCTCATAGAAGAGATGGTGGATAATGAGTTAAACACATTCCGGAAGGTTTATTTAAGAGACCGTGAGATTAAAAATCTCATCGGTATCGGGGAAAGTATTCTCTATCTGTCCAGAGAAAGTCATGGAGGAAAGCCGGTAGAGTGGATCACTGCAGAGGAATTCATGGCATTCCATGAAAAGATTAAGCTGATGTCTCTGGATCAGATTCAGGACCGGTTTGGAGTCAATGCAGAATATGCCGCTCTCCTCATCCCTGCCGCGATTATATTTAAGCGCGTTCTGGAGCTGACCGGAGCTGAGATGTTCTGGATCCCCGGAATCCGCTTATGTGACAGCATCGCTGCAGAATATGCGGAAGAGGCTAAGTCAGTCAAATTTCATCATGATTTTTCAGAGGATATTCTTGCTGCTTCCAGGAACATGGCAAAACGGTACAAGTGCCACGGTCCTCATACCGTCCATATGGAAAAATATGTACTCACTATTTTCGACAGTATGAAAAAGTTTCACGGTATGGGAAAACGGGAGCGCCTTCTTTTGCAGATCGCTGCCATCCTGCATGCCTGCGGTAAATTTATCAGCATGAGAAAGCCCAGCGAATCCGCTTATAACATAATTATGTCAACTGAAATTATTGGCCTGTCTCATATGGAACGGGAAATCATTGCCAATGTGGTAAGATACAACGGAGTGGAATTTGATTATAACCGGGTGCAGCTCAATGAAGAATTGTTCCGCAATACAAAAGGGGAGTTGTCTCATGAAGATATTACCATCTTAATCGCCAAGCTGACTGCAATATTAAGGCTTGCCAATTCCATGGACCGCAGTCATAAACAAAAATTATCAGATAACCGGATGATTGTTAAGGATGGTAAGCTTGTGGTAACAACATCTTATGAAGGGGATATGACACTGGAAGCGTTATCATTTAATCAGAAGGCGGATTTTTTTGAGGAGATATTTGGTATCAGGCCTGTACTAAGGCAGAAGAGGAGGTTATCCTGATGGCAGACATCAATGAAATATATAACAAACCGGATAATTATGTTAACCGTGAACTGAGTTGGATTGAGTTTGATTACCGGGTATTGAGCGAGGCAAGGGATAAAAATCTGCCGCTTTTTGAACGGCTGAAGTTTTTAAGCATCACAGCTTCTAATCTTGATGAGTTTTATATGGTACGTGTAGCTTCCCTAAAAGATATGGTTCATGCAAAATATACCAAGCCGGATATTGCCGGTATGAAAGCCGATGAACAGCTGGAAAGGATCAGTGAGCAGACTCATGAACTTGTTTCCCTGCAGTATTCCACTTACAACCGGTCCATACTTCCTGCCCTTAAACAGAACGGACTGCGTGTCATCTCCAGCTATGAGGATTTAAGTGAAGCAGAGGGGAAGTTTGCAGATACGTATTTTGAAAGAGATGTCTATCCGGTTCTGACTCCCATGGCGGTGGATTCCTCCAGGCCATTTCCGTTAATCCGGAACAAATCCTTAAATATAGCTGCTCTTCTGAAAAAGAAAAGCGGTGAAGAGGAGCTTGAATTTGCCATGGTTCAGGTTCCCAGTGTTCTGCCGAGAATCGTGGAGCTTCCAGCCGGTGAATCAGGGGAGAGATCCTTCATTCTTCTGGAGCAGATCATAGAGCGGAACATGGAAAGTCTGTTTTTAAATTACAATGTTGTTACCACCCACCCCTTCCGTGTCATGAGAAATGCCGATCTTACCATTGATGAGGAGGAAGCGGTGGATCTTCTGGAAGAGATTGAAAAGCAGCTAAAGAAACGCCAGTGGGGAGAGGCCATTCGACTTGAAGTGGAAGAGAAAATGGATAAACGCCTTTTAAAGATCTTAAAGAGAGAGTTAAATATAAGCTCCAGTGACATATTTGAGATTGCAGGTCCCTTAGATCTGACCTTTCTTATGAAGATGTACGCAATTAAAGGTTTTGAGCATTTAAAGGAAGTTCCATACGTTCCCCAGCAGGTGCCTGAGCTGATGAATGAGGATGATATCTTCACCAATATCCGCAAGGGGGATATTCTCCTTCATCATCCTTACCAGACCTTTGACCCTGTAGTTCAGTTTGTAAAAACGGCTGCCAGAGATCCGGAGGTCCTGGCAATTAAACAGACGCTTTACCGGGTCAGCGGCAATTCCCCTATCATTGCAGCACTTCTGGAAGCTGCTGATAACAGAAAGCAGGTTTCCGTACTGGTGGAATTAAAAGCCCGTTTTGATGAGGAAAATAACATCAATTGGGCAAAAAAACTGGAAAAAGCGGGCTGCCACGTAATCTATGGACTGGTCGGATTAAAGACTCACAGCAAAATAACCCTGGTAGTGCGCAGGGAAGAGGACGGAATACGCCGCTACGTTCATCTCGGTACCGGAAATTACAACGATTCTACAGCGAAGCTCTATACGGATTTGGGCCTCATGACCTGCAATCCACAGATCGGAGAAGATGCGACTGCAGTATTTAACATGCTTTCCGGGTATTCGGAACCCCTTCACTGGAACAAGCTGGTGGTGGCACCTATCTGGCTGAGAGCCAGATTTCTAAAGATGATCCGGCGGGAAGCGAAGAATGCGGCTGCCGGTAAGCCAGCTCATATTATAGCCAAGATGAACTCTTTGTGTGACAAAGAAGTAATTGCTGCACTGTATGAGGCTTCCTGTGCAGGAGTGGCCATACAGCTCATTGTCAGAGGAATCTGCAGTCTGAAAGCAGGAGTCCCCGGTTTAAGTGAAAATATCACAGTGCGTTCCATCGTTGGAAATTTCCTGGAGCATGCCAGAATCTTCTATTTTGAAAATGACGGAAGCCCGGAGCTTTATCTTGGAAGTGCTGACTGGATGCCTAGAAATCTTGATAAACGGGTGGAAATAATGTTCCCTGTAGAGGATGAGAGACTGTTGGAACGGATTATGCATGTCCTGAAAGTACAATTAGAGGACAATGTAAAGACTCATATTCTGCAGCTGGACGGAACATGGGAAAAACCGGATAAGAGAGGAAAGACACTGATCAACTGCCAGGAGCAGTTCTGTGAGGAGGCCGCCCTTTATGTCAGGGCAGAACTTGGCAGACTGGATCCCGCTGGCAACAGGGTGTTTATTCCCACGGAAAGTCAGGGCTGAGAGGGAGTTCCTGATTTACCGTATTATAGCTTTTTTGTAAGAAAATAGTAAGGCAAAGATACCTTTCTTGTGGTAAAATGGATGCAGGCTTTTTCTTTTTCAACGTGAGAACGCCGCTTACATAACGACAAGGGAGGTATTTTTCAATGTCCGAGACAATAAGCATTCTGGTTGTGGATGACGAGAAAGAGATTGCGGATCTGGTGGAGATTTATCTGGTCAGTGACGGATATAAAGTATACAAGGCAAACAATGCGGAAGAGGGGCTGGAGGTTCTTGATAAAAATCAGATTCATCTGGTACTCTTAGACATTATGATGCCTGGAATGGATGGCCTTTCCATGTGCAAGAAGATACGGGAGACCAACAACATTCCAATTATTATGCTCAGTGCCAAGTCTACAGATTTAGATAAGATTTTAGGACTTGGAACCGGAGCTGATGATTATGTAACAAAACCCTTTAATCCGCTGGAACTGACTGCCAGAGTCAAATCTCAGCTGCGCCGTTATACCCAGCTTAATCCCAACAGTGCGGTAAACGAATCGGCAAAGAATGAAATAGGAATCCGGGGACTGACCATCAATAAGGATAATCATAAGGTGACTGTATATGGAGAGGAAATAAAGCTTACTCCAATCGAATTTGATATCCTGTATCTGCTGGCTTCCAATCCGGGAAGAGTGTTCAGTACAGATGAGATATTTGAAAAAGTGTGGAATGAAAAGGTATATGAGGCCAATAACACAGTAATGGTACATATCAGGCGTCTGAGAGGTAAGATGAAGGAAGACACCAGACAGAACAAGATCATCACAACTGTTTGGGGGGTAGGATACAAAATTGAAAAATGATATCAACCGCCGTTTCCATACCCGGGTCATTGCCAATATATTTTACAGTGCAATTGTTACGGTTCTGATCGAGATATTTTTGGTAACCAACGTATCTCTGATTGCATCATATATGAGGAGCACTCAAAAGGACAATGTTTTCCTTGAGATGCTCACCTCTTTTGATGTGGTGGTGATACTCATCTATGTTGTATTTGGAATCGGCATATTCGCAGTTACGTTTCTCCTTCTTCAGGAAAGATCCATGCGTTATATCGGGAGGATTTCCGATGCCATGCAGAGGATTTCGGAAGGAGACTTAAACATAACGGTGGACCTTGAAGGAGATGACGAATTCTCCGTCATGGCCGCCAGTTTAAACAAGATGGTAGGGGATTTAAGGGATTTAATGGATAAGGAGCGGGAGGCAGAACGGACAAAGAATGAACTGATCACCAACATCGCTCATGACCTGCGGACTCCCCTTACTTCCATCATCGGTTATCTGGAGCTCTTATCCAAGGATGGAGCCATTGACCAGGAAGTGCAGAAAAAGTACATAGGGATTGCATACGTAAAGACAAAGCGGCTGGAAAAGCTGATCGAAGACTTATTTGGTTTTACAAAACTTAATTACGGAAAGATTTCCATGAATGTAACAAAAGTGGATGTCATAAAGCTTTTAAGCCAGCTTTTGGAAGAGTTTTATCCCAGCTTTATGGATAAGAATCTTTCCTATGAGCTGCAAAGCAATGTCCCCGTCCAGATCGTTTCAGCAGATGCCAATCTTCTGGCCCGTCTGTTTGATAATCTCATTAATAATGCAATCAAATACGGAGCAGATGGAAAGCGGATCCTGGTAAAAGTACATGGCAGCGAAGGCCTTGTGTCCATCCAGGTGGTTAACTACGGTTATGTCATACCGGAAGAAGAACTTCCTCTGATCTTCAATAAGTTTTACCGTGTGGAGCAGTCCCGTTCCACCAATACAGGAGGAACCGGACTGGGACTTGCCATTTCCAAAAGCATCGTGGATATGCATGGAGGAACCATCGATGTGACCAGTGATTTATCCGGAACTGTATTTACGGTAAAGCTGAAAACGAATTTTGATGTGAATAAAGAGAACTTTGGAAAGATAGGGTGACAAAATGAAAGTCAGACAGATATCCCTGATTTGTGCCATGGCGCTCACGTTGGCAGGCAGCACTTTGCTGCCTGCTTTCGGCATGACCGCATATGGTCCGGAGAATGGAGGGAATGGGGAAAGTTCCTATTCCGAAGAATACGGCGGTGAGAATTATTCTGGTATTGGCATGGAGGTTTCCTATGGATACGACGGGAATGCCAAGTCAGACCGTTATGTTCCGGTAAATTTTACACTGAAAAGCCAGTCAGATTCCCCCTTTAACGGCACAGTACGTGTGGAGGCGATGGAATCCGACTATGACATTTATCAATATGATTATCCCATTTCTTTAGACGCCATGGGGTCTGCAGAGGAATCCCTTGATGTTCCGGTAGGAAGGGCGGATATTTTATATGTAAAGCTGTTAGATTCCCAGGGAACGGAACTGATACGTAAGCGCTTAAAGATGAATGTCCCCACTGACGTAGCCGAGCTTTATGTAGGTATGCTATCCGATGAGCCGGATAAGCTGTCCTATATGGAGGGAGTAGGTGTCAATTACAGTGCGGTGAGAATAAGGACGTTCCAGCTGCAGACGGAGCAGCTGCCGGATCATGTGATTGGTCTGGATCTGCTTGATGTTCTCGTCATAACAGATTATGATACCAGGAAACTGTCGAAAGATCAGATCCAGGCCATTATGGAATGGGTGAAGGAAGGCGGAACTCTTCTTATAGGAACCGGTGCCCGCGCGGATGATACGCTGTATGCCTTCCGGTCAGATCTTTTGAATGAGGATTACGCAGTTCCTGCAGAAAAGTCTGTGGATATGGGAGTCGAATATGCAACCAATGGCCCCGGTGATTCCTTTATGAACCTGGTCTGTGCCGATATTTCTTTAAAAGGAGGAACCGGTGTCCTGGCAAATGACCAGTTTCCTGTTCTTACCGCAGCAGCCAGAGGGAAAGGAGTCGTGGGAGTTGCAGCCTATGATTTTGTAGATATCGCTCCATTCTGTGAGGTTCAGCGCTCCTATGTTGATAAGCTGTTTACCGCATTGTTAGGGGATACCAGATTAAACAATTTATCTTCTTTTTTATACAGCGGTAATTCCGGTCAGTTCTGGTCAGTTCAGAATATGCTTAATACCGGGGATGTAGATAAGCTGCCGGGGCTTGTATTCTATTCCATTGTCATTTTGTCCTATATAGCACTTGTAGGACCGGGCACCTATCTGTACTTAAAACGGAAGGATGGCAGGCGTTATTACCGGACCGCGATTGTGGCAGTATCCCTTTTATTTACTGTGCTGGTTTATTTTATGGGAGTAAGGACGCGTTTTCGTGATACCTTTTTTACCTATGCTACGATTTTTGATAACTCGGAAAAATTTGAAGATGAATATACATATATCAATATGAGGACTCCTTATAACAGGGCCTATTCCATACTTCTGGATCCTTCCTACAGTCTGCTTCCCATAACCAGGAGCAAGTCTTATGAAAGGGAGCCTGTACCGAAATTTACCGGAAGTGAAGATTATAATGTCCGTATCAGCTATGAGGAAGACGGTACAAGAGTTTCTGTACAGAATGCGGCTGCATTTGCTCCCAAATACTATGCGCTGAAGAAGAGAACCTTAAATGAGAACCGGAAGGGCCTTTGGGGTGATATCACTCTGTTTAAGGGGAATGTCTACGGAACAGTCACCAATGAATATCCTTTTTCTGTAGAGAAAGTGGGCATTCTCATGTATGGAAAAATGGTGGTCATCGATGAGTTAAAGCCCGGAGAGACCAAAAAGCTTGATGGTACACCTGTAATTAATTATCCCATAAACAACTCATTCCAGGTATCCGCCAGAGTGACAGGAAGCTATCAGTATTCAAAGGCAGATATTGAAGATCCTGATTATATGCTGGCTCTGTCAAGAACCAATATATTAAGCTTTTATCTGGACAGATATTCATCCTTTTACAATCAGGAAGCACGGATCGTGGCATTTAGCGAAGATCAGAAAGACAGCCAGTTCCTTACGAACAGTGGATATGAGACTTATGGAGTGACGATGTATACCTCTACCATTGATGTGAAATCAAGAAAGAATAATGAGACATACCGGTCTGCGCTGATGAAAATGCCTGTGTCAGTAAGCGGGCAGTACTATTCGGATTCCAATGCCATTTACGGCGTAGATCCGGTCTCCCTGGAATATTCTCTTGGAAATGATTTAAGTGTGGAAAAACTCATGTTTGAGAATCCTGCTGAAGAATTTTTAAATAATCAAAGCACCAACTATACCAATATATTTAAGGGAAAAATATATTTTTATAATCATGATACTGGCAATTACGATCCCATGGATTCAGGAAAGACAGAATATACAGCAGCAGAACTGAGCCCTTATTTGTCGCCAGGCAATACGCTGACAGTCAAATATGTCTGTGAGGATACCGTGGAAAACAACTGGTATGTTACACTGCCCATGCTGATGGTTCTGGGGAGGGATAAATGATATTAGAGATTAAAGATCTGAAGAAAAAATTCGGAAAATTCCATGCCTTAAATGGGTTGGATATTATGATTCCAAAAGGTTCCCTTTATGGTTTTGTAGGACCAAACGGGGCGGGAAAGACGACTGCTATTAAGATTATGACAGGGCTTCTGTTCGCTGACAGCGGGCAGGTATTCATTGACGGTACTGATGTGTCTGATGGTTTAAAACAGCTGAAAGAGAAAATCGGATATGTGCCCGATTTTTTCGGTGTGTATGATAATTTGAAGGTGAATGAATACATGGAATTTTTTGCGTCCTGCTACGGTATTAATGGTCTGAAAGCAAGAAGCAGGTACATGACTCTATTGGAACAGGTAGGGCTGGAAGATAAATCCGATTTCTATGTAGACAGCTTATCAAGAGGGATGAAGCAGCGTTTATGCCTGGCCAGAGCTCTGATCCATGATCCCCTTTTGCTGGTCCTTGACGAGCCTGCATCGGGTCTGGACCCCAGAACACGGTTTGAATTTAAGGAGATTTTAAAAGAGCTGAGAGAACAGGGAAAGACTATATTTATCAGCTCCCACGTTTTATCTGAATTGTCTGAACTGTGTACCGATATCGGAATCATTGATCAGGGAAAGATGGTTTTAAGCGGCAGCATGGAAGAGATTTTAAAACGGGTGAATGCAACCAACCCCCTTATTATCTCCATTCTCGGCAGTAAGGAAAAGGCACTTACCATTTTAAAAAGCCAGCCCTGTGTTCAGACAATTGCAGTGAAGGAAGGGGATATCCGTGTGAATTTCATTGGAGACCAGCAGGATGAGGCACTTTTGCTTCAGCAGCTGATTGATGCGGAAGTGATGGTCCATGGATTTTGCAGGGAACAGGGAAGCCTGGAATCCTTATTTATGCAGATTACAGATCCTGATAAAGAAAAGGCGGTGCTTGTACATGAAAATGAATCCGGTTTATAAACGGGAGACAATGGTCAGCGCCAGAAGCTTCCGTCTGGCACTGATTCTGGTGATTTTTAATTCCATACTGGCTCTGGTAATTCTGCTGAATATGTATTCTGTAGTAGAACGGGTGAAACTGACGGCTGAGATCCAGTATTCTTCTTTTACCAATTTATACGTATTTGTTGCAGTCGTGGAATTTGTCCTGCTGATGTTTATCATGCCGGCTCTCACTGCGGGAAGCATAAGCGGTGAAAGAGAGCGGCAGACACTTGATATCCTGCTGACTACCACCATGAAGCCGTCAGAAATTATCTGGGGAAAGCTTTTATCTTCTTTCAGCACCATGTTTTTAATGGTCGTATCCAGCTTCCCTTTGCTTGCAGTTTCTTTTGTATACGGCGGAGTGATGATTTACGATGTGTTTCTTTTACTGCTGTGCTATCTGACAGTGGCGCTTCTTTGCGGAAGTATGGGAATTTGTTTTTCCTCCCTGTTCAAACGGTCTACTGTTGCGACTGTGGTGAGCTATGGAGTATTGGTTTTTATCGGAGCCGGAACTTATGCAGTGAATATATTTATGCTGTCACTGGCAAGAATGAATGTGAACAGCTCATACGTTTCAAGCATAAACGGAGTGACCGATCAGGCCAGCTCCGGTGCATGGCTGTATCTGCTTCTTTTAAATCCAGTGGCAACCTTTTATGTTATGATTAACCGCCAGGCAGGTGATAATCAGGTGATTAACAGCTTAAATACCTGGTTTGGACCTCATCCGGATAACTTTATCATGGAGAACTGGGTGCTTCTTAGCATCTTAATCCAGCTTTTTCTGGCAGCCATATTTATTTTTATTGCAGTCAAAGGGGTTGGCCAGTCGAAGCGAAGAACAATGAGAAGAAAATAGGAAGGAGATTTTTATGTTGACAATCGGCTGTCATCTGTCTTCTTCAAAAGGGTTTCTTGCCATGGGCAAAGAGGCTGTGAAGATTGGTGCGGATACATTTCAGTTTTTTACAAGAAATCCCAGAGGCACTAAAGCCAAAAAGATTGACCCGGAGGATATCGGGCGCTTTCTTTCTTTTGCAGAGGAGCATGGTATTAACAGAATTCTGGCCCATGCTCCGTACACACTGAATGCCTGCTCTGCAGACGAAGGGTTAAGAACACTGGCCAGAGATACCATGAAGGATGATTTAGAACGGATGGAGTATATTCCGGGAAACTGTTATAATTTTCATCCCGGAAGCCATACCGGTCAGGGGACGGAAGCGGGAATCCATTATATTTCTCTTATGCTGAACCAGATTTTAGAACCGGATCAAAATACCACGGTTTTATTGGAAACCATGTCAGGTAAGGGCAGTGAGGTTGGAAAAACATTTGAAGAACTGCGGGAAATTCTCGACCGGGTCCAGGAGAAAGAATGTATGGGAGTGTGTCTGGATACCTGTCATGTTTGGGATGCAGGCTACGATATTGCCGGAGATTTAGACGGAGTTCTTCATGAATTTGACCGGATTATCGGACTGCCTAAGTTGAAAGCCATTCATTTAAATGACAGTTTAAATCCCCTTGGTTCCCACAAAGACCGGCATGCGGCAATTGGCCAGGGAATGATTGGATTTGATGCGTTAAAACGGATTGTGGAACATCCAGGTCTTAAAAATCTGCCTTTTTATCTGGAAACTCCCAATGATTTACCTGGATATGCAAAAGAAATCGTTATGATGCGCAGTATGGGATAGGCAGAGTATCATATGTGCAGTATAATATGAAATAAAATTCTAAAGGAGGAATCGGAATGGGCATTGTGAAAGCATTGACTTCAGCAATCGGAGGCTCACTGGCAGACCAGTGGCTGGAAGTGATAGAGGCAGGCAGCATGGGAGACCAGACCATATTTACCAGCGGGGTAAAGGTCCGGAAGGGATCCAATACAAAGGGAACGGATAATACGGTATCAGACGGGTCGGTCATTCATGTTTATCCCAACCAGTTTATGCTTTTGGTTGACGGAGGAAAGGTGATTGATTATACAGGAGAACCGGGATATTTTACCGTAAAGAATTCCTCCATGCCTTCTCTGTTTAACGGGCAGTTAAAGGAAGCAGTCAGCGAATCCTTTGACCGTGTCCGCTTTGGAGGTCAGACACCTACCTCCCAGAAAGTTTATTTCATTAATCTGCAGGAAATCAAGGGAATCAAGTTTGGTACACCCAATCCCATCAATTATTTCGACCAGTTTTATAATGCGGAGCTGTTTTTAAGAGCCCATGGTACTTATTCCATTAAAGTGACAGACCCCATCCTTTTTTATGCAGAGGCTGTGCCGAAGAATGCGGAGCATGTTGAGGTTGAGGACATTAACGGGCAGTATTTATCGGAATTTTTAGAAGCACTCCAGTCTTCCATCAATCAGATGTCTGCGGATGGAATCCGGATTTCCTATGTGGCTTCAAAGGGAAGAGAACTGGGAAAGTATATGGCAGATGTGTTAGATGATCAGTGGAGGGCCGGAAGAGGAATGGAAATCCAGTCTGTGGGAATTGCAAGCATCTCCTACGATGAAGAATCCAAATCTTTAATCCAGATGAGAAACCAGGGAGCAATGCTAAGCGATCCCGGTGTGCGGGAAGGCTATGTCCAGGGGGCGGCAGCCAGAGGAATAGAAGCGGCCGGAAGTAATGCAAACGGATCTTTGGCAGGTTTTATGGGCATGGGTATGGGAATGAATACAGCGGGCGGATTCATGGGTGCTGCGTCAGCAGCCAATGCAAACCAGATGCAGATGAATCAGGCAGCGAAGAGTGCAGGTACACAGGAGACGTGGACCTGCAGCTGCGGCAGTGTTAACACAGGAAAATTCTGCCCGGAATGCGGAAGCAAAAAGCCGGAGGGTCCATGGACCTGCGGGTGCGGAGCGGTTAACACCGGTAAATTTTGTTCTGAATGCGGAAAGCCAAGGCCATGAGTGAGATTATTTCATATAAGTGTCCCAACTGCGGGGGACCGTTAAAGTTTAATCCTCAAAAGCAGAAATATGCCTGCGAATATTGTTTATCTGAATTTGCCCAGGAAGCATTAATGGATGAGAAAGAAAAAACGCAGGAAGAAAAGAAAGAATCATCTGGGAAGGCAGAGACGTTACTATACACCTGTCCCAGCTGCGGAGCTGAAATTGTAACAGATGATACCACTGCGGCATCATTTTGTTATTACTGCCATAATCCGGTTATTTTATCCGGACGGCTGAGCGGGGAGTTTCACCCGGATTATGTGATTCCCTTTTCTTATGGAAAGAAAGAAGCTGTTGAAATCTTCCGGGACTGGATGAAAAAGAAACGGTATGTTCCTAAAGCTTTTTACAGTGAGGATCAGATTGAAAAGATCACTGGCGTATATTTTCCGTATCTTCTATATAGTTGTACAACTCAGGGAAGTGTGGAGGCGAGTGCGGAACGGATCCGGGTATGGGAAAGCGGTGACAGAAGATATACGGAGACTCAGACATATGAAGTACACCGTTCCGGTTCCATGCCTGTGAAACATGTACCGCGCAATGCACTTAAGAAGGCAAACCGTAAACTTATTGAAGGAGTTCTGCCTTTTGAAACTGATAAATTAAAACCCTTTCATATGGGTTATCTTTCCGGTTTTGTAGCAGAGCGGCGGGATATGGAAAACCAGGAGTTTACGCAAGAGGTAAAGACCGAAATCAGAAACTTTGCAGAAGATACTCTGCGTAACAGCATATCGTCTTATGATCACGTAAGAGTTCAGAATCAGGATATCCGGTTAGAAGATGAGACCTGGGAATATGCACTTCTCCCGGTGTGGACACTTACTTATAATGATGGGAGCAGGAATCGGATATATTATTTTACGATTAACGGACAGACCGGAAAAGTATGCGGTGAGCTTCCGGTAGATAAAGGTAAGCTGATGCTTCTTTTTGCCCGGATATTTGTTCCTGTGTGTCTGCTGATGCTGCTTGTGGGGTATTTTATATGAGGATAACAAAACTATTTTCCGGAATTTTAATGTTTTTATTTCCTGTGCTGCTGTTATTTGGAAAAATACCGGTGGCTTATGCTGCACAGAATCAGGAAACCAGCAGTAACGAAACCAGGGTTTTTGATGATGCAGGTCTTTTCACGGCGGATCAGAAGAAGGAATTTGAGGCCACAATCCAGTCTATGAAAAAAGAGATGAATATGGACGTGGTGATAGCAACTGCGGATGATGCCGGTGGAAAAACCGCTAAAGAGTATGCGGAAAACTTCTATATTGAAAGAAAATTCGGAGTGGGAAGTGACTACCGTGGTGTTTTGTTTTTAATCGATATGGATAACCGGGAGATGTATATCCTTCCTGTAGGTAAGATGAACCGGTTTTTGACCGATAAGAGGTGGAATGCGATTCTTGATGATGCATATAAACAAATCAGCCAGGGTGATTATGCTGCCTGTGCCAGGACTTACCTGGACGAAGTGATGAAGTATTACCGGCAAGGAATACCAGGAGGCCAGTATAATTACGATGCGGATACGGGAAAAATAAGTGTTTATCGCAGCATACAGTGGTATGAAGCTGCCTTGGCAGTATTAATTGCAGCTGCATCCGGCGCAGCAGTGTGCGGCGGTGTGATGAGCGGGTACTCCATGGGAAAAGAGAGAGGAAGAGCACGTAATTCCCTGATGGCCTACCGGGCAGACTGTGAATTCCATTATTCCAGCCGGAATGACAATTTAGTCAACACCAGTGTAACCCACGTAATCATACCTCGTAACACAGGAGGAAACAATCGGCCCTCAGGTGGCATGTCTTCCTCAGGGAGAAGTACAACTCATACAAATTCCGGCCGCACCATGGGAGGCGGAGGCAGAAAATTTTAACATAAAGCTGCATGTGGTTTATTAATGAATAATCAGGATTGGTAAAACAGGATAGAAGCAGGAAGCTTTTATCCTGTTTTTAACTTATAAGCCGGATTTACCAGAGACAGGAGATTTATTTAAAAGAAGCAAAGAAAATCGTTCCCCTGCCATGGTGATTCCTACGCCTGCGGCGACCAGAAGACCGCCGGAAAAGGTGGCTATTGTAAAACCTTTCTGTGTAATCAGATCCAGTAATATGCCGGTAAAAATCTGTCCGGTGAAGGATAAGAGTGTAAGTCTGAATGAAGGGATTTTGGGAACCGTTACATTAAAAAGCAGAACAGTGATAACTCCTAAAATTCCTCCCAGGTAAATCCAAACATGGGGTGAAGGAATAAAACCTTTAAAAACCGCTTCATTTTTTCCTAAAAGAAGCAGAAGAATCAGTGTTACCGGCAGTCCCGTCAGATGATTGATAAAAGAACCCTTAAGCGCTCCTGTCTGTTCCGACAGGCCCGCATTGACCGTGCGGGAGAGAACTACGGTAATTCCACTTAAAAGAGAAATAAATACTGGCAGTGCTGTTCCGTAAAATGAGTGGTTCAACATGACGGCAATGCCAAGAAAAGCCACCATCACTCCTGCCAGTATATGCTTTTTCGGCGGATATCTGGTCATTCCAAAGAGTCCCAGCCAGTCAATGACAAGGGAAGCCATTGCCTGTCCCAAAAGTCCTAAAGCTATGATTCCTGTTATACTTATTTTACCATAAGCAAAATTACTAAATGCGGTAGTCAGTACTCCGATCATTCCCCCGGTATACAGCCACCAGGAGATTTTTCCTTCCGTCTTCCGGCTGGGGGCGGGAAGGAGCTTAAGCAGAAACAGCGCAAAGAAAACACCAACAATATGAATGATGACAGCAGCTCCAAATATGCCGTACTGCGCGGTCAGACCGCCATTGACTGCAAGCATAAACGATATAATCACGCCGGCGAGCAGTGAAAGAAAATTATACATGATATATCACCTCCGATTCGTTTATCAAGCATAGCATAGCCCGTTGACAAAGCGGTATGACATATGTCATACTCCCAGAAAGAGATAAAGAGGGAGCAATGAAGATGAATATTACAGAACAGAGGATAAAACGTTTGCTTTTTCAGTTCCATTTATCAGACATGGATATAGGCAATTCTGCTATACTCCGGTTTGCGCCGGGAGAAATCGTTTTACAGGAAGGCAGGGAGATGGAATACCTCCTTCTGGTTGTTTCAGGGAAGGCAAAGGTCTGTTCTGCTTCCACGAACGGGAAGGATCTCCTGCTTTGCCATTATATTTCAGAGGGAATTATTGGGGATGTGGAGTTAATGACAGGTTCCCACATTGCAAGCGCTACCATCAGTGCAATGACGGAATTTATCTGCATCGGTCTTTCCTATAAAAAATATGAAAAGGAATTAAAAGGAAATCTGCTTTTTGTCAATGAGATAGGAAGAGAACTGGCATTAAAGCTTTTAGGAAGTTCTAAAAAGAGTGTAATTACTGCTCTTCATACCTGTGAAGAACGGCTTTGTGCGTATATTCTGTTTGCGGAACAGGAAGGTCTTTATCTGGAGACATTGGCAGATACGGCAAAATCCATCGGAGCCAGTTACCGCCAGACATTCCGCATTATGAATGCTCTATGCAGAGATGGTGTGATAAGAAAGGAAGGCAGGATATACCGGATTGTTGACCGCAGGGAGCTTTTGTCCCGCACCCCGGATTTTTATCTGGAGTGAGGGACAGATCTCCGGTCAGTCTATGAAGACAGGAACCGGCTGGTCTACAGTCATTGAATTCTCCGTAACCTGACAGTCATATGCAAGAATGTGAACTCCTGCAGCAGAGGCCCTTTTCAGAGCTTCTTTAAATTCCGGATGAGTTTTCTCGTTGGGAGAAAAGCCAGTCATCCCTTTCATCTGGATTACAAAGAGAAGATATGCTTCATACCCGTCTTTTTTTGCATGGATCAGCTCTTCGATATGCTTTACTCCCCTTACTGTGGGAGCATCCGGAAAAAGAGCGTGGTTATGTTCCTCTAAGGTCACTCCTTTTACCTCCATAAATGCAGGAATATGCGTCACATTTCCGTACCCGTCTTTTCCGATTAACTGAAAAGCAAGATCGAATCGGGACTGACCGTATGGTACCTCTCTTTTTACTTCACAGATGGCGGACGAACCCAGAACCCATTCATAAGCGGCCAGATTGGGAGCCTGGGAATCCATATTGATTAACAGTGTATCTTCTTCTCTTTCCTTATAGACCCCAATCAAAGAATATTCTGTTTTCCTGCCGAGGACAGAGGCTTCCGGATGATATTGAAGGAGCACTGTAACGTCCGGAAGCAGAAGCTCTTTACAGCGTCCTGTATTCTTCACATGGCAAACAACAGTCTTTCCTGCCGCTTTTCCTGTTAAAATCTGTACATAAGCGATGAAACGGTTGGGACGGTTAATAAAGCTTCCCTTTACAATATTTGGATAGTTCAATGTAACAGCATCTCCTTTCTGTATTTCTGACAGTATCTTATCACATCATTGCAGGGGATGCAAATCAGGAAAATGTCCTCTATACAAAAACATATGTCCGTAATAAGAAAACTTTTTTGCCTGTTTTTCTTGCACCCGAGATTAAAGTGTGCTACAATGCTGGCAAGGTTTTTTTGATTCATACTTAATTTAAGAGAGAACAGGAAAGGAATGCGATACCATGGAATTATCCTATCAGAGTACCAGAGGCAAAGAAGCCAATGTGACGGCTTCCCAGGCAATTTTAAAAGGACTGGCAGCAGACGGCGGGTTGTTTATGCCATGCTTTATCCCCAGGCTTGACAAGACCATGAAAGAACTTTCTACATTGACATATCAGGAAACTGCTTATGAAGTCATGAAGCAGTTTCTAACCGATTATACAGAGAAGGAATTAAAAAACTGTATTAACAGTGCGTATGACAGCAAGTTTGATACGGAAGAGATCGCTCCTCTGGTTAAGGCAGATGGTGCGTATTATCTGGAATTATATCATGGCAGTACCATTGCGTTTAAAGATATGGCACTTTCCATACTTCCCCACCTGATGACAGTTGCTGCAAAAAAGAATCTGGTAAAGAATAAGATTGTGATACTGACAGCCACCTCCGGCGATACCGGTAAGGCAGCCATGGCCGGATTTGCCGATGTGGAAGGAACGGAGATTATTGTTTTTTATCCAAAGAACGGAGTAAGCCGTGTCCAGGAGCTTCAGATGGTTACACAAAAAGGAACGAATACCCATGTGGCAGCCATACACGGAAATTTTGATGATGCCCAGACAGGCGTGAAAAAAATCTTCGGAGATAAGGAATTTGCAGTTCAATTGGAAGAGAAAGGATATCAGTTATCATCTGCCAATTCCATTAACATCGGAAGACTGGTGCCACAGGTGGTTTATTATGTGTATGCTTATGGGAAGCTGCTGTCAGGCGGGGAAATATCTGATGGAGAGCGGATCAATGTAGTTGTTCCTACTGGAAACTTTGGCAACATTCTGGCCGCTTATCTTGCCCGGCAGATGGGAGTTCCCATTGAAAAATTAATCTGTGCTTCCAACGAGAACAAAGTTCTTTACGATTTCTTTCAGTCAGGAACCTATGATAAAAACAGAGATTTTATTCTCACAAGTTCACCTTCCATGGACATCCTGATTTCCAGCAACTTAGAACGCCTCATTTATTTAAGCACCGGCTGTGATGCAGAGGAAAATGCAGGACTTATGAAAGAGCTTAGTGAAACAGGCAGCTACACTGTTACACCAGCCATGAGAAAGTTTATGGAAGATTTTATTGGGGGATTTGCAGGAGAGGCAGAGAATCAGAGAACTATCAAAAATCTGTTTGATCGCACCGGATATCTGATCGACACTCATACAGGTGTTGCAGCTTCTGTATACCATCAGTATAAAGAACAGTCAAAGGATGAGACTAAGACGGTCATCGCCTCTACAGCCAGCCCTTATAAGTTTTCCGGAAGTGTTTTAGAGGCTTTGGAAGGGGAGAAGTCTGCAGAGGATGAGTTTAAAATCATTGACCGTTTATCAAACGTATCAGGGATTGATATTCCCCAGGCAGTTGAAGAAATCCGCACCGCACCAGTGCTTCATCAGACCGAGTGCGATGTGGATAAAATGAAAGAAACCGTTATTGGATTTTTGGCTTAGTTTAAACTTCGCATTGCATAGCGCCGCCATTTCCCGCTTAGAACCCGGGTTGTGAAAAATATGGCGCGCACCAGCCAGTCGATTGTCATTGCAATCCAGATCCCCATCAGTCCAAGTCCGAAATACAGACTTAATAAGTATGCCATTACAATCCGGCAGATCCACATGGAACAGATGGATACGGTCATGGTAAAACGGACGTCATTGGCCGCCCTGAGACCATTGGTCAGGCAAAATGACAAAGGATGAATCAGCATGCAGCAGATGCTGTGATAAACCATAAGTTCTATCGCCAGTGCACTTGTCTCAGCGGAGAGCTGGAACAGACCGCAGATCACTCTTAAGAAGGGCAGAAGGGACAGATTCAGAACCAGCAGCCACAAGTAAGCTGTTTTTACAAGCCTGCCCATATAATGGCGGGCTTGTGAAAGTTCACCGGCTCCAATGCACTGGCCTACTACGGTTACCATTGCGATTCCGATTGCATTGGCTGGTATAATTTCAAGCCCGCAGATGGTGCTGGCAACTGCATTTGCTGCGATGGCAACGGTTCCGAAGCCGGCAATCAGACTGGACAACAACAGCTTTCCCAGCTGGAAGATGCTGTTTTCCAGTCCGTTTGGTACTCCAATGTAGAGGATCTGGCCAAGGATGCGTTTATCGGGTTTAAACGAGTATTCTACAGGAAATTCCCCCTGTTTTTTTAACAGATTAAGAATTAATACAGCCGAGATGATACGGGAAATCAGGGTTGAAATTCCTGCACCAGCCACACCTAAGTGAAATACATAGATAAGGAGGGCGTTTCCGGCTATGTTGAATAGATTAGAAAACAGGGAAATCTGCATGGAGACTTTGGAATTACCTACTGCCCGGAACAGTGCTGCAGCACTGTTATAAAATGCCAGAAATGGATAGGAAATTGAGGATATATAAAAGTAGATTCTCGCATTTGCCATTACATCCTTGTCAATTGATCCATAGATAACCTTAAGAAGCGGCTCGTTGAAAATAAGCGTAACCGCCATTAAAAATAGTGAGAGCCCTCCGATTGCCAGAAACAGCTGCCCTGCAGCCCGGGCTACATTGTGTTCATCCTTTCTTCCGATATATTGGGCAGTAACGACGGAACCTCCGGCAGCCATGGCTCCAAATAAACCGATTAAGAGGACACTGATGGTATCTACAATCGAGATGCCTGATACAGCCGCTTCTCCGCAGGAAGCCACCATTATGGTATCTGCCATTCCCATAAACACAGCCAGAATCTGTTCAATCACCAGAGGAAAGATCAGTCGTTTCAGCTGTGGACCTGTAAACAGATCCGGGCGTTCCGGGTTAATTTCTGAAGCTAGTTTTTGGTTTTGTCTGTCCAGACTGCCGAATCTTATCATATGTCTCATGAAAACTCTCCTGCTATTCATTTATTTGTTTGTATTCATTATAGAACAAAGAGTTTCTGAAAGCAAAATGTAACTTTGTTATAAAAAAAACAATCTTTAAAAAAATAATCTTTCCAAATAGGACAAAATAGTATATAATGAAAAAATGTAAGACAATAAGACAATAAAAATATGGAGGTTTGTGATATGTTAGTTTCAGCAAAAGAGATGCTTGAAAAAGCAAGAGATGGAAAATACGCAGTTGGACAGTTCAACATCAACAACCTTGAGTGGACAAAGGCTGTTTTACTGACAGCCGAAGAACTGAAATCTCCGGTTATTCTGGGAGTTTCCGAAGGCGCTGGTAAATACATGACAGGCTATAAAACCGTAGCAGCTATGGTAAAAGCTATGATTGAAGAATTAAAGATAAGCGTACCGGTAGCACTTCATTTGGATCATGGTTCATATGATGGCTGTTATAAGTGCATCGAAGCTGGTTTTTCTTCTATAATGTTTGATGGTTCCCATTACCCAATCGCAGAGAATGTAGAAAAGACAACAGAACTTGTAAAGGTTTGTAATGAAAAAGGCCTTTCCATTGAAGCGGAAGTTGGTTCTATCGGCGGCGAGGAAGACGGCGTAGTTGGTATGGGTGAGTGTGCAGATCCTGATGAGTGCAAGCAGATCGCTGATTTAGGCGTAACCATGCTGGCAGCAGGAATTGGTAACATTCATGGTAAATATCCGGAAAACTGGGCAGGCTTAAGTTTTGAAACCCTGGCAGCTGTAAAAGATAAAGTCGGCGGTATGCCTCTTGTTCTTCACGGCGGAACAGGTATTCCGGAAGATCAGATAAAAAAAGCTATCAGCCTTGGCGTAGCTAAGATCAATGTTAATACAGAGTGCCAGCTTACTTTTGCAGAAGCAACCCGTAAATACATTGAAGCAGGCAAGGATTTAGAAGGTAAGGGATTTGATCCCCGTAAGCTTCTTGCACCAGGAACTGATGCCATCAAAGCAACAGTGAAAGAGAAGATGGAACTGTTCGGTTCCGTTGGAAAAGCTTAAAAACCTTTAAAAAAAATTTTTTTTTCAAAAAGTACTTGATTTTTTTAGGAAAATGGTTTATTTTAATTAAGAACAATGGCGTTCTCCTTATGACAGGAGGGCGCCTTTTCTGATTTATGCGCATATTCAGATAATGAGGAGACTAAAAAAAACGATTAGACTTAATTTTATTAAGTGGAAATTAATATGAGAGGATGGAAAATTTATGAGCGAAGTTGTGAATGTAGCCGAGCTGTTCGGTAAGAATGTATTTAACGAGACCGTTATGAGAGAGCGTCTGCCAAAAAGCGTTTTCAAGAAGTTAAAGAAAACCATTGAAGACGGTGCAGAACTGGATCCTTCCATTGCAGATGTAGTAGCTCATGCAATGAAGGATTGGGCAATTGAGAGAGGCGCAACTCACTATACACACTGGTTCCAGCCGCTGACAGGCATTACTGCCGAGAAGCATGACTCCTTCATCTCCTCTCCCACATCAGAAGGTAAGGTTATCATGGAGTTTTCCGGTAAAGAGCTGGTAAAAGGCGAACCTGATGCCTCTTCCTTCCCTTCCGGTGGTTTAAGAGCAACCTTTGAAGCAAGAGGATATACTGCATGGGATTGTACCTCACCTGCATTCTTAAGAGAAGATGCCATCGGTGTAACTCTTTGCATTCCCACTGCATTCTGCTCTTATACAGGAGAAGCGCTCGATAAAAAGACTCCTCTCTTAAGATCAATGGAAGCGGTTGATGAGCAGGCTTTAAGAATCTTAAGACTGTTTGGCAATACAACTTCAAAACGGGTAGCACCTTCCGTTGGACCGGAGCAGGAATATTTCATTGTTGACCATGAAAAGTATTTACAGAGAAAAGACTTAATTTACGCAGGAAGAACTTTATTCGGTGCAATGCCTCCAAAAGGACAGGAAATGGAAGACCACTACTTTGGTTCCATTCGTGAAAGAATTGCAGCGTATATGAAGGAAGTAAATGAAGAACTCTGGAAGCTTGGCGTACCGGCAAAGACTCAGCATAATGAGGTTGCACCGGCTCAGCATGAGCTGGCACCAATTTATGAGCAGGCCAATGTAGCAGTTGATCATAATCAGCTTGTTATGGAAACCTTAAAAAAGGTTGCAGGCCGTCATGGATTAAACTGTCTGCTTCATGAGAAACCATTTGCAGGTGTGAATGGTTCCGGTAAGCACAACAACTGGTCCTTAACCAGTGACGACGGAATTAACTTATTAAATCCAGGCGAAACACCACATGAGAACATTCAGTTCTTACTGGTATTATCCTGTATCTTAAAGGCAGTGGATAAACATGCCGATCTGCTTCGCCAGTCTGCAGCAGATGTTGGAAACGACCACAGACTTGGTGCAAACGAGGCACCTCCTGCAATCATCTCCGTATTTATCGGCGAACAGCTTGAGGATGTAGTAGATCAGCTTTGCAGCACTGGTGAGGCAACTCACTCCAAATCAGGCGGTACCTTAAAGACAGGCGTTAAGACTCTGCCAGACTTATTTAAAGATGCAACTGACAGAAACAGAACTTCACCATTTGCATTTACCGGCAATAAATTTGAATTCCGTATGGTAGGTTCTTCTGATTCCATCTCATCACCGAACGTTGTATTAAATACTATTACAGCTGAGGCATTTAAAGAAGCAGCAGATGTACTTGAGAAAGCAGAAGACTTTGATACGGCAGTCCATGATATGATTAAAGAACAGCTGGCAGCACATAGGAGAGTAATCTTTAACGGCAATGGTTATTCTGATGCATGGGTAGAAGAGGCAGAGAGAAGAGGACTTCCAAACATCAAGGCAATGGTTGATGCAATCCCTGCGCTTACGAAAGAAAAATCCATCAGCATGTTTGAATCATTCAAGGTATTTACAAAGGCTGAGTTAGAGTCCCGCGTTGAGATTGAATATGAGACCTATTCAAAAGCCATTAATATTGAAGCGAGAACCATGATTGATATGGCAGGAAAGCAGCTTATTCCGGCAGTTGTAAAATATGCAACCGTTCTTGCAGATTCTTTAGGCAAGGTAAAATCAGCATGTCCGGCTGCAGACACCAGTGTACAGGAAGAACTTCTGACTGAAGTAAGCGCATATCTTTCTGATATGAAGGTAGCACTTTCTGCTCTGATTGATATCACTGACAAAAGTGCAGCAATCGGAGAGAATAAAGAGCAGGCAGCTGCTTATCACAGTGAGGTTGTACCTGCCATGGCAGCACTCCGTGAGCCGGCAGATAAACTGGAAATGATTGTGGATAAGGAGATTTGGCCTCTTCCAAGCTATGGCGATCTGATTTTTGAAGTATAAGAAAGTATGATTAAAGGCTGCAAAGCCAGATCCGGTTAACCCGGCTGGGCTTTGCAGCCTTTTTTCCATATTCTTAAGTAGATTTCCTTTTATAGATCTGCTAAAATAGAAAAAAACCAGAAAAGAAGGCAGATATTATGGAAACCATGACATATGTAACAAACATATTGGAAAAAATTGTGAATATTCCAAGTCCCAGCGGATACACCAGACAAGTGCTGAAGTTAGTAGAAGAGGAGGCTACAGGGTTTGGATATTTCACATGTTATAATAAAAAGGGCGGTTTAATCATTGAAGTTCCGGGAGAAGAGAAGGAAGTTCTGGGCTTATCCGCTCATGTAGATACCTTAGGTGCCATGGTGCGCTCCATTACCTCAAAGGGAATGATCATTATGGTTCCTGTAGGCGGATTTATGATGGAGTCCATAGAAGGCATGTACTGCAAAGTGCATACCAGAACCGGAAAAACCTATACCGGAACCATACTCACCAAAGAGCCGTCGGTTCATACTTATGACGATGCCAGAACTTTGGAGAGAAAACCAAAGAATATGGAAGTACGTCTGGATGAGATGATTGACAGCGAAGAAGATGTAAGAAGACTGGAAATCGCTCCCGGCGATTATATCAGCTTTGATCCCATGTATGTGCATACGGACAGCGGCTATATCAAATCCCGTCATTTAGATGACAAGGCGTCAGTCGCAGTTCTTTTAGGTGTTTTAAAAGACATCAGAGAATCAGGAATTAAACCAAGAAAGACTTTGAAGATTGTGATCAGCAACTATGAAGAGGTGGGCTTTGGTGCCAGCTGGATACCGGAAGATATTGAAGAATTTATCGCAGTGGATATGGGCGCACTTGGAGATGATTTATCAGGAGACGAACGAAAAGTATCCATCTGCGCTCTTGATTCAGCCGGTCCCTATGATTACGAAATGACCAGCCGACTGATTGCCCTGGCAAAGGAAAAGAATATAGACTACGCAGTGGACGTATTTCCCCATTACGGTTCTGATGCAGGAGCAGCAATACGCGGAGGTCATAATATCAGGGCAGCATTGATCGGACAGGGAGTACATGCTTCCCATGGAACAGAGCGGACTCATGTAAAGGGAATGGAGCAGACGTTAAAACTTATTGAGGCCTATATAGAACTGATTTAGCAAAAAAAGTGACTGTTGCAAAACTAATGTTAGTTTTGCAACAGTCATTTTTTGGTGTCCTAATATTAAAATACTAATTCCACCCAATGTATATCTCCACCAAATTATAACCTGAGTATAGTTTTAAATTCGGTGGAATAATATCTGTACATGACTGAAGGGAAAGTAGAGCAAAAGAAAGAGTAAAATAGTAATTACAGCTGTCTTGTCACATGCAATGACATGTGCTATAATCAACTAAATCTCTTATGAGGAGGAAGTTAAATGGAAGATATAATCAAAAGAATAGAGGAGCTCAAAAAAGAAAAGGATGCTGTGATTCTGGCTCACTATTATACCGACGGCCAGGTACAGGCTGTTGCGGATTATGTTGGTGATTCTTACTATTTAAGCAAGGTTGCCACGGAGGTTCCTCAGAAGGTTATTCTCTTCTGCGGTGTTTCCTTTATGGGCGAAAGTGCCAAGATACTCAACCCGGAAAAGACGGTAATTATGCCGGATACTTATGCAGATTGTCCCATGGCACATATGGCCGATGTGGAAAAGATTAAGGAAGTAAGGGACAGCTATGAGGATGTAGCCGTTGTCTGCTATATCAATTCTACAGCTGAGATTAAGGCTGCATCTGATGTCTGTGTAACATCTTCCAATGCAGTAAAGATCGTTAATGCTCTGCCTGATCATAATATATATTTTATCCCAGATGGGAATCTTGGCAGGTATACGGCGAAGATGATTCCTGATAAAAATTTTATTTTCAATGATGGTTTTTGTCATGTTCATACCAGTATAAAGCCCGAAGAACTTAAAAAGGCAAAAGAGCTGCATCCGGAAGCATTGGTTCTTGCTCATCCGGAATGTACCTGGGATGTACTTGAACTGGCAGATTACATCGGCAGTACTTCCGGTATTATAGACTTTGCTGTCAAAAGCGATGCAAAAGCGTTCATCATCTGTACGGAAATGGGTATTTTATATGAATTAAAATTAAAAAACCCTGAAAAGAAATACTATTCTGTGGGTCATCGCCAGTTCTGTCCGAATATGAAGCGAATTACTACGGAAAAGGTCTTGGAACAGTTGGAAAAGCTAAGTAATACAGTGGAACTCAATGAGGAATTATATAGTAAGGCAAATAAGGCTCTGGACAGAATGCTTGCTTTAGCTGAATAAGAGGAGATAAAAATGAGAATACATGCAGATGTGGTTATTGCCGGAACCGGTGCTTCCGGATTATACTGCGCTCTGAACCTTCCTGAAGAAAAACAGATCCGGCTCCTGACTAAAAGCTCTCTGGAAATGAGCGATTCTTACCTTGCTCAGGGCGGAATCTGTGTCTTAAAGGACAAAGAAGATTATAACAGATTTTATGAAGATACCATGAAGGCAGGACATTATGAAAATAATACAGCTTCTGTTCATCATATGATACAGAAATCACCGGAAATTATTCAAGAGCTGATGACACTGGGAGTGGAATTTGAAAAAAAGGACGGAAAATTACTTTATACCAGAGAAGGTGCTCATTCCACAGCAAGAATCGTATATTACAAAGATAATACGGGACGGGAAATTACAAGCAAACTGCTTGAACAAGTAAAAAGAAAAAAAAATATTACAATTATGGAATATACGGAAATGATTGATATAGTCAGCAGAGATAATTTCTGCAGCGGTGTTATCGTACGATCCGGTAATGGAGACATATCCAGCATTGATGCAGACTATACGGTTTTAGCTACCGGAGGAATAGGCGGGTTATATCAGGATTCCACCAATTATCCTCATCTTACGGGAGATTCTCTGGCATTGGCTATCCGCCGCGGCATAGCTGTTCAAAATCTGAATTATATTCAGATTCATCCAACTGCATTGTACTCAAAAAAGCCGGGAAGAAGATTTCTGATTTCAGAATCTGTAAGAGGAGAGGGAGCATATCTTCTGAATGCAAATAAGAAAAGGTTCGTGGATGAGCTGCTTCCCAGGGATGTATTAACCCAGAAGATCTGTCAGCAGATGAAGTTGGAAGGAAGTGATCATGTCTGGCTTTCTGCCATCCATTTAGGAAGTGAGAAGATAAAGAAACGTTTTCCTAATATTTATGAGCGCTGTCTGGAGGAAGGAATCGATATGACCAGGGAATACGTTCCTGTCGCACCGGCTCAGCATTATTTTATGGGAGGCATATCTGTTGACCAGCATAGTAAAACTTCTATGGGGCATTTATATGCTATTGGAGAAACCAGCTGCAACGGTGTTCATGGCGCTAACCGTCTGGCAAGCAATTCCCTTCTGGAAAGTCTGGTATTCGCTAAGGAAGCAGCAGTTCATATTGCCAGTACCTATGAAAAGAACGAACACTTTCCAGTTTCCATAAATTTATCTTCATATGAAAACTATGATTATATTCAAAATAAGAACAGAGAAAGTGTATTAAATGAAATAGAAAAAGCGAACAGGAAAGAGAAACGAAGCGCTCTTAAGATTAAATGTGGGTGAAGTAGAATGATGAAAAACACTGTTTTAACAATTATGGAGCAAAAGATTAAGAAAGACAAGATAACCATGCTGACAGCCTATGATTATACGACTGCAAGATTAATGGATGAATCGGGGGTGAATTCCATATTAGTGGGAGACTCCTTAGGAATGGTCATACTAGGCTATGAGGATACCTTATCCGTGACTATGGAGGATATGATTCATCACACGAAAGCTGTTGCAAGAGGCTGCAGACATGCGTTAGTTATCGCTGATATGCCGTTTATGTCCTATCAGACTTCTGTATATGATGCTGTTATTCATGCCGGGCAGTTGATAAAGGAAGGGCGTGCCCAGGCAGTTAAGCTGGAGGGGGGAGAACAGGTCTGTCCTCAGATCAAAGCAATTACAGAAGCGTCTATCCCTGTTGTTGCTCACATTGGGTTAACACCACAGTCTGTTAACACCTTTGGAGGATATAAAGTTCAGGGAAGAGATGAAAAAGCAGCAAGGCAGCTGTTAAAGGATGCAAAAGCAGTAGAGGAAGCCGGAGCTTTTGCTGTTGTACTTGAATGTGTTCCGGATAAGCTGGCAGCTGTCATTACTGAATCCATTCACATTCCCACCATTGGAATAGGAGCGGGCCCGGACTGTGACGGACAGGTATTGGTCTATCAGGACATGCTTTCTATGTATAGTGAATTCAAACCAAAGTTTGTAAAATCCTTTGCCAATTTAGGCGATATGATGACAGCCGCTTTTAAGCAGTATATTGAAGAAACAAAGGCAGGAATTTTTCCCGGAAAAGAACATGTTTTCAGCATTGCTGATGAGATAATAGAAAAATTATATTGAGAGAGGAACGTTTTGATCTATGAAGATCGTTCATAAGATAGAAGAAGTGAAAGAGTGCATAAAGGAATGGAGAAAAGAAGGATTGAGCATAGGCTTTGTTCCAACTATGGGGTATCTGCATGAAGGTCATGAAAGCCTGATCAAACGAGCTATGGAAAATGACAGGGTGGTGGTAAGTATCTTTGTCAATCCCATGCAGTTTGGCCCTAAGGAAGACCTGGCAAGCTATCCAAGAGACTTAGAACGTGACAGCAGCCTATGTATGGAAAATGGGGCAGATTTAATCTTTCACCCAAATCCGGAGGAAATGTATAAGGAAGATTTTTATACCTATGTGGATATGTCTGTATTGACAGAAGAACTTTGTGGATTAAGCAGACCACTCCATTTTCGGGGAGTCTGTACTGTTGTTTTAAAACTTTTCAATATTGTGACTCCGGATAGAGCCTATTTTGGAGAAAAGGATGCACAGCAGCTGGCTGTTATTAAACGTATGGTAACAGATCTGAATGTGAATGTTGAAATTATCGGCTGTCCGATTATCCGTGAGAGTGATGGATTGGCCATGAGTTCACGCAACAGTTATCTTAGTGAATCGGAAAGAAAAGCAGCGCTTATCTTATATAACAGTATTAAGCTGGGAAAGCAGATGATGAAAGAAGGGGAAAGAGATGCTGCCGTACTCGTCAGTGCAATGAAGGTATTTATTCAAAAAGAACCACTGGCAAAAATTGATTATGTAAAGGCAGTAGATGCCATGACTATGAGGCAGGCAGAGAAGCTTAACGGAACCGTTTTAATCGCATTGGCAGTTTATATTGGAAAAACCCGGTTAATTGATAATTTTACTTTTAAGTGTGAAGAGGGGGGATGAATTTATAATGAAGATTACTATGTTAAAAGGAAAAATTCATCGTGCTACCGTAGTACAGGCTGAACTGGATTATGTGGGGAGTATTACGATAGATGAAGATCTGTTAGAGGCGGCAGGAATCCTTGAGTATGAAATGGTCTGTGTTGTAGACATTAATAATGGTCAGCGTTTTGAAACTTACACGATTGCTGGAGAACGTGGCAGCGGTCTTATCTGTCTGAACGGAGCTGCGGCAAGATGCGTACAGGTTAATGATAAAATCATTATTATGGCATATATACATCTGACACCAGAAGAAGCCAAAACACACAGGCCAAAGGTAGTCTTTGTGGATGAGCGTAACCATATCACCGCAAAAACCAATTCTGAGAAGCACAAAAGCATAAATGGGATAGAGAAAGGGTGCTGAAATGAATAACGAAACAACCTTACGATTAAATATGGATGAGTTATTATTGCAGGCTTTACGGGAAGATATAACCAGTGAAGATGTAACGACCAATGCCGTTATACAAGATGAGAAAAAAGCATGTGTCAGGCTTTTGTGTAAGCAGGATGGTGTACTGGCAGGGCTTAAGGTTTTCTACCGTGTTTTCTGCCTTTTAGATCCCAGTGCATCTATGAAAGCCTATGCAAAGGATGGGGACAAGGTATCTGTGGGAGAGCTTTTGGCAGAAGTTACAGCAGATGCAAGAGCTTTATTATCTGGAGAAAGGACAGCCTTAAATTATCTTCAGAGAATGAGCGGAATTGCTTCTTATACACGCAGGATTTCTGATATGATGAAAGGCAGTAAGACCAGATTGCTGGATACCCGGAAAACAACCCCCAATATGAGGATTTTTGAAAAGTATTCTGTCCGGGTGGGAGGGGGATACAATCATCGATATAATTTATCTGACGGTATTCTGTTAAAGGATAATCATATTGCAGCAGCCGGTGGAGTAAAGAAAGCAATAGAGTCAGCCAGAGAGTATGCTCCCTTTGTCCGCAAAATCGAGGTAGAGGTGGAAAATCTTCAAATGGCAGAAGAAGCTTTAGAGGCAGGAGCAGATATCATCATGCTTGATAATATGACAACAGAGCAGATGAAAGAGGCGGTAAAAATCATCGGAGATAAAGCAGAGACTGAGTGTTCGGGAAATGTAACGGAGGAAAGGATCAAAGAGCTTATGGAAATTGGAGTTGATTATATATCCTGTGGGGCATTGACGCATTCTGCGCCGATTCTTGACTTATCGTTGAAGAATCTTAGAATTATTGAGTAGGGCAGAAGTCCTTCTTTTGTTTGAAAGGGCTGCTGCTCAACTAACTGAATGTTAGTTTTGCAACAACCCTCTTTTTTAACCTTCTATGGAGATGTAATTATTCTGTTCAATCTCAGTTTTCTTAATCTTTGGAACAGACAGCTTCAGAATTCCATTTTCAAATCTGGCGCGGATATCTTCCTCTTTAACAGCATTTCCAACATAAAAGCTCCGGCTCATGCTTCCGGAATAGCGTTCCCGGCGGATATAGCGACCATCCTTGTCTTTTTCCTCTTTATTCTCACCTCTTGCAGCAGTTATGGTTAGATAGCCGTCTGTGAGACGGGCTTTGATCTCATCCTTTTGAAAACCAGGAAGATCGATATCCAGTTCATAGCCGTTATCAACTTCCTTCACATCGGTTTTCATAAATTCTTTCGTACCAAAAACAGAACGGTCGATGGGAAAATCCATCCAGTTACTAAGCAGACTCTCTCCAAAAATACTAGGCATCATCATAAGTCATATCTCCTTTCCAATGATTTATATGTTTGTTTGTTATATGTGTAATATAACACGAGCTGTTAGCACTGTCAATAGGCGAGTGCTAATTTTATGAAAAATTTATTTTTTAAGATTATACCAGGTAATTTCTTTCAAAATAATGAATATGGTAGTATGTTTTATTATTTTTATGATATAATCATAGCCAGACAAAAACAAACATATTTTTTGAGGTATATAATGAAACCACATGCATTTGCAATCTGCGCATATAAGGATTCTCCTTACCTGGAATCCTGTATCCGGTCTGTTAAGGCCCAGAGTGTGGAATCCGATGTAATTATTTGTACTTCCACGCCCAGCTCCTATATAAGCGGGCTTGCTGACAAGTATGGGATTCCTCTTTTTATCAGGCACGAGATAAGCAGTATCCGGGACGACTGGAATTTTGCCTATTATATGGCGGATGCCACATTTGTGACAATCGCCCATCAGGATGATCTATATCAGAAAGACTATGTAAAGAAGCTTCTGGACTGTTATGGAAGTTACCCGGACATGACTTTATTTACCGGTGGTTATACCGTTGTAAAAAAGGACAGGCTGGCGGTATTCGAACCGGTTGAACTTATCAAACGGATTTTACGTCTGCCTCTGCGACTGCGTTTTATCAGTCATTTATACTGGGTGAAAAAAAGCGTCCTGCTTTTTGGAAATTCCATCTGCTGTCCTGCATGTGCATATAATAAGGAACAATTGGGGGAACCACTCTTTACATCCCCCTATCATTTTGCCCTGGACTGGGATACGCTTTATAAGCTGTCTAAGCTGCCCGGACGTTTTGTCTGTGTGGAGAAACCCATTCTGTATTACCGGGTTCATGAGGAGGCAGCGACGAAGGCAGCCATAGAGGATAACAGTCGTTTAAAAGAAGAGACGGAGATGTTTCAAAAGATGTGGCCGGAACCAGTTGTAAAGGTGCTGATGCATTTTTACCGGAAGGCTTACCACGAATATGAATAAAAGAATGACAGGAGGAAGCAGGATGAAGGTTGTATTATTAGCAGGGGGTCTTGGGACTAGAATCAGTGAGCAGAGCCATTTAAAACCGAAGCCAATGATTGAAATCGGTGAAAAGCCTATATTATGGCATATTATGAAATATTATTCCCAGTTTGGATTCCATGATTTTGTGATCTGCCTGGGATATAAGCAGTATGTAGTAAAGGAGTTTTTTGCAGATTATTTTCTTCACACCTCAGATGTGACGTTTGATCTGGCAAACAACAGCATGGAGGTACATAATAATTATTCTGAACCATGGAAGGTAACCCTTGTGGACACAGGACTTAATACCATGACTGGCGGTAGAATCAAACGCATTCAGCCGTATATCGGAGAGGAACCTTTTATGCTTACCTATGGAGACGGAGTCTGTGATGTGGACTTAAATGCGCTTTTAAAGTTCCATGAAAGCCATGGTAAGACAGCAACCATGACAACGGTTAATATTGCCCAGTTAAAGGGAGTTTTAGACATTGATGAAGGCGATGTAGTACGTTCGTTCCGGGAAAAGGACGAAACAGATGCCAGCCTGATTAATGGCGGCTTTATGGTATTCAATCCGGAGATTTTCTCTTATCTGGAAGATGATTCCACAGTTCTGGAGCAGAAGCCATTACAGAGACTGGCGGCAGAAGGTAAACTGATGAGCTTCCATCACACCGGGTTCTGGCAGTGCATGGATACCCAGAGGGAGATGAAGAAGCTGGAAGATTTATGGCAGTCCGGGAAGGCGCCCTGGAAGATATGGGAGAAATAATATGACGAATAAAGCAAATGACCGCTGGAAGGAATTTTCTGAGTTTTATAAAGGAAAGAGAGTACTTCTTACCGGGCATACCGGTTTTAAAGGAGCATGGCTCAGCCGTATGCTGATAAAAGCAGGTGCTAAGGTGACGGGGTACTCTATGAAATCACCAACTGATCCTGCTCTGTTTGAGGTGGCAGATATAGCCGGGCAGATGAATTCAGTAATTGGAGATATCAGGGATCTTGCCCATTTAAAAACTGTTTTTCAAATGGAAAAACCGGAAATTGTATTCCATTTAGCTGCACAGCCTATTGTAAGAGATTCCTATAAAGATCCGGTTTACACCTATGAGACCAATGTGATGGGCACGGTCAATATTTTAGAATGCGTTCGCCTCACTGAGACGGTCCGGTCTTTTCTTAATGTAACTACGGATAAGGTGTATGAGAATAAGGAGTGGGAATACGGATACCGGGAATGTGATCCCTTAGATGGCTATGATCCTTATTCCAACAGCAAGTCCTGCTCCGAGCTTGTGACCCACAGCTATGCGAAGTCCTTCTTTTCCGGAAGGAATACGGCAATCTCTACCTCAAGGGCAGGCAACGTCATAGGCGGAGGGGATTTTGCCAACGACAGAATTATTCCGGACTGTATCCGGTCTGCCATGAAAAAGCAGGAGATCGTATTGAGGAATCCTTATTCCACAAGACCTTACCAGCATGTATTGGAGCCGCTTGCTGTTTATATGACAATTGCCATGAAGCAGTATGAGTATCCCTCTTACCAGGGATACTATAATGTGGGTCCTGACGATAAGGATTGTGTCACAACCGGAGAGTTAGCCGATTTGTTCTGTGAAGCATGGGGACAGGGGATTACATGGTCCGCACAACCGGATGAAGGTCCGCATGAGGCTAACTTTTTAAAGCTGGACTGCTCAAAAGTAAAGAAGGTCTTTGGCTGGACGCCCAGATACGGGGTGAAGGAAGCCGTTCAAAAGACCGTGGAATGGACCAGAGATTATCTGGCCGGAGCAGATATGATAACAGTGATGGACCGTCAGATCGGCGAATTTTTTAACCAATAGAACTAGAGAGGAATTAATTTTATGATAGATAAAAAAACAGAAAAAGAAGCCAGGGAAGAAATTCTGGCACTTGTAAAGGAATATTGTGATACCTATCACAATCAGAAGAAACCGTTTGAGGACGGAGACAGAATACCCTATGCATCAAGAGTATATGACAGTAAGGAAATGGTGAATCTGGTAGACAGCTCCCTGGAATTCTGGCTTACTTCAGGACGCTATACCGATGAATTTGAGAAAAAATTTGCGAAATATCTAAATGTCCGGTTCTGTTCTCTGGTCAATTCCGGATCCTCAGCCAATTTACTGGCATTTATGGCGCTTACTTCTCCTCTTTTAAAAGAGCGTCAGATCAAAAGAGGCGACGAAGTGATTACTGTTGCAGCTGGATTTCCCACCACTGTAACGCCTGTGATACAGTATGGAGCAGTTCCGGTATTTGTTGACGTGACAATTCCCCAGTATAACATAGATGTGACTATGCTGGAGGCAGCGCGTTCAGAGAAGACGAAAGCAGTGATGATCGCCCACACTCTTGGCAATCCCTACGATTTATCTGCAGTAAAGGCGTTCTGCGATAAATATGGTTTATGGCTTGTAGAAGATAACTGTGATGCTCTTGGTACGGTTTATACCATAGACGGAGAAGAACGTTTCTCAGGAACTATTGGAGATATTGGAACCTCCAGCTTTTACCCGCCTCACCATATGACTATGGGAGAGGGCGGAGCGGTTTATACCAGCGATTCCCTGTTAAACCGGATTATCCGTTCCCTTCGTGACTGGGGACGGGACTGCGTCTGCCCTTCCGGGACGGACAATTTATGCGGCCACCGGTTTGACCGTCAGTATGGAGAACTGCCTCTTGGATATGATCACAAATACGTTTATTCCCATTTTGGTTATAACTTAAAGGCAACTGATATGCAGGCATCGATTGGCTGTGCACAGATTGAAAAGTTCCCATCCTTTGTCGAGCGCAGACGCCATAACTTCAGCCGTCTTTATGAGGCGTTAAAGGATACAACGGAAAAACTCATTCTTCCGGAACCCTGTCCGGGATCAAAACCAAGCTGGTTTGGATTTCTGATCACCTGTAAAGAAGGCGTTGACAGAAATCAGCTGGTACAGTATGTAGAATCAAAAGGTGTTCAGACCAGAATGCTTTTTGCAGGAAATTTAACCAGACATCCATGCTTCAATCAGATGCGTGAATCGGGAACCGGATACCGGGTTGTGGGTGAACTGAAGAATACAGACCGGATTATGCAGGATACGTTCTGGATTGGAGTTTATCCCGGTATGACAGATGACATGATTGACTACATGGCAAAAACCATAAAGGAAGGCTTAAACCAGCAGGCTTAGGCTCCTGTTTCTTAATTCAGTCAGAATGGAGGAATTATGAAGGAGTATGATTTGACGAAGGTGCATCAGGCAAATCTGCGGATTTTAAAAGAGATTGACCGGATCTGCCGGAAGCACCGGATTCAATATTTACTGGATGCGGGGACACTTTTAGGAGCTGTGAGACACAAAGGATTTATTCCATGGGATGATGATGCAGATGTGGCATTTACCCGCCCCAATTACCAGGCATTCTTACAGGTGGTGAGGTCGGAACTCCCGGTGGATATGGAACTTCTCGAACCAAAGGATTTGCGGGGAGGGAAGGCATTTTATGATTTTACAGCCAGAATTATTTATAAAAAAAGCAGAACCCATGATGATACGACTGAGATGAAATATTATGAAGGCAGATTAAATCATCTGTGGGTGGATTTATTTACCATAGATGAGCTGCCCAAAAACCGGGCGTTATCTACCATAACTTTGCTGCTTCATACGGTAATATATGGTCTTTCCATGGGACACAGATATAAGCTTGATTTAAGAAAATACAGTCTGTTGAACGGGATATGCGTTGGGATTCTGGCACTGACAGGCAAGCTGATTCCCATGAGTATCTTGAGAAAGCTTCAGCACTGGGCGGCTGTGAAGGACCGGAAGGGAAAAAGCAGTCTGCGCTACTACAGTAATTATCAGCCGGATTATTTATATGTGACGCTGAAGAAAGAATGGTGTGAGGAAACGGTAGATCTGGAATTTGAAGATACCAGACTGATGGCACCAAAGGGCTGGCATGAAGTTCTTACCTGGATTTACGGAGATTATAAAAAACTTCCGCCAAAGGAGAAACAGGTGCCCACTCACTCCAGTACGGAAATTCAGATTTATGAATAGAAAAAAACAGCTGCTGCAGATTTTGCAGTCCTCCAATAAGGAGGTTTACGAAATTATAATTGTTTAGCAAACAGCCGAACGATTACCGATGAATTGTAAATAATCTTTATTGGAGGATTTGCTTTATGGCAAAGTTTGAGTTTGAATAACTGGCAGAGCATTGTACTGCAATTGACAAAATCGCTTTTGAAATGGAGGAGCGCATTTGTGCGGATTATATGAAAGCACATCCTATGATGGAGGAAGATACCAAAGGGATGATTGCAGATGAAAAGGAACTGTAAAGAATAGCTGAAACTGCAGCAATCCATTATCAGTTCCTACAATACAAGCGCACTTCTGCTCTATGTTGATTTTGCAGATCCAATCCCTATTAACAGCCAAAATACAGGAGTGGCTATAGGGAGATTAAGATTTACAAACGCCTGAACACTATAGCAAATAATCGCAAAAGCTATTGCTATTGCATACGGCCCTTTTGCTTTATCTCTAAAGCATCCTTTTATGCTAAAAAGTATAAAGCTCAAATAAGAAATCAGGCCTGCAATCCCCACTGTAATCAAAAGATGTAAATATTCATTATGTGCACTGTCAAATAATTGATTATATGGATTATTCCGAGTCTGATATTTTAACAAAATTCCAAAAGTTTCCGGACCAAATCCAATGACCTTTTTCCATGCAGGAAGCCTCATATAACGTTCTATGGCATTTCTCCAAATATATCCCCTGTGAGTTCCCCAGTCGTCATCGAACACAAGATAATTGCTTAATTTCCCATAGCGTCCCATATTCCCAGCAATGTTACAATCATACAGAAAATATATTATCATGAGCACTACCAGTATAATAATTCCCAACCATACATAGCTCAAATAATTTCCATAGTCTTTAGCTACTGACTTCTTTCTATAAGTCATCAGATAACATAATAAGGCAATTCCCCAAAGGCCCGCTACTAAAAAAGGTAATACCCCGGAATCAATAACTATATTAAAGACACCATCTAATCCTAATACACTATCTCTATAATAACCATTTATCCAGCTTATAATTTGAATAACCGAAAAAAATGTAGCCAGCATAATCAAATATCTTTGAATTCCTCTTTCATTCTTAAATATATACAGCGGCAAAAAGCCAAACAGCGCTATCAAAGTAAGATAGGCGTTATCGCTGGCTCCCATAACAATAGCAAAAAAACCAACTATCATTGTAGAATAATAAAAAAGAGTACGTTTTTTTTCTTCACTCATTGCATATAAAACTGTTGCTAATGCAACAATCATACCAACATATGCCGTATAAGTATTGATATTGCCTATAGTAGAAGTAAATATTGGAACCTCTTCAGGTATCATTCTGACCTTGAAATGAAAAATGTCCAACTGAAAATAATCAGTAATACCAAATATACAGATAAAAATACCAGTTATTAAAATCATGTCAACATGATAATTATAAAACTTCAAAAATCTACTAACACAAAAATAAGAGATCACATACAAGCTCATCAGAAAAAGTCCTGTAAACCGCCCCTCATTTCCCCAAAAAGATTCAAAAAGATAGTCTGAGGAAATAGTAGATATTACAGCAATCATAAGAAAGATTAAAACGGAAAGATCAGCTATTGACATATTTGAAATAAAATTCTTTGCAGTATTTTGTTTCAAATATAGAGCAATACGTTTTCTGCCGATCGTTAAAGAGTACACCAGCATCACTGCAAGCAATAAACTAGTGCAGAAACAATAATAATAATATTTTAAAACTATGATATCAGAATATGCATTTCTAACTACAGTAGGCACACCTACGCCAATCAAAAATACATATATTCCAAGAATCGTCGATAAGCTGCTTCTTTTGCACAATTTTTTCATATTATAGTATTTCCTTTCAAAACAAACGTTAACTTAAGTATAACAATTTGAATAATGATTTGCAACTTCTTATAAGACACCTTTTTTATTCAGATTAGTTTAAACTCATAGTATTTTGTGCGATTTTTTTACCCCTCAAAGCTGTTTAATAAATGTGCAAAAACGTTTTTATTCTTTACCTTAATGAAACCCATCCTTGTGAGAAAGGTTTAGGGCAAGAGAAAAGCCGTAGGACTTGAAATCCTACGGCAACTCTTAAAAATTGAAAACACCCTTATTGATACGGGACATTTGCAGTAGCCTTTTTTACGGCTGATTTAAATATTCTTTCGCATCCCGAAAGAAGCTTAATATGATGAGAAGTATGATAATGCCAATTGGAAATGCAGCGATGATGGACACAGTCTGTAAGTTTGCCATTGAATTTTCTGAGAAAATCAGGGCAATGGGAAATAACATCAGAAGAATCGCCCAAAACAGCTTTACATGTTTATGGGGCTCTTCGTGATCAGGCAGCTCCTTATAGGAATAGGAAGCAGCAACCAGTGTCAGTGCATCAAAGGATGTGGCATAAAAAGCGATCATGGTAAGGGCTAAAAGCACCAGACCCATTTTATAAAATGGAAGTGTTTCTAAAATTGCCATAATGGTCTGATAAAGGTTCTGTGTTGCATGATAGATTCCCATAACATCAAGAATACCCTTAGTCTGGAGAGCAAGGCTGTAATTTCCTAAAATAATAAAGGAAGTAAAGGTTCCTGACAACCCAAAGAAGTAACCGCCAAGAACAGTCTGTCTGATCGTCCGTCCCTTGCTGATAGTGCCAATGAAAAATGGAGTGGCTACACACCATACCATCCAGTATGCCCAGTAAAAGATCGTCCAGTTCTGGGGAAAGGATGAGGACCGCAGTGCATCAGTCCAGGTGGACAGACCGATAAAGTTCTGCGTCAGGTTTCCAATTGCGGTGATTCCTGTTTCAATGGTATATCTCGTCTGTCCTCCGCCGATGAGAACGTAAAGGAGAAGTCCAAAGAATAAATAGGTACAGGAATCAGCAAGCTTTGAAACTCCCTTCATGCCAAAATAGACGGTAAACGTATATACTGCGCAGATAATGACCAGGATGGCTATGGTTAAAAATCTGGATTCAGGCAGTCCTGTTACACGGCTGACAGCCATGGAAAGGAGGGGGGTTGCCAGGGAAAATGTGGTGGCAGTTCCTGCCAGCAAAGCGAAAACAGCGATTAAATCAATAAGCTTTCCTGCAGGTCCGTCTACCAGCTTACCAAGGATTGGGCGGCAGGCTTCTGAATATTTTTGCTTCGTCCGTTTCTTAACATGAAGCATAAAACCAAAGGCAACAGCAAGAACCAGATAGAAGCTCCACGGGATGGGACCCCAGTGAAACAGAGGATAGGTGGAAGCCCAGTCCTGTACAGAGCCTAATTCTGTTATGTGTGGTTCGCCTGCATAGAGAAGCCATTCACAAAGAGAGTAAAATAAGATGTCAGCCGCCAGGCCTGCTGTAAACATCATGGCTCCCCATTTAAAATTAGAATACTGGGGTTTCTCGCATTCTCCCAGTCTGATTGCTCCATATCGGGAGAATGCCATGTAGATGGAGCAGAAAAATGTGATTAATCCTATGATAAGGTAGTAGCTGCCCAGCTCATCTCCGAGAAAGGACCGAATGGAGGCCAGTACGGCTCCTGAGGCCTTGGGGTATGTAAGAAACAGAATGCATAATAACACGATTCCTGCAAACGGTATCACGGTAGTCATTATATCCAGCTTTTTTATCAATGATATTTTCTCTTTGTTGTTCATGACATGGCTCCTTTATAGTTCAAAAATGATTTTTACACCTTATTATTGAACATGATACCACGGACTATTAGAAAATGCAAGAATGAATAAAAAATTTGTGGGTAAAAGATGAATTACATGGAATCTAAGGAAAAACAAGCCGCTAATACCAGAAAAAAGTCTGACGCATTTGTGAAGTTTTTCTGACTTTTTGCTGAAAGCACTACAAAAAAAGTACTGGATCGGATATAATGGTGATGTTCATTAAGGAGGATATTATGATGAGGAACAAAGTGCTAATGATATGTGCCGTATCAGCAATGCTGTTAACGGGCTGTACCCAGAGCCATATTCTCGCAGGCGGAGGTCCTGCAGAACCTGTCTTTGAAACACAGCAGGGAATCGTATTGGACTGGACTCAGATTGGAAATGATATGGATGAAGAGTTTGTGGGTAATGAAGAATATCCCATGGCTCTCAGCGTTAATTACAGCGTGGATCAGGAAAAGAAAAGTATTGATTTAACATTAATTGTAAAAGCAGGAACAACTCCGGAAGAAGCAGTAACTTTTGGGGATGCAGCAGTGCGCTTTTTAAACGATGAAGCGGCAGTTCAGGATTTTTCCTATGAGAGATCAGGCGAGACCTCTTACGGCGGCTTCTTTAAAAATTATGACCTGCATCTGATTGTAATGCCCGATTATACGATGAAAGAGCAGCAGTACTGGCTGGTGGATATGAATATTCCAAAAGGTTCTGATGAAAAGATTGTACCGAAGGAAGGTGCAGTTGTGATGGAAACAACGGCAGCTGACGATACAGAAGAAGCAGATGAGACTGAAACTGAAACAAAAGCGGAGCAGACACAGGCTTCCAAATAAAGGCTGTTAAAAAAGCATGGACCAGAACGCGGCAGGCGTTTTACGATCCATGCTTTTTTTAACATAAAAAAGTCAGTCAGTATCTACAGCCAGACCGCTGTGATAGGAATAATTACCCAGCTCACGAAGCAGTTTGTTATGATCCAGGCTGTTTAAAGGAACCGGGGAAGCCAGTTCCTCGTTTAACCGGAAAAATACATTTCCGCATTTTGACATGCACTGATGAAAAAGCTCCGGAAATGATGCCTTCGAAGCAAGTCTGCGGTCCCAGGGATTGCACCATGTATCATGGTTTAAATTAAACGTGATTACAGGATCAGAGGTCATATCGGTAACCAGTTTCCGTGAAGCAACGGGATTTTTAAGGAATAAGGATTCCACAAATTCGATGCTGTTTTTCTTACGGCTGTTTGGATCGGCAAGCGTCCGGCAGCCTAAGCGCATCGCCAGAATAGAACGGGATACCATGCGGGGAGTGACCTGATAATTATTACGGTAGTTTAAAGGATAGTATGTTTCATTGATACAGGCTGACAGAAAACCGGATATAAACTGCATCTCCTGACCATTTAAGCAGATGGTGGCAGCCTGATTAAACTGAGATGGCTTTTTCTGCTTATATATCATTAATAAGAGAGCATCAATATCATTCTCAAGCATGGCATGAAGCCCATGATAATAGTTTCCGGAATTCTTAATGTCGTACTCAATCCTTCCATATACATAAGGGTGACAGATAGAGTCTCCGATATAATGGCAAAAGTAACCGCTCATGTATGCAATGGCCTGCTCTCTCTGCTGTCTGGATTCAATGGCTGCAATGTGGTTTAAGCAGGTAACAAAAAAGCTGTTCACATGATTTTCATGCATATAGGAACCAACGTTACGGTAATCTCTGTGACGGAGAATGGGAATATTATAAAAAAACATATCCGGACCCTGAAGACCCAGCTGATAAAGCCAGCGGTATTTGGATATAATTCGTTTTAAAGGAGAGTTAGGCATATTGTTATAAACTTTGACGCCTAATAAGTAGTGGGTGGTAAAACCGGGCATATTGTCACCTCATATTCGTTGATATAATTCGGCACATAATAAGATTATACCATAGTAAAGTAAAATTTGTATAAAAATGAATGGAAATTTTCATACAATCCCCCCAGGATGAATATGTGATAAAGAGGACATAAGGGAGCACAAGGAATGATTCATTACATACACGAGCTGGTATGGGGACCCTGGCTTTTAATCCTGTTTCTGGGGATCGGAATCATCTATACAGTAAAAACTGGCTTTTTTCAAATCAGAAAACTGAACTTTTGGTGGATGCAGACCATCGGGAGCATACAGGAAGACGAAGACGGGGACAAAGGAGATGTGACCAGATTTCAGACTGCCTGTACCGCTCTTGCAGCGACCATCGGAACAGGAAATATCGTCGGTGTGGCAACTGCGCTGACAGCGGGGGGACCCGGAGCCATCTTCTGGATGTGGGTGTCTGCTGCGATCGGTATGATGACAGGATATGCAGAGACCATGCTGGGCATCCGTTACCGCTACCGGGATCAGAGCGGAGCATGGATCTGCGGACCTATGGTCTATCTGGAAAGAGGATTGAAACTGCCGGTACTTGGTATGATTTACAGCTTTCTCTGTATTATGGTATCACTTGGTATGGGAAGTATGGTCCAGTCCAATTCTATTGCTGAAACTCTCAACTATTCCTTTCAGGTTCCAACTGCATTAGCCGGAATTCTTCTGACCGGTCTGGTTCTTCTGGTTGTTTTAGGCGGCATCAGCAGGATTGCCTTTGTATCCGAACGCATGATTCCTCTGGCATCCGGAATTTATATGCTGTTTTCCATGGTTGTTATTATGTCCTGTTATGATAAAATTCCGTATATTTTTCATGTTATTTTTCAGGATGCATTTCGGCCTGTATCCGTTTTTTCAGGCGCAGCTGGTTTTGGGATCAGTAAAAGTCTTCAATACGGTATTTCCCGGGGAGTTTTCTCTAATGAAGCGGGCCTGGGAAGCATGGCGGTTTTACATGGAGCAGCAGAAAATACCACACCGGAAAAACAGGGAATGTGGGCAATGTTTGAAGTGTTCTTTGATACGATCATCATTTGCACCATGACTGCATTTGTAATACTGTGTATGACAGAAGGAGATGCAGCCGGCTCCGGTTACGATGGTGCGGCCCTTACGGCATACAGCTTTTCCAGACGCCTGGGCGGTCTGGGAGAATATGTGGTGTCAGGTTCCATGATGGTATTTGCATTTGCTACCATTATTGCCTGGTATTATCTGGGAAAGCAGGCTGCCGGGTATCTGGCAGAAAGTCTGAAAAAACGGAGACGTTTTTATGTGATGCAGCGGGTTTTAAGAGGTAAGATATATACCTTTCTCTATTTGTGCGCTGTATTCGTGGGGTGCATGGCGAAACTTGAAACAGTTTGGGAATTTTCTGATATCTGGAATGGTTTAATGGCAGTTCCCAATATTGCTGCGCTGATTTTTTTAATGAAAGAAGTAAGAGTACCGGAATAGAAATGGAAACAGAACGTGCATACTAAAGAAAAAGAAAGAAGGTGTTTATATGAAAACAGAGGTTAAAGTACCAAATAAGCTGATAAACGAAAAGAGTCCATATCTGCTGCAGCATGCATATAACCCGGTTAACTGGTATCCGTGGTGTGAGGAAGCATTTTCAAAGGCGGAAAAAGAGGAGAAGCCCATCTTCTTATCAATCGGCTACTCTACCTGCCACTGGTGCCACGTCATGGCTCATGAGTCCTTCGAGGACCAGGAGGCCGCCGCTGTGTTAAATGAAAATTACGTAGCAATTAAAGTAGACCGTGAAGAACGCCCTGATATTGATTCTGTTTATATGTCGGTTTGTCAGGCACTCACAGGATCTGGGGGCTGGCCCCTCACAGTTATTATGACACCGGATCAGAAGCCTTTTTATGCTGCAACCTATTTACCAAAGCATACAAGGTGGGGGAATACCGGACTGATCGAGGTCTTAGATTCCATAACCGGACTTTGGAAAAATGACAGAAAAAAAGTATTTCAGGCCGGAGAGGAAATTACCCGGTATTTAAATGAGGATAAGAAAGATGGTAAGAGCAGTGATGCTGATCCTGGTAAAGAACTGTTTTTCTCTGCCGCAAGACAGCTTATGAACTCCTATGATAAAACATGGGGAGGTTTTGGAAGAGCGCCCAAGTTTCCCATGGCTCATAATTTAATTTTTCTGATCCGTCATTCTGTTTATGAGCAGGATAAGAATGCCAGAACCATGTGTGAATCAACCTTAAGACACATGTACAGAGGCGGAATTTATGATCATCTCGGAGGCGGTTTTTCCCGTTATTCTACCGATGAAAAATGGCTGGTTCCCCATTTCGAAAAAATGCTTTATGATAATGCACTTCTTTCTTATGCATTTCTTGAAGCTTATGAGTTAACAAAAGAATCATTTTACCAGTCGGCGGCAAGAGGAATACTCGGTTATATTATGGAAACCCTCACAGACAAAGACGGCGGGTTTTACTGCGGAGAGGATGCAGACAGCGAAGGGGTGGAAGGAAAGTTCTATGTCTTTGAAAAAGATGAAATTACAAAGGTATTAAAGGAAGACGCTTCCTTTTTCTGTCAGTGGTTTGGAATTACCAGTGACGGCAATTTTGAAGGAAAAAATATTTTAAACCTCATAGATAATAAAGAATACGAAAAAAAGGATGATAAAATAAGCAGGCTGAGTCAGATACTCTATGATTATCGTAAGCTAAGAACTGTTCTTCACAAGGATGATAAGATCCTTACTTCATGGAATGGTCTGATGATAGCAGGAATGGCAAAGGCATATCAGGTCCTGGAGGAGGACGTATATTTACAGGCTGCCCGCAACGCGCTGACTTTTGTTAAAGATAAACTGACAGACAAGGAAGGCAGGCTTTTCATCCGGTACAGAGACGGGGAAACCGGGCATGACGGACAGCTGGATGATTACGCATTTTATGCATTTGGACTATTAGAGATGTATCAGGCATGCTTTGAGGTTTCATACTTTGAAAAAGCAGTGAGTATCTGTGAAAAAATGGTTCTTCTTTTTTTCGACGAGAAAAACGGCGGATTTTATATGTATGCGCATGACAGGGAAAAACTCATCAGCCGTCCCAAAGAGCTTTATGACGGAGCGCTGCCATCAGGAAATTCCGTAGCTGCTTATGTGATTGGTAAACTATATCATTTAACCGGAGAGGTTAAGTGGCAGGAAATTTTAAAGAAGCAGTTGAAATGGATGGGGAAAGAAGCGGGGATCAGTCCTGCTAACCACAGCTTTTCACTCCTGGCTTTTCAGACAGTTCTCTATCCTGCAGCGCAGTTGGTTGCAGTATCACCGGAACGGGGAATAGAGAGACAGCTCCTCAAATTGAAAAGAGAGGTATTTACTGGTATCGATATTATTTTCAAGACTCCGGAAAATGAAGAGGTGCTTGCTAAAATTGCTCCATTTACAAAGGACTATCCGGTAGATTTTGCAAAAGGCCAGTTCTATCTCTGCAAAAATGGAACATGTCTGAAGCCTGTGGAACGTATGGAAGAATTAAAAGAAGCAATGAAAGCCATAACATCATAAATCATGGGAGGAGCCATATATATAATTAAATAATCAATACCAGAGGTGTATCTATGTGTACGGCTATGACACTGGTAACGAAAGAGAATGAATTATTTTTCGGGAGAAATATGGATTTTTCATATGAAATAGATCCTCACATTTTCATAGTTCCAAAAAACTATTCGTGGGTGAATGCTCTTAACGGAACCCAGATGGGTGATGATTACTGCTTTATCGGAATTGGACAGGAGACGGAAGGACTTCTGGGATTTTTTGACGGAGTAAATGAAAGAGGATTGGCAGCAGCAGCTCTTTATTTTGCAGGATATGCAAAATATGAAGACAGAGCAAATGCTAAGGGACGGACTCCGGTTGCTTCCTTTGAATTTCTTCATTATATATTAGGAAAATGTGCTACCGTCCAGGAAATAAAGAGCGTGGCAAAGCAGGTAGTCATAGTCGGCATGGAAGATCCGGTCACCGGCTCAGCAGCACCTCTTCACTGGATTGCAGCTGACCGGACCGGTGATTGTGTTACAATCGAACAGACAGAGTCAGGTCTGGTTATCTTTGATAACCCCATAGGCATTATGGCAAACAGTCCAGATCTTCCCTGGCATTTGACTAATTTAAGAAACTATACAGGTGCAAATCCTGAGCAGGAAGAGGAGGCGTTCTGGAGCGGCATAAAGCTCACTCCGTTCGGTCAGGCAGGGGGAACCAGAGTTCTTCCCGGAGGCTATACTTCTGCGGACCGTTTTGTCCGGACCGCATATTTAAAATCATTTCTTCCGGTTCCCAGGAATCGGAAGGAGGCTGTAGTTTCGTGTTTTCACATCATGGAAGGTGTGACCATACCAAAAGGCGCTGTCATGACAAGCCGCGGTTCATATGATTATACGAAGTATACGGCATTTATAAATACAGCATCATGTGAATATTATTTTAAAACTTATGACAGTCTCCAAGTGTGTATGGCTGGTCTTTTTGAAGACAACAGGAGTAGCATACAGCCAGTCTGTCTGAGATGAATACAGCAAATATGACAGGGAATAATAAAAAGGAACTGCCAGACCAGCAGTTCCTTAAAAGTTATTTCAAAAAGGGAGGAGAGCTGATAATAAAATTACCAGCTCGAGTATTATGAAAAAAATCTTATAAACATATTTAATTTACAATTTTAGTATAACCATGAAACGTGAAGAAATCATGTTGTTTGTGTAAAAGATTTTTGAATGAAATGGAAACAAAGTATGAACAGCTGGACAAAAACTTAAGGATTTGATAAAATACACACATATGTAAACTTTATACAAGAAAGGGAAAAAACATGAACAATCCTGTTATTACAATTACAATGGAGAACGGTGATGTGATAAAAGCAGAGCTTTACCCTGAGATTGCACCGAATACAGTGAATAATTTTATCAGTCTTGTTAAAAAAGGCTACTATAACGGACTGATTTTCCACAGAGTCATCAATGGTTTTATGATTCAGGGCGGCTGCCCACAGGGAACCGGAACCGGCGGCCCCGGATATTCCATTAAAGGCGAATTCAGCCAGAATGGTGTTTCCAATGACTTAAAGCACTCTGAGGGAGTTCTTTCCATGGCAAGAGCCATGCACCCGGATTCAGCCGGCTCACAGTTTTTTATCATGCATAAGTCAGCTCCTCATTTAGATGGCGCTTATGCTGCATTTGGAAAAGTAATCGAAGGCATGGATATTGTCAATCAGATCGCAGATGTGAAGACGGATTACAATGACCGCCCCATGACTGAACAGAAGATACAGTCCATGACGGCAGAAACCTTCGGAGAAGAGTATCCGGAACCGGAGACTTTATAAATTATGGTGTGGGAACGGGAGATTACCATAGAAGGGAAGAATTTCCGGGTTACCATATCAGACGAATATGAAGCCCTGCGCTCTGCTTTGGCAGAAGGCAGGGCTGTTATTGGTTTATGGGACCGGGAGCGGACGGATCAGTGTCTCTCACCGGCAGCTTATCTGGTGGAATCTCTTTCGGATCTCACGCCTGAATTTTTGGAACGGGTGGTGAGGAGAAAAGAAGGGATGCCATGGAATATTACCAGCACCAGACGATTGCTGATCCGGGAGTTTGTGACAACGGATGCAGATGAAATTCCTAAGGAACCCGACGGAGGAAGAGATGGAGAGCTTTTTTGCAGCAGAGAGACATTAGAAAGTTATGCAGGGCAGCAGTATGCTTTTTACGAATATGGGATCTGGGTGCTTTACGATAGAGATAAAAAGATCATTGTCGGAAAAGCCGGGATTTTTAATATGGATACCGGAGCAGATGAGGAACTGAGTACCCTCATTAAAAAAAATGATACCCCGCTGGAGCTGGGATATCATATTTTTACACCTTACAGACGTCAGGGATATGCAAGAGAAGCCTGCCAGGCGATTTTAACATACGCTGCCGCTTCCCTTACAGACACAATCTATGCCAGAGTTCTGGAAGAAAATCGTGCCTCTGTCAGACTTCTTAAAAGTCTGGGCTTTCAACTCAAAGGCCGTACACATAGCGGATCAGCTTCACCGCAGTGTCTGTACGAGTGGAATTGCTTATAATTCCCAAAATAGGATCATCCATAGTTAATCCTGTCTTTTTTAAGAAATCCGTGTTGCCGATCCTGATACCGCATGCGATTTTTTTGCCTGTTTCCTGATTGGTCACCTCATAAAGCTGATCCTTTACCTGGTCATAGACATCAGGGGGAAGAACCGCCTTTAAGTCTAAAAAGCCCCCCATCTCTCCGAAGTGGTCAATGCTGTCCTTTCTGCCGATCATCACGTCCAGTTCTTTGCTGGAGATAAGAGCAGAGAGTTTGGCAAGTTCCGCATAGGTAAATTCGGTCATATTGGAATTGTCAAAACTTATGGACATGGAATGATCCACATCAATTTTCGTCTCGTCTGTCAGGCCGATGTATTGACGGAAACCCTGGTCAAAGTATTCGCTTACCAGATCCTCTTCACTGTCAGGCCGGCTGTTTAAAATCACGCAGGAAAGAGCGGTTTCAAACCGGTTATTGTGAACAGCTGAAAAAATGGAGATAATAAGGGCAGCGGCTACAGCAGTTCCGATTATGGGTATCTTATAATATTCCCAGATATACCACAGTCTGTCCTTTAAGCTCATGCTCTTCAACTTATTTTTTTCTTCCTGCAGTGTGTCTTTCAATGTTTTGTCTTCATAGGGGGTCATAATCTGCGCCTCTTTCTGTTATTAATCCGGATACTTTTTTGATTATATCACAGAATCAGCAAATTTCCTCCATCTATAATTATAAAAAATTGATGAAATGGAGGAGAATGTTTGCTTTTTAAAAATAAATCCGCTATAATGATTTTTGACGTTAACGAGAGAAGGGGAATGACATATGTTATCTGGTTTTTTTAATTATGATAATCCGGTTTGGCGTTTCATCGGCAAGTTCGGAGATTTGATTATTTTAAATGTTCTGTGGTTAGTCTGCAGTCTTCCGGTTTTTACCATAGGAGCTTCCACAACTGCAGTGTATTACGTAACGCTGAAGCTTGCAAGAGACGATGACGGCTATACCATTCGTTCCTTTTTTAAATCCTTTAAAGAAAATTTCAAACAGTCTACCATTATATGGCTGATAATTCTTCTTGCAGGAGCCATCCTGGGAGTCGACCTGTATTTCTTTGCCCGGCTTTTTAACGGATCTTCCACTGTTAAGACCGTTATGCTCACCGTATTTCTTGCCATGGCATTGATTTATGCGGCTATAGTCATGTACATTTTCCCGCTTCAGTCAAGATTTTATAATCCGGTCAAACGTACGTTTTTCAATGCATTCTTTATGTCTATCCGTCATTTATTCCGGACGATTGGAATGATCGTGATTGACGGAGCACTTATAGCAGCCGGTTTTGTATTTTTAATCCCCCCTGTGCTGATGATTTTCATGCTGTTTGGTTTTCCCCTGCTGGCATTTATCAATTCTTATATCCTGTCACCGGTATTTAATATTTATATGCCGAAGGAGGAGAGGACAGAGGAAGAGGGGTTAAGACCGCTGTTTTCTGACGACAGTGAGCAGGTAAGCAGTATTTTGATGGCGAAGGGCGATGAACCGCTTAAGGAGACAGACGACCAGGAAACCTCAAAAGAAGACATGAAAGATGAAAGATAATAACTCATACCAGCCCCGTGGAACTAATCCATACGGGGCTGTTTTTTTGAATGCAGGATCGTTCAAAGTTTGGACACGTTATGGACACAAAAAAAAGATATACTTGATATTTATATGAGGATTGTTTTGGAGGTGGAGTATGACCGAAGAAGAATATTTAAGTTTCATTCAGCCCTATGAAGATGCGCTGAATAATATACAGGTCAGGGTAGATGTGCTGAATAAGGACTATAGAAGAAAAAAACTTAATTATCCCATTCATCATGTTCAGTACCGATTGAAACAGAGAGAGAGCATTGAAAACAAATTAATAAAATACGGAAAAGATCCCACTACAGATACGGCCAGAAACTGCCTCACTGATATTGGGGGGATCAGGGTGATCTGCTATTTTGTAAGAGATATCTATGGGATTGTGGATCTGCTTCGAAAACAGACGGATATTGTTGTAATAAAGGAAAGTGATTACATTAAGACTCCAAAAGCGAATGGATACAGGAGCTATCACATTGTTTTCGGAGTTCCGGTTTACCATACGGATGGAATGGAATATTATCCGGTGGAAATACAGCTTCGCACCATGGCCATGGATTTGTGGGCCAGCATGGAGCATAGGATCTGCTATAAGGGGGAGAAAAAAGATGAGGCGGCAGCAGAGTTTATAAACTATGGGAATGCTTTAAAACACATGGAAGAGGAAATGGAAGGTTTTCTTTCTGATTGAAGGTAAGGAAAAGCCCCGGCGGTGTTCTGCCGGGACTATTCGGAAGTATGATATATAAAATATGAGGGAAAGCTGATTATTTATCCATACGGAATCCGTTATAAGCTGACATTCCATGTTCGTGGAGATCAAGACCATCCAGCTGCTCCTGATCGGATACTCTTAATCCAATGGTCTTCTTAATAATGGTGAAGATAATAAATGCCATCACTCCGGCATAAGCCAGTACGGATGCAACACCGATTAACTGAGGCAGGAAGCTGACACCTTCGCCGAATACGCCGGTAAGAAGAGTACCAAGGAGACCGCAGCAGCCGTGAACACCTACTGCACCTACCGGATCATCAATTTTAACAACTTTATCGATAAATTCTATTGCAAGAACGACTACCAGACCTGCAATAGCACCAATAATGATTGCCTCATACGGAGTTACCACATCACAGCCTGCAGTGATAGCAACAAGACCGGCTAAGGAGCCATTTAAAGTCATGGATACATCTGGTTTGCCATAGCGCTTCCATGTGAATAACAGTGTTACCAAAGTGGAAGCCGCAGCTGCCAGGTTTGTAGTCATGGCGATATCACCCACGGTTGTAGTAGCTGCAGTTGTAGAACCACAGTTAAAACCGAACCAGCAGAACCAGAGAATAAATACTCCAAGAACGCCTAAAGGAATATTGTGTCCAGGAATTGCATTGGGAGTTCCGTCTTCGTTGTATTTCCCAATACGGGGACCTACAATTTTTGCTCCTACCAGAGCGCATACACCGCCTACCATATGAACCGCAGTTGAACCTGCAAAATCATGGAAGCCAATTTCCGTCAGCCAGCCGCCGCCCCAGATCCAGTGTCCGGTGATGGGATAGATGAAAACGCTGATACAGGCGGAATAGATCAAATAAGAAGAAAATTTAGTACGCTCAGCCATTGCTCCGGAAACAATTGTTGCAGCTGTTGCACAGAATACGGTATGAAAGATCATAAATACGGCAATGGGAAGGCCATTGAATAATCCATCGGAATCTGCAAGTGAATAGGGATTTAAGAATCCGGATCCGCCAAGGATTCCACCGATGTTGTTTCCAAACATGAGAGGGAATCCCAGAATGAAGAAGAAAAGGGAGCCAAGGACAAAGTCCATCATGTTTTTCATACAGATATTTCCTGCATTTTTAGCTCTTGTAAAACCAGTCTCAACCAGTGCAAAACCTGCCTGCATAAAGTATACTAAAATTGCACCCAGCATGGTCCATATAATGTTTAGTAATAAAGTGGTATTTTCCATAATGATAACTCCTCCTGAATTTTTAGAATGGATAGCGATAGCGCGGAATGTAAAATAAAAAAGGATAACCGCCTTTGAAAAGGCAATTATCCTCATTGATAATTATATTCATTCCATATTCAGTTTATCTCTTTCTGGTTCCTCTACAAAGCCTCGCGGCCGTGTTCACCGGTTCGGATTCGTACTGCATCCTGAACATCGTAGACAAAGATTTTACCATCCCCAAATGTTCCGGTATTGATCTCTTTAACGACTGCGTCAATAATTGGATCAGCCAGTTCCTTTGGTACGACTGTCTCGACTTTGACTTTAGGGAGCAGGTTTACATTATACTTGGTACCGCGGTACATCTGAGTATAACCTTTCTGATTTCCATAACCCATGACATTGCTGATCATAAGTCCGTTGACTTTACAGCCTTCCAGTACTGCCTTAAGGTCTTCAAGCTTATCCGGCTTGATAATAATTTCCAATTTTTTCATACAGCACTACCTCCTTGATTTGATAATAGCAAAAAAGAGCAGTTCCGCTTGTGGAACGCCCTCGTTCGTTATAACAACATTATACATGGATCCTGCAGTTTGTCAAATAAAATTTTTTAACAGGAACACTATAAAATTTTATAAAAATTTAACAAAAATTTAATGAAAGAAAGGAAGGACAAAAGATTATAAAACACTTGTGCTTTTATGTACTTCGTTATATAATAAATACTGTATACAAAAAAATAGAAAAATACAATCCGAAAACCGAAAAGTGAGGGATGTTTGCTTATGATAAGACATCTGGGATTAAAGGCCTATGGAAAGATCAATCTGGGTTTAGACGTATTAAGAAAGCGGGATGATGGTTACCATGAAGTTCGGATGATCATGCAGACTGTAGGTCTATATGATAAAATTGATATTTATTTAAAAGAAACACCGGGGATTGAGGTTGTTACCAACTTATATTATCTGCCGGTCAATGAGAACAATCTTGTTTATAAAGCGGCTAAGCTTCTTATGGATGAGTTTCATGTACCTCATGGAATCCGTATTCATTTAAAAAAGTTTATCCCTGTTTCCGCAGGAATGGCGGGAGGAAGCAGCGATGCGGCAGCCGTTTTATTTGGAGTAAATAAGATGTTCCAGCTGGGGCTTACCAGAGAAGAGCTGATGGAGCGTGGTGTAAAGATCGGGGCAGATGTACCTTACTGCATTATGAGAGGAACGGCTCTGTCTGAAGGAATCGGAGAAATACTTACTCCCCTTGCAGATATGCCTCAGTGCCAGGTGCTGATAGCGAAACCGTCAGTCAGTGTTTCCACTAAATTCGTATATGACCATCTGGATGTGGCCGGATTGAAAAAAGAGGATCATCCGGACATCGACGGGCTGATAGAGGCGATTAAGAACCATAACATTTATCAGGTATCAGAACGTCTTGGAAATGTATTAGAGACTGTAACTATCCCGGAATATCCTGTGATAGCAGACATAAAAGAAAAACTGAAGGAGCTGGGAGCTGTCAATGCATTGATGAGCGGAAGCGGACCTACGGTTTTTGGCATTTTTACCAACCCCATTGCAGCTGGAAGAGCATATGAAGAGCTTCGGTATGGAGAGAGCAGGAATCTGGCTAAACAAGTATATTTAACGAATTTTTATAATACCAAGGAGGTACCCCATGGGTAATGATTTAAAAGTCAATATGAATGAATATCTGCCGCTTCGGGATGTAGTATTTAATACCTTAAGACAGGCCATACTAAAAGGAGAGCTGGCACCCGGTGAGCGTCTGATGGAGATTCAGCTGGCAGAGCGTCTTGGAGTCAGCCGCACCCCGATCAGGGAAGCGATCCGTAAGCTGGAGCTGGAAGGTCTGGTTCTGATGATTCCGAGAAAAGGCGCTGAAGTCGCTAAAATTTCAGAGAAAAGCTTAAGGGATGTACTGGAGGTCCGCAGGTCGCTGGAAGAGCTGGCAATTGAGCTTGCCTGCCAGCGTATGACACCAGAGGAGGTTGTGGAACTGGAGATGAAGCAGGATATGTTCCGCAATGCAGTGCTGAAAGGAAAACCCATGGATATAGCGGAGACAGATGAAGCATACCATGATGTGATTTACAAAGGAACCTGTAATGACAGGCTTGTACAGATGATTAATAATTTAAGAGAACAGATGTACCGGTATCGTCTGGAGTATATCAAGGATGAAGACAAACGGCAGGTATTGTTACTGGAGCATGACAACATATTGAAGGCAGTAAGACAGCGCAGAGTGGAAGACGCCAAGTCAGCGATGCGGGAACATATCGACAATCAGGAAATTACAGTATCCAAAAATATTAAGGGACAGGAATAGAAAGAGGAAAGATATGACATTTAAAGAAAAATATCTGGCCGGCGAAATTGATTTCGAGACAATTGATGATTATGTTGATGAATGGAATAACAGTTCAACTCCGGATACTCTTGCCAGATTCCTCGGATTAAATGAAGAGGAAGAGGACTTATGGATTGAGGAAAGTGATGAAGCATTAAAAGAGTTTCTGGACAGGAATAAATAAACTAATCTGGAAATTTATTAAATAAATATAACCTTTCTTGACAAGGTGACAAGGTGTCATTATAATAATGGCATGTTGTCACCTTTTTAAGTTAATACATAATACATACGGAATAAATAAAGGAAATGAGGTGTAAGGATGCCTACGGAGCGGTTTTATAATCTTCCGGCGGAGAAAAAAAAAGTGATATGCAATGCAGCGATAGAGGAGTTTACCAGAGTGCCTTTTGAAAAGGCTTCCATTAATAAAATAATTAAAGCAGCAGGAATATCCAGAGGAAGCTTTTATACTTATTTTGAGGATAAGCGTGATATTTTAGGCTATATTTTCGAAGATGCTGCGGACAGCTTTTTTGACAGCTGGACGCACTGCGCGAAAAAAAACGATGGTGATCTATGGAAAACAGCCGTTGATTTTTTGGAGTATTCAATTAAGAATGCACAAAAGAAGATGTTAAAACTGGCAGAGAATATTCGCGACAGCGATAAACTTTTTGGTGCGGCTCATAATCTTTGTCCTGACAAAGATGTGAGGCTTGAACAGATGTGTGAGGTATTGTACAGCAGTATTGATACATCAGATTTTAAGAGAACGGATCTTGAAACATTTGGACAATTGATCGCATTAATTATAATTGAACTGGCCCGGTGCATAAGCTGGACCTTCCATCATCCGGAAGATGAAGAAAAAATTAAGAAAATATTCCAGGAAAAATTAGAGATATTACAATATGGAATTCGAAAAAAGTAATTAGAATCATATTATTGACTGAAAAGATAATAAGGAGCTTGATATGACAAAGAAAAAAGTATTTATAATTGCAGGAACTGTAGTCGTAGTGGCTGTTCTCGCAGGGCTCGTACTGCCTAAGATTCTTAGTGGTGGCAAGGAAGAGCTGGTAGCAGAAGCGCCGCCGGTGGTAACTGCCGAAAAACCACAGACCCGCACGATAGAAATCAGCAATGAACTGATTGGTACTATTGAACCGGACAGTATTGTTCATGTGACACCTCTTGGCTCAGGCGAAGTTACAAACATAGGTGTGAAGACCGGAGACACAGTAACAGCAGGTCAGCTTCTCTGCGTGATTGATACAAAACAGGTGGAAAGTACCCGGATTGCCATGGAAACCTCCAGAATCACATATGAGGATGCCAAGAGGAATTTAGACCGTTATACGGTTCTTCATGCTGCAGGAGATGTGGCTGATGCAGATTACCAGTCCACTGTGGATAAGGTGGAAACTGCCAGACTTCAATATGAGAATGCTAAGATTTTATATAATAACCAGCTGGAAGGCAGTCAGGTGACGGCACCCATTTCGGGAAAAGTGGAAAGCTTTGATATCAGCCTTCACGATATGATCTCTCCCCAGACAACAATCTGCGTAATTTCAGGAGATGGCGGAAAGTCTCTTACTTTTTATGTATCAGAGCGGATTATAAGCGGATTAAAAGCCGGAGATGCAATCCGGGTAGAGAAAAACGGAACAGATCATGAAGCAACCATAACAGAAGTAAGCACCATGGTTGACAGCGGCAGCGGATTATTCAAAGTGAAAGCTTCTATACCCGCAGGGGATACACTTGCCACCGGAACCTCCGTCAAGCTTTATGTAACTGCCCAGAAAGCCGAAAATGTACTTACAGTTCCGGTTGACAGTGTCTATTATGAGTCAGGAGATCCATTTATTTATACATATTCCAACGGAACATTGAAAAAGAATGCAGTTACCATCGGTCTTACGAATAATGAATTTGCAGAGGTTCAGTCCGGGATCAGCCCAGATGATCAGGTGATCACAACATGGACCAGCGAATTATATGACGGCTCCAAAGTGACTCTGGCAGAAGAAAATAAGGAAGAAACCACAACAGAAACAGAGACGACAGAAGGCAATGGAACCGAGGTAGAAACTTCTGCTTCTGCACAATAAGGAGGCGGTAAAATGGGAATGACAAAATTTGTTTTAAAGCGGCCCATAACTGCCGTATTAGCTGTTTTATGCCTTCTTGTATTCGGCCTGTCATCTGTTTTTTCAGCAAAGATGGAACTGACGCCGGAGATGAATTTCCCTATGTTATTAGTAACGACTACTTATGTGGGGGCGAGTCCGGAAGACATTAACGATCTGGTAACCAAACCAATTGAAGAGTCGGTGGGTACTCTTTCCGGGATTAAAAATGTTCAGTCCAGTTCCCAGCAGAATCTTTCTATCGTGTACATGGAATATAATTACGGTACCGATATGAATAAGGCATATAATGATTTAAAAAAGAAAATGGACAGTGTGGATCTGCCTAAGGACGTGGAAAAACCGTCCATTATGGAATTTAACATCAATGAGATGCCATCCATGACTTTGTCAGTGAATGATCCTTCACAAAACAATTTGTACAACTATGTAAATGATAAGATTGTACCAGAACTTGAGAAGATATCATCTGTTGCCAGCGTCAATATTAGCGGTGGTGAGGAAGGCTATGTCAGAGTCACTCTTTCGCCTGAAAAGATGAAACAGTACCATCTTAATATGGACTCGATCAGCCAGGCGATCAAAGCTGCAGATTTCACTTATCCTGCGGGTAATACCGGAGTGGGGAAGAGAGATTTATCCGTCAGTACCGGAGTGGAAGTAAAGACTGTGGAAAGTCTGAAAAAAGTACCTGTCGTAATCAGCCAGGGAAAGACTATCTATATGGAAGATATTGCAGATATTTCGGAAACAAACCAGAAGAAAAAAGCAATTGGCCGGTATAATGGAGAAGATACCATTACCTTATCCATTAACAAACAGCAGAAAAACAGTGCGGTTGATGTATCCAGATCCGTAACTAAAACGATTTCTTCTTTAAAAAGTGAATACCCTAATCTGGATATTGTAGTTGTAGATGATAACAGTGAGCAGATTACCAGCGCATTGAACAGCGTAAAAAATACCATGATTATGGCTGTTATTATTTCCATGGTTATTATCTTCCTCTTTTTCGGGGATATTAAAGCGTCTCTGATTGTAGGAAGCTCCATACCCGTATCCATTCTCGTATCACTGATTATGATGTCTGCCATGGGATTTTCACTGAATGTAATTACCATGAGCAGTATTGTATTGGGCGTCGGTATGATGGTAGATAACTCCATCGTTGTACTGGAGAGTTGTTTCCGTTCACAAAAAGGAACTGGTTTCAGGGAATATTTGTCAGCGGCCCTGGAAGGAACCGGTGTTGTCATGCAGTCCATTCTCGGCGGAACGTTAACCACCTGCGTTGTGTTTATCCCGCTGGCGTTCTTGGAAGGTCTGACAGGACAGCTGTTTAAGCCTCTTGGATATACCATAGTCTTTTGTATGATGGCATCCTTTGTCTCTGCTTTGACAGTTGTTCCTTTATGCTACAGCAGGTTCTGCCCTGTGGAAAGACAGAATTCTCCAATGGGAGGAATTGTAAAAGCTCTTCAGAACGGTTATAGAAAGATCGTTGGTAAGCTGTTAAAAAGACGGGCTCTTGTCATGATCTTTTCAGTATTGTTATTATTCGCATCATTTGGATTTGCAACAAAGCTGGGCTTTGAACTTATGCCTTCGGTGGATCAGGGAACGATTTCCATCACTGCTAAGATGAAGCCGGGGTTAAAGATCGAAGAAGCGGATCAGGTTTTAAAAAAGCTGGAGGCAATCGTCACCAGTGAACCAGATTTAAAATCCTATATGGCCAGCTATGGATCAGGTGAACTCAGTTTCGCCGGAGGAACAAACGGTTCTTTGACCGCTTATTTAAAGAGTGACAGAACACTCACTACAGATGAGGTTGTTAATAAATGGAAGAAACTCATGGGCCAGATTCCAGATTGTAACGTTACCGTAAAATCAACCTCCAGTGTCAGCCAGATGGGAGGCGGAGGCGGCAACGATTTTGAGGTAATACTTCAAAGCGCCCAGCTGGACCATTTAAAAAAGACCTCTGACCAGATGGTTGCTGAATTAAGCAGCCGTCCAGAGATGATTAAAGTGCATTCCGACCTTGAGAATGCAGCACCAGTTATAAAGGTGAGTGTAGACCCGATTAAGGCGGCAGCGGAGGGTGTGGCACCTTCAACAGTAGGTGGTATGCTGAACGGAATGTTAAGTGGTGTGAAAGCCACGACCATGGATGTAGAAGGTCAGAATGTGGATGTAAAGGTTGAATATCCGGAAGGAACCTATGATACACTGGAAAAGGTAGAGGGAGTTACGGTACCCAACACCACAGGTGGTTCTGTGGCGCTGACTGATATTGCCAGTATCGGTTATGAAGACAGCCCCACTGCCATCAACAGAAAAAACAAACAGTATCAGGTTACGATTACAGGATCTTTCACTGATGTTATTAAGACGAAGAAGGATAAAGCTGCAGCGATTAAAGAGCTTGACAGTAAAGTTGTGAGTAAATACTTAAACGACAAAGTCTCAAGAGCAAAAAACAGTGAAGATGAGTCCATGCAGGAAGAGCTTGGTAATCTGGTAAAAGCTATTTTGATAGCTACATTTTTAATTTTTGTGGTAATGGCGGCTCAGTTTGAGTCACCAAAGTTCTCACTGATGGTTATGACGACCATCCCCTTCAGTCTGATTGGCTCCTTTGCCTGTCTGCTGGCGGCAGATGTTGCAATCAGTATGCCATCCCTTCTGGGATTTTTAATGCTGATAGGTACAGTAGTAAACTCCGGTATTCTCTATGTCGATACAGTTAACCAGTATCGGGCTACCATGGATAAGAATACTTCCCTTATAGAAGCAGGAGCTACCAGGCTTCGTCCCATATTGATGACCACCCTTACCACCATTGTATCCATGGTTCCTATGGCATTGGGAATCGGACGCAACACTGAGACAATGCAGGGACTTGCGCTTGTTAACGTGGGAGGTCTTACTGCTTCCACCATATTATCGATGCTTATGCTTCCGGTTTATTATTCACTGATGAGCGGAAAAGTAGATAAAACCCAGCTGCCGGATTAAACCGGCAGTTGGCAAACGCTGATTGATGTATGGGATTTGGAAGAATGTGGCTTGGCTCTTTTTACAGAATGTGATATGATAACCTTAAACATAGTTTAAAAATCCCAGTTAAGGAGGATTTAGGATGAAGAAATGGAAACAAATTGGTGCATTTGCTCTGGCAGCCGTGATGACCTTCTCCGGACCGGCATCGACTGTCTGGGCTGGAAATCCGGAGTTTTCAAGGACTGCTGAGGAGTGGGCAAAGCTTAGAGATAATGTGATGGAATACGATGAACTGGCAGGTTTGATTCGTGAGTATAATGTAACGGTTCATAAGAATCAGCTCGATATCAGTGACAAGAAAAAAGATGATAAAGTTACCCGGGATCAATATGCTCAGTACTACCGTGATGCGGCGTTTGATGCCAGAAGCAATGTCTCTGGCGATGATCCAGTGGCAGATGCGCAGGCTCAGGTGGCTGCAGCTCAGGCAGAAGAGGCCGCAGATAAGGTTACTGAAGATATAACTGTGCACCAACTCACCTATGACCAGCAGGAAGCTGGCCTGGTAGCTTCTGCTCAGTCCTCTATGATATCATATTTTCAACAGAAATTAGAGTTGGAGTCAGCAAAAGACAGCCTGGAATATATGGAAGCTCAATATCAGGCGATTCTTGTAAAGCAAAGTGCAGGAATGGCCACCTTATCTGATGTGCTTGCAGCCAAGGAAGGTGTTCAGAGCACTCAGGCTTCAATTGAGAAACTTACCGGGTCAATTGAAGAGACAAGACAAAAACTTCTTGTTATGTTGGGCTGGAAGTATAGCGATACACCTGAAATCAGGGATATACCGGCTGTTGATTTTGAACATATTGCTGCGATGAATCCGGAAACAGATAAAGATGCTGCGCTGGAAAAAAATTATACTTTTAAAATCAATAAAAGAAAGCTGGAAAATGCGGTGGCTGAACTGACGAAAGAAACATTAAAGCGGACGGTTCTCAGCAATGAGCAGAATATAAAATCTGAGATTGTAAAGAACTATCAGGCTGTTCAGCAAGCCAAAGCCTCTTATGAACAGGCAAAGGGAGAATTTGAGCTGGAAAGTAAGAATATGGAGACAGCAGAGCATAAGCAGCAGATCGGAACTTTAAGCAGACTTGATTACATGAAGCAAAAGAATGTATATAATACAAAAGATAATTCGATGAAGAAGGCTCAGCTTACATTATTTCAGGCGGTCCAGACCTATGACAATGCTGTTAACGGGCTAGCTTCGGCAGGAGGCTGATGAGATGAGAAATAAAAAAGTTTGGCCAATATTTTTGGCCACGCTGTTAACGGCTTCCTCGGTTTCTCCCGCATATGGAGCTGTTGGACCGGGGCAGGCAGAAAAACCGATCCCTGAGGGAATAACAGCGGAACAGTGGAGTAAATTAAATGACAGCAACATAGAATTTGGTGAACTTTCCGACCTGGTCCGGTATTTTAATCCGGATTTGCAGAATATAGTGGATTCTGCCAATTCGAATATAGATAATCTTAAGTACGTTTATAATGAGCTTGTAGGAATCGAAATGAAAAATAAAATAAAGGAACTTGAGGATCAGGCGAAGGAACTTAAGCCAACTGGTATAACTAATGAAGATGGAATCCCTGTATATAAGGTTTTAGAGGGAACAGTAAAAAGTATAAAGACCCAGACTGATAAGTTACAATGGACCCTTAAAACTCTTAACCAATCCAATTCCAAGATCAACTCCGGTATTACACAGGCCTCAAGGCAATATGAGTATTATGCCGATCAGCTTATGATCGGATATAACAACGCTGTTGCAAACCGGGCACTGCTTCAAAAAGCATCGGAAGTATGTAATTCTGCTTATGAAGCTCAGCAATTAGGTCAGCAAGTTGGTACGGCAACACTAAATGATGTCCTGTCTGCAAAAAAGGAAGTACTTACCACCCAGGCTTCTGTATTAAGCCTGGAACAGACGGTTGATGGTCTGCGGCGGTCACTGGCTCTAATGACAGGGTATTCCTTAGATTCTCTGCCAAATGTAGGAGATCTCCCGGAACTGGATCTGTCAGCAATTTCCAACCTGGACCTTGAAAGCGATACAGCAAAAGCCATAAGCAACAATTATGCCCTTATCGATATGCGCCGTACCAATTCCGATAAGACTTCTACGGGAATGGAAAATAAAAAGGCAAGAGTATCGGAAGGCGAACAGAATGTTGCAGTCACCATGCAATCTTTTTATCAGAATCTGAAGCAGGCAAAGACCGCTTATGAAGCAGCCAATACCTCCTACGAGAAGGCAGTGCTTGATAAAGGGAAAGCAGAGCGTTCTTTTCAGATGGGTATGTTAAGTAAAATTACATATCTTCAGTCTCAAATGGCATTTTTACAGGCAGAGGGTGCAAGGCAAAGTGCATATGCAGAGCTGTATCAGGCATACACTACTTACCAGTGGGCTGTAAAGGGAATCATTGTGGATTCTGCGAAATAGCGGTTTTTTTATTCACAGGAAGTAGATCCAAAACTTTAAGCTTTACATGGATTTTTACAGGTTCTTTTCTTAATTTTAAATAATCAGATTCATCTATGGAGTGCCGCAGGATCTCTTTTGAGGTATCCGGCACGACTGCATAGGAAGAATCCGTAAAACAGAGCGGAGGATAGAGGACGCACCACCAGTTGTGTCCTTTTCCTTCGCCTATTTTTACCCTTACGGCTTCATAGGTTCCGCAGGGAAACACCATATCCCCATAGGTTTTGGTTGGAAAGTAGCAATCTGTCAGCTCCATATGTGCAGGATAATTAAATCCCAGGTTCTTCATGTAGTTTTCTGCTTTTTTCTCCAGAGTGGATTCATGGGAGCGGATATAGGTTTTTGTGTCATCCAGGGATGCATTTTCGCCAAGGTCTTCATATATTGAATTGAGAAGCATGGTGCGTACTTTCAGCTTTAAATTCTGATCCTGTGTACTATTGCTGTTTGCCAAAACATGAAACCGCAGGATTTCAGGGGCGATCCGGGCGGCAAGGGCCTCATCATTTGATCTGCCATCTGCCAGTGTCAGTAAAAAAGCAATGAGCAGGCAGGTAATACATAAGAATAAATCACGTTTCTGTTTCATAGGGTTCCTCCTTTTTTCTGGAATCTATTTGTAATTGTAACCATATGTGCTATAATATAAACGCTGTAAATCAAGAATTTATTAAGGAGACTGGAATGAGTAAGAAAACTGCGGTTGTATTATTTGGCGGACAGTCATCGGAGCACGTCGTTTCCTGTATGTCAGTTGTCAATGTGATAGACCATATAAATAAAGACAAATATAATCTGCTTTTGATCGGAATTACTGAGGAAGGACACTGGATTAAAACAGAATCCGTAAAGGAAATCAAAGACGGATCATGGAGAGAGGGACGGATCAGTGCCATTCTTTCACCTGACGCCGGAATGGGCGCGGTTGTACTGCTTGATGGGAATAAGACAGAGCTTGTTAAGGCAGATGTGGTATTTCCGGTGCTTCACGGCCTTATGGGCGAAGACGGAACGGTTCAGGGCCTTCTGGAGCTTTCCAGAATTCCATATGTGGGATGCGGCGTTCTTTCCTCTGCTGTTTCCATGGATAAATTATATACAAAGATTATTGTAGATGACCTGGGGGTTTTGCAGGCTGCCTATGTACCAGTTATGCGTCATCAGTTAAAGAATATGGAGCAGGTATTAGCCAGAGTAGAAGAACGGTTTGATTATCCGGTATTTGTAAAGCCGTCCAATGCGGGTTCTTCAAAGGGTGTCAGCCGTGCGTCAGACCGGAAGGAACTGGAGGAAGCATTACTGGAAGCAGCCAGACATGACCGAAAGATTCTGGTAGAAGAGATGATCGTTGGCAGAGAAATCGAATGCGCAGTTCTGGGCGGCGGCAATCAGCCTGTTAAGGCCTCTGGTGTGGGAGAGATTCTTGCGGCAGCAGAATTTTATGACTTTGACGCAAAGTATCATAATGCGGACTCAAAAACTGTCATTGATCCGGTATTGCCGGAGGGGGCAGCACAACGGGTCAGAGAAGCAGCAATAGCTGTATTTCAGGCAGTGGACGGCTCCGGGCTGGCAAGAGTGGATTTTTTTGTGAAGAAAGATGGAACGGTTGTATTTAACGAGATTAATACAATGCCGGGATTTACAGCAATCAGCATGTATCCCATGCTTTGGGAGGCAGCAGGAATAAGCAAGGACCAGCTCGTAGACCGTCTGATGGAAGACGCTTTGAGCCGGTTTGACGATTAAGGAGCAGATGTTATGGCAGACAGAAATTCTCCCATTGGAGTGTTTGATTCCGGCGTAGGCGGACTTACTGTGGCAAGAGAGATCATGAGGCAGATGCCGGATGAAAGGATCGTATACTTCGGTGATACGGCACGGGTCCCCTATGGGAACAAATCCTGCAGTACTGTCATCCGTTTTACAAGACAGATTATCCGCTTTCTGATGACCCAGGATGTAAAGGCAATTGTAATTGCCTGTAATACGGCAACTGCCTGTGCACTGGAAACAGTGGAACATGATTTGGATATTCCCATCATCGGAGTGATTCACGCAGGAGCGAGAACTGCGATTGAATCTACTAAGAATGGAAAAATAGGCATCATTGGAACCGAAGGAACCATAAGAAGCGGTGTATATACCAGAGTGATAAAAGAAATGCGGGAAGACATTGAAGTTACAGGAAAGCCGTGTCCGCTTCTGGTTCCTCTGGTGGAGGAAGGCCTGCTTCACGATTCCGTTACAGATGAAATCGCATCCAGATATTTAAGCGAATTAAAAGGCAAATACATTGATACACTTATATTAGGCTGCACCCACTATCCACTTCTTCGTTCCACGGTGGGCAGGCTGATGGGACCGGAAGTTACGTTAGTGAATCCGGCATATGAAACAGCTCTGGAATTAAAGCAGGTTCTGGAGGAAAAGGGCCTTATCTGTAATCATGACGGCAGCAGCATTGATAAATATCATTTCTATGTCAGTGATCTGGCGGAAAAATTCACAAGCTTTGCCGCTTCCATTCTTCCCGGCCAGGTAAAAGAGACGAGACAAATAAATATAGAAGAGTTTTAGAGGAGTTATACATTATGACAAGAGATGTTCTGATCAGTATCAGCGGTGCACAGATCGTGGAAGATGACAATCAGGCTGTGGAAATGATCACAAGAGGCGATTATTTTTTGAAAAACGGCAGTCATTATATTCTTTATGATGAGGTTCAGGAAGGGGTGGAAGGTGTGACCAGAAACACCATTAAGATCCACCGGTCAGGAATGGATATCATAAAAAGAGGAAGCACCAGTGTTCATATGACCTTTGAAAAGGAAAAGAAAAACATTTCCTGTTATGCAACGCCATTTGGAGAGCTGATGATCGGGATCAGAACCAATGATATCAGGATTGCTGAAGAAGAGGACCGCTTAAAGGTCCAGGTGGACTATACCCTGGATATTAATTACCAGCATGTTTCAGAATGTAATATTGTGCTTGAGGTCTGTTCGAAGGATACTGCCAATATTCATCTTCTGAGTTAAAAGGCTGTTGCAAAACTAACAGAATGTCTTATTTTTTCCTTAAATTAAGAGCGTGCTGCAAGACCATTTGTAAATAGTTTTGCGACACGCTCTTTTTATGTAGAATGATTGTTTAAGCAGCCTGAACCCATTTATAATCAGAAGATTGTATCCTTAACAAGAGGAATAGCTCCGTATTTTCCAAGAAGATAGTCCTTGGAAAAGCTTGCATCTGACCGGACCTTGATATCTGCCAGGGTGTAGAGTCTTGATTCCCCATATTCATTCATGTCTACAAAAGCCACCTCATCACGTCTGAACTGCTGGTTATTTAAAATTGAGATATCGTGAGTGGAGAAAATAAGCTGTACATTCTTGTTAGATTCCTGCTGAAAGGAATCAACTATAAATTTGGTGACAGCGGGGTGAAATTCGCCGGATATGCTGTCAATCATCAGGATACCACCATTCTGACTCAACTCATAAATTCTTAAAAACATAAACAGATTTTTCAGCGTACCTGAGGATATCTCCATAATGTCCATATATTTGATGAATGACTGGCCGCTTGACCGGGATTTAGTGAGAAATCCAAGTTTTGGGATTCCCTTATCAACAATAATGTCTTCTACAGGTATCCCAAGCTTGCGAAGCTGGGACAGGCTGAATTCGATGGCTTCCGGATTTTCAAGGATCTTAAATATCTTTCCATCCATTAGCGTATTACCAAGAATCTGAAGCAGCTCTAAATCATCAAAATAATAATGAAGTTTAGAGGAAAAGAAGTTTTCAAAAGGTTTCATAATTGATGTCATCTCAGGAACATCCAGGGAAGATAAAATAGAACAGAATAACCGGTTGCTATGCGGACGTATAACTGTTTTGGAACGCATATATTTTTCGTAGAAGCGTCCGTAGGACAGTTCCGCTGCAGTTCGTGAAAATACAAGATGGTTATCGACTGTTAAGTGTTCCGTTATGATGTTTTGTGAACAGATGGAAAAACCATATTCGTAAATTCTGTTGCTGCTAATAAAAGATATTTCCATTTCCGTAGGATGAGTTTCCGAATTGTCCTGATAATGGGGAACAATGCGGTCCATGGAAGTCAACTGTAAAAGATTAATGAAACGATTTTGGTTTGACGTCTGAGAGGGAAAAAGCTGCCAGAAAATTAAAGAGTGAAAACTGGCAATAGCAAGGAATAAGTTGGTTTTTCCGCTTGAATTGGGTCCATAAACAGCCAATGTTTTTATCAGCTTCTGATTATCCGCTTGAATCAGGTGATCAGGAAGTTCTTTATAGGTGACTGCCTTCATATTGATAAATGTCTCGTCCAAAAAGGAACGGAAGTTTTTAAACCGAAAAGAAATAAGCATTGCGTTTTATCCTCCTTTTTGAAATTATATCGCAAAAATAATAAAAAAGAAACATAAAATATTAAAAAAATACGCTCACCATGTGATAATTTCGTCAAGGAGCTGTTGTTGTTCCTGGCTGGAACGAGTCAGGTAGATTCTGGTTGTCTCGATGCTTTCGTGCCCCATTAAATCGGCAAGAAGTGAGATGTCATTATTGCGGGCTAAAAAATTCTTTGCAAAACGATGCCGGAATGAATGGGGGTAAACCGTATCAGGATCTATCCCATAGCGGCTGGCCAGATGCTTGAGCTGGTAATTAATTCCCCTGGGGGTAATCAAATGACCTGTTTTATTCAAAAACAAAAAGCCGCTTCGGACACCGCGGTCCGCACACCATGCCAGTGCCTCTTCACAAAGGGAATCAGGAAAGTAGATACGCCGTATCTTTCCTCCCTTGGAATACAGATCTAAATAACCCAGCTTTAAATGCTCTTCCTTTATCTGAATCAGTTCGCTGACCCTGGCGCCTGTAGCGGCTAGAAAGCGTACAATAAAGTACCAGAAATAATTCTTTTCTTCTTTCAGCCTCTCTTTAAAGATCTCATAATCTTCATTGGAAATAATCGTGTCCAGAAAAGTTTTCTGCTGCACTTTAACAGACGGGAGATGGTAGGATGACAACAAAATGGAATCCGCTTCACTTGTCTCCGCCAGAAAACGGGAAAAATGGTTGATTGCATATATCCGCTGATTTACGGTTGCCGGGCGGTATCGCGGAATTAAGTAGCTCTTATACTGTTGAAGATTCTCAGGTGTAACCTCATCATACAGGGTGAAAAAAAGCCGCACACTGCCTGCATAGGCAGTAATGGAGTTACCTGATAAATTTTTTTTCTTTAAATATTTCTTAAATTCATTCAATAATTCTTCATTTAACATAATTCCCTACCAATTCACAATCTGATTAACGATCTGTTTTTGTTCCGTACTGCTTCTATGTAAGTAAATTCTTGTTGTTTCAATACTTTCATGACCTAAAATATCAGAAAGCATGGAGATATCTCCGCATTTCTCAATAAAATTTTTTGCAAAACGATGACGGAAGGAGTGGGGGTAAACGACCTTTGGATCCAGCCCGTAAAGCGCGGTAAATTTTTTAAGCTGTCCGCGTATTCCGGCAGGAGTGATTGGTTCCCCGTATCGGTTTAAGAAGACGTATCCGCTGACACGGTTGATCTGCCCCAGCCATTTAAGTGCTTCCACGCGCAGGCTTTTAGGAAAGTAAATTCTTCTTATTTTGTTATCCTTGGAGTAAATATCCATATGTCCGCATTTTACATGTTCCACTTTTGTCATTACAAGTTCACTGACCCGAACTCCGGTAGCAGCCATAAACCGGATCACAAAATAATACAGCATGTTTCCATCACGGATGAGGCAGTTTTTTAAATACTCATAGTCTGCCTGGCTGATAATGTTCTCCAGGAACGTTTTCTGCTGGACGCGTATCATCAGCATTTTTGAAGAAGAAAGCTTTAAAGATTCCATGTAGCAGTTCAGCGCCCTGATTCTCAAATTTACTGTCTGAGGCTTGTAATGCTCCATTAAGTAGCACTTATAGAGCATGAGATTATCATGGCTGATCACATGGTATCGGTCAAGAAACTGTCTTGCTGCAAACAAATATACGTGAATGGTATTTGCAGACATATTGTTGATTTTCAAATATTTTTGGAAATCATCAAGGCTTTGCTCTACGACGCTTTTGTTCTCGGTTGTAATTTCGGTTATTACGTTTCCTTTCGTCATATCTTTCCATCTCCTTTTAGAATCAAACAAATACAGTTTAACACAAGTATATAAACTGTTCATTAAAAAATCAAGAAAAATTCGAAAAAATAGTAAAAATAAAGCATAAATAGTGGCTAAAACTGGTTTTGCTTTCGATAATTTCCAATATTAGAAGTATAATAGCCATGTGATGCAATTAGGAATTTCACCTAAATTATTTCAAAAAGAAAAAAGGAGAGTGCATTTATTATGAGAAAGCAGACCAAATTAGTTGCTGTTTTATCTACAGCAGCACTGCTGGCATTAGGTGCTTCCATGTCTTCTTTCGCAGCTACTGGCTGGCAGGAAGAGAACGGTACATGGGTGTACTACAACAGAAGCGGAGACAAAGAAACAGAGAAGTGGGCGAAGTCTGGTGACAACTGGTTCTACTTAAACGATAGCGGCGAGATGGCCACTGATGTTATTGTAGAATACGATGATGAATACTACTATGTAGACGAGAACGGTGCTATGGTAACCAATAAATGGGTATCCATGGAGAATGAAGATTATGACGGCAGCGATGACGATGACGAGCCTGTAAATAACTGGTACTATTTTGGCTCCAATGGTAAAGCTTACAAGAGCTCTACCAGCAGCGATACAGCTTCCTTTAAATCCGTTAACGGCAAAGAATATATCTTTGATGACGAAGGCAAGATGCTTTTCGGCTGGGTTAACGATGATGGTGAAAGAGAAACCGGCGATGATGCATGGAAAGAAGGAATTTATTATTGCGGTAAAGAAGATGACGGAGCAAAGACAACAGGCTGGGCTACCATTGAGATTACCGACGATGATTACGATGATGCTGCCAAAGATGGCAATGCCAGAGTTTCCAGCCATAATACCTTTGATGATGAAGAGCAGGAGCGTTGGTTCTGGTTTAAGAGCAACGGTAAGAAGCAGACAAGTAAAGACGGAAAAACCATCAATGGCAAAAAGTACAGCTTTGATGAGTGGGGCCGTATGAACGCAGAGTGGATTCTCTGGGATGCAACTGCAACAAAAGCAAACGCTACTTCTGCAACAGCTTCTACAGGACAGGGCGCCAATGATTACACCAGAGAATGGAGATATTTCGGTTCTCCAGAAGATGGTGCAAGAATTACCAAGGGCTGGTTTAAAGTTGTTCCGGATGAGAATCTGCATTTAGAGAAATATAATGATGATGAAGATTACTGGTACTATTCCGATAATGAAGGACAGCTGGTTTCAGGTGAAATCAAAACCATTAACGGTAAGAAGTATGCCTTTGATACAAAGGGAAGAATGAAGGACGGTTTGAAATTCTATAAATTCGAAGAGGATAATCCTAACAAGGATATCATTGATATTATAGATGATGATGATGATGATTTCCCATTTGATACAGAAGACCGTTTCAAGGATAATGCAAATCACTGGCTGGATGAAGGTTACTACTGCTATAACTTTGGCAACGGTAATGACGGCTCCATGAAGACAAATAAACAGAGTGTTGAAATTGATGGAGAAACCTTCAACTTCTTCTTTAACAAGTCAGGTACCTTTAAGGGTGCAGGTAAGACTGGCATTGATGATGACAAGTACTATATGGCAGGTATGCTTTTAGAGGCTGATAAGGATGATAAGTACTCTGTAGTCAAGATTAAAGAGACAAAAGAGGGCGGATCCACAAAGACAAGATACAGCATTCTGGATACAGATGAGTTTATGGATGATCTGGAGGCAGAAGGTAAGGCAAGTGCAGACGGCAAGAGCTGGCTTGTACGTAATGACAGCATGTTAAATGATAAAGATAAATATGATGAATATTACAATATCAACTACGAGGCAGCCAGAAAGGCCGGTATTACCTACAAACTTGTAAATACTTCTGGTACTGTTCAGAAAAATAAGCATAAAGCAAAAGATGGCGATGACCGTTGCTACGATCAGAAGGGTAATGATATCACAGCTCTCTACGTAGAAAGCTAATTATGCTCTGACAAAGGTTTCACATATAACATATGGCGGATATTTTCCGCCATATGTTTTGACTATAAGATGACAAGTTGTCATTTTTTTAATAAAGTTTAGGAATTTTTTATAATTAAGAAGGTGGAAGGACTTATGCCAACACAACGTTTTTTACATTTGCCTGATATTAAACGTGAAACAATAAAACGTGCGGCAATTCGTGAATTTTCAAAATTTTCCTTTTCCGATGTCTCGATAAACCAGATTATAAAAGAGGCTGATATCTCCAGGGGAAGTTTTTATACTTATTTTGATGATAAGGAAGATTTGCTTGCTTATCTGCTGCGTGATTTTCAGGAAACCTGCAAACGGTGGTTTTTTCAAAATCTTGAATTATGCGAAGGTAATATTTATCAGGTATTTTGGAATTCAATCCTGGTATTGATCAATTTCGGACGGGAGCAGCAGGATTTTATATTCTACAAAAATATATTTTTAGATGCAAAATTGATGACAGAAACAAGCATGATAGGCTTCAAGGATTTTTTTAATAAGAGTAAAGAAGAACAGGAACTGGTCCGTTACTGTTTTGAGAAGCTGGATCATATTGTCTGCCCGGTTTCAAGCAGTGGAGAACTGTCAGAATTACTGGAACTTCTGCTTTTCCTTGTGGCAAAATCCATGTCCATGTATTTTATGGAATCAGCGGATATAGATGAGATTCTCCATGCGGTTAAATATCAGTTCCAGGTAATAGAAGAGGGGGTCCGCAGAAGAGCATAAAGGAAGATTGGCAGTTTCTTCCTTTTCGGAAACAGATTGATAAGATTTGTCTCTTAATTTACATTGTAACATCTTTTGATTCTTGAAATAATACTAAAATTATCTTACACTAAAAATAACAAATGTCAATTAACTTACATTTGTATATAAAGTGAGGCTGCCGAAATGAGTACAGAAATATTATTTAAGTCAATTTAAGGTATGGTTAACCTCAACTATAGGAAAGGAATAATGGTGATGACGAATAAAAAAAAGATGCAATTTTTACTGATTCTGTTAACGGCTGCTTTGCTGTCTTATCCGAAAGAAGCATTGGCCAGTCCCACATTTGCCCGTTCAGATACAGAATGGGAGAAACTTCGTGACAATACCATGGAATACGGAGAAATAGAAGATTTGATTCATGAATATAATGCGACGGTCTTAAATAACCAGGTAGAATATTCCAAGCAGAGAGATGATCCCACCGCAGATGATGTTGCACGGTCGTATCGGGATGATGCGGCTGACCTTCGGGGTAACATAACTGGTGACGATGACCTGGCAGATGCCATGGCAGAGGCGCAGGCCCGGTCATTGGAGAAAAAAGCAGATGATAATGTGTTTGACTTAGAGGTAATGAGGTATTCCAATCTCCAGACCGAAAAAAATCTGGCCATTATGGCACAGTCTAACATGATTTCTTATTATAAGTCCATTCTTAACCTGGAAGTCCTAAAACAGAATCAGAAACTGCTCACAGAAGTGCTTCGGGTGACAGAAGTTCAGAGAGATATCGGATCCTCAACAAATGTGGATGTGCTGAATGCCAGGAATAATCTCCAAAAAACAGAGACTGCTGTTATTCAGACAGAAGCATCCATCAGTAAGCTGAAACAGACCCTTTGCGTCATGCTGGGCTGGGGATACCAGGCTTCCCCTGATATGAGACAGATACCGGCGGCAGATCCGGCAAGAATTTCCAATATGAATCCTGATTCAGATTATTCCAAAGCAGCTGATAGTAATTATGAGCTTAAAATGAACCAGAGAAAGCTGGAAAATGCAGTATCAGAAGTGGTGAAAGACTCTTATCGGATTAAGATCAAGGATAATAAAGAAAAAATAGGTACAGATCTGGATAAGAAATACCGTGATGTTTTGCAGGCTGAAGTTGCTTATAAAGAAGCACAAAGTGCTTTAGAGGAAGAATCAAGAAAAATGGAAATCGCATCACAGAAAAACAGTCTGGGCACCATCGGACAGCTGGAATATTTGCAGCAGCAGACGGATTATCTGGCAAAACAGAATGCGTTAAAAATTGCAGATATGGATTGGTTCTGGACCATGGAAATGTATAACTGGTCAGTGAACGGTATGGCATCCGTACAGTAAGGAGGATAAAATCATGCGTTGGAAAATGAGTAATAAGTGGCATGCTGTCCTGCTTACAGCTGCTATTGTATCCATGGCGGGAAATGCCATGGTGCTGCCGGTATTTGCAGCTGGTATGAAAGAGCCTGGAAAAGCAGAAAATGCGGTCCCGGATGGATATAATGAAAAACAGTGGGAATTGATTCAGGATAATGTTCTGGAATATGACGAACTGGGAGACAGAATTAAGCTGTTTAATCCCAATATGGTTTCTGCAAATGAGATGTACTGGTCTGCTATGGATGATGTGAAGGATCAGTATATGGCAGCCTACCATGATGCAGAAGATTTTAAAGATGACGCGGATGATGTAAGGGATGAAGGAGGTCTGGCCACAATGGATGGCCAGATCCTGTATGCCACTCTCCGGGCCTATGAAAAGGCCATGAAAAGCGCCGGTGATAAGATCAGCAGAGCCTATAATGATAACACCAAATCCGACGCCTCTTCCTATGAACCGGTCAGGAAAGGTGCAAAACAGCTGACCAATGGAGCCCAGCAGGCAATGATCGGCTACAATATGGCTTCAGCTCAGAAAAAAACACTGCAGACTATGACGGAAATGTACGAAAAACTTTATTCTGCAACTGTCTCTATGCAGGGTCTGGGTATGGCGACGGATGCAGAGGTGATTGCCGCAAAAAAAAATCTCCTGTCTGCAGAAAGCTCGCTTGCCAGCCTTGAAAATACCGTGGAAAATCTGGGATCAACTCTAAAACTGCTGACAGGCTGGACAGGGGAGGAAATGCCTCAGATTCAGACTGTTCCCCCAGTGGATTTAAGTAAAATTGATGAATTGAATCTGCAGGAGGATACAGCGTCGGCAATCCGCAATAATTATACGTTAATTGATGAACGGCACAGGAAAACAGACAGAAGCACGACCAGAGTGAAATCAAAATTCCGCAATGAGGAACAGATGGAACAGAACCTGTCAATTCAGATGGAACAGCTGTATCAGGACATTATGGAAAAGAAGAAAAACTGTGAGGCGGCCCGCACTGCATATGACCAGGCAGTTATTATAAAAAATGCAACTGAAGTACAAATGCAGAACGGTTCCATCAGTCAGATAGAGTATTTGGGACAAATGCTGTCTTACTATCAGGCAGACGGGGATAAAACAAATGCTGATCTGTCTCTGCGCCAGGCTATGGAGCTATATTACTGGGCAACGCAGGGAATACTGGATTTTTAAAACTCAGATGATTAGCATAAAGTTTACATCAAGGGATTTTGAGAAAGGAATATGAGATGAAGAGTAAGAAAAAACTGGCTTTTGGTGCAATTATAATAATAGCGGCCGGAATCATCGGATTTAGTATTTTTGGGAAGAAAAAGGAAGAAATACCGTATGAAACACGGCCTCTTGTGTCAGTAGAGCAGCCTCAGACAGGGGATATAATCCTGTACACGGACTTAACGGGAACAGTGGAGCCTGAGTTAAAGGCAAACGTGATGCCTAAAATGAATGGAGAAGTACTGGAGGTTTATTTCCGCGCAGGAGACATGGTAGAAGCCGGCCAGCCTCTTTGCAAAATTGATTCAGATGCTTTAACAACCTTAAAAATTAATGTAGATTCTGCAGCCATAGCGGTTAGTGACAGCCACAATACACTTGCCAGAACAGAGGCACTTTATTCCACCGGTGCGGTATCCCATGAGACACTGGAGCAGGCTCAGAATGCTGCAAATAATGCAAAGCTGAAATATGATGCAGCAAAAAACCAGTATGATCTGCAGCTTGAATATACCACAGTGACTGCTCCCATCAGCGGTGTGATAGAATCGCGAACGGTTGAACCACATGACCATATTGCGGTGGGATCAGAAATCTGTAAAATTTCAGGAACAAACCAGATTCAGATAACGTTTGGAATTACAGAAAAGACTTTACAGAATATGGCGGTTAACGACTCCATATCAGTAGAAAAAAATGGAGTGAAATATGAAGGAACGGTTACGGAAATCAGTTCAGTGGTTAATGGCGAAACCGGTCTCTACGACGTAAAGTCAGTGCTTGCTGATTCAAAAGGTCTGACAACGGGAACAAGGGTCAAAATTACTGTTGTCATGAGTAAGGCAGCAGGAGTCATGACAATTCCGGTTGATGCTGTAAGCTACGATGCAGGGGTGCCCTTTGTTTACTGTTACGATAATGGAACTGCAAGAAAAACAGAAATTTCTACTGGAATATATGATAACGAAAAAATGGAAGTAACATCCGGAATTACAAATGACAGCAAGGTGATAACCAGTTGGAGCAATGAACTGATTGATGGAACGGAGGTTCTGCTGGGAGAAGATAATAAAGCGCAGGATTCGGAAGAAGAGACAGTGACACCTGCCAATGCGGACTCGAAGGTAGGTGAATAGTATGGTTAATTTGACAAAATTTGCAGTAAAAAGGCCTGTAACGATCATACTCTGCCTGATTACGATCGCTTATTTTGGAATTCAGTCTTTATTGGGAACAAAAGTAGAACTCACTCCTGAAATGGATCTTCCCATGCTGGTTATCGGTACTGTTTATGTGGGAGCCAGCCCGGAGGATGTAAATGACTTAATTACTACCAAGCAGGAAGACGCCATATCATCTCTGGATGGCGTTGATACCATTAACTCTTATTCAAAAGAGAATGTATCAATTGTATTAGTAAAGTATGAATACGGAACAAACATCGATACAGCTTATATTAATCTGAAAAAAGCAATCGATGGAATCCGTAATGATATGCCTGATGATATTGAGGAACCCAAAATTCTGGAATTAAATCTGACTTCAGAAGCTGCAGTTACACTGGCAGTCAGCGGAAATGTAGGTCAAAATCTGTATACATATGTGGATAATAAAATCGTTCCGGAGTTTGAAAAACTCAGCTCAGTCAGTGAAGTATCCATTGCCGGCGGACAGGAAAGTTATGTAAGCGTTCAGCTGGATCCGGAAAAATTAAAACAGTATCATTTAAACATGCCGGCAGTTGCTAAAATAGTGGGTGCTGCAGATTTTACAATTCCTGCCGGAGATATTGATGTTGGCAGACAAAATCTCAATGTCAGTGTGGGAAATGATTATGATAATACAGAAAGCTTAAAAAAGATTGCAGTCCCGCTGGCAAACGGGGATACCATACATTTATCTGATATTGCAGATGTATTTGATGCCCTGGAAGATAAGGATTCTATCGGACGTTATAACGGAGAAAACATCATTTCTCTTGATATAAAGAAGCAGTCTGACGCCACTGCGATTGAAGTTTCCAAACAGGTATCCGAACAAATCGGAGAGATATTAGCTGAAAATCCAGGCGTTAATATTACGGTCGTTAATGATTCCAGCGATGTAATTATGGATTCCATATCAAACGTAGTGGAAACCATGGTCATGGCTATTATCCTATCCATGATTATACTATGGCTGTTTTACGGAGATTTAAGAGCATCCGTCATTGTAGGTACCTCTATTCCCATATCCGTGGTGCTGTCCCTGATTTGTATGAGTGCCATGGGCTTTTCTTTAAATGTTATTTCCCTGACATCGCTGGTGCTTGGTGTAGGTATGATGGTTGATAACTCCATCAATGTTTTGGATGGATGTTTCCGCGCAAAAGAAACGAGAAATTACTATGATGCTGCGATTGAAGGCAGCCGGATCATGGTAGGGTCCATTACCGGCGGTACAATCACGACCTGCGTAGTATTTTTACCTCTGGTCTTTCTAAGCGGTATGTCAGGACAGCTATTCAAACAGCTGGGTTATACGATTGTATTTTGTATGACTGCATCTTTATTTTCAGCCGTAACAATTGTGCCGTTAAGCTTTGTACACTGGCACCCGGTAGAAAAAGAAAAGGCTCCGGTAAACGGTCTTATAAAGTCTTTGCAGAACTGGTATAGAAAACACATTCCTACCCTTATAACCAAGACGAAGCTGGTATTTGGGTTAAGTATATTGCTTTTAGCAGCTGCATTTGGAATGGCTTCCAAGCTGAGAGTGGATTTAATGACATCTGTAGATGAGGGTATTGTCAGTATGACTATAAAAACAAAGCCAGGTCTTTCTGTTGATGCCATTAATCAGTCAGTAGCAGGTCTGGAAGATTTTGTCTCCAAGGATGAAAATGTAGATCATTATCTCATAACTTATGGTTCCGGAGGATTGAGCATAAAATCTGACAGTGATGTAACCCTGAATGCTTATCTGAAAGATGGACGGAAACTTACCACAGATCAGGTAATTGATAAGTGGAGAGGGAAGATGACGGATTTTAAAGATTGTTCCGTAACTTTAAAAGAAGGAAGTACTACCATGTCCAGTGCCATGCAGTCTGGCGATGAAATTGAGATTGACCTGCAGAGTACCAACTATGAGACACTGAAAAAAGCCAGTGCAGATTTGGTTGCTGAGCTGCAAAAGAGAAAAGATGTTATGCAGGTTCATTCAAGCGTGGAGAACGCAGCTCCTGTTGTAAAAGTACGTGTTGACCCGGTAAAAGCACAGGCAGAGGGATTGACTCCGGCTGTAATCGGTTCCAATGTATATTCCAGTTTAAGCGGAATTAAATCATCAACAATTCGTGTTGACGGAGACGATATTGATGTTAAGGTGGAGTATGCTCCGGATAAATATGATGCTATAGAGGATCTGCAGGGAATGATGATTACAACCGCCACAGGAACAACGCTTCCGCTCAGCGATCTGGCTGATATCTATTATAAAGACAGTCCGAGGCAGATTGAGCGAAAGGATAAACAATATAAGGTTGCCATTACCATGCAGCCTCAGGCAGAATATATGAAAACTGCGGAAAATGATGTTAAAAAATTTGTAAAAGATTGGAAACTGCCGGCAGGCGTGAAGCCTATGACCAATGATCTGGATAAAATAATGAATGAAGAGCTTGCAGCATTGGGAGGCGCTTTAATCACTGGTATTTTCCTGGTATTTATTGTTATGGCGATTCAGTTTGAGTCACCTAAATATTCTGCTATGGTAATGACTTCGATTCCGTTCAGTCTGATCGGTTCTTTCGGTCTGCTGTATTCTGCTGACTGCCCGATTGATATGGTATCCATGCTGGGATTTTTGATGCTTGTCGGTACCGTTGTAAATAATGGTATCCTGTATGTTGAGACGGTTAACCAAATGCTGGGAGAAATGCCGTTAGACAAAGCTCTGGTGGAAGCAGGTGCAATCCGTATGAGACCTATTTTCATGACTACCCTGACCACAGTCATATCCATGGTTCCCAATGCACTTGCATATGGTAAATCGGGAAAGATGATGCAGGGACTCGCTTTGGTTAACGTGGGTGGATTACTTGCATCTACAGCTTTAACACTTCTTTTGCTTCCGACATTCTACCGCGCTGTTTATAAAATGGGCCGCAAGAAAATCGGTGGTGAAGGTGAGCTGGTATGTGACTGATTTAAACTGATAAACAAACATTTTTGATAGTAAAACAGAGGAGGGAAAACAGATTTGTTCTCCCTCCTTAATGTTATGTTTAACTTTTTATTACTTTATCATAATTATTAGATACTTCTTTCCAATTTACTACATCGAAGAACGCCTTGATATAGTCAGCTCTTAAATTCTTATACTTAAGATAGTAGGCGTGTTCCCAGACGTCTATTCCCAGTATGGGGACTTTACCGCTGCCTTCCATCAGCGGATTGTCCTGGTTGGGACTTGCTGAAAGAAAAAGCTTTCCTGTCTTGTCGGCTGATAACCATCCCCAGCCAGATCCAAACTGTCCGGCGGCCAGTGCACTTAACTGGACCTTAAACTGTGAAAAGCTTCCAAAAGCGTCATCCAAAGCTGCTTTTAGGGAACCCTCAGGTTCACCGCCTCCATCAGGACTCATAGTGGAGAAGTATAAGTTGTGGTTATAAAAGCCACCTCCATTATTCCTGATTGTTTTTCTCAGTGCTTCATCCGGAATCTGATCAAGAGAAGAGAGAAGGGAAACAATGTCCATATTCTCAACTCCGGCAATCTGTGCCGCATCATTTAAGTTCTTTGTATAAGCTGCATGATGCCTGGAATAGTGTGTTTCCATTGTAAGGGCATCGATATGGGGTTCTAAAGCTTCATATTTATAAGGTAATAAAATTTGTTCAAACATAGCGGTTCTCCTTTCGGGTTCTCATTTATATTTAAGTGTAGTATTTGAATTTTGGTTAGCTATCACTAACTACCTTGTAGCTTGATTATATCATATATTTCCGCTATGTCAATAGATTTATCTGACATTTTTGAAATACTTCCATTAAAGACTAATAAAAATGCCGATGAACGAATTTAATCGCTCATCGGCATCTGTCACAGACGTTCCGGTGATAAGAATCGTAACCAGTCTAATGATTGTTCTTTTTAAACCTGTCCCAAAAAGATTTCTTCTTTGGCGCCGGAGGAACTGCTTTGCCGCGGAGGCTTTTGATTTCGGTTATGTAGATACCGCTAATCACAACCTTTGCCTCTGTCTTAACAGGAAGCACGTCGAAAACCTTTGCATCTGCAATTAATGTCATCACCTTTGGACCGACCTTTGCTTTTACGATCGGCAGCTTGGTACGGCGCATGTACTTTGGTGTTTGTTCATACACAATCTTTGGGAGCCCGGCATCCTTTAGTCTCATCTTTTTCTTATCAATTACAAGCATGGAAACGGTTTGTGCCGCAGCTTCCAGTGCCTGCTGCTGTTCTACCTGACGCTTTTCCAGCTTTCTTCCAAGAAAGTAAAGGACTGCCAGAGCTATCACTACGATGAAAAGAATCACTAATAATACGTTTAAAAATGTGCTCACCGGGAATACCTCCAATAGTTCATATTGTAAATTGGGCCTATCTGCAATAGTATAACACATTTTACTGGGAAATACAAGTAAAAAATGCTTGACACCTTGACAGCACTATGATATTATGGAATGTGCACTATTGTGGCTTTGTGTGCCTTAATGGGACATTTATGCCCAAAACAGAAATGAATAGAAAGAAAACAGGGGTGAAACGTCAATGGAGAAAAGCAGAATGCGTCCGGTCCCGGCCGGTAAGAGCCTGAGAATGAGTTTCTCAAGACAAAAAGAAGTGCTTGAGATGCCAAACCTGATTGAGATTCAGAAGAATTCCTATCAGTGGTTCCTTGATGAAGGATTGAAGGAAGTCTTTGAAGACATCTCTCCAATTGCAGACTTTGCTGGACACTTAAGTCTTGAGTTTGTCGATTTTACATTATGTAAGGATGACATCAAGTACACAATAGAAGAATGCAAAGAACGAGATGCAACTTACGCAGCTCCTTTAAAGGTAAAAGTAAGGCTTTGCAATAAAGATAAAGATGAAATTAATGAACATGAGATCTTCATGGGTGATCTTCCGCTTATGACAGATACCGGTTCCTTCGTGATTAACGGTGCCGAACGAGTCATTGTTAGCCAGCTGGTACGTTCCCCAGGTATATATTATGGTATCGAACACGACAAGGTAGGTAAGGAATTATATGCATGTACGGTAATTCCAAACCGTGGTGCATGGCTGGAGTATGAGACTGACTCCAATGACATCTTCTACGTACGTGTGGACAGAACCAGAAAGGTTCCGGTAACTGTTCTGATCCGTGCTCTTGGTTTTGGTACCAATGCAGAGATCATTGAATTGTTCGGTGAGGAACCCAAATTACTGGCCAGTTTTGGTAAAGATACTTCTGATAATTACCAGGACGGCTTATTGGAATTATATAAAAAGATCCGCCCAGGTGAACCTTTATCTGTTGATAGTGCTGAAAGTTTGTTAAATAGTATGTTCTTCGACCCAAGACGGTACGATCTGGCCAAAGTCGGACGATATAAATTCAATAAAAAGCTTCATTTTAAAAACCGTATAACAGGTCATGTTCTGGCTGAGAATGTGGTGGATACCACAACCGGCGAAATCTTAGCTGAGGCTGGAACGACTGTAGACAAGCAGCTTGCGACAGACATCCAGAATGCAGCTGTTCCTTTCGTATGGCTGGAAGGCGTGGAGCGCAAACAGAAAGTTCTTTCCAACTTAATGGTTGACTTGTCAGCACATGTAAAATTTGATCCAAAGGATGCTGGGATTACAGAATTAGTATTCTATCCTGCCCTTGAAAAAATTCTGTCAGAAGTTGGAAGCGACGATGAAGAAGCATTAAAGAAGGCTCTTCACAGACATGTGAATGAACTGATTCCCAAGCATATTACAAAAGAAGATATTCTTGCTTCCATCAACTATAACATGCATCTGGAAGAAGAAGTCGGAAACGCAGATGACATCGATCATCTGGGCAACAGAAGAATCCGTGCGGTAGGAGAACTGCTGCAGAATCAGTACCGGATCGGTCTGTCCAGAATGGAACGTGTAGTCCGCGAGCGTATGACAACACAGGATATGGATGGCATTACACCCCAGTCTCTGATTAATATTAAGCCGGTTACTGCGGCTGTTAAGGAATTCTTCGGCAGTTCCCAGCTGTCCCAGTTCATGGACCAGAATAACCCGCTTGCTGAGCTTACCCATAAGAGACGTTTATCCGCCCTGGGACCTGGTGGTCTTTCCAGAGACCGTGCCGGATTCGAGGTTCGAGACGTTCACTATACCCATTACGGACGTATGTGCCCGATTGAGACACCAGAAGGTCCTAACATTGGTCTGATCAACTCCCTCGCTACCTATGCGAGAGTAAATCAGTATGGTTTCGTTGAGGCGCCTTACCGCGTGGTAGATAAGACCAATGCAAACAATCCGGTGGTTACCGATGAGGTTGTTTACTTAACAGCAGATGAAGAAGATAACTTTGTTGTTGCTCAGGCGAATGAGCCTCTTGATGAAGACGGACACTTCATTCATAAGAATATTTCCGGACGTTTCCGTGAGGAGACATCCGAATTCCAGAGAAAGAACATTGATTTGATGGACGTTTCTCCGAAGATGGTATTCTCCGTTGCGACAGCCATGATCCCCTTCCTGGAAAACGATGATGCGAACCGTGCGCTCATGGGATCAAACATGCAGCGTCAGGCCGTTCCGTTACTCACAACCGACGCTCCTGTTGTAGGAACCGGTATGGAAGCGAAAGCTGCCGTTGACTCCGGTGTGTGCGTCGTTGCAAGAAACTCCGGTGTGGTAGAGCGTTCCGCTTCCAATGAAATTATTATCAAAAGAGATTCTGACGGCGGAAAGGATGTTTACCGTTTAACCAAGTTTAAGAGAAGCAACCAGTCCAACTGTTACAACCAGAAGCCAATCGTATTTAAGAATAATCATATAGCAAAGGGAGACGTTATTGCTGACGGTCCTTCCACACAAAAAGGTGAGATTGCTCTCGGCAAGAATCCGCTGATCGGATTCATGACCTGGGAAGGTTATAACTACGAGGATGCGGTTCTCTTGAGTGAGAGACTGGTACAGGAAGACGTTTATACTTCTGTCCATATCGAGGAATACGAGGCAGAAGCCCGCGATACCAAGTTGGGACCGGAAGAAATCACCCGTGACGTTCCTGGTGTCGGCGAGGATGCGTTAAAGGATCTGGACGAAAGAGGAATTATCCGTATCGGTGCGGAAGTCCGTGCAGGAGATATCCTTGTTGGTAAGGTAACTCCAAAGGGAGAGACTGAACTGACAGCAGAAGAGAGACTTTTACGTGCCATCTTCGGTGAGAAGGCAAGAGAAGTACGTGATACTTCCTTAAAGGTGCCCCACGGTGCTTATGGTATCATCGTTGATGCAAAAGTGTTTACCAGAGAAAATGGTGACGAGCTTTCACCGGGTGTGAACCAGACTGTCCGCATTTACATCGCACAGAAGAGAAAAATTTCTGTTGGTGATAAGATGGCTGGACGTCATGGTAACAAGGGTGTTGTTTCCCGTGTGCTTCCGGTAGAAGATATGCCATTTCTGCCAAACGGCCGTCCTCTTGATATTGTATTGAACCCACTGGGCGTGCCTTCCCGTATGAACATCGGTCAGGTGCTGGAGATCCACTTAAGTCTTGCTGCAAGAGCACTTGGATTTAACGTATCCACACCGGTATTTGACGGAGCAAACGAGATTGATATTATGGATACCCTGGATGTAGCCAACGACTACGTAAATATGGAGTGGGAAGACTTCCAGGAAAAATATAAAGATTCCTTAAGACCTGATGTAATTGAATATCTGGGAGAACATTTAGAGCATAGAGGCCTGTGGAAGGGGGTTCCGCTCAGCAGAGACGGAAAAGTCCGCCTCCGTGACGGACGGACCGGAGAATACTTTGACAGTGCAGTTACCATCGGACACATGCATTATCTGAAACTGCACCATCTGGTTGATGATAAGATCCATGCCCGTTCTACCGGACCATACTCACTGGTTACACAGCAGCCTCTGGGCGGTAAAGCTCAGTTCGGCGGCCAGCGTTTCGGAGAGATGGAGGTTTGGGCTCTGGAGGCATATGGCGCTTCCTATACACTGCAGGAGATCATGACAGTGAAATCCGATGACGTGGTAGGACGTGTGAAGACCTATGAAGCCATCATAAAGGGTGAAAATATTCCTGAGCCTGGAATTCCGGAATCTTTCAAGGTATTGTTAAAGGAACTTCAGTCACTGGCCCTCGATGTAAGAGTGCTGCGTGACGATAATACAGAGGTTCAGATTGCTGAAAGCATGGATTATGAAGAAACTGATTTAAGATCCATCATTGAAGGCGACAAACATTACCATAACGAGGAATCCTTTGGTGACTACGGTTATCAGAAACAGGAATTCAAGGATGATGAACTGGTAAATGTTGATGAAGAAGAGGATGCGGACGGTATCGACGATTCTTTTGAGGATTTCGATGACGTAGAATTTGACGATTCAGACGAAGAATAATAGAAGGGAGAACCGCTCATGCCTGAAAATAATGAAACTTACCACCCGATGACATTTGATGCCATAAAGATCGGTCTGGCATCTCCGGAGAAAATTCTGGAATGGTCCCATGGCGAGGTAAAAAAGCCTGAGACGATTAACTACAGAACATTAAAACCGGAAAAAGACGGTTTGTTCTGTGAACGGATTTTCGGACCAAGCAAGGACTGGGAATGTCATTGCGGCAAATATAAAAAGATCCGGTATAAAGGCGTTATCTGTGACCGATGCGGGGTTGAAGTAACAAAAGCCAGCGTCAGAAGAGAGCGTATGGGTCATATCCAGCTCGCTGCCCCTGTTTCCCATATCTGGTATTTTAAAGGAATACCAAGCCGTATGGGTCTGATCCTTGATATTTCACCGAGAACACTGGAGAAGGTACTGTATTTTGCCTCTTACGTTGTTCTGGATGCGGGAAATACAGGCCTTCAGTATAAGCAGGTTTTATCAGAGAAAGAATACCGGGAAGAAGTGGATAAGTACGGTTATGGTTCTTTCCGCGTGGGAATGGGTGCTGAAGCTATTTTAGAACTCCTTCACTCCATAGATCTTGAAAAAGATTCTGCGGATTTAAAGAAGGGCTTAAAGGACTCAACCGGACAGAAGCGTGCCAGAATTATCAAGAGACTGGAAGTTGTGGAAGCATTCCGCAACTCCGGTAACTTACCGGAGTGGATGATCATGACAGTTGTTCCTGTTATTCCTCCTGATATCCGTCCTATGGTACAGCTGGACGGCGGCCGTTTCGCCACTTCCGACTTAAATGATTTATACAGAAGAATTATTAACCGTAATAACCGTCTGGCCCGTCTCTTAGAGCTTGGCGCACCGGACATCATTGTCCGGAATGAAAAGCGTATGCTTCAGGAAGCAGTTGATGCATTGATCGACAACGGCAGACGGGGAAGACCGGTAACCGGACCAGGAAACCGTGCCTTAAAGTCTTTATCCGATATGTTAAAGGGTAAACAGGGACGTTTCCGCCAGAACCTTTTGGGTAAGCGTGTTGACTACTCCGGACGTTCCGTTATCGTAGTAGGACCGGAACTTAAGATCTACCAGTGTGGTCTTCCAAAAGAGATGGCGATTGAGTTATTCAAGCCTTTCGTTATGAAAGAACTTGTTTCCAATGGTACTGCACACAATATTAAGAATGCAAAGAAGATGGTGGAACGTCTTCAGACAGAGGTATGGGATGTTCTGGAGGATGTAATCAAAGAGCATCCGGTTATGTTAAACCGTGCGCCTACCCTCCACAGACTGGGTATCCAGGCGTTTGAGCCGATTCTGGTAGAAGGTAAGGCAATTAAGCTTCATCCTCTTGTTTGTACCGCATTTAATGCTGACTTTGATGGGGACCAGATGGCGGTTCATCTGCCTCTTTCCGTTGAAGCCCAGGCAGAGTGCCGTTTCCTTCTGCTCTCTCCGAATAACTTACTGAAGCCTTCTGACGGTGGCCCTGTTGCGGTTCCATCTCAGGATATGGTCCTTGGTATCTACTACCTGACACAGGAACGGCCTGGTGCCAAGGGAGAAGGAATGGTTTTCAAGAGCATAAACGAAGCAATTCTTGCTTATGAAAACCAGGCAGTTACCCTTCATTCCAGAATCAAGGCAAGAGTTACCAAGAAGATGCCTGATGGTACGATTAAGACAGGTGTGGTGGAATCCACAGTGGGACGTTTCATTTTCAATGAGATTGTACCTCAGGATTTAGGCTTTGTAGACCGTTCCGTTCCAGGCAATGAGCTTGTTGTAGAGGTTGATTTCCATGTAGGAAAGAAGCAGTTGAAGCAGATTCTTGAAAAAGTAATTAATGTACACGGTGCTGTTCAGACAGCTGAAACATTAGATGATATCAAGGCAATCGGTTATAAGTATTCTACGAGAGCGGCTATGACCGTATCCATTTCCGACATGACCGTGCCGGAGAGCAAGCCAAAGCTGATCGCAGATGCGCAGGCAACGGTTGACCAGATTGCAAAGAACTTCCGCCGTGGTCTTATCACAGAGGAAGAGCGTTATAAAGAAGTAATTGACACATGGAAATCCACTGATGATCAGCTGACTCATGACCTGCTGACAGGTCTTGATAAGTATAACAACATCTACATGATGGCTGATTCCGGAGCCCGTGGTTCTGATAAACAGATCAAACAGCTGGCAGGTATGCGTGGACTTATGGCAGATACAACCGGTCACACCATCGAGCTCCCCATTAAGTCCAACTTCCGTGAAGGTCTTGACGTATTGGAGTACTTTATCTCTGCTCACGGAGCACGTAAGGGACTTTCCGATACAGCGCTTCGAACTGCCGACTCCGGTTATCTGACCAGACGTCTGGTAGACGTATCCCAGGATATGATTATCCGGGAAATCGACTGCTGTGAGGGTAAGGATATTCCGTTTATGGAGATTAAGGCATTTACCGATGGTCAGGAGACGATTGAAAGCCTGGAAGAGCGTATTACAGGAAGATTTATTGCAGAAACCATTACTGATCCAGATACAGGTGAAGTGATAGTAAAAGCAAATCATATGTGTACTCCAAAGCGTGCTGCAGCTGTTATGAAAGTACTCAATAAGCTGGGACGTGATTCCATTAAGATCCGCAACGTCCTTACCTGCAAATCCCATATGGGTGTCTGCGCAAAATGTTACGGAGCCAACATGGCAACCGGACAGCCGGTTCAGGTAGGTGAGGCTGTCGGAATTATTGCAGCTCAGTCCATCGGAGAGCCTGGTACACAGCTGACCATGCGTACGTTCCATACCGGCGGTGTTGCCGGAGGTGATATTACACAGGGTCTTCCCCGTGTCGAGGAGCTTTTTGAGGCACGTAAGCCAAAGGGTCTTGCAATCATTGCAGAATTCAGCGGTGTTGTTGCCATAAAAGATACGAAAAAGAAACGTGAAATTATCATTACTGAGAACGAGACAGGTAATTCTAAGACCTATCTGATCCCTTATGGTTCCAGAATCAAGGTTCAGGATGGCCAGGTGCTGGAGGCCGGTGATGAGCTGACTGAAGGTAGTGTAAATCCTCATGACATCTTAAAGATCAAGGGTGTTCGTGCCGTACAGGATTATATGATCCAGGAAGTACAGCGTGTATACCGTCTGCAGGGTGTTGAGATTAATGATAAGCACGTTGAGATGATCGTAAGACAGATGCTTAAGAAGATCAAAATAGAAGAGAGCGGAGACAGTGATGTTCTTCCGGGAACTTCTATGGACGTTCTTGACTATAATGATTTAAATGAAGCGCTTCTTGCAGAGGGCAAAGAGCCGGCAGACGGAAAGCAGGTAATGCTTGGTATCACCAAAGCATCTCTGGCTACCGATTCATTCCTGTCAGCTGCTTCCTTCCAGGAGACTACAAAGGTTCTTACGGAAGCTGCAATTAACGGTAAAGTGGATCATTTAATCGGATTAAAAGAGAACGTTATCATCGGTAAACCGATTCCTGCCGGTACAGGCATGAAACGCTACCGTACCATTAACTTAAGTACAGATGCTGCTTTTGAGGAAGATGATGAGATCCTTTTGACTGAAGATGATGAGATTCTGTTATCGGATGACAGCTTTGATGATGCAGAGGAGATTTTAGCCATCAGCGAAGGTGAAATAGAAGAATAAGAATGAAGATGCCCTGACAGGCTATGTCTGTCAGGGCGTTTTTTCTTTTATGGAAAAGACAATAATCTATAATATTTGCATAATTAAACTTGATTTTTTCCTATTTTTTAATGCTATAATCATAAAAAAAGGAGGTAAAAACAATGAGGAAGTTTGAGCGGAAGGCATTTCCTTATCTGATGCTTGCTCCTACTTTATTTATATTCGGCCTGTTTTTGTTCTTTCCGGCATTAAATGGGTTGTGGATATCATTGACAAAGTGGGATGGAGTTAATCCCCAGATATTTGTGGGGATCAAAAATTATATCAAGCTGTTTTCAGACCGGGGATTCTGGGATTCTTTTCTCCGTACCATTTTCTTCACCGGGGTATCAGTTCCTCTGGTGTATGTATCAGCTATGGGACTGGCACTGCTGCTGTCAGGTGCCAGAAAAGGAAATGATTTCTTTCGGGCTGTATTTTACTGGCCAACGATGATTTCCAGCATTATCGTAGGGCTGACCTGGAGGTTCCTTCTGGGAGAAGAATTCGGGGTAATCAATTATCTTCTTACTGTTATGGGACGATCTCCTGTTAAATGGCTTACGGATCAGAATTATTCCATGGCAGTGGTAATTTTTGTGACTGCATGGAGCATGTCCGGTTATTATATGGTCATGTTTATATCCGGTATTAAGGCAATTTCCGAGACCTATTATGAGGCAGCAAAAATTGACGGGGCGGGGTTTTTTCACCAGTTCCGCTATATTACACTGCCGCTTTTAAAACCGACCAGTCTTCTGGTCCTGGTTTTATCCACAGTTACCATTATAAAAACATATCCTTTGGTATATGCTCTCACCCAGGGCGGACCTGCAGGTGCTACCAAATTTATGGTGCAGACGATTCAGGAAACTGGATTTGAGAAAAACCAGATGGGGTATGCCAGTGCGATGACGATGATCCTGTTCGTGCTGCTGGCAATGTTTACAGTGGTACAGTTTAAAGTAAACAGGGGAGGCGAGCAGGATGCAGACTAAGAGCAGAAAATATTTCTTAAGCGGAGTAACATGGGCGATTCTGCTTATTTTATCCTTTTTATTTCTGATGCCAATTCTATGGGTGATCGGCTCTTCTTTTAAAAGTACAGGAGAACTGTTTTCCTGGCCGCCAAGCCTTATTGGAAAGAATCCATCCTTTTCCAATTACCAGAAGGCATTGGAGGAGGGGCATTTCGGCATCTATTTTCTCAATACAGTATTTACCAGTGTTGCTGCCACTTTTCTTACCATTGTGGTGAATGTGATGTCGGGATATGCTTTTGCAAAATACCGGTTTAAGGGAGATAAAATTTTATTTGGCATCGTACTGGCAACCCTGATGATTCCGCTGGAGGTCATTATGATTCCCATATTCAAGGTAATTGTGTCAACCGGTCTTTACAATAGCTTATGGGGACTGATTATTCCAGCCGTAGCGTCGCCGACTGCCGTATTCCTGGTAAGACAGTATTACGTGGGGATTCCTGATGCCTACATGGAAGCAGCAAGAATTGACGGAGCTTCGGAAACCAGCATTTTAACGCGGATTATGCTACCTCTGGCCAAGCCGGTAATTTCTGTGCTCTGCATTTTTTCCTTTATGTGGAGATGGAACGACTATCTCTGGCCAAAGCTGGTCATCAACAGTAAGGAGCGCTACACCATACAGCTTGCGCTTGCAAATTATTCCGGTGAATACTCGGTTGACTGGAACAGCCTTTTAGCCATGTCAGTTATATCAATGATTCCGGTAATTATTGTGTTTATAACTCTGCAAAGCCACATCATTGGCGGTATGACATCCGGCGGAGTCAAAGAGTAAATGGGAGGAAAGAAAGCATGAAATACTTGGAATATCCGCTGTTTGCGGAAGGATTTGTCAATCGCTTCCTCATAAGCGAGGTTCATACCCAGATCCGGGAATTTACCAGATCTACCTTAAACGGCAGGGTGAACGAATGGCTGAAGAAAGGATTCGCCATTCATGAAAATCCGTGCCGCAGGGAATTTGTTGAGGAACGAAGACGTGAAGTTCCCGAATATCCTGATTTTGCAGAAATGAAAAATGGAGACAAACTGAAACAATACTTTCCATTTGGAAATCCGGGAGTGGATGCTTCAGGTTTTTATTACCGTCCAACTTATTTAAGAATGTATGGCTTTACCATGCTCTGGTGTGATAGGAAAGAAACCATAGATTTTGAACTGGAGACATGCGGGGGATTAACGGTCTGGGTTAATGAGCAGCTCATCTGCGATTTCACACCATTTACCAGAAATATGGTAAAGAAAACAGTGGTTTCCATTCCTCTGCTAAAAGGGGAAAACTCACTTGTGGTGTGCCTTGATGATCTGGCGGAGCGTGATACGGATTACTATTTTCGAATGAAACGGCTGGGAGGAGCAGATTTAAAAATTCTCATCCCTGTTAAAGAAGAGGTAAATGAGGGCATTTTAACAAAAACAGAGCAGATGTTAAACGCAATGAGCTTTGATAAAGAAGCTTATATCAGCGAACTTCTGAAAATGAATCTTAATAATCCGTTTGATACTTCCCTTGACCTGGAGATCGTTGTAACACCGGGTGAATTTATTGAAAAAATGGAACATTCGTGGAAGCTTATAGAAACCAGAAAGTATACTATGAAGCCTGAACAAAAGGGGCTGGAATTATTCCATTCAGATGATATTTCACCGGGATACTACTATTTTACTGCTGTAGTTACCTGTCAGGGAATCTGCATAAAGAGAAAAATAGGAAATCAGCTGGTGAGAGAAGAATTTCTTTTAAGCGGAAATGAAGATGGCAACGTACGCAAAAAACTGGCATTAGACACAGTGATCCGCTTTGCACCGGACAATACCTATAAGGCGGCAGCTTTGCTTTTTATGAACCGGGAATACCAGCGGGCAGAAACCATTTTGCTGGAAGAGCTGGAGGGAGTCAGAAACAGAAAGGACTGTTCGGATTTTCATTTTATTATCATGATTTATATTTACCGGGTTTTTAACAGCCGTATTTCTGATGCGCTAAAGGAAGCTTTGGAAGAAGCCATGGTAAATTACAGATACTGGATTGATGAGCCGGGTGACGATGTGATGTGGTTTTTCAGTGAAAATCATGCTCTCCTGTTCCATTGCTGTCAGTATTTAACCGGATCCTACCTGCCTGAACGCACTTTTATTAACAGCGGCAGAAGGGGGGAAGAGGTAAAGGCAAGGGGAGAAGAACTGCTTCATCAGTGGTTTGACGACTTTTTCCGGGAATTCATTACAGAATGGAATTCCAATGCATATATCCCTGTGGATGTACTTGGAATCGGTACCCTTTACAATCTGACTGATGAAGAAAATCCTCTGCATAAAAAAGCAGAAAAGGCTCTGGATATGATTTTTTATTCCCTGGCAGTCAATGCCCATAAGGGAGCTGTGATGACGAGCTTTGGCCGCAGCTATGAAAAGGAAATGAAGGGAAATTACAATGCGGGAACTACCTCTCTGCTTTATGTTGCATACAATGCGGGCTACTTAAACAGAGCGTGTATTGGATACATTCCACTTGTACTTGGAAATTATCAGCCCCCGGAGGAGTATAAAAAGTATGCTGTTTTAAAGGAAGATGCAGAGATGATTTTTCAGAACACCCAGGGATTTGAAAATCATGTCAATCTCTATCTTTATAAAAACAGCCGTGCCCTTCTGTCAACAGCTGTGGGTTTTAAACCTTTTCAGAAAGGATATCAGGAGCATATTTTACAGGCAGCTTTAGATGAGACAGCGCAGCTGTTTATCAATCACCCGGGGGAATCATTTCCATATGGAAGCGGAAGACCTAATTTCTGGGCGGGTAACGGAGTGCTTCCGCTGGGCGCACAATTCGAAAATACTGCAATTTTAAGATATCATATTGAGGAAGAAGAGCGGATCGGTTATACTCATGCTTACATTCCCATCAGTGCATTTTCCCACTATAAGGGCGAGGAGGGGGTAGTGGTACTGGAAAAGGATGGAGCCTATATTGCCGTAAAGGCCCTTCAGGGACTCGCCATACAGGAACACGGACCGAACCAGTTCCGGGAATTTATCAGCCAGGGCAGAGACAATGTCTGGGTGGTACGGGTAGGATGCCTGAGAGAAAACCAAAGTCTGGACGATGTCTTACTGGCTTTTAAGAATCTTAGCATCACCATGAACGGAAACAGTACTCTTGTTACGGATGAAAAAGGGACAGAGTATCTTCTTGAGACAGAAAACATATTAAAGGTCAACGGGGAAACTGTTTACCATTACCCGGAAACAGTAGAAGGCACAATCAGATGGAGGAACAGGACGACGTGATAGATTTAAAGACATTGGAAGAAAAATTAAACCTGGTATCAGAAAAGATGATGGTTTTAAGAAATAATGGAATGAAGGAAATATATCCAATCAGCCTGATTGATTTTAACTGCTGGGAATGGCCCCAGGGAGTGGGTATATTCGGACTTTATAAATATTATGAAGTTAGTCAGAAAAAGGAGATTCTGGATTTTATAACTGACTGGTATGACAATCGGATCAGGGAAGGGATACTTGAGCATAATGTGAATACCACATCTCCCATGCTCACCCTCACTTATCTGTATGAAGAAACCGGTAAACCGGAATATCTGGAGTTTATCAGGGACTGGTCTGACTGGATTATGAAGGACCAGAAACTGATCCGGACAGGAGATGGCTGCTTTCAGCATATGATCACAGGAAGTGCCAATGATAGCGAGATATTGATTGACACGCTGTTTATGGCAGTTTTGTTTCTGGCCAGAGCCGGTAAAATCCTTGGACGGAACGATTATTATGATGAGGCAGACTATCAGATCCTTTCTCATATTAAATATTTGTTAAATAAAGAAGAGGGGCTGTTTTACCATGGTTTTAACTTTAAGAGAAATGATAACTACGGTGAAGTTCTATGGGGAAGAGGAAACTGCTGGTATACGATTGTGATCATGGAGCTTTTGGAAGACATTCCTGTGGATGAAGGCCTGAAACGGTATTTTTTAAATGTATATGAAAATCAGGTAGAGGCACTGAAACGGTATGCGGACCCGGAAACCGGCTTATGGCATACTATCATAAACGATGACTCTTCCTATATAGAGATATCCTGCAGTGCCGCATTCCTGTATGGCATTATGAAGGGAGTGCGCCTTGGAATATTAAAGAAAAAAGATTATCAGGAGTTAATTGAACAGGGAATGAATAATCTTTTGAATTACATGGAAGAAGACGGGACTGTTAAAAATGTTTCCTACGGGACTCCAATCGGACTGAACGGAGAATTTTACAAGACAATACCGTGCTGCCCGATGACCTATGGACAGGCACTTATGATCTTAGTGCTGCAAGAGGCCATGAATAATTACTGGCATTAGAAGGGACTGGTTGTGAAGATGAAAGAACGGGTTTTTTTTGAAGAATTTGACTCATTGTATTATTTCCATGGAGGCTCTGAAAACTGGGCAATGCAGGGTTTCCATTTTCACAACCAGTATGAAATTATCCTGTTTCTCACGGATGGAGCTTTAATGGAAATTGGAAACCGCACTTACCATGTGAGATCGGGAGACTTATTTCTTATTAACAATAAGGAATATCACCGTACCAGCTGCGGCACAGAAAAAACTTATCACAGATATGTTCTCATGTTTGAGCCGGAGCTGTTAAGCCATATGGCAGAGGTGTTCCATTATGAATTTTCACGATTCTTTGAGAACCGTCCTGATCCATTTCTGCATCGTCTCCATTTAGGAGGGGAAAATCTTCGAAAAGTGGAAAAGCTTTTTGAGAAAATAGAACAAAGCATTCATTCGGAAAACAGGGACAGGGCGGAATCAACCGTGAGAATTAAGCTGTCCATACTGGAGCTGATTGCTTCTGTCAATGAGATGTACCAGTTCTTTATGGAAAAAGAAAAAAATAAACCTGCTCAGGAGTTTGAAGAAAAGCTGGAAGAGGAATTTAAGGATCCTGTCCTTTACCGGGAGAGAATCGAGCAGTTGAAGAAGTACATTGCATCTCATGTAGAAGAACGGCTGGATTTAAATGAGATTTCCCGCAGATTTTATATGAACCGGTATTATTTAAGCCATTATTTCAAAAAAGAAACGGGATTTACTCTGACCCAGTATATAGCAAATCAGAAGATTATTGCTGCAAAGGCTCTTTTAAAGGAAGGACACTCTGTTACCGATGTTGCACTTGAGCTTTCTTATAACAGCGACAGTCATTTCATCTCTGTATTTAAAAAAATGACCGGAATTACACCGAAAAAGTACGCCCAGTCAAAAGAAAGCAAAAAAGAATGATTTCATGTCTGAAATATGAGGTTTTTGTTCTGCTGTAAATGATAAAATGAACATACTAAATAACAAAGGAGAGGTGTTTTATGAAAAAAACGGTATCGTGGCTGCTTATGGGGGCATTGGCGCTTGGAACCTTAACAGGCTGTTCCGGCGGGGGAAAACAGGCAGAAAGCAAAGAGAAGAAGCTTGATGTTGTGTGGTTCAGTGACAACAAGGAAGGAGAATCTTTCATGAAGCTTGCTGATGAGTACATGAAAGAGCATCCGGACATTAAAATCGAGCTGATTGAGGTTCCTTATTCTGATCTGGAGAGCAAGATTAAGAACATGATCAATGGAAAAGAAGCGCCTGCCATTGCCAGGCTCACTAACTTAGGACCGTTTCAGAACCAGCTGGTTGATCTGGGGCAATACGTTTCAAATAAAGATGAGTTTGTAAACAGCTTTGGGGAAGGCTTGAAATTTGTTTTTGATGACAAGGTGCTGGCAGCGCCTATGGATGTAACCGCCAATGGACTTATTTATAATAAAACCGCTTTTGAAAAGGCAGGTGTTTCTGTACCCCAGTCAGAGGATGAGATCTGGACATGGGAGGAGTGGAAGGCAGCCATGAAGACAGTAATGGAAAAAGGAGGCTGCAAATACGGTCTTGTATATGATAAATCGCCTCAGCGGTTTTCAACTCTTCTTTACCAGGCAGGCGGCGGCCTTTTAAATAAGGAACTGAATGCTGCAGATTTCAATACGGAAGAAAATAAACATGCAATACAATTTTTTAAAGATCTTCATGATGAAGGAATTGTACCTTCCTCTGTATGGCTTGGCTCTGAAAACCCCAACAATTTATTCCGCACCGGCCAGGTAGCAATGCATTTTTCCGGAAGCTGGATGATTGCCAATTACAAAGATCAGATTACTGACTTCGAATGGGGAGTGACCTATCTTCCAAAAGAAGCAGTACGCTCTTCCGTACCAGGAGGAAAGTATCTGGCTGCTTTTCAGAATACAGGAGTGGAAAAGGAAGCGGCAGAATTCATTGAATGGATCTCTAAGGCTGAGAATAACGCGAAGTACTGTGAAGAAAACAGCTACTTATCTCAGGTAAAAGGAAATGAGAGTTTAAACTATGCCTTTGGCAAAGAATATTTTAATATATTTTCAAAAGAACTGGCTGCGACTTCATCACGTCCGGGAGCAGAGTGGGGGTATCAGGCTCTGACCGGAGCTGTTCAGGGAGATCTTCGCGACAAGCTGGTGGAGGTTCTTGCAGGTAAGCAGTCAGTCGATCAGTATACAGAAGAAATGGATGGTCTGATTAACGAAAAGCTGAAAGAACTGAAGGAATAAAAATAAAAAAATCCGGACTGCCGTAAATTCCTGTTGCGGCGGTCCATTTTTATGCAAATATATCTAAAAAAGAAAACCTTGACAAAAAAAAACAATATGTATATAATGATTAGGCGTGCATAAACGCGTCATGTTTTTGTGCGTAAATTAAGCTGAAGATGACAGCAACCACAGACAATATCACAGGAGGTGAATGGAATGCCAACATTTAACCAGTTAGTAAGAAAGGGAAGACAGACAGGCGTTAAGAAATCCACAGCACCAGCTCTGCAGAAGGGTTACAACTCTTTACAGAAAAAGGCGACTGACATTTCTGCTCCTCAGAAGAGAGGCGTTTGTACAGCAGTTAAAACTGCAACCCCTAAGAAACCTAACTCTGCTCTCAGAAAGATCGCCAGAGTTCGTCTTTCAAACGGAATCGAAGTAACAAGCTATATCCCGGGTGAGGGTCACAACCTTCAGGAGCATAGCGTTGTTTTAATTCGCGGCGGTAGAGTAAAAGACTTACCAGGTACCAGATATCATATCGTTAGAGGTACACTGGATACTGCAGGAGTAGCGAACAGAAGACAGGCTCGTTCCAAATACGGTGCTAAGAGACCTAAAGAGAAAAAATAATTAATACCACACATTTGAATTTCTAGTGCCGGACTTTAGATATTGAACCTGTAGGTTGCAGGATTATATAGATAGAAACCGAGCGCGAACGCAACTTCAATGTTTGTGAGTACCGAGGATCTAATGAATAGCTGTTTATTCGTATGAAAAGACGGCGATATTAAGGAGGGAAGTAACGTGCCACGTAAAGGACATACTCAAAAAAGAGACGTATTAGCAGACCCGCTTTACAATAACAAGGTTGTTACCAAGTTAATTAACAACATTATGTTAGATGGTAAAAGAGGTGTTGCTCAGAAGATCGTATACGGTGCATTCGGCCGTATCGAAGCAAAAGCCGGCAAACCAGCCGTTGAAGTCTTCGAAGAAGCGATGAACAACATTATGCCTGTACTTGAGGTAAAGGCAAAACGTATCGGTGGAGCTACTTATCAGGTACCGATCGAAGTTAAACCAGAGAGAAGACAGGCATTGGCCCTGAGATGGATCACTCTCTACTCTCGTAAAAGAGGAGAGAAAACTCAGGAAGAGAGACTGGCAAATGAGCTCCTTGATGCTGCTAACAACACTGGTGCAGCTGTAAAGAAGAAAGAAGATATGCACAAGATGGCTGAAGCAAACAAGGCATTTGCTCACTACAGATTCTAATAGGAGGAAAAAGCTTTGGCTGGAAGAGAATATCCATTGGAAAGAACCAGAAATATTGGTATTATGGCCCACATTGATGCAGGTAAGACTACATTAACCGAGCGTATCCTCTATTATACTGGTGTAAACTACAAAATCGGTGATACTCATGAAGGTACTGCAACCATGGACTGGATGGAGCAGGAACAGGAAAGAGGTATCACAATTACTTCAGCTGCTACAACCTGCCACTGGACCATGCATGAGAACACCAAGGTAAAACCAGGTGCATTAGAGCATCGTATCAATATTATTGATACTCCAGGACACGTTGACTTTACTGTTGAAGTAGAGCGCTCCCTTCGAGTTCTCGATGGTGCAGTCGGCGTATTCTGCGCAAAGGGCGGTGTTGAACCACAGTCCGAGAACGTATGGCGTCAGGCTGATACCTACAACGTACCCCGTATGGCATTCATCAACAAGATGGATATCATGGGTGCAAACTTTTTCGGTGCAGTAGAGCAGATCAAGACCCGTCTTGGCAAGAACGCTATCTGCATCCAGCTTCCAATCGGAGCAGAAGATGAATTCAAGGGAATTATCGATCTGTTTGAGATGAAAGCATATATCTACAACGATGACAAGGGTGATGATATCTCTGTTGTTGATATCCCTGAGGATATGAAAGACGATGCAGAGCTTTACCGTGGAGAGTTAGTAGAGAAGATCTGCGAATTAGATGATGATCTGATGATGCAGTTCTTAGAGGGTGAAGAGCCTTCTATTGAAGAATTAAAGAAAGGTTTAAGAACTGCAACCTGTGAGTGCAAAGCCATTCCTGTATGCTGCGGAAGCGCATACAGAAACAAAGGTGTTCAGAAGCTCCTTGATGCAATTCTTGAATTTATGCCGGCTCCTACTGACATTCCTTCTATTAAGGGTGTTGATATGGATGGCAACGAAATTGAACGTCATTCTTCTGATGAAGAACCGTTCTCAGCACTTGCATTTAAGATTATGACTGACCCGTTCGTTGGAAAGCTTGCGTTCTTCCGTGTATATTCCGGTATTATGAATTCCGGTTCCTATGTACTGAATGCAACAAAGGGCAAAAAAGAGCGTGTTGGACGTATCCTTCAGATGCATGCGAACAAGAGAAGTGAGTTAGACAAAGTATATTCTGGTGATATTGCAGCAGCTGTTGGTTTTAAAGTTACCACAACTGGTGATACCATCTGTGATGAACAGCATCCGGTAATTCTTGAATCCATGGAATTCCCAGAGCCTGTTATCGATATCGCGATCGAGCCAAAGACCAAAGCTGGTCAGGGCAAGATGGGCGAGGCTTTGGCAAAGCTTGCTGAAGAAGATCCTACATTCCGTGCAAAAACCAATCAGGAAACTGGTCAGGTTATCATTTCCGGTATGGGTGAGCTTCATCTTGAGATCATCGTTGACCGTCTGCTTCGTGAGTTTAACGTAGAAGCAAACGTAGGTGCTCCTCAGGTTGCTTACAAGGAAACCTTTACAAAGCCAGTTGATGTTGACAGCAAGTATGCAAAACAGTCTGGTGGACGTGGTCAGTACGGTCACTGTAAGGTTCGCTTTGAGCCTATGGATGCCAACGGCGAAGAACTGTTCAAGTTCGAGTCAGCTGTTGTCGGCGGTGCTATTCCGAAAGAGTACATTCCTGCAGTTGGGGAAGGTATTGAGGAAGCAACCAAGGCTGGTATTCTTGGCGGATTCCCTGTAGTAGGTGTAAAAGCTACTGTATACGACGGTTCCTACCATGAAGTCGATTCCAGTGAAATGGCATTCCACATTGCCGGTTCCATGGCATTTAAGGATGCGATGAACAAGGGCGGTTCCATTCTTCTTGAACCGATCATGAAAGTGGAAGTAACTATGCCGGAAGAATATATGGGCGACGTTATCGGTGATATCAACTCCCGCCGTGGCCGTATCGAAGGTATGGAAGACATCGGCGGCGGTAAGATGATCAAAGCATACGTTCCGCTTTCCGAGATGTTTGGTTATTCCACAGATTTACGGTCCAGAACCCAGGGCCGCGGTAACTTCTCTATGTTCTTCGAGAAATATGAGCAGGTACCGAAGAATATCCAGGAAAAAGTTCTTACAGAGAAAAAGGGCAAATAATTCCTAACAGGTTCCACTGGATTCCGGGCTGCGAAGTCCGCCCGGAATCCCTCAAATAGGCTTGAAAATAGTGCACAAATAGCATATAATAAAAAACAGCCTAACATAAAATTAAGCTCAGAAAGAGCATAAATTAAGGAGGACGTTATAAAATGGCTAAAGCTAAGTTTGAAAGAAACAAAACCCATTGTAACATCGGTACCATCGGTCACGTTGACCACGGTAAAACAACTTTAACAGCTGCTATCACAAAGACACTTCATGAGAGATTAGGTACTGGACAGGCAGTAGCTTTCGAGAACATCGATAAGGCTCCAGAAGAGAGAGAGCGTGGTATTACTATCTCTACTTCTCACGTTGAGTATGAGACAGAGAAAAGACACTATGCACACGTTGACTGCCCAGGACATGCTGACTACGTTAAGAATATGATCACTGGTGCTGCTCAGATGGACGGCGCTATCTTAGTTGTAGCTGCTACCGATGGTGTTATGGCTCAGACAAGAGAGCACATCCTGCTTTCCCGTCAGGTAGGCGTTCCTTACATCGTTGTATTCATGAACAAGTGCGATATGGTTGACGATGCTGAGTTACTTGAGTTAGTAGACATGGAAATCCGTGAGCTGTTAAACGAGTATGAATTCCCAGGCGATGATACACCAATCATCCAGGGTTCTGCTTTAAAGGCTCTTGAAGATCCGGCTGGTACTTGGGGCGATAAAGTTCTGGAATTAATGGCTGCAGTAGACAGCTGGATTCCTGATCCGGTTCGTGAAACAGATAAGCCATTCTTAATGCCTATCGAGGACGTTTTCTCCATCACAGGTCGTGGTACTGTTGCTACAGGTAGAGTAGAGCGTGGTACATTACATGTATCTGATGAAGTTGAAATCATTGGTATCCATGAAGAGACACGTAAAGTTGTTGTAACCGGTATCGAAATGTTCCGTAAGTTACTTGACGAAGCTCAGGCTGGTGATAACATCGGTGCATTACTTCGTGGTGTTCAGAGAACTGAAATCGAAAGAGGACAGTGTCTTGTTAAACCAGGTTCTGTAAAATGCCATAAGAAATTTACAGCTCAGGTTTACGTTCTGACAAAAGATGAAGGCGGACGTCATACTCCTTTCTTCAACAATTACAGACCTCAGTTCTACTTCAGAACAACTGACGTAACTGGTGTTTGCGATTTACCAGCTGGCACAGAGATGTGTATGCCTGGCGATAACGTAGAAATGTCTGTTGAACTGATCCACCCAATCGCTATGGAGCAGGGTCTTCGTTTCGCTATTCGTGAAGGCGGACGTACAGTAGGTTCAGGTAGAGTTGCTACTATCGTTGAATAATTAAATTAAAAAGCCGAGCCCTTTGTTTATGAGGGTTTCGGCTTTTTAATATTCAGGAGTGAAGTCTGCATTTCTGTGCCTTAAGGTTTTATTACAAATACGTAATAAAAACGTTATTGTAAAAATGAGGGAAATTAGGTATCATTGTAGGGTATCTGATTATGACTGCATGGAGGGAATGCGAAGATGAAAAAAATTAAAATAAGCAGAGTCTTTACCGGACTTTTGGCGGCTGGATTTTTATGCTGTGCCTCTGCTTTCGTTTCGTTAGCGGATGAAGTGTTTTCGGATGATCAGGCTGTAATCCAGTCCTGTCTCGTTAATTCGGATTTAACCAGCGTAACAGTAAAAGTTTCTAATCACGCACCTGCTCAGGGAACTGACGGTGTACTTTATCTGGTGGAGCTTCAGCCCTATCAAAACAGTTTGGAAGGAAGAACTGATTACGCAGCAAAAGCATCTTTGGGAGATTCTGCCGCATTCACTTTTTCATTAAACCGTAATACGTTACAGGACAGGCTCTACAGTAAATTTGTTGTGGCAGTCTGGGATGGCAGCAAATACATACCTGTCAGCAAGCCTCATTACATTACCAATCCGGAGGCAGTGGCTGCAAACAAGAATAAATTTAGTGATCCTCTTACAAAAAAAGGTTTGAACATTCAGCTTAATATGCTGGGAGATGCATTTGAACTGGGAGTGAAGCATGTTGCAACGAATATCTCATTCCATCAGATTCTGGGTCAGGGAATTGATTATCAATATGACGGCAAGACTTATCATTTTGATACCAATGCCATTAAGAGTTATGATGAGACAATCAGTGCCTTGTCAGGAAAAGGCATGACGGTAACTGCTATTATTTTGAACGGCTGGAATGATTCGGCTCCTGATCTGATTTATCCGGGAACCAAGAAGAGTTCCAAGGCATTCTATTATATGTTCAATTCTGCTACTCCGGAGGGATTTGAACAGACAAGAGCTATCGCATCATTTCTTGCAGAGCGTTATAACGGAACCAATCCCAAGTACGGAAAGATATCCAACTGGATTATAGGAAATGAAATTAATAATCAGCAGTGGAACTATGTGGGGGCCAGGGATTTAACCAGCTATGTCCAGGCCTATCAAAATGCATTTCGTGTATTCTATACTGCAATTAAAAGCACCAGCGCCAATGACAGAGTTTATTACTCACTGGATTATAACTGGAATAATGAGATTGATAATAAACTGAAATACGGCGGCAGGCAAATAGTTGATTCATTTAATTCCATTGCTAACGAACAGGGACAGATGGACTGGGGATTATCCTATCATCCATATCCATGCCCCATGACAGAACCGGAATTCTGGGATGATGATAAAACCGGACTGATTAAGAACGATTTTAGTTCTCCGGTTATTAATTTTAAGAATTTAACCACTTTGACTGATTATATGGCTCAGGACAGCTTGAAATCCCCTACTGGCGAGGTAAGGCACATTATACTGACTGAACAGGGATTTACTGCAAAGACCCAGTCGGGAGAAGATGTTTCCCAGATACAGGCTGCGGCTTATGCTTATTCTTATTACATGGTTGACAGCAATCCTTATATTGATGCTTACATCTTAAGCCGTCAGGTTGACGCTCCGCTGGAGGTAAGAAGTGGTCTTGCCTTTGGGCTTTGGGCCTGTGACATGAATAAGGGAGATGATATTGTGGCAACAAAACGGCGCAAGATCTGGCAGGTGTTCCACGATATAGATAAGAAAAAGAGTACTTTGGAAACGACTGAGTTTGCCAAATCCATAATCGGAATACAGAAATGGTCCGATGTGGTTCCCAACTTCAAATGGAAATCATTAGAGAAATAAATGTACAGCTGTCATGAATATTCATGGCAGCTTTTTTCTTTATTCGAATTTTAACAATTATGAAACACAAGAGTGGCGTCAAATATATTATACTATAACGGGTTGGACACAAAGGGATTGCCAGATCCTGACATACAAACCACTTATAATTGAAAACTCAAAGGAGAAAATATGGAGATAACTACCATACTTGGCGTTATAGTCGGTATTATTGCTGTTGTAGGTGCCATGATTTTTAAGCACATTAATTTTGCTGTTCTTTTGAATCCTGCAGCATTCTTTGTTATTATTGTGGGTACGGTTGCCACTATTCTAAATTCATTTCCGGGAGAGAATATCAAAGCAATCGGATCTCTGTTCAGGATTCTTTTTACAAAGCAAAAAGGTCAGTCAGAAGCAGAAATGATAGAACTGATGTATGATTTATCAAAGAAAGCGCGCTCTGAGGGGCTTTTATCTCTGGAGGCAAAGGCAGAAGAGCTTGAGGATCCATTCCTGAAAAAAGGAGTTCGTCTGCTTGTTGATGGAACAGGGGAAGAGGTGATCGAAGAAATTCTGGAAACTGAAATCAGTGCCATGGAAAAGCGTCATGAAATCAATGCCAGCATCTTTTCATCCGCTGGTACCTATGCTCCTACCCTGGGTGTTCTGGGTGCAGTTTTTGGTCTGATTGCTGCCATGTCCTCAATCAATGATACGGAAAGAATGGCGGAAGCGATTGCTGCCGCATTTATCGCAACGATCCTTGGTATATTTACCGGCTATGTATTATGGAATCCATTTGCAAAAAAACTAAAGGTAAAAAGCCAGCAGGAAGTTATGGCAAAAGAAATTATCCTAAAAGGGATTGTATCCATGCAGCATGGAGATTCACCTTATGTGCTCAGGGAGAAGTTACTGGCATCTCTTCCTAAATATAAGCAGAAGAAGATTGAAGAGCAGAATAAGAAGGAATAAGGTGATTACATATGTCAAAAAAGAGAGAGCAGATACATCAGGAAGAGGAAGCTGGAGAGGCATGGCTTCTGCCGTATTCAGATTTGATGACATTGTTGCTGGCAGTTTTCATCGTCCTTTTTGCCGTTAGTAAGATTGATGCTCAAAAAGCACAGCAGATATCGCAGGTGTTCTCCTCTTCCATGATGAATAACGATTATACGGGTCAGGGTTCGGGTTCCGGATTGGGAGGATCCGCACCTATTGTGAACAGTACAACATCTGAGGCAGCTCCGGTGGGCGGACCGCTAAATATTGAGACTGAAAGTGAGCTGGAAAGTTTTTTTGGTGAATATGAACTTAAAAAGCTGGAAAACCTGAAGAATGAAATTGATACAAGGTTACACGATGAAGGTATGGATCAGTCTGTCTCAACGATGATTGATATGAGAGGTCTTGTCATAAGACTGAATGACGCCATTCTTTTTGATTCAGGCAGTGCAGATATAAAAAAACAGAGCGAGGATACTTTAATTGAAGTAGCCAGTCTGTTAAATACGGTTGATAACTTTATACGTATTGAGGGTCACACTGATAATGTACCTATTAGTCGAAGTGCTTATCCGTCTAACTGGGAGCTGTCTACTGCAAGAGCCGTGAATGTTGTTAAGCTCTTCATCAATAAATGTAATTATCCTCCCAGTAAGCTGATTGCAGTGGGTTACGGTGAATTTAAACCTGTTGCAGATAATACAACAACTGAGGGCAGAACAAAAAACCGGCGTATTGATATTATAATTCTTAGTTCAAAATACAATAACCTGGAAGAGCCGCTTGTTAAATAGTGAATCTATCCTGCTATAGTTTATAAAAAAACTGCACAGCTTATCACTGCGCAGTTTTTTAAATTAATGCCAGTTCAGGGCACTGAAAGCATCCAGAAGCCCTCCGCTTGCAACTTTGCCTGAAAGTGTATCCATCTTTCTGCTGGAGTTTAAGATGATACTTTTTACGTCACCCAGGTTTATATCTGCCCGGTAGGAATAGAGCATGGCTGCAACACCTGTCACCATAGGAGCAGCCATGGAAGTGCCGCTCATATATCCATAGGAATTATCTGGAATTGTACTTAAAATATAAGTTCCGGGAGCAGCGATATCCACACTTGCAGCTCCATAATTAGAATCCTTACTCAATGTTCCGTCAAACAGGATGTTTGCCACAGATATAATGTTGTCATATGGAAGGGAGGCAGGATACACCGGATATACATCTGTATCATAACCAAGACCGGATACTCCTCCGTTGCCGCAGGAAACAACAAAAAGCATTTTGGAATTCTTGATTGTCTGGGCGAGTTCTTCACTGTAGCCCGTTGTTCCCATACTTAAATTACAGATAGAAGCACCTTTTTCTTCTGCATAGTGGATCGCTTTAATAACGGCGGCAGGAGAACCCACTCCTTCTTTTCCTCCCAGTGCTTTTAACGGCATAATTTTTACGTAATTATTATCCGTAATGCCGGCTATTCCATGGGCGCCTCTGGCTGCGCTGATGGTTCCGGCCGCATGGGTCCCGTGACTGTCCTCGCTTCCGGAGAAGAGCTTATTATTGTTTGAATAGAAATTCCAGCCATGAATATCATCCACATAACCATTGCCATCGTTGTCAATGCCGTCTCCGTCTGTCTCACCCGGGTTAGTCCAAATGGCATTATGCAGTTCCTGATGGCTGATATCAATACCTGTGTCAATGATTGCAACGATAACGGATCGTTTGTTTTGAGCCTGATCGTAGAGAGCCCAGGCCGGCTGGATGTTAATGTCCACACCTGGAACTGCATGGGTAACTTTCGCTTCATAGTTGCCGGGACCTGGTTTGGGAATTGTCAGACCGCCTCCGCTGTTAACTTCACTATATAGATTATCTACATACTTAAATTTCTGCTCCAGTTCGATGAGACGAAATTCCCCGTCATTTTTCAGACCCCACTGATAAGTGGAAAACTCGTCAGACGGAGAGAGATTGTTCAGTCCGGGTCCCAGTGCCATAACATGTAAGTCTTGTCCCTCATCTTTTGAAAATATATGAAGCGGTTCACCTGATGCGTCTGATCTGCCGTCCGTTAACAGGGGATTCATCCAGAGTGAAGACCCTGCAAATAGTATTGCGAGGGACAGGCATGCAGCGCGGATTATCTTTTTCATGATTTTTTACTCCTTATAAAATAAACTATCTTTGCGATTTCCTTATTATATCATAAACCCTACGCTGTTTGCTGTAAAATTATGTGAAAATAATATTAATTTTTATTATGAAACAGCCCGGCATAATGCCGGGCTGCTGATCATATCATTCCTCATCGTCTATTTCAGGATTTTCTGTATGCGAACTGCTGTTTTTCTGATTATTTTCTGCCTCTTTTAAAGCAGCCCGTCTCGCCAGCTCAGCATTGGCCTCTGCCTGTGTGATGGTTCCTTCATCAACAAGCGTACTGATTTCTTCTTCTGTCAGGCTGGTTAAAACTGTGGTGGACTTTGTACTGTCTGTAGATGAAGTTTCTGAAACGGTGGAATCGGCTGGTGCAGGCGGTGCCTGCATTTTCTGTTGATATGCCCTTCCTTCAGGACTGATTTCCAGCGTATCAATATTTTGAGATGTGCTTTGAACTGCGGCTTCAAAGGTCTTATCTGTTGCAGTTCCCGCCGCTGTGATCTGTGCGCTTTCTGCGGCTGCCTGTTCCGCCGCCTTTTTATCCTTTTCCTTTTGCAGTTGAAGCTGCTGCAGCTGGTCGTAGGATGATGAACCGGATACTCCTGATAGCTCCATTCTCATTTCCTCCTTAGTGTAGAATATATCAGAAGTATAACACTTATTTGTGTTCACACACTGAAATTAACCTGAAAGAATAAATAAAAATACAACCGTCTCTTACTGCTTTTTATTGAAATATCTTTTTCATCTGTGATATGATTACTTTGGTTAGAACAGGAGGAAGGTTAATGGATAAAGCAGTATACAGCCTTCTGGCAGGAGGATTGATTGTATCGTGTCAGGCGCTGCCGGATGAGCCTCTTTTCAGCTCTTATATTATGTCCCGTATGGCCTATGCAGCCATGGAAGGCGGAGCGGCTGGTATCCGCGCCAATACCATATCTGATATACGTGAAATAAAGAATACGGCGGACTTGCCTATAATAGGTATTATAAAACAGAAATACAAAGGTTCTGAGACAGTTATTACGCCAACCATCAGAGAAGTGGCAGCTTTGGTTTCAGAGGGGGTAGACATTATTGCCATGGACTGTACACGAAGACTACGTCCGGATGGACAGAAGCTGGAAGATTTTATTATAGAGATCAGATCAAAATATCCGGATCAGCTTTTCATGGCGGATTGTTCCGATTACGAGGAAGGGATGCTTGCTGCCAGTCTGGGAATTGATTTTATCGGAACGACCTTAAGTGGTTATACCCAGTATACCAGAAATGCGGTTCTTCCAAATCTGGATCTGATAAAACGGCTTTCTTCTGACAGCGGGAAATCCGTGATTGCAGAAGGCGGTATTAAAACCCCGGAACAGTTGAAAGAAGCATTCAAAGCGGGCGCATGGGCGGCAGTGGTTGGAAGTGCCATTACAAGACCAAGAGAGATAACCCGTGATTTTATAACCGGTGCAAAGTGCCGCACTGGAGGAAAAACAGATAAAAGGGAGAGACGGAGTGATGAAAGGTGATTTTTTAACCAGAATTCGTGCAGAATATAATCAGTTTACAAAGGCTGAGAAAAAGGTGGCGGATTATATTCTTCAAAACTACAGAGAGGTGTTGTTTATGTCAATTACTGATCTGGCAGAAGCTTGTGAAGTAGGAGATACCAGTGTATTTCGCTTTTGTAAGACTTTGGAGTTGAAAGGGTATCAGGAATTTAAAATGCAGCTGTCTTTAAGTCTGCATGATGAAACCACCGGGCAGGGGCGTTTAGAGGGAGACATCAGCCTTAAGGATTCTTTTGCAGAGGTATCAAGGAAAGTACTCAATACAAATATGAGTGCACTTGAAGAGACATACTCGTTATTAAATGAGGATAGCTTTGACCGTGTAATCCAGTATCTTCACGAAGCAAAGAGGATTTGCTTTTTTGGAGTGGGAGCCAGTATGCTTTCTGCCATGAAGGCTGCTAACAAGTTCTTAAGGATTGAACCCAAGGTATCCTGTGTATCTGATTCCCATATGCAGGCAATGGTAGCTTCCATGATGGGAGAAGGAGAAGCGGCTGTCATATTTTCCTATTCAGGCGCAACAAAAGATACTATTCATGTGGCAGAGCTTGCAAAGAGAGCAGGAGCTGCGACCATCTGTATCACCCGGTTTGTAAAGTCACCTCTTACCTCTTTTTCTGATGTAACCCTGCTTTGCGGAGCCAATGAAGGACCTTTGCAGGGAGGGTCTACATCCTCGGAGATCAGCCAGCTTTTTTTGATTGATTTAATGTATACGGAATATTACAGAAGGTATTTTGAAACCTGTAATCAGGTCAATGAGAGGGTATCTTCGTCTGTACTGGATAAAATGTGCTGATAGATATGCAGGAAAGAGAGGTGAACCCAATGGAAGAAAAATATTTCCGCAACAAGGTAATCTGGTTTACATTTCTATATAGTATTCTTGTAATATGGGTTCATTCTTATAATGCAGTCTTATTTCTGGGGAAGACCGCAATAGCTTACCGGGTGGATATGCTGGAGCGTTTCTGGGGAGACACTGTAGCCCAGATCGCAGTTCCGGGATTCTTTTTAATATCTTCCTATTTATTTTTTCGGGGATTTACAATGGAGAAGTTATGGGTCAAATGGAATTCCAGAATCCGCAGCATTCTGGTTCCTTATATTATGTGGAACCTTCTTTACTATCTGGGCTATGTGATCGGCAGCCGGATTCCCTTTATTTCCAGGGTAATCGGTAAAGGAAGAATTCCCTTTAACTTTCAGGAAGCAGCGCTGGCAGTGCTCCATTATTCCTATAATTATGTCTTCTGGTATTTAAATCAGCTGCTCCTTCTTGTCCTTCTTGCTCCGGTGATATACATGGCTGTAAGAAAAAAAGAAATTGGCAGGTTTTTGCTTGCGGGGATTCTCGCGGTAATCTATATGGGAGGTGCACTTCCGTTTTTAAATCTGGATGCTTTGTTTTATTATACTTTCGGGGCATATGCAGCGATTCATGGAAAAGATATTGTTGAAAGATCTTTTAGCAGGAAGCATATTGCAGTGGGAGCCGTTCTTTTTCTTGCTGCCTGTCTGGCGAAGAACATAGATATTCCCGGTAATGTGAAGGGAGAGATTGCTGCCTCTACGGTATGTTTCAGGTTCCTGATGCCTGTAAGTCTGTGGCTCATGGTTCCCGGCAGATACTTAAAAGAGGCAAATGACTGGATGAAACAGAATTTTTATCTGTATGCCACACATTTTTCTGTGGTGCGGTTAATCAATAAAACGGGAGCATTGCTGCTCCCGCCGATTCCTGCTGTAACCATTGGCCTGTATATTATTATGCCGGTTTTTTGTATTCTTTTCAGCTGTATCACCAGTTCCTTTTTAAGAAAATATCTGTCTACGGTCTGGTGCCTGTTTAATGGAGGGCGCTGATTCTGCTTATTCTAGGTGCGGTCAGCGGACCATCTTCCGGAAGCTCCGCATGGGAGAATAAGCCCGGAGCTTTTCACTGGAAGTCCCACTTCGTCGGATAAAACGCTTCCGCCGAATTTCTTTGTGATCTCTGTGGAAATCATATAGGACAGAACAGACGGAGCCAGTCCGGTGGTATAGGAGTTGATAAGGAAGAACAAAGGAGTATTGGACAAAAGCTGAGAACAGAGCTTTAAGAATGGATAGATGGAATCTTCTATCTTCCAGATTTCCCCTTTTGGTCCTCTGCCATAAGACGGAGGATCCATAATAATCGCATCATAATGATTGCCTCTTCTGATTTCCCGTTCAACGAACTTAACACAGTCATCAACAATCCACCGGATAGAAGCGGATTCAAGGCCTGATGAGCGTGCATTTTCCCTGGCCCATCCAACCATACCCTTAGAAGCATCCACATGGGTAACAACAGCGCCTGCCTTAGCAGCTGCAAGAGTTGCTCCACCGGTATATGCAAATAAATTCAGTACTTTTACAGGCCGTCCTGCACTCTTTATTTTATCACCGAACCAATCCCAGTTGGCAGCCTGTTCCGGAAAAAGTCCTGTATGCTTAAAGCTGAAGGGCTTCAGCTGAAATGTTAATTCTTTATAGCTGATGGTCCATTGTTCCGGCAGATGAAAGAATTCCCATTCTCCGCCTCCCTTTGCACTGCGGTGGTAATGGCCGTTCATCTTTGCCCAGCCTGGTTCCTTTTTGGGAGTGGACCAGATGACCTGAGGATCCGGACGAACCAGGAGGTAATTTCCCCACCGCTCTAATTTTTCACCCTCTGAACAATCTATTACTTCATAATCTTTCCAGCCGTCTGCAATCCACATACTTGATGCCGCCTTTCTTTCTATATAAATACATAATCTATCTTCATGATTCTATGATTATACTGGATGGAGCTTTTAGCGTCAAGGTGATTCACACCTTGTCTGATGGTTCTATATATTATAGTATAATGTTAAGCAAAGAGGTGTAAGACTTATGGGCTGTTTCCGGATGGGATTTTCTTTCGGCTGTTTCGGGTGCAATTACTGGTGCAACTGGCGGGGTTGTAACGGCTGCGGCTGGATCTGCAGCAACGGCTGTAACAGGCGCTGCTGTAACCGCTCAGGATGCTGCAGAAGGTGCGGATCATGCTGCGGGCGTGGAAATTGCTGCGGGAGAAATAACTGCTGCAGATAGATATTTTAAATAGATCAGAAAGGCAGGATATGCCGGTATGGCTGGTTGTAAACCCCATACCGGCATTGCTGTTTTTCTGCTAAAACAGACGTATATATAAGACGGCAATAATTTTGTAATAGAATTGAAAGATTAAAACAGTTGAATAATCTAAGATTAATTGTTAAAATAAATTATAGCAAAAAAGGAAATCCCTGTAAGGAGTGAAAATATGAAAAGAAAAGGTCTCATTGTACTGGCGGCAGCTGCCATGCTGACAGTCGGAGCGGCATCTTTGGACACCTGGGCGGCAGAGGGGTGGTCGCAGTCAGGCAGCACCTGGGTGTATTATGATTCAAGCGGTGGTAAAGTAAGCAACACCTGGAAAAAGGGTGCGGATAATTTGTGGAGATATTTAGACAGCAATGGTGAGATGGCAGTCAATACCTGGGTTGAGAACACTTATTATATGGATTCCAACGGTATTTTGGTAACGGATAAATGGATGAAGTTTAAGGATTCCAGCGGCAATGAGTATAAGTGGTATTATTTTGGCAGCAGCGGAAAAGCGATTATGGATAACTGGTCTAAGATCGACAATAAGTGGTACTACTTTGATTCCAACGGCGAGATGCTGACGGGCTGGATTCTTGACGACATGTATTATACCGGAGCGGACGGAGTCATGAAGACGGGCTGGCAGAAGCTTTATCCGCCGGACAGCAGCGACGAAGGCCGGATCTCGCCTGGAGATACAGATGAAGGTAAATACTGGTACTATTTTAACGACAATGGCAAAAAATATGTGCCTAGGGATTTCTCTGGAGATTATGGTACTTACAAGATTGATGGAATCGCATACTGTTTTGATGATAAAGGTGCGCTTCAGACCGGCTGGAAGAAGGTCGGAGTTGACAATGCGGAATATGAGATCCAGAATTACAAATATTATGATCCCAATGGAAAGCTGCGGGAAGGTTGGTATTCCATAGAGCCGCCTCAGGATATAACCGGTTATGAAGAGAGTGTGGAGTGGTTTTATTTTTCCGGTACAGGAATTCCCAAAGCCGGTCCGAAAGAGGGGGAGGCAAGTACTTCCAACCTGGTAAAGATCAAGGACAAAACATATTTGTTCAATGATCTGGGTGTTCCTATTTATGGCCTTCAAAAACTTAAGATTGTTAGCAGTTCTGAGTATGCAACCTTTTATTTCGGGGATAAAAAGACCAGCAGCATGCAGAAGGGAAAAGTCAAGGTAACAGAAGCGGACGGGAACGAATGCACGTATTATTTCAGTGACAGCGGCAGAGGTTATACAGGAGTCAAAGATGGTTATCTCTATTATATGGGAAAACTCCAATGTGCAGATGAGGGTGCCAAATATGAGCCGATCGCCATTCCCACAGGCAGTACAAAAACTACGTACGTCGTGAACACGTCAGGCAAGGTATCCAAGAATACAACTGTAAAAAGTTCAGATGGTGTAAAATATAAGACAGCCAGCAATGGAACTCTTTTAAAAGTGGATGAGCAAAATCCTTCTGGGAATGAAGGAATAGAACCTTCTGAACCAGTCTGGAGGTAAACATTAGTTATAAAAGGCGCAGAATCTGAAAAAAACAGATTTTGCGTTTTTTTTGAAAAAAGTACTTGCATTACCATGGAAAATATGGTATTCTGTTAAGGCTGTGGCATGATAGCTGTGAAACGTGAGGTTGCTGCTGAAAAGCAGGTTTTCCGTGGAGCGAATGTCAAGTTAGGAAACTGGCGACAAGTCACTGTACAATTTAAAATTCTGTTTGTTTCAAACGGATAGTCAGTGTGGGTCTAGAATGACACACACGGGAACGTGTACAGTCACCGCTTGTCGTACTTCTACTAAGTGCGAAAAGGAGGCGACTTTTTTTATGGCAAGTCAAGTAATGAGAATCACATTAAAGGCGTATGATCATCAGTTAGTTGATCAGTCTGCAGGCAAAATCATCGACACTGTAAAAAAGACAGGATCAAAAGTGAGCGGACCGGTGCCGTTACCAACTAAGAAGGAAGTGGTAACTATCTTAAGAGCGGTTCACAAGTACAAAGATTCCAGAGAGCAGTTCGAGCAGAGAACGCATAAGAGACTCATCGATATCATTACACCAAGCCAAAAAACTGTTGATGCATTATCCAGACTGGAAATGCCGGCAGGGGTGTATATCGATATCAAGATGAAGAACAAATAATCTTCATCGGAAGAAACAATTTAGGTAAGGTCCTGAAGGGTTTTAATATAGAAGCAACACTTTTTCCTCTAAGGAATCAACATCTCCGGGAGCGGAAGCATTTACTTATAAGGCAGCCGCGGGAGTCATAGTGTTCCACGTATATTGGACTGTTCTAGGATGATTGCGAAAGCAATCCGCTGTAGAATTAACAACCAGGAGGTAAAAACATGAAGAAGGGTATTTTAGCTACCAAAGTCGGAATGACACAGATCTTCAATGAAAACGGAGTATTAACTCCAGTAACAGTTCTTCAGGCTGGTCCTTGTGTAGTAACACAGGTTAAGACGGTTGAGAATGATGGTTACAATGCAGTACAGGTTGGTTATGTTGATAAGAGAGAAAAACTCGTCACCAAACCATTAAAAGGCCATTTTGATAAGGCTGGTGTATCTTACAAGAGATTTGTAAGAGAATTTAAGTTCGAGAATGCTTCTGAGTATTCTGTAAAAGATGAAATCAAAGCAGAAGTCTTCGCTGCAGGCGATAAGATTGATGCAACCGCAATCTCCAAAGGTAAAGGTTTCCAGGGTGCTATTAAGAGACACGGACAGTCCAGAGGACCTATGGCTCACGGTTCCAAGTTCCATCGTCATGCAGGTTCCAACGGTGCATGTTCTGATCCGAGCAAGGTATTCAAGGGCAAAAAGATGCCTGGACAAATGGGTAACAAGAAGGTAACAATCCAGAACCTTGAAATTGTAAGAGTTGATGCAGAAAACAATTTGATTTTGGTTAAGGGTGCGATACCAGGACCTAAGAAGTCTTTAGTAACAATCAAGGAAACAGTAAAAGCAGCTAACTAATGCTTTTATAAGAAAGGAGGATTACACAGATGGCAAACGTATCTGTTTACAATATGGAAGGTAAAGAAGTTGGCACATTAGAGTTAAGCGATGCAGTGTTTGGTGTAGAAGTTAATGAGCACCTTGTACACATGGCAGTCGTAAGCCAGCTTGCAAATAAACGCCAGGGAACACAGAAGGCTAAAACACGCGCTGAAGTATCCGGCGGCGGTAGAAAACCGTGGAAACAGAAAGGAACCGGTCATGCCAGACAGGGTTCAACAAGATCTCCTCAGTGGACAGGCGGCGGAGTTGTATTCGCACCAACACCAAGAGATTATACAATCAGACTGAACAAGAAGGAAAAGAGACTTGCTCTTAAATCCGCACTGACCAGCAGAGTGAACGACAATAAGTTCATCGTTGTTGATGAGTTAAAGTTTGATGAAATCAAGACAAAGAAATTCCAGGCTGTATTAGATAACTTAAAGGTATCCAAGGCTCTTGTAGTTGTTGGAGACGACAGCACTAACACAGTAATGAGCGCAAGAAACATCGCTGCTGTTAAGACTGCTTTTGTTAACACAATCAATGTTTACGATATCTTAAAGTATAACACAGTTGTTGCTACCAAGACTGCTGTCGCAGCAATCGAGGAGGTGTACGCATAATGGCAGATATTAAATATTACGACGTGATTCAGAAACCAATCGTAACTGAGAAGAGCATGAACGCTATGGCTTCTAAAAAGTACACATTTTTAGTGCACACAGATGCGAATAAGACGATGATCAAGGAAGCTGTTGAGAAGATGTTCCCAGGCACCAAGGTAGCCAGCGTGAACACCATGAACTTAGACGGAAAGACCAAAAGAAGAGGAACAACCTTCGGTAAGACATCTAAGACTAAGAAAGCAATCGTTCAGTTAACAGCTGACAGCAAAGATATCGAAATTTTCGAAGGACTGTAAGATCGGAACGCTTGGCATGAAGTCATTCGGGCCCGGCGTCAACGATTTTCAGTTACCTGAGTGATGAACATTATATCACAATAAACAAGATACGCCAGGTGGCGTTGAAACACCATACTGGTATACCTTGATGTCCAAAAGGCGTGGACTAGAAAATAGAAAGGAGATACAAAATGGGAATCAAAAAGTATAACCCATATACCCCTTCCAGAAGACAAATGACCGGATCTGATTTCAGCGAAATCACAAAGTCAACTCCTGAGAAATCCTTAATCAGCAAAACTATTAAGAAAACAGCCGGCCGTAATAACCAGGGTAAAATTACTGTAAGACATCGCGGAGGCGGCGTTAAAAGAAAATATAGAATCATTGACTTTAAGAGAAACAGCAAGGACGGCATTGCAGCAACTGTCATCGGTGTAGAATACGATCCGAACAGAACTGCTAATATCGCACTGATCAGCTATGTAGACGGAACAAAGGCTTATATCCTTGCTCCAGCTGGATTAACAGACGGAATGACTGTTATGAGCGGCGAGACTGCAGAAGCAAAAGTAGGTAACTGCCTTCCATTAAGCAAGATCCCGGTTGGTGCTCAGGTTCATAACATTGAGCTTTACCCAGGAAAAGGCGGACAGCTGGTTCGTTCTGCTGGTAACAGCGCACAGTTAATGGCGAAAGAAGGAAAATATGCAACTCTTCGTTTACCTTCCGGCGAGATGAGAATGGTTCCGATCAACTGCAGAGCTACGATCGGTGTTGTTGGAAACGGCGATCATAACCTGATCAATATCGGTAAAGCTGGTAGAAAACGTCACATGGGATTCCGTCCTACCGTTCGCGGTTCTGTTATGAACCCCAATGACCATCCACACGGTGGTGGTGAAGGTAAGACTGGTATCGGACGTCCAGGTCCATCTACACCATGGGGCAAACCGGCACTTGGCTTAAAGACCAGAAAGAAAAACAAGCAGTCTAACAGATTAATCGTTAGAAGAAGAGATGGAAAGACCGTTAAATAATTGAAGGAGGTTAGAACCTATGGCTCGCTCACTTAAAAAAGGACCATTTGCAGATGCTCATTTACTGAAAAAAGTAGATGCTATGAACGCAGCAGGACAGAAGCAGGTAATTAAGACTTGGTCTCGCCGTTCTACAATCTTCCCGCAGATGGTTGGACATACAATTGCAGTTCATGATGGCAGAAAACACGTTCCGGTATATGTTACAGAGGATATGGTTGGACATAAACTGGGTGAATTCGTTGCTACCAGAACTTACAGAGGACATGGAAAAGACGAGAAGAAATCAGGTCGTAAGTAATAGAGAAGCAGACACCCTCCGGGTATTCTTATTTGAGGATTCCCAAAGGGCGTTAAAGTTGAAAGGAGGATTCACCAATGGCTAAGGGACATAGAAGCCAGATTAAGAGAGAGAGAAATGCCCAGAAGGACACAAGACCGTCAGCAAAGTTATCCTATGCTAGGGTTTCGGTTCAGAAGGCATGCTTTGTATTAGATGCCATCAGAGGCAAAGATGCTGTTTCAGCACTTGGTATTGTAACTTACAATCCCAGATATGCTTCTACTTTAATAGAGAAGTTATTAAAATCAGCAATTGCAAATGCTGAGAACAATAACGGTATGGACCCGGCAAAACTTTATGTAGAAGAGTGTTTTGCAAACAAGGGACCGACAATGAAGAGAGTAAAACCAAGAGCACAGGGCCGCGCTTACAGAATCGAAAAGAGAATGAGCCACATCACCATCGTGCTTAATGAAAGATAAGGAGGCAAATAATGGGACAGAAAGTTAATCCACACGGCTTAAGAGTCGGTGTTATTAAAGACTGGGACTCAAAATGGTATGCTGAAGCTGATTTCGCAGACAACTTAGTAGAAGACTATGCGATCAGAAAATTCCTGAAGAAGAAATTATACAGCGCCGGCATTTCTAATATTGAAATTGAACGTGCATCTGACCGCGTTAAAGTTGTTATTCACACAGCAAAACCTGGTGTAGTAATCGGTAAGGGTGGAGCTGAGATTGAAAAAATCAAAGCAGAAGTTCAGAAGCTTACAGATAAAAAATTATTTGTTGATATCAAAGAAATCAAAAGACCAGACAAAGACGCTCAGTTAGTTGCTGAGTCCATCGCACAGCAGTTAGAGAATCGTGTATCCTTCCGTCGTGCTATGAAGTCTACCATGGGACGTTCCATGAAGTCAGGTATCAAAGGAATTAAGACTGCAGTTGCAGGACGTCTTGGCGGCGCTGATATGGCTCGTACTGAGTTCTACAGCGAAGGAACCATTCCGTTACAGACACTCAGAGCAGATATTGACTATGGTTTCGCAGAGGCAGATACTACCTTCGGTAAGATCGGTGTGAAGGTATGGATCTACAATGGCGAAGTACTTCCAACTAAAGGAAAAAAGGAAGGGAGCGATAAATAATGTTAATGCCTAAGAGAGTTAAGCGTCGTAAACAGTTCCGTGGAAGCATGGCTGGTAAAGCTTTAAGAGGCAATACAATCAGCAGTGGTGAGTTCGGTTTAGTCGCTTTAGACCCATGTTGGATCAAATCAAATCAGATCGAGGCAGCCCGTGTTGCCATGACCCGTTATATTAAGCGTGGCGGTAAAGTCTGGATCAAGATTTTCCCGGATAAGCCTGTAACAGCAAAGCCAGCAGAAACCCGAATGGGTTCCGGTAAGGGCGCTCTGGAATACTGGGTAGCAGTAGTAAAACCAGGTCGTGTATTATTCGAAATCGCTGGAGTACCTGAAGAAACAGCACGTGAAGCTTTACGTCTTGCTATGCACAAGTTACCATGCAGATGTAAAATTGCTGCTAAAGCAGATTTAGAAGGCGGTGAATGACAGTGAAAATGAATAAATATGTTGAAGAATTAAAAGGAAAATCAGTTGCCGAGCTGAATGTAGAATTAGTAGCTGCAAAGAAAGAACTTTTCAACTTAAGATTCCAGAATGCAACCAACCAGCTTGATAACACAAGCCGTATCAAAGAGGTTCGCAAAAACATTGCCAGAATTCAGACTGTTATAACTGAGAAGGCTAAATTAGCTTAAGTTGCAGCTTATTAAAAAAGCATGACACACACGAGTGTGTGTTAACTTATAGATTGGGGCCATGAAAGGCCAAAACTCGAAAGGAGAATACAGAACGTGGAAAGAAATCTTAGAAAAACCCGTACTGGTAAGGTTGTTAGCAACAAGATGGATAAGACCATTGTTGTAGCGATTGAAGACCATGTAGAACATCCTTTATACGGCAAGATCGTAAAAAGAACGTATAAATTAAAAGCACATGATGAGAAGAATGACTGCAACATGGGCGATACAGTAAAAGTTATGGAAACAAGACCGCTGTCCAAAGACAAGAGATGGAGACTTGTGGAAATTATCGAAAGAGCGAAATAATTTATTTCCAGGAAGGAGTAACAGGCATGATTCAGCAGGAAACCAGATTAAGGGTTGCCGACAATACCGGTGCAAAAGAGCTTCTTTGTATCCGTGTTATGGGCGGATCTACAAGAAGATATGCTAATATTGGTGATGTTATCGTTGCCAGCGTAAAAGATGCAACACCTGGCGGTGTTGTGAAGAAAGGCGACGTTGTGAAAGCCGTTGTTGTACGTTCTGTAAAGGGCGCACGCCGTAAAGACGGATCATATATCAAGTTCGATGAGAATGCTGCCGTAATTATCAAAGATGACAAGACTCCAAAAGGAACACGTATCTTTGGACCGGTTGCCAGAGAGTTAAGAGAGAAACAGTTCATGAAAATTGTTTCCTTAGCTCCAGAAGTATTATAAGGAGGTGTCGGACTGTGCATAAAATTAAAAGAGATGACCTTGTAAAGGTTATCGCAGGAAAAGATAGAGACAAACAGGGTAAAGTTCTTCATGTAGATACGAAGAATAACAGAGTGGTAGTAGAAGGCGTTAACATGATTACAAAGCATGTGAAACCAGGCGCTGGAAACCCACAGGGCGGTATCGTACAGAAAGAAGCTGCACTTGATATCTCCAATGTAATGCTTGTTGTTGACGGAAAAGCAACCAGAGTCGGCTTTGAAGTAAAAGACGGCAAAAAAGTCCGTGTTGCGAAAGCAACCGGAAAAGTAATTGATTAATTCGGAGAGGAGGAATAAAAATTGGCTAGATTAAAAGATACGTACCAGTCAGAGATCGTAGAAGCTATGATCAAGAAATTTGGATATAAGAACATCATGGAAGTACCGAAGTTAGATAAGATTGTCATCAATATGGGTATTGGTGAAGCAAAGGAAAATGCCAAGATTTTAGACTCTGCAGTAAGAGATTTAGAAATCATCTCCGGTCAGAAGGCAGTTTTAACAAAAGCTAAAAAGTCAGTTGCTAACTTTAAACTTAGAGAAGGTATGCCAATCGGATGTAAAGTTACCTTACGCGGACAGAGAATGTATGAGTTTGCTGATCGTCTGATCAACCTTGCACTTCCACGTGTACGTGACTTTAGAGGTGTAAATCCTAACGCATTTGATGGCAGAGGAAACTATGCACTTGGTATCAAAGAGCAGCTTATTTTCCCTGAAATTGAATACGATAAAGTTGACAAGGTAAGAGGTATGGACATTATATTTGTTACTACCGCTAAGACAGACGAAGAAGCCCGTGAACTTTTGACATTATTCAACATGCCATTTGCAAAATAGTAGGAGGAATTAATCCATGGCTAAGACTTCAATGAAGATCAAACAGCAGAGACCTGCTAAATTCTCCACAAGAGAATACAATCGTTGCAGAATCTGCGGTCGTCCGCATGCTTATTTAAGAAAATACGGAATCTGCAGAATCTGCTTCCGTGAATTAGCATATAAGGGTCAGATCCCAGGCGTTAAAAAAGCAAGCTGGTAAAATAAGGAAGGAGGCAATTTCAAAATGACAATGAGCGATCCAATCGCAGATATGCTTACAAGAATCCGTAATGCAAATACTGCAAAACATGATACAGTAGATGTACCTTCATCCAAGATGAAATTAGCTATTGCTGATATCCTTGTTAAAGAGGGATACATTAAGAAATATGATATCGTAGAAGACGGTGCGTTCCAGACAATCCGGATCACATTAAAATACGGTAAAGATAAAAACGAAAAAATCATCACAGGTATCAAGAGAATTTCCAAACCTGGCTTACGTGTATATGCAAGCAAGGAAGAAATGCCAAGAGTACTGGGCGGTCTTGGAACTGCAATCATTTCCACAAACCAGGGCGTAATTACCGATAAGGAAGCACGCACTCAGGGCGTTGGCGGAGAAGTACTTGCATTTGTTTGGTAACTAACAAAGAGGAAACTCCATCGTCACTAAGCTCGTGGAAAACCTCGCTATACCCGATAGAGCGGGGCACGCTGAGTGTCGAGGAGTGCTTTCGCACGTAAGCGTCTAAAAAACAGACGCCAAGTGCTCAATGCATCTGAAAACAGAGGGAACGCACAGATTCCCTCCGAAAATTTAAGGAGGTAGACGGCATGTCACGTATAGGAAGAATGCCTATCGCTATTCCAGCAGGAGTAACTGTTGAAATTGCAGAAAATAATAAAGTGACTGTAAAAGGTCCTAAGGGAACTCTTGAGAGAGTATTACCTACAGAGATGACAATCAAAGAAGAAGATGGTCATATCGTTGTAACAAGACCAAACGATTTAAAGAAGATGAAATCTTTACACGGTCTTACAAGAACCTTAGTCAACAACATGATCGTTGGTGTTACTGCAGGATATGAGAAAAAGCTTGAAATCAACGGTGTTGGTTACAGAGCTCAGAAGCAGGGTAATAAGCTTGTTCTTTCCCTTGGCTATTCTCATCCGGTAGAAATGGAAGATCCAGAAGGTATTGAAGCTACCATGGAAGGTCAGAACATCATCTTCGTTAGAGGTATTGATAAAGAAAAAGTTGGCCAGTACGCTGCTGAAATCAGAGATAAGAGAAGACCTGAGCCGTATAAGGGC